>CAVUSB010000023.1:0-264150 GCA_963744045.1 uncultured Acidimicrobiaceae bacterium
TTCGAAGAGCGCTTGAAGAAGGTCCTCAAGGAGATCCGGACGCGGGGCGACATCGTCCTCTTCATCGACGAGATCCACACCCTCGTGGGTGCGGGCGCCGCCGAGGGTGCCATCGACGCCGCCTCCATCCTCAAGCCGATGCTGGCCCGCGGCGAGCTGCAGACGGTGGGCGCCACGACCATCGACGAGTACCGCAAGCACCTGGAGAAGGACGCCGCCCTCGAGCGGCGCTTCCAGCCGGTCAAGGTCGACCAGCCGACGGTGGCGTTGACCATCGACATCCTCAAGGGCCTGCGCGACCGCTACGAGTCGCACCACGCCGTCAGCATCACCGACCAGGCCTTGGTGGCCGCGGCCAACCTGGCCGACCGCTACCTGGCCGACCGCTACCTGCCGGACAAGGCGATCGACCTCATCGACGAGGCCGGGAGCCGCCTGCGCATCCGCCGGATGAGCACGCCACCGGACGCCAAGAAGCTCGACGAGGAGATCGCCCGCCTGCGGGCCGACAAGGAAGCCGCCATCGAGAAGGGTGCCTTCGAGCAGGCCAAGAAGCTGGCCGAGCAGGAGAAGGAGCGCCTGGACCGCAAGGAGAGCCAGGAGGCCGAACTGCGGGCCGAGGGCGTCGACCTGTTCGACGTCGTGGACGAAGAGGTCATCGCCGAGGTGTTGGCCGCCTGGACGGGCATCCCCGTCTACCGCCTCACCGAGGAGGAGACGGCCAAGCTGCTCCGCATGGAGGACGAGCTCCACAAGCGCGTGATCGGCCAGGAGGAGGCGCTGAAGGCGCTGTCCCGTGCCATCCGCCGCACCCGGGCCGGCCTCAAGGACCCCAAGCGTCCGAGCGGATCGTTCATCTTCCTGGGGCCGACGGGCGTCGGCAAGACCGAGCTGGCCAAGACCTGGCCGAGTTCCTCTTCGACGACGAGGACGCACTCATTCAGCTCGACATGTCCGAGTACATGGAGAAGCACACGGTCAGCCGCCTGGTCGGCTCGCCCCCCGGCTACGTCGGGTACGAGGAGGGCGGCCAGCTCACCGAGGCCGTGCGGCGCAAGCCGTTCTCCGTCGTGCTCTTCGACGAGGTCGAGAAGGCGCACCCCGACGTGTTCAACACACTGCTGCAGATCCTCGAGGACGGGCGGCTCACGGACGCGCAGGGTCGCTCGGTGGACTTCAAGAACACCGTGCTGATCATGACGTCGAACCTCGGGACGGCCGACCTGCGCAAGGCGAACATCGGGTTCGCCAAGACGTCGGAGGCCGTCACCTACGAGCGGATGAAGGCCAAGGTGGACGAGGCGCTCAAGGCACACTTCCGGCCCGAGTTCCTGAACCGCATCGACGAGGTGATCGTCTTCCACGAGCTCTCGCGGGCCGAGGTGACCGAAATCGTCGACCTGCTCATGTCGCGCACCGTCAAGCAGCTGTCGGAGCAGGGCATCGGCCTGGAGCTGACGCCTGCCGCCCGCGCCCACCTGGCGGAGAAGGGCTACGACCCTCAGCTGGGTGCTCGGCCGCTGCGCCGGGCCATCCAGCAGCTGGTCGAAGACCCGCTGTCCGAGCGCATCCTCTGGAAGGAGTTCCGCGTCGGCGAGACCATCGTCGTCGACGTCGAGGAGTCGCCCATCGACGGCGAGGGCCCGCAGCTCAGCTTCACTGCGATTGAGGGCATTCAGCCCCCGCCGCTCGAGCTGGCCGGCGCCGGCGCAGACGCCGAGTAATCACCCGCGAGCGCTTCCCCCGCTTCGGCGGGGCTGGAACACCAACGTATCGAAGAGGGGCCGTCCGGTTGATCCGGAGCGGCCTCTCTTCGCGCTGCACCGCCGAACCGATCCGCGTGCGCCCGCCCTCAGTTCTCCCAGCAGTAGGTGAATTCCCCGCGCAGTGACGCACGGTGACGCGTGAGTCTCCGGGCTTGGAAGTGCGGGTTGCCGGCTCCCGCCGGCGCGTAGTCGAGGCCGAGCGGGCCGGCCGGCTCGAAGCCGAAGCGCCCGTAGTACGCGGGGTCGCCGAGGAGCACCAAGAGGGGCCATTGCCGATCCTCCGCGGCGCCGATCAGTGCGCCCATGAGTGCGGAACCGGTGCCGCGCCCCTGGCTGGCCGTGCCGACGCACACAGGCGCAACGCCCGCCACCGGGGTCTCGCTGCCGTCGAGGCGGCCGGGCGCTGCCTGGAGATGGCCGACAACAGTTCCACCCTCGTCGGCGACGAGCTCAATGAAGGGGAGGCCCCGTCTGGCCGACCAGGTGCCCCGGACGATGGCCAGCTCCTCCTCCGGGTCGCGTGTCCCGAGGTACGAGAAGGCGTCCTCCACCACGCGCAGGATCCCGGCCTCGTCGCCCGGCCGTGCCACGCGGACCACTGGGGTCACTGCGGCGCCCCCCGGAGCTGTCGTCGCGCCCACGTCGAGAGCCTCTCATCGACGACGGCGGGTCCCCCGCCATGTGACACCTCTCCCGTAGGGTCACGCCATGGCCACGGCTCCCCGCACGCGCGCCCGCAGCGAGGGCGCCTACCTCTGCTCGGCGTGCACCGCGACCTCATTGCGCTGGGCCGGGCGTTGTCCCGCCTGCGGCGAGTGGAACACGCTGGGCCCGGCGCCGGTCCGGACCGGCAGGGCCCCCGCGCGGCACACGGAAGGCCCGCCGGCGTTGGCGCTGGCCGACGTCTCGACCGACGCCATGCACCCGCTGGCGACCGGCGTCAGCGAGCTGGACCGCGTCATGGGCGGCGGCGTGGTGGCCGGCTCGGTCACGCTGCTGTTCGGGCCCCCCGGCATCGGCAAGTCGACACTGCTCTTCCAGGTGCTCTCGTCGCTGGCCGCCACCGGGCTCGACGTCATGCTGGCCTCGGCCGAGGAGTCCCTGGCGCAGGTCCGGGGTCGGCGCCTCGCGCATCGGCGTGGTGCCCCGGAACCTCCTGGCCATCGAGGGGCCCGATGTGGAGGCGATCGAGGCGGCCGTCGAGCGGCACCGCCCGGCGCTCGTCGTGGTCGACTCGCTCCAGTCGGTCTCGGACCCCGAGTTGGGCCAGCCCGCCGGCAGCCTGGCCCAGGTGCGGACCTGCGTCGAGCGCCTGACCCGCATGGCGAAGTCGAGCGGGGCCCCGCTGCTCCTGGTCGGCCACGTGACCAAGGACGGCGACCTGGCCGGGCCCCGGGCCGTCGAGCATCTGGTCGACACGGTGCTCTCCTTCGACGGCGACCGTCACCACGCCCTGCGCGTCCTGACGTCGGTCAAGCACCGCTTCGGGCCGGCCGGCGAGGTGGGCATCTTCGAAATGCGCGACGACGGCCTGCGGGCCGTGCCCGACCCCGGCCCGCTGCTGCTCGGCGACCGCATGGCCGGCGTCCCCGGCAGCGTGGTCGTGCCGGTCCTGCAGGGCCGGCGGCCGTTGCTGGTCGAAGTGCAGGCGCTGCTCGGTCCCGGCGGCGGCGGGCGGCGCGGGCCCGCTGCGGCCCCAGACACTGGGCATCGACGCGGCGCGGGCCAACCTCCTGCTGGCCGTCCTGGCCTGCCGCACCGCGGTCGAGATCCCGTCCTCGGCCCAGATGTTCGCCGCCGCCGTGGGTGGCATCACCGTGACCGAGCCGGCGGCCGACCTCGCCGTCGCCCTGGCCATGGCGTCGGTCATCACCGACACCGCGCTCCCCCCCGATGTCGTCGTCTTCGGGGAGCTGGGCCTGGCCGGCGAGGTGCGCACCGTCCCGGGCGCGGACCGCCGCCTGGCCGAGGCCCACCGGGCCGGCTTCACCCGGGCGCTGGTACCGGCCTCCATGGCGGGGGCGCCGGCCGCGGCCCCGCCCGGCCTGAAGGTGCAGGGGGTGCGCACGCTGGCCGAGGCCCTGAGCCTGCTCCGGTCCGAGGCCGGCGCGCGGGGCGCACCAGGTACGATGCCGGGGTGGCCGACGGCGCCGGCGGCAGCCAGTCTCTGAACGACGCGCTGGCGATGATCGCGCCGGGCACCAAGCTCCGCGAGGGCCTGGACCGGATACTGCAGGCCAAGCACGGTGCGCTGATCCTGGTCGGCGACGGCCCGGCCGTCCTCTCGGTCTGCACGGGCGGGTTCCTGCTCGATGCGGAGTATTCCCCCCAGCGCCTGTCCGAACTGGCGAAGATGGACGGGGCCATCATCCTGGCCCCCGACGCCTCGCGCATCGCCCGGGCCAACGTGCACCTCGTCCCCAAGGCCACCGTCCCCACCTCGGAGACCGGCACCCGGCACCGCACGGCCGAGCGGGTGGCCCGCTCCATCGACGTGCCGGTGATCGCCGTCTCCGAGGCGATGGCGACCATCGCCGTCTACCGCAACGACCGAAAGCACACGACGCAGTCCGCCGGCTGGCTGATCGACCGCTCGAGCCAGGCACTGTCCACCCTGCAGCGCTTCCGCGCCCGCTACGACGACGCCCTGTCCACGCTGACCCGACTCGAAATGGAGGACTCGGTCTCGGTGCGCGACGTCGTCTCGGCGCTGCAGCCGGGCGAAATGGTCCGCCGCATTGCCGAGGAGATCGAGGGCCACCTGGTCGAGCTCGGGTCCGACGGCCGGCTCATCCACCTGCAGACCGACGAGCTCCGTTCCGGCGTTCCCGAGAGCCTGGGGCTGGTCCTGCGCGACTACGCCGACGACAAGGGGATCGCCCACCTGCGCTCGCTCTCGGCCGACGCGCTCATGGACCTGCGCAAGGTCGTGGCCGCCCTGCACCTGCCCGACTCCGACGACCAGCTCCACATCGGCCTGGCGCCGCACGGCTACCGCCTCTTGCACCGTCTGCCCCAGCAGCTGTCCGAGACCCTCATCGAACGCCTGGTGGAGCGGTTCGGCTCGCTGCCCGAGATCCTCTCCGCCTCGGCGGCCGAGCTCGAGTCCGTCGAGGGCATCGGTGCCGCCACCGCCCGCCACATCCGCGACGGCTTGGCCCGCCTGGTCGAGGCCAGCATCTTCGAGCGATACGAATGATGCGGTGATCTGGTAAAATAGGCAGTCATCTTCGGACGGGCGACCCCCGTCCAGGCCGCCTCCGCACAGCATCGCCGCAGCTCTGCATGCCCGTGCGGGCGCAGCCGATCCACCCAAAAGGGAGCCCTGAGTCCTGTGTCCTTCAAGGTCGGAGACAAAGTCGTGTACCCCCATCACGGGGCCGCAGTCATAGAGAAGCGGGAGACCAAGGTCGCCTTCGGCGAGAAGCGCGAGTACCTGGTCCTGCGCCTCGCCTACGGCGATCTGATCCTCAACGTCCCCGCCGACAACACCGAGGGCGTGGGCCTGCGCGAGGTCATCAACGACGAAGAGGTCGAGGAGGTGTTCGCCGTGCTGCGCAAGAAGGAAGCGCGCATGCCGACGAACTGGTCCCGCCGCTACAAGAACCACTCCGAGAAGCTGCGCTCCGGCGACATCTACCAGGTGGCCGAAGTGGTGCGGAACCTCTCCATCCGGGACAAGGACAAGGGCCTGTCCGCCGGCGAGAAGCGCATGCTGCAGCGGGCACGCCAGATCCTGGTGTCCGAGTTGACCTTCGCGCTCAACGTGGACGAGGAGACGGCCGAAGAGCGTCTGAACGAGGCGCTGACCTGATCGCAGGGCCCGACCACGCGCCGAGGCCAAGGTGTGGTCGATCGTCGTGGCGGGTGGCAGCGGCCGGCGTTTCGGGCAGCTGAAGCAGTACGCCCTGTTGGGCGGCCGCCCGGTACTGGAATGGGCCGTGGCGGCGTGCCGGACCTGTTCCGCCGGCGTGGTCCTTGTGGTCCTGACCGGCGACAGGCGATGCACTGATCTTCCACGGCGCCGATGTCGTCGTCACCGGTGGTCGCCACCCGGGCCGAGTCGGTGCGCTGCGGCCTGGCCGCCGTTCCCGACGATGCGGCGGTCGATCGTGGTGCACGACGCGGCGCGACCGCTGGCCTCACCGGCCCTCTTCGCCGCCGTCGTCGCCGTGGTGGCCGACGGGGAGGCGGACGGGGCCGTGCCCGGTGTGCCGCCGAGTGACACCATCAAGGCCGTGGACGAGTCCGGGCGCGTCACCGACACCCTCGACCGCACCAGGCTGGTGGCCGTCCAGACCCCGCAGGCCTTCCGGGCCGCCCTGCTGCGACAGCGCCCACGAGGGCGTGGCTGCCGGCCGGGGCCACCGACGACGCCATGCTGGTCGAGGCGTTGGGCGGCACGGTGCTGGTCGTGCCCGGGGAGCCCGGCAACCTCAAGATCACCGATCCCGGCGACCTCGGGGCCGCCGAGCGCCTGCTGGCGGAGCGGGAGGCCTGACGTGGGCGTGCGCATCGGCCAGGGCATCGACATCCACCGCTTCTCGGAGGACCCGCACCGGCCGCTCGTCCTGGGCGGCGTCGAGATCGAGGGCGGGCGCGGGCTGGGCGGCCACAGCGACGCCGACGCCGTGTGCCACGCGCTGGCCGACGCCGTGCTGGGCGCGGTCGGCCTGGGCGACCTGGGCCGCCACTTCCCCGACACCGACCCCGTGTGGGAGGGAGCCGACAGCGTGACCCTGTTGACCGAGGTGCTGGGCATGGCGGCCGCGCACGGGTTCGCCTGCGCCAACGCCGACTGCACCGTCATCGCCGACGCCCCCCGCCTGGCCCCGCACACCGCCGCCATGGTGGAGCGCCTGAGCGCGGTGCTCGGCGCCCCGGTCTCGGTCAAGGCGACCCGGGCGGAAGGGCTGGGGGCGCTGGGCCGGGCCGAGGGCATCGCCTGCCTGGCCGTCGTGCTGATGGAGTCGACGTGAGCCGCCGCCCGCCCGCCGCGGGGCGGGGGCCACGCCGGCGCCGGCGGGCGACCGAGGACCGCGCCGGGGCAGGCGGGGCGGCCAGGACGGTGGCGGGCAGCGTCCCGACCGGCGCCCCGGCCCGCGCAGCGAGCTCGGCGGCGACCAGGTCGAGGGCCGCCGTGCCGTGCTCGAGCTGCTGACGGTGGGGCGGCGGACCGTGCGCCGGATCATGCTGGCCGAGGATCAGGACCCCTCGCCGCAACTGGACCGCATTGAGGAGCTGGCCGGGCGCATGCGGGTCCCGGTCGAGACGGTGCCGCGCACCCGGCTCGATGCCCAGGCCCGCACCGAGTCGCCCCAGGGCGTCCTGGCCCTGGCCCGCCCGCTCGAGCCGGTGGCGCTCGAGGACCTGGCCGCGCCCGACCGCCACGGCACCCCACCGTTCCTGCTGGTGGCGGCCGGCATCACGGACCCCCGCAACCTCGGCGCCCTCCTGCGCAGCGCCGAATGCGCCGGCGTGACCGGCGTCGTGCTGCCGCGCCATCGTTCGGCGCGGCTGTCGCCCACCGTGACCAAGACGGCGGCCGGGGCGATCGAGCACCTGCCCTTCGCGGTGGTGGGCGGCGTGCCGGCAGCACTGAGCGAGCTGCGCGACCTCGGCGTGTGGTCGATCGGTCTCGCCGGCGAGGCGGACCAGTCGCTCTACGACCTGCCGCTCGGCGACGGTCCCGTGGCACTGGTCGTCGGCAGCGAGGAGAAGGGGCTGGCGCCGCTGGTGCGTCGGCGCTGCGATGCGGTGGCCGCCATTCCCCAGCACGGCACGCTGCCTTCGCTCAATGTCGGCGTCGCCGGAGCGGTCGCCTGCTTCGAGGTGGCCCGCCAACGGTCGGCGCGGGGCTGACCGACATCGCGGCACCGCAACCTAGGCCGCGGCCGCCACCTCGGACGTGCAGAAGGCGCACCGGCGCGCCGCGACGGGAATGTCGCTGAGGCACTCCGGGCATTCCCGCGTCTCGGGCTTGGGCTCCTCGCTGGGCAGCACGTTGAGACGCCGCATCAGCGCGGTCAGCGGCACCACGACGGCGAAGAAGACCACCGTCGCCACGATGAGGAACGCCAGCAGCGCGTTGAGGAACGACCCGTACTTGAACTGCGAGTGGTTGATGGTGAAGGTCAGGTCGTCGAAGTTGGGCTTGCCGAAGATGGCGGCGATGAGCGGCGTGATCAGATCGGCCACGAAGGCGGTGATCATCGCCGTGAAGGCGACGCCGACCACGACCGCCACCGCCAGGTCGACGACGTTGCCCCGCAGCACGAACTTCTTGAAGTCAGAAAGCATCCGGCCGTCCCTCCTCGCGTTTGCCTGAACCGGCCGACCTGACCGCGTCCCGGTCATCTCGTTCCGACTGTCTGTACCCGTCCCCGACCTTGCCCCGACCTCCGGCGGGCACGACGGGAGGAGAGGAGCGGAGCCCGAAACTGGGAGCCCGAGGCAGGAATCGAACCCGCGACATCTTCATTACAAGTGAAGTGCTCTACCAACTGAGCTACTCGGGCGCTGCGGCCCAGGTTACAGGCCTGCGCCCGGAGCCACCCGCCCGACCAGCGGAAAGGCTTGCTTCGGGCGTGCGCCCCGGGCCAGGCTGGTCGCTCAATGGATGACGACCAGCCGCAGACAGGATCGTCCGGCTCGCTCTCCGATCGTCCGGGCGGCGGCGGTGCTCATCCTCTTCGTCGTGGCGGTGGCGGTCCTCGTGTCGGTCGGGACGCGACCCAGCGTGAGCAGCACGCCCACGCCCACGACCACGCCGACGACGGTGGCGGCCGCCGCCGGCGGGAGCACCACGACGTCGACCAGCGCCGCCGCCTCGACGACCACCACGACGGCCGCCCACCACACGACCACCACCAAGGCCGGTCACAAGGGGTCGACCACCACCACGACGGCGCCGCACAGCGCGACCACCGTGGTCGTGGCCAACGGCACCACCACGAACGGGTTGGCTGCGCACTACTCGACGGTCATCGGCGCCGGCGGCTGGACGATGCAGACACCGATCGACGCCGCGACCTCCGTGGCGACCTCGGCCGTCTACTACGCGCCGGGCCAGCAGGAGCAGGCGGCGTCCATCGCCACGACCATCGGCGTGAAGCCGGCCCAGGTCCTGCCGATCTCCGCGGCCACGCCCGTGAGCACCACCACCGGCCTCGACGTCGTGGTGGTGATCGGCGCGGACCTGGCGTCGACGTCCGCGACGACGACCACCGCGGCCTGACGTTGCCCCCCGCGGGCGACGCTGGCGGGCGCGCCTGCCGGCGCTCCTGCAACCGCTCGCCGACGAACCCGAGCGCAGCGCACTGTTCCTCGATTTCGACGGGACGCTGTCGGCCGTCGTCGTCGACCCGGTCGGGGCGCGCCCGCTCCCGGGCGTGCCGGACCTGTTGGCCGAGCTCGCCGTGCCCTTTGCGCTGGTCGCGGTGATCTCCGGCCGCCCCACGGCCTTCCTGGCCGACGTTCTCGGGGCACCGCCCGGCGTCGCGCTGGTCGGCCTCTACGGCCTGGAGCGCGCCCTGCAGGGACCGGCGCACGAGACCTGGGCCGCAGTCATCGACGAGGTGGTGGCGGAGGCGCTGGCGACGGCACCCGAGGGCGTCTACGTCGAGCCCAAGGGCCTGACCGTGACGCTGCACTTCCGCCGGGCGCCCCGAGCACAAGGACTGGGTGGTGGCGTTCGCCGAACGCCAGCACGCGACACGCGGTCTCCTGGTGCATCCGGGACGGCTCGAGCGCGAGCTGCGCCCGGCGATCGACGTGGACAAGGGCACCGTCGTGCGCGCGCTGGTGGCGGAGCACGACGAACAGCACGCCGCCGAGCCGCTGCGGGCGCTGGCCGCGTTCGGAGACGACGTGGGCGACCTGCCCGCCTTCGCCGCCCTCGAGGCGTTGCGCGCCGCCGACGGCCCGCCGCGCCTCGTGGTGCGGGTGGCCGCCGTCGACACCGAGAGCCCGGCCGCGGTGGCCGCGGCGGCGGACCTGTCGGTGCCGGGCGCCAGCGGAGCGGTGGCGCTGCTGCGTGACGCTGGCCGACGCCACGGCCCGCCCGACCAGTCAGCGCTGAGCGGCCGCCACTTGGTCGGCCCACCAGTCGGCCGCGGTGCGCCCGCGCACCGCGGCGCGCAACGCCGAGGCCCGTGCGGCCCGCGCCGGCGCGTCCATGGTGAGCGCGGCGTGCAGCGCGTCGGCCGTGCCGGCTACGTCGAAGGGATTGACCCCGAGCGCGCCGCCACCGCCCAGTGCGAGTTCCTCCCAGGCGCCGGCCTGGTGCGAGAGCACGAGGACGCCGTCGGCCCGGTTGAGCAGCGGCCCCTCCTTGGCCACGAGGTTGAGGCCGTCGCGCACGGGGTTGACCAGCAGCACGTCCGAGAGGGTCAGGACGGCGAGCGAGCGGGCCCGGTCGTCCTTGAGCGAGAGCACAATGGGCGTCCAGCCATCGGACCGGACCCGTAGGCGTGGTTGATGCGCTCGGCCGTGTGCTCCACGTCGGCGCCGTAGGCGAGATACTCCGCCAGCCCCTGCCGGCTGGGGTACGCAAAGGCAACGTGCACCACCTGGCCGCGCCACTCGGGGTACGCCCGCAGCAGTTCCTCGAAGGCGAGCATCCCCCGCACGATGTTCTTCGAGGGCTCCATGCGGTCGGTCCGCGCGACGATGCGGCGCCCGCCCACCTCGTCCCGCAACGCCGCGGCCGCCGCGACGCACTCGGCCGCGGCCGCCTCCTCCTCGAGCACGCCGGCGTCGGGGCCGAGCGGCGCCACGAACGTCGGGGGTGCGGCCGGTGCGCCCGACGCGCCCGCGGCGCCGCCGGCGTGCGTAACAGGCCAAGAACCCCGCCTCCCACTGGTGGCAGTGGAAGCCGCAGGCCGAGTAGCCGGCCATGCCGTCGAGCAACTCCGCCCGCACGTCGTCGGGCAGCACCGCCGAGCATGTCGGGCGCGGCGAACGGCGTGTGCAGGAAGTGCACCGTGCGCAGGTCCGGGCGCGCCTCGGCCAGCATCCGCCCGAGCAGCGAGAAGTGGTAGTCCTGCACGAAGACGGCGTCGCCCTCGCCGGCCCGCGCCGCCACGACGTCGGCCATCGCACGGTTGTAGGCCCGGTAGCCCTCCCACGCCTCCCGCCAGTGGCGGTCGAAGCGCGGCCGGTGCGGCAGGTCGAAGAGGTGATGATGGCAGTACCACAGCGTCGTGTTGGCGACGACGTCGTAGGCCTGCCGGTAGGTCTCGTCGTCGATGACCACGGGCAGCAGATCGAGCCCGTCCTCGTGCATGAGGCCTTGGGCGACCGCCTCGCGGTCCGCCGCCCCCATCGTCACCGAGGCCCACGTCGTGCCGCTCCCCGCGAGGATCCGGTGCAGGGACGAGGCCAGGCCGCCGCCGGCGGGCACCGGGACCAGCGCGCCGTCGGGCCCGGCGCGGAAGGTCAGCGGGCCGCGGTTGGAGACGACGAGGTTGCCGCTCACTGGGGCGACACCGGCCCGGGCGCGAGCCCGTCGGGGGACGCGCTCGAGAGCCGCCCGCAGCACGTCGACCGCCTGGGGCCGCAGCTCGTGCAGCGGCCGGTTGCGGTGGATGCGCTCGCCCAGGTCGACCTGGGCCAGGCGGTCGGGACCAAGATGCTGGGCCACGTCGATCAACAGGCCGAGCTCGACCCCGTAGCCGCCGGCGAAGCCCAGCTTCTCGAAGACCCAGCGGTGCGCCGCCGTCTCGCCCGCCAGGGGCTGGCGTACCCAGGAGAGCTCGCGGGAAGAGCAGCTCGAGCACGGGACGAGCCACCAGCTCGGTGACCCGTCCGCCCCCAGTGGGGTCACCGTGCAGCGGCCGGGTGTAGAAGCCCTTCACGAGGGCCACGTGCTCGGTGGTGAGCAGCGGTCCGAGCAGGCCGGTCACGAAGGCCGGCGTCGTGTTGGCCACGTCTGCATCGAGGAAGGCGACGACGTCACCGGTGGAGGCGGCCAGGGCTGCGGCCATGGCCTGGCCCTTGCCGCCGGCCCCGCCGGGTCCGGCCACCACGGTTGCCCCCGCGTCACGGGCCTGTTCGGCGGTGTCGTCGCGCGAGCCGTCGTCGAGCACGATGACCTCGTCGACGAGCCCGTTTCCCCCGTGTCCGGCCAGGAAGGGCTGGACGACCGCCCGGACCACCGAGCCCACCGTGGAGCCCTCGTCGCGGGCGGGAATGCACACCGAGACAGTCGTGCCGACGCGTGCCTTGGCCTCGAGCACGGGACCGGTGGGGAAGTCACCGTGGTGATAGGTCTCCGGCACGCCCCCGATTCAAGCAGCCTCACCGCGTTGGGCCGGCCGGCCCGGGCGGGCTATCATAGCTGCCATCATCCAGAGCGACTGAGGGACGGGCCCGTTGACGTCGCGGCAACCAGTGCCCTGCGGGAGACCGTAGAGCACCTGGTGCCAATGCCCGACCGATGAGGAGGACCGATGGTCAGTTTTGTCACTGGGTTGCGTTGTCGGGAATGCCAGCGCGCCTTCCCCGCCGAGGCCCTGCATGTCTGCGACTACTGCTTCGGGCCGCTCGAGGTCGCCTACGACTACGAACGGATCGCCGCCGCCGTCAGCCGGGACAGCATCGCCGCCGGACCCCGCTCCATCTGGCGCTACCGGGACCTGCTCCCGGTCGACGACGCCACGCCGGTCGACCTCGGCGCCGGCTTCACCCCGCTGGTGCGGGCCGACCGCCTCGCCGCCGAGCTGGGCCTGGGCGAGCTGTGGATCAAGGACGACACGGCCAACCCCACGGGCTCCTTCAAGGACCGGGTGGTCTCGGTGGCGCTCACGAAGGCCCGCCAGCTCGGCTTCAAGGTGGCCGCCTGTGCCTCGACGGGCAACCTGGCCAACTCCGTGGCGGCCCACGCCGCCCGGGCCGGGATGGACTCGGTCGTGCTGATTCCCCACGACCTCGAGACCGCCAAAATCACCATGACCGCCGTCTACGGCGGGACCGTGATCGCCGTCGAGGGGAACTACGACGACGTCAACCGCCTGTGTGCCGAGCTGACGAGCGAGCGCCCCAGCTGGGCCTTCGTCAACGTGAACGTGCGCACGTACTACGCCGAGGGCTCCAAGACGCTGGCCTTCGAAATCGCCGAGCAGCTGGGCTGGCAGGCTCCCGACCATGTGGTGGTGCCGATCGGGTCGGGGAGCCAGCTGACCAAGGTGGCCAAGGGCTTCGCCGAGCTGGGCAAGGTGGGGCTGTTGCCCGAGGAGCCCGCCGTCCGGGTCTCGGGGGCCCAGGCCGAGGGCTGTTCACCGGTGGCCGCCGCCTTCCTCGAGGGCACCGACGCCATCCGGCCGGTCAAGCCCAAGACGATCGCCAAGTCGCTGGCCATCGGCAACCCGGCCGACGGCTGGTACGCCCTGGACGTCATCCGCCGCTCCGGCGGGTCGTGCGCCGCCGTGACCGACGGCGAGATCGTCGACGCCATCGGGCTGCTGGCCCGCACCGAGGGGATCTTCGCCGAGACCGCCGGCGGGGTGACCATCGCCACCCTGGCCAAGCTGGCCGCTTCCGGGGCCATCCGCCCCGACGAGCGTGTGGTGGCCCTCGTCACCGGGCACGGCCTCAAGACGGTCGAGGCCCTGGCCGGCGCACCGGGTAGCTCACCGACGGCCACGATCGCCCCCACCCTGGACGCCTTCGATGCCGCGCTGGACGACCACGAGACCGGTAACGAGAAAACCGAGGAGAACCCCCGATGAGCGTGACCGTCCGCATTCCCACCCAGCTCCGCACCTTGACCGGGGGCGCGGGCGAGGTCGAGGTGGAGGGGAGCTCGGTCGGCGAGGCGCTCAAGGCTCTCGATGCCGCCCACCCGGGGCTGGCCGAGCGCCTTTTCGACGACGCCGGCAACCTGCGCCGGTTCGTGAACGTGTTCCTGGCCGACGAGGACGTCCGGTTCCTGGAGGGCCTGGCCACGCCGGTCACGCCCGGGCAGACGCTCTCCATCGTCCCCGCCGTCGCCGGGGGCTGAGGCGCGGGGCGGGACCAGGTCCGGCCCCCGGAGAGGTCGCCGGCGGGCGGATCGGGGCGCGTCGCCCTTGCGCCCGGCCCCCTAAGGTGATTACCTATTAGCACTCACAAGACGAGAGTGCTAACGGAGGAATACACCAGATGGCCAAGATCATCGCCTTCCAGGAGGACGCCCGCCGCGGCCTGGAGACCGGCATGAACAAGCTGGCGGACGCGGTCCGTGTGACCCTCGGCCCGAAGGGCCGCAACGTGGTGCTCGACAAGAAGTGGGGCGCCCCGACGATCACCAACGACGGTGTCTCCATCGCCAAGGAGATCGACCTGGAGGACCCGTTCGAGAAGATCGGCGCCGAGCTGGTCAAGGAAGTCGCCAAGAAGACCGACGACGTGGCCGGTGACGGCACCACGACGGCGACCGTCCTGGCCTGGGCCATGGTCCGTGAGGGCCTGCGCAACGTCGCCGCCGGGGCCAACCCGATGTCGCTCAAGCGGGGCATCGAGGCTGCGGTCGAGATCGCCGTGGGCTCCATCCACGGCCTCGCCAAGGAGACCGAGTCCAAGGCGCAGATCGCCCAGGTGGCCTCCATTTCGGCCGCCGACACCGAGATCGGCGAAATGATCTCCGAGGCCATCGACAAGGTCGGCCGTGACGGCGTCATCACCGTCGAGGAGTCGCAGACCTTCGGCATGGACATGGACCTCGTCGAGGGCATGCGCTTCGACAAGGGCTACATCGCCCCTTACTTCGTCACCGACCCCGAGCGCATGGAGGCGACCCTCGAGGACGCCTACGTGCTGCTGGTCGGCTCCAAGATCACCGCCGTCCGTGACCTGCTGCCGGTCCTGGAGAAGGTCATCCAGAGCGGCAAGCCACTGCTGATCATCGCCGAGGACGTCGAGGGCGAGGCCCTGGCCACCCTCGTGGTGAACAAAATCCGTGGCACCTTCCGCTCGGTGGCCGTCAAGGCCCCGGGCTTCGGCGAGCGCCGCAAGGCCATGCTGCAGGACATCGCCATCCTCACCGGTGGCCAGGTCGTCACCGAAGAGGTCGGTCTGAAGCTCGAGAACGTGACGCTCGACCTGCTGGGCACGGCCCGCAAGGTCGTCATCACCAAGGACGAGACGACCATCGTCGAGGGCGCGGGGACCGAGTCCGACATCAAGGGCCGGATCAACCAGATCAAGGCCGAGATCGACAACACCGACTCGGACTACGACCGGGAGAAGCTCCAGGAGCGCCTGGCCAAGCTGTCCGGCGGTGTGGCCGTGATCAAGGTCGGAGCAGCCACCGAGGTGGAGCTCAAGGAGAAGAAGCACCGCATCGAGGACGCTGTCTCGACCACCAAGGCCGCCATCGAGGAGGGCGTGGTCCCCGGCGGTGGCGTTGCCCTGCTGCGGGCCCAGACCGCCATCCTCGAGGGTGCCGAGAAGCTCGAGGGCGACGAGGCCACCGGGGCCCGCATCGTGGCCCGGGCCGTGGAGGAGCCGCTGAAGCAGATCGCGGTCAACGCCGGCCTCGAGGGCGGGGTCATCGTGGAGAAGGTGCGTGGACTCAAGGGGGCCAACGGCCTCAACGCTGCCACCGGCGAGTACGAGGACCTCTTCAAGACCGGCGTGATCGACGCCGCCAAGGTGACCCGTTCCGCCCTGCAGAACGCGGCATCCATCGCGGCACTGTTCCTGACGACCGAGGCCGTCATTGTGGACAAGCCCGAGGAAGAGGCGCCGGCCATGCCCGGCGGGATGGACGACTACTAGACCGTCCGCCCTTCGGCCCGTCGGACCGCCAGCCTGGTGCTGGTCCCGGATGGGGCTGTCACCCGGTTGCCACGGTGCTGCAACAGCCCGGGGTGACACTGGGGACTGCCTCACCCCCAACCGAGGCAGTATGGATGCGCCCGGCCGCAAGGCCGGGCGCATCTGTCGTTGTCGGCCCCGGTCGGATGCCTTCTCTACACTGGCGACGTGCCCCTCATTCCGACGACCGGCTGGGGCGTGCTGCATCTGTTCTGCCGGCTGACCCCCGAGTTCGACGCCAACGCCCTCCGCAAGGCCGTGAGCGCCGCCGAGGCGGACGGCTATCAGGTGGTCCCGGTCGCCCTGCTGGGCCACAAGGCGGACCTCGGGCTGATGGCGCTCGGGCCCGACGTATGGCGGCTCCGCCGCCTGCAGACCGAGGTGGTCGGGTCCGGCCTGGTCGTCGCCGAGTCCTACGTGTCGCTGACCGAGGTCTCCGAGTACGCCGCCGGGGTCCCCGAGGAGATGCGCCAGGCCCGGCTCTTCCCCACGCTCCCGCCCGAGGGCAAGGACGCCTTCTGCTTCTACCCGATGAGCAAGCGCCGGGGCGACGCCCACAACTGGTACTCGCTGGACTTCGAGTCCCGCAAGGAGCTGATGATGGGCCACGGCAAGGTCGGACGGACCTTCCACGGCCGGGTGCTGCAGGTCGTCACCGGCTCGACGGGGCTCGACGACTACGAGTGGGGCGTGACGTTGTTCGGCGTCCATCCCGACGACCTCAAGGAATGCGTCTACGAGATGCGCTTCGACGTCGCCTCCGCCTTGTACGCCGAGTTCGGCCCCTTCTACACGGGCATGGTGGGCACGCTCGACGACGTGCTCTCGGCACTGGGGGCGACGTGACCACCGTGACCACCGTGACCTCGTCTTCGGCGATGACGGGATCCGCCTCTTTGGACGACCTCAGGGATGTGTTGCGTCGCCTGGGGCGCGTCGTGGTGGCGTTCAGCGGCGGCGCCGACTCCTCGCTCCTGGCCAAGGTCGCCCAGGACACGCTGGGGGCGGACTCGGTGCTCTGCGCCACCGCGTTGTCACCCTCGCTGGCCGGCGCCGAGGAGGCGGATTGCCGCTCCCTGGCCGAGGAGTGGAATCTGCGGTGGGTGGGGGTCCCCACCGAGCGAGATGGAGGACGCGGCGTACGTCGCCAACGGCCCGGACCGTTGCGCACGCTGCAAGTCCGCGCTGATGGACGCCCTGGGCCCCCTCGCCGCAGCCGAGGGCGCGACCGTCGTGCTCGGGGTGAACGTGAGCGACCTGGGCGATCACCGTCCGGGCCAGGCGGCCGCAGCGGCGGCCGGCGCCGCTCTTCCCACTGGTCGAGGCCCGCTTCACCAAGGACGACATCCGCCGGGTGTCCCGCGAGCTCGGGCTGCGTACCTGGGACAAGCCCGCGGCAGCCTGCCTGGCCTCGCGCCTGCCCTACGGCACACCGGTCACGCTGGGCCGCCTGGCCGCCGTCGAAGCCGCCGAAACAGCGCTGCGCGCGCTGGGCTTCGGCCAGCTGCGGGTGCGCCATCACGGCGATGCCGCCCGTCTGGAGGTCGAGCCCAACGCGCTGGCCGAGGTGGTGGCCCGTCGGGACGAGGTCGTCGCCGCCGTGCGCGCCGCCGGCTTCCGCTTCGTCGCGCTCGACCTGGAGGGATTCCGGTCCGGCAGCCTGAATCGTGGCCTGGGCCTGGGCCTGACCGGGGACGTCGTGAGCGGGGTCCGGGTCAAGGTGAAGCTGACGTTTCCCGAGTCCGAGGTGCGCCGGCCCGTCCTCGCCACCCTGGTGCGCCGATTCGACGTGGATCCCGACATCCGCCGGGCCGATGTCGAGGAGCACCGGGGCTGGATCGTGTGCGAAATGGACGGTCAGGCGACCCAGGTGGAGGCGGCGCTCGACTGGCTCAGGGAAGAGGGCATCACCGTTGACCTCCTGGGAGACGTCCTCGAGGGCTGACCGCGGGGCCGGGATCAGCTCCCTTCGGGGTCCAGGGGCACGTGCCAGCCCGCCGAGGACACCCGGCGGGGCTCGTAGAACACGCAGCCGTCGGGGCAGGCGAAGGGCAGAGGCTCGTTGGCGTCCACCTTGCAGCGCTCCAGGCGGTCCCCCCGCGGCGTCGTCCGCATCACGTAATGGCGGCAATCCTCGTTGACGGACACGCCCCATTCTGGCCCAGGTGGCGGGCCGCGGTAGCGTCACCGCTCGTGGACCCGAGTGCCGACCGCGACGTCCCCCTCAAGACGCTGCTGCGCTGGAGCGAGGCCCTCTCGGGCATCGCCCGGACAGGGCTCGGCTTCACCGAGAGCCTGTACGAGCAGGAGCGCTTCGAGGAGATCCTGAAGGTGGCCGCGGACATCCGTGCCGAGGCGGACGGCGAGGACGAGAACCCCGACTACACCGGCGGACTGGTGCAGGAGTGGATGGACACCGTCGGCAAGGGCGTCCCCGGCTACATCACCCCGAAGGTCGCGGTCGGTGCCGCCGTCGGGAACGACAAGGGCGAGTTGCTGCTGATTCAGCGCGCCGACTCGGGCATCTGGCTGTACCCGACCGGCTGGTGCGACGTGGGCTACTCGGCGGCCGAGGTCGTCGTGAAGGAGGTCGAGGAGGAGACCGGCATCATCGCGGAGCCGGTCCGCCTCATCGCCGTCCTCGACGGTCTGCGGCTCGGCTTCACCCGCGTCCCGCTCTACTCGCTCCTCTTCTACTGCAAGGCGGTGGGAGGCGAGTTGGCGCCGCACCCGCTCGAGACGCGCGACGTCGGTTGGTTCACCCGCGAAACGCTGCCCCAGCCGCTGGTCGGATCGGAGCGCTGGGGCGAGCACGTCTTCGCCGCCATCAACGGCGAACGGCGCGACGTGCTCTACGACAGCGTGCGCCAGCCGATGTGGCGGGGCGAGTCGACGACCTCGTGATTTCGGTCGAGGCCGCCGCCCTGGTCGACGACGACCTCTGCGCGGCGGTCGACCACCTCGTGCCCCAGCTCTCCCGATCGTCGCCGCTCCCGGCGCGCGCCGTCCTGGAACGGATCGTGGCGGACGATGCCACGACATTGTTCGTGGCCCGGGGCGACGGCGGCATCGTGGGCATGCTGACGCTGGCCACCTTCCAGACCCCGACGGGCGTACGGGCCTGGATCGAGGATGTGGTGGTCGACGGCGACTCCCGCGGCAGCGGCGTGGCGGTGGCCCTGGTGCAGGCCGCGCTCGACCGCTCGGCCGAGCGCGGCGCACGGACGGTGGATCTCACGTCGCGGCCCGAGCGCGAGGCGGCCAACCGGTTGTACCTGCGCATGGGTTTCGAGATCCGCCAGACCAACGTCTACCGCCGAACGCTCGAAGCTCCTGGCTAGGCGCTCTCGCCCGCGTCACCGGGCCGCGCCGTCACCCATGGCGACGATCGGCGCCTCGAGTGCGAGGCCGCCCGTCGAACCGTTGAAGACGGCGTCGCCATAGCTGAAGATGCCGCCATCGGAGGCGACCAGCCAGTAGCCCCCGCCGTCAGGGGTGCCCGACATGCCCACGATCGGCTTGTCGAGTGCAATGGAGCCGGCTGAACCGTCGAAGCCGGCATCGCCGTAGTTGAAGATGCCGCCGTCGGATGCAACGAGCCAATAGCCGTGGCCCGATGCGCTCGAGTCCATGCCCACGATGGGCTTGTTCAGCGGCTGGCCACCGCGCGACCCGTAGAAGACGGCGTCGCCGTAGCTGAACATCCCGCCGTCGGAGGCCACCAGCCAGTAGCCACCCCCGTCCGGGGTCGATGCCATGCCGACGATGGGGCTGTTGAGGCGGATGGATCCGGCCGAACCGTAGAAGTGCGCGTCGCCGTAGCCGAAGACGCCGCCATCGGAGGCCACCAGCCAGTAGCCCCCGCCGTCGGGCGTCGAAGTCATCCCCACGATGGGTCTGTTGAGGCGGACGGATCCCGTCGAGCCGTAGAAGCCGGCGTTCCCGTAACTGAAGATGCCGCCGTCGGAGGCCACCTCCCAGTAGCCGCCTCCACCCGGGGTCTCGGCCATGCCCACCACGGGTGCGTTGAGGTGACGACCGCCCATGGAGCCCAGGAACGACTGGCAGAACGAGAAGACACCGCCGTCGGCCGCCGCCATCCGGTACCCGGGTCCGGATCCGCAGTTGACTGCCGTGCCGAGCTGCCGAGCCTGTCCCGAATTGGGATCGACCGTCAGGGAGGACTCGTCGACCGCCTCGAAAGCACTGGCCGGAACCTGCTTGAGCTCGTTGACGAGTGCGATGGGCCAGGCGTCGTCGGCCGTACCGCCGAAGTACCAGTCGGAGCCGTTGTCGGCCAGGATCAGGCCGTACTGTTGCATGGCGCGCAGGACCACCTGGGCCTGGGCGGAGTAGCCCGAGATGTCGTAGTCAGCCTTGAGCCGGAAGCGAGCACCCATGGGCGGCAGGTTCGGGTTCGACGACGTCCCCGCCTCGTGGCGGGCCGGCCACAGGTACGACGTGTCCGTCGCCTCGGCCGTCATCCGGATGGCGTGGGTGATGGCGCCCGACTGCACCTCGTCGTAGCGCACGAGGCCCGGGAGGATCGGCAGGCCGGCCGCATCCGCCGATGTCCATCCCGCCGGGCGCAGCGCATTCGAGTCGAGGTTCCAGATCGCGCCCGACACCGCGGTCGAATTCGATGCGCTGTACCGCGCGCCGTCGAGCTCGTAGAGGGTGCACGTGGCCGGGTTGACCATGATGGCGTGGCGGTCCCCGCCGGAGTTCTGACCGCCCTCAATCGGTGTCGTGGCGCTCAACGGGTACGGCCCCACATCGCTCTGATCGGCGTACTGGAACGTGATGGGCACCTCGGCTTGCGACGGTGACACGACGGTGTAGGGCATGCCGTAGGGCGTCGAGGGGTCGCCTGAGGGGCCGAAGTCGGGATGGAGGTTCGTCGTGCTCGCGTTCATGCTGGCCAGCCAGGTCGCGCTCTGCGGATTCACGGGGAGATTGGCGACGGGTGTGTTCCAGACGTTGTCCGCCGGGAACACGGGACAGTTCGGGGCGCCGGGCAGTGGCGTCCCGGCCGAAGCCGTCGTCGGCGACACGGCGACCGTGAGGCCCAGCCACACGATTGCGGCGACCACGAATGCCACCGGCCCCACGACCCTGCGTCGTTGCATGCACGCCCCCTCCCGACACGAACGACCGTACCCGAAGGGGCACCTTCGTCTTGCGCCCGGGTGAGCGTGCGGCCCGACGAAAGGAACGGGGCGCATCCTTGTGGCGGTGACGTCTGGGTCGGAGAGGGGTTCTGCGGCAAAGCACGCGACCGGTGGGACAACGGACAGCCAATTCCCGACGCCTGACCGGGCCGGCGGGCAGCGTCAGCCTGGAGCAGCGCCCGGGGCCTCCGATGAGGCGTGGCGGCCTGCGGGGCGACGGCGCACCGGACACCGGAAGTCCAGCCTCCCCTGTGGGACCGGGCGCGAGCCTATGGCGCAAGCACGCAAGGAGAAGCATCTTCCGGCAAATGGAGTGGTGCAGTTAGGGTTTGTGCGATCTGAACGGGAGGGAGACAACGTTGAGCGGCAGCGGCATGCAGGGGCGCAATTGGGTGCTGGCGGCGATGATCTTCGCGGTGTCGATGACCTTCATCGACCAGACGATCGTCTCCATCGCGGTCCCGAACATTCAGCGCGAACTCGACCTGACGTCGACGGGCGTGCAGTGGGTGGTCAACGGCTATCTGATCTCTCTGGCCGCGTTGTTCGCGCTGGGTGGCCGGTTGTCGGACATCTACGGCCACACCAGGTGTTGCGTGATCGGCGTGATCATCTTCGTAGTGGCGTCGACCATGTGCGGATTGACGCCGAAGGGGTCCGGTGCCGAGGCGTGGATCGTCACGTTTCGCGTGATTCAGGGTGCAGGCGGTGCGCTCATGTTCCCCGCGGCGCTGGCCATCGTGGTCAACGTGTTCCCTCTCCGGGAGCGCGGGAAGGCACTGGCACTGTTCTTCGGCATCGCCGGAGGGCTCACTGCCATCGGACCGCTTCTGGGCGGCTACCTGACCGAGTGGACCTGGCGGGCGATCTTCTGGGTCAACATCCCCGTCGCCATCATCGCCCTCGTCCTCATCGCGGTCTCGAAGCCCAAGACGCAGTACCGCAGGGCCCCGATCGACTACCGGGGTGCCGTCCTCATCGCGGCCGGCATCGGCCTGAGCATTTTCGGCCTCCAGCAGTCCGTCCCCTGGGGATGGAGCAACCCGCTGACCTGGATCTGCATCCTCGCCGGTCTGGCCATCATTGGCGTGTTCGTGCTCGTCGAGTTGCGCACCGAGTCGCCGCTGATAAAGGTCAAGATCTTCCGCGTACGCGCCTTCGCGGTCGAGAACATCGTGCTGTTCATCGCCATGATGGCCTTCATCCCGATCTTCTTCTTCGCCAGCGAGTACGCCCAGATCTCGCTGCACGACACGGCCTCGAACGCAGGGATCTTCCTCCTTTACTTCTTCATCGGCTTCGTCATCCTGGCCCAGATCGGAGGCCGGATGCTCGACCGCGAGGGCGCCAAGCGGGCTGTGGTCCTCGGATGCGCCATTGCGGCAGTGGGGTTCGGACTGTGGGCGTCGAAGGTCACCACGCTCTCCTTCAGCAAGCAGCAGATCTGGGTCATCGTGGCCGGAGGTGGTGTGGGGATGATGCTGGGGCCGGCCAACACGGACGCGGTCAACCGGGCGGGAAACCTGTCGTACGGCGAGGCGACGGGAATCACGCAGACCATCCGGAACTACGGGGCCAGCCTCGGGCTGGCCGCACTCGGGACGATCGAGCTCTTCGCCTACCGGTCGCACCTGACCACGTCGCTGCGCAACATGGGCCAACCGAACGCCGCTGCGGTCACCGAGGCCAACCGCATCACGCAGAGCCAGCAGGGCAGTGGCTCGGTGAACTCCATTCCGCACTTCGTCTCGCTCGCCTTCGCCCAGTCCATCCAGACCGTGCTCTACGTCATGTGCGCCATCATGGCCTTCGCCGGTGTCGTCGCGCTCTATGGCCTCAAACGCGGCCGTCAAGAGGCGGTGGCGGTGGAGGACGGAGCGTTACCGTCACCGGCCGAGCCGGGTTGATCCGCTTTCGCGGGCCAGTCCTGCCGTAACGTCGCACCCGGTGTTGCCGTCTCGGTCCCGGCGGTGAGAGTGGAGGAGGCAGGCATGGCGCAGCGAAGCCGTATCGGGTTCGTCGTGATTCTGGTGGCCGTTGGAGCCCTGGCCACCGGCTGCAGCGTGGTGAGCAAGGTCAAGCAGGATGTGCACACCGTCGAGAGCAACAAGTCGACCGTCGACTCGTTCACCCAGAACCTGCAGTCGAGCAAGGACGCCGCCTTCGAGGCCACGTACACGACCACCGGAAGCTCTCCCGCCACCATCGTCTACGCCGTTGACCCGTCCGCCGGTGGCCTGGCTTTCCACGAGACCCAGACGGGATCGAGTGCGTCGAACGTCCAGGTCATCGTCAACTCGTCCGGGGAGTACGTCTGCAACCAGAGCGGAGCCGCCGGCACCTGGTCGTGCCAGAAGCTCGGCAAGGCCGACGCCGGCAGCGAGAACAAGATCTTCGACCTGTACACCCCCTCGCACTGGATCTCCTTCTTGAAGGGTGTGTCGCTGGTGGCCGGACTGTCCGGCGACAAGGTCACCACCTCGACCAAGTCGCTGAACGGCTTCGACATGGACTGCATCGACCTCGTGGCCAAGGGGGTCGCGGGGACGAGCACCATATGCAGCACGTCCCAGGGCATCCTCGGCTACGTCAGCGTTGCGTCGGACTCGACGTCCTTCCAGATCATCGACTACTCGTCGTCCCCCTCGCCATCGCTGTTCCAGCTGCCACCCGGCGCCACCATCACGACGTCCACGACACAGTGACCACCTTCATCACCCGTTACGAGACGTCGGGTTCGGGTGTCCGCCTTGCCGTCAAGGACCTCATCGACATGGCGGGGGAACCGACGACGGCGGGTTGCCGCGCCGTGGCCGACAGGGCGGTTCCGGCGGACCGGGACGCGGCATGCCTCGCCGGGGCCCGGGACGCGGGGGCCCGGATCGTGGGGCGCACGAACCTGCACGAATTGGCCCTCGGCGTGACCGGTGTGAACCAGTGGTACGGGACCCCCGTGAACCCGCTCGATCCCAGTCGTGTCCCGGGTGGCTCGTCGAGCGGCTCTGCGGTGGCGGTGGCGACGGACGAAGCGGACGTGGCGTACGGCAGCGACACCGGTGGTTCCATCCGCATCCCCGCCGCCTGTTGCGGCGTCGCCGGCCTGAAGACGACGTGGGGTCGCATCCCGCTCCAGGGCGTGTGGCCGCTGGCGCCCAGCTTCGACACCGTCGGTCCGATGGCTCGCACGGTCGGAGGCCTGGTCACGGGGATGCAGTTGCTCGAGCCGGGCTTCAGCGTTGCCGGGGTGGAGGGCGCGGACCTGGCGGTAGGCCGACTGCCCATTGATGCGGACCCGGCCATCTCCGCCGCGCTCGACCGTGCACTCGGCGCCGTGGGGTGGGACTGCCGGGACCTGCCGCTGTCGGGATGGGAGGACGCGACCTTGCAGGCCGGGCTCCTTCTGGTCGTGGAGGCCTGGAGGTCGGATGCCTCGCTGGTGGCCGAGGACCCCGACGGCATCAGCGACGGCGTGCGGGACCGCCTGGAGCTCGGGGGTTCCTTCGACGAAGGTACCGTCGCCGCCGCCTGGCGCGTCCAGCGTGCCTGGAAGGAGGCCCTCGAGCGCGTCTTCAGCGAGGTCGATCTCCTGGTCACGCCGACGTTGAGCATCTTCCCGCCCCGGCTCGAGGACGGGGACGATCTGCTCGTGTCGCGCTGCACCCTCCCGGTGAATCTGGCTGGACTTCCGGCTCTGTCGCTCCCGGTGCCGTCGGGTGGTCCGCTTCCGGCCAGCATGCAGCTGATCGGGCCTGCCCACAGTGAGCCGCGACTACTGGCCGCGGCGGCTCTTCTGGAAGCCGCGGTCGCCTCCGGCTGACGCCGGCGTCGACCGTCAGGAGGGGCGTCAAAGCTGTCTTGGCGGCATAGGGTGATCCGTATATGCAGATTGACGTGTGGTCGGATTACGCGTGCCCATGGTGCGCACTCGGGTTGGCGCGACTCAATGTCGCCCTGAGCGATTTCGAGCACGGGAACGACGTCACGGTGGTGCACCGCTCCTTCGAGTTGGACCGACACGCCCCGGCCTCGAGCCCCGGTACCGCCGAGGAGGCCGTCGCCCGCAAGTACGGCATGCGACCCGAGCAGGTTCGTGCCGGTCACGCGCAGCTGACCGCGTTCGGAGCGGAGGTGGGCTTCACCTTCGACTTCGAGCGGGTCCGTCTGGGCAACACCTTCGATGCGCACCGGCTCACTCGGGCCGCCCGTGGCACCGAGTGGGAGGAGTCGTTGGTGCGACACCTGTTCGCCGCCCACTTCGGCGAGGGTCGCCAGCTTTCCGATCATGCCGTCCTGCGTGGTGTGGCCCGGACCGTCGGGCTGCCCGAAGACATGACCGAGGAGGTGCTCGGAGGCACGGCCTATGCGAGCGAGGTGCGGGCCGACGAGGCTGCCGCGACGGAGCTCGACGTGACGGGCGTTCCCTATTTCCTCATCGGTGGCGCGTGGCCCGTTCCGGGCGCGCAGGACGTTGAGACGCTGCGCGTCCTGTTGGAACGAGCATGGTCACGCGTCGACCATTGAGTCGAGGATCTCGTCGACCATCTCGAGGGTCGTGTTGGGGTGGAGGAACGCGAAGCGGGCCACCGTCTCTCCTTCCCAGGTCGTCGGTGTGACGAAGCCGATCTGCGCGTTGAGCAGATTGGCCGACCATGTCTCGTAGTCGGCCTTTTCCCATCCCGGCCGACGGAAGAGGACGATGGAGAGCCCGGGGTCGCGCACCAGTTCCACGTGGGGCGATTCGGACACCCTCTCGGCCGCTCGTTGCGCCATGACCAGTCCCGCCTCGACGCCCTCGCGGTAGGCGTCGAGGCCGTTGACCGCCATGGAGAACCACAGCGGCAGGCCTCGGGCGCGGCGTGTGAGGTGGAAGGCATAGTCGCTCGGGTTCCATTCCTCGGGGTTCTCGCTGTGCAGCACCTCGAGATACTGGGCGTCCTGGGTGTGGACCGCTTTGGCCAGGTTGGGCTGGCGGTAGACCAGCGCCGCGCAATCGAAGGGAGCGAAGAGCCACTTGTGCGGATCGACGATGAACGAGTCGGCCCTTTCGAACCCGGCGAATTCGGCCTGCACGGAGGGCGCGAAGAGCGCGGCGGCACCGCCGTAGGCACCGTCGATGTGGAACCACAGGGAGTGCTCGGCGGCCACGTCGGCCACGCCGGCCAGGTCGTCCACGATGCCGGCGTTGGTCGTCCCCGCCGTGGCGACGACGCCGATGACGTCGGCCCGGCGCGGATCCTCACGCAAGGCGGCTCGGAGGGCCGGGCCGGTCAGGCGATGGTCGTGTGTTGCGACGGTCAGCGAGCCGACTCCGAGCACGTGGAGCGCCTTGCCGACCGACGAGTGCGCGTCCTCGCTCAGGGCGACGAGTGGATGCTGCGGCGCCGCGGCGTGGCGTCGGTGTTCGGCCGTGTCGCGGGCCACCATCAGGGCCGACAGGTTGCCCGCCGATCCGCCGGCCACGAAGCAGCCCCCGGCTCCCTCGGGAAGGCCGGCTTGTGCCGCCAGCACCCCGAGGGCTTGATTCTCGGCCACCACGACACCGGCGGCTTCGAGCCAGGACGTGCCGTGCAGCGACGAGCAGGAGACGAACATGTCGAAAAGCAAGGAGGCCTTGGTGGGTGCGGCCGGGATGAACGACAAGAAGCGAGGGCTGTCGCACGAGACGACCGCCGTCGACAGCTTGTCCACGAAGAGCTGCAGCACCTCGGCGGCGTCGTTTCCCTCGGGCCGCATGAGCCCCGCCAGTTCGGCGTCGAGCGACTCCACGAGGCCGCCGAAGTCGAGCGCGACCGGATCCATGGACAATCTTTCCCGGCATGCCGCCAGGACGAGGTCGGTCATCGCCTCGTCGTAGTGGAACATCTGGCGTGGCATCAGGCCGACGGATCCTCCGGTCGTGCAGTCGACCGACGGCTCGCCCGCCACGCTTCCTCGGCCCGGCTGGCCACCTCGTGGGGCGGTGCCCCCGTCTTGGCCGCGGCCAGCACCACATCGTCGAACTCCGGCTTGGCCCGTCCACTGATGACCTTCATCCGGATCGTGATGCCGTCGATCGGAGACCTGTCCGAGCTCGCGGGCAGCTGGCCACCGCTCCACGGCGGTGGCACGGATCCCCATCGTCCCGGTCACCCGCTGGATCTCGGCGCGCTGGACCTCGACGAGCGTGGGGTCGGTCAGGACGTGGAGGACGTGGCCGGGACGGCCCTTCTTCATGGTGACTGGGCTCACCCAGGCATCGAGCGCCCCTGCTTCGAGCGCGCTGGAGACGGCGAGGCCCAGCTGCTCGCCCGTGACGTCGTCGAGGTTGGTCTCGAGCAGCAGCGCGCCCTGCCCCGGCCCGACAGTCGGGCGATCGACGCGCTGACCGATCACGACCTGGGTGCAGTTGGGCAGGTCCTCCATCTCACCGGCGCCCCCGCCGAAGCCCGACGCGGTGACCGTCATGTCAGGGAGGGGACCGAAAGCCGTTGACAGCGCGGCGAGCAGCGCCGCGCCGGTAGGCGTGGTGAGCTCAATGGACACGTCGCGCCCGTAGGAAGGGATCCCTTCCAGCAGCCGGACCGTGGCCGGCGCAGGATTCGGCAAGCGGCCGTGTGCGCTGCGCACCATCCCCATTCCCGTTGCGACCGCCGAGGCCGATACCTCGTCGACGCCGAGCACCTCGAGCGCGGCGGCCGTCCCGACGACATCAATGATGGCATCGTGCCCACCGACCTCGTGGAAGTGCACCTGGTCGATGGGCCGCCTATGCAGAGCCGACTCGACCGAAGCCAACTTGTGGAAGACCGCTTGGGCGCGTCCCGTCACTCGTGGCGGCAACGCGGCCTCTTCGATCAGGGCCGCGATCACCCCGTGGGTACGCACCACCACGTCATCGCCCCCCACGACGGCACGAGTACAGGCGATACCACCTCGGAGGTCGTCCTCGAAGTCGAGGTGCCAACCCGGGAGGGAGAGTCGGTTGAGCAGCCCGCGGACCTCTTCGACGTCGGCCCCCGCATCGACGAGCGATCCCAGCGCCATATCCCCCGCGATGCCGGCGAAGCAGTGGAACCAGGCCAGTGTGGACGAGCCCGAATCCCCCTGCGTCACGGGAGGACCCGGGCGATGGCGCAGGCGGCGCCGTAGCCGTTGTCGATGCCGACGACCGTGATGCCGGAGGAGCAGGCAGAGAGCATGGCGAGCAGGGCGGTCACGCCCTCGAGGGCCGCGCCGTACCCGGTGCTCGTGGGGACGGCGACGACGGGCGCCGGCGTGAGGCCCCCCACCACACTGGCCAGTGCGCCTTCCATGCCGGCGATGACTACCACCGCGTCCGCCAGCGCGAGCGTGTCGAGCTCCGCCAGAAGCCGGTGCAGTCCGGCGACGCCGCAGTCGGTGAGCTGTGTGGGCTCGAATCCGAGGGCGCCGAGGACCGCCATGCATTCGATGGCGACGGGGAGATCGGCCGTGCCGGCGGTGATGACGACGACGGTGCCGCTCCTGGACGGTGCCCGGCGGAAGACCACGGTCGAGAGCGGCCCGCTCTCGGCAACGTCGCCCTGGCCGAAGCCGCGCGGCCGCTGCAGCGGCGGTGACAGCTTTCACCTGCGCCTCGGTGGCCCGGGTGAGCAGGACCGGACCATCGGTCTCGGAGAGCAGCTCCTCGACGACGGCCGCACAGTGTTCGGGCGTCTTGCCGGGGCCGTAGACCGCTTCGGGTATGCCGAGGCGCAGGTCGCGGTGATGGTCCACCCGGGCGAACCCCAGGTCAGAGTAGGGGAGGCGTCGCAGCTGCCGGACGGCGTCGTCAGGCGTGCAGCGCCCGGACGCGACGTCTTCGATGAGGGTGCGGAGCGAGGAAGCGTCCATGAGCTGCTCTATCCTGCCCAACTGTGAACCCGCCTGCGACATCCGTGGCCTATTTCGGCCCCGAAGCCACCTTCACGCAGGAAGCGCTCCTGACCCAGCCGGATCTGGCCCGAGCAGACCTGAGGGCGCTTCCCTCCATCTCGGCCGTCCTCGATGCCGTCGCCCGGGGTGCGGTGGACCTCGGCTTCGTGCCCATCGAGAACGGAATCGAGGGGACGGTCAGTGCCACGATCGATGGCCTGATTCACGACGTCAACCTGCACATTCAGCGAGAAGTCGTCATGGACATCCACCTCCACCTCATGGCCCGTTCTGGTACCGAGCTCACCGACATCCGTGCGGTCGCCTCCTACCCGCACGCGCTCGCCCAGTGTCAGAAGTATCTGGCTCGGGCGCTGCCGGGGGCCGAGCAGCGGGCGGCCAACTCCACGGCGGACGCGGCGCGGGTCCTGGGCCAATCCGGAGCCGTGGGAGAAGCGGCCATCGCGCCGAGGCTGGCTGCCGAGCGGTATGGCCTGGTGATCGTGGCGGAGGACGTCGAGGACCACCCCGAGAACCAGACCAGGTTCGTCCTCGTCGCCCCGACCCGCGTCCCGGCGGCCACGGGACACGACAAGACGAGCATCGTCTGCTTTCAGCGGGCCGACCACCCGGGGAGCCTGCACGGCATTCTCGGGCAGTTCGCCGCGCGGAACATCAACCTGACCAAGCTCGAATCCCGTCCCACGAAGCAGGCGCTCGGTGAGTACTGCTTCGTCATCGACCTGTCGGGCCATGTCGGCGACGAGATCGTCGCGGATTGCCTCCGGGATCTCCATGCCGGCTTGGCCGGCGTGAAGTTCCTCGGCTCGTATCCGGCCGCCGGGGAACTCGGCGCAGAACAGCGGCGCCAGGCCGATGCGGCCTGGGAGGCCGCGGACGACTGGCTGCGCGAGATCCGCGGCTGCATCGAGTAGCTCGCGCCGCGCGGGGCACGCCGGCCGCGTCGGGGACCGCTGCCGACGGAGGTACGACGCGGGGGAACGGCCGCTGGTACTCTGCGCGTGGGAGGGCACGTCATGCTACAGACCATCGACGTCGACCAGCACCTGTTCGAGTCGAGGACGACCTGGTCCGAGTACATCGATCCGGCGCGGCAGGCCGATGCATTGTCCATCGCCGACGATGACGCCGGATGGCCCTGGCTCATGTGGCGGGGCAACAGGCTCAGCCCGCTGGAGGTCCCCATCCCGGAGCGTTCGAACTTGATCGGGGAGGACCGCCTCCGCCGACTGCGTGGCGAGCGAGCTCCGGCGCCGTTCGAGGAACTGGTGCCGGACTCCTACCGCCTCGCTGGTGCACGGCTGGCGTCGCTGAATGCGTTCGGACTCGACGCAGCGGTCTTGTTTCCGAATTACGGCCTCTTGTGGGAACAGCGGCTGGCCTCGGACCGAGACGCACAACGTGCCAACGCGCGGGCGTACAATCGCTTCGTCGCCGATGTGTGCGGTGATGGGGAGGACAGGCTATTCGGAGTGGCCCACGTGCTGCTGCACGATCCGGCCTGGGCGGTAGAGGAGATCCGGAGGGTGCGGGCACAGGGCGTACGCCTTGCCATGATCGCTCCGGCTCCTGTCGACGGGAAACCCCTGTCGCATCCGGATTTCGACGCTGTGTGGGCCGCGTTCAGCGACGAAGGCGTTGCGCCGGTCTTTCACGTCTCGGACTTCGAGAGCCCTTTGCACCCCGCCTGGCGAACCGGCGAGCCTGAGGAGGGTGAGCAGCTCTTTGACTCGATCTTCCTCTATCTGGCGCCCGCTGTCGCGCTCGGCCAACCTGATCTTGACGGGGGTGCTGGAGCGCTTCCCGCAGCTGCGTGTCGGCGTGGTCGAGCTGACGGCAAGCTGGGTGCCGAGCTTCCTCCTCCATATCGACGGGGCGTCGGACTTTTACACCCAGCGCCACGGCGAGCCGTTTCACAAGTTGTCGGACCGCCCCTCGAACTACTTCCTGCGCCAGGTCCGGGTGGCCGCGCTGCCCTACGAGATGCCAAACCGTCTGGTCCCCAAGGTCGGCGACGAGACGTTCATGCTGGGCAGCGACTGGCCCCATGCCGAGGGTGTGGCGGACCCGATGGCGCAGGCACACCGCGCCGTTGCCGGGTTGGCGGAACCCGCGCGAGTCAACATGTTGGGCGCCAACGCCGCCTGGTTGCTGGGCCTGTGACCGTCGATCTGGAGGCAGCGGCTGCAGAGCGGGAGCGTCTGCGCGCGGACTACCTGCGCCAAGCGGCAGACCGGCCGAGGTCGACGGCACGCGGCGTCCACCACGTCGCACTGATCTGCTCCGACGTCGAGCAGACCATTCGCTTCTACCAGGGCCTTCTGGGCTTCCCGTTGGTCGAGCTGTTCGAGAACCGGGACTATCAAGGGTCGACCCATCTGTTCTTCGACCTCGGCCACGACAACACGCTTGCCTTCTTCGACTTCCCGGATCTTGGTCTCGGACCCTATGCCGAGGTGCTGGGTGGACTCCACCACGTCGCCATCTCCGTCGACCAGGCGCAGTGGGACGCGGCGCGTGCCCGCCTGGAGGTAGCCGGTATCCCCACGCAGATCGAGAGTGAGAGTTCGTTGTACTTCTCGGATCCGGACGGCGTGCGTCTCGAGCTCATCGCAGAGAATCTCGGTTCGCTGTACGGCACCCCACTGCACTGATGCCCGTCACCGGCTTGGCCAACCTGGCGATCAAGGTCGCCGATCTGGAGGCGGCGTGCGCCTGGTACGAGGCGGCCGGCGCAGAAGTGACGGAACCGATTGCGTGGGAGAACGGGCGCCGGGCTGACGTGCAGCTCGGCGTACTCTCACTGACGCTCTTCACGAAGGCCATCTACGAGGACGCGTGCGAGCTGCCCGATGAGGGGTTCTTGCACCCAGCGCTCTTCGTCGACGATCTCGACGCTGAGCTCGCGCGCCATACCGTCCTCTGGGGTCCGCGCACGGTCAGTGGCACGTTCGGAACCAGGCGCATTGCCTTCGTCGAGGCTCCAGGTGGCATCCGCCTCGAGTTCATGGAGCAGATCGATCAAGCTCCGGACTGACCGGCTCTGTGACAGGCTCTGCGGCGATGTCGGATCCCCTTCGGCGCGCAGTGCCCCCATCGATCGACCTCGCACGGGGTGTTCCGTACGCATATGCGGCGCTCGCCAGGAGTCGGACGGTCCTGATCTTCACCGCGGGCGCGTGTCCTCTCGACGACTCAGGAGCGTCAGTGGCGGTGGGGGATGTGGCGGCCCAGGCCGAGACGGTCATGGAGAATCTCCGCAGGGCGCTGCAGGCGGTGGGCGCGGGGCTCGATGACGTCGTCAAGACCACCGTCTACGTGGCCAGCAGCGACCGCGCTGACCTGGTGGCCGCCTGGCGCGTCGTGCACCGCAGGTTCGGGTCACACGAACCTCCGTCGACCCTGCTCGGCGTCAGTGCTCTGGGCTATCCCGATCAGCTGGTCGAGGTGGAAGCGGTGGCCGCGGTGGCCGAACCGGATGAGTCCCGGCAGACCGGCGGTGACCCGATCGCCCCGCCAGTGACAGACTCGCCCTCGCCATGAAGGTGCATCTTGTCGACGGGACCTACGAGCTGTTCCGACACTTCTTCGGTGCTCCGCCGCATCGCAACGCCGACGGCCAGGAAGTCGCGGCGGTGCGGGGCGTGGTCAGCTCGGTCCTGCAACTGCTGGGAGAGGGTGCGACTCATGTCGGCGTGGCGACCGATCACGTCATTGAATCCTTCCGTAACGACCTGTGGCCGGGCTACAAGACGGGCGAAGGCGTCGATCCTGACCTGTGGTCCCAGGCCTGGCCGCTCGAGGCCGCACTTGGTGCACTGGGTGTGGTGGTGTGGCCCATGGTCGAGCTCGAGGCGGATGACGCCCTGGCGAGCGGTGCCGCCGTGGCCGACGCCGACTCGGAGGTGGACCAAGTCATCATCTGCACTCCCGATAAGGATCTCGGTCAATGCGTGCGTGGGACGCGCATTGTGCAGCTCGACAGACGCAAGGACGTGCTGATTGACGAAGATGGCGTCACGGCCAAATTCGGGGTGGGACCGGCCTCCATTCCCGACTACCTCGCTCTCGTCGGCGACAGCGCTGACGGATTTCCCGGACTGGCGGGGTGGGGAGCCAAGTCCGCTGCCACGGTCTTGGCCCGGTGGCACCATGTCGAGGACATCCCGCCGGACTCCAGGGACTGGGATGTCGTGGTGCGCGGGGCCGCGAAGCTGGCGACGACGTTGCGGGAAGGTCATGACGATGCACTGCTGTTCAAGGAGCTGGCGACGTTGCGCGTCGATCGCTCGCTCCTGAAGCGGGTGGACGACTTGCGGTGGCGGGGTCCGACGGACGAGTTCGCCGCGGTCTGCGCCGTCCTGGACGCGCCGGGCATTGCCCGGCGGGCCGAAGCGCTGGCCGCCGCCCGCTGATCTATCTGGGCGTGGCCACCGTCGGCGCGGAACCGGAGATCGTGAGACGGCGGAGGTAGAGGTCTCGGCTATTGGGGAATCCGACCGCGCCAGGAACCCAGGCGTGGAATGCCATCCAGAAGCTCCCTGCCGCGTCGGCGAACACCGACTCGCCACCGGGTCCGGCGATGCCAGCCTCACTCGACAGAATCGGATCCGGTGAGATGTCACTGCACGGACCGAGCGGTCCGGTGCAGGCGGCGACGCCAACCGCGTAGTTCCTGCTGTTCCAGTCGTTGCCCGAGTAGAAGAGGTAATAGTGCCCACCCGTGGTGACCAGGTCCGGTGCCTCCACTGTCCCTGCCTCCCAAGGCTGGTCCGGCGCGAACAGCGAGGTGGGATTGCTCGCGGGGACGAAGGCCGTGCCGGACGGGACGAGGGGCTGCGACCAGATCCTCGACGTGCCCGGCCCGCCGGACTTCCAAACCAGGTACTGCGTTCCGTTGGTGTCGATGAAGGACGCCGGGTCGATGGAACCCCCCAGCGTCTTCTGACACTCCAAGGGTGACGTCGAGGTGTCATAGAACGGTCCCTGGGGCTGGCTGGCCGTTGCCACGGAGATGCACTCGTCCGTCGTTCCGGCCACGTTCGCCGCGTAATAGAGCACGAAGGTTCCGCCGATCATGGCGACGGAGGGCGCCCAGGTGTTGTCGGGCGTCGCCCAGGCGGGGAGGCTCGGGAGTGCGTTCCCGACCACGGTCCACTGCGAGAGGTCGGTGGAGTCGATGATCTGGATGTTGCCGGCCACCGAATTGGTGGCGTAGGCGAAGTACGTCTGGCCCACCAGGATGACGGCAGGATCGGGGAAGTCAAAGGGGTAGACCAGCCCCGTGCGAGAGCCGCCGGCCAGCTGCGTGCACGGGCCCGAGACGGCCGAGATGTCCTTGGCTGCTCCGGCGTTGTTCTTGGCCGTGATCTGATCGAACGCACCCTTGAGGCCGCCCAGACAGGTCTGGAGCGTGTCGATGCCGACACCCTGGACGTACGCGCCCACGTTGGCGTTGGCCAACGCAGCGTTGGTCACCGCCAGCTCATTGATCGTCGACGCGATCGAGGCCCGCAGGGAGCTGCGCTTGGTTGTCGTGACGGCCTCGGCGGACTGCGCGGACTTCACCTCGTGGCGAACCGCGGCGAGGCGGGTGTTCGCGGCGGCGAGCGCGGACTGCTCGTTGTGGCTCCGCGTCCGAGCGTTGTCATCGGTCCACACGGCTGCGTCAAGAACGCCGGCGCCAACGATGACCGCAATGACCACGGCCACCGGCCGCATCTGACGCTGACGAGGTTGCTCCGGTGAGTCAGCCACTGGAAGCCTCGGCAGCGGAACAGTCCGCCGCCACGGAGTTCAGCGCCGCGATCGCGCCCGACTGTTTTCCGACGGCGAGCGCGTTCAGAGCCTGTTCGACGCCCGCCAAGCAGGTCCGCAGCGAACTGATGAGCAGCGCTTGTTGCGTCACATGAGCTGTTGCTGCCGTCAACGAGGTCTGCGCACCCAAGAGCTGCGAGGTCTCCTGGCTGAGCGCGGTGGAGTCGCTACCCACCTGCTTCTCGAGGATGCTGAGATCGCGACGCACCGCGTCCAGCTGCCTGGTGGCCGTGTGGGTCTGTTGCCGCGTGACGCCGAGCGCTGTCTGGGCTCGTGCGAACCGATCCCTCGCCTGTACCTGGTCGGGAATCAGATATCCGAGCGCAGCTGCGAGAACCAGACCTGCTGCGATCCACAGGATCCACCGCGTCCGCTGCGACGTCTGCCGACGTGCTCGTGGCTCGCTCAGGGCAGAGGGACGATCAACCTCGATCAGGGCTTTCAATCGTGCCGCCTCGATGGCTCCTCACGCTCCGCGGGCGCGCTCCACCGTGCCATTGCTTTTATATCTTGGCATCAGCACGGGCGTGCCCGTGCGCGCGCTGTCAGGCGCCCAGATAGCTGGTTGTCAGCGCCTCTTCCATCTCGGCAGGCGTGCCCCGGTGGGCAATGACGCCCTGCAGGACGACAGCGGCGCTGTCGGCGATGGGGAGCGCGGTACGGGCGAATTGCTCGACCAGCAGGATCGAGAGGCCCGCTTCAGCCAGCTCGCGCACCTTGTCGTAGAGCTGACCGACCACGATCGGGGCCAGTCCCATGGAGAGCTCGTCGAGTAGCAACAGCTTCGGCTCAGTGGCGAAGGCACGAGCGAGGGCGAGCATCTGCTGTTCACCCCCCGACAGCGTCCCGGCCATCTGCTTCCGCCGTCCGCTGAGTTGGGGGAACTGGGAGAAGGCCACTTCCTCAATGCGGCCCATCGGCACCCCGACCTGCGTCGCCATCAGGAGGTTCTCTCGTACGGTCAGATTGGGAAAGATCCCGCGTCCTTCGGGCACCGTGCAGATTCCCAGTCCGGGCGCGATCGTCCGCTGACGTTGAGGTCACGGTGGCACCCTCGAAGAACACCTCCCCGCTGTTCGGGGCCAGGGTGCCGGAGCAGACGTTGAGGATCGTTGTCTTGCCGCCGCCATTGGGACCCAACAGCGCCATCACCGATCCGGCCGCGACGTGCAGGCTGACACCGTGGACGACCTCAATCGGGCCGTAACCCGCTCGAATGTCACGGAGATCCAAGACTCGCTGGGATCTCGGGCGCCGGGGACGCGGCTTCCTTCACGGGGCACCGAGATAGGCGTTGATGACAGCCGGATCGTCCTTGATCTGGTCGGGAGTCCCACTGGCAATGACCTCGCCGTAGTCGAGGACATGAATGTGTTCACAGGTGCCCATCACCAGGCCGACATCGTGCTCGACCAGGCAAATGGCCAAATCGCGCTCGTCGACGAGTTGGCGCAGCAGACGGCCGAAGGCCTCCGTCTCCTGCTCCGTCTGTCCCGAAGCGGGTTCGTCGAGGAGGAGGACCTTCGGTTGGGTCATGAGGGCGCGCGCCGACTTCGACGACCCGCGCACGGCCGGTCGGCAGCTCGCTCACCTCGCGGTCGGCTACGTCGTCGAGGCCCACCAGTTCCATGACACGGTCGGTCTCTGCGTTGACGTCGATGCGAGCACGCCTTCCCCAGGTGTTGCGGATCTCGCCGGCCACCCGGATGTTGTCTCGAACGGTGAGAGAAGTGAAGAGCTCGAGACGCTGGTAGGTGCGAGAAAGCCCGCGGCGGGCGCGCCGGGACGGCCCGGCCTTCGTCACGTCATGACCGTCGATCATCACGCGTCCAGACTTTGGCGCCAACAACCCGCTGACGACATTGAACAACGTCGTCTTGCCCGCCCCGTTGGGCCCGATGAGTCCCGTGACGCCTTTCTCGGCGACGGTCAGCGAGACTTCTGTCAGCACCTGGGCCCCACCGAAGGCCACACACACCTCTGACACCTCAAGGACGGGCATCGGCCACACTCTCTACGACGGCTTCCACTGCGACGGGCACCGCCGCTGCCGGTCGGTCCGAGGCAGGCGGCGCGCCGTTGGCCGGGCCGAGGAAGGCTTCCGGTTGTACCAGCTGGCCGACAGCCGGGAGCGCAATGGCAATGAGGGCCGTGGCCAGCACGAGCCACCAGTTTCCCATCACCTTGGTGAGCACGAGGAGGTATGCGACGATCTCGGCCATCACGCCGAGGAGCAGAACGCCCTTGGCCTGCCAGAGTGGCCGGTACCGCTCCACGATTTCGGGCACGGCCCCACTCGGATTGCGGCCCAGACTCACGCCGACCAGCGCAGGCGCCACCAGTGAGAGATTGGCCATGACGCTCCAGAAGCCTCCACCGCCGTGGTCCGTGCTCAGGTTCGTGAACGTCGAAGTCAGGGCCTGGAAAGCGGTCCCGGCCAGGATCCCGCCCATGAGGGCGCCGGCGACGTTGCCGATACCTCCGACGACCGTGAGCATCACGAGGGCCAGGCTGATGAAGATGATGAAAGTCGTGTCGCTGACGTTTCCCGTCGCGCTCGACAACAGCACACCGCCCAGTCCGGCGATCGCCGCCGAAATCATGAACACCGAGAGCTTCAGCTTGATCAGGTTCTGGCCCAGCGTGGCCGCCGCCGCCGGGCTGTCTTTCATTGCCGTGAGTCGGCGTCCGTAGTTGCTTCGCCGCAGTGCGATGAGACCGATGCCGATCAGAATGAAGATGCACGTCGACGTGGTGAGGAAGGTCTTCGAGGAGCTGAGATCGATCGGACCGAGCTTGAGCGCCGGGATCTGCAGCGTGCCATTGGGGAAGATCGAGTAGTGCAGGTGGAAGATGGGCAGGACGTGCGGAGCAATGTCGGCGATGATCATGTCGGAGACGAAGACTCCGAACGCCAGGGTGGCGAGCGCCAGATACAGGCCACGGAGGCGCAGAGCCGGCAGGGCGATGAGGCCGCCCACAACCGCCGTCACGGCCACGCCGAGGGCGAGTCCCCAGAGCGTGATCCGCTGGGTCGGCCCCGACCCGGAGAGTCCGAGGTGGAAGACGATGATGGTGGCGATCGCTCCGAAGGACACCGGTGCCAGGTTGATCTCTCCGGCGTATCCGGTGAGCAGGGTCAGCGACAGGGCAATGATGCCGTAAATGATGCCGACGGTCAGCGAACCCATGTCGCTGGAGTCCATGACCTGCTCGAGAGCCAGCACGACGACGAGCAGGATGAGGCCCCAGGTCACGGCCGAACGGATAGTCGGAACGGTGAATCGTTCCCTTGTGCGGAGGAGCGTCGCCCCCCGCAGCCGGTCCTGTGGCAGCACGATCAGGACGATGAAGAGCACGATCATGGGCAGCGCGATGCGGAAGTTGGATGCCCACTCCCACGATTCGGGGAAGTATCCGAGCACATACGTGCTGGCCAGCCCGAGGACGAGCGCTCCGGCGAACGTCAGCCAGATACTCCGCAGCCGGCCGAACATCGCGGCGGCGATGGAGTCCAACACCAGCAGGGTGAGCACGTGGACGTCGAGAGAGCCTCCGCTGATCGGGGTGATGAGGATGCCGGCCAGTGCGGCCAGCGCCCCGCCGAGAGCCCAGGAGAAAGCCGCCAGCCGTTCTGGACGGCCGCCGTTGAGCTGCAGAAGCGCCGGGTTGTCGACCACGGCCCGCATGGCCACGCCGGTTCGAGTGCTCGTGAACAGGAGGCGGATGCCTACGGCGATGAGCACACCGCAGCCCAAGGCGATCGCCTCGTGGTCGGTGACGTAGACGCCCAGGAACTTGAACTTTGCCGCGTTGCCGAAGAACAACTGGTCAGTGCGTGGCACTCCCGGATTCCAGATCCACTGCGCCAGCGCGATCAAACCCAACATGATGCCGATGGTGACCACGATTTTGGTGACGTCAGCCGTCTGGCGTAGCCCCCGCATGATGACGACGTAGAGGACGATGCCCAGTAGTGGAGCGAGGACGATCGAGCACCGTGAAGAGTGCCAGGGGCGCCGGCCAGTTCCAGCCGTATCGAAATTGCCAGTAGGTGAATGCGGCCAACATCGCCATGGCGCCTTGGGCAAAGTTGAAGATGCCCGAGGTGGTGTAGGTGAGGACGAGACCGGAGGCCGCGATCCCGTAGACCGCGCCGGTGACCAGCCCGAGGATTGTGTAGGTCAGTAACAGGTGCATGGCCGGAGCTCCTGTCGCTCAGGTCAGGCGGCAGGCGAGCTGATCTTCTGGGTGCTCACCCCTGAGGCTTCAGGACCGTGGAGGTCGCGTATTGGGTTGCGTAACCCTGGGCGTTCAAGGTAGTGCCGATGACCGACCCCGTGTTGGCGATGACGTACTTGGAGGAGCAGTCGAACGTCCCGAGCTTCTTGGGGTAGGCCTGGACCCACTTCGTCCCGTCGAGCTTCATCAAGAGGCCGCAGTTCGGCGGGATGTTCTTGGCCGGGTTGCCCGAGGCGTTGAGACCGCCGCCGGTCCAATTCGTCACCTTCGACAGTTGGTTGATCATGCACTGGCGGGTCAAGTTGGAACCGCACGCCTTGGCCTCGGTCGCCCAGAGGAGGAACGAGGAGGTCGCCTGCTCACCCAGCTGTGAGGTCAGGCCCCCGTACTTCTTGACGATCGAGATGTACTGGGAGACAGCGGGGACGACCTTGGCCGCCTCGAGAGGCTCGTAGGACAGGCGGACGTAGACGTTGTTGGCCAGCCCCTCGGAGTTCCATTGTGCGAAGGCGGCTGTGTACGCGCCGGAGTCCATCACCCAAATGGGGTCGTAGCCGATCGTATTCTCGGCCTCGAAGGCGCCGTAGAGGGTCTGCCCCGGAGTGGCATCGTTGAAGATGATTTGTGCCCCGCAACTCTGGAGTTTCTGCATGAACGGGGTGTAGTTCGCCTCGCCGTTGTAGTCGATGTTGGCGGTGCAGTTGGGGAGGAACTTCCAGCCGGCCTTGGTGAATGCCTGGACCGCCTTGTTCGTCGAGGACTCCTGGGTGGAGAGAGTGGAGCCGTAGACGCCAACCTTCTTGGTCTTGGATCCGAAAAGCTTCTCGGCCTCGTACGCGCTCGACACGGGGCTGGCGTTCGCCGGGTTCGGTGACGCCTGGTACATCTCGTACGCGTTCGCCACCACAGGAGAAACCGTGAAGCCGGGGACGGCAGCCAGGTTGCAACCGAGGCGGGTCTGCTCCGCGGTACCGTCGAGTGCAAAGCCTTCACCGACCAACATGAAGTCCTGCTTGCACTCCTGTGTCACTACCGAACCGACGTTGGTCACCGCGGCGTTGCCGTAGTCGCCGACGAGCTTGCGCCCGCCGATGCCCCCTTGCGCGTTGCACCACGCGATCATGGCTTTCACTGCGTCGCCCATCTCCTGGTCGAGGCCCGGGAGACCGGAGAACCCTCGGTCGTCGCCGTAGGCGATGTTGATGGTGCTGTTGGTGACGCCCGTGTCCGTGGCGCCGGTGTCGTGGCCCTTGCCGCAGGGCGACGGGAGCGTCCCGAAGGATGTCGAGGAGGTCGAGGCCGCACTGCCAACGCCTGGTGTGACGAGCACTCCTGCCGCCGTGAGCGTCGTGAGCATCAGCGCTGCTCCCAGGGCCCTAAGGCCGGTGACCCTCTTCATCATCACACCCCCTGTTGACGGAACCGGGCCCGAGTGGGCCGGGTTCCGCATCCCATGGAAAATCCTAGAACACGTTCCTGTTTCGGCACACTAGCAATTCGGGCGTCGGAAGTCTCTGCGCCAGCTGGGAGCCAAGGATGGCGCACACCCTACGAGTGTCCCCCGGTCTGAATGTGGTAGCGCCTCGTGTAGTCAGCGAATTCTTCCGCGAGGCCGCGATAGGTCCATCCGAAGTCGGTCGGGTCATAGCGATGCCTGCCGAAGAGGTCCTGGGGCCGATCCTCGAGGAAGGCGTGCATGCGCCGGGCATGGAGAGAACCCACCTCTTCGCCGAAACCGCTGTACAACTCACGCACCGTGCCAACTGGGTCAGCGATGAGAGTCTCGTAGTGGATGTGCTGGCACCAGCCGGCGGCCGCCTGCTCGTCGAAAGTCATCGCCGAGCGGAGCGCGAACGCACACTTGCGCTTCCACTCCTCAGCGGTGGGGCGGGGGTCCTTCCGGCTGGTCAGGACGCGCTGGCCGGCGTTGGCGAGGCTGGCCAGCGACGTGACGACCGGCCCCGGATCCCTGTGGGTCCAGATGACCCGTGCGTCCGGGTAGGCCGCGAGCATGGCGTGGAGGTGCCACAGGTGATTGGGAGTCTTGAGTATCCAACGTTCGGTTGGCTGGCGCGATTGCAGCGTCTGCAGAGTGAGTCGGTGCACGTCGTAGGCCGAGGTCATGTCGGCCTTTTCGAGCCAGCGCGCGTAGCTCGGGACGTGGGCCTGGGTCTCGAGGGCCAGGGCCCGGACGTCGTACATGAAGATCGCCACGCATTCCTCGGCCACGGTGGCGCCGAAGGGATGCATCGCCTTGAGCGGCGGGTTGAGCTTCATGAGCCCGTCGAGATCCTTGGCGGTGCGGGCCACGCGGGGGTCCTCTGCCGCTTCCTCCAGGGTCGCGGGAGGAACGGGGTGGGCGGCTTCCCACTGAAGGAGTGGCCGAGCCACGGGGTCGAGCCCGAGGAGTATGGAGAGCAGGCTGGTTCCTGTCCGGGGCAACCCGACGATGATCCAGGGACGCTCGATGCGGCCCTCGCGCACCTCGGGGTGCTTCTTCGACCAGTCCTGGAGGGCGATGCGATTGGCCAGAGCGCGCGCCAACATCTTGGAGACGAGGAGGCGTCCGAACGTCGTCAGCTCGGCCTCGTCCTCGCAGGCACGGAGATAGACCTCCAGCGGCTCCCTGTAGGAATCGCTGCCGAAGTCATCGGAACCGGCCAGCTTGATGGCGGCGGTGGTCACGGACGAGGGGCGGAGGGAGGGGAGTTCAGGTCCCAAACGCGCCAGCTGCGCCCCCGTCCAATTCAGGGCTCGGAGTGGTGGGCTGCGGAGTTCGGAGTCGCGCCACGTGTACTCGACCGTGCCCGTGCTCATCGGTTCCCTGTCACTGCACCACCACCACTGTGCGGCCCACCGAACGACGGGCGGCATGCTCGTCGAGTGCCCGTCCCGCCTCCTCCATGGAGACCCGCCTTCCGACTGCGGGCCGGATTGCCCCGGATGCGGCCGATCGCAAGAGATCGGCATGGATCTCGTCGGCCACGTCCCTCCCGAAAGGATTGAAACCAAAGCGACGCATGCCTGGGTCAACCGAGTTCGCCCAGGCCACCATGACGGCCACGATGTCGATGTTGCCGATGCACGCCATGCGAAGGGGTCGCCCGGTCATGCCGTTGGCATCGTCGTCGGCGAAGCCCACCGCGAGGTAGCGGCCCCCGTGCGCCGTGCAGCGCCACGAGCGCTCCACGAAGTCGCCGCCGGTCAGGTCGTAGACCACGTCTGCGCCCGCGTCGCCGGTAGCGACCAGCACGGCCTCGACGAAGTCCTCGGCCGTGTGGTCGATGACCAGGTCAGCTCCGAGGGCTGAGCACAGGGCTCCCTTCTCCGGCCCTCCTGCCACCGCAATGACCCGGGCCCCCACGGCCTTGCCGAGCTGGATCCCCGCTGAGCCCAATCCGCTGGCCGCAGAGTGCACGACCAGCGTCTCGCCCGCGCGGAGGCGCCCTCTCTTGAACAGGGCCAGGTGGGAAGTCTGAAAGGACAAGAGGAAGGCGGTGGCCTCGACGTCGTCGAAGTTCGGCGGAGCCTCGAACACCGAGATGCCGTCAGCAATCGCATACTCGGCGATGCCGCCGAGGGCGTTCTTGGTGATGGCGACGACCCGCTGGCCCAACCACGACTCGGCGCCTTCCCCCGCCGCGTCGACGACGCCACACACGTCCATGCCGAGCGTGAACGGCGGCGGAGTGGGGACTGACACCAGCTTGCCCAGACAGCGGTCGATGTCGTTGAAGTTGAGCGACGCAGCACTCACCTTCACGCGCACCTCACCGGGGCCGGGTTCGGGTCGTTCGACGGTCTGCACCGACAGCACTTCGCCGGGTGGCCCGTGGCGAGTCACCTGCACGGCCTTCATGTTTGCCACGCGCCCTCCCCATATGCGATTGACCAGGCCACGGAGGCAACGACGACCGTGCTCCCCCCGAGGCGACGCGAGGTTACCGCTTCCTTTGAGGCCGGTTCCCTGGCCGACGCGGGGGTCCGCAGTGCGTCACGTGTGGATCGACCACGTTGCTCTTGTCGGGATTCGGCTCTCTGTGAAAAGCCTGCTGACCCGACGCCTCAGCCCGACGGACTCGACCGGGGTCCTGCCGTGACCCTGGTCCACAGCGGCGAGGGGCGCGAGGTCATGACCCGGCTGGTGGGGCCGACGAAGGTGAGCTCCTCGTTTGCGTTGCCCGACATGGTCCAGCGTTTGGAGTGCACCAGATGATGGTGAAAGAGGCAGAGAAGGGCCAGATTGTCGAGGTCGGTGCGGCCACCGGGTTTCCACCCGACGATGTGGTGGACATTGGTGAAGGTGACGTTGGTGCAACTCGGGAAGCGACACCGTCGATCCCGCCGCCGGACCTCTCGGCGCTGGGTACCGGTCGGGAACCGCCGGGCCCGGCCCTCGTACATGGTGTGCCCGACATCGTCGTCGACGGCGACGGCGACCGTGGCGTCGCAGGCGATCCGCTGCACCGTCTCGGCGTCGATCAATCCACCGTGCTCGAGCTCGCCGGCCAGGGCCGAGGTCTCCCCTGCTTCGTCGGTCAGGGCGCCCAGGGGGACATGGGCGACCACGAAGAAGGGTTTGCCTTTCTTGGTCGTCTCGGCGCCCGAGGAGTGGAGGATCCCCACCAATGCGTCACAGCGGCGCTGGTCCAATGGGGTCTCCCCGTCTGAGGGGATCTGCTCGAGCTGGGCATCGATGCAGGCCTTGGTCTGGGCATAGGACTCGGCCGGCAGCCGGGCGCTGATGGTGCGGCAGCCGTCGTTGAAACGCAGGAAGCGCGCGTCGTGCTCAGAACCCGAACGAGAGAAAGAAGGAGGCCGGGCCAGCTCAGCGCTCGTGCGGGCGATGTCGAGAAGCTCGCGCACCGAGTGTCCCTTGGCCTGGTCGCAGAGCTCTCGCTCGGTCTCGGGGGTGGCGACGTCGACCACGGCCCGCACCTTGTCCAAGGTGATCTCGCCGCGGGAGAGCCCGCCCACGAGGTTGGGGAGATCCCAGGCCTTCTCGCCCACCTGGGCATAGGCCCGAGCCGTTGGCGTCGAGACACCGAAGCGCTCCACCGTCCAGGACTCCAGAGAGGTCGCCCCCTCGTCTCTATACCCCTGGCGCCGTTCGTACTCGCCCAGGCGGACCACGAATCTGCCCTGCGCCGCGCTCATCTGGGCGAAGTCCTCTTCGAGACCCGCGACCAGCTCCTCGTTGGACTCCGTCGCCACCGCGCCGATCAGGTCGTCACCACTCGGCGCAGAGAGAGTCAGAGCCCGGGGCATCGAGAGAAGAAAGGTCGGATCCGCCGGGACCGAGCGCGCCGAATCGGGCGCCGATCGGCGGGTTCACAGTGTTCGGACTGTCGTCCGGCAAAGGTCGAGAGTTCACACGGCCGTAGCCTTCGGCGGGATCCCGTCTGTTAGTACTTTTCATGTGGAGAGCCCGCCCAGGTCGCGTCGACCGCCTGCGCCGATCCAATCCCGCGGCGGGAGCGGGTGGTGACGACCCTCCTCGACCGCGAACAGTCGGTGGACACGCATCAGAAGGCGCTGCGGATCAATCTCGATCCACGCTGGTACGGGACCGTGGCCGAAATCGGCGCCGGGCAGGAGGTGGCCCGATGGTTCTTCCGGGTCGGCGGTGCCGCCGGGACCATTGCCAAGACGATCTCCGCTTACGACATGGCGGTCAGCGATGCCGTCTACGGCGAGGTGGACCGGTACGTCTCCGAGGCACGACTTCAGGCCATGCTGGACCACGAGTACGCGCTGAACATCGATCGCCTGGGAGACCGGCGGGGCGACAACACGTCGTTCTTTGCTTTCGCCGACACGGTCGTGGCCCGCAGCTTCCGGGGTGGGAACGAGTGCCACGGATGGATGGGCGTCAAGTTCCAGGCGCACCCGCACGATGAGCCGAGTCAGGTCGTCCTCCACGTGCGCATGCTCGACGTGGAGGCGGCGCTGCAACAAGAGGCCCTCGGCGTCGTCGGAGTCAACCTGCTGCATGGCGCGTTCTTCGAGCACCACGAGCCCGAGAAGCTGGTCGAGAGCCTGCTCGACCGATTGAGCACCGACCGTATAGAGATCGACCTCATCCGGTTCCGCGGCATTGAGTTCCGCAGTGTCGACAACCGGCTGGTGGCGCTGCAACTGGTCCAGCTCGGCCTGAGCGGAGTCGCCATGTTCGGCCCGGACAAGGAAGTGCTCCAACCGAGCGAGATCCTCCGGAAGAAGGCAGTGCTCGTCGAGCGAGGCAGCTTTCGCCCCACCACGGTGGTCAATCTGGACATGCTGGAGTGCGCGCAGGCGAAGTTCGAGGCCGATCCCGCCGTCCAGGGCAGGACCGTCCTGCCGTTGGCCGAGCTCACCATGCGCAACCTCCTCGCCGGCGGGGACCAGGTGGACCGCAGGGACTTCTTGGCCCGCGCCGAGCTTCTGGCCGCGTGCGGCCTGACCACCATGATCTCCGACTATTTCGACTACTACCGCCTGGCGGCCTTTCTGTCCGAGCGAACGTCCGAGCGAATCGGGATCGTGATGGGAGTCCCGAGCCTGATCGACCTGTTCGACGAGCAGAATCACGCGCAACTGCAAGGCGGCATCCTCGAGAGCTTCGGTCGCCTGTTCAAGAACGACCTGAAGGTGTACGTCTATCCACTCCGCCGGACGGAGACCGACGAACACGAGACGGTCGACAACTTGCGCGTGGACGTCGCCGTGCGTCCCCTGTACGAGTATCTGGCCACACGGGGAAGCTTTGTGCCCCTTGACAACTATTGCGAGGACTATCTCCCGATCTTCAGCCGCGACGTCCTCAGGCGGATCGCCGAGGGGGACGAGTCCTGGGAACCGATGGTCCCGCCCGGCGTCGCCGAGCTCATCAAACGGAGAGGGTTCTTCGGCTGCGTCCGATCGCCGGTCTGAGGGCCTCCGGATCGTGCCGGAGACTCCTCGTTGGTCGGGCATGCTGCCCGGCTCTCTTCAGCGGAGGGAGTGGGATTTGAACCCACGGAAGCTTGCGCCTCGCAGCTTTTCAAGAGCTGTGCATTCGTCCGCTCTGCCATCCCTCCAGGCGGCTCATGTTAGGTGAGCGTTCCCGACCGGCCCCTCAAGCGCCGGACCATTCGGCCAGCTCGACGACGACGCCCGGGCCGTCGAGGAAAACCAGCTTGCGGTCGTGGTAGTCGAGGACCTCGTTGCGCGGCATGATCCCGTTCGCCGCCAGGTGCTCCAGCATGGCAGCGAGGTCGTTGACCCGGAAGCACACATGGTTGAAGCCTGTCCGATCGAGCGTGCCCGTCCCGCTGTCGACCTTGACCGGCGGTGCATGGAAGAACAGCAGCTGAATCTCCTGGTGGACGTCGGCGTCTTTGAGCACGAGCGTCACGTGGTCGGACTCCCACCCCGGGATCCCCATGTAGGCCGACACCTGCTCGCCCGACGCCACCACCGCGATGCTTTCCTCGAAGCCGAGAAGTCCGAAGAACCGACGCGCCTCGGGCAGGTCGGTGACCACGACGGTGATGTGGTCGAAGCCCTCGGTCCGTGCGGTCACCATGCTTCGACGGCGCCCCGGCCTACTTCGACGGAGAGGACGACGTCTGCTCGCGTTGTGCCGCGTCCCGGGCCCGGCTGCGCAGCCTGCCCCGGGTCGCCTGGTCGAGCAGCACCTTGCGCAGGCGCACCGCCTTCGGCGTGACTTCGACACACTCGTCCTCGCTGATGAACTCGAGCGCATGCTCCAGCGAGAACGTCATGGCGGGCGTGAGCCGCTCGAAGTCCTCTGCCGTCGCCGAACGGATGTTGTTCAGCTTCTTCTCCTTGGTCGGGATTGACGTCCATCTCCTCGGCGCGGGCGTTCTCCCCGATGATCATGCCCTCGTAGACCTCCTCGGCCGGGCCGATGATCAGGGTCCCACGTTCCTGCAGGTTCATCAACGCGAAGGTCGTCGTCACCCCCCGGCGGTCGGCCACCATCGACCCGTTGCGCCGGGTCCGCAGGTCACCGTGCCAGGGCTCCCATCCGTCGAACACGTGGTGGAGGATGCCCGTGCCTCGCGTCTCGGTCAGGAACTCGGTGCGGAATCCGATGAGGCCGCGGGCCGGAACCCGGTAGTCGAAGCGCACCCAGCCCGTCCCGTGGTTGACCATTTCGGACATCGTGCCCTTGCGGAGCGCCAGCAGTTGCGTGACGACACCGAGGTATTCGTCGGGCACGTCGATGCTCACCCGCTCGACCGGTTCGTACACCTTGCCGTCGATCTCACGGGTGACGACCTGGGGCTTGCCGACCGTCAGCTCGAATCCTTCCCGTCGCATGGTCTCGACCAGCACGGCGAGCTGGAGCTCGCCTCGCCCGAGCACCTCCCACATGTCGGGGCGGTCAGTCGTGGTCACCCTGATGGCCACATTGCCCACCAGCTCGGCGTCCAGGCGGGCCTTGAGCAGGCGGGCGGTCAGCTTCGTGCCGTCGGCACCGGACAGCGGTGACGTGTTGATCCCGACGGTCATGGCGAGGCTGGGCTCGTCGACGGTGATGGCCGGCAGGGCGACCGGACGGTCCGGATCGGCCAGCGTCTCGCCGATGGTGACCTCGGCCAGCCCCGCGACCGAGACGATCTCGCCCGGGCCCGCGGACTCGGCCGGCACCTGGTCCAAAGCCTCCGTCACGTAGAGCTCGGTGATCTTGACCTTCTCCACGGTGCCGTCGAGGCGGCACCAGGACACCGGGCTGCCCTTGACCAGCGTGCCGTTGTGGATCCGGCAGATGGCCAGGCGGCCGACGTAAGGGGAGGCCGAGAGGTTGCAGACCAGCGCCTGCGTCCCGGCATCGGGGTCGAAGGACGGGGCGGGGACGTGGTCGATGATGGAGCGGAACAACGGCTCGACGTTCTCGCCCTCGACGCCGGGCTCGGTGCTGACCCAACCTGCTCTGGCATTGGCGTAGAGGATCGGGAAGTCGATCTGGTCCTCGTCGGCGTCCAGGTCGAGGAACAGCTCCTCCACCTGGTGCACGACCTCGGCGATGCGGGCGTCGGCCCGGTCGACCTTGTTGATCACGAGCACGACGGGGAGCCGGGCCTCCAGCGTCTTGCGCAGGACGAAGCGGGTTTGGGGGAGGGGGCCCTCGGAGGCGTCCACCAGCAGGAGGACGCCGTCGACCATGGTGAGCCCGCGCTCGACCTCCCCGCCGAAGTCGGCGTGCCCCGGAGTGTCGATGATGTTGAACTTCACGCCGCCCCAGCGCACGGCGGTGTTCTTGGCCAGGATGGTGATGCCCTTCTCGCGCTCGAGGTCTCCCGGAGTCCATGACGCGGTCGGTGAGCTCCTGGTGGGCGCCGAACGCCCCGGTCTGGCGCAGGAGCGCGTCGACCAGAGTGGTCTTGCCGTGGTCGACGTGCGCCACGATGGCGACGTTCCTGATGTCTGCGCGGGTCTCCATGGGGGGACCCCACGATAGATGACCTGGGCGGCTTCTCTTGCAGGCGGTCAGGCGGCCGATCTGAGCGATGTGCCGGCGCCACCCAGGGCCAGCTCGACCGCCTCGGTGCCGAGCGTCAGGACCGCCGGTTCGGGCTCGACCCGGACCAGGTGGCCCGAATCGGGCCACCACCCGATCACTCGGCCAGGGATGCCCTCCCCCTGCAGGCGCAACGCCTCGACCAGGGTCACCAGGGCGAGTTCGGCGCGCACCGAGCCACGCCGCGGCCCCGACAGCACGACCAGGTGCGCATTCGCCGAGCGCACGTCGGCACGCCCGCGGAGGGCGAGCAGCGCTGAATGGGGGCTGTCCCACCAGTGGTCGCGGCCCACGACCGGCGCGAGAGGCGAACGACGACCAGTCGAGGGCGCACCACAGGCGGGTGGCCCAGGTCACCGCCTCCGCGCCGACGGCGGCCCGCCCGGCGGGCGAGAGGCCGTCGATCCAGCGGTCGAGCTGGGTGGCGGAGGAACTGCCCTCCTGCACCCAGCGGGAGGACTCAGCCATCCGGCAGCGCACCGCCTCCAAGGGCGAGCGCGCCGTGCCCCCGAGCAGGAGGCGAACGGCGGCCACCCCGATTGACCGGCGCGCCGTGAGGGCGGACCAGGCGAAGGGCTCGGCCGCACCGAGGTCGGTGGTGAACGCGGTGCGCACCTCGTGGTCGGTGACGCGGAAGCGCACGGCCCCCGCCCGTCGCACGGCCAGGCCGGCCAGCTTCGATTTCGTTTCTTCGAGGGTGGACCGCCAGGAGGTGGGGTCGACGGCGGGGACGGGCGCCAGGAGTGCGTCCATGAGGCGGCCGTTCATTATTCGGGCGCGGCGGGGGTCGGAGCGGTCGCGGCCTGGGCGAGCCACGCGGCGATGTGCGACGCGAGAGCCCGCAGGTGCTCCTCGCGAACGTCCTCGACCCCGTAGCGACCGGAGGCGGATTCCAGTAGCGCGAGCCGGAACGGGGGGGTGCCGGTCCGGAGGGTTTCGAGCAGGGACAGGTAATGCAACGACCGCCGTGCCACCGCCCATGGTCCGCTGGTGGACAGCCCCAGCGCGCAGAGCGACGCGGTCCGTTGCTGCGGGAGTCCCACGACGAGATCGAAAGTCCCGTGGAGGACGATCCGTCCCCCGGCGAGTGGGATCGCGACGCGGTCGTTGGTCCGCGGCATCCAGCCCGGCGCGAAGCGCGGGACCAGCCCGCTCAGGTTGCGGGCATGGACCGCCAGAGTCTCCGACAGGGTCGTGCGTGCCGCCGCCGAGAGCGACTCGATCTCCCGCACCTCAGCCTCGCCGCCGTTTGCGCGCAGTGCATCGAGCGCGTCGGCCAACGGTTCCTGGATGTCGCCGGTGTGCACCAGTTGGCGGAGCAAGGAGTGCACCAGCCGGGAGAGGACGAGCCGGTCCGTCGGGCCGCCACCGCGGCCGCGGCCGGCGTCATCGCCGAGCTCGTCGTGCGAGCCCAGCAGCTGGCGCGGGCCCGAGGAAGAGAGGCACCGCGTGCTCGCCCCGTGCCGCGACGACGTCGTAGGCGGCGTCCTCCAACCATGCCCGCAGCCCGCCGGCCAGGCCGGGATCGAACCGGGGGCGAGCGGCCGCGTCGCCGCGCAGCAGCGCCAGGACCTCGGCCCCTGTGCCACGATCCGCCACCGCGTCGCCCGGAGCGGCAGTCGGCAGCAGGGGGCGGGGTGCGACGAGAACCATCGCTGCAGTGTGCCTACGGGGTGTGACAGTCCCCGCTCTCCTCTACCCTGAGATGGACATGGCACCCGCCCTCCTGCCGGTCCTGCTGGCGTCGGCCGGCAATATCGCCTTCTTCGTGATCTTCGGCGTCTTCGTGGTGGCGATGCTCGCGTTGGCGGTCATCGTGATCATGTGGGCGGTGCGCCACGACCTGGCCGGGCGGCAGGCGTGGCGCGCGCGTCAAGAAGCACGAGCCCGCGGACAGCAGCCGCCCGAACCTCCGAGTGCGGCATCGTGAGCGACGCCAACCACTTCGAGGGCGCGCCGGAGGTCTCGTTCACCGACCGCTTCCGTTCGAGGTGGGCCCGGCGCCGCCACCTCACCGAGAACGGACGTCACGGACGTCACGGACGTCACGGTCGTCACGGTCGCAATCCCCAGCCGAAGCGCACCGCCTTCGTCCTCGCCGGCGGCGGCAGCCGGGGTGCCGTCCAGGTCGGCATGCTCCAGGAGCTCATCGCCCGCGGCATACGGGCCGATCGTGTCTTCGGCGCGTCGGTCGGCGCCATCAACGGCGCGTCCTACGCCGGGCAACCGACGCCCGAGAACGCCGAGCGCATGGCCACCATCTGGCGCGCCGTGAAGGGCACCGACATCTTCCCCCGCGGCACGTTCGACGGCCCGTGGGCGTACCTGCAGAAGCGGGCGTCGGTGCATGCCAATTCGGGGTTACGGACCATCATCGAGTCCGGGATCGACTACGAGAACCTCGAGGACGCCACGATCCCGATCGAGGTAGTGACCACCTCGCTCACCGACGGCAGGGAGCGCTGGATCGGTCACGGCCCGGCCGTCGAGGCCATCTTGGCCTCCTCGGCCATCCCGTCGATCTTCCCGCCGGTCACCATCGACGGCGACCTGCTCGTCGATGGTGGCGTCGTCAACAACGTGCCGATCAGCCGCGCGCTCGAGGCGGGGTGCGACCGCATCTATGTGCTTCTGTGCGGCCCTTTGCACTATCACCCGCCGGCACCGCGGCGGCCGCTCGAGGCGCAGCTCACGGCGTTCTTCGTGGCCATCCACGCTCGATTCGTCCGCGAGCTCGCCTCGCTCCCGCCGGGCGTCGAGGTGGTCGTGTTCAGCGGTGGTGGTGAGCCCTCGGGCCAGTACCGCGATTTCTCGGCCACGGCCGCCCTCATCGAGGAGGGGCGGGCCGAGGTGGCCGACGTGCTCGACCGCTACGCCGGCACGTCGCAGGACCTGGCGCCGGCGGTCATCCCGGCGTCATGAGCGGCGAGCGCGACCGCTACCTCCTCTCCAACGACGCCCCGGAGGCGATGGACCGCTTCACCGCCTTCACGACACTGTTCGACCCGGCGACCTTCCGGCATCTCGACGGGCTGGGCCTGGCTCCGGGCTGGCGCTGCTGGGAGGTGGGGGCGGGCGGGACCTCGGTGGTGGACCATCTGTCCGGGCGGGTCGGGCCCACCGGGCACGTCCTCGCCACCGACATCAACCTCTCGTGGGCCGCCGGCGCCGGTGCCGGCGCATCCAACGTCGAGATCCTGGAACACGACGTGGCGGCTGGCCCGCCGCCGGGCGCCCCGTTCGACCTGGTCCACGCCCGCCTGGTCCTGGTGCACGTCCCCGAGCGCGACGACGCGCTGGCCACCATGGCCGCCGCCCTCCGCCCGGGCGGGGTCCTGCTGGTCGAGGACGCCGACCCGGCCCTGCAGCCGTTGAGCTGCCTGGAGGAGATCGGGCCCCCCCAGGAATTGGCCAACCGGATCCGTCGGGGCTTCCGCGCCCTGCTGGCCGAACGCGGCGTCGACCTGGCCTACGGGCGCACCCTGCCGCGCCGGCTCCGGGCCGTGGGCCTGGTCCAGGTGGCGGCCGATGCCGCCTTCCCCGTGAGCGACCCCGCCTGCAATCACCTCGAGACGGCGACCATCAACCTGATCCGGGACCAGCTCCTCGACCACGGCATCGCCACCGAGGACGAGCTCGCCCAGCACCTGGCCAGCGTGGCCGCCGGCAGGCTGGACCTGGCCCAGCCGCCGATGATCTCTTGTTGGGGCCGCCGCCCGCTTCCGGGCTGACCGCGTCGGGCGGGGATCGCGGCCGCGGCGGTCACTACTTCCTGGTGGAATGGGAGGGTGTCCGAGACGCTCTTTCACCCGGCCGTCGCGAGCTGGTTCGCCCGCCGCTTTCCCGCCGGGCCGACGCCACCGCAGTCGGCGGCCTGGCCGCACATCGCCGCCGGCAGCGACGTCCTGGTGGCCTCGCCCACCGGGTCGGGCAAGACGCTCACGGGGTTCCTGGTGGCCATCGACGCCGCCTACCGCGCCGCCGAGGCGGGCACTTCGGTCCGGGGCGCGCCCGAGGTCCTCTACATCTCTCCGCTGCGGGCGCTTGCCGTCGACGTGCACGAGAACCTCCATGTCCCCCTGACCGAAATCCGCCAGGAAGCGGCCCGGCTCGGATACCCCGATCCCGGGCTGCGCGTCGCCATCCGCACGGGGGACACGCCGGCGGCTGAACGTGCCGCCATGAAGAAGCAGTCGCCCGACCTGCTCGTCACGACGCCCGAGTCGCTGTACCTCCTCCTCACCGCACCCTCCTCGCGCGCCCTCCTGCGCGGCGTGCGGACCGTGATCGTCGACGAGGTGCACACGTTGGCGCGCGACAAGCGGGGCAGCCACCTGGCGCTGTCGCTCGAGCGGCTGGACGCGCTGGTGAGCGAGGGCGGCGGTCGTCTCCAGCGCATCGGCCTCTCGGCCACCCAGCGACCGCTCGAGCTGGTGGCGCGGCTGCTCTCGGGCGTGCACGACGACCGGCCCCCGACAGTGATCGTCGACTGCGGCCACGCCCGCAACCTCGATGTGGCGATTGAGCTGCCCTCGACCGAGCTCGAGGCCGTCATGAGCGGCGGACAGATGTCGGACATCCTCGACCGCATCGCCGAACACACGCGGCACCACCGCACCACGCTGATCTTCGTCAACACGCGCAAGATGGCCGAACGCGTGGCCCACCAGCTGGCGGAGCGGTTGGGCGAGAACGAGTCGGCCGACGGGAACGACGTGGACGCCTCGCTGCTCGTCGCCGCGCATCACGGGAGCCTCTCGGCGGCGCGCCGGCGCATCGTCGAGACGCGCCTGCGTGCCGGTGACCTGCGCGCGCTGGTGGCCACGGCCTCGCTCGAACTGGGCATCGACGTCGGCCCGGTCGAGCTGGTGTGCCAGATCGGCTCGCCGCGGGCGATCGGCACCTTCCTGCAACGAGTGGGCCGGGCCAACCACCATCGCGACGGCACGCCGGCGGGCCGCCTGTACCCGACCACCCGCGACGAGCTGGTGGAGTGCACGGCCCTCCTCGCCGCCGTGCGCGAGGGCCGGCTCGACCTGCTCGAACCGCCGGTCGCCCCGCTCGACGTCCTGACCCAGCAGCTGGTGGCAGAAGTCGCTTCTACCGAAGAGCGTGACGTCGAGGCGATGTGGACGATGACCCGGCACGCCGCTCCCTATGCGGAGCTGTCGCGCCAGGATTTCGACGACGTGGTGGCGCTGGCGAGCTGGGGGATCGAGACCGGACGGGGGCGGCGCGGCGCGCACCTGCACCTCGACGCCGTCAACGGTCGGTTGCGGGCCCGGCGCGGGGCGCGGCTGGCCGCACTCACCGGTGGGGGTGCCATTCCCGAGACCGGCGACTACCGCGTGGTGCTCGATCCCGACGGGGTGACGGTCGGATCCGTCCATGAGGACTTCGCCGTCGAGGCCACCGCGGGCGACATCTTCCTCCTCGGCACCCACTCGTGGCGGGTGGCCAAGGTGGAGGTCGGCACGGTCCGGGTCCACGATGCGGGAGACCTGCCGCCCACCGTCCCCTTCTGGCTCGGTGAGGCGCCGGCCCGCACGGCGGAGCTCTCCGAGGCGGTGAGTGACCTGCGCACCGCACTCGAACCGCTGCTCCTGGCGCAGGACGGCGACGGCGCACGCCGCCTCGTGCACGAGCGCGCCGGGGTGTCCGCCGAAGTGGCGCAACAGGTCGTGGCCTACTGCGCCGCCGGCCTGGCCGCGCTGGGTCACCTGCCGACTCGCGAGCGGCTGGTCGTCGAGCGCTGCTTCGACGAGAGCGAGGGCTCGCAGCTCATCATCCACGCGCCGTTCGGCGGCCGCATCAACCGGGCACTGGGCCTGGCCCTGCGCAAGCGTTTCTGCGTGTCCTTCGACTTCGAGCTCCAGGCGGCGGCGGACGACGACACGGTGGTCCTGTCGCTCGGGCCGCAACACAGCTTCCCGCTCACCAAGGTGCAGTCCATGTTGAGCAGCGCCAAGGCGCCGGAGGTGTTGACCCAGGCGGTGCTGCTCCATCCCATGCTCGGCGCGCGCTGGCGCTGGAACCTCAACCGCGCGCTCGTGCTGCCCCGCATGAACGGCGGCAAGCGCCGGCCCATCCACCTGCAGCGCATGGAGGCCGACGACCTCCTCGCCGCGGTGTGGCCCGGCCTGGCCGCCTGCCAGGAGAACGCGCCGCCCGGACCGGTCGGTGTGCCCGACCACGTGCTGGCCCGCCAGACCGTGTACGACTGCCTCCACGAGGGGCTCTCCGTCGAGGGCTTGGTGGACGTCTGGGCAAAGGTCGAGTCGGGCGCCATAGCGGTGCACACGGTCGAGTCCGCGGAGCCCTCTCCCTTCTCCCACGCCATTTTGAGCGGGCGGCCGTTCACCTATCTCGACGATGCGCCGCTCGAGGAACGGCGGACGCGGGCACTGTCCTTGCGCCGTGGCCTGGGCCAGCTCGGTCCCGACGGTCTGCCTGTCCCGGCGTCGGAGTTGGCCGCGCTCGACCCCGAAGCGGTGGCCGTCGTGCTCGACCAGGTCCGTCCCCGCCTGCGCAACGCCGACGAGCTGCACGACCTCCTCCTCTCCCTGGTCGCGGCGCGTCCGCATCGGGAATGGGCGCAGTGGTTCGATGCGCTGGCCGCCGACGGCCGGGCCGGCCTGGTCGACGACTGCTGGGTCGCCACCGAGCGCCGCGAGGCAGCGCGGGCGCTGGCCGACGACGACGAGGCCGCCGCGGCATGTCTCGCCGGTCACCTGCAGCTGGCCGGTCCCGTGACCGTCGAGCAGTTGGTGGCGGACACCGTGCTGCCGTCGGGTGCACCGATGGGGGCGCCACTGTCGCCGACCCGTGCCCGCACCGCCCTGGCCCGCCTGGAGGGCAAGGGCTCCGCCATTGAGCTGCCCGACGGCCGCTGGTGCGCGCGCCATCTCCTGGTTCGACTGCACGGTGCCAGTCGCAGCCGGCGGCGGGGCATGGTGGACCCGGTGCCGATCGCCGAGTACGTGCGCTTCCTCACGCATTGGCAGCACGCGACGCCCGACAGCCGCCTGGAGGGCCGGGCCGGACTGCTCGACGTCCTCGAGCAGCTGCAGGGGATCGAGGCACCGGCGGCGGAGTGGGAGGCCCAGATCCTTCCGGCCCGCGTGACCGGCTACGACGCCCGCTGGCTCGACGAGCTCTGCTTGTCCGGCGAAATCGTGTGGGGGCGCCTGACGCCGCGGGCCGAGCGGACCGGACGCAGCGGCACACCCTCGCCCGCCACGCCGCTCGCCTTCGTGCTGCGCGACGACCTCGAAGACATGCTGCGGGCCGTGCGCGCCGGGGCGCCGGCGCCCGAGCCCGAGATCGGCGCGGCGGCCGACGTGCTGGCGGCGCTGCGGGTGCGCGGGGCCTGCTTCCGCCCCGAGCTGGCGCCGCTGACCGGCCGGCTTCCGGCCGAGGTGGACGAGGGCCTGTGGGATCTGGTCGCCCGCGGCCTCGTCACCGCGGACGCCTTCTCGGCGGTACGGGCGCTGCTCTCGCCCCGTGACCGCTGGCGCACCCGCACGGTCCGTCGCCCCACCGGGCGTCTGGCACGGCGGCGCGCGCCGGTGGGGACGGGGAGCGGCGAGGGCCGCTGGTCGCTGCTGCCCGGGCCCGAGGTGCTCGGGGTCCCAGCCGTCGACGACGGTGTCCTCTTGCCCGGGAACGAGGCGCTGGCCGAGGTCGTGGCGCAGCAGCTGCTGGTGCGCTGGGGCATCGTCGCCTGGGAGATCTGGAGTCGGGAGTCGTTCAAGGTGCCGTGGCGCGAGGTCGTGTGGGCGCTGCGCCGCCTCGAGGCGCGCGGGCTCGTCCTCGGTGGACGGTTCGTGGCGGGGCTCTCGGGCGAGCAGTACGCGCTGCCCGAGGCGTTCGACGAGCTGCAGGCGACGCACCGCCGCGGCGCCAACGGAGAGCAAGTGGTCGTGGCCGGGGCGGATCCGCTCAACATGACGGGTTCCATTCTCGGCGGGTCGCGCGTACCCACCCGGCGCAACCAGCGCGTGGTGTACCGCGACGGCGTCGTCGTGGATCAGCTCGAGGCCGGTTGACGGCGTGACGCCGCATCGGACCATCGACCTCAACGCCGACGTCGGCGAGGCGGCCGATGCGGCCGGGCTGGAGGTGGAGCGGATGCTGCTGGAACTGGTGACCTCCGTGCACGTCGCCTGCGGTGGCCACGCGGGGGATGACGACTCCATGAAGGCCACCGTGGCGGCCGCCTTGGAGCGTGCCGTCGAGGTGGGCGCCCACCCCTCCTACCCCGACCGCGTCGGCTTCGGCCGCCGGCCGATGGACATCGACCGCAACGAGCTCGGTGCGTCGTTGACCGAACAGGTTGCCGCGCTCAATCGCATCTGCCGGTCGGCCGGCACGACCGTCCGATCGGTGAAGGCCCACGGGGCGCTCTACGAAGAGGTGGCGAAGGGGGGCGCGGTGTACGAGACCTTCCGCGACGCCGTGCGCGGCACCATCGGTGAAGATGCCGCCCTGGTCTTGCCCTCCGGCTGCCGTGCCATGGCGATGGTGCTGCGTGACGGCCTGACCGCCCGTGAGGAGGGATTCTGTGACCGGGCCTACCGACGCGACGGCGGCCTGGTCGACCGGGGGGAGGCCGGCGCGGTGCTCACGGATCCGGGGGCGGCCGCGGCCCAGGCACTCACCCTGGCCCGCGGCGCGGTGGTCGCCGCCGACGGGTCCGTGCTGACCTTGTGGGTGGACACGCTGTGCATCCACGGGGATTCGCCCGGGGCCGTGGCCATCGCCACGGCGGTCCGCGCCGCCATGGCCGAGGTGGGGATCAAGGTGCGAGCACCGGCGCGTGCATGACCCCTCCATCCCCGTCGGGACGGTGCGGCGCCTCGGTGACCGTGCCGTATTGGTCGGGGTCGCCGACGCGGTGGCGGCGCGGGAGCTGGCGAGCGGCCTGACGACGTTGCTGACCGGCGAAGCCGAGGTGGTGTGTGGCTCGGCGACCGTCATGGTCCACGCCACCGATCCCGACCTGGAACTGTCGTCGCTCGAGGCCGTCGTAGACGCAGCACGTGGCGAGGTGGCGCGACGCGGCCGCTCCGATGAGCGGGTCGGCCCGGGCCGAATCTTCACCGTCCCGTGTCGGTTCGACGGACCCGATCTCGAGGAGGTGGCTGCGCTCGCCGGCTGCCGGCCCGACGACGTGGTGGAGCAGCTCACCGCGGGGCCGTTGACCGCCGCCGTGGTGGGGTTCTCGCCCGGCTTCGCCTATCTCGTGGGGCTGCCGGGCCCACTGCAGAGTGTGCCGCGTCGGCCCGCGCCCGCGCCCTGTCGTCCCCGCGGGGTCCGTGGCCATCGCCAACGGCCAGGCCGCCGTCTATCCGACCGCTTCGCCCGGTGGCTGGCATCTGGTCGGGCGCACCGGATTTCCCTTCTTCTCGGCGCTGGCGCCCTCCCTACGCCGCACTGGCACCGGGCGACCAGGTCCGGTTCACCGTGGCCGAGGAGGGCGAACGCGTCGAGCCCGAGCCGGTCGTGGCACCGCCGTGGTCCCCGCCCCCGGACGCCCGCGCTGTCTTCGAGGTCGTCGTGCCGGGGCTGCGGGCCGTCCTCCAGGACGGCGGCCGCCGGTCGGTCGCCGCGGTCGGTGTCCCCGGTGCCGGACCGGCCGATCCGGTGTCGTTCGACCTGGCCAACCGCGTGACCGGGAACGCGCCGGGCGCGGGCGCGCTCGAGCTCACGGGGGGCGGGACCCGGTTGCGCTGCGTCGACAAGTGCCACGTGACCGTGGTCGGCGCCGCGCCCGAGGTCCGCGTCGACGGCGCCCCAGTTCCGGCCGGACAGCTGCTGCCGTTGGGCGCCGGCCAGGTACTCGAGGTCGGCCGCCAGCACGGTGGATGGCGCAGCTACGTGTCGGTGGCGGGCGGGTTCCTCGGGCCGGAGTGGTTCGGAAGCTGCGCCAGCGACGAACTGACCGGGCTCGGCCCCGGTCCTCTCGCGGCGCGGGATGTGCTGCACGCCGGCGCGTGGGCGCCACCACTCGGCGACCACCTCGCGGCGGGCTGCGTCACCGACGTCGACACGTCGTCGCCGGTCGGCCTGCGCACCGTCCCCGGTCCGCATGCCGATCTGTTCGACGACCGACGCGCTCGACGCGTCTCGCGGCGTCGGTCTTCGTGGTGGAGGCGGCATCGAACCGGGTCGGGGTCCGCCTGCGGGCAGAGGCGGGTGCGCTGCCCCTCCGGAGCAGGCCCGCAGGGGACACACTCGACTCCCAGGGCGTGGTGACCGGCGCCGTGCAGGTGCCACCCGACGGCGATCCGGTCGTGCTCCTGCCCGACCACGCCACGCTGGGCGGCTACCCCGTGCTGGCGGTGGTGGCCTCGGTCGATCACGGAGTCCTCGGCCAGTGCGCACCGGGGACCCGCGTCCGGCTGGTGCCCGTGGCTCCGGGTGAGGCGGACGACGCACGGCGGACCAGGCGTCGGGAGCTGGCACGCGCCGTGGCCGGTACGTACCCGCTGGCGGTCGACTGACTTTCAGAGCAGCAGCTTCACCGCCGTGCCCACGGCGACGACGATGACCACCACGCGGAGGGCGGGCGCGGGGAGGGCGAGGGCGAGACGTGCGCCGGCGTAGCCGCCGACGAGGCTGCCGGCCGCCAACAGCCCGACCGCCTCCCAGGCCAGCCCACCGTGGATGAGGAAGACGACGGCCGCCACGCCGTTGACGAGCATCGACAACACGGTGCGCAGCCCGCTGGTGTGGGCGAGCGTCACCGGGAGCGCCAGGCCCAGGATGGCGAGGAACATCACGCCCATGGCGGCGCCGAAGTAGCCGCCGTAGACGGACGCCGCGAAAACCCCCGCCACCAGGAGCACGGGCCGGGTGCGGGGGTGGGCGGAGCCCCGGTCCAGGGCCTTGCGCAGCAGCGGTTGGGCGGCGAACAGGGCGCCCGCGCCCAAGACGAGCCAGGGCACGACGTCGTCGAATGTGGCAGAGGAGGTCGTGAGGAGGAGAAGGGCCCCGGCTGTCCCGCCCGCCAGCGCCACTGGCGTCAGGCGCAGGAGGCGGCGGGACTGGTCGCCGATTTCGCGGCGGAAGCCGGCCGCCGAGGCCACGTAGCCCGGCCAGATCCCAATGGTGTTGGTGATGTTCGCGGTCAGCGCGGGGTAGCCGAGCCCGAGCAGGATCGGGAACGAAATCAGGCTGCCCCCGCCCGCCACGCCGTTGAAGATGCCGGCACCCAGCCCGCCGAGCAGGAGGACCACGACGTGGGACGCGGGCATGCAGGAACAGTACGGGACGTCCGGAGCGTCCCCGCTGCCCTGCTCCTACGGGTCTGGAGGGAGCACCGTGCGTGTGACAACGGGAATTCTTCACGGTGGGCGCAAGGTTCGCCGCAGCGCCCCGTTTCATGAACGAAGGCTGAGGAGCCCTCCGTGGACCCGGAGGGAGCGCGAGGGGTAGCGGATGAGAGGTCGGGTCAGGATCGCCGCGACGGGGTCAGTTGTCTCAAGGCTGCCGTGTGCCCTGCGGTCCGGCGCCGGCGCCGGACCGTCCCGCGTCGGCGCTCGCTCCCTCAGTTCTTCCAACCACCGCCGAGGTGGCTCATGCGTCATGCGGCGGACCGCCACCGGGCCCGGCCTTCGGGACCTCCTCCGTTCCCCCTCCGGTCTCGGGGGCCGGCCCGGCGGCGGCCAGGCACCAGGTCGACGATGGCGGGGAGCGACAGATGCGGCGGGAACCGATGCTGCGGGCTGCTCGGGGCGGGGGCGGAACCCGTTCCGAGCAGGAGCAGCCGGATGCACTGGGTCCGGACGTGTCGACACCAGCCGGCGGGCTCCCGGATGCCCGCCCTCCTCTCTGAGTTCCCGGGACCGCCGATAGCCTGCGGGAGCGGCGGCCGGGCCATCCGCGCCGACGCCTCATCGGACAGGAGGTCCCATGGTCAGGCTCACGTGCCTGCTGCGCCGCAAGGACGGTCTCACGCCCGCCGAGTTCCACGCGTACTGGCAGGACGTGCACGGCCCGCTGATCAGGTCGAGCAAGAGCGGGAGCCACGTGGTGCGCTACGAGCAGCACCCGCGCCCGCTCGACGACTACAACGGTGACGACGACGCCGGGTTCGACGGCGTCACGGTGCAGTGGTTCGAGGACATGGACGCCTACCGGGCCCACATGGCGGAGCCGGATTTTCCCGACATCTGGACCGACATCGGGCAACTTCCTCGACACCGACCAGCTGCACTTCATCGTCACCGAGCATCCCCGCGTCGTCATGGGCGACGACGCGGGCTCATTCCCCTTGGCCTGACTGCGGCGGCGGCGGCAGGGACGTGAGCCGTGGACGGCCAGCGGCGGGATGGATCGCTCGGGACCGGCAATGGGTGGCGCCACCGGTCGGGCGGCGACGTCGGTGCCGGCTGGGCATCGGACGGCGGGCTGGGGCACGGCGCGCAACGGTGGCGCGCGCACCGGCGGTCGGGCCGCTTCCGCCTCAGCCCGGCGCGGCGCTCCATGAGGTCGCGCAGCTCGCGCCAGGCCCGCCCCTCGGTGCGGGGCAGCTCGTCGGGCAGTCGTTTGAGGAGCCGCTGCACCTGGCGCCGATGCCGTTCGGCGACACCGCCCATCATGAAGACCGTGGCGGCGGGGAGGTGGGCGTCCGCCGTGGCCAGGTCGGCCAACTGGAGCGACGCCACTTCGGCGTCCTGCATTTCGCCGAGCTCGTCCTGCAGCACGGTGAGCTCGCGCACGAAGCGCGACGTCTTCCCGCCGTAGACGTCGCTGCTGAACTCGAGGGCGTAGCGCAGCCGCTTGCAACGGATGCGCAACGCATGGAAGTCCGTCACGACGCCGGAATGCTTGGCCCGCTTGGCCGCCTTGCGGACCTTGTGGTGACGGGCCAGCACGAGGTCGGGCAAGCCGATCACGGCCGGGACCCTGGTGGCCAGCGAGCGACGGGCCGGTCCCTGCTGCGCCATGGCGGTCAGTCCTTTGGCCAGGCGATCCCAGCGGACCGAGTCGAGCCCGTTCAACATGTCGGCGCGGGCCGCCTCGCGCTCGCGCTCGAGCAGCGCCGCCAGTTCGGCCAGCGGGTCGTGGCCGTCGGACGTGATCGAGGGCGTCGGCGGACGAGCATGCCGCCAGACCCTCCAGCTGCACGTCGAGGTCGCGCACGGCGCCGAGCAGCCTGGCCAGCCAGCCGAGCTCCTCCCGGAAGACCTGGGCCCGGACGGGCAGCACGGCCTCGAACAGGGAGAGGGCGGCGCGCAGCCGGCGCGTGGCCACCCGCATGTCGTGCAGCTCCTCGGGGTCCTCGCCGAGGCGCGTGCCGGGCTCCTTGGCCCGCACCACGGCGAGCTGGCGCCGGAGGACCGCGAAGGCGAGCTCCCCCATGGTGGAGTCGGCGGAGATGTCGGTCGGCCCGAGGTCAGGCGTGCCGGGGATCTCCTCGCCGAGGGCCAGCAGCCCCGCCTCGAACTTGGAGAGGCGCGCCGGTTGGAGTCCGCAGGACATGCGGAGCTGCTCCACTATCGGCTCCAGCGCGTCGAGCCAGTCCGGGTGGACCTCGACCTCGACCCGCCGAAGCTGCATGGGGCGCTGGCCGGTCCCGACGACGATCATCGTGTCGTCGAGCGCGACCTCAGCCACGTCGGCGCCGCCGACCCGCAGCGCGAAGGGGCGGCGGCGGGTGCGCACCTGGAGCACTTCGCGCAGCCGGCGCGAGCCGACGATGGCGCGCAGGCGTCGCCCGACGGGACCGTCGTCGCCGAGCCCGGCCAATCCGGACGGAGGGAGGACCTCGGTGACCTCCAGACGCTGGCGCAGGCCGCTGCCCTCGGCGGGCCGGCTGTCCTTCAGGGTGACCTCGTCGTGGCGGCCCGACGCCGGGTGCGGACGACGAACCCGGCGCGGGCGATGCGCCAGTCGTCGCGTGTCGAGATAGGAGTCGACCAGCCGCCGGGGCGGTCGCGCGAGCGCGGTCACGGTCCCGCCGTCGCGCGTCTCGAGGGCGAGGGTCGGCAGGGTGGCCAGCCAGCGTTCCACGGGCCGCAGGTCGAGGGCATCGAACTGCCACTCGATCTCGACGGGATCGTGTCGCCGGCTCGTTGCCGATCTGACATCGCGGTCACGCTACAGCGGGTTCTCGTTCGTTCCCGGGTGACCGCGATTGCCGCGGTTCGCGGGGGCGCGACGGTAACCTTCGAACCAGTGGCACGACGAGCAATGACGGCCGAGCTCCCTTCCCAGACAGATGTGGTCCAGGCAGCCGGGGGGCTCGTGGTCCGCCGTCTGGGCGGGCTCCTCGAGATCGTCGTCGTGCACCGGCCGGTGCAACACGACTGGTCGTTCCCCAAGGGGAAGCTCGAGGCCGGGGAGACGCTCGAGATGGCCGCGCTGCGCGAAGTGGAGGAAGAGACGGGGATGACCTGCGACCTCCTCCGCTTCATCGGACACACCGAGTACATGGACCGGAAGGGCCGGCCCAAGGCGGTGGCCTACTGGATCATGGCGGCCGACACGGGGTCCTTCCGCCCCAACGATGAGGTCGACGAGCTGCGTTGGCTGAGCCTCGAGGATGCGGCCCGTTTGCTGTCGTATCCCCGGGACAGGGAGCTGGTCGCGGTCCTCATGGCCGCTGACCAGGTCGAACCCGTCATCTAAACGCTTCGACATTTTTCCGAAATTCTGTGTTTACCGGTGTCCGGATCGGGAATAATGGATCAAGCGATCTACCGCCTGATCGCACTGCCGGCGTGCGTGCCCCAGTCGAAAGCTCCAGGACCTATCGCCAAGGGCCCTGAGACAGCGCTTTGCGTGAATCGACTGGGGCACCGTCGGCGCTTTTCGTTCTGAGGGGCCGTTTTCCCTGGTCAGGGGCGGTCGAGACGGCCCGCAGCCGATGGCCGTCACGACCAGGACGGCCGCGCCGTTGACCCGGTCGTCCCGCAGGTCGCGCAGCGCCTCGTCGGCGCGCTCCATCGGGTAGGGGACCGTCGAGACACGCACCCTGATGCGGGCCGCCTCGGCCAGGAACTCCTCCCCGTCGCGCCGGGTGTTGGCCGTCACGCTCCGCAGGGTCCGCTCCTCGAACAGGTCCCGCTCGTAGTCGAGAGGAGGGATGTCGGTCAGGTAGATGCCGGCGATGGCCAGCGTCCCCCCACGGTCCAGCGCCGCCAGGGCGGGCGGGACGAGGGTGCCGACCGGAGCGAACAGGATGGCGGAGTCCAGCGGCTCGGGCGGCGCGGCGTCGGCGCCCCCGACGCTGGCGGCACCGAGTTCCAGGGCCAGCTGCTGGGCCTCCCGTGAGCGGGTCATGACGTGGACGCGGGCGCCCGCGGGCCAGCGCGACCTGGGCCGTGAGATGGGCCGAGCCGCCGAACCCGTAGATCCCGAGCCGGCCGCCCTCGGGCAGGTTGGCCCGCAGCAGGGCCCGGTAGCCGATGATCCCGGCGCAGAGGAGCGGCGCCACCTCCACGTCGTCGAACTCGTCGGGGAGCGCGTAGGCGTAGTCCTCGTCCACCACGAGCGTAGTCGGCGTAGCCACCGTCGACGTCCCAGCCGGTGAAGCGGGGCCGGAGGCAGAGGTTCTCGCGGCCCGAGAGGCAGAAGCGGCAGATGCCGCAGGTGTGGGCCAGCCAGGGCACCCCGATGCGGTCGCCCTCCCGCCAGCGCGTGCTGCCGGGGCCGAGCCGATCGACCACGCCGACGACCTCGTGGCCCGGCGTCATCTGCGGCCGGCGGGGACCAGGTCGCCTTCGGCGAGGTGCAGGTCCGTCCGGCACACGCCACAGGCGCCGCACGCGCACCCGCACCTGGCCGGGCCCCGGTTCGGGGACGGGCCTGTCCACGCGCACCAGCGGGTGTGCGTCGCCGTCGACCGGGCCGGGCCGGTCGACCACCCATGCCTGCATGCGACGTCAAGCGTAGGGCCGTCCGGGCAGCCGCGGGCAGGGATCGCTCGTACGATGGCATGCGAGGATGCGTGCCAGGTCGCTTCGGTCAGCGGCGGGTGCTCGCGTGACGTCGCTCGTCGTCGCGGGCCCTTCCGGGGTCTGCGAGCACGACGGCGGCCCCGGCATCCCGAACGGCCCGCCCGCCTCGTCTCCGTCATGGAGGGCGTGCGGCGCACTCGGGCCCGAGCACGAGGTCGATGTCGCCGGCATTCGGCGAGGCGTCCATGGACGAGCTGGCGCGTGTTCATGACCCGGACTATCTCACCCGGCCTGGCGGCATTCTGCGCGGAGGGGGGCGGAGACATTGACGCGGACACCTACGCGCGGCCGGACTCGTGGACGGCGGCACGGCGTGCCGCGGGAGCGGGGCTGGCCGCTCTGCGGACACTCGAGCAGCGCGGCGAAGGCGTTGCCTTCGTCCCCGTCCGCCCGCCGGGCCATCACGCCACCGCCGGCCGGGCCATGGGCTTCTGCCTCGTCAACAACGTCGCCGTCGCCGCGGCCTCGCGCACGGCCGCTGGGCGAGCGAGTGCTCGATCGTCGACTGGGACGTGCACCACGGGAACGGCACCCAGGACATCTTCTGGGACGACCCCGGCGTGCTCTACGTCTCGACCCATCAACATCCCCTCTACCCCGGGACGGGCCGTCCCGACGAGGTCGGGGGTGCCGGCAGCGCCGGGACTGACCCTCAACCTCCCCGTGCCGCCGGGGGCGACGGGCGATGTGCTGCGGGCCGCGCTCGACCAGGAGGCGCGCGCCACCATCGAGGAGTTCGAACCGGACTGGGTCCTGGTCTCGTGCGGGTTCGACGCCCACCGCGATGACCCGCTCAGCGACCTGCAGCTGTCGAGCGGGGACTTCGCCGAGCTCGCCCGCATCGTGCGTGAATTCGCGCCGCGGCCGGGCCGGTTGGCCCTGTTTCTCGAGGGCGGGTACCAGCATGCTGCGCTGGCTTCGTCCGTCGAGGCGACGCTCCGGGCGCTGCTCGGCGGTCGGGATACCGCCAGCGCGCCGACGCACGGGGGACCGGGGCTCGCCCAGCTCCGGCGACGGACGGCACGGCCATCGACGGCTGCGCCGTGCGACGGCGCGCGAAGCGAGTCGGCCTAGCCGGGCACGCGGTGCACGAGCACCGGACAGTGCGCATTGGTCACGCAGTACTCGCTGACGGAGCCGACGAGCATGCCGACGAACTCGCCGTGGCCCCGGCTCCCGACGACGAGCAGGTCGGCACCCTTGGAGGCCTCGACGAGCACCGGCGCCGGATGGCCGCTGACCAGTCGGGCTTCCACCTTCAGGCCGGGATGTTCCGACCGCGCCCGGCAATGGCGGTGTCGAGCACCTTGCGGGTATCCGCCTCGGGATCGAAATCGTCGGGGATCGGCACGGCCCAGCCGTAACTGTTCGGCCATTCCCACGTCATCACGACCTCGAGGGTGCTCTCGGTGAGGACGGCCTGGCGGGCCGCCCAGGAGAGGGCGTGCGGCGAAGAGTCCGCGCCGTCGAAGCCGGCGACGATCCTGCCCGTGTCCGATGTGGTTCCGCGGTCATTGCTCTGCACCTTCCATCTGGGGTTCGGGCTCGGCAACGGTCCGGGTGCCGGGCGCACGTGCGCCGCGCAGGGGCCGCACGGGGGTGAGCTTATCGAGGCGTGAGGCGGCGTTTCCCCCAGCTTGTAGCAGGCCTCGGGCCGGAATGCGAAGATGGCGGCCGTGCCATTGGGCGTGTTCCTCGTCGACGACCACGAGGTCGTCCGCACGGGGCTGCGCGCCCTGCTCGAAGCGGACCAGGACATTGAGGTGGTGGGCGAGGCGGGGACGGTCGCCGAGGCCCTCGCCCGCATTCCTGCTGCGAAGCCTGACGTGGCCATTCTCGACGTCCGGCTGCCCGACGGCAGCGGCGTCGAGGTCTGCCGCGAGATCCGATCGACCGATGCCCGAGACCGCCTGCGTCATGCTCACGTCCTACGCCGACGACGAGGCGCTCATCGCCTCCATCATGGCGGGAGCGGCCGGGTACGTCCTGAAGCAGGTGGGCAGCCTCGACCTGATCGACACGATCCGCCGCGCCGGCGCCGGGCGAGTCGCTGCTCGACCCGGCCTTGACCGAGCGCGTCCTCGACCGGCTGCGCGAGGGCCCGAAGCTGGACCCGCGACTGGCCAGCCTCACCCCGCAAGAACGGCGGATCCTCGACCTCATCGCCGAGGGGTACACGAACCGCCAGATCGCCGACACCATGTTCCTGGCGGAGAAGACCGTGAAGAACTACGTCTCGAACCTCCTGGGCAAGCTCGGCATGGAGCGGCGCACGCAGGCCGCCACGTTCGCCGCTCGCCTCAGCGAGCGATCGAGCCAGGAGTCGCGCAGCGAGGCCACCGGTACCTGACGCTCCGTCGCCGTCCGGGGCTCGGCCGGGACAGGGCCGCCTGCAGAGGGCTCGGCGACCGGCAGCACGACCCCGCTGTCCAGCAACGCCTTTTCCAGAGCGGGCGCGCTCCTGCCGCGGCTGTTCGAAGCGGTCAGGGCGGTCTCGATCCCCACAGACTCGGCCAGGTCGACCAGCGCGACGTCGTAGGCGATCTCGCGGGCGAGCACGACGGGGACCGCATCGGGATCCGTGACGGGCGGCGTGCCCTCGATCGAGCTCACCGCGGCGGCGCCGAGAGCGCATCGAGCGCGCGCTGTGCATGGTCGGATGCGGCCACCACAGGACCGCGCCTTCCAAGTGCGGCATCGAGGAGTTCGGTGTACATCGACATCGGCGGCTCCAGTGCGCCGGCCGTCCCCGCCCCTGGGTCGGCCTTGCTTTCTCGTGTGCGGACGAGCGGACGAGGGGATCAGCGGAGGCTGACGACCTCGCGGGCTCGCTGTGCGGACGGGTCGAACCGACGAACGAGGGACACCGAAGATGCCGGGCCGGCCTCGCAGCGCGCCGTGCCCTGCACCCTTGGACCCCTCCTTGTCGCCACGCCGTTCCCGTGCGTCACCCCTGTGGCGCTCAAGCAAGTATGCGCCCGACGGTGCCGCACGCGGCAGGGCCGGAGGTCCCAATGTGCGTGCGGACAACTGGCCCGGGTCCGCAGAACAACTCCGGAATTGGAAAATGGCGACCGAGGGGGGTGGCCGCCATTCTCCAAGCACCGTTGTCTGGGAAGAGGAGGGTGTCCCAGCCATTCTCATGGCGCACCCGGGGAGAGGGTAGAGCCGAAAGTCATGGATTGACGCCTCTCCAGGGGCTGCATCGAAGTCCGAGGTCAGCGGGCTGCGTGGCGGCAGAGTGGGTGCCATGCCGAACGTCCGCACCCTGGAGGAGGCCGTGGCGCTGGTCCGCCCGGTCGATCAGATCGGCTTCGGTCTGGGCCCGGCCATCCCCGACGGCCTGTTGACCGCGCTGGGGACGCGTGACGACTGGGAGGACCTGCAGATCGGAGGTGCGCTGTGCCTGAACCTCTACGACGTCTTCACCAAGCCCGGGGTCAGCTACCGCTGCGGGTTCTTCGGGCCGGCGGAGCGGCTCCACCTCTCCATGGGCCACCGGGTGGAGCTGGTCCCGGGGGCTTCCGGCAGATGGGGCCGATCATGGCCCGGTTCGCGCCCCGCGTGATGGTGGCGCAAGGGGCGCCGCCCGACGAGCAGCGGCACGGTCAACCTCTCCTTGCACGTGGGCGGCACCCGCGACGAGCTGCTCCGGGCCGGACGGGATCCCGACCGGTTGCTCATCATGGAGGTCAACCCGCACCTGCCCCGCACCAGGAGCCTGCCGCCCACGTACGACAACACCATCCCGCTCGACGTGATCGACGTGCTCGTCGAGTCCGACGGCGAACCGTTCGCCCTGGCCGACCCGCCCACGACCGACGCCGACGAGGCCATCGCGCGCCACGCGCTCGCCTATGTGCACGACGGGTCCACGCTGCAGACGGGCATCGGCGCCATCCCGAACATCGTGGCGGCGGAGTTGGCCCGCGGGCCGCTCGGCGGGTTCGGCGTCCATTCCGAGATGTTCACCACCGGCCTGATGCAGCTGCACCAGGCCGGCAAGGTGACCAACGACGCCAAGGGGATGTTCGACGGCGTGTCGGTGACGACGTTCGCGCTGGGCGTGGCCGAGCTCTACCAATGGCTCGACGGGAACGAGGAGGTGGCGTTCCTGCCCGTCGACACGGTCAACGATCCGACGGTCATTTCGCGAACGCCAACCTCGTCTCCATCAATGGCGCCCTCTCGGTCGATCTCTACGGCCAGGTGATGGCCGACAGCATCGACGGCCGCCAGATCTCGGGTGTCGGCGGGCACGAGGACTTCGTGGCCGGGGCCGAGCTGCACCTCGACGCCCATTCGCTCATCTGCCTGCGCTCGACGACCGAGCGCGACGGCGAGGTCGTGTCCCGCATTGCCGGCATCCCGCCCGAGGGAACGGTGGTCTCGACGCCCGCCATCACACCGGCGTCGTCATCACCGAATACGGCGCGGCGGAGCTGACCGGCCGTACCGTGCGCGAGCGCGGCGCATCTGCTGGTCGACATCGCCCACCCCGACTTCCGCCGGGACCTCCGCAAAGCGGCCGACGGGCTGGGCCGGGACTGATCAGCGTCCGAGACCGAGCGCTCCACAGAAGTCGAGCGTCGTCCAAGCGGCGGCGCTGCGCTCAGGACGCGGCGCACGAAGCGCCGGACCTGAGCGAACACTCATGGCTGTTGTCGGCCCACGGCATCAGGATCTCGAAGACGTGGAACATTCCGTCGAACTCCCTGCGCGTCGGTGGGCACTCCGGCGGCGCGCAAACAGTCGACGTAGCGCCGTATGGGGTCGCGGAACATCTCGTCGCCGCCCCAGGTGACACACGTCGGGGGAACCCGCTCAGGTCGGCGCTCAACGGCGAGACGGGACTGCTGCTCACGTCCGCCCCGTGCAGGTAGGCCGCGTGGGGATGTTCCACGGCAAGATGTCGTGGTCTGCGTTCTCCGTCACCGAGTCCTCGTCGAGTCGGAGGTCGACCTCGGGCGAGAAGAGCAAGCAGCCCGGCCGGGCGCACCGGCCTGATGCGCTCCGGGTCCTCGAGGAGGACCGTATTGGCCAGTCCGCCGCCGCCCGAGTCGCCGGCGAGGAAGATGCGCTCGCGAGGGATGCCCCGGTGGAGCAGCGTCCTTGTAGATGGCGGATGCATCCTCTGCGCCGGCGGGGTAGGGGAATTCGGGAGCGAGGCGGTAGTCGGCGACGAAGACGGCGCAACCCGTCTGCCGGCACACCTGGGCGGTGAAGAACGCGTACATGTTCGGCGAGGTGCCGATGTACCCGCCGCCGTGCAGGTAGAGCACGAACCCCTCGGGCGCCTGGGGCGGGGCACGTAGAGGATCCCGGGTACGCCGCCGAACTCGGCCGCGTGGCCCTCGACGTCGAGGGAGCGGACGATCGGCGGCATGATCCGCTTGCAGATGTCGTCGAGGACCAGTTCGAGCGAGCGGAACTCGGGGATGCGCAGCGATGAGCGAGTAGCCCATGAAGGCGCTGATGACCTCCCGGGTCACGGTGATGCCCAGATTCGAGAGCGGCGAGGACCGCCCGCGAAGGGACGGCGGAACGGCACCCGGGCCAGGGCGGTGGCGAAGTGGCCGGCCAGCAGCGAGACGTCGAGCGCCACGATCGGCGCCGGCGCCGTCTGCACTTCGGGTCGATTGCCCATGGCCAGGGCGTCACGCTCGCCGCGCCCGGCGCGCAAGCGTCAAACCGGGCCTGTCGTACCGCCGCGCGAGGCGCTCGGTCGGCACGCACTCATCAGAGCCCGGGTTGCCGCGGAGAAGCCCGCCGTGGTACCGTACGCCTGCAACACAGCTGTTGCTGTACTGCCCGCGAGGGGAAGCCGGTGAGAGTCCGGCGCTGGTCCGCAACCGTGAATGGTGCGCCGACGAGGCGACACCATGAGCCGGGATACCTCAAGGTCAGGAGAGTTCCCACCGTCGAGACACAAGGACCGGGGCTCGGTGGGACCCCGCGGATGCGGGGTTTTCCGGGTCAAGGTCCGGGAAGCGAGAACCATGCACATCGTCCGCCGCACCCTCTGGGTGCCTCCGCCGTCGGCCTGGCCACGCTGCTGAGCGCGGCCACACTGATCGTTCGCCCAGCGCCGGCGGCGCCGCGACCGTGCCGCCCCAGATCCCCCAGTTCGCCGCGGCCCAGGCCGCAGCAAATGGCTGGTGACCCAGCAGGCCGCCGACGGCAGCATCGGCGGCTCTCCTCGACCACCGCGAACGGGATTTTGGCCCTGGCCGCCGCGCACGACGAGGCCGCGGCCGCGCAATCGGCCCTGACCTACATGGAGGCCAACGCCAACACCTACATCAACTCGTCGACGACAACGCCGACGGTCCGGGTCAGCTGGCCATCCTGATCCTCGACGCGCACGCAATGGGCGTCGACCCGACCAACTTCGGCGGAACGAACCTCTCGACGCGGCTGCTGGCCACAGAGCAGACCTCGGGTCCCGACGCCGGACTGTTCGGGACCGAGACGCAGCTGAACAACTTCCCGTCGGGACGCTTCGACCAAGGTCTGGTCTTCGTCGCGCTCAAGGCGGTCGGGCAACGGCCGAACGCGGCGGCCATCAGCTGGCTGACGGGCCAGCAATGCCCCAACGGCGGCTGGGCGCTGCAGATCAGCACGTCGACGGGTGGTGCACCGAAGATCCCTCGAACTTTCACGGGGCCAGACAACCAGACTCGACCTCTCTCGCGCTTCAGGGCCTGTCCGCCCAGGGCGCTCTGACGCCGAGCATCGATCGAGCGCCCTCTCCTTCTTCACCGCCGGGCAGGACGCCGACGGCGGCTGGAGCTACTACCCGAACTCCGCCGCGCAACCGCAGCAGACCGACTCGCAGTCGACCGGCCTGGTCATCCAGGCCCTCCTGGCCCTGGGACTGTCGCCGACGAGCTCCACCTTCACGAGTTCAGGGCATTCGCCGGTCAGCACGCTGCTGTCGTTCGTGGTGACTTCGGGGAGCGATGCCGGCGCCATTGGGCTACCACGGACGACGTCCTCGGGCAACGTGCTCGCGACGAACCAGGACGTGCCGGTGCTGGCCGGCCTGACCTACGGCTTCGGCCCGACGAATCCTACTGGGTGGTGACCGCCAACGCGTGCGGTACACCCGTTCGGCTCGGCGCAGACCTTCGGGTCGCTGGACGACGCTGAACAAGCCCGATCGTCGGCATGGCGGCGACGCTCAACGGGCTCGGCTACTGGCTGGTGGCCTCCGACGGCGGCATCTTCAGCTTCGGCGACGCCGCGTTCCTCGGCTCCCGCGGCGGCCAGCCGCTCAACAAGCCGATCGTCGGCATGGCGGCCACGCCCGACGGCGGCGGCTACTGGCTGGTGGCCTCCGACGGCGGCATCTTCAGCTACGGCGACGCCGCCTTCTACGGCTCACGCGGCGGCCAGCCGCTCAACAAGCCGATCGTCGGCATGGCGGCCACGCCCGACGGCGGCGGCTACTGGCTGGTGGCCTCCGACGGCGGCATCTTCAGCTACGGCGATGCCGCCTTCTACGGTTCCCGCGGCGGCCAGCCGCTCAACAAGCCGATCGTCGGCATGGCGGCCACGCCCGACGGCGGCGGCTACTGGCTGGTGGCCTCCGACGGCGGCATCTTCAGCTACGGCGACGCCGTGTTCCAGGGCTCGACCGGCGGCATCACGTTGAACAAGCCGATCGTGGGCATGGCCGGGACCCGGACGGCGGGGGCTACTGGCTCATCGCCTCCGACGGGGGATCTTCAACTACGGCGACGCCGCTCTTCTCCGGCTCGGCTGCTCCGCTCGGCGTCAGCAACGCTGTGGGCGGATCGGGCAGCGCGTCGTAGCGTGCGCCGCGCGGGAGCCAGGGCCCGGGTCGCTCATGTGGGGGCTCTTCGTGGGCGCTGCTGCGGCCGTGCTCGCACCCACCGGTCCCGGGGCCCTGGTCCCGCTCAAGATGGCCATCGCGTCGGCGGACTCGGTGGGCAACGACGTCTATGTGGCCGTCGTCGTCGACTTCGGGAACGGATCGTCGATGTCGACCGTGTCAAATGTGTGCCCGGTGGCATCGAAGCCCGGGACTCGATGCGCTGGCGGCGGCGGTCGGGTCGTCCAATGTGGCCTACGCCGGTTCCGGGCTGCTTGTGCCATCGACAACTACCCGGCCAACGGGGTGCAGAACTGCGGCCAGAGCGTCGGCAACGGGGACTACGACTACTGGTCGTACTGGCACGGGCCTCGGGCTCGTGGGCCTACGCCAACAACGGCCCGGCGAACAATCGGTTTCCAGCCCGGCTGACGACGTAGAAGGCTGGAGGTTCCAGAGCGACGAACCGGCGACTCGAGCGATCCACCACCGGGCGTCCGCCCTCGTACGCCCAGATCTGCAATGCCTCGACCGAGGTGCCGCCGCCCAGGGATCGTCCGCCCCGGCGACGACGACCACGACGCCCCGGCGCGGCGACGCGCCGTCACGCCGACAACCCCAGGACCCGGTCCGGGTCCGGCCGCGGCCGCACCACAACGGGTGAGCACACGGTCCAAGACGGGCAACGGACCAGCACCACGACGACGACTCCCGGCGGCGCGACGGGGCCACGAGCACCACATCGACCACCGGGGATCCGAGCGGCAAGGGGGACCGGGAGCCACGGATCGTCCGACGCACCGGGCGGCGGAGGCCAGCGCAGCCTCACACGGCGAGCACTGGCGGTGTCCGCGAGCAATCTTGTCCCGGTCATCTTGGTCGCGGTGGTCGTCGCTGCCCTGGGTGGGTTCGCACTCTTCCGGTGGCGCCGTCGGCCGGCCGAGGAATGACACGGGCCGCCGCCCCCCGGCGTCGCTCCCTGCACCCGGTGGCGTGGTGGCTCTGGGCGGCCGGCTTGGCGATCTGCGCCATGCGGACGAACAACCCGTTTCTCCTGGCGTTGATCGGAGTGGTGGCGTGTGTCGTCGTCTCCGCCCGCCGCAGCAGCGCACCGTGGTCGCGCTCCATCACGTTCTTCCTGCGACTCGGCGCTTCTCGTGATCGCCATCAGGATCGTGATCGAGATCCTCTTCGGCCAACGCGGCGTCCCGGGCACGTCCTCTTCACCCTGCCGCAGGTGCCGCTGCCCTCGTGGGCGGCCGCCGTGAGCATCGGCGGCCCGGTGACGTTGGAGTCCATCCTCGACGCCTTTGTCCTCGGCCTGCAGCTCGCCGTGATCCTGCTCTGCTTCGGCGCGGCGAACTCGCTGGCCAGCCCGTACCGCCTCCTCCGTTCGCTCCCCGCGGTGCTGTACGAGACCGGCGTGGCAGTCACGGTGGCCCTGTCCTTCACGCCGGAATTGGTGCAGTCCATCGGCGATCGTGCGTCAGGCCCGCCGTCAGCGCGGCATTCCGATCAAAGGGTTACGCGGCATGCGAGGCGTGGCCGTCCCGGTGCTGGAGAGCGCGCTGGACCGTTCCCTCCAACTGGCGACGAGCATGGACGCCCGAGGCTACGGACGGCGGATCTCCGTCGGGAAGGCGTCTCGTCGGCTGGCCAGTGGAGCCACCGTCGGGGGGTTGTTGCTGCTCGCGGTCGGGATCTACGGCGTCATCGACGGAGGGTCGCTCTTCGGGTTGGGCCTCCCGGTGCTCGCGGTAGCCGCTGTGCTCTGCGGGCTCGGGCTGGCCGTAGGAGGGCGCCGGACGGCGCGTTCCGTTACCGCCCTGACCCATGGCGGCAGCCCGAGTGGATTGTCGCCGGGTCGGGACTCGCCGCACTTGCTGGCCATGTCGGTCGCCGGTGCCCTCGACGTCCCGGGGCTCACCGTCTCGTTCTCCCTCTGACGTTCCCCAGCATTCCCCTATTGCCCGTCGTCGGGATCCTGATCGCCTTGGTGCCCGCTGTTCGGCGCCGAGCCCGTCGTCCCGGCACGGCACCGGCGCACAGGGCGTCCGAAACGACAAGCCTCGAACACGGACGACGGGTCGCCACGAAGGCCGGTCCCAGCCGGACCTCTCGGGTGTCTCGACATGATCACGTTCGACCAGGTCTCCTTCACCTACACCGAGGCCGAGCATCCGACGCTCCATCGGGTGAGCCTCGACATACCCGAAGGTGAGCTGTGCGTCGTCGTGGGGGAGACCGGGACGGGAAGTCGACCTTGCTGCGGGCGATCAACGGCCTGGTCCCGCATTTCAGCGGCGGGACCCTGGCAGGAACGGTCACGGTCGACGGGAGGACCACCAAGGACAACCGTCCGCGCGATTTGGCTGACGTCGTCGGGTTCGTCGTCAGAACCCCTGGCCAGCTTCGTCGACCGAGACCGTCGAAGACGAGCTGGCCTACACGATGGAGAACCTCGGGGTGCCCCCGATGCGATGCGCCGCCGCGTGGAGGATGCGGTCGATCTGCTCGGCCTCCAGGACCTGCGCGACCGGTCTCTGCGGGCGCTCTCCGGCGGTCAGCAACAGCGCGTGGCGATCGGCGCCGGTGTTGACCGCGTCACCGCGGCTGTTGGTCCTCGACGAGCCCACATCCGCCCTCGACCCGGCCGCAGCCGAGGAGGTGTTGAGCGCGCTGGCCCGCCTGGTGCACGACCTGGGCTCACCGTGGTCATGGCGGAACATCGGCTGGAGCGTGTCGTGCCGTTCGCCGACCGGATCGTCCTGGTGCCCGGTGACGGCGCGCCGCTCGTCGTCGGGCCGCCCGAGGCGTGATGCGACATCCCCGGTCGCCCCCCCGCTGGTCGAGTTGGGCCGGCTCGTCGGCTGGGACCCGTTGCCGCTGTCGGTGCGGGACGCCCGCCGGCAGTCGGCCCCGCTCCGCGAGCGGCTGGCTCCGATCGCACCACCGAAGGCCACGCACTCCTCTCCCGCCGCGGAACGCGTGGAGGCCGCATCGGCTCGAAAGCTCACGGTCTCGTACGGCGCCGTCGTGGCGCTCGACGGGGTGGACCTCACGATCATGCCCGGCGAGGTGCTCGCGCTCATGGGGAGGAACGGTTCGGGGAAGTCGACGTTGCTCAACACGCTCTCCGGGGTGCGTCGTCCGACCCGGGGCACCGTGGTGGTGGACGGCCGGGACCCCCAATCGCTCCGCGGAGCGGAACTCATCCGTCACGTCGGGTTGGTGCCGCAGGACCCCGGGCTCCTTCTCTACGGGGAAAGCGTGCAGGCCGAATGCCAGGCGGCGGACAAGGCGTCCGCCCTCGCGGCGGGGACGACGGCGGGCACGCTCGACCGTGTGTTGCCCGGTCTGCCCCGTGATCGCCATCCCCGAGACCTGTCCGAGGGCCAACGCCTGGCCCTGGCACTGGCCATCGTGGTCGCTCCGTCCCCCGCCCTCCTCCTGCTCGACGAGCCGACGAGGGGTCTGGACTACCCGAGCAAGGATCGCCTGATTCAGGTGCTGCGCGAACTCGCCGGGGACGGCCACGCGATCGTGTTGGCCACGCACGACGTGGAGCTCGCCGCCCGCGTCGCGGACCGGGCTGTGGTGCTGGCTGACGGCCAGATCATCACGGACGGCCCGGCGCGCCAGGTGGTCTGCCACTCGCCGATCTTCGCCCCCCAGGTGGCCAAGGTGCTGGCCCCCGAGGAGTGGCTCACGGTAGACGAGGTCCGCCGGGCCCTCGGTCAGGCGGTGCCGGCGTGACCGTCTCGGTCCCGCAGGGCACCGCTCGGCCCGGAGGTGGCCTGACCCCGGCCATACGTGTCGGCACCCGCTCTTCGTTCCTTCTGCTCCTCACCACGCTCTTCGGCGTGGCCGCCTTCGCCTGGCCGCTCTTGATCCACCAGTCCGCTGGCCAGAACACGGCTCACAGCGGCGATGCGCCATGGGTCTTCGTCGGTCTCCTGCCCCTTTCTCCTGGCCATCCTGATGGCCGAGCTCTCCGAGGGGGCGATCGACGCCAAGGCCGTGGCGCTGCTCGGGATCCTCGCGGCGTGCTTCGCCACGCTGCGGGTGGCGAGCCCGGCATCAATGGTTTCGAGCCCGAATGGTTTCTGCTCATACTGGCGGCGCACGTCTTCGGGCGTGGCTTCGGTTTCGTCCTCGGCGCTGTGGCGTTCTTCGCGTCCGGATTGATCACCGGTGGGATCGGCCCGTGGTTGCCGTTCCAGATGGTGGCGGCAGGATGGGTCGGTTTCGGCGCCGGTTGTCTGCCACCGATGCGGGGATTGCCCGAACGGTTGCTGTTGGCGACGTATGGCGTGGTGGCCGCCCTCGTCTACGGGCTGCTCACCAATTTCTGGTTCTGGCCCTTCCTGGGGTCGACGACGACCTACTCGTTCGTGCCGGGACTTGGCACGGTTGCGAACCTGCACCGGTTCATCTTGTTCGACCTGACCACCTCCTTGGGTTTCGATCTCACCCGAGCCGCCACGTGCGCCGTCCTGATCCTCGTTCTCGGCCGCCCTGTTCTGGCGGCGCTGCGGCGTGCCTCACGGCGGGCCGCTTTCGAGCCACAGATCGATTTCTCGGAGGAGTCGGTCCCGGAGAATGGACAATGACGACGTGAAGATCGTCTCTCTCCTCCCGTCCGCCACCGAAATCGTGTTTGCCCTCGGGCTCGGTGAGGATCTCCGCGGCGTCAGCTTCGAATGCGACTACCCCGAATCCGCACGGTCGGTGCCGATCGTGTCGGGCACGGCGCTGCCCACCGACGGATCACTCAGCGCGGGGGAGATCGACGCCGAGGTCGAGCGCCGCGTGGCGGCGGGGGAGTCCATCTACACGCTCGACGACGCTCGGATCCGGGCCATCGACCCTGATCTCATCCTGGCGCAGGACCTCTGCCAGGTCTGCGCGGTGCCGTCGGGCGCGGTGGAGGAAGCGCTCGACGTGATCGGGTGCCACGCGCAGGTCGTCTCGCTCGACCCCGGCCGGCTCGACGAAGTGATTGCGTGCATCGGGACGGTCGGGGCGGTGACGGGCACCAGGAGAGGAGCCGACGCGCTCATGGGGGAGCTGCGGGCCCGGGTGGACGCGGTGCGCAGCGGGTACGAGGACGACGACGGCCCCGGGTGCTCGTCCTGGAGTGGCAGGACCCTCCATTCAATGCCGGGCACTGGGTTCCCGACCAGGTGGAGGCCGCAGGCGGAGTGCCCGTCCTCGCCGTCGCCGGCGCCCGGTCGCGCCGGCTCACCTGGGACGAGATCGCGTCCGAAGACGTCGACATCACGGTCTTCATGCCGTGTGGCTTCGACCTCGAGGGAGCAGTGGCGCAGTCCCCCGCCCTCCTGGCCCATCCCCGAGCGGCGGGCCTGGGCCGGATCGTTGCCGTCGACGCCAACGCCTACTTCTCCCGTCCCGGTCCCCGGGTCGTCGACGGTGTGGAGCTCCTCGCGGCACTGCTGCACGGGACGCCGAGCACCAACGTTCCCGGAGCACGGGTCCTGCGCCCTTGACCCGGCCCGCTCCATTCCGGGGGCCCGTCCGGCCCGCACCCAAGGCCGGTACTCTCGCGGCCACGATGTCCGACACTGTGGTTTGTCAAAGACGGAGGTTCGTCCGTGCCTGAAACCTCGGTCACACGCCCTCATTCCGTCCCGGTTGAGCACCACCCTCCGGTCGAGGAGTACCTGCAAACCATCGAATCCCTGGCCGAAGAGGGGGTGCCGGTCATTCAGGCCCGCATTGCCGAACGGCTCGGGAAGTCGGCGCCCTCGGTCTCGGAGATGGTCGATCGACTCATTGCTGACGGCTACGTCAACCGCTCCGGCCGCAAGCTCGATCTGACCCCCGAAGGTCACACCATCGCCAGGGGGGTCATCCGGAAGCATCGACTGGCCGAGCGCCTCCTCGTCGACGTCATCAAGTTGCCGTGGCACCTGGTCCACGAGGAGGCGGGGCGATGGGAGCACGTGATATCCGACGACGTCGAAGTGCGTTTGGTGGAGCTCCTCGGTGACCCCGCCACTTGCCCGCACGGCAATCCCATCCCCGGCAGTGCCAACCGAGTCAGCCAACCGCCGCGCCAAGTCCGGCTGTCGGACATCGATCCGGGCCAGACCATGCGCTTCGAGCGGCTGACCGAGGAGGTCGAGATGGATGGGGCGGCGCTCCGCTACCTCGACGACGCCGGCTTCATTCCCGGAGCCACCGGCACGGTCACCACGAAGGCGCCCGACGGCACGGTGATCGTGAGCGTCGGAGAGCAATCGGTGGCTCTCGGACTGGATCTCAGTAAGCGGCTGTTCGTCGTCCCCATCTGATTCCGGCGGGCGGCGGCGCACCGCTTCTTCTGTTCCGCCCGCCTTGTGGTGGGCCCGGCGGATACCGGTTGGCCGGCCTTGAAGACCGATGCGAGCGAATGTTAGGTTAGCCTTCCCTGACAAATTAGGTGCGGCGGGCTGCCGAATGCGAAAGGAGGCACTGACATGCGCGTGATTCGCTCTCCCGACTGCGGCTGCGGGCTGCGGCGCGGCCGGGCAGGACCGAGAGGAAGTGATTGAGCGTTGCTCGAACATGTCCCTCCCCGGCTCACCAGAGCGGGAGCACTGGGCCTCCTGGCATCGAGCGGGCCTGATCGCCCTCACCCTCTCGGCGTGCGGCAGTTCCTCGCCGGCATCGTCTTCGTCGCTCTCGGCTCAGCAACAGGGCTGCACCGCGGTCTCCGACGTACTCGCCAATGGGCCGGATCCGGATGTCGGACACGGTGGGCTACGCCGAAGCTCAGGTGTTGCCCCTCGGGGAAGCTCAAGCTGGCCGATACCGACGCTGGCCCACGCCGTCCGCCGACTGGACTCGGCCTACAAGTCTTTCAGCTCCACCGACGGGGCCAAGGGAACGCCGGCAGCCACCGAGGTGTCGGCGGCCGAGAAAGCGGTCAACGCCATCTGCCCGAACGCCGCGCCATGACGACGGACCGCGGGCCGTGGCGCCCAGCAGCGATATTCGGTCCGGCTTCGGTCGACCCGGCGCAGCGTGGCGGCTGTGGTGGCCTTGTCCTGCGTGGTCGGCTCATTGACCCTCGGCAGGAGCGCAGCGGGCGCTTCGACGCCGTCGATCACCGTGTACAGCGGCCAACACCAGCAGACGACCCAGTCGCTGATCACCGCCTTCGAGAAGAAGACCGGGATCAATGTCGCGGTCCGCTACAACGACGAGGACACGTTTACCGACGAGATCCTGGCCGAGAAGTCGCACCCCGTGGCCGATGTCTTCTACACCGAGAACTCCCCGCCGCTCGAGCACCTTCAGGAGAAGGGCGTGCTCGCCAAGGTGACGCGTCGACGTTGGCCAAGACGCCGAGCGCGTACAACTCGGCCAAGGGCGACTGGGTCGGGGTCTCGGCTCGGGTGAGCGTGCTCATCTACAACCCGAGCCTGATCTCCAAGTCCCAGTTGCCGACCACGGTCCTGGGACTGGCCGACCCCAAGTACAAAGGCAAGCTGGCGATCGCCCCCGGTGAGACGGACTTCCAACCGATCGTCACCTCGGTCGACCGCACCGACGGCAAGGCCGCGACACTGTCGTGGCTCGAGGGCATCAAGTCCAACGCCGGCGGTCACGACTACCCGGACAATGAGACGATCGCCGACGAGGTCAATCGCGGCGCAGCCGCCTTCGGAGTGGTGAACCAGTACTACTGGTACCGGATGAGGGCTGAGCTCGGAGCCTCCAACATCCATTCGAAGATCACGTACTTCGCCCCGCGCGACCCCGGCTACGTGCTTGACGTCTCGGGTGCTGCCGTTCTCAAATCCTCCAAGAACCAGGCGGCCGCCCAAGAGTTCGTCGCCTTCCTCGTCTCGAAGCAGGGACAAGAGGTGATCGCCCATTCCAACAGCTTCGAGTACCCCCTCGACGACGGGGTGACGACTGAGGTGGCGGAGACACCCTTCGCCGAGCTGCAGCCCAACTCCGTCACGGTGGCCAACTCGGGGACGGCGCAACGGCGATCGCGCTGCTGAGTCAGGCTGGGTTGCTGTGACCCTGGCGGCCGCGGAGGTCGCCCCGCCCCGGAAGTTCCGCCCCGGGCGCCGACGAGGACGGACCCGCTCCACCGGGCTCTTGCTCGTCAGCCTGCTGGTGGCCCTGATTCTGTTGCTCCCCCTTGCCTTCTTGTTGGTCGAGGCGCAGGGCGTAGGCGTGCATACGGTGGCATCGCTCATCAATCGTCCCCTCACGCTTCATCTGCTCTGGAACACCGTGCGGCTGGCGGTCGTGGTGACGGCGCTCTGCGCGGTGCTCGGGACGGGCGCGGCATGGTTGGTCGAACGCACCGACCTCCCGGGCCGCCGGGTCTGGGCCGTGCTGTTGGTCGTGCCGCTCGCCATTCCGGACTTCGTCGTGAGTTTCAGTTGGTCCTCGCTCAGCACGGCCGTGACCGGGTACTGGGGAGCCGTGCTGGTGATGACCTTGTCCATCTACCCGCTCGTCTATCTCCCGGTGGCGGCCAGCCTGCGTAACGCCGACCCCGCCCAAGAGGAGGTGGCGCACGGCCTCGGCGCCGGCCGGCTTCGGACGTTCTGGCGCATCACCGTCGGTCAAGCCCGTGTCGCCATCCTCGGCGGCTGCCTCCTGGTGGTACTCGTGCTCCTGGCCGAATACGGCGCCTTCGAGATCCTCGGCTACCAGACCTTCACGACAGAGATCTTCACCGAGTTCTCGCAGGCCTTCAACGTCGCCGCGGCATCAGCCCTCTCTCTGGTGCTGGTCGCCTTGGGGCTCGTCGTCCTGGCCGGAGAGTCCCTGGCGCGTGGTCGCGGCCGGGTCAATCGAGTCGATCGCATGGCCCAGCACCGCACCGACCGTCTCCGCCTGGGCCGATGGACGGGAATCGTCCTGCTCGCGCTGCTGGGCCTGGTGCTCCTGGCGCTCGGCCTTCCTGTGGGCTCGTCGATCTACTGGTGGGTCGCGGGCGCCCAGCACGTGCTCGACGGCGTCTCGATCCTCAGCGCTGCTGGGCATACGGCTCTCTACGGCGCCTGCGCCGGGGCGGTCGCGACCCTCATGGCTCTCCCGGTGGGCATTCTCGCCATCCGCTACGACGGCCGGCTCCGCCGGATGCTCGAGCGCAGCACGTATCTCGTGCTGGCAATGCCCGGCTTGGTGATTGCACTGGCGCTGGCCTATTTCAGCGAGCAATACGGCGGCGGCCTGTGGTACCAGACGGCGCCGATGTTGGTGCTGGCGTACGCCATCATGTTCTTCCCTCTCGCGCTGGTCGGCGTGCGGGCGTCGGTCGCCCAGGCCCCGGTCGGTCTGGAGAATGTCGCCCAGTCGCTCGGTCAGGGGCGCCTGGCCGTGCTCTGGCGCGTCACCAGGCCCCTGGTCGGCCCCGGGCTGGCGGCTGCCTTCTGTCTCGTCTTCCTCTCCGTGGTGACCGAGCTGACCGCTACCCTCATTCTGGTGCCGACCGGTGTACAGACCCTTGCGACGCAGTTCTGGAGCTACCAGCAGAACCTGGCCTATGGCCAGGCCGCACCGTTCGCCCTCTTGATGATCGCCATCGCGGCTGTCCCGAGTTATGTGCTGGGCCGGTTCTTCGATCGCCTCCCGACGCGTGCCGCGGTGTCATGAGCGACCGGGAGGCGGTGGTGGAGTTGGAGGGGCACCGACATGTGCCGACTCCTCCCGCATCTCCGGAGCGGGCCGAGGCGCTCGCAACGTCCAAGGGCGTCCGGGTCGAGAGACTCTTCAAAAGCTTCAGCACCCAGCCGGTGTTGCGAGGAGTTGATCTTGACGTGCCGGTCGGCTCGTTCACCGCGATCTTGGGCCCCTCGGGGAGCGGCAAGACCACGCTGCTGCGGATTTTGGCCGGCTTCGACCGCATGGATGCCGGCTCAGTGGCCATCGGCGGGCAGGTCATGGAGGACGGTCGGCGATTCGTGCGCCCCCAACGGCGAGGCATCGGCTACGTCCCCCAGGAAGGAGCGCTCTTCCCGCACTTGACGGTGGCTGACAACGTCGGATTCGGCGTGCCGCGCAGAGAGCGAAAAGGACTGGACCATCTCGTGGAAATGGTCGGACTCACAGGACTGGAGCGGCGCTACCCCCACCAGCTCTCAGGGGGTCAACAGCAGAGGGTTGCGCTCGCCCGCGCTCTGGCCATTCAGCCCCAAGTGGTTTTGCTCGACGAGCCATTCAGCTCACTCGATGCATCGCTGCGCGACGGCGTTCGCCGCGACGTGGCCCGCATCTTGAGCGAGGCGAACGCCACGACGATCCTCGTCACCCACGATCAGGACGAAGCGCTCGGCTTGGCAGACCAGATCGCCGTCCTGGACGAGGGACGCATTGTCGCGACCGCCGATCCGCGTTCGCTCTACGGCGACCCCACTGATCTGGCCGCGGCAGTCCTCGTCGGCGACGCCAACGTCTTGGCGGCCCAAATGCGTGACGGAAAGGCCCGGTGCGTGCTCGGAACGGTCGAGGTCGCGCCGCGAGATGTGGTTGCCGGCGAGGGCCCCGTCAAACTGTTGCTCCGACCCGAGCAACTCGCCCTTCACCGAGAGCCGGCGGACGGGAACGTGAAGGCATCGGTGCTCGAGGTGCAGTACCACGGCCACGACGCATTGGTGCGCGTCGTCGTCGCCGCCCCCGGTGCCCCTGCCTTCTCTGCCCGGGTGCCCGGAGATCTTGCGCTGTCGCAAGGGCAAACGGTCTGGGTCACCCTGCGAGGCCCCGGGCGTGCGTGGACCGATCGGTGACGACGCGGCCGCGCCGTGAGGGAGGACCGAGAGCAGACCGCCCTGAGGGGCGGTCTCCTTGTCGCCGGGACGACCTCGGACGCCGGGAAGTCCCTCGTCGCGTCCGGTCTGTGCCGATGGCTTGCTCGCCGAGGACATCGCGTCGCGCCGTTCAAGGCCCAGAACATGTCGAACAACTCCATGGTCTGTCCCGACGGTGCCGAAATCGGACGGGCGCAGTGGCTGCAGGCGTTGGCTGCGGGCGTGGTTCCCGAGGCTGCCATGAACCCGGTCCTTCTCAAGCCGGGCAGCGACCTGCGCTCTCACGTCACCCTTATGGGGGAGCCGTTCGGGGAACTGTCGTCCTCCGGCTTTCTGACCGATCGGGCTGTTCTCGCTGACACCGCGTTCCGTGCGTTCGACGATCTGCGCTCGCGCTTCGACATCATCATCGCCGAGGGAGCCGGAAGCCCCACCGAGATCAATCTGAGAACGGATGACTACGTCAACATGGGCCTGGCCCGCCGCGCCGGCCTTCCCGTGATCGTCGTGGGCGACATCGACCGGGGCGGGGTCTTCGCGTCAATGTTCGGGACGTTGGCTCTCCTCGGCGCCGAGGATCAGGCCCTCGTCGCCGGTTGGGTGATCAACAAGTTCCGAGGCGAACGAGGACTGCTCTCGTCCGCCGTGCAGGACTTCGGCGCCATGACGGGGAGACCGGTCCTCGGCACGTTGCCCTGGCTCAATGACGTGTGGATCGACGCCGAGGACGCACCAGCCGTGGCTGGTTGGTCGGCCCATCGTTCGGCTCAGCACGAGATCCTGCGCGTCGCCGTGGTGCGGCTCCCTCGGGTGTCCAACACCACCGACGTGGACGCGCTGGCGGCGGAACCCGGCGTTGCGGTGACCGTGACCGGCGATCCCGACGTCGTCCGAACGGCGGATCTGGTCGTGCTCCCGGGCACTCGAGCCACCGTGTCCGACCTCGACTGGCTCCGCCAACGCGGGGTGGCTGCGGCTCTTGTCGCCCGTCAGCGTGACGTGAAGCCCATTCTCGGCATCTGTGGCGGCTCTCAGATGCTGGCGATGACAATCATGGACACCGTCGAATCATGCCGCGGGCGAGTCGACGGCCTCGCGCTGTTGCCGACTATCGTGACGTTCGACCAAGCGAAGCACCTCGGCCTGAGCTCGGGCTCATGGAGGGGCGATCCGGTCGAGTTGTACCAGATCCACCACGGCCGGACGGCCCTCATCGCGGATGATCCACGAAGCGGCATCGTCGAGCCCTTTCTCGACGGCTTCCGCCTCGGCACGACGTGGGGCACCTCGGGGCATGGACTGTTCGAGAACGACGCCTTTCGACGTTCGTGGTTGACGGAGGTGGCGCGGCAAGCGGGGGTCAATTGGCACCCAGCGGCGAACGCACCGTCCTTTCGTCTTGTTCGGAACGACATGCTCGATCGTCTCGCCGACGCCGTCGAGGAGCATCTCGACACGGATCGCCTCTTGGACCTGATCCACCACGGGTGCGGTCAGGTCCCCTTCGTTCCGCCCGGTATCCCATGAGCTCGAGTAGGCCCCGGTAGAGCCAAAAGAAAGGCGTGATCAGAAATCGGGAGGCGGGTCCGCGTGCAGTTTCGCCAGAATCTGCACAAGCCTCTCGAGGTCCTCGGCAGGGAGCGCACGGAGACTGGCAGGGGGACGCGCCAGGATCTCGTCGGCCCTGTGTGCCAGCGCGGCGCCCTCCGCCGAGGCCACGACGAGCTTCACCCGCCGGTCTGTGGGATGAGCCTGGCGTCCGACCAGTCCCGCGCCCTCGAGGTCGTCCACCACGGCAGTCAAGTTGGGCGGGTCGACGCTGAGCATGGAGGCCAGCTCCGACATCGACATCGGCCGCCTGGCGATCCGCCGGAGTGCCCTGATTTTGCCGAAGCTCAGGCCGACTTCTTCGCTCACTTCACGTCGGCGCTCATTGTTGAGCACCAGGTCGGCCATGGCCTGCCACGCCTCCCGGGCCGAACGGTCACGCACCCGACTTCGTCATGCCGCGTGCACCTCCAGAAACTCAGGGTTGATGGCCTCGGCCGTACGCTGCGCCGAGCCCCGAGCCCACGCCGTCGTCGCCACCGCACCGAGGAGCAGCACAACTGCTCCGCAGCCAGCCAAGACCCACCACCCGGCGCGGCTGGCCACGGCGAAGTCGAGGTGGTTGCCCTTCGACAATGATGAAGAGACGAGTGCTCCCACGACGGCGACCCCAACGTCGATCCAATCTGTCGTGAGGTGCTCGCGATGGCTGACGCGACGCCTGCCTGGGACCGCGGCATCCCCGAGACGGCGGTGTTGGTGATCGGTGCGTTGACGAACCCGAACCCGATGCCGAAGACGATGTACGCCGTGAACAACCACGTGAACGGTGTCGTCGCGCTCAGCCCGACCAGCATCAGGCAGGAGGCGGTGAGGGCAACGCCGGCAACCAGCAAGGGAATCCGAGCTCCCCGCATGCCGACGACTCGCCCCGAGATCGGAGAGACCAGCATGGTCATGGCCGCCATCGGCAGCGTGTCGATCCCGGCTTGGAGCGCCGAGAGTCCACGCACGTCCTGCAGGTAGAGCGTGTTGAGGAAGAGAAATCCACCGAGCGCGGCGAAGGCCGAGACGGCGATGATCGTTGCTGACGAGAAGGGCACCGACCGGAAGAATCGCAGGTCGATCAGCGGCTCCGGGGCGCGACGCTCCCAGATCACGAAGGTCACCAGTGACACCACAGCGAGCGCGCACGTCCCGATGATGATGGATGACGAGAATCCCTTCTCGGGGCCCTCAATGATGCTGTAGGTCAGCGAGGCCAGGAAGGCGATCACGAGCAACTGTCCCGGGACGTCCACCCTCCTCGCCACGGCCGCCTTGGACTCGGGGATGTATCGGAGCGCCAAGACCACAGCGGCCAACGCGATCGGGATGTTGAGGTAGAAGATCGAGCGCCATCCGATCGTCGTCACCAAGACTCCTCCGACGACCGGTCCGAGCGCCAAGGAGACGCCCACCACCGCGCCCCAGATCCCGACGGCCTGGGCCCGCTCCCGGGGAATGGTGAAGGTATTGGTGATGATCGACATCGCCACCGGGTTCAGCATCGAGCCGCCCACCGCCTGGACCATCCGAAAGACGATGAGGGTGTCGAGGTTGGGAGCCAGGCTGCAGAGCAGCGAGCCGGCAGCAAAGGTGATCAGCCCGATGACGAAGGTGCGTCGCCGCCCGAGGCGGTCGGCCGTCGATCCGGAGATCATCAGGAGACTGGCCAGCACCAGGGTGTAGGCATCCACCGTCCACTGGAGGCCCGAGAGCGAGGCGTGAAAGTCGTGCCCGATGGAGGGCAGCGCCACGTTCACGATGGTGACGTCGATCCCGACGATCAGGAGGCTCATGGAGCAGATGAGCAGCACGCCGACGCGACGCCGGCGGCTCAACTCTTCCGGAGCGCCGCCACCGGCCACTGATGTTTCTGTAACCATAATAGTTATTATAACATCACTAAATCCACCCGGGCGCGGCTTCAGGTGAAGAGGCCGTCACCCCAGTGCCCACCGCGAGGCAGGCCGCCCGGCACGGCGAAGATCCCGCTCCCGATGTGCTGGATGTACTCGTTCAGCGCGTCGTGGGCTCCCAGCTTGTTCTGCAACTGAATGAACTGGTTGGGGTCCTTCGCGAAGGCGATGAAGAACAGGCCGCCCAGCAGCGTGCCGCGCACCGGATCGATGCCATCGGTGAAGGAATAGCCCCGGCGCAACAGGCGGGTGCCCCCGTTCTCCTCATGGCTGGCCAGTCGGATGTGTGCGTTCGCCGGAATGACGAGCTGGCCCTGATCGTTCTTCTGGGTGAAGTGCGGGTTGGTGAACTCGTCGCCACCGGTGAGCGGTGCGCCGGTCACCTTGGCCCGGCCGATGACGTTCTGCTGGTCCTCCAGGTAGTCCCGGTCCCAGTTCTCGATGTAGATCTGAATGCGGCGCGCGACGAGATAGCTGCCGCCGCGCATCCAGGCCTGGTCGCTGTCCTTCCCGACCCAGACATAGTCGTCGAGGAGATCGGTCTGCTGCGCCTTGATGTTGCGGGTGCCATCTTTGAAGCCGAGCAGATTCCGCGGTGTCGCCTGACTCGTGCTCGTCGACGAGGTCTTGCCGAAGCCGAGTTCCATCCAGTTGTAGTCGACCACCCCGAGCCCGAGTCGGGCCAAGTTGCGCACGGCGTGGAATGCCACGAGCGGATCGTCCGAGCAGGCCTGAATGCAGAGGTCGCCGCCCACGTAGTTCGGGATCCAGGTTCTCGTTCGGCAGCGCCGGGAGATCGTTGAGGAGCGCGGGCTTGCGCGCCGCCAGCCCGAAGCGGGCGTCGAAGAGCGAGGGCCCGTACCCGATGGTCACCGTGAGCCCGCCGACCGGTGAGCCGATGGCCTCGCCGGTGTCGAGGGGCGGATCGTCCAGATTGGTGTCGTCCCCCACGAGCTGTCCTCTCGTCATCCGCTCGGCCGCCACGGTCCAGTCCTTCAGCAGGACGCGCAGGTCGCTGCGGCTGGAGCCTTCCAGCACGTTCATGGATGCGAAGGCGAGCCGGTCCTGGGCCGGCGTCACGATCCCGGCCTGGTGCTCGCCGTAGAAGGGGTAGGTCCGGTTGGCGGCCGAGTCCGCGTCGGCGTTCGCCGCGGGCTCGGCGAAGGGGCCGATTCCGGAGGCGAGCGACGCACCGCCCAGAGCGGCACCCGCCCCCGCCAGACCGAGACCACCGAGCAGCTTGCGCCGGCTCAGTGTTCCGGCCAGCGGGGAACGTTCGTCGGGCACGCTCAGGACACCTGCCCCGACATCTTCGAGAGCGCCTCGGCAAAAGCCTGGACCTTTGCCGAGAGCGTCCGGCGCTGCGGGTCGAGAACCTGGGAGTACTCCACGTAGCCGGTGTCGTCGTAGCCCGGTGTGGCCTTGTAGGGCGCGATCGCATTCTCGACGGCGGCTCGCTGCTGGTTGATCTGCGTCAACAACGACGGGTCCGCCTGCTTCAAGTAGGGCTGCAACAGGTTCACGACCTCGAGGGCGCCGTCGACGTTGGCCTGGAAGACGACGAAGTCGGTGTTGGAGTAGCGCTCTTCCTCGCCCGTGATCTTGGCCGTGGCCGCCTCGTTGATCAGGTCCGTGGCGCCGCTGGCCATGGTCACCGCGTTGTAACTGGCCGTCGAGACCAGCGTCTGCAGCTGCTGCTCGTTCGCTACCAGCTGCGTGCAGTACTGCCCCGCGCCCGCCACGGTGCTGTCGGCCCACATGATCTCTTCGATCCGGTGGAACCCGGTGAGATCGGCCGGGTTGGTCACCGGGTTGTCGATACGGCCGTCGATGGCGGTGTCGAGCGATCCCCAGACCTCGGCCACCGGCTCAATGTGCTCGTAGTAGACGCGTGCCGGCGGATACGCCTCCTGCGCTTGGGTGAGGTTGCCCGAGTTGATGGCGGCGCACAAGGCCTGCGTGGACGACACGAGACCTGCGACCTGTTGGTTCACGTAGGTGGAGTAGCCCGAGGCCGCTGTGGTGAGCAGTGACTTCGTCTGGGCGGAGACCACCTTGGCCTTCCCGGTCACGGTGAAGGAGGCGTGCTGCCGGGAGGCGCCGGGACAGTTGATGACGTACTTGCCGGGTTGCACCACCAGCGCGAACCCGCCGGAGAGGCCGGGCGTGAGGTTCTCCTGCTCGCCGAGGATGTGGGACAGGTCCTTGGTGCGCAGCTCCGCCTCCGAGACGGCCCCCGCGTTCTTGTTCGCCACCTTGAACTGAATCTGACCGGTCGTCACTTTGGCCGGCTTGGGCGCGCAGCCGTTGGGGGTCAGCGAGATGTTGACAGTCGTCTGCTTGGCTTCGGCACCCGCCGGCGCTGCCAGCGCCAGTGGCATGACGGCGCCCAGGACGAGACCACCGAGGGTGGCGCTCAGAACCCCGAGTCGGCGGGCACGAGGGCCCGATCCAATCGCGCGGGGACGTCACGTTCGCACGTGACGTCCACCGGGCGCGGCGGTGACCGGCTGAGTTTGCTCGCATGCGATGGTGCTCCTCTATTGGTTGGTGAGGGGTTGCGCGGTCAGGTGATCGGACGTGCCCAGAACGGGAGGGCCGTCCGTCGCGTCCGTTGCGGCATGCGCATCGACCGGGCGTCGGCGTTGGGGCCGGCTCATGACGACGAGCATGGGAACCAGGTAGGCCAGGTAGGCGACGATCTCGATCCACACGGGGTAGGGCTGTATGCCGAGCACGCCGGTGACGAACGACTCGATCGGGGTGCCGGGACGGACGAGCCACGACAGGTCGAAGGCCTGGTTCTGTCCGAAGTTGAGCCAGCCGGCCTCGTTGGCCGTGTGGACGGCGGTCATCACCAGGCCGGCCGCGATGACGACGAGCACAATGCCGGTGATGCGAAAGAAGCGCGAGAGATTGATGCGTACCCCGCCCTTGTAGATCATGGAGCCGAGAACGACGGCGAGCAGAATGCCGAGGAGTGCGCCCACCCAGCTGAGCGTGGCGTTGCCGCTGGCGTGGAAGGTGGCCAGCAGGAACACCACGGTCTCGAAGCCCTCGCGCAGGACGGCGAGAAAAGCCATGGCGACCAGCGCCTTGGTCGATCCCTGTGCGAGCGCGGATCCCGCCGCCGCTTCGAGGTCGCCCTTGAGGTTCCGGGAATGCCTGCGCATCCACAGGACCATGTACGTGACCATGACGACGGCAATGGCTCCGACGACCGTTTCGAGACCTTCCTGCTGTTGCTGCGGGAGGTTCTCGGAAACGATCTGGAGCGCCACTCCGACAGCGACGCAGATGGCGACGGCGATCGTCACGCCGATCCAGACCTGGCGGAGGGCATCGCGCCGGCCCTGCTGGCCCAGAAACGCGGCAACGATGCCCACGATGAGCGCCGCCTCCATTCCTTCTCGGAGTCCGATCACGAACGTCGGGAGCATGCTCTCCTCTTGACTTTAGGGTTACCTAACATATAGGCTGACCATACTTTCAACCCATGGAGTGCCAAATGTCAAGGCTGAGGGGAAGGCAAGAACCATCCGGCGCAGCGGGCCTCCGGCGCGTCGACTGGGTGCGGTTCGTCGTCGACGAGGAAGCGGTCCGCGCCGAGGCGGTGGGCGTCGGGTACCGGCTTCCCGTCACCCGGCCCATCCCCCTTTCGTTGGCGGCAGCGCTCGTTGCGGAAGGCACCCCGTCGGTGACGCGCCGGCTCGACGCCGCCGGCCAGTCCGGCTCAGGGAACGTGGGTCGGTAGGGCGATGGTCGTCTGTCACTGCAAAGCGGTGAGCGATCGGACGGTGGACGCCGTCATCGCCGTCGGGCGCCTCCACCGTCCCCGAGATCACCGCGCGTTGCACGGCCGGGGGTGGATGCGGTGGTTGCCATCGCCTGTTGGAGGCCCTGCTCGAGGCCGCCACCGACGCGGGTGAGCGGCAACCGGCCGCGGCGTCGGCTGCTTGAGCGCGGGTCACGCTCGTGTTCGGGAGCGGAACCGCCTACGATCGTCAGCGATGATGCGGCCGTCCGGGGCGACATATGCAGGGTGACCCCCAGATCATCGATCTCCTCAACGAGGTCCTGACGGCAGAACTGACCGCGGTGAACCAGTACTTCCTGGACGCGAAGATGTACGACAACTGGGGCTACGAACGGCTGGCCGAGCGTTTTCGCTCCGAGTCGATCGACGAAATGAAAGACGCCGACCATCTCATCGAGCGCCTGCTGTATCTCGAGGGCCACCCCAACCTCCAACGCCTCGGCACCATTCGGACCGGTGAAAGCCCCGTCGAGAAGTTGTCGCTGGCCCTGACCCTCGAGCAAGAGGCCATTGCGCGGCTGAATCCGGGCATTGCCCTCTGCGTCGAACGGGGCGACAACGGCAGTAGGGACCTCCTCGCCGCCATCCTGGAGGGCGAGGAGGACCATGCAGACTGGCTGGAGAGCCAACTGTCGCTGGTCGAACAGTTGGGCCAGGCGCACTACCTGGCTCAGCAGATCCGCGACTGACGCCGCCGACCTCCCGGAAAAGTCCTATCGCGGGGGGTTCACGGGATGGAGCGCCGTGAGCGAGGCGAACCCGTCGACGAATGCCTGTACGTCGGTCTTCGGCTTGGCGGCAGCTCCCGAGCAGTCCACCGTCCCAACCGTGTAGCCGGTCAAGGTCGTGCCGAGAGTCACCTTCACGGGCCCCCGGACCTGGCCGGTCACGCAGGTCGGGACGTTGAGGTTTCCGTTCGTCTTGGTGGCGGTGCCTCTTCTGGCTGCGAGGAGAACCTGGCGATGCGCCTGGACCCAGGCCACCAGATACTTGGCACCCTGGGAGAAATCTGGCGATGCCCCATCGTCGACCCCCTGACTCACCGCGAGGGCAGGGATGCCGCGGGCGAGTGCCGTCTCCGCCGCTCCCACCGTGCCCGAGAGGCCGGCCAGTGGACCGATGTTCTCCCCGAAGTTGATGCCTGACACGACGAGATCGGGCCGCTGCGCGACGCCATGGTCGTCGAGAGCCCAGATGATGGTGTCGGCCGGATACCCCGCGACGGCCTTGGCCGGGTATCCACTGGCGGTCGTCGCGTTGGTGACCGTCAGTGTTCCAGCCGTCACGCTCGCACCCGTACCGCTCTGATTGGTGAGAGGCGCCACCACGGTCACTTTGGTATGTGGGAGCGCACGCAGCGCCTGTACGGTCGCATTGATTCCCGGAGCCGACACGCCGTCGTCGTTCGTGACCAGAACGGTCAAGGTCGTAGACGGCGTCGAAGCGGCCCCGGCGCTGTCTGCGACCATTCCGCATGTCGCCAGCCCGGCGAGAGAGCTCAAGACACCGGCCGCAATGAGGCGTGAGTTGTTTCGAAGCTGCACGTGACGTCCCTTCGTGGGCGCAACGCAACGCCGCCCTCAAACCTGCAGGGCGGAATGTAACACGGCGAATTTCGGAAATCGTCCGCGTCTCGTGCGGCCTCCGAACGCCGACCACAGCGTCAAGCTCTGTTCAGCGCGGAGGCAGCCTCGAGGAGCTGGAGAAGTTGCCGTACAGCTGTTCGTCCGGGCCACCGGGCCCGTAGGTCAGCGCGTGCACAAGAAGATCGCCGCCGACGAAGGCACCTTTCCACGAGGCGCCGAGTCCCCCGAACACCTCCTCCCGGTCCCCCCGACTCCGGGGCTTGTTGATCCCGACCTTGAAGGCCTGCACTTCTTCGGCCAACTGAGCTCCGGCATCGGGGTCGTCGATGGCGATGCTCGCGACCAATGACCCGTTCGAGGCATTCATGGCGGCGAGGAGCTCGGCCTTCGTGTCAACGACGACGACCGAGTCGAGTGGTCCGAAGGGCTCGGCGTGGTGCAGCGACCACGCGGCAGGGGGTTGGAGCACGGAGGCAGGGGCGATGTAGGCCGATGTGTCCTGCACGTCGAGGAAGCGACCGTCCCCGAGGGACCCTCTATAGAGGGGAATGCCGCCACCGCGCACGGCTTCGTCGAACTGGTCCGACAGATCGGTGGCCTTCTCCGAGCGGATGAGCGGTCCGAAGTCGAGCTCGGGGTACGGATCGCCGGGGTTCTCGACCGCGAGCGGGTGGCCGAATCGCACGGCGCGCAAGACCGGCAGGTACATCTCGAGAAAAGCGGGGAAGAGACGGCGCTGGACGACATAGCGGGGATAGGCGGTGCACCTCTGTTTGGCGTACTCAAAGCCCTTACGGATGTGCTGGGCCAGGAGCTCCCATTGGGAAAAGTCCCACACACCCCATGCGTTGAGCCCCTCCTGCTCGAGCATGTGCCGCCGGTGCGTGTCGGCAAGGGAAACGGCGGCTCGGCGGCCATTCGCCCTTCCGCCGACGAACACGAGAGCCCCGATTCCCTCGGAACGGATCAGCACATCGCCCAGGCGCGACCCCATCCCGGAAATGAGGGTGACGGGCAGCCCGGCGCGCCGCATCAGCGCGTGCGCCAGAGTGAGGGCGTGGAAGCCGCCCTGGCTCGGCGTCTTCGCCAACACGGCGTTCCCGCAGAGGGCCTGCACGAGTTCGGCGTGGACTTGCACGCTCATCGGGTAGTTCCAACTGGCGATGTTCGAGACCGGTCCCGGGAGCGGCTGCCGCTGGTGACCATCGGGCGTCTGGAGCTGGCGCTCAATCTGTCCCAGGTACCAACGGACACCGTCGATGCAGCGATCGACATCGGCCGTCGCGAGACGCCAAGGCTTGCCGATCTCCCAGACGAGCAGGAGGGCCAGCAGCTCGTGGTGCTCGCTCAGGGCATCAACAGCAGCCGACACCCGGGCACGGCGTTCGTCCAGATCCACCTTCGCCCAAATGTCGTGCTCGCCACATGCGAACTCGACGGCCGCCACCGCCTCGTCGTGATCCACGAGAGGCGGGCCGGGGATAGGCGTGCCATCAACGGCGTTGACGTGGTCCCCTGGAATTCCGATCCGGCGCCACTCCCCACGGGTCAGGTTGCGCAGGCGGTCAGAGTCGAAGGCCTCCGGCGCGGCCTGCGTACAGCGCCCGTAGGTCTCCCACCACGAGGTACCCGGCTTCAACTGCAATGTCATGGTGACACCTCTTCTCAGGGCGATCGTGGCCCGGAACACATTCAGCCCATCACTGCGGAACCGACGCGGGACCCGTCGTGCCTAGAAACGAGGAAACCTCATTTGTCGGGCTCGATGCACGAACCGTCCTCCGACTCCGTGCATGCACGAGGGCCTGAGCGAGCCGTTGTGAAGACGGGCCACGTTGCGCGGTTGATGCCGGCGTGCAGCAAAGTTTACAACTCCGATGCCTCGGCGAACGCAGGGTCAACAACGCCGATTCGACCGGCGACGGGTGCCCCAATGCGCTCCTCAGGGCCTGACGAGGTGTGCGAGCTGCAACGACATCTGGTCCACCACGCCCAGGACCGTGACCTTTCTTGACAAATCCGACTGAATAGGTCATATTTACCCGAAACGCCGGGCACGCCCTTCGCTCCCCAGGACATCGTGAACGGGCACGGACTCCAGGACGTGGAAGGAGAAGCTCCGTCGGCCCGAACGGCTTGGAGGATCGTTATGGCACTGCAGACCCACTGGTTCCTTCCCACGTCGGGCGACGGCCGCAACGTCGTCCCCGGGCTCGGGGGCCACGGCCGTGCGGCCTCTCTCGACTACCTGGGCCAGATCGCTCGAGCAGCAGACAATCTGGGTTTTGACGCTGTCCTCACGCCCACCGGAACCCATTGCGAGGACGCCTGGCTCGTCACTATGGCGCTGAGCCAACACACCTCGCGTCTGCGGTTCCTGGTGGCGTTCCGGCCCGGTATCACCAACCCAACGCTGGCAGCGCAGCAGGCCGCAACCTTTCAACGCCTCACGGGCGGTCGCCTGCTGATCAACATCGTGACCGGCGGTGACGCTTCCGAGCAGCAGCGCTTCGGCGACTGGCTCTCCCACGACGAGCGCTACGCGCGCACCGACGAATTCCTGGCCATTCTGCGAGGTGCGTGGAGCGGGACGCCATACGACTTCAGCGGATGGCATTACCGGGTCAAAGGTGCGACAGTGCAGCACACCCCGGAGCCCATCCCCGAGGTGTTCTTCGGCGGCGCATCGAACGCGGCCGAGGATGTCGCCGCCCGTCACGTCGATGTCTACCTGCTCTGGGGTGAGCCCCCCGAAATGGTGCGTGAGCGCATCGAACGCGTACAGGCGAAAGCTGAGGCCGAAGGCAGGGAGCTCCGCTTCGGAATCCGCCTCCATGTGATCACCCGCGACACTGAGGCCGAGGCTTGGAGGGAGGCCGATCGACTTCTGGCCACTATGGATCCGGCACTGGTGTCGGCCGCGCAGCAGCTGCTCTCGAAGAGCGAGTCGGTCGGGCAGCAGCGCATGCTCTCGTTGCACAGTGGAGACCGCAGCGACCTCGAGGTCAGTCCGAATCTGTGGGCCGGCATCGGCCTGGTCCGCCCCGGGGCCGGGACTGCGCTCGTCGGCAGCCATGAGCAGGTGGCGGAGCGCATCGCCGAATATCATGAGCTCGGGCTTGAGGAGTTCATTCTGTCGGGCCATCCCCATCTGGAGGAGGCCTACGCGGTCGGCGAGAACGTGCTGCCCCTCCTGCGCCGGGTCGGGGCCCGAGGCTCGGGCGGCAACGAAGTGACCGCCCAGGTCACCAACGATCCTGCTGCGCAGCCTGACGAAGAGCCGGGTGCCGCCGAGGCGGCTCCTCGTGCGCTCGCCGTCTGAGGCCATGGCGCCCCGCCCCTCGCTCCTGCCTCCTCCGTACCTGGCCGTGGCTCTCGACGGCGTGGGCTGGCACCCGGCCGCCTGGCGAGAGACGGATGTCCACCCCCGGGACGTCTTCGGACCCCGGTATTGGGTCGGCCTGGTTCAGGAGGCTGAATGGGCTGGCCTCGACTTCGTCACGATCGAGGACTCGTTACTCCTCCAGTCGACGAGTGCGAAGCACCCTGAGGGGCGCACGGACCGAGTGCTCGGCAGGCTCGACGCGGTCCTGGTCGCGGCGCGAGTTGCGCCCGAGACGGCCAGGGTGGGGATCATCCCCGTGGCCACCACGACCCATACCGAGCCCTTCCACATCTCCAAGGCCATCGCCACGTTGGACTACGTCAGCCGGGGACGGGCGGGTTTCCAGGCCCGGGTTTCGCCCACCGGGCCAGAGGCGGCGCAGTTCGGTCGCCGCGCCATCGGTGATCCAACGTCGGACGGCGCCCAGGTTCCCGATCTCATGGACGAGGCGGCGGAGTTCGTCGAGGTGGTGCGTCGGCTCTGGGACAGCTGGGAAGACGACGCCGAAATCCGTGACGTCGCCACCGGCCGCTTTGTCGACCGGGACAAACTCCACTACATCGACTTTGAGGGCTCGTGGTTCTCGGTGAGAGGCCCGTCCATTACGCCCCGTCCTCCGCAGGGTCAGCCCGTCGTCGCCGTGTTGGCACACGTTGACGCCGCCTTCCGCTTGGCCGCCCGCTCGGCCGACGTGGTGTTCGTCACCCCGCGATCGCGCAAGCATGCCCGCGCCCTCGTTGAGGCGGTACGCGGCCACCAGGAGGCGGCGGGGAGGGCGGATCCACCGCTGCGCGTCGTCGCCGATCTCGTGGTGTTCTTGGACGATGAGCCAGGGCAGGCGCTCGCCCGGAAAGAGCGGCTCGACGAGCTCGACGGCCGGCCCTTGCGCTCTGACGCCCTGATCTTCACCGGCACCCCCTCCGAGCTCGTGGATCTCCTCGCCGAGTGGCAGTCCGCCGGCATTGAGGGATTCCGGCTCCGTCCGGGCGCCATTCCTCGCGACTTCGACGCCGTCACCCACGAGGTGGTGGCGGAGTTCGCTGATCGCTCGTTGCGGCCTTCGTCCTATCAGGAGTCGACGTTGCGGGCCCGCTTCGGGCTGCCACGCGTCCGATGAACCGCTACGCGTCGGTATGACGGCCACGCGTGCAGGTGCCAAAGAGATCCACTTGGCGGCGCACTTCCCCGGCGTCAACAACACCACAGTGTGGAGCGACCCCGCCGCGGGCAGCCACATTGAGTTCTCCTCGTTCGTCAAATTGGCCCAGACGGCGGAACGGGCGAAGTTCGACTTCTTCTTTCTCGCCGAGGGCTTGAGGCTGCGCGAACAGCACGGTCGGATCCACGACCTCGACGTCGTGGGTCGGCCCGATACGTTCACTGTGCTTGCCGCGCTGGCTGCTGTCACCGAGCACATCGGCCTCTCGGGCACCATCAACTCCACGTTCAACGAGCCGTTCGAGGTGGCTCGTCAGTTCGCCTCGCTCGACCACCTTTCCAATGGGCGAGCGGCTTGGAACGTGGTGACGTCGTGGGATGCCTTCACGGGCGAGAATTTCCGCCGGGGCGGCTTCCTGCCTCAAGAGGCACGGTACGACAGAGCGAAGGAGTTCCTCCAGGTAGCACGTGAGCTCTGGGATAGCTGGGACGAGGACGCAGTCATTGCCGATGCTGACACTGGACGATTCGTGGTCGATTCGTCACAGGGTGAATTCGAACACCACGGATCGCAGTTCGACATTTCGGGGCGCTTCAACGTGCCGCGGTCGCCGCAAGGTCATCCCGTGATCTTCCAGGCCGGGGATTCCGACGTGGGGCGTGAGTTCGCGGCTGCGGCTGCCGACTGCATCTTCAGCCGCCACGGAAAGATCGAAGCGGGTCAGGCGTTCTACCGGGACGTGAAGGGTCGGCTGGCCGCCTACGGCCGGTTGCACGACGATCTGAAGATTCTTCCGGCAGCGACCTTCGTCCTGGGGGACACCGCAGCGGACGCCGCGGAGCGTGCCGAGTACATCAGGCGCCAGCAGGTCAGCGGTCCCACCGCGATCCTCTTCCTGGAGCAGGTCTGGAATCGTGACCTCTCGTCGTATGACCCCGACGGACCATTGCCAGACGTGGAGCCCGATGTCGACGCGCCGAACGTCTCGCAGGGACGCGCCGCCACGCCGCGCGACAGACTGCGGACAGCCGGCGAATGGCGCACGCTGGCAGAGGCCAAGAAGCTGTCGATCCGAGAGTTGATGATCGAGGTGACGAGCCCGGCTTCGTTCGTCGGTACGCCCGCTCAGGTTGCCGCCAAAATCGTCGAGGCCGTCGACGAAGAGGCGGCAGACGGGTTCATCCTGGTGCCCCACGTGACCCCCGGCGGTCTCGACGAGTTTGCGGACACGGTGGTCCCGGTCCTGCAGGACGCGGGCCGCTTTCGCCGCGAGTACGAAGGTTCGACCCTGCGGGACCATCTCGGGTTGGGCGCAGCTCGTGCGTCCTTTGCGAGGACAACGAGGTCGGTGTTGGCATGACACACAACCGGGTCCCGCTCGGGATCCTCGACCTCGTGCCGGTTGTATCGGGATCCGACGCCGGAAGGGCCTTGTGCAACGCCATGGATCTCGTCCAGGTAGCCGAGCAACTCGGTTACCGGCGCTACTGGTTTGCCGAGCACCATCTCAACTCCGGCGTTGCCGGATCGGCACCGGCACTCCTTATCGCAATGGCGGGCGCGACGACGGACCACATTCGGCTCGGCTCGGGTGGGGTGCAGAGCGGGCACCGCACCGCACTGTCGGTGGTCGAGGAGTTCGGTCTTCTCGACGCCATGTACCCAGGCCGCATCGATCTTGGCATCGGCCGTTCCGGGGGTCGCACCTTCTTCAAGGACAAGCTGGAGCGTTCGGAGGGGCAGGAAGCGAGCGAACCGACCGTGCGAACGGACCGCTTCACCGACAACGGGTTACTCATTCCTGTTGCGCCCTCGCTACGCCATTTGGCCGGCGCACCCCGTATCACGCTGACGGCGCACATGCTCCAACAGGAGGGTGCGAGGTCGGCAGAGTACGGAGAGCTGGTGGGGGACATCCTTGGTCTCCTGGACGGTTCGTATCGTTCACACGACGGACTGGACCCACACCCGGTCCCCGGTGCCGGGGCGCGGGTGGAGCCGTGGATACTCGGGTCGAGCCCGGGGGAGAGCGCCGAGGTGGCAGGCCGGCAGGGCCTTCGCTTCGCCGCCAGTTACCACATCAGTCCGGCTACCGCGCTGAGCGCGGCACGCGCCTACCGGGAGGCATTCGTGCCGTCCGTTGACCTCCAACGCCCGTACCTGGCTGTTTCCGCCGATGTGGTCGTCGGTCCGGACGACGAGACGGCTCGGCATGTTGCCGCGGGCTACGCAGAATGGGTGCGCAGCATCCGCTGCGGCGAGGGCGCGATCCCGTTCCCGGATCCGGCGGAAGCATCCCGTCGCGACTGGACTCCCGAGGACGACGCGCTGGTGCACGATCGCGTTGCCAGTCAGATCGTCGGATCGCCCCGGACGGTGGTCCAAGGACTGGCTCGTCTCCAAGAAGCAACAGAAGCCGACGAGCTCATGGTGACCACAATCACCCACAGTCATCAGGATCGGGTGCGCTCCTATGCGCTTCTGGCCCGCGCCTGGTCCGATCCATCAGATGAGGGTGCCGGGGGGGAGACGGTCGGTCAGCTGTCAGCGAGCGAACGCCGCTGACGACGCGTCTCTCGTCCGGATCCTCTCCTCGTGGACATCGCCGTCGCCGGGCGCGCGACCCTCGACCTGGCCGACGTCGCGCCCGAACTCTTCGATCCGCGGTCGCTCACCGTTTCCCGTCTGCTCGACGAGGTGGCGGCAAGCGACCTGGTCGTCGTCGCATCCCCCACCTACAAGGCCACGTTCACGGGCTTGCTCAAGGCCTTTCTCGATCGCTTCGGCAACAACGCCCTCGCCGCCACCGTCGCCGTCCCGGTGATGACCGGCGCCGCGCCGATCCACGCCCTGGCTCCCGAAGTCTTCCTCCGCCCATTGCTGATTGAGCTGGGAGCCTCGGTTCCGTCCCGCGGCCTCTTTGTGACCGAGAGACAAGTTCGAGGAACTCGACGAGGTCGTCAAGGACTGGGCGTTGCGCGCGCAGCCGCTCATTGACCGGGCGCTGCAAAGGAATCCAGCGATCTGACCTCTGGGCGGTCGGGCTCTGCGCGCGGTGGTCGAGGCGTCGGGTGCAGTTCAGTTGCGAGTGCGCGTCTCTCCTTGAACGGGACAGTCGTCCTGCATACCGTTGTCAGGAAGGCAGAAATCAGAGGGGGGCAGGATGGCTGCGCGCATGGGCGAGTTGCCGATGGGCCCGGTGACGTCCGCGGCGGCCGCTCCCTCGCGCCGCCGTCCCTTCACGGTGGCGCCGCCGATGCTCTGGATCGTCGCGGTTCCCTCAGCCGCGCTGCTGGCGATGTACTCCTTGCGGTATTCGGCCACGAAACCCGAAATGGACTTTCAGGTCTACCGAATGGGCGGGCGACACATTTTCGGATCTGGCCTCTATTCCTCACAGATCGAAGTGCTCGGGAGACACCTGTCGTTTACCTATCCACCACTCGCCGCCCTCCTGTTCTGGCCGATCTCACACCTGTCCATCTTTGCCGGTCAGGTTGTCTGGGACGCCATCAACCTCGCTGCCCTGATCGCGTTGATCGCGCTCAGCAGGGCGGCAGCCCGCTCGAGACGGCCCGTCTCTTCGGATTGGCGGACCGCGCTGGCGATCCTGCTTCCTGTCGCCCTCTTCCTGTACCCGGTACGGAGTGATCTGGCTCTCGGCCAGATCAACATCGTGCTGATCCTCATGATCGTCGCGGATCTGACGACGGAGCTCTCATGGCGCGGCCGTTCCTTTCCCCACGGCGCGCTCGTTGGCCTGGCGGCAGCGGTCAAACTGACCCCGCTCGTGTTCATCCCGTACTTGGTGGCATCCCGTCAATGGCGAGCCGCCAGGAACGCCACCGTCATCTTCGTCGTGGTGACGGGAGCGCTGTTCGCCGTCTCTCCTTCTGCGTCGTGGCTGTACTTCACCAAGGACGCCTTCGACGTGAGGCGTGTGGGGAACAGTCTCACCATCGGGAATCAGGCGCTCCACGCCGCCATTGTCAGGGCACACCTTTCGCCTTCGGCGGCGCTCTTCGACGTGATTGAAGCTTTCGTGTTCTGCGCTGGCACGGCAATCGCCGCGGTGGCCTACCGGCGCTCGTCGCGGCTGCTCGCCGTGTTGCTCTGTGCGGCGACGGGGCTCCTGCTCTCTCCCATTTCTTGGCTCCACCACTACGTCTGGATCGTCCCCGCGGTGATCTGGCTGGCCGTGGGTGAGGACCGGCCGGCCAGGGGCGGATGGTGGGCCTTCGCCGCGGCCCTGACCTTTGCCGTCGTGCCGCCCCCGTCCGCCGGGGGTTCCGGTCCGCTGTGGTTCGCACGCGATGACGCCTACGTCGTCGCGACCCTGGTCTTCGTCGGAGGGGTCGGGGTGATGCTCTGGTTCAGGCGAGACCCGCCTTCGATCTCGTCTCTCGGTGGGCCCACGGATCGCAGCTCTTTGCGGCCGCTGCGCCAGGGTTTGCAGGCGGGAGGAGTCGAATACGGCCCGGATGGGTACAGAACGGGGGTGGGCAGTCATTCGGACTAGCCCTCACGACAACACCTGCCGTCGTGGTGCGCCGCTCTCAGAACGAAGGACCTCCGACCTGACCTCTGACCTGGTGGATCTTCCCGCTGGCGGGTGTGCCGGTCGAAGGGAATGCCATGCCAGACGAATTATCGGTGCCCGATCGTGGCGCACGTGCGGCTGACGGGGAGACCCGGGCTGCGCCGACTCGAGTCTCTCGCGCGTGGATCGGGATCATTGCCGGCGCGTTGGTGCTCGTCCTGCTCCTGATCTTCATCCTCCAAAACACTCGGGACGTCAAGGTCTCCTACTTCACCTTGACCGGGTCGATGCCCCTCGGCGTCGCCTTGCTCCTCGCTGCCATCTCGGGCTTGCTGCTCGCCGGCGGCGTTGCCTCAATGCGGATCTGGCAACTCCGCCGCCGGCTACGCAAGCCCCAGAGTCCCGACCCGGACGCGGTCGCCGTGGGGGCGGACCTCTCCAACGCATGAGGGCAGACACGGGTGCGGCTCGTCTCCCTGGCGGGCCTGTTCGAGTGGGTCAGGCCGGCGAAGCGGCGGTGATCCTCGCCTCGTAGTCATCGGCGAGACGTTGCAGCGTGCTTGCGCCGTCTCCGGTGAACGACGACCCGTGCATCAGGGCGAGCGTCTGAGGGCGCAGGTCGGCGAGGCCGCGTACCGCCGCGACGGTCGAAGGATGGAGCGAGCTGGCGCGGAAGATCTCCTCGGCGGTTGCCGCCGGTTCCACAATGTCGCCCTCCGTCAGCGCCGGCCCGTTCCCGAGGTGGGTGAACAGGTCGCCGCACAGCAGGGTGCCCGTAGTCTCCTCGAAGAGGACTCGGGCCTCCCACCCATGGGGGACATGAGGCGTGTCGATGTGGCGTACTCGTTTGCCCCCCAGGTCCAGGACGTCGCCGTCGGCCATGGGCACCGGAGGGCGATCGGCAAGATCGTCGAGCGAGACCATGCAGCCCAGTGCACCGTGCGCGACCTGTGAGGAAGGCGCCGCAGCGAGGAACAGGTTCATTGCTCCACACTCGTCCGCCTCGACGTGGCCGAAGGTGATCCACCGCAGCGAGTCGACCGGGAGCACCTTGGAGATCGCTTCGCTCACGCCGGGGAACATTGCACGAGGCCCGGTGTGGAAGAGCAACGGCTCCTCGGCCTGGACGAGGAACTGGTTGAAGGTGAAGCCGGTGGGGCCGATCTCGGGAACGAAGGACGAGAGCCGGAAGATGCCCTCGGCGATCTCGTCGAGCTGGGTTTCCATGAATGGGTCCTTTCGTTGTAGGAGTGAATTAGAGGGGGAGGGGGTTGGCGAGGATGCCGGAGCCGGGAAGACGGCCGGACAAAACCCGGACGAACTCAATCGCATCGATCTCGACATGCTCTCCGTCGGAACCCTGGGCGAACGTGCCGCCGGCGGGTCCTTCGAGGACCAGTTCGAACGGCTGACCGTGGATGGAGGCCCATTCGACGACGATGTCGGCGACGAGGCGCCCGTCGTGCTCCGGCCTCAGCTCCATCGGCCGCCCGGTGGCGCAGCAGATGTCGATGCGGTGACACCAGACGTCGCGTGTGAAGCCCACGTCGAGGAGGTACTTGAGAGGTTCCCAGCCGATGGGGGGCCCGAAGGGGATGGGCAGGTAGCGCATGGGGAGGGGGGTACCCCAGCGGCCCTTCACCGCTTTCGGACCGACCGTCATCAGTTCGGCGACCAGGTCAGCGTTGGAGAGCTTCTCGCGCTCGCGGATCTGGAGTTCGTTCATGCCGTCGACCCAGTGGTGCGAGTCGATCTCCTTGTTGAGCGGCATCCCTCTGCGCATCTGGTGCATGAACTCGCGCACGGAAGCCTGGGCATCGCCGGAGCCGAGGACATGAAGAGACATTTTGCGAACGTCCCAGGCGGTGCAGTCGGTCGGCATCTTCCATTCCGTCGTCCGTCAGCGCAGCCGCCACTTCGGCGAATCGCTCGAACTCGTCCTCGGCCAGCCGGCGAGCTTCGGGGCGATTGATTCGCTCGGGAGTGTGAGTTGTGATCATTGGTGGCTCCTTGTCAGGGCATCGTCAACAAGCAAGTCGACGAGGCGATTGAGATGCCGCACCCACCGGGTGCCGCCGGGTTCGTTGCTGAGTTGCGCTTCCATGACGCCGCCGGTGACGGCGATGATGCAGTCAATGTCACCTTGCTGGGTGACCCCCGCGGCCTGCATGACGCTCAGCGCGCGGCCGAGTACCTCCTCGGCCAGCGCGTAGGACGCAGCAGACGGCGTGAAACCCGGAATGTGCCGCTGAAAGAGCAACTCGTAACGGGCGGGGTCTTCCAGACCGAAGCCGGTGAATGCTTTCAGGAACTGCTTGAGGGCAACTCTCGCATCCCGCGACAACTTGAGCGTCTTGAGCCGCTGGAGGAGCTGCCGGTTCCCGTCGGCGAACATCGCGTCATAGAGGGCGTCCTTCGAATCGAAGTACCCGTAGAGCGATGGTTGGCGTATTCCGACCTCGCGTGCCAGTGCGTGCAGCGAGAGCCCCGCGATGCCGTGCTCACGGGCCAGCTTCCACGCGCAGTCCACGATCCCCGCCACCCGTGCCTCTCGGCGCTTGGCCACCGGGCCGGCCGTGGGTGCCATTTCAGGATCTATCACCGATAGGACATTATCCTATCGGTGATAGGTCGTCAAGCCCTCAGTCCCCCGAGGCGTCCGCCGGGGGCCGTCTTCCCCCGCAACGACATCAGTCCGTTGCCGTCTCGCAGATCACCGGCGCCATCGTGTTGCGGTGGGGAAAGGCGACGCCACCGCCCAAGGTCACGGTCTGGCTGAGCTCGCCGACGGTAAAGGTGAACGCGCCGGGCTCCACGCGATAGCGCAGGTCGGCGCCAGAGAATCCCAGCCTCCCTACCGGCACGCGGAACGAGAGACGAGCGGACGCGCCCGGCCGCGCACTCGACTCGTTGGAATCCGAGCAGCCGCGCCGCAGGGAGGCCCACGCTGGCGACCTCGTCACGAAAATAGAGCTGGACGATGTCCGTTCCCGGTCGATCGCCTGTATTGGTAGTGGTGACGGCAACCAGCAGATCGTCGGTGGTCGTCGCAGCCTCGACGGCCAGATCGCTCCGCTCCCACGTCGTGTATGACAGACCGTGCCCGAAAGGGAACAGCGGCGACGCCGGAGTGTCGACGTAATCGTTCAGGATCATGCTCCGTCCCCCGCCGTGGTGCGCGCCGGAGTGCACGCCGACCTGGCCGACGGTGCGCAGCAGCGAGACCGGGAGCCGGCCGCTGGCGTCCACGTCACCGCAGAGAACGTCAGCCACGGCGTTGCCGCCCTCTTCCCCCGGCAACCAGGCCAGGACGAGCGCATTGACGTTCGGGACGACCTCGTCGAGCGAGTGGGCCCGGCCGCCGATCACGACGACGACCACGGGTATGCCGCGGGCGTACGTCTCCGAAATCAGAGTGAGCTGATCGGTATCGAGCCGGAGATCGGCGGCATCGCGGAATTCGCCAGAGGTATCTGCACTGGTCAGCCCGCTCCGGCCGCCGACGAACACGACGGCCACGTCAGCCCGCTCCACCTCCTCGACGACTTCGGCCCGCTGGCGGAGCGCCTGGGACGGAGTCGGTGTTGCGTTCTGCGGCGGCAATGCGGCGAACTCGCTCCCCACCGGAGAGAGCGCCGCCTCCTCGTGTTGGAGCTCGAGGTGGGCAGGGAAGTGGTAGTCGCCGAGCAGCAAGCGTGGATCGTCGGCGCTCGGTCCGAGGACGGCAATGCGGGATCCGGCGTGGAGCGGCAGGACCCCGTCGTTGGCGAGGAGCACGATGGAGGCCGAGGCGGCTTGCCGCGCCAGCGCGCGGTCCTCGATTGTGTCGAAGAAGGCGGGCGCGGCGGCCGCGTCGACGTAGGGCTGCTCGAAGAGGCCGAGCTGCTCCTTCTGCGCCAGCACCCGACGGCAGGAAGCATCGACGGCGTCCAACGGCACGGCACCGGAGCTCACCAACGCGGGCAGGTTCCGGTAGCACCAGTAGGAGGGGAGCTCCACGTCGAGCCCGGCCAGCAGGGCGAGACGCGCGGCGTCGCTTTCGTCTCTCGCGCAGTGGTGGAAGTCCTCCAGACTGCCGACTCCGAAGTAGTCGGCGACCGTGACGCCGGTGAAGGCCAGTTCGTCACGGAGTAGCTCGGTCAGGAGCTCAGGAGATCCGTGCAGGGGCAGGCCGTCGATCTCGTTGTACGACGGCATGACCGCCCCGACGCCGGCCTCGTTGATCACGGCGCGGAAAGGAGCGGCAACGACATCGCGTAGGTGCCGGGGACCGATGGAAGACCAGCCCCAGTTGAATCCCCCCTCCGGCGCGCCGTAGCCGAGGAAGTGTTTGGCGGTGGCGGCAACCCCTTGTGATTGGATCCCGCGCACGTAGCAGACACCCATGCGGCTGGTCAGCTCGGGATCTTCGCCATAGGTCTCCTCCAATCGCCCCCAACGAGGCGTCGCGAGCGATGTCCAGGACCGGCGCCAACGTCAGGCGAGCGCCGACGGCGCGCATTTGTCGACCGATCACCTCCGCCACGCGCTCGACCAACGCGGGGTCCCAGGTTGAAGCGAGGTTGATCCCCTGGGGGAACTGTGTCGCCTGTCGTGCGCAAAACCCCCCTGTCGACTCCTCGTGGATCACCGCCGGGATCCCGAGCCTGGTCTCCTCGACGAAATAGCGCTGCACGCGGTTGCCCAGCTCTGCGACGCGCTCCGGCCCAGTTCCCGCCTCAATGGCGATCCGCCCGACCTGGCCGATGCCGTCCGCGGCAGCGAGTGCCAAACGGTCCAGCGCAAGGTCGCCGTCCACGAGCAACCCCGAGAACCACATGCACCCAAGTTGGGCGCATTTCTCCTCCACCGTCATGCGCGTCATCAGTTCATCGATGTCTGTCACACAGCTCCCTTCGGGATCGGCGGTGTTCCACCATGATGTCCCCAGACCTGTCTCCCTGTTGCTGCTGGGGACGCGGTCGATGGACTCTGCCGAGCCTTGGGCTTCTCGGAGTCCGGGGGGATGAGCACGACGGGCGTGCGCGGCGCCGCCCGGGGTTTCGCCCTCGAGTACGAGGCGTGCCCCTTCACGTCCCCGCCGCCCGCCGGCCGGCGGGCGACGGCATCGATGGAGGCGGAGGGCTGGTGGTGAGCCCCTGGCCGCGGGCACGCTCGGCTGGCAAACCCCCCGGCGGCCTTCACCTAGGCTTGCCTGCACGGGCTTCATCGTGGCGACCGGGGGCAGGCTGTGGACAGTCGGACCCTTCAAAACGCGAAAGTCCTGCTGGAGAGGTGCGAGAGCGGCCGAATCGGAGTCACTGCTAATGACTTGACCTGGGTAACCGGGTCCGAGGGTTCAAATCCCTCCCTCTCCGCTCGGGTGTCGGGCACGTGGTGCCGGACGATCCGGATGGCTGGCCCGCTCAGGTGGGCCTGCCGAGGTCCGTCGCCCCGGCGGGACTCGGCCTGGTGCGAGGAGTGTGTGACGTCGTGGGCCTCTACTGGCTGCAGACCTTGGGGTGCCCGAAGAACCAGGTCGATTCCGACAAGCTCGAGGGCTATCTCACTGCGCAGGGATACGGCCGCGCCCCGGACGCCGAGGCGGCCGACCTCGTCGTGGTCAACACGTGCGCCTTCATCGAGGCCGCTCGTCAGGAGTCGATCGACACCATCTTGAACCTGGCTGATCGCCGCAGCCCCGGCGCCCGCCTGGTCGTCACGGGCTGCATGGCCGAGCGGTACGGCGACGAGCTGCACGACGCTCTCCCCGAGGTCGATCTCGTGGCCGGCTTCGGTGCACGAGCTCACTGCCCCCGCCGCGGCGGGCGCCGTACCCGTCACCCTCACCACGGGTCGCCGTGCCGCCGCCCCCGTGCCGGCGATGAACGGATTCGACCTCTTGGAGCTGCCGCGGCCCGCCGCCCGTGCTCCCTGGGCCTACGTGAAGGTGGCCGAGGGTTGCGATCGCATCTGTGGCTTCTGCGCCATTCCGTCGTTCCGGGGCAAGCAACGGTCCCGCTCGCCCGAAGAGGTGCTGGCCGAGGTCGACGCACTGCGCGTCACCGCCGACGGCGCGCCGGTCCTGCGCGAAATCGTGCTCGTCGCCCAGGATCTCGCCTCCTACGGCCGTGACCGGTCCGGGCCGGGTCGGCGCACCCGCATTGCCAACGGCCCGTCGCCCGTTGCCGCGCTCACCCGCGCCGTGTCGTCGCGGGTGGAGCGCACCCGGCTGCTCTACCTCTATCCCTCCGGGTTGACCGATGAGTTGATTGAGACCGTCATCGCCACCGGCGTGCCGTACTTCGACCTCTCGCTGCAGCACGTCTCGCGCCCGCTGCTTGCCGGCATGCGCCGTTGGGGTGACGGCGACCGCTTCCTCCGACGCATCGACGACATCAGGGCCGCCGACCCCGACGCCACCTTCCGCTCCTCCTTCATCCTCGGCTATCCCGGGCGAGACCGAGCGCGATCACGATCTCCTGCTCGAGTTCCTCACTGCGGCGCAGCTCGACTGGGCCGGCTTCTTCCCGTACTCGCGCGAGGACGGCACCCACGCCGCCGGGCTCGAGCAGCAGGTGCCGGCGGAGCTCGCACTCGAGCGCCTCCGCGAATGCGCCGAGCTGCAGGACGCCATCACGGCGGCCAGGCGCGACGCGCTCATCGGCGCCAGCCGACAGGTCCTCGTCGACGCGGCCGGCCAGGGCCGCACCGTGCACGAGGCGCCCGAGATCGACGGCATCGTGCATCTGCCCATCGACCTGGCGGTCGGCCGCCTCGTCGACGTCACCATCACCGGAGCGGAGGGTCCCGACCTGTACGCCATCCCCGTGGAGGATCGCGATCGCGCCGGCGCCGGCGCCATCACGGGGGCGGGCGCGGCGTGAGCGAAGCGACGCACGAGCCCACGTCGCCCACCGGGTTCACCTTCGGCCCCGAGCGCGCTGGTCACGCCGGCCAACGCCGTCACCGTGGCCCGGCTGCTGGCAGCACCGGTCTACGTGCTGATGCTCGTGGCCTGGGGTGCCTCATGGATCAACGTCGTGGTGGGCTTTTTGCTCGCAGCGAGTGACGGGCTCGACGGCTACATGGCCCGCCGCCACGGCACGACCCGCTCGGGCGCCTTCCTCGACCCGCTGGCCGACAAGGCCTGCGTCCTGGCCGCCATGATCACGCTCTGCGTGCAGGGTCATCTGCCGTGGCTGCCGGTGATCCTCATCACCATCCGCGAGGTCGGCATGCAGGTCTACCGCTCCTGGGTCGGGCGACGTGGCGTGTCCATCCCGGCCCGCAAGTCGGCCAAGATCAAGACGCTGGTGCAGGATCTGGCCATCGGCACCGTCATCATTCCGCCGCTGGCGCACCAGCACACGTTGCAGGTCGCCGTGATCTGGTTCGCCTGCGCGCTCACGCTCTACACCGGAGCCGAGTACCTGCTCGACGGGCGCAAGGCGCTGCACCGGCCGGCCGCACCGTAAGGTCACCACCGTGAGAATCGAGATCGTCGCGGTGGGCACCGAGCTGCTGTTGGGCCAGATCGCCGACACCAACTCGGCCTGGCTCGGCGAGCACCTGGCCGCCAACGGCGTTGCCTCCCACTTCCACCAGGCGGTGGGCGACAACCACGACCGCATCACCTTGGCGCTGCGCACGGCGCTGGCCCGGAGCGACGGCGTCATCATGTGCGGAGGGCTCGGGCCCACCCAGGACGACATCACCAGGGAGGCCATCGCGGCCGTCATGAACGTCCCGCTCGAGCGCGAGCAGGCGATCGTCGATCTCATCGCCGGCTTCTTCGAGGCGCGCGGCCGCACCATGACGGACAACAACGCGCGCCAGGCCGACGTGCCGCGGGGGGCGACCATCATCCCCCAGGTGGCCGGCACGGCGCCCGGCCTCATCTGCCCGGTCGGGAACAAGGTCGTGTACGCGGTCCCCGGCGTCCCCTACGAGATGTCCGAGATGTTCGAACGCGGCATCCTGCCGGATCTGCGTGCCCGCATGGCCGCGTCAGGCGAGGAGAGCGGCGTCATCGCCAGCCGCGTGCTGCGCACATGGGGCGCCAGTGAGTCCGGTCTCGCCGAATCCCTGCAGGACCGCATCGACGCGCTGGACGCCACCGGTGACGTCACGCTGGCCTTCCTGGCTTCGGGGATCGAGGGGATCAAGGTGCGGATCACCGCCCGGGCCCGCACATCCGAGGACGTCACGGCCCTGCTCGACAAGGAGGACGCCGAGGTGCGGCGCGCCATCGAGGACCGCCTCGGCGACATCGTCTTCGGGGTCGATGACGAAACGATGGAGGTGGCGGTGGCCGTCCCGCCTCATCGCCCGGGGGTGGACCTTCGGCGTCGCCGAGTCGCTCACCGGCGGCCTCATCGCGTCCCGGCTCGTCAACGTCGCCGGCGCATCGTCCTGGTTCCGCGGCGGCATCGTGGCCTACGACTCGCAGGTGAAGTTCGACGTCCTGGGTGTGCCCACCGGCCCGGTGGTCACCGAATCGGCCGCAGCGGCCATGGCCGAGGGTGCCGCCCGGGTGACCGGGGCCGACGTCGGGCTGGGCATCACCGGCGTCGCCGGTCCCGACGACCAGGAGGGCGTCGCACCGGGGACGGTGTTCGTCGGCCTCCATCTCCCGGGCCAACCGGCCCAGACCCGCGAATTACGGGTGCCCGGCGATCGGGAACGCGTCCGCCAGTACGGGGCCATTTCCGCCCTTGACCTGGTGCGACGTGCGCTCGACACCGTGTCGACCTGAACGGACCGCGTTCACAGGGGGCCCACAGGGCGGTCACACTGGACGGGCAAGCCGCGGCGCGAACCTGAGTGCCAGGGAGGTACGGCCAAGTGAAGACGATGGACAACGGACCGCGGGTGTTGGTGGTCGACGACGAGCCCTCGATCGTGGACGCGGTGGCGACGTCGCTGCGCTACGAGGGTTTCACGGTCGACGAAGCGATGACCGGGCGCAAGGCCCTGGCGCAAGCCCAGGAGGATCCGCCGGACCTCGTGATCCTCGACGTCATGCTGCCCGACCTCGACGGCCTCGAGGTCACCCGGCGCCTGCGCTGCCGACGGGCTGCGGGTCCCGGTCCTCTTCCTGACGGCGCGCGACACCCTGCAGGACAAGCTGGCCGGCCTCACGGTCGGCGGCGACGACTACGTGACGAAGCCCTTCGCGCTGGCCGAGGTGATCGCCCGGGTGCATGCCATCCTGCGCCGCACCGGCTACGAGCCCGAGGACGACGGGATCCTCCGTTTCTCCGATCTCGAACTCGACGAGAGCGCGCACGAGGTGCGCCGGGACGGCAACTCCATCAATCTCACGGCGACCGAGTTCAACCTCCTCCGCTACTTCATGCTCAATCCTCGTCACGTCCTCTCGAAGTCGCAGATCCTCGACCACGTCTGGCACTACGACTTCGGTGGCGACGGCAACGTCGTGGAGACCTACGTCAGCTACCTGCGCAAGAAGCTCGAGAAGTTCGGCCCGCCGCTCATCCACACCATCCGTCTCGTCGGCTACACCCTGCGCGAGCCGGAGTCGGCCACCGGCGCGGCCTGAGTGTCACTCCGGCTCCGACTTCTTCTCGCGGTCGGAGCGATCGCCATCGTCGCGCTGGTCGTGGCCGACTTCGCCACGTACTCGGCGCTGCGTACTTCCCTGTACAACCAGGTCGACCAGCAACTGGCCCAGAATCGCACGCACCTCGTGGCGACGCCGACGGGCCTGGTCTTCAACGGGTGCGTGCCCCATGACCTGGGTGGCGCCGGGGGGACCGACGCGGACAGCGGCACCACGGGAAGCACCGGCAACACGGGCAACACGGGCACCGGCCCCTCTCCTGTGCCCGGCGGCGACCCGAATCAGTTCCCGAACGTCTTCGCCATCAGTTATTTCGCAGTGGTCACCCAGAACAAGAGCACCGTCGTCGACAGCGTCCAGTGCGCGGCGTATGTCGACGACCATCCCTACCGTCCGGAGCTGCCCGTCCCCATCACCGGGTACACGACCCAACCGGACGGCGCGCAGGTCGCCTACTTCACCACCGGCTCCATCGCGCCGGGCGGCCCGACCTTCCGGGTGCGCGCCGAGAAGCTCACCGGAAACCTCGTGCAGGTACAGGCGCAGCCACTCGTCGACCAGAACAGCACCCTGCACACGCTCTTCCTCACCGAGCTGGCCGTCACGGCAGGCGCGCTGGTCCTCGCCCTTGCCGGTGGATGGTGGCTGGTCCGGCTCGGATTGCGCCCGCTCGAAGACGTGGAGCGCACGGCTGACTCCATCGCGGCCGGCGACCTCGACCAGCGTGTTCCCGGCGCCGACCAGCCCACGGAGGTCGGGCGATTGGCCCGCGCCCTCAACGTGATGCTCGAGCGGATCCAGGCGGCGTTCTCGGCTCGTGTCGCCTCGGAGTCGCGCTTGCGGGAGAACGAGCAACACCTGCGCCAGTTCGTCGCCGATGCCTCCCACGAGCTGCGCACTCCCATCGCCGCCGTCTCGGCGTACGCCGAGCTCTTCGAGCGGGGCGGGTCCGAGCACTCCGAGGACCTGCCGCGCATCGTCTCGGGCATTCGCACCGAGACGGCCCGCATGGACCGGCTGGTCAACGATCTCCTGACGTTGGCCCGGTTGGACGAGGGCGTGCCGATGGAGATGGCGCCGGTAGAACTGGTCTCGCTGGTCTCCGACGCCGTCCGTACCGCTGCGGCCGTGGGTCCCGCGTGGCCCGTGCAGTTCTCGGCGACGCGCCCCGTCGAGGTGAACGGAGACAGGGACCGCCTGCGCCAGGTCATCGACAACCTGTTGGCCAACATCCGGGCGCACACCCCGGAGGGGACGACCGCCACGGTCCACGTCGATCAGATCGGGGACCAGGCACAGATCGAGGTGCGCGACACCGGCCCGGGCATGCTCGACTCGGACGCGCAACGCGTCTTCGAGCGCTTCTACCGCGCCGACCCGGCTCGGGCCCGCACCGGGGGCGGCAGCGGGCTGGGGCTGTCGATCGTCGCCGCCATCGTGACGGCCCACGGCGGGACCGTTTCTGCGGTCTCGACGCCCGGAGAGGGGCTGGTGGTCACCGTCATGATCCCGGTCAGCACCGTGCAGCAGCCCGAGGACCCTGCCGCCGCGGTGGCCGAGGTTCTCTGACCACCTGCGTGACCAGGCTCTCCGTCGTGCCGCGTGATTCACACCGGATTCACAGCCAAGCTTCACGGCGCCCGGAGACGGCGGCGGCACCATGCCTGACATGACAGCCCTGGCTCCCTTCGAGGCCGACGTCGATCCCCGCCGCGTCCCGCTCGACGTCGAAATCGTCGTTCCGGTCTACAACGAGGCGGCGCAACTGACCGAGCGCATCACGGCCTTGCGCAGGTACCTCGACGATTCGTTCCCCTTCCGAGCGCTGATCACCGTGGTCGACAACGCCAGCACGGACGACACCGACAAGGTGGCGCACCAGCTGGCCGCCACGATGCGTGGCGTCGCGGCCATGCACCTGCCCCGGAAGGGCCGTGGGTACGCGCTCCGTGCCGCATGGTCGACGAGCGAGGCGCCGGTCGTCGCCTACATGGACGTCGACCTCTCGACCTCCCTCTCCGCCCTCCTCCCGCTGGTGGCCCCGCTCCTCTCGGGTCACCGTGACGTGACCATCGGCTCACGGCTCGCACCCGGCGCGCACGTCGTGCGCGGCCCCAAGCGCGAGCTCATTTCGCGGGCGTACAACCTGTTGCTCAGGCTCACGCTGCACGGTCGCTTCAGCGATGCGCAGTGCGGCTTCAAGGCGCTGCGCCGGGACGCGGCCGAGAAGCTGCTGCCGCTCGTCGAGGACAACGAGTGGTTCTTCGACACCGAGCTGCTGGTCACGGCGGAGCGCCTGGGCCTGCGCATCGGCGAGGTCCCGGTGGACTGGGTCGACGACCCCGACTCGCGCGTGCAGATCGTCTCGACTGCCTCTGACGACCTGCGCGGCGTCTGGCGGATGTTGTTCCGGCGGCCCAAGGGTCTGCGCCGTGTCCGTTCGAACGAGGTGGCGGCCGACCAGCTGCTGCGCTTCGCCGGGGTGGGCGTCGTCTCCACGCTCGGCTACCTCTTCCTGTTCGTGGCCTGGCGCCCGCTTCTCGGCGCCTTCGCCGCCAATGCCGTCGCCATGGCCATCGCCACCCTCTTCAACACGGCGGTGCACCGTGAGCTCTCCCGCACGACCGATGGTCAGGCCCGCCGCGGCCGTCTCTACGCCGTCGCCGGTGGGCTGTACCTGGTGAGCCTCGGCCTGACGACGCTGGGACTGGTGGTCGCCCAATGGGTCGCCCCCTCCGCGCTGCTCGCCGAGGTCGTGGCCCTCACCGTGGCCAACGTGCGTCGCTGCCGTGTTCCGCTTCGCCGTGCTGCGGGCCTGGATCTTCCGTCCGAGCGCGCTGGTCGGCACCGGCCAGATGGAGCTGTCCCGATGACCGACCTGACACCAGCCCCTGACGCCTCGGTGGGGGTTCTCGACCTGCCGAAGCCGGTCGCCGCGCCATCGGCCGAGACCGGACAGGGAGCACCGACCCCGTGGCCGCCACCTCGCCGCCGCGGCCGGCCGGCGCGCTTCGTGCGGGGCAAGGAGAGCGACGCGGCGTGGGTCCGTCCTGCCCTGCTCGCGCTGCTCGTGGCCACCGCCGTCCTCTACATCTGGGGTCTCGGCGCCAGCGGCTGGGCCAACTCCTTCTACTCGGCCGCGGTCCAGGCCGGCACGAAGAGCTGGAAGGCCATGTTCTTCGGGTCCTCGGACTCGTCCAACTTCATCACCGTCGACAAGCCGCCGGCGTTCCTCTGGCCGATGGAGATCTCGGCGCGGATCTTCGGCCTCAACTCGTGGAGCATGCTGGTGCCCCAGGCCCTCGAGGGCGTGGCCACGGTCGGGTTGGTCTACCTCTCGGTGCGGCGCTGGTTCAGCGCGCAGGCCGCCCTGCTCGGCGGCGCCGTGGTGGCGCTCACGCCCGTGGCCGCCATCATGTTCCGCTACAACAACCCGGACGCGCTGCTGGCGCTGCTCCTCACCGCCGCGACCTATGCCACGGTGCGCGGCCTCGAGCGGGCACAGACCAAATGGATGGTCCTCGCCGGGGCGCTGATCGGGTTCGGCTTCATCACGAAGATGCTGCAGGCGTTCCTGATCCTCCCGGTCTTGGCCGTCGTCTACCTGCTCGCGGCGCCGACCGGCTGGTGGCGCCGGGTCTGGCAGACCTTCTTGATGGGCGTCTCCTTGCTGGTCGCCGCGGGGTGGTGGGTGGCCATCGTCGCCCTGACGCCGGCCGCGGACCGGCCCTACGTCGGCGGGTCACAGAACAACAGCATCCTCAATCTGATCTTCGGCTACAACGGCTTCGGCCGTCTCGACGGGAGTGAATCGGGCAGCGTGGGCGGCGGACGGGTCGCAGGGAGCATGTGGGGCCCGACGGGCATCACCCGTCTGTTCAACTCCACGTTCGGCAACATGATGTCGTGGCTCCTTCCCGGCGCGCTCGGTGATGGGCGCCGTACTGCTGATCGTCACGCTGCGGGCCCGCCGCACCGATCGTGAACGCGCCGCACTACTCCTGTGGGGCGGCTCCCTGGTGAGCATCGGCCTGGTCATCAGCCTGGGCCAGGGCATCATCCACCCCTACTACACGGTGGCGCTCGCTCCACCGCTCGGCGCGCTCGTCGGTATCGCCACCATGGGCCTCTGGCAACGGCGGGCGAGCTGGGTCGGCCGCGCCGGCCTCGCTGCGGCGCTCGCGGTGACGGTCGTGTGGAGCTTCATCCTCCTCGGCCGCACCTCCGATTGGTTCCCTGCCCTGCGTCCCTTCGTGCTGGTCGCCGGCGCGCTCGGCGTGGTGGCGATCCTTGCCCTCCCGCTGCTGCGCAACATCCCGAAGGTGGCCATCGTGCTGGTGGCGACGCTGGGCTTCGGCGCCGCGCTGGCCGCGCCGCTCTTCTCGACGGTGGCCACGGCGGCCACCCCGCACACCGGGGCGATCCCGTCGGCGACGCCCACTCCCGCCGGCGGCTTCGGCGGTCCCGGCGGCGGATTCGCCGGCGGCCCCGGCGGCGGCCTTCCCGGGGGCGGGTTCCGCCGGGCCTTTGGTGGCGGCGACGCGGGCCGGCGGCTTCCCTGCCGGCGGTGGCTTCCCCGGAGCAGGGCGCCTCCCGACCGGCGCGGGCGCCGGTGCCGGTGCGGGTTCCCGGGCGGGGCGCCCACGTTCGGTGGCGGAGGTGGGTTTCGCCGAGCGGCGGGTGGCGTCGGTGCCGGCGTCGGAGGCGGCGCGCGGGTTCTTGAACTCCAGTCAGTCCAACGCGGCGTTGAACAAGGCGCTGCAGACCGACGCCAGCAAGTACACCTGGGCCGCGGCCACGGTGAACTCGAACAATGCGTCCGGCTACCAGCTGGGCAGTGGTGAGCCGGTGATGGCCATCGGCGGGTTCAACGGCACCGACCCTGCGCCCACGCTGTCCCAGTTCGAGAAGTACGTCTCGGAAGGCAAGATCCACTACTTCATCGCGAGCGGCGGCGGTGGCGGCTTCGGTGGCGGCGGATTCGGTGGCGGCGGCTTCGGTGGCGCGGGCACGGGCACCGCCGACGACGCGTCGCAGATCACGTCCTGGGTGGAGTCGCACTTCACCGCCGAGACCGTGGGCGGCGTGACCGTCTACAACCTGACCACCGGCACCTCGTCCTGAGTCGGGAGCGCCGCCTGCGCTCAGCCGAGCAGCTCGAGGTATCGCGCCAGCGTCGTGCTGTCGAAGGCAACGAATCGAATGAGGGTCACGTCGGTGTCCGCCGCGCGGGCCGTGGTCACGGCGACCTCGGCGGCCTGCCCCGAGGGATAGCCGTAGACACCCGTCGAAATGGCGGGAAAGGCGACCGAACGGGCGCCCACCTCGTCGGCGAGGGCCAGCGCGTTGCGATAGCAGGCGGCGAGTGTCGCGGGCTCGCCGGCCGTACCCCCGTGCCAGACGGGCCCCACGGTGTGGATGATGAAGCGCGCCGGCAGGTCGAACCCGTCGGTGACCACGGCGTGACCGGGCGGGCACTCGCCGATGACCCGGCAGGCCGCCTGCAGGCGCTCGGCCCCGGCGGCCCGATGGATGGCGCCGTCAACGCCACCGCCGCCTCGCAGGTGGCGGTTCGCCGCATTGACCACGGCGTCGACCCGTTCGGCCGTGATGTCGCCCTGCACTGCGTGGAGCAGCGGCGGCATCCGGGTGGCTACCCGGCGGTGGTGGACGACGAGGAGGCGGGGACCAACTTGAGCAGCGAGAAGGCGCCGGTCGGCGCCGACTGGCTCTTGTCCTCGCCCCAGTTCGAGAAGGTCACGACGCCGTGGATGGCCGATGCCCCGCCGGCGTTGCCGGCGTTGGTCACCTCTTGGATCGGGAGCGGGGAACCGCTGGCCGGGACGTACACCATGACGGGCACCTTGCTCCCGCTCTCGGTGGCAACCGACCCGAGGATGCCCGTCGCCTGCTGACCGGCCACGGTGGCGGACTTGCCGAAGGTGTAAGGCCCACTGACCTCGAGCTCCTTGGCCACCTCCGAGGAGAGCAGACCGCCGACCAGCTCGGCGAGGCTGGTGTTGGAGGTGGGGAAGGACAGCCACTTCCCGGCGTACTTCGTCGACTCGGCCTTGGTGAGGCCGATCACGTTGGCGAGCGCAGCCTCGTTGCCGTTCACGTATCCAGTCGACCCGACCACCTTGGCACTCATGCGTTCCGTGACGTTCTTGTTCTTGACCACCAGCGTCTGTGCTCCCGATTTGGAGCCGGCGTCGCCGGTCACCGTGAGGGTGGCGCCGTCCTGCTTGGCGACAGAGGCGAAGTGCACGCCCTTGGTGCCGACGGCCTTCAGGGCCGCGTTGTACTCGGCCGTGGCGGCGGCGTTGCCGGCGCTGGTGGTGGTGGTCGTGCTGGCGGCACCGGCTGCGTTCGGCGCCGCGGCGAGGGCCAGAGCGGCCGCGGCGGCGAGTCCGGCGGCGACCGCGGCAGTGCGGGCGGGATTCTGGCGCAAGGGGTGCATGACCTTCACTCTCCTGGAGGCCCGGCACGGTGGCGCGACGAGCGCCCACTTGGCCAGGGATGACTGGCCACATCTTCCCACGTCCCCGGCACCGTTCCGGGTCGTGGGGGCTCTTTCTTAGACAGCGCTTATCGAGCCGACCGAAATCGTGGCCTTGGGTGCTTCGGGCCGCACCTGCTCTCCCCACCTCGAATACACGATGTGCTCGGCGCTCGGTGTGCTGGCCCTTGGCGTTCACCGAGTCCTCTTCCACCGGAACGTGGGTTCCGTGGGCCCGGACGTAGAGCACGACGTGTTCGGATTTCTTGCCGATCGCCTGCGTCCCGTCGATGGCGTCGACCGCCTCTCCGTTGAGCCTGGCGGCGTGGCCGAGCGACAGCGGGGCTTTCAAGGCCAGTTCCTTGGCCAGGTCGGTGGAGCGGACCCCCTCGACGACCGGGGCGAAGGCCGCATTCTCGGTCGAGAACTCGATCCACTGCCCGGCAGCTTCGGCCGCCTGGGAGGAGTCGAGCCCGGCCAGGGCCTCGAGCCCGTTCACGTTGCCCTTGACATAGGAGATGTCGCCGATGACCAGAATGGAGATGGAACCCTTCCCCAAGAGGACGGTCTGGCTGGCCGACGCGGGGCCGGCGTTCCCGCTCTCCTTGAGGGTCTCCTTCGATTCCGTCGACGCCGAGGCGTAGTGGACCGACCAGGAGCGGGTGGTGGCGACGGCGTCCTTGTAGAGGGCGGAGGCGCTGGAGGTGGTCGCGGCGGCCGGGTCGGGTCGGACTCCCACGACCACGACCACGGCCGAGGCAGTGGCCAGAACAGCGGCGCAGAGCACACCGGCCACCAGCCTCCTTGCGTCCACCCGCCCTCCTCCTCTCCCTCTCCGGCCCCGGGAGCCGTCAGCTTCGCATGGACGCGGTACTCCTCCCGGTCGCCAATTCCCCGGTCGAACGGCGTGCGACCGACGGACGCCCGACCGTTCTCCGGCCGTCCCGTCCGGCTGGAACAAGGATCCGCCGCTTACGAACACGTGTTCGTTATGCTCCACACAGTCGGCTCGGCGGGGCGTCACACCCCCACCGTAGGGTCACCACAACGGCGCCGATCGAGGCCGGCGGCAGGTCGCACACATCACAGGATCGCAGCAGCACACTGACAGAGGAGAGAGGGATGGCCGAAGCAGAACGGGAAAAGGCACTGGATGCCGCGCTGGGGCAGATCGAGAAGCAGTTCGGCAAAGGCTCGGTCATGCGCATGGGCGACAACGTCGGGATGAACATCGAGTCCATCCCCACCGGCGCCCTCTCCTTGGACCTGGCGCTGGGCATCGGCGGTCTCCCCCGGGGGCGCATCGTGGAGATCTACGGTCCCGAGTCGTCGGGGAAGTCGACGCTGGCCATGCACGCGGTGGCCGAGGCGCAGCGCAACGGGGGCATCTGCGCCTACATCGACGCCGAGCACGCCATGGACCCGGTCTACGCCCGGGCCATCGGGGTCAACGTGGACGACCTCCTCATCTCGCAGCCGGACACCGGTGAGCAGGCACTCGAGATCGCCGACATGCTGATCCGCTCCGGTGCGCTCGACGTCCTGGTCATCGACTCGGTGGCGGCGCTGACGCCGCGGGCCGAGATCGAGGGCGAGATGGGCGACACCCACGTCGGCCTCCAGGCGCGGCTGATGTCCCAGGCGCTGCGCAAGCTGACCGGCACGCTCTCGAAGTCCAGCACCATCGCCATCTTCATCAACCAGCTGCGGGAAAAGATCGGCGTGATGTACGGCTCTCCGGAGGTCACGCCGGGTGGCCGTGCGCTGAAGTTCTACTCCTCCATCCGGCTGGACATCCGTCGCATCGAGGCGATCAAGGACGGGGCCGACGTGGTCGGCAACCGGACGAGGGTCAAGGTGGTCAAGAACAAGTGCTCGGCACCCTTCAAGCAGGCCGAGTTCGACATCATGTACGGCAAGGGCATCAGCCGCGAAGGATCGCTCCTCGACGTCGCGGTCGAGCTCGGGTTCGTCAAGAAGTCGGGCGCCTGGTTCACCTACGAGGGTGAGCAGCTCGGCCAGGGCCGGGAGAACGTGAAGACGTTCCTCATCGAGAACCCTCAGCTGATGGCCGAGATCGACGACCGCGTGCGCGAGTGCCTGGCCCCCAAGGTCGAGGACGACCTGCTGGAGGAGGCTCTCGACCCCGACGACGTCCCGATCTCCATCGATTCGTAGCCGCACCCCGCCTCTCACGGCGTCGAAGGCTCCGGGCCCGCCCACACCTCCCTAGGGGCAACGGCCCGGAGCGCTTCGCGTCCGGACCACAATGGTGCGATGCCGGCCCGCCAATGGAAGCAACGGACCTATCGGATCCTCGACCGCTTCGTGCCCACCGTCCCGTTCCGCTACCTGCCGCCCAAGCAGTCGGTACGGCTGGCCTTCAACGTCGTCCTCGACCGCGAGCCCGACCCCGGCGGGCGAGGCCGACTACGTCCAGAAGCTCATGGACGGCGAGCTGTCCCGCCACGGGGTTGCCGAGGCGCTGGCCCACTCCGAGGAATTCCGCCGGCGTGTGCCCATCGGCAACGTGCTGCTCTCCATGCACGTCAGCCGCAGCGAGTTCGTGGCGGGCCTGCCGCCGGCGGCGCGCATCCTCGATCTCGGCGGGACGCACCAGGGTCTGCCCGACGGTGCGCTGGTGCATCTGGGCTATCCCTACCCCTTCGAGCGCCTCGTCGTGGTCGATCTGCCGGTCGACGAGCGTGACGCCATCTACCAGGGGGGCTCGTCGGGTGAGCCGGTGCTCTCGGAGCTCGGACCGGTGGAGTTCGCCTTCCACTCCATGGTCGACCTCGGGCGCTACGACGACGGATCGTTCGATCTCGTCTACAGCGGCCAGTCCATTGAGCACGTCAGCGAGGCGGACGGGGACGTCGTGGCGCAAGAGGCGTTTCGGGTCCTGGCGCCCGGCGGCTGGTTCGCTCTGGACACGCCGAACGGGCCGCTGTGGCGGCTGCGCTCGGAGGAGCTGATGAACCACGACCACCAGATCGAGTACGGCGCCGCCAGAGCTCGTCGGCAAGCTGGAGCGGGCCGGCTTCGAGGTGATCGAGTGCAAGGGGCTCAACCTCATGCGGCGCGGTGCGGCGGCCGGAGTGTTCGACGAAGCGGAGGCCAGCGCCTTTCCGGGTGTGTTCGCCGCCGCGGAGGACTGTCTGCTGCTGGCGATGGTGGCGCGGAAGCCCTGGTCCTGAGGGAACGCCCTACGGCGTCGTCGTCGCCATGATGGTGTTCGGCACCAGCTCGACCCAGGTCTGGCCCGGCTGCATGGGGATCGTCACGCCGAAGTCGTTGACGAACTGGGTCGGTGAGCCGAGCGTGGAGCGGTGCCACGTGCCCGGGATGGCGTAGCCGTTGCGGTAGACCACGGCCGTGCCGCTGGCGTTGGGGTACAGGTCGGCCTGGACTTCCTTGCCACCCTGGTCGTTCTCGGCCCAGGGCCCGTAGCTGATCTGCACGTATTGCACGACGACGTTGGCGGCGGCGTTCTGCACGTTGTCGGCCAACATGTCCGGCGTCGTCCCGTTGTAGAAGCGCAGGAACGTGTCGGTCGCCTTGTTCCACTTCCACGTCACGTTGGAGGTCCCCGAGAAGTCGATGTTGACGCTGGAGACGGCCGTCCCGCCGGGTGGGGTGTTGTCCGAGTAGGTGAAGAGCGGCTGGGGCGGGGTGGTCATGGTCGGGTGCGTGCCGTAGACGATGGCGGTCGAGGTGTAGTCAGAGTCGGGTGCCACGTGGCCGGGCGGGTGGATCATGAGCGACTGGCTGCTGCCGATGTCGACGTTGACGATCGGCGAGGCGTTGATGTTGGCGAGCACGGGATTGATGCCGCCGACGTGCGCCAGCAGGGGGCTGCCCAGCTGGCCGAGGATGCCGATGTCGATGTTGCGGGCAGAGCGCACGGGCCCGATCAGGGCCGAGTCCTGGCACTGGAACACGGCGGCGAAGCGGGTGATGCCGCCCTCGACGGGCTCCTCGAAGATGATGTCGGCCTTGTCGAGGCCCGACTGGGGCCGGCCAGCCGGGTAGTTGTCGATCTTGACCGCCATGGCGGGTCGCTGCGGGACGGCGCCGGTCGGTGCCGGCACCCCGGTCAAGGGGCAGGCGGGCGCCGGTGCCGTCGTCGTCGTGGTGGTCTTCTTCGGCTTGGCGACTGCCTCGTGGCGCCGGAGAGGACGAGCAGGCGCTCAACGAGCAGCCCGGTCAGTCCGGCCGCCGCCAGCACGCCCCAGGCGTGCGGGCGGCGCACCCTGAAACGTGTGGTCTCGGATCTGGCCATCGCTGGGCGTCGATCGTACGGGGGCCGGGTCCGAAAGTGGTGGCATCCCGGTCGCGGCTGGGCGCGCGGCCCGGCTCAGGACGCGCCCGGATCAGGCCGAGGGGGTGCCGGCGGCGGTGCCCGCGCTGGCGGCGGCGCCGCTGTAGACGTCCGCCCAATTGCCGCTCGAACTGCCGTACGAGGTGGCCGGGCCCAGGCCGAAGCGGCCGTAGACGTTCTCCATGGCGCGGCGGATCACGTCGGTCACCCCGGGGATGGCGAGGGACGATGACGTTGGGAGGGATCGCCCCGGTGTTCCCGAGCAGCGACACGAAGCTGGCCGAGCCGCTGGCCAGCACGCCCCCGCCGTTCCCCGGCGCCGTGTAGTAGGTGATGTCGGACCAGTTGGCTTGGCCCGGGACAGGCGAGTGGGCGAGCACGTCGACGTTCTTCGGTCCGGGGAGGGACGGGACGTAGCGGTCGTACTCGCCGAGGATGACGGTGCTGAAGGTGTGGCCGTCGGTGAGGTTGCACCCGTCGTAGAACCACGACGACGCGTCGGTGACCACCATGTCGGCCTTGGCCCCGACCGACTGGTACATGGAACCGATGAGGGTCGACTCGGGATTGTTGAGCGGTGCCTGGTTCCAGTTGACCGTGGTGAGCGCCGGCTGCTGGCTGGCGATCGGGTCCTCGGCGGCGTCCTTGTAACAGACCTCCAGGCGATTGGGGCCGACAGAGGTCGATTGGAGCCGGATCTGGCGGTAGCAGGCGTTGGCGCCGAGGAAGGCCAGGTTGACGCCGCTGGCGTTGGCCGTGCGCCGCCCCCTGGCGCATGGGCGTGGACCAGTACTCGTCGTGGCCCATGCTGAAGAGGCAGCGATGGTTCATGAGGAGCTGCGGCCGGGCGTGCAGGTCGACGTCGGTCCAGTACGTCATGTCCAACCCGAGGCTTTCGAGGTGGAACAGCAGCGGCAGCTCGTTGCCGACGAAGTCGGCGGCACCCGACGCCCACGTCTGCGGGTAGGGGCGGTCGAACGAGACGGCCCGGGCGCGGTCGGCGAACGTGCCTCGGCCCTGGCTGTCGGGCCCGTAGTAGAGGCTGTAGCTGCCCCAGAGGTTGTAGGCCTGCCAGGTGGTGACGCTGTTCTGGAGCACGTAGGACGCCGTGGAGGTGTCGTCGCGGATGGTGAGCGGGACGAACTGCTCCTCGCCGCCGTCGCCGACGAGCTTCAAGAGGTAGCAGCCGGGCAGCCAGTCCTTCGTGATGTTGAGCGTGAGCGTGGGCGACCACGGGCAGGTCACCGTGCCGATGCCGGGTGTGACCACCGGCGCGGCCTGGACCTTGGCCGGGAGGAAGTCGGTCTGCACGATGAGGCGGCCGCCGAGTCCCTGGTAGTAGCCCATCCGGTAGGCCTGGACCTGGACGGCGCGGGCGGTGCGTGCTGACGAACACGGCGACGTCGTCGCCGGGCACCGCGCTGACCTGGCTGGCGAAGCCCTCGAGCGCGTGCTCGGGCTGGTTGTGGTTGCAGATCCAGTTCAGCGTGCCCCGCTTGGCGTTCTCGGCGATCAGCCAGGGTGCGGTCGGCACCGTGACGCCGCTCGCCAGCTTCTTGTTGACGACCGCGACGTGCTCGGTGGTGTGCGCGCTTGGCCTTCGCCGGGACGCGTTGCTTCGGGTGCGTACTGCGCAGGCGGGTGGCGCCGGCGAACCCGGCCGCGCCGAGCGCGGAGAGCTGAAGGAACTGGCGCCGGTCGATGGGGCGCTCCGAGACGGCACGGCGTGCACGGGTCGGAGCCACCGTCCGGTGGGAGGGGCTGCACGGAGGAGTTTACCCCTGCGCCTTCCGGTGCCCGGCGGCGGGACCGGTGACGAGGGGGTCGGCGCCACCACCTACCATTCGTGCGTGAGCTGGGCCCGCTCCCTTCCTGCACCGCTGCGGCGGCCGCTGTCCCGTCTGGTGCACGCGGCCTGGGAGGGTGCCGCCGATCTGGGGGCGATCGGCCCCGACGATCCCCGGGGGCGCCGCTTCGGCCGCATGGGCGCCGGCGCCTGCCTGCTCTTCCCCCAGGGCGCCATCTACAACGAGCATCTGATCCACATCGGGCCGGAGACGATCGTCGGTCCGGGCGCCTCCATCTCGGCCGGCATGGCGCCCGGGCAGGAGATGCCGACCGATCCGGTCGTCTCCATCGGGAGCCGCACGCCTGATCGGCCGCGGCTCGCACATCGTGGGCCACTGGGAGATCGTGATCGGCGACGACATCCAGACGGGTCCCTACGTCTACATCACCGACCAGAACCACTCCTACGACGACCCGGTCGAGCCGATCGGGCGGCAGTGGCCGACCGAGGCGCCGGTGCGCATCGGCTCGGGCAGCTGGCTGGGCGCCAACGCCGTCATCCTTCCCGGGGCGCAGATCGGCGAGCACGTCGTGGTGGCCGCCGGCGCGGTGGTGCGCGGCGAGGTCCCGGACCGTTGCGTGGTCGCCGGCGTGCCGGCGCGGATCGTCAAGCGCTGGGTGGAGGGCACCGGCTGGGTCACCGAGAAGGACGTCGCGCGACCATGAGCGAGGCGCCCGCGCCGTTCCTGGTGACGGTGAGCGGGCAGGACGGCCCGGGCATCGCGGCAGCGGCTCTTCGCCGCGCTGGCCGAGCGGGGCATTGAGGTGGACGACGTGGAGCAGGTGCGGGTGCACGGCCGCCTGCTGCTCTGCGTGGAAGCCGACATGGTGCGGGCGGAAGCGGAGCCCGTGCGCGCGCTGCTGGAGGACCGCTTCGCCGGGGCGGGCGTCGTCGTGGCGGTCGAGCCCTCGTCGAGGCGGCGATGGACGACGTCGCCGAAGGCCATCTGGTCACGCTCCTGGCGCCCGAGATCGACGCGGCGACACTCGAGACGGTGACGGGGTCGATCGCGCGGTGCGGCGGCAACATCGTGCGCATTGTGCGGCTGGCCGCGTACCCGGTGCACAGCTACGAGTTCACGGTGGCCGACGCGGACGTCGACGCGCTGCGGCGGGCGCTGGCCGAGGCGGCCGCGCGCTGCCAGGTCGATGTCGCCGTGCAGGCGACCGGGCTGCACCGGCGGGCCAAGCACCTGATCGTGTTGGACGCCGACTCCACCCTGCTGCAGGGAGAGATGATCGACCTGCTGGCGGACCGGTGCGGGTGCGGCCCTGAGGTGGCGGCCGTCACCGCGGCCGCCATGGCGGGAGAGGTCGACTTCGCCGAGGCGCTGCGCCAACGGGTGCGGCTCCTGGCCGGCCTGAAGGAAGGCGACCTCGAGGCCGTGCGCGACGGCATTGTGCTGACGCCGGGCGCCCGGACCCTGGTGCGCACGCTCAAGCGGCTCGGCTACGAGCTGGCGGTGGTGAGCGGCGGCTTCACCCAGGTGATCGGCCCGCTCGTGACCGAGCTGGGCATCGACCACCTCGCGGCCAACGAGCTCGTCGTGGACGGGGGCGTCGTGACGGGCGAGTTGACCGGGGCCATCGTCGACCGGGCCGGGAAGGCCGAGGCGCTGGCGGCGTTCGCAGCGGCGGCGGGTGTGCCGGTGGCGCGGACCATCGCGGTGGGCGACGGCGCCAACGACATCGACATGCTGGCGGCCGCCGGGCTCGGCATCGCCTTCAACGCCAAGCCGGTCGTGCGCGAAGCGGCCGACGCGGCACTCAGCGTGCCGTACCTCGACGCCATCCTCTTCCTGCTGGGCATCTCGCGGCGCGAGGTGGAGCTGGCGGACCGGCTGGAGGAAGAGGGGACGCATGTGACCGTTCTGGCCCAGGGCGAGCAGGGCAGGTCGGCCGACAACCGCGGCGAGCCGCCCGCTGCTGCGGGGCTGGCTGCACGCCGGCGCCTTCTTCGCCTGGCTGATCGGTGGCCCATTCCTGATCGCGGCCGGGCCCGACGCGGCGGCGACGACCGAGCTGGCGATCTACGTCGCCGGCATGCTGGTCATGTTCGGCACCAGCGCCGCCTTCCACCGGCTGCGCTGGTCCGCCCCGGCGTGGCGCCGCATGCGGCGGGCCGATCACAGCGCGATCTTCGTGGGGATCGCCGGCACGTGCACGGCGGTGGCCGGGCTGGCGTTGCGAGGGTGGGCCGAGGTGCTCATCCTCACCCTGGTGTGGGCCGGCGCGGCCGCCGGTATCGCGCTGCGCCAGATGTTCCTCGACGCGCCGCAGTGGGTGGTCGCCATCCCCTACGTCCTCGTGGGTTGGTGTCCCATCATCGTGGCGCCGCAGCTGGTGCGCAGCCTCGGTTGGGTCGGCTTCGCCCTGATGCTCGCGGCGGGGTTGTTCTACACGGCCGGGGCGCTGGTCTACGCGCGGAAGAAGCCGGACCCCTGGCCACGCGTCTTCGGCTTCCACGAGGTGTTCCACGCCTGCACGCTCGTGGGCGCGGGGTTGTTCGCATATCTCGTCGCCTTCATCGCACTGCCGCGGTACTGAGCAGTCCATCATTTCGTCCCGCCGAGCTGCTGACGTAGTACAAGGTTCCGCTGCCCGAGCTGCCGCCGTAGGCGCTCGACGAGACCACGGTCCCGTGCTTCTCGACCCAGCTGTCGACTGCACTGGCTGTGGTCGTCGTCTGGCCGCCAGCGCCGATGCGCCGGCGCAGAGCTCCGCCGCCGGCCGCCACCGGCGGCTCCGCCACTCGAGACGTAGACGTAGTGCACCTTGCCGGTCGCCACGAGCTGCTCGAACTGGCTGAGGGTCGGTGCCGGGTCCGTCCCGCCGAAACCGCCCATGGCGATGACGGCCTTGCCGCTCTCGAGGATGAAGGGCGCGGCAGTCTGCGAGCCGTTCACCGCGACCAGGTACTCGGACGAGCCCTGGTGCCGCTCGAGGTAGTGCACCAGCCCCTCGTCGGCGCTCGATGCTCCGCCCCCTCCGCTGCTCCCGCGACTGCCGCTCCGGTACGCGCCGCTGCCGGCGGCACCGGCCCATCCAGTTGCGCCACCGCGGAGGCCCTCCGGTGTGCGTGCCCGTCGGGGCACCGCCCGGGCCGCTCCTGCACCAGCCCGGGCCGCCACCGGGGCCGCCCGCCCCCTGCGCCGAGGCCTCCCGCACCGGAAGTGGGCCCGGCCGTGGCGATGCCGTTCGTGGTGGTCCCGAGGGTCGTCAGCGAGTACGCCGCTGGTCCCGCCAGCAGCGAGGCCGCGGCCACGGTGCCTGCGGCAAGGGCGAACCAGTGCGACACCCTCGGGACGGGCCAAGCAGAGCAAGAGGACCAGGCGGAGACCACGCCGGTCACCACGACCGTGGGCCCGACCCAGGTGTCGTAACCGCTGGTCCGGGCCAACAGGGTGTCGGCCCAGAGCGCGGTCCCCACGACGGTGGCCGGGAGCGCCCAGGCCCAGCGCAGCGACTGTCGCCCGAGCCGCCAGAGTGCGACTGCGCCGGCGCCGGCGAGGGCGGCGACCGCCGGCGCCATCACGGCGGCGTAGTAGGGGTGAAAGATCCCCTTCGCAGAGTCGTACACCGCCAGATACATCAGCAGCGTGCCGCCCCACAGCACGAACCCGGCGCGCCGGCCGTCGGAGCGGTGGTGGTGCCGCGTCAGCCACAGGCCGGCGACCAGACCGGCAAGGGCGACCGGGAGCAGCCACGAGATCTGGCCACCCAGCTCGCTGTCGAACATGCGGAGCAGTCCCTCGCCCCCGCCGAAGGCCGACGAGCCGCCCGTGGTCGCGCCGCCGGCGGCGCCCGGCACCGCCACCCGAACCGAAGATCCGCGCGAAACCGTTGTACCCGAAGATCAGATTCAGCTCGGAGTTGTCCGTGCTCCCGCCGATGTAGGGGCGCGCGCTCTTCGGCCACAGCTCGACGATGGTCGACCCACCACCCGCTCGAGACGAGCAGGCGACCGCGGCCCAGCCGAGCTGCCCGAGCCGGCGGGCCAGGCGCGGTGGCCCGCACCACAGGTAGGCGACGCCGATGGCCGGGACCACAATGAAGGCGTCGAGCGTCTTGGTCAGAAAGGCCAGGCCGACGAGCGCGCCCGAGAGCACGAGGCCGACCGTCTTGCCGGTCTCGATGGCGCGCCAGCAAGGCCCATGCCGCCAGCACGAGCAGAAGGGTCAAGAACGCGTCGGGGTCGTTGTAGCGGAAGATGACGACGGCCACCGGCGTGAGCGCGAGTGCGAGTGATGCGAACACCGCCGCGGGTTCACCGAACCATTCCGTACGAGGTGGTAGAGCACCATCACCGTCGCGAGTCCGGCGATCGCCTCCGGGAGCAGCATGCTCCAGCTGGAGAAGCCGAAGATACGCCCGGAGAGCTCCATGACCCACAGGGCGGCCGGCGGCTTGTCGACCGTGATGAAGGAGCCCGGGTCGAGGGAGCCGAAGAAGAACGCCTTCCAGCTCTCGGTCCCGCTCTTCACCGCGGCGGCGTAGAAGGTGTTGCCCATCCCGACGCGCGCCAGATCCCAGCAGTAGAGCAGTGCGGCCATGCCGAAGATGCCGGCGCGTGCCGGCACGGACCAGACCGGACGCCCGGGACGTCGCCACCAGGCGAGGCGCTCCGATGCACCTCCAGCGTCCGAACCTCTTTCGATGTCGGGGTGCAGGTCGGCTTCGGGTGCGCCGCGGGCGGGTGTGCGACCGCTGGGCCGGTGTCGATGACGGTGGTCATGGCGGCGATGGTGCAGGCCGCGCCTGCACGTCGGGTGCACGTCGCCTGTGGGTGGCGTAGGAGTTTGCTGAAGGCGACGGTTCGCAGCCGAGCATTGGGAGGACAGAGCCACCTCGCACTCAGCGTGTTCGTAAGCGCGTCCCGCACTGTGCGGTCATGCCCTCACGAGTTCAGACTGCACTGCGCCAACCCGGTCGTATCGTCCAACTGCTGCGCTACTCCGCGGTGTCCGGCGTCTCCACCGTCACCAGCCTGACCGTCCTGGGTGTCCTGGTCGGGCATCTTCGGCGTGAACGCGGTCGCTCGCCAACGTGCTCGCCACGGCGGTGGGGACGGTGCCGTCCTTCGAGCTGAATCGCCGTTGGGTCTGGTTCGACCACTCGCAGCGCTCCGTGCTGCGCCAGGTCACGCCGTTCTGCACGCTCTCCTTCGCCGGCCTGGTGATCTCGACACTGACGGTGCGCGCCGTGTCGGCCCGCACCGTCGACCTCGGTCGCGGCTGGCACACCTGGCGGTGGAGGCGGCCAACGTCGCCGCCTACGGCGCCTTGTGGGTGGTGCAGTTCGTCCTGCTGGACCGGGTGCTGTTCCGCCAGCGTCGAGCGCCGGGTGCCGGGGTGGCCGCCACCGGCACCGACCGCGGCCGGGGCCCGCGCCCGCCGCGGCCTCAGGCGATGACGCCGGCCTCGCGCAGGTCGGCCAGTTCGGCCGCGCCGAGGCCCAGCTCGTCGGCGAGGACGTCGTCGGTGTGCTCGCCGAGCCAGGGGACCCGCGTCTCGGGGCCTTCGGCCACCTCGGCGAACTTCACCGGGAGCCCCGGGATCAGCACGGGTTGGGCGACGCCGTCGGGGCGCGGGTGCTCGACGAGCATGTTGCGCCCGGCCAGGTGCGGGTCGGCCACGACCTCCTCGTCGTTGGCCACCGGCCCGGCCACGAGCCCGGCCGCGTTCAGGGCGTCGCAGGCCTCCCGCTTGGACAGGGTGCCCGCCCAGGACTCGAGGGCGGGCCGGATGTCCGACTCGAGGTGGTCGAGCCAGCCCTGGGGCGTGGCGAAGCGCGGGTCGTCGGCCCACTCCGGCTTGCCGATGGCGCGGGCCAGGTCGGGCCACTGGTGCGGCCGCAGCACCTGCAGCATGAACCAGCCGTCGGCGGCCCGGAAGCCGTGCAGGATGCCGGGCCACGGCGTCCCCATCGGCATGCCCATGGACCAGAAGTTCGGCACGACGTCGAGCACGGCCACCAGGGCGTCGAGCATGGCGACGTCGACGCGCTGGCCCCGTCCGGTGCGGTCACGCTGGCGCAGGGCGGCCTGGGTGCCGATGACGGCGAAGAGCGCGGTGACGATGTCGCCGAGCCCGCCCATGGGCGAGCCGATCGGCGGTTGCCCCTCCGGGCGCTTGAACTCGTAGGCGCCGCTCATCGCCTCGACGATGGAGGCCAGCGCGGGCCAGCCGGCGTAGGGGGAGTCCGGGGTCCCCGCCGGCACCGCGTGCGCCGAAGCCCGAGATGGAGAGGTAGACGACGGCGGGGTGCACGGCGGCCGACGTCCTCGTAGCCCAGGCCGAGGCGCTCGATGGCGCCGGCGCGGAAGTTCTCGGCCACGACGTCGAAGCGCGGCGCCAGCCGCAGCACGAGGTCGCGCCCGGCCGGCTGCTTGAGGTCGACGACGACGGAGCGCTTGGAGAGGTTGTTGCGCAGGAAGGTGGCGCCGACGGCGCGCCCGTCGGGGTCGGTCATCGCCGGCGACGGCGCTGCGCCCGAGGTCGCCCGTGCCGGGCGACTCGATCTTGACCACCTCGGCGCCGAGACGCCCCAGCAGCTGCGTGGCGTAGGGCAGCGCCTGCATCTGCTCGAGGGCGAGGATGCGCACGCCGGTCGAGCGGCTTGCCCCAGTGCGCCGCCGCCGGGTTGACGACGTCCCCGAGCTTCACGGGCCTTCGAGGCCGAGCATCGCAATGGCGTTGCCCCGCATGATCCGGTACACCTCCTCGTCGGAGAGGTGCCTGACCAGCTGCTCCGCCACGGCCCGGGTGTCGGGCCAGGTGGAGTCGGTGTGGGGGTAGTCGGTCTCGAAGGTGACGCGGTCGGCGCCGATGACGCCGAGGGAGTCGAGGCCGTGCTGGTCGCGGAAGAAGCAGCCATAGACCTGGCGGTGGAAGTAGGTGGAGGGCGGCTCGGGCACGATGTCCTTCACGCCGCCCCAGGCGCGGTGCTCGCGCCACACGTCGTCTACCCGCTCGAGGATGTAGGGCAGCCAGCCGATCTGCCCCTCCGAATAGGCCAGGACGAGGCGAGGGAAGCGGATGAGGACGCCGGAGAAGAGGAAGTCGCACAGCGACGACATGGCGTTGCCGAAGCTGAGCGACGCCGCCACGGCCACCGGTGCGTCGGCCGACGTCGCCGGCATCTTCGACGACGAGCCGATGTGCATGCTCACGACCGTGCCGGTCTCCTCGCAGGCGGCGAAGAACGGATCCCAGTAGCCGCTGTGGATGCTCGGCAGTCCGAGGTGGGGCGGGATCTCGCTGAAGCACACGGCGCGCACGCCGCGGGCGGCGTTGCGCCGCACCTCGGCGGCCGCCTTCTCGGCGTCCCACAGCGGGATGATGCACAGCGGGAGCAGCTTGCCTCCGCTGTCGCCGCACCACTCCTCGACCATGAAGTCGTTGTAGGCGACGACGCAGGCCTCGGCCAGCTCCTTGTCCTTGGCCTCCAGGAAGGTCTGGCCGCAGAAGCGGGGGAAGGTGGGGAAGCACAGGCTGGCCTCGACCCAGTTGGCCTCGTTGTCGGCGATGCGCGCCTTCGGCTCGTAGCAGCCGGGTCGCATTTCGTCGTAGGTGATGGGAGACATGGTCATGTCGTCGCGGTCGAAGCCCGACGGCGGCCACGTGGCGCTTGTTGATGTAGACGAGGTCCTCGTAGACCCAGCAGTCGGCCTGCGGGCCCGTCGGGGTCGAAGGTCTGGCGGTAGTCCCGCCGCCGATGTGCTCCATGTCGCCGATGCCGCGGCGCTCCGCCTTGGGGCCGCGGTCGCGGTAGCGCGCCGGCAGCCAGGTGTCCCACAGGTGGGGCGGCTCGACGATGTGGTCGTCGACGCTGATGATCTTCGGGAGCGGCGTGGTGCTGCCCGAGCCGCGGTGTGGTGTCGTCGATGAGGTCGGTCATGGTTGCTCCAGTGTGGCCGCGAACGGGACGAGCGGGGCCAGCGACTCCAGCTCCGCCCGCACGGATCGCTCGTCGCCCGGCCCGGCACCCGGAGCACCACCTCGGTGATCCCGAGCGCGGCGTAGTGCTCCAGCTTGCCCTGGTCGGCGATGGTCCCGAAGGGGACGACGGACAGCGCGGCGGGGTCGCGCCCGGCCTCCTCGGCCAGCGCGTGCAGGCGCGGGATGGCCGTGCCCAGTCCGCTGCCGCCGATGGGGATCCAGCCGTCGGCGTATCCCACGATCGCCGCCGAGCACCGCGTCGCTGGCGCCGCCGCCGATGAGCGTGCGTACGCGTGGCTGCTGCACCGGCTTGGGCCAGGACCAGGTCGGCCCGAAGTCGACGAACTCGCCGTGGTACTCGGCCTGGTCGGTGGACCAGATGGCCTCCATGGCCGCCAGGTGCTCGCGCACCACGTCGTGACGCCGGGGCCAGTCGACGCCGTGGTCCTCGGCCTCGGTGCGGTTCCAGCCGAACCCGACGCCGAGCGTGACCCGCCCGCCGGAGAGGTGGTCGAGGGTGGCCACCTGCTTGGCCAGCAGGATCGGCTCGTGCTGGGCGGCGAGCAGGATGCCGGTGCCCAGTCCGATGCGCGAGGTCACCGCGGCGGCGGTGGCGAGGGCGACGAGCGGGTCGAGGCAGCGCTTGTAGTCGTCGAGGCGCACGCCACCGACGAGGGCCGGCGGCGTGTCCTCCTCGACGGGGAGGTGGGTGTGCTCGGGCAGGTAGAGCGAGTCGAAGCCGAGCTCCTCGACCGCGGCGGCGAGGACGGCCGGCGCCAGGTCGGCGTCGGTCAGGGCGGCGGTGATGCCGAGCCGCACGGGTCAGGTCCCGGCGGCGGGTCGGGCGGCGAACTCGGCCAGCGTGCCGGTCCCGACCGCGCTGCCCAGCAGCGAGGCGAACGCGGCCTGCTCGCGGCGGTTGGCCTCCACCACGGCGTCGCGCCGGGCCGCCCGCACGAGGGAGCTGCTGGCCCGGGTGGCGCCGCGCGGGTGCGCGGCGATGCGCGCCGCCAGCGCGACGGTCTCGTCGAGCACGGTCCCGCGGGTCGCACGACCTTGAGGGCGAGGCCGAGCTCGACCAGCTCCGGCGCGCTGACCCAGTCCGAGGTCAGGAGCACCCGCGCCGCCTGCTGCCAGCCCATCAGCGGCCGGGAAGAGCACGCTGCTGGCCGCCTCGGGGGGCACGCCCAGCTCGGCGAAGGGGACGCGCAGGCGGGCGTCGGCGTCGACCAGCACGAGGTTGCAATGGGGAAGAAGCGTGAAGCCGAGGCCGACCGCGACGCCGTTGACGGCGGCGAGCAGCGGCACCGACAGGTCGATGAGGCATTCGAGCAGGCCCATGAAGCCCTGGCCGGCCCCCTCGACGGCGGTCCCGGTGGCGATGGCCGCCATTTCGGCCAGGTCCTGACCGGAGGTGAAGGCGGTGCCCCGGCCGGTGAGCACGACCGCTCCGACCGCCTCGTCACTGTCGGCGGCGCGCAGCGCGGCGGTGACCTCGTGGTACATGGTGGTGTCGAAGGCGTTGCGCACCTCGGGCCGGTTGAAGGCGATGACGCGGACGCCGGGCGCCGCCTCGTCGATCTCGATCCGGCTGTCGGTCACGGCGCTGGTTCAGGCCTCGGCGTCGCCGGCCGCGGCGCGGCGCCGGATGACGGTCTCCGCCGCTCCACTGACGCCGGTGGAGAGGGGCCAGCCGATGTAGTGGGTGAGGTGGACGACGATCTCACGGACCTGCTCGACGGTCAGCTCGCCGCGCCGGAGCGCGTTCTCGAACTGGATCTCCAGGAGCTCGGGCTTGTCCTGGGCCGCCAGGACGCCGATGGTCAAGATGCGCCGGTCTCGCAGCTCAATGGTGTCGTCGGTCCATATCGTCCCGAAGAGGTGATCGACGGTCACGTCGGTGTAGCGCCCCGGCAGGTCCGCAGGATCGACGGTGAACCCGTAGACCTCCTGCATCTTCGCCATGCCGGCGGCGCGCCTGTCTTCTTGCTCGCTCACTCGCGCTCCTTTTCGAGTCGAGGTCTTCGGGTCGCGCCCGGCGGGCCCGACCCTACCCAGGTCAGAGGTGGGCGGCCACGGCACCGCCGTCACCGGCAGCGATCAGATGTCGCCCTCGAAGCCGTAGATCCGGCCGCAACGCCGCTCGGCCAACGTGGCCAGCGGCAGGTCGACGCCGAGGGTGGCACCGAGCTCCAGAATGGTGGTCAGGTCCTTGTGGGTGACCTCCGCCCCGGACCGCATGAGCTTGAGCAACCCCTCGTCGCTGTCGGCGGGCCAGGGGGCTGCGGTGGTGCGGAACATCAGCCGGGTGGCGCCGCCGATGCGCTTGTCGCTCTCGCGTGCCGCCTCGCCGAGCTTGAGCAGGTCGATACCTGCGGCCTCGGCCAGCTCCTGCGCCTCGAAGGCGGCGAGCCAGGAGCCGTAGGTGATCAGGTTGCGGGCCAGCTTGGCGGCCAGGCCGGCGCCGGGCGGGCCCATGTGCAGCACCAGGCAGCTGACGGCGTCGAGGACGGGACGCAGCCGGTCGACCTCCTCTTCGGAGCCACCGATCATGCAGACGAGCTCGCCCGCGGCGGAGGCGTCGGGTCCGCCGCTCACGCCGCAGTCGACCACCGCGATCCCCTTGGTGGCGCCCTCGGCGCGCATCTCCAGCACCGTCTCGGTCGGGGATGGTGCTCGACGATGACGGCGGTGCTGCCCGGCGCGGCTCCCGCAAAGACGCCGTCGGGCCCCTGCAGGACGGCACGGACCTGGGCGTCGTTGAATACCACGACGAGGATCACGTCACTGCGGGTGGCGAGCTCGGCGGGTGTCGCCGCCACATGGGCCCCGTCCCGGTACGGGGCGGTGGCCTCCTCGCGGACGTCGCACACGGACACAGGGAGGCCGGCTCGTATGAGGGCGGTGGCCATGCCGCCGCCCATGTCCCCGAGCCCGATGACCCCGACTCGAAACGCGGTCTGCGGCGCGTCGTTCTCGCTCTCCGTCACCTGGCCCAACCTCCCCATCAACACGCCCAGCATCGTCGCCCTTCGTCGCAGGACCTCTAGATCTGGACAAGTGTCTGGACTATAGTTTGAACGGATGACCACGGAAAGCGACGACGGAAGACCCGAACGCGACGACTACTCGGGTGCCTTCGATCCCGGCTTCGACTACGAGGACCTGTCGAAGGAGGCGCTGGTCAGGCTGGTCCGGGAGTACGGGCTCATCGTGCACCTGCTGGACCGGTCCATGTGCGCCGCCATCGGCATCAAGTACGGCGCCGAGGCCGTCAAGGAGCTGGCCATCGAGGAATGGGCCGGTGCCAGCCCCGTCTACGGCGACCGTCTGCGCCAGATCATGAACGTCGAAGGCGACGGCGTCTCGGCCATCTTCAAGGTGCTCCAGCTCGACCCGGGCTTTCCGCACCACTACATGGACGTGCACTACGAGCTGGTCGACGAGACCCACGGCTACTTCGAGCTGGCCTACTGCGGCGCGCTGATGGACGCCGAGCCCTTCGGCGACGCCATGGTCACCAACATGTGCCACCACATTGAGGACGGCACCTTCGACGTGACGGCACAGGCGGTGAACCCCAAGGCGCACATCCGCCACGTGCACCGGCCGCCACGGGTGCCGGGGGACCGTGTGCCGCACTGTCGCTGGGAGATCGTCATTGAGGACGAGACCCACACCCTTCCCGAGAAGGACATCACGAAGATCACACGCATGACGACGGCCGCGACATTCTCCTTCCCGGACATGAAGGACGGCACGCCGCACGTGCCGAAGCCGGCGGACGCATGAGCATGTTCGACGCCGTCGAGGCGGATCGCGGTGACGCACCGGCCGCGCACGCGGGCCGCCGCCACCTCTCCGAGCGCCAGGCCGAGGTCATGGAGCGGCTGATCGCCGCCGCGGCGGAGGAGGCCGAGGAGCGTCCGTACAGCGAGATCTCGGTGCGGACGATCGCCAAGCGGGCGGGTGTGGCGCCGGCCACGGCCTACACGTATTTCTCGGGCAAGGACCATCTGCTGGCCGAAGTGTTGCTGCAGCGCGGCGCAGGTTTCGCCGAGCCTCGTCGACCTCACCGTGTCGCTGCCCGACAGGGTGGCCGACACCGCCCGCACCATGGGCTTTGGCGCCATGGGGTCGGCGGCCGTCGCCGCCTGCACGACGGCCCTGCTGGGGGACGGGCCCGACGTGAAGCGCGTGCGCTCGCGGCTGGGCGCCGAGATCACGCGCCGACTGGCGGCCGCGCTCGGCGCCGGCGTCGATCCGGCCGTGCTCAACGTGCTGCAGGTGACCTACACGGGCGCGTTGCTGAGCGCCGGCATGGGCCATCTCGCCTTCGACGCCGTGCCGCCGCTGATGGCTGAGGCGACCGCGCTCATGACGGGCACGGGGACTGAGGCGTCCGCGTCGTGACGACGCTGGCCCCGCTGGCGTACAGCCCATACGACTACGGCATCCACGAGGATCCGTACCCGACCTACGCCCGGCTGCGCGCCGAGGCGCCCGTCTTCTACAACGAGGAGCTCGACTTCTTCGCCTACGCCCGCCACGCCGATGTGCTGGCGGCGTTCCGCGACGTCGACCGCTACTCGAATGCCTACGGCGTGAGCCTCGACCCCGCCGCTTTCGGGCCCGACGCGCACCGTGCCATGTCGTTCCTCGCCATGGACCCGCCCCGCCACACCCGGATGCGCTCCATCGTTGGCAAGAGCTTCACGCCGCGCCGGGTGGCGGCCATGGAGGACAACATCCGCGCCCTGGCCGTGGCCCACTTGGCACCGGCGCTCGAGGCGGGCTCGTTCGACTTCATCGCCGACTTCGCCGGGTTGCTGCCGATGGACGTGATCTCCGAACTGGTCGGCGTGCCGGCCTCGGACCGGGCCGAGATACGTCGCCTGGCCGACCTCCTGATGCACCGCGAGGACGGAATGACCGACATTCCGGCGGAGGGGCTGGAAGCGGCGCTGACGCTCGCCGGCTACTACGGCGACATGGTGGCCGATCGCCGGCGCCGCGAATACGACGACCTGACCTGGTCGCTGCTGCAGGCCGAAATCGACGGCGACCGGCTGACCGACGACGAGGTGATCGGGTTCCTCTTCCTGTTGGTGGTGGCGGGGAACGAGACCACGACCAAGTTACTGGGCAACGCCTGGTACTGGGGCTGGCGCAACCCGGACGAGCGAGCCAAGCCCTTCGCCGACCCGGCCCGCGTACCGGACTGGGTGGAAGAGACGCTGCGCTACGACACCTCGACGCAGATGCTGGTCCGAGTGACGAGCCAGCCGGTGCGCGTCCAGGACGTCGACATCGAGGCGGGCCGGCGCGTCCTGCTCCTGCTGGGTTCGGCCAACCGTGACGAGGACGTCTTTGCCGACGCCGAGCGCTACGACCTCGAGCGCCGCACCCAGGATCTGGTCAGCTTCGGCAGCGGCCGCCACTTCTGCATGGGCGCCGCGCTGGCCCGTATGGAGGCGCGGGTCGCGCTGACCGAGGTGCGGGCGCGCGTGAAGGACTACGAGGTCGACCCGTCGGGGATGGCGCGCGTGCACTCCATCAACGTGCGGGGTTTCGCCGCGCTGCCGACGACCGTGACGCCGCGCTGATGCCGCGCTTCGAGCCCCACCCCGTGCGGCGCCCCACGGCGGTGACGGGTGCGTCTTCGGGCATCGGTGCCGAAGCGGCGCGCGCGTTGGCCAGGGCGGGCCATCCCGTGGTGCTCGGGGCGCGGCGCGTCGAGCTGTGCGAGGAGGTGGCCGCGTCGATCCGGACCGAGGGAGGCGAGGCGGTGGCCTGCCACCTCGACCTGGCCGACCCTGGGTCGGTGATCCGGTTCGCCAAGGAGGCCGACGCCGCCTTCGGGCCGGTGGAGATCCTGGTGTCGAACGCGGCCAAGATCCAGCCGGGCACGGCGCTCGAGACCAGCCCGGAGGACTTCGAGGAGGTCCTGCGCGTCAACATCGGCGGGCCCCAGCGCCTGGTGCGCGCCTTCGGCGCCGGCATGGTGCAGCGCCGCCGGGGCGACCTGATCTTCGTGACGTCCGACGTCGTGGCCCACCCCCGGCCCCGCATGGCGGCCTATGTGGCGTCCAAGTGGGGCCTCGAGGGTTTTGTCACGGCGCTCCAGATGGAGCTGGAAGGCACGGGGGTGCGCGCCGTGATCGTGCGGCCCGGTCCGACCCTCACCGGCATGGGTATGGACTGGGATCCAGACGTCACCGGCGAGGTGTTGGCCGAGTGGACGCGCTGGGGCCTGGCCCGTCACTCGGCGTTCCTGCGCCCCGAGGGCGTGGCGTCGGCCATCGCCCACGCAATTGCCGCCCCGCGGGGACGCACCTCAGCGTGGTGGAGGTCCAGCCGGAGGCCCCCTTGAGCCCACTCGGTACGGAAGGAGCACCGTGACCTCGGAGACGACCTTGAGAGAACCGCCACGCGTCTCGGGCGGTGAGGGCGAGAACGGCCACCTCGACGAGCTCAGCCGCGACCCCATCGGCCTCATGGCGCGGGTGCGGGCCGAATGCGGCGACGTGGGGGAGTTCACCCTGGCCGAACGTGAGGTCGTGTTGTTGACGGGTGCGGACGCCAACGAGTTCTACTTCCGTGCGCCCGAGGAGCAGTTGGACCAGGCCGAGGCCTACCCGTTCATGACGCCGATCTTCGGCGAGGGCGTCGTGTTCGACGCACCGCCCGAGCGGCGCCGCGAGATGCTGCACAACCAGGCGCTGCGCGACAAGTTCATGCGCGGGCACGCCGCCACCATTTCGCGCGAGGTGGAGCAGATGGTCGCCGGCTGGGACGACGAGGGCGAGATCGACCTGCTGGAGTGGTTCGCCGAGCTGACCATCTACACGTCGTCTGCCTGCCTCATCGGCCCACGTTTCCGCAGCGAGCTCGACGGCCGCTTCGCCCGGCTCTACCACGACCTCGAACAGGGAACGGATCCGATCGCCTACGTCGACCCCTACGCGGACATCGAGAGCTTCCGCCGCCGCGACGCGGCACGGGTGGAACTCGTCGAGCTGGTCGGCGCCATCATGGAGCGTCGAGCGGCGGGTCCGCCGGCGCCGGACGGCGAGGCCGACCTGCTCGACATCCTCATGTCGATCCGCGAGGAGGACGGCTCGCCGCGGTTCACCGCCGACACCGTGACGGGGATGTTCATCTCCATGATGTTCGCCGGTCATCACACGACCTCGGGCACGGCGGCCTGGACACTCATTGAGCTCCTGCGTCATCCGGCGGAGCTGCGCGGCGGTGAACAACGAGCTGGACCAGCTCTACGCCGACGGCTCGGAAGTCAGCTTCCAGGCGCTGCGGGAGATCCCGCACTTGGAGTCGGCGCTCAAGGAAGCCCTGCGGCTCCACCCGCCGTTGATCCTGCTCCTGCGCGTCGCCATGGAGGAGCTGTCCTACGGCGACTACCGGATCGCCGCCGGCAAGTTCGTGGCGGCCAGCCCTGCCATCTGCAACCGGATCCCCGAGGACTTCCCGGACCCCGACGCCTTCGTCCCCTCCCGCTACCTCGAGCCGCGGGAGGAGGACCGGGCCAACCCGTGGACCTGGATCCCCTTCGGGGCGGGCCGGCACCGTTGCGTCGGTGCCGCCTTCGCCATGATGCAGCTGAAGGCGATCTTCTCGGTGCTGCTCCAAGGCTGGGAATTCGAAGCGGCACAGCCCCTCGACACCTACCGCAACGACCACTCGAAAATGGTGGTGCAGCTGGAGCAGCCGTGCCGTGTGCGGTACCGGCGCCGCGCCGGCGTCGGGGTCGGGGCGGTGAGGATCGTGGTCGACCGCGACCTGTGTCAGGGCCACGCCGCCTGCGAGGGCGAGGCGCCCGCGGTCTTCTCGGTCTCCAAGAAGGGGGAACTCACCATCCTCCAGCCCGAACCGCCCGAGAGCGAGCGTGCCGCCGTCGAACTGGCCGTGAAGTACTGCCCCACCCATGCCCTGTCTATAGAGGAGGACTGACTGCCCATGCCCGCCTATCCGCGTGCCGAACTCGAAGAGATGGTCGAGCGTTGGCTCGAAGCCAATAGAGCGGGGGAGGCGAAGAAGGACTGGCACCACATGGCCGACCTCTACACCGAGGACGCCACCTACGGCTGGAACGTCGGGCCTTCGGATGAATTCATGGCCGTCGGCCGCGAGGAGATCCGGGAGATCGCACTCGGTCTCGAGATGGCCGGGCTCGAAGGCTGGACCTATCCGTACCAGAAGGTGCTCATCGACGAGGCGCAGGGCGAGGTCCTCGGCCTGTGGAAGCAGGTGGCCGACGCGACGAAGGCGGACGGGACCAACTACGAGATCGCGGGACTCGGGGGCAGCTGGTTCCGGTACGGCGGGAACTTCCAGTGGTCGTGGCAGCGCGACTTCTTCGACGTCGGCAATGCCGGCGCGGTCTTCATGGCGATGATCGGCGACGGCACGCTCCTCCCTGGCATGCAGCAGCGCATGGAACGCGCCATGTCGGGCGAGCGCCTGCCGGGGCACTACCGCCTGGGTACGGCGCCGGTCGGCCTCTGGGAGGTGCCCGAGGGCGCCTAAGAGCCGGGCACGCCGGTGTGGTCTGGCCATTCCGAGCGGCGGGCGTTTCGGGGCGTATAGACCCACTCGTACCCACTATGCGACCTAGTGGGTACGAGTGGGTCTATACAACTCCCAGGACTATCGGGCTGCGATCAGCGGCCGCCTCCAAGAGAGCGACCGCCAAGAGATCGTCCCCGGCGACAGCGACCTACGCCGCGTAGGCGGGGAAGGTGCGGGCGAGGCGAAGGGCCAGGGGCGCGACGCTCGGCCGGGCCGACCGGCCCCGCTGCCACCAGCGTGCGGGCGAATGCCTTGGGCCAGGTGATGAGCACCCCCTCGAGGGTAAAGGGCCGGGCGAAGAGGCCGACCTGCGCGCCGGTGAAGCACAACGCGGCCCTGACCGGTGGGACGACCGCCGGTGCCTTCTCGGCCAGCAGGGCCTCGGCGACTTGCGCCTGCTGCCGGCGCGCCGAGATCACGAGGCGGCTCTGGTCTCGTCCGGCCACGAAGAGCCGGGGGGCGGGGCACGAACCACCCGCTGAGGTCGCGTCGCTCCAGCCGGCCCCGGAAGTGCTTGGTGTCGATGACCCAGATGCCCGACGCAACAACCGCAAGGTGGTCGATGTTGGCGCGTCCATGGGGCAGGGCCCGATCGTGCAGCACCATGCCGCTGCCGCGGACGGCCTCGTCGAGCCAGTGGCCGACGCGCTCTTCACCGGCGGCGCCGCGGGCCCAGGCCTCGGTGGATGGCTCCGGACCGGCAATGAACCGGACGACGGGTGCCAGGGGTCCGAAGACCGCTCGCAGGCGGGCCTCGTCCCTGGCCTGGCGCCGCTCGTACTCGGCACGCGCCGAAGCGCCGGCTCGCCCCCGGCCGCCCTCCTCTTCCTCTGGGTGAGCCATCGCCACGCTCCTTTGATCCGGCGGCGAGGAGAACGGTGACGTCATGGCGGGAAAGGCACGTGCAACGCTTGGCCCGGTGTCGACGAGGCGAACACTCCTCCTCCTCGTCCTGGTCTCTAGCGTCGTGACGGCTGGCTGCACCCAGAGCGGCCAGCCGCAGGCCCAGGCCCAGGCCCAACGCACCCACCGTGCGCCAGCGACGACGAGCAGCACGACCACGACATCGACCACCGAGCTGCCCGTCTCCCCGATGGCCTGGTCCCCGTGCAACGGCGACCTGCAGTGCGGCACCCTCGTCGTCCCGCTGGACTACGCCCATCCCGAGGGCCCGACCATCTCCATCGCCGTGGCGCGCCACCCGGCGGAGGAGCCCGGTGCCCGCATCGGATCGCTCGTCATCGACCCCGGCGGGCCCGGCGTCTCGGGCATCAACGACATGTCGAACGAGCTCAGCGCGCTCACGCCCCAGCTCCTCGACGACTTCGACATCGTGCTGTTCGACCCCCGCGGCGTACAGCGCAGCGACCCGGTCACGTGCGGGAGCGCGTCAGGCAGCGGGCCGTCCGACCCCACCCCCGTGACACCGAGCCAGCAGGCGCAGACCATCGCGGAGCTCAAGCAGTTCGCGGCGGCGTGCGAGACGAACAGCGCCAGCGTGCTGCCCTATGTGGGGACGGTCGACGTCGCCCGCGACATGGACCGGCTGCGCCAGGCTCTCGGCGACGGGGGGCTGACCTACATGGGGCAGTCCTACGGCACCTTGCTCGGGCTCACCTACGCCGCGCTCTTCCCCACCCACATCAGGGCCATGGTGCTCGACAGTGTGATCGACCCGGCACTGTCCTTCGACCAGATCACGATGGGACAGGCGGATGGCTTCGAAGGCGTCCTCAACGCGTTCTTCGCCTGGTGCACCACCAACCCCGACTGTGCGTGGCATCCGGCCGGTGATCCCACCACCGCCCTGCTGGCGCTGCTCAACACCGCGGCGACGGCACCGGCGCCGGCCGGCGGTGGCGCCGTGGTCGGAGCGGGGCAGTTGTACGACGCGTTGCTTGAGGACCTCTACTCGCAGACGGATTGGCCGCGGCTCGGACAGGTGCTGGCCGACGACGCGGCCGGCAACGGGGCGCCGGCCGCCGCCCAGTCGAATCAGTACAACACGGGCGGCTCGGACAACGCCGACGATGCCGCCACCGCAATCGACTGCCTCGACCATCCCGTCTCGCGCCACCTGGCGTCGTACGGCGCGCTGGCCGACGCGCTCCAGGCGTCCGCCCCGGTCTTCGGCCCGCTGCTGGCCTGGGGCGAGGCCGGCTGCGCCGTCTGGCCCGTGCCGCCGACGCGGACCGTCGGGCCGGTGGCGGCTCCCGGTGCGCCGCCCGTTCTCGTGATCGGGACGACGAACGATCCGGCCACGCCGTACGCCTGGGCGGTAAGCGTGGCCAAGGAGCTCGATCGTGGCGTGCTGCTCACCCACGACGGGGACGACCACGTCGCCTACTTCTACAGCGCCTGTGTCCGTTCCTACGTCCAGACCTACCTGGTGAGCGGGCAGACGCCCGCGTCGGGAACCGTCTGCAGCTCCTGATCTCGTCGCGGCACCGTGAAAGCCGGCGTCGGCTCCTCACGCACTGGTGAAGCGGTAGGTACCGCTCCCCACCGACAACGTGACGAACCCGGCGCCCGACGACACGACCGTCACGCCGGGTGCCGCGGCTGCCGCCGTGCCGCCCTCGTGCACGCTGGCCGCGTCGCTGGCCGGCACCCGGACGGTCGCCGTCGCGTTGGCCGGCACGGTGAGGTCCATGGCCATCCCCTTGCTCTGGCGCTGCCAGGCCAGGTGCAGCGGTCCCGCGATCGTCGGCACAGACCCACGGGCCCGACCGAGCCCGGCCGAAGGCGGCGCCACCGTGGCGCGTACCCTCCCGTCGCCGTCGGGTTGGCCGAGGGTCACACCCAGAAGGGTCTCCTGCATGGCCACCAGTGCAGAGGACCCCCAGCCGTGGGACAACGAGTCTCCGATGAGGTCGCTCGGCTTCCACACCTCCCAGGTGAAGGTGCCGCCGGCCGCCACGATGTGAGCCCAGCCCGGAATGGACGTGTCGGTCAGCAGATGCACCATGGCTTCGGGCATGCCTGCCGCGGCCAATCCGCGCAGGAGCTCGAGGCCGTGGTTCGGGCCGACGTCGATGCCGAGGCTCGTCACGTAACGCCCGACCGCGGTCAGGTCGGAGGCCGGCACCACGCCGTAGGCGAGCGCCAGTGCGTTGGCCTCCTGCGAGGCGTGGCTGCTCTGCGCCCCGTTGGCGTCCACGCCGTCGACATAGGTGCCGTCGGGCCGGCGCAGCGCTGCGTTGATGGCGGCGGTGAGCTGGGTCGCCCGGGCCCCCCAGGTCTGGGCCGCGGCGCTTTGTCCCAACGCGCTGGCGAGTTGCGCCACCCGGCGCAGGGCGTTCACGGCGAGGACGTTGCTCGCCGTGTCGGCCGCCACCGAGAGGTCGTAGCCGTACACGGGGTCACCATTGTCGGGATCCGCCAGCCCGTAGAGGAGCCCGGTACCGTCCTGGCGCGTGCTCCACAACCAGGCGACGGCCTGGGTCACCGACGGGTACAGGCCCCCGACCGTCGCGCTGTCGCCCGTCGAGGTGTAGTAGCGCCACACCCACTCGGGATACCGCGCCGTGCTGGTCCCGAACGTCCGCGCCCCGTCCCCGTTTGGATAGACGGCGTTGACCTGCCCGCCCGGCCAGTACCGCGCTTGGCCGCGGGCCACGTCGCGCAAGGCCTGCCAAGTCATGTTCTGGTCGCCGTAGGCGCGGATGACGCCTTCGGACTCGTTCGCGCCGTCCCACAGGAAGGGCCCTTTCTCCCGAGTCGGCGTGTCGACGAACTGCTCGTTGCTGCAGTAGAGGCACGAACGGGTCGTGAGTCGCCACACGGCGTTGAGCATGCGGTCGTCCGTCGAGAAGGCAGCCGTGGGTACGTCGGGCATGGCGGCATGCCGGGTCAGCGCCACAATGTCGTCCGCGCGCAACGGCTGGCCGGCGTTGGCAATCTGCAGGTAGCGGAACCCGAAGTAGGTGAACCCCTCGAAGGCCTGGCTGCCCTCGGTCATGATGTACGAGGAGGTCAGGTTGGTCTCCTGCGTCCCGTGCAGGGTCGAGACCTGGCCGTCCGGATCGAGCAGGTAGCCCGCCCGGAGCGTCACGGTCCGTCCCGGCTCACCCGAGGCGAACGCCACGCGCGGGCGCGCCGCGTAAATGGCACCGAAGTCCGCCACGACGGCTCCGCCCGCCAGCGTGTGCAGCCGGACCGGATGGACCGGCGTCTCCCGGATGCTTGTCCGCTGGGCGTAGGTGGCGGTGAACGGGGCCGTGCCGGCCGGTCCGATCACCGTGACGGGCGACCACGCACGGTCGTCGAAGCCGGGGCTCGACCATCCCTGTGGGTGGAGACGCCCGTCCACCCACTCGACGAAGTCGCCGACGTCGGCGTCGCGCTGCGGTGACGGCAGCCATTCGGCTGGCCGCTCCCGCCACGCCGAGTCTGAGCCGAAGACGGCTTGGCGGCCGTCGGCGTAGCGGACCGAGAGCTGGAGCAGGAGGCCGGGGGAGGAAGCGGGGCGTCCCTGTCCCGGTCCATACCAGCGGTGCAGCACCCCGATGGCGCTCGACCGCCCACCCGTCAGCGCTCCGGTGAGGTCCACGGCGCGTACGTACTGCTCGTCGGGGTAGGAGAAACTCGGCCAGGCGTCCGCCGCCGATCCGTCGACGTACAGCCGGTAGGTGTGGGCAGCGGACACGTAGGCGGTTGCGCGCGCCACGGTGCCGGACGGCGGCGTGATCTCGGTACGGACGTAGGTGACCCGGTCGGGTTGCCGCGAGTCCCCGGCCGGGCGCAGCCAGTGGCCGGCCGTCCAGTCGCCGTGACGCAGGGCGGTGGTGAATCGGGCCGGAGCCGAGACCGGGCCCCAGCGCCGCGTCGGCGTCGCGGGCCTGGACCGTCCAGCTGTAGGCGGCGTCCGCGGCCAGGGGTGGCCCCCCGTACGGGACGAAGGCCTGCGACGCGGAATCCACCGGGGCTGTCTTCCAGACCGTCGCGCTGTGGCCGGGGTCGGTGCGTCTGAGCACAATGCGGAAGGCCGACTGTGCGGCGCCCCGCCCACTGGCGTGCAGCGTCCAGGCCAGCCGGCAGTCGTCGGGGTCGATCCCCACCGGGTCCGTGAGTCCGTTGACCGTGAGCGCGCCGGCACGCAGGGGACCGGGCCTCTCCGTCGATGCGCGCACGGGCGCGGGCCGCGCCCTCGGCCGCCCCGGCCTCAGCGCTCGATCCGAGAGGCAGTGGCCCGCCGACTGCGGTGACACCGGCAGCCACGCCGGCCGAGGAAGCCAGGAAGGTCCGGCGGCCGAAGCGGCTCACGACGAGCCCGCCGCGGCCGGTATGACCCGGACGGTGCTCTGGGCGGCGTCGGAGTAGTACAGCGCACCCGTTGGCGTGACGACGACGCCGACCGGCGTTCCCATCTGCGTGCGCACCCATTTCGTGCCGTCGTTGGTCCCCGCCGTGTTCGCGACGGGCAGCGCTCCCGCCACCGTGTACAGATCGCCGGCGCGCAGCGCCCGGCCGAGAAGGGTCTCGTTCGCGGCGGGCACGACCCGGATGACGTGCATGAAGCCGTCGGTCACGAACAAGGCGCCCGTCGGGCCCAGCGCCAGGCCGCGGGGATCGTTGAGCTCGGCGCTGGGTCCGTTGGCCGCCAGCCCGTCGGCGACGTAGGGGCCGTAACCGCCGGTGCCGCCGACGACCACGCCGATGTCCCCTGCGCCGACAACCGACCCGTAGAAGGTTCCGCCGCCACTCGACGGTGCGAGCAGCACCGACTGATCTCCGCTGTCGGCCACGAGGAGATCGCCCGCCGGATCGAGGGTGACCGCCACGGGATTCCACAGCTGCGCCGTGCCCAGGGGTCCGCCCTGCCCCGAGCTCCCGCACACGCCGGTGCCGGCAACGGTGAAGAGCCCTCCGGCGTGCACGCGCTGCCCGTAGAGCGTGGTGGTCGCGGCGGGCACCACGCGGACCGCGACAGTTGGCCGTGTCGGCGATGAAGACGTCGCCTGCGGCGTCCACCGCCACGCCCGTCGGCTCGTCGAGCTCGCGTGCCGGGGCGTCCGGCCCGTCCCCGTTGAAACCCGCCGTGCCGGTCCCGGCCACGGTCACCACCGTGCGGGAACCGGCGCGCACCTCCTGGACGCGCTGCGCGGTTGCCTCGGCAATGAAGACGTCGCCCTGCCGGTCGACCGCCACGGCGGTCGGGGGCCCGAGGGCTTCCCGCCCCGTGCAGCTGCCCCCGGCGAGCGTGGCCGCGTGCCCGGCCCGGACCCGGAGGCCGTCGAGGACACCGCTGCGGGCCGGGACCACCAGGACGCGGCAGTGGCCGGTGTCGGCCACGAAGAGGGTCGCCGTCCGCATCGAACGCCATGCCGCCTGGTCCGTCGAGCACACCGGGCCCGAGCAGGGTCTGCACGGCTGCGGGCGCGGCGCCCGCCGCACTCTGGCCTACGGCGCTCTGCACCGCCTCACCCGTGCCGGTCACCGCAGCAGCGGTGAGGACGAGCCCGGCGAGGGCCACGGTCGGTCGGCGCACGACCACATCATGCCGGTTGCCGCCGCCACGGGCCTCGGAGACAGGCCATAGCGTGGGCGACGCGCCGACCGGGCCGCCAGTGGCACGCGTCGCAGCGCCGCCGACCGAGAGAGAAGGGAAGCCGCATGCCCGCACCCGAAGAGGCCCTCAGCGCCGGGAACATCACGTTCACCGGATTCGAAGGGGCCGAAATCAACGCCTACCAGGCCCTCCCCGCCGGCGCCGGGCCCTTTCCCGGAGTCCTGGTCATCCACCACCTGCCCGGTTGGGACTCGACGACGAAGGAGATCACGCGGCGCTTCGCCGCCGAGGGCTTCAACGCGCTGTGCCCCAACCTCTACGCCCGCCAGGGGCTCCATGTCGATCCCGACGACGCCGCGGCCGCCACCCGTGAGGCCGGAGGCATTCCCGACGACCAGTTCGTGGGTGACGCCGAGGCGGCGGTGAACGTGCTGCGGGCGCTGCCCACGTCCAACGGCAAGGTCGGTGTCATCGGCTACTGCTCGGGCGGGCGGCACTCGTTCCTCACCGCGGTGAGCGTGCCCGTCGATGCGGCGGTCGACTGCTACGGGGCCTTTGTCGTGGGCACTCCCCCCGAGGGCTTCCCGCTCAAGGTGACGCCGCTGGTGGACCGGACGCCCGACCTCACGTGCCCGCTGCTCGGCCTCTTCGGCAACGACGACCAGTTTCCCAACCCCGAGCAGGTCGACGAGCTCGAGGCGGCGCTCAAGGCGGCCGGCAAGACCTACGAGTTCCACCGCTACGACGGCGCGGGGCACGCATTCTTCTCGGTGGACCGGCCGGCCTACCGGCCCGAGGCCGCGGTCGACGGCTGGCAGCGGATCTTCGAGTGGTACGGCCGCTACCTGGCGGGGAGCTGACCATGTGCTCCTACCTCACCGTCGCCACGGAGATCGCCGGCAGCGCCAAGGGAGCGCAGGGGTGGATGCCCGTCACCTCGGCCAGCGTCTACTTCGATCATCCGTTCCATGCGCCGTTCGACCACACCCTGAACATCGACTTCGCCGACCCCACGCGCGGTCCTGGGGCCCGCGTCGCGGTCGAGCTCAGTGCGGAGTCGGCGCGCCGCCTCGTCGAGAGCATCAATGAGGCGCTGGCCGCGGCGGGCGCCGCCGCCTTGTGACTCCCCCCACCGGCCCGGCGGCCGGCGTCCACCTGCCCTGGGCCGAGGTGCCCGACGCGGTGCGGGCGTGGGCGAGCCGGGTCGGTGGCGGTGTGCCCCGATCGGCCCGCGATCTCTCCGGCGGGTTCTCGCCGGGCGCGACCACGGTGCTGGACTGCCCAGGCGGCGCCATCTTCGTGAAGGCAGTCGGGGCCGCACTCAACGCCGAGTCGCCCGGGTTCCACCGACGCGAGGCGGTGGTGTCCGCCGCGCTGCCGCCCACGCCCGAGTTCCCGCGGCTGCTCGACGTCTACGACGACGGCGACTGGGTGGCGCTGGCCTTCGAGGCGATCGACGGCGGGCCGCCGGCGCATCCGTGGGACCGGCGGCAACTGCAGGCCGCGGTGCGGGCGCTCGATGCCCTGCACGACGCCCTCACACCCAGCCCCGTGCCGGACGCGCCCGCCGCTGTCGACAGGTTGCAGAACCTCTTCGGCGGCTGGGCCGAGCTGGCGGCGCTGGACCGGCCCCCCGAAGGGCTCGACACGTGGAGCGCCCGACACCTGGACCGCCTGGCCGAGCTCGAGTCGGGGTGGCGTGACGCAGTGGCGGGGTCGACGCTGCTCCACGGCGACGTGCGCTCCGACAACCTGCTGGTCACCGGCAGCGGGGTCGTGTTCGTGGACTGGCCGCACGCCTGTGTCGGGCGCGCCCGTCTTCGACCTGGTCGCCTGGGCGCCGTCGGTGGCGCTGGAGGGCGGCCCGGACCCCGAAGGGCTGCTGGACATGTCCGCTCCGGCGTCTGCGGTCGACCTGGACGTCGTCGCGGTGCTGGTGGCCGCATTCGCCGGGTTCCTCGTGTCGCACTCGTTGCAGCCGGCACCGCCCGGGCTCCCGACGCTGCGCGGATTCCAGGGTGCACAGGGCGCGGTGGCGCTGGAGTGGCTGCGAGCGCCTCACGGGCTGGTGACTCCCGGCGCGCCGTCGCCGGCATGCCAGTAGGTTCGGCTGCATGCGCTTTGGCCTGCAGATCCCGAACTTCACGACCGACGAGACGCCGGGCGCCCTCTTCGACGGAGTGGTCGCCATGGCGACGGCGGCGGAGGAGACCGGGTTCGACTCGGTCTGGGTGATGGACCACTTCTACCAACTCCCGCCGATGGGCGGGCCGAGCCAGCCGATGCTCGATGCCTACACGCTGCTCGGCGCCCTGGCGACGCAGACGACGCGGGTACGGCTCGGCACCATGGTGACGGGCGTCACCTACCGCAACCCGGCCCACCTGGCCAAGATCGTGACGACGCTCGACGTCATCAGCGCGGGACGCGCCATCCTCGGTATCGGGGCGGCATGGTACGACGTGGAGCACGAGGGCTTGGGCTTCGACTTCCCCCCGGCCGGCGAGCGGCTCGACCGCCTGGAGGAGGCGCTGCAGATCTGCCGGGCCATGTTCACCGAGGAGGCCCCGACGTTCGAAGGCCGCTACTACCGGATCCATGAGGCGCGCAACGTGCCGTCGCCGGTCCAGCCGGGTGGGCCACCCATCCTGATCGGCGGCGGCGGCGAGAAGCGGACGCTGCAGCTGGTGGCCCGCTACGCCGACATGTCCAACATTTTCGGCGACGCCGCCACCGTGGCGCACAAGGTCGAGGTGCTGCGCGGCCACTGCGAGGCCCTCGGTCGTGACCCATCGGAGGTCACCGTGAGCCGGCTCAGCACCCTGGTGCTCACGGGTAGCGCGGAAGAGACGGCGTCGACCGCGCGACTTCCTGCGACAGGTCACTGGGGAGGAGCCCACGACCTCGGACATCGGTACGCCCGACGAGCTCGTGGCCCGTGTGGAGGAGCTGGCGGCCGCCGGAGTCGAGTACTTCATCTTCAACATGCCCACCGGTTCACCCGACACCGTGCGGCAGGTGGGCGAGTTGCTGGTCGACCGCTTCGCCGGCTGATCCCGCGCCGCTATTCGGCGCGCAGGAGTTGCGAGGTCGTCGTGCGCGCGGCCAGGCGGCCGGGGATCATGGCCACGAGGATCGCCAGAGCGAGGGCGAGGACGCCGACCACGAGAACGGTCCCGCCCGGGACGGTGGGCGCGGGCACGGCGTTGATGTCGGTCGCGAAGAGGTCCCACAGGACGCGCCCCAGCGCGATTCCGACGGGGATCCCGACGACGCATCCGATGGCGGCTGCGACGCTCGCCTGCACGGCGACGGCGACGGCGAGCTCGCCTCTCGTGAAGCCGAGTGTCTTGAGGATGGCCAGGTCGTGCCGACGACGGCGGACCGACGTCACGAGTGTGATGCCGAGCGCCGCGGCGGCGCCCACGGCCAGTGTCGCTCCCAGGAGCAGCGGCGTGGTGCCAAGCGATCCGTAGTTCAGGATCTCGGCCGGGCGGAGCACGCCGAACACGGAGCCCCCGTTGAGGCCGATGCCCACCCGGCGCCCGATGGACTGTAGCGACGCCAGTGCAGCAGGGCTGGCACCCCCTTTCGTGCGCACCAGGATGGCGTTGGGCCCGGGCGTGTTGGTCTCGAAGAGGTTCCGTGCCGGGGCCGGGATGATCCGGTAGGAGAGCATCGCGCCGGTGCCCATCTCCAGGTGCGACGAGCCCACGACGCCGATCGGAGGGAGCGTTGCTGTCCCCACGATCGTGAGCCTGATCGGCTTCTCGCCGTGGATGCGTACCTGCACGGTGTCCCCGACCTGCTTGTGCAGGGAGCGCAGCGTCGAGGCGCCGAGGACAACCTGGTCGGGCGACTGCAGACCGTGACCGCTCAAGAGTGGCGGGGCGACGACTGCGCCGAGCGAGGTACCCATGACGGGCACGTTCACCCCGTCGAAGGTCAAGGTGGAGTAGTAGATGCCGGTCCAGGATTCCACGAGCGGATCCGCGTCGAGGAGCTTGGCTGCCGCCGGGCCGGGGATGTCGCCGAGACCGCCACCCCCGTCGATGTCGTAGTTCCAGTTCCAGCCGTAGAGCGCTGGGTGCGAGACCAACGTGTCGAGGCTCGAACCGAAGGTCACCGTGGCGACGACCACCGTCACGGCCAGAATGGCACCCAAAATGGCGGACCGTACCGGCACTGCGCTGCGTCCGACGCCGGGCTCGAGCGCGAAGCGCACGCCGGTCACCGCCGAGGGGGGGAGCCCGGCCCGTGAGGCCGCCGCCGTCACCTTCGAGGACGTGAACCGCGTCCCCCGATTGCGAGCCCTGCCGGGGAGCGAGCGGAAGGAAGCCAGAACGGCCACGCTGCTGAGGACGAGGACCAGCGCGAGCACGCCGATGCCGATCACCACCCAGTCCGGACGCAGTGCCACGCCGAGGAACGGCCGCACCGGTCCGAGTGGGCCCAGCGGCGAGAGACCCACGGCCACCGCGCCGGCCAGCAGCGAGCCGAGCAACAGGGCACCGACCGAACCGAGCAGGCCGTCCCACAGACACATCGGAGGATCCGCTCCGAGGGCGCGGGCGATGTCGAGTTCCGGTGCCCGCAGGCGGACGCGACGACTGATCACTTGTCCCGCGATGAGCAGGGCGGCGATCCCGGTGATGCCCCCGAAGACATTGAGTGCGATCGTTTCCGGGCGCAGCGTTGCGTCGGCCGTCGCGATGATGTTCTGTGACTCCTGGTAGACGAAGGGGAGGCCCTTGGGAAGGGCGCCCTTCACGGCCTCCTCCACGGCCGAGACATGGCGGTCGCCTCCGCGCAGCGTCAGCGCGCTGACCATGTCGTTGCTGCAGCAGGTGAGGAGCTTGTTCGTCAGGGCGGGCGTGAAGAGCATGAGCGACTGGCCGTTGGCGCTGTCCTGGTCCTGGAACAGGGTTGTCGCCTGTCCGCCGACGATCCCGACGATCCTTACCATCGCCCGCTGATGAACCGGGATCGGGAGGTTCGGGTCGAAGTTGCCGGACGTGGTCTGGGCGTTGGTCACCCATCCCACCGGGATCTCCTCGCCGACGTGGTAGCCCAGCGTCTTGGCGCTGGCCGCATCGAGCACGACCTCGTCCGCCGCGTGAGGATTGACCATTCGTCCGTCGACGATCTTGGTGGGATCCTCGTTGAAGTCGAGTCCTCCGACGCTCGCGTCGGCGGTGGGGGAGGTGGCTTGCTCGGGCAACGGCTTCCCTTGGGGGGTGAGCGGGCCCAAGTTGAGCTCCACGGTGCTCTCTACCCGTTCCACATCGGGCAGGCGCGACAACGTCCGCAGGAGCCGGGGGTTGTAGGCCGAGTCGAGCCCGATGCCCGGGTTGATGACCCCGTCGAAGACGAAGAGTTGCGGGACGCGCGAGCTCGCCACCAGGTCCGCAAAAGAGGACTCGGTGCTCCGCGCCGCCTCGATGGCGCCCAGGGCCAGCCCTCCCACTGCGCCGACGAGCAGGATGACGGAGAGAAGGTAGGACATCTCCGAGCGCATCGTCGATCGGAGGCGGTACAAGGCGTAGGCCACGGGGTGCCTCACCGGGTCTCCGGTTGCGTCAGGCCCAGGTCGGCCAGTGCAGCGCGGGCCGCTCCGAGCCCGCACATGCCGTGCACGCCGCCCCCGGGCGGCGTGGCCGCAGAGCACAGGTAGACGCCCTTCATGGCCGTACGGTAGGGGTTCCAGCGTGCCGTCGGCCGAAAGACCATCTGCCGCAGCGTGGCTGCGCCGGCGTTGATGTCTCCTCCGACGTAGCTCGGGTTGTGCTCCTCGGTGTCCACGGCCGTGCAGGTCGAGCGAGGCCAGGATCAGGTCGCGGAAGCCGGGAGCGAAGCGCTCGATCTGGGCCTCGATCCGCTCGGTCATGTCGACCGGTCGAGCCGTTGGGCACATGGCAGTACGCCCACAACGTGTGCCGGCCTTCGGGTGCCCGCCCGGAATCCACCACGCAGGGCTGGGTGACGAGGCAATAGGGACGATCCGGGTGCCGGCCGGCGTTGACGTCCGCCTCGCTGCGGGCGATCTCGTCGAACGTCCCGCCGACGTGCACGGTGGCGGTCTGCCGACAACCTTCTGCGCTCCAAGGCACCGGCCCGCGCAGCGCCCAGTCGACCTTGCACACGCCGGGCCCGTAGCGGTAGCGGGCGAGGGCCGCGGCGGTAGCGAGAGGGGAGCGAGTCGCCCGCCATCTCGAGGAGCTGGCGCGGGGTGACATCGAGCACGACGGCGCGTGCCGGTGGCAGCTCGTCGCAGTCGCTTGATGAGGCAGCTCGGTCTCCAGCCGTCCACCGGCGGCGGTGAGCTCGGCGACCAGCGCGTCGACAATGGCGCGCGCTCCCGCCCTCCACCACGGGCCAGCCGTAGCGGTGCGCCAGCGCCGTGAAGAGCCGGGGGAAGACGCCGGAGAGGGGCGCTGTCAGGGGCAGCATGGAATGGGCAGCGGCGCCGGCTACGAGCGCCCGCCCCTCCTCGGTACGGAAGCGCCGTGCGAGGTGCTGGGCCGATGGGAGCCCGCGCAGCGCAAAGCCGCCGGCCGCGACCGGATGGGAGGGCACGTCGCGCATGGAGCTCAGGAAGGCGGGCAGGATCTTGTCCAGATTCCGGACGAGGGGCGTAAAGAGCCGGGTGTAGGCGCGTCCGTCCGCTCCGAGCGCATGGGCCACGTCCGCAACGATCGGCCCCACGGACACGGCACGGGTCCCGCCGAGGGGATGGGCGAAGGCGACGGGCGGGGTGAGCAGGCGGACGCCGTGGGCGGCGAGATCGATGTCCCGGAAGGCGGGAGAGGCGAGCAGCAACGGATGCACCGCCGAGCAGACGTCATGGCGGAAACCGGGCAGCGTGAGTGTCGGCGGTGCGGCAGCCGCCTCCGGGCTCGTCGGCGGCTTCGTAGACGTCGACGGCCAAGCCGGCGCGGGCCAGGAGTCAGGGCGGCGACCAGCCCGTTGGGCCCGGCGCCCACGACGATGGCGTCCGCCGCCGTCATCGGTGCGTCACAGCTTGAGGGTCGGTCTCCGCGGCTCCCATGACGGGCAGCGGGCTCTCCGCGAAGCGGCAGAGCGTCCGTTCGACCTCACTGTCGGTGCGGTCGGGTCGATGGTGGAAGAGCGCGACCCGCTTCGCGACCCGGCCATGGTCCCCAGGCGACCGCGTATTCGGCCGCGGCATGGCCGAAGGATCCTTCGGCTGGCGACCTCCTCGGAGCGGAGATGGGCGTCGTGGATCAGGAGGTCGACGTCGCGGGCCAAGCTCGAGCGCCGACTCGTGGTATTCGCCGACGCCCACCGGGCCCGGCGTCCGAACGCCGTCGGGCAGTGATCGGGGATGTAGGCGATGGACGAGTGGTCGTCGCTCACGCGGAAGCCCATGGTGCGGCCCACCTTTGTGGGGGATGTCGAGGGCGAGGACAGTGAAGCCCTCGACCGTGAAGGTACTCTCCGGGAATGAGGCCGAAGCGCCAGTCGCCCCGGAGTTCCGAAGGCGCGATCGGAAAGAACGGTGGCGACATCATGCGGGCCAGCAACGCCTCCGCGTCGGTGTCGTCGCCCTGGTCCGGTAGCAACAGGTGTCACCGTCGCGTCCTCGCGGTCACCGGAGTGGAAGAAGGGCAAGCCCTTGCACGTGGTCCCAGTGCAGGTGGCTCAGCAGGATGGTGCCGCTGAACGGCGAGTCGCCGAGCAGCCCGGGGAGGCGCCGGAGGCCGGTGCCGGCGTCGAGAAGCAGCGACGGCCGGCCGGCGCAGACGCCGCCGTCGTGCGACAGTGCGACACACGAGGTGTGCCCACCGAAGCGGGTGTAGTCGAGACCGGGCGCGGGTGTCGACCCCCGGGTCCCGCAAAATGTGACGCGCACCTCGTCAGTCTCGCGTCCGGTCCTCGCGGCGATGCCCCGCGGACAGCTCCTCCAAGTGTGCGCGCGTCGATCAGGTCCGCATCGAAGAAGGCGACGCGGCAGGGCGTGACCGCGATGTTGCTCGACGTGCGGATACCACCCTCCAAATGCGCCCGTTCGCCGAGCAGCGCGCCCGGTCCGTACTCGGCGAGCCGCTCCCCGCCCCGCTCGACTCGGACGATGCCGTCGAGGACGAGGAGAACCTCGCTCCCGGGCTCCCCCTCGTTGAACAGGATGGAGCCGGCCGGGAAGCGCTCGATCCGGCGCTTGCCGCCACCCTGCATCAGCTGGGCCGACAGGGCTGTCTCGAGCGCCGACTCGACGGCGGACACCAGCGCCTCGGAGTCCTCGTCGCCCCACGGGCTGTGTTTGCCGAAAGACTTGCGGTACCAGTCCTTGAAGTCGGTCAGCCCCGACTTGTGCGAGAGCGTGTGGTCGGCGCCGTAGACCCAATGCCGGGGGAACCGGCTGGCTCCGATCAGTGCGTGCTCCGATCGTCCGTCTGCGTGGAGTGTCAACGACAGTGTGGTCCACACCAGCGGGGCCTGCCACTGTACGAAGGGGCGCCGCCGCACCCGTCGGGGCGCCGGGACCCCGGTGCGACCGCCGCAGGTCTGGACGAACCTGACCCAGCCCTCACCCCATTCTGGGGCGCGCTGAATGTCGGGCAGCTGTACGGCCTGGAAGCGGTGGCGCACCGCGCCGAGATTGACCAGTGTCGTTCCCATGAGGCCGCCCCCCTCGTACCCGCAGTCGACGATCAGTCCGTCGTTCACCGTGACGAAGGCGCGCAACTCGTTGGCAAAGCGGAACCGGTCTTCGTCCCGCAGCCGCATCGACGTCCATGGCTTCGGTCGGGGGCGGGGGGTCGTAGTGCGTGATACCCGAGTCGAACGCCAGGCGCTGCGCACCCTGGATCGCCTCGGTGGGGATCCATGAGAGCGAGGTGACGACGCCGGTGTGCCGGGTCAGCCCTTCTGTGGTCATACCAGAGAGCCTCTACCGGCGGGGCTGCGTTGACGAGTGTGGTGACAGGCATCGCATGGTGTACCTAGCACCACCCGGCGCGGGATGGTCCCCACCTGTTCGGGCAGCCCGGCCTATGTGAGAACTACAACCGTGGATGACGCAGCGGACGGTGCCGGCACGATCTCGGTGTTCCTGGCCGACGACAACCTCATCGTCCGCGAAGGCGTCAAGGCCCTCATCGAGCGGCACGCCGACCTGCGGATCGTGGGCGTGGCGGCGGACTACGACGAGGTCGTCGACGGAGCTACCACCGCTGCAGCCCCAGGTCCTGGTCACTGATATCCGGATGCCCCCCGACTTCAACCGGGAAGGCATCGACGCGGCCAAGGAGGTGCGGAAGCGCCATCCGGGGACCGGCGTCGTGATCCTTTCCCAATACGACGACCCGGAATACGCCGTGTCCCTCTTGGCCGAGGGCTCGGCCGGCTACGGCTATCTCTTGAAGGACCACATCGCCGAAGGGGATCAGCTGGTCGACGCCATCAGGTCCGTCGCCACGGGCGGCAACGCGCTCGATCCAGCGATCGTCGATGCGCTCTTGCGCCCGATGACCGCCCACGGCGGTCTCTCACCCTCCGAAGAGGAGCTTCTCGGCATGGTGGCCGAGGGCAAGCCCATCAAGGCCATCGCCGCCGCCAAGCGGCTCCCGCCCGAAGCGGTCGATGCCGAGGTCGAGGCAGTGTTCGTCAAGCTCGCGGAAGGGGTCTCCGCCGGCACGGAGGGAGCGCTCCAGCGGCTCCGGCTGCTCCACAAGGCGATCGTGGACCGCGAGGAGCAGGGTGAGACGCTGTCGCGGCTCCTCCCCGGGGGGCTGGCCGAAAAGCTTCGTCGGGACGGGCGCCAAATCGGTGAGACCGAGCGGGTCATCGTCACGGTCCTCATGAGCGATATCCGCTCGTACTCCACCATCGCCGAGCACGCAGATCCGAGCCAACTCGCCGGGCAGCTCAACGTCCATCGGGCGGCCATGAACGACGCCATCCTGGGGGAGAACGGCACGGTGATGCAGTTCGTCGGGGACGCGGTGATGGCCGTCTTCGGTGCACCGTTCGAACAGGTCGACCACGCGGACCGGGCCGTCATGGCGGCGCAGGCCATGCACGAGAAGCAGTCGATCATCAACAGCGCGGTGGGAGGAGGAGGGTCTACCGCCTTTCGGCCTGGGCCTCGGCCTCTCGACCGGGGAGGCCGCAGCGGCACTGCTCGGCTCCGAGGAGCGGCTGGAGTACACCCTTGTCGGGGACACGGTCAACATGTCCCAACGCCTGCAGCAGCTGGCCGATGCCGGCGAAATCGTGGTCTCCCAGGGCACGGTCGACGCCTGGGAGATGGCTCGGGAGACGGTCGCTCTGCCGGCGCAATTGGTCAAGGGACGCGAGACCCCCGTGATCGCATACAGACTGGTAGGCGACGGATGCGGTTCCGACGTCCCGGCGAAAGAAAGAAGCTGACATGGACGCCCTGGTTGTGGAGAAGGTCCGGAAGACGTTCGAGGCGGAGAATGCGCCGGTGCGAGCGCTTGCGAGGAGCGAACCTCGTCGTCCCGTCCGGAGACTTCGTGGCGCTGATGGGCCCTTCGGGGTGCGGCAAGTCGACGCTCCTCAACCTGATCGCCGGGCTCGACGTGGCCGACGAGGGGACGATCACGGTGGCGGGTGAGCTCGTGACGGGCCGCACCGAGGACGAGCTGTCGCAGCTCCGTCGGCGGCACATCGGGATCGTCTTCCAGTTCTTCAACCTCCTGGAGGGGATGACCGTCTTGGAGAACGTCGCGCTGCCGGCGGTGATCGCCGGTCGCAAGCGCAAAATGGCGGAGAGTCGTGCGCGCGATCTCCTCGATCTCCTCGGGATCGGCGACAAGGCCGGAACGGTGCCGGGCATGCTCTCGGGTGGACAGCGCCAACGGCTGGCCATTGCCCGCGCTCTGGCCAACGAGCCGACGCTTGTTGCTGGCCGATGAGCCGACCGGAGCACTCGACTCCGAAGGCGGCCAGGAAGTCATCGAATTGCTGAGCCGTCTCCATCGCGGCGGCCAGACCATCATCCTCGTCACGCACGACGCCGGCGTCGCGTCGGCGGCGGAGCGGATCGTGCGCATGCGAGACGGCAGGATCGCGGTCGACGAGGAGTCGGAGATCCCGGTCGTCGTCGAGCTGTAGGCGAACGAACCCGTGACGGTGCGCGACGAGGTGCAGGTGGAATCGGGAAGTCCGTCCATCGTCGCGCCGGCGCCGTCGACGGCTGCCCTGACTCCATTCCGGCTCCTCCAGGTCGTCCTCTTCGGATTGACGGTCGCGGCCGTCGTCGTCGGCTGGCGGATCGCCGTCCCCGGTGGGATCGCACCGGCCAGCTCCGTGGCTTTCGGCCTCACGCTCGCCTGGGCTCTGGTCGGACTGGTCGACACCCGCGCCCGGGACCGCCTCGGGAGCAAGGCCTCCCCGTTCCATCTTCTGGCGGCGGTCGATGCCCTGGTCGCGGCCGTTGCGCTGGCGGCCGGCCGCCAGGCCGAGGCCGTGCACGCGTCGGGCGGCGCGCGGGACATCGCCACGCTGGCCGCCCTGGTGGTCACGGCGATCTCCTTCCACTTCCTCCTCGCACTGCCCGACGGCCGATTGCACGACTCATTCCGACGGGTCCTGGCTACTGGCGGCTACCTCGTGGTCGTCGCCGTCGGGTTGGTGTTCGTGGTGGACCACCGGCCGTTCACCCTGGCCGACGGAGCGGTCAGTTGGGCCATTGCGGGAGTGCTGGCGGTCGCGCCGATGCGCAGCCGCTACATCGGGTCCATCGGCTACTACCGGGAGCGCATGGAATGGTTCGGCATCGGCGTGACCCTTGCCACCACCGTGGCGCTGGTGGCGACCGTCCTCCACCTCCTCGTCGGATGGCCAGGACAACTCGGCGCGGTGACCGCAGCGGCAACGGTGCTCGTGCCGATCGGCCTGCTGGCCGGGGAGAACAAGCGGATGGGTCCGCACGCGAGTCGTGGCCTGGTCCAGGTGCTCGCGGTGTTCGGATTCTTCGTGGTGATATCGGGCATCTACCTGGTGGTCGTGCTGGGCCTCGGTCACGCGCCAAAGACAACAGGAGACAAAGAGGTCCTGGCCCTCTCCATGGTCGCCTCCGGCGTGGCGGCCCTCATCTTCGTTCCCGTGCGCGCCCGCTTTCTCGACTCCGCCACCAGGTTCGTGTACGGATCACGTGAGGCCCCCGACGAGGTGCTCCGTACCTTCGGCAGCAGGCTCACGCGCGCCATCCCCATGGACGAGCTGTTGCTGCAGCTCGCGGAGTCGCTGCGCAAGACGATGAACTTGGCCAGCGCCGAGGTCTACGCGGGGTCGGGTGAGGTGCTGGAACGCGCCGCATCCGTTCCGGATCTGGGTCCGGCGTCGCTGGTTGTCTCGCCGCGAGAGCGTCCCGTCGTGACGAGGGCCGGCGTGTCGGGGACCGCCTGGGCCTCCATTTGGCTGCCGGCCATCGTCCAGGGGCGCGAAACGGAACAGATCCGGGTCGCCCCCGTCAGCCACGCCGGCGAGCTGTTGGGTCTCATCGTGGTGGAAAGGCCGCAGATGGCGAGCGCATTCTCCGAAGACGACGACCGGGTGCTGACCGATCTGGCCCGACAGGTTGGATTGGCCCTCCACAACTCCCAGCTCGACACAGCGCTCCAGACCACGCTGAACGAGGTCCGCAAGCAGGCGGACGCGCTGCGCGAGTCACGGGCCAGGATCGTCGCCAGCGGCGACGCCGAGCGTCGGCGGGTGGAACGCAACCTTCACGACGGAGCGCAGCAGCACCTTGTCGCGCTGGCCGTGAATCTCCGGCTGGCCAAGGACATCATTGTCGACGACCAAGAAGCCGGCATGGAGATGCTCGATCAGCTCGCCGCCGAGGTCCAGGAGACCATTCAGGAGTTGAGGGAGCTGGCCCACGGGATCTACCCGCCGCTCCTGGTGGACAGCGGGCTTGTGGAAGCACTCCGCGCCGCAGCGAACCGTAACCCTCTCCGGGTGGACATCGTGGCCGACGGCATCGGTCGGTATGCCTCCGAGACAGAGGCGGCCCTCTATTTCTGCTGCCTCGAGGCGCTCCAGAACGCCGCCAAGCACGCCCCCGACGCGCGGGTCGCGGTCCATCTGTGGGAGGAGTCCGGTGGCCTGCTGTTTACCGTCACCGACGACGGGCCCGGGTTCGATCCCGAGACCGCCCAGCGCGGTCACGGCTACATCAACATGGCCGACCGACTGGGCGCCATCGGTGGAACGGTCCGGTGGGAGTCGGAGATCGGCAAAGGATCTCAGGTACGGGGCTCGGTCCCACTCGTCTAGGAGCAGGGAGGCCCGCTCAGCTCGAGAGGAACTGATCCTCCTGCCGGGCTTCCCAAAGTCGCCGGAGGGCGTCCGCTCCCAGATGCTCCTTGTTGAGATAGGCGCGGGCGCCACTCGTCGCCACCTCGGGAGGCAGGTCGCCGGCGTCGTAGGTGGAGCACAGGATCACGACGACCTCCGGGTCCCGGGACACGATGGCGCGCGTCGCCTCGATCCCGTTCATCTCCGGCATGTTGATGTCCATCAGGACCAGGGCGGGACTGAGCGTCGGCCTCGAGTGCCACCGCCTCGCTTCCGTTCGTGGCCTCGCCCACCAACTCGAACTCGGACATCCGCTTCAGCACAGCCTTCATAGCGGACCTGAACGGTGACTGGTCGTCAACAACGAGCACGGGGAGCCTGTCGCTCACCCTGTCATTGTCTCACGGCGCCGGGGACGTCACCGTGGTGCTGGCATGCGTGACCGGGTAGTGGTGTCACCCTCCTGCGGGGTCGCTGAGGTAGACGAGCACGGCTTTGACCCGCCGGTTCACATCGCGGCTCTTCGGTCAGCCCCAACTTGGAAAAGATGGAGTTCGTGTGCTTCTCCACCGCTCGTTCGGATACCTGGAGGGACGATGCGATGGCCGCGTTGCTCTTGCCCTTGGCCATCTCGCCGAGGATCTCGGACTCGCGAGGCGTCAGCCAGGACAGGTCCGATTTCCGGCGAGACGACTTGGCCTCAATCAGTTCGTCGACGATCTGCGGGTCGATCATGGAGCCGGACTGGGCCACCGTGCGGATCGCCTGGGCCAACTCGTCGGCTCCCGCGACCTGCTCCTTCAGAAGGTAGGCGCGCCCAGCGGACCCGGTTTCGAGAAGGGCCAGCGCGTACGAGGGCGTCTTGTACTGGCTGAGCACGACGACCCCGACGTCGGGCTTGTGCTCGCGCAACCACGAGGCGGCTTGGATCCCTTCGTCGGTCCCGGTGGGGGGCATGCGGATATCGGTCACGACAACCTCAGGAAGCGTGTCCTCAATGAGCTCCAGGAGCTCGGGCAGGTCGGCCGCTTGGCCAACCAGATCGAAGTCGGGCTCGCCGTCGATGATGCGCGAGATGCCTTCCCTGAGGAGTGCGTTGTCCTCCGCCAGAACCACCCTGATGCTCGCCATGCCAACCGTACGGTAGCGCTGGGCGAATCCCCATGACCTGGGCGTCCGTAGTGGTGCCACCCCCCGGAGCAGGTCGGGGTGGCACCCTTGGCAAATCCGCACCCGCTGGGGAGACTTGCATTCCGGTGATGCGGGCCGACAGAGAGGAACGAGCGCCGTGAGCGCACGGGGCGTCGCTGTCGCCCGCTACCGGACCCTGACCACCTTCCGCGACCGCTGGTCCGCCTATCTGACGATCGTTGTCATGGTGGGTCTGATCGGTGGCCTCGGCCTGGGCAGCCTGGCTGCGGCCAGGCGTACGCAGTCATCATTCTCGGTTCTGCTCGCCGCGACCAATCCTTCGGACTTCGATGTGTCGATCTATTCGGGCGGGAACGCTGGCCCTCATGTCGGCTCTTCAGCCTCGCTCACTCGGAAGATCGCACGGCTACCCGGCGTCCGTCACGTGGCTGCCGGCTTCGTCGTGACCGGTGCGCCCCTCACCCCGACGGGTCGCCGCGGATCCGTGTCACCGGGTCTGGCCTATCCGGTGGCCAGCGTGAACGGACTGTTCTTCACGCAGGACCGGATGGTGGTGAACGAGGGTCGCCTTGCGTCCCCACAACGGGCCGACGAGATTGTCATTGCACCCGTCATCGCCAGGCTGCTCGGGTGGCACGTCGGCCAGGTGGTTCCCTTCGGGTTCTACTCGAACGCGCAGCAGAGCTTGCCGGGGTTCGGGACGAAGGCCGTGGCACCTGCACTGCGGATGAACATGAAGATCGTTGGTCTGGCATCGTTGAGTTCCGAGATCGTCGAGGACGACGTCGACATCCTCCCGACGTTCATACCCGCTGACACCAGCCTTCGCCAGAGAGGCGGTGGCGTACGGGGATCTTTCGACTGCTGTGACATTCGGCATCAAGACGTCGGGAGGGGCAGCCACAGTACCCATCATCGAACGCGAGATAGCCGGCGTCGCCCCCCGCGGCGACCAGGTCACTGATCATGCCTTGATGCCGGTCGTCGCCAAAGCAGACCGCGCGCTGAAGCCGATCTCCATCGCCTTGGGCGTGTTCGGAGCTGTCGCCCTTCTCGCCACCGTCCTCGTCGCCACGCAACTCGTGGCGCGCCGGCTGCGCGCCGACCGCGAGGATCTGCGGATCCTCCGGGCCTTGGGCGCGGATCCGATCGACATACTCATGGACGGACTGATCGGGATTGAGGCGGCTATCGCGCTCGGATCCGATCCTCGCCGTTGTGATTGCCGTCGCGCTGTCCCCCCTGTCGCCTCTCGGATCCGTCGCTCCCGTCTATCCGGGCCGCGGCCTGTCGTGGGACTGGACCGTTCTCGGTTTTGGCCTCCTCACGCTGATCACCGTGCTCGGCGGCACAGCCGCTCTTCTGGCGTTCGCCGCTGCGCCCCACCGGACCACGCTCCGCCCCCGAATCCGCCCGACGTCAGGGGCACGCGTGGTGGCGTCCGCAGCGCGTGCGGGATTGTCGGGCCCGGGAGTGGTGGGGGTCCGGATGGCGCTCGAGCCCGGTGAAGGCCGGGCCGCCGTGCCGGTGCGCTCGGCGCTACTCGGGTCGGTGTTGGCGGTGGCCCTTGTCGTCACGACCTTGACGTTCGGCGACAGCCTCCACACGCTGGTCGCGAACCCGCCACTCTACGGATGGAACTGGACATACACGCTCAATCCGGTCGGGTCCGGCGGCGGGGAGGTCCCCCAGGTCGCGCTGGCCATGCTCAAGGACGACAAGGATGTCGCCGCCTATTCCGGAGCGTCCTACAACGATCTGCAGGTGGACGGGCAGGAGGTCCCGTTCCTGCTCGAGAACGACGGGGCATCCGTCACGCCGCCCATCCTCACCGGACACGGGTTCACCGGAGGCAACGAGATCGTGCTCGGCGCGGCGACGATGGCGCAGCTGCACAAACATGTCGACGAGAGCGTCACCATCTCCTTCGGCACTCCGGCCGACGCGCCCGTCGACGTCCCCCCGACGCGCCTTCGGATCGTCGGTACAGCCACGTTCCCCGCTGTCGGGTTCGCCAGCACCGTCTCGGATCACACCTCCATGGGCACGGGAGTGCTCATTCCGTTCCAGGTCCTGCCGAGAACGTTCGTTGCCGCGATTGACGCTGGGCCCGACCCGGCCCTCGTCGGTCCGAACCTTGTTCTCGTCCGGACCCGAACTGGTGTCCCGGCTGCCGCCGCGCTGGCGAGCCTCCAGCACATCGTCGCGGCGGCGGACCGCGCAGAAGCGGCGGCACCGGGAGGATCTGCGGGCAATGCCATCGTCGTGCAGGGAGTTCAACGCCCGGCTGAGATCGCGAATTACAAGGCGATCGGGCTCACCCCCGCGCTCTTGGTGACGGGACTGGCGCTCGGCGCCATCGCGGCCCTCACGCTGACCCTCGTCGCATCGGTTCGCCAGCGCCGCCGCGACCTGGCGCTCATGAAGACCATCGGCTTCGTACGACGCCAGTTGGCGGCTGCTGTGGCGTGGCAGGCGACGACGGCTGCAGTGGTCGGGATCGTGATCGGCATTCCGCTCGGCGTGGTCGCGGGGCGCTGGCTCTGGGATCTGTTCGCGCAGGAGATCAATGCCGTGCCGTACCCGACGGTGTCCGTGTTTTCGCTCGTCCTGGTCGGCCTCGGGACCGTGCTTTTGGCCAATCTGGTGGCCGCGTTGCCTGCCAGGAGTGCGGCCCGTACGCCCACCGCCCTGATGTTGCGGGCGGAGTGAGCAAGACTCTTGGGCTGCCACGTGCGACGCGGAGTTTTGCGTGGAGGGACTACTTCTTGGGTCGTATCGCCAGTCTGAGCTCTTCCAGCGCAGCGTTCAGTTCAGCGGAGCGGTTCCGACGGGCCGAATCGGCTGAGGCCAGCTGCTCCCCGGTCGGGGTCTTGCCCCCAGACCGCATGAGGTAGTCCGCCTCGACGGCGAAGGCCAGGCCGCGGAGGCTGTTGGCACAGCGCATGGCGAGCGATCGGTGGGTTGTATCGGGTGCCCCCGACGCAGCTCGCTCGAGACCGTTGACCGCGTCATCGACCTGGGCGGCGACGGTGGCCCGATGCTCGGTATCGTCAGCGTTCGTCTGGGAAAGGATGAGTTCCCGCGCCAGCTCGGCCGCAGTCAAGGCAGGACCAACTGAGCGGTCCCAGTCGACCTCACGACCCTGGCGGCGGTTCCGGGCAATCAGCAGGCCGACAAAGAGGGCCAGGAGGGCGATGACGACGGCCAGGAGAACCCAGCCCAGCGTCTTGGAGCTTGACGTCGTCTTTGTCGGGACCGTGGTCGTCGTCGTGGTCGCGGGCTGGGATGTGGTCGTGGTCGGGCGCGCTCGGGTCGTCGTCGTCGCAGGGAGTGTCGTCGTGGTCGTCGGCGCGGTCGTCGGGGGCACGGTCGTGGTCGTCGGTGCCGCCGTGGTCGTTGTCGCCGGTGCAGTGGTCGTGGTGGTGTCCTGGGCGGCGGCGGCCCCCGACACGACGCCGAGCAGGAGCGGTGTAGCGGCAACGGTGAGTAGGAGCGCGGGTGTGCGGCGGGAACCCCTCGGGAGCATTCTTCCAGCCTATGGCCGGTGACGGGCGCAGAAGGGGGACCATCTGCATGCGCGGAATCGCGCATGGGTCCCTCGGCACTTCGTCGTTGCCCCTCGGGCGATCCGACGAACGGACGAAGCGACCGACCGGGTAGACCATGCCCACACCCACGACATGATCGACGGAGGGCGATATGCAACTAGACATCCATGTGCCCCGCTTCACCTGGCCGGGCGGTCCCGACGCCATCGGACCCACGTTTGCCACCCTGGCCCAGACGGCGGAGGCGATCGGTGTGCGCACGCTGTCGGTGATGGACCACTGGTTCCAGATGGAGATGCTGTGGCCGGCGGAGGAGCCGATGCTCGAGGGGTACACAGCCCTCTCGTTCGCCGCGGCCAAGACGGAACGACTGCGGTTCCGGTTGCTGGTGGGCGGCGTGACGTACCGCCATCCCGGGCTCCTGGCGAAGACCATCACGACGCTCGACGTGCTCTCAGGGGGCCGAGCCGAACTCGGACTCGGGGCAGCCTGGTATGAGCGCGAGCATCGTGGGCTGGGCGTCCCCTTCCCTCCGTTGAGCGAGCGCTACGAACGTCTCGAGGAGACGCTGCAGATCTGTTTCCAAATGTGGAGCGACGACGACGGCCCCTACGAGGGCGTCCATTACCAGTTGGCCGAGACTCTTTGTTCCCCCCGGCCAGTGAGCTCACCTCGACCACGGGTCCTCATCGGCGGAGGCGGCGAGCGGAAGACCCTGCGACTCGTCGCGACGTACGCTGACGCCTGCAATATCATCGGCGACGTCGAGACGGTGGCGCACAAGGTGGACGTGCTGCGGCGACACTGCGACGATGTCGGCCGGGATTTTGCCCAGATCGAGGTGACGGCGCTGATCGGGGTGCCGGACGACGCCGGAAAGGATTCCATTCTGCAGGAGGCCGAGGCGCTCCGCGGCGCCGGCGTCGACGCAATCGTCATCCGCGCCGCCGTCCCGGAACCGTCGCGCTGGCTCGAGGAGACGTGGGGGCCGGTCGTGCCGAATCTGGCTGGACTCGGCTGAGGTACCGCCCGCTCCGGGGCACACCGTTCGTCAGTTATCTTGCAGGCGTCGGGCCGCTAGCTCATCCGGAAGAGCAGGGGACTTTTAATCCCAAGGTGCCGGGATCGAGACCCGGGCGGCCCACCATAAATGTGTGATGGTTCGGGTGATCCTGGACAAATGAGTTCCGGGTGATCCTGGACGCAGTTCCGGGTGATGCTTTACGCAGTTCCGGTTGATGCTTGACACCTCGGCCCCACCGGCCCTTGCTCATAGGAGCGAGGAGGTGGCCGAGTGCTTGTGGAGCTCAGCAAGGTGGAACAACGTCATGACGCCGTCTTGGCCGTCATCAGAGATGGGACGCGGGTCGGCGAAGTGGCCGAGAAGTGCGGCGTGCATCGAGACACGGTGCACGCCTGGCTGGCCCATTACGAGGCCGAGGGTCTCGAAGGCCTCCGCGACCGATCGCACCGGACCAAGGCCTCGCCGCTGCAGATGCCGGCAAACCGTCCCTCCAGGCGTGAACCAGCCCCGCCCCACAATGGAGTTGGCGGGGCCGGTCCGAACACGGCGCGCTTCACGGTCGAGCTGACGACTGCCTCAAATGGCCCGTTTCTGGGATTACGGCCGCGTGAACCGAAGCGAACGGCCCGCCCGAAAGTCAAGCCCGGTTATGCGTCTCGGGGATTGCCTCGTTGGTTCGGGTGGGAATCTTCGCCATCATGGAGCTCCAAGAAGTCCACCAGGCCGGCGACCTCGAGGCTTCGGCGAGCCAGATTGTGATCGCAAGAGGTCGAGAAGGTGCCGCCGGAGGCTCGGATTCGCTTGCACACCGACACGATCAAACCGATACCGGTGGACTCGAGAAAGCTGAGACCCCGCAGGTCCATCTCTACGTTTCGGGCGGCGTCCAAGTCAAGGGTCAGCAGTGCTTCGCGCAGCGTTTCCGCAGAGGAGAGGTCAAGCTCGCCGTAGAGCTTCATGACCGTCAGTCCCGGCAGGTCGTGCACCTGGACGCTGAATTTTGCCGGAGCAAGCAGTGCAGATTCATCAATCGCCATGACACCCAACCTCCTGAAGTTTCCGACTGAAGGAAAAGCGCCACCAGCGGGTTGATCACCCCTGGGAGCAGAAAATTAATAGCCGACGCGACGAGGCAGCTTCAACCGGCTCGGCGCCACGTGGAGAGAAATCACCCCTTTGGGTGATACCTCCGACGTAGGCCAGGACCGCCAGACGCGAAGCGCCCCCCGGCCGGAGTTGGGACCCCCGCCCCGTTCATGACGGCGTCTCGGCGCAGCGCGTGGCCTCTGACTGGCGGTGGTGCACCATGGCTCAGCACTGGCCCGGCTCGACAGTGAATGCGTGGACGTGCCGTCGCCGGGGCTCCCAGGTCGGCACCGGGGGGCCGTCCCATTCCATGACGTCCATCCACGCAACTCGGGGCAGTCAAAGACCGGCACCGATATGTCATCGACTCGGTGCCGTGTTGGACGGCCCAACGTCGGAGGCGGGCGCAGACTTATCGGCGCCTGGGTGTTTCCCCGTGGTCCACGTCTTCAGTTGAGATCCTCAGCTCACCACGAGATGGCTTCGAAATTCAGTAGCCACCACTGAGAGTCCTTCCGGTCGCAATCCGTACCATCGAACGTGCTCATGCGAAATCCGCAGATGAAAGGAGCGCAAGTGGCACACGTTCATCTTGCCCTCGACGGCCGGACAAACTTTGAAGGAGAAGCAACAAGAGATGACCGCCTGCGGCGGCGGGTGGGCCTCGGAGGACTCCTCTTCGTCCTTGTGCTCCTCGCCACCATCTTCGCCACGCCGGACGGTCCAGACGCCACCGCCAGCGCGGCCAGGGTCGCCACTTTCGCGCATCAGAACCGAGGCGGCCTCTACCTCAGCGCCTATCTGATCTCCCTGGCTGTGCTCATCGCAGGAGCGCTGCTCTGGTTCCTCCGAGATGTCGTTGCACCTGACAGCTTGGGCCGAGGGCTCGCCAATCTGGGGTTCGCCGGAGGACTCCTCTTCCTTGTCGGTGGCCTTTTCAGCGCCGGTGCGTCGTTCGCCATGGCCGATGTCGCCAATCACGCCGGACCGAGCGTATTGCAGACGCTGAACATCTTCTCCCAAGACGTGGCAGACATCGCCGGCGGCGCGACAGCGTTGTTACTGGGCGCCACCAGCCTCGCAATATTGCGGAGCAGGGCACTGCCGAGCTGGCTCGCCTACCTCGGACTCGTGTTCGCCATCGCGTCGTTCGCCATCCCGATGCTCGGACTGCCCATTGTTGGCCTCTGGCTTCTTCTCACCAGCGTTGTGGTCCTTGTTACGTCGAGAAAGCAGAGAACCACGACCTGATCCCTTGGAAAGTTCGCGAAAGGATGAAGATGCGCAAATTTCTCGTCACTCGTACAACCGGGATGCTGGGCATTCTTGCGCCAGGGATCGCTGGCGTGGCGGTCCGCCCGGTGCGGAGAGTGTTGTTGTCCGGCTGCGCTGCCAGCACGATGGTGCTCGGTGCGCTCGCACTGAGCAGCGGAGCCGCCGATGCCTCGAATTCCCCGACAACTCTGCACTACTTCCAAAAAGAGACGAAACTGACCTTCTACAACACGTCCGGTCAGGTTATTGAGGGCTACCCGCCCGTTGGCGGGCACGTGAGGGAGGACGACGTCGACTACGTAGGCAACCACTCGCACCACGCCAAGCATTGGTCGGCGACCGACCATCTCTACTGCAACGTCGTGTCCGCTCCTGCCACCGCCGACTGCTTCACCGAATTCGCCACCACGGGCGGCTCCCTAATTTACTGCGGACAACCTCACCGTCAACCTGGCGAACTCGGGCACCCTCGTCATCGACGGCGGAACCGGAATCTACGCGGGCTACTCAGGGACATATTCGAGTGCCACCATCGGGAGCAGCAATAACAGCGACGCTGTCCTGACCCTGCACATGGGATGAGTCAAGCCGGTGCTTTCCGGCGTGTGCGCCTGCAATCAGAACGATTAGCTCCTCATTCGCCAGTCATGGATCTTCCCGAGACCCGGTATGTCGATGTGGGTGACGCGGCTGTCGCCTATCAAGTCGTAGGAGACGGCCCCCTCGATCTTCTCTTCTGCTACGGCCTCGGGAGTCACATCGAACATTGTTGGGATGTACCGGGGCTGGCTGAATATCTCCACGGTCTGGCGAGGTTCAGCAGGCTGATCTTCTTCGACCGCCGCGGCACGGGAGCTTCAGACGGCGTCCCGCTCTCCGCCATGCCAACTTGGGAGGAGTGGTCCGAGGATATCGAAGCCGTGCTCGCCGCGGCGGGATCGAAACGGACCGCCATTTTGGCCACGTTGGATGCCGGGCCGATCGCAATCCTCTTTGCGGCGAGCCACCCAGAGGTGGTGAGCGCCCTGATTCTCGTCAACACGACCGCTCGGTACCTCGAGGCCGACGACTATCCGATTGGAGCGTCACCCGACTTCGTGGACGCCGTGGTCGAGACGTTTGCGAATGGCTATGGCGCTCCGGAATTGACTCGTCTCTTCGATCTGGGAAGAGCTGACAACGCAGAATGGGTCCGCATCGTTTCGAAGGTCAGTCGTTCGTCGGCCACACCTCGGACTGCGGCTGCCCAGTACAACTACATCCTGCGCAGCGTCGACGTACGCCATGCACTGCCGCTCATCCAGACTCCGACCCTTGTGCTCCAGGTCAACGAATCACCGTTTCTGTCGGTGGAACAGGGAAGGTATCTCGCCGATCATATTGAGGGAGCGACCTTCACCGAGCTTCCAGGTGGAAACACATCAATGGACGCCGCCCCTTTGCTCAATATCGCCGAGTTCCTGACCGGAGAACGGCCCGAGGTCGAGATCGAGCGGATCCTCACTACCGTGCTCTTTACCGACATTGTGGGCTCCACGGCGCGAGCAGCGTCGCTGGGCGACCATCAGTGGCGATCGCTCCTTGACGCCCACGACCGAACCGTGCGCGAGCAACTCCGGCGCTTCCGGGGGCGAGAAATCAACACCACCGGGGACGGCTTCGTGATCTCGTTCGACGGCCCGGCCCGGGCCATCCGCTGTGCTCTGGCCATTGGGGAAGCCACCGGTCGGCTGGACATTGGCCTTCGTATGGGGATGCACACGGGTGAGTGCGAGGTCCGAGGTGAAGACCTCGGCGGCCTCGCCATGCATATCGCCGCACGGGTGGGCGCACTCGCCACTCCCGAAGAAGTCCTGGTTTCTGGCACGGTCAAGGACCTCGTTGTTGGCTCGGATATTGAGTTCGCCGACCGTGGTGAGCACGCGCTCAAAGGGGTGCCCGGGTCCTGGAAACTGTTCGCCGTGAAGGCCTGACTTCGGACAACGAGCCGATACTGCGCGAGGTTCTGGGTAGCCGATACTCCAGACATCGACGTGAACCACACGGAAGCTTGTGATTCAGCCGAGGGTGACCAGCTCTCCAACGTTGTCGTCCGGAAGGTCGCCGTTGACGACGGCCCAGACTTCAAGGTCGAGCAATTCGACATTCCCGCGATAGCTGGACAGGAAGGCTGTGTCTGCTGCATCTCGTCCGGTGCAGATCCTCACCAGACTCCTTCGGGGCGCCAGAAGCGTGGCGTCGACGACGTACCACACGCCTCCAATGGCGGCCTCGGCCACCGCGTGAAAATCCATTGGGTCCAGGCCAGGTGCATAGACCGAGGTCAAGCGGGCAGGGACGTCGAGCGCCCGCAAGAGTGCGATCACCAGGTGGGCGTAGTCCCGGCAGACACCTTGACGCTGCAGGAGTGTTTGGACGGCTCCGTCGGTCGGACGGCTGCTCCCGGGCACATAAGAGAGCTGGGTGCCAACCCATGACGAGATCGCCGGCAACAGCTCTGCGGGTTGGAGGATGCCGGCGAATTCGAGCCTGGGCAACGGCTGTCAGCCGATCCGATTCGGCGTACCGGCTCGGGCGCACATAGCAGATCTCATCGGCGGCGCTCACGCAGGCTGAAGGGTCGCTGCCGGAAACGGTGGCGTTGTACACGACGTCGACCTGGCCCTTGTCGGCTTGGAAGCGGTGGACTCTTCCTGAGCCAGGAATCACCACCTCCGCTACTTCGAGGTCAGCACTTTCCGTCGTTATGCTCAGCGATTCTGCCTCCCGCTGTCGGGTGGGCCACAGCGATCTGAAGCATCACATCGGCGGGTTCGATCACATCGAGCGTCAACCGAGCAACCACGCTTTGGTTCATCATTCAACGATACTGATCGACTGGCACACTTAGGACACATATCCAGTCACGTTCGGTGAGTAAGACAATCTGAGGTTGTCGAGGCTTCCGGACGCTCGGCCTAGTAGCCCTCTCACGCATTTCGAGAGGCCACTGATTGCCCCGAGAACCCTGGCCGAAGGTCCCAATAGCTTCGTCGTCGGCAACAGCTGCCCGGTGGGTCCGTCGGACCTTCCTTCGTGTTGCTACGAACTGTCTGATCTTTAAGAATCCGGCGGAGCGAGCGGGTGCCGCGACTTCGTCACGGCACCCGCGCTCGCTCAAGTCTGGCTGACGTCACCGCCTCCGTAATGGGCGAATGCCCGGGCCATTACGGAGACGGATCGGTTCAGACCGCTGTTTCTCTACTCGCCTCAGTCAATGAGGCCTGACGGCCCACCGGCGCTCTGGCCAAGCAGGTTGCCCTGGGCAGAGGCGTTGGAGTTCCCGGCGTTAGCGTTCGCGCTCGAGCCATTGCCCTGCGCGACGCCGCCGTTGCCTGAGTCGACGCTGAGGATCGACGGGGCGACGTTGACGTTGGCTGGTGCTACCTGAGTGCTCTTCGCAGCGGCGCCGGCCACCTGGCCGATGCCGTTGCCCTGCTCCGAGCTCTGGGATGCCTCAGGCCCAGAGTTTCCCTGGGGTCCTTGGCCCTGCGGGCTCTGGACCTCTGGGCTGTTGCCCTGGGGTTCATTGCCCTGGGGGCACGGCGGTCCCTGAGGACCCTGGGGTGCGGGGTTGCCCTGGCTCTGCTGGACCGCGCCGTTGCCCTGGACCGACCTGTTGTCGTTCCCGGCGTTGGCGTTGGCGCTCGAGGCGTTGCCCTGGCTCACCGACCCGTTGCCCGAGTCGACGCTGAGGATCGACGGGGCGACGTTGACGTTGGCTGGTGCAACCTGAGTGCTCTTCGCAGCGGCGCCGGCCACCTGGCCGATGCCGTTACCCTGCGTCGAGCTCTGCTCAGAACCCTGCGGCCCGGGGCCACCTTGCGGAGGACCCTGGGGCCCGGACTTCCCGTCGAACCCGTCGGGCTTTGCGCCCTGGGGTCCCGGGTTGCCCTGGCTCTGCTGAACCGCACCGTTGCCCTGGACCGACTTGTTGTCGTTCCCGGCGTTGGCGTTGGCGCTCGAGGCGTTCCCCTGCTTGACCCAGCCATCGTTAGATCCGACGCTCAGAAGCGACGGTGCCACGTTGACATTGGTCGGCAGGATCTGCTTGCTCTGCGCCACGGCGCCGGCCACCTGGCCAATGCCGTTGCCCTGCGTCGAGCTTTGCTCCGAACCCTGCGGTCCGGGGCTCCCCTGCGGACCCGTGGGGCCGAACCCCTGGGGACTCAGTGGACCCTGGCTCTGCTGCACGGCGCCGTTGCCCTGGAGTGACTTATTGCCATTCCACGCATTGGCGTTCGCGCTTGAGCCATTGCCCTGGGTGACCCAACCGTCGTTGGACCCAACGCTCAAGAGCGACGGGGCCAAGTTGAAGTTGGTCGGCAGGACTTGCTTGCTCTGCGCAGCAGCGCCGGCTGCCTGGCCGATGCCGTTGAGCTGGGTTGACTGCTGGTCACCTGGGTGACCCTGCTTCGGGCCTTGTGAGGCCGACGCTGTTCCCGTGGCGACGGCAAGCGCCATCGCACCACCGAACAGGCCGATCGCGGCCGTTCGAATGCTTCTATTCACTGAATTTCTACTCCTTCAAGGTTGTCGATTTCGATTTGGTTGTGACAGTCCGAGGCGAGCAGGCATTCGCTCGCGAGGACCGGGTTCGAAACGGCAGCCTTGAACTAACCGGGGCGATCAGTGATGGTGAAATAAACCGCACCAGGCTCGGGATCAGTCCCCGGGCAAAAGCGTCGACTGGTCGAGGACCACAGTGCAGGCTTAGCGAGATCGCCGAAGAGTGTTCCGTGCCCGCCGATGGAGGGGGCAAGGGATGACTCCCCGATGCTGTGTCCGGAACCGAAGAGCCACAAGAGTGGGTTTGGGGACAGCGGCGCGGGTCCAGAGGGCAGCGGGGTGGCGGGAGTCATGGCGGCAGCTGGAATGGCCAGCGCAGCGAAGTGGTGGCTCTTCGGCGTCTCAAAGAGCCCAGGCGCCCGTCGGGCCGAGGCGTCGATCGTCTGCGCCAGGGACGCGCCAGCCGGCTGCGGGGTGGAGGTCGGGGCATCCGGCTCGGTCGCCACACTCGAGTCCGGGGGCGGTGCCGCCGAAGGGGAGGGCTCAACTGTGCCGACGGGAAGGCCTGCCGTCCGGGTCGGTGAAGGACTGGCAGTGACGGGCGGCGCCGAGGCCGCGCCAACGCTTGAGACCGCAGGGGCGGTGGCGTTAGCAATACCGATGGTCTGAGTGACCGGGGCGGTCACGGTGCCGAGGGTCTGGGTCACGGTGCCGAGGGTCTGAGTGACCGGGGCGCTCACGGTGCCGAGGGTCTGGGTGACCGGGGCGGTCGCGGTGCCGAGGGTCTGGGTCACGGTGCCGAGGGTGCTGAGTGACCGGGGCGGTCGCGGTGCCGAGGGTCTGGGTGACCGGGGCGGTCGCGGTGCCGAGGGTCTGGGTCACGGTGCCGAGGGTCTGGGTGACCGGGGCGGTCGCGGTGCCGAGGGTCTGGGTGACCGGGGCGGTCGCGGAGCTTGCCTTGGAGGCAGGCGTCGCGGGCGTTACGAGCACGTGGGCGGCCGGAACGGCCGCGACTCCGACCGAGGAGCTATTCGCCCTACTCGAGTCGGATGGGGGGAGAGCGTTGGGGTGGTAGCCAACGTGTGTGTGACAGGGGCGGTAGTCGACGAAATACTCACGACTGATGAAGGCAGCGTCTTGGTCGTGGGCGCCGGGCTTGACGAAAGCTGGGTAGCCGGCACGGTCGCCGTCGCGGTGGATGGCGTGGCCGGCTTCGGAGGAGTCGTTGTTGCGCCGGACCCGCTGATCGCGCTCGCCGCTCCAGTGACGTCCGACGAGATGGCGGACGGCGATGTGCTCACGCCAAGGGCCCCAACTCGATGCGATCCCAACGCCAAGAGGACCGCCAAAGCCGCCACTGCGGAGACAAGGAAAATCGCCAGCCAAAAGACGAGGCGCGTCCCACCGAACGTCACCTTCTTGACTGGCTGAAAGTCCCCCGGAGCTAGCGCCATGGTCCCCTGTCTGCGGTGCGCTGAAGAATTGAACGTTCGCTTTGAAGCTCGTTCCACACGAGGCGATATCCGCCGCCGCACCTCGCGAAACCGTGACCTTCAGACCTCATTTGCCTCAAAGTCACGGCACGGCCATGTGAACAGGCCTGGTTTGGCTCAGGCGGAACAAGAAGCAGTAAGCGTCAACCGCCGCGCCACGCCCGCCTCGCGCAATCGGTGCCTCTCCTAAGCAAATCGTTCTCCTGAACCAAGCGTGGACACCTCGACTGGATCCGTGTCGTTGGCCGGCAACCACTCTCTATGTGGGTCGCGCTTTGTTTTAGATTCTTTGATGTGGCCCAGCAGTCCAAGACAGCGTTAACACCTTTCGCTGCTCTGGCCGACCCCCAGCGACGCCGGTTGTTCCTGTTGGTGGCATCGACAAGGCACAGCGTGTGCCGGGAAGAGGCGGCAAACGCTCTCGGGCTGACGCTGGCCGCAGCGGCCTTCCATCTCGACCAATTGGTCGAAGCGGGCGTCTTGATCGCTGAGTACCGCCGCCCCCCGGGGCGAAGCGGACCGGGCGCCGGTCGTCCCGCCAAGCAATACCGGGCGTTGCGCGCCGAGCATCTCTTCAGCGTGCCCGAGCGGCGCTACGAGATCATCGCCGCCGTCTTAGCGCGGGCGGTCGCTGATGCCGAAGCGAACTCGACTCCCATCTCCAAGGCGGTCCGGAAGGCCGCGAGTAACTTCGGTCGCGGCATCGGCGTCAGCGTTGCGCCTTTCGACGACGACGACCTATGCGACGACATGACGCGCATCGGTGACCTTCTCGCTGGCTTGGGTTACGAACCCCGTCTTGAGGCCGGCCGTTTGACCACCACGAACTGCCCGTTCGCAGCACTGGTTGAGGAGTCGGGTGACCGGGTTTGCCAAGTAAACCTTCGCTGGCTCAAGGGTGTGCTGAAAGGAGCCGAAGCAACCGGCCTTGTCGCGCGCGGGTACCTGCAACGGGCGATGTTGCGTGGTGATCCAGCCCCGCTGATGAACGCGGTCATTGGTGCATCAAAAGACGCGTCAGAGCGAGAGACTTTTCCAGATCTCGACGCCCGAGGACCTCGGAATTCTCGTGTACAACCCAAAGGGTTGTCCACGACGTTGACGACATGCCCATCCGCCCCCGGACTCCTTGCAGAGAGCGTTAAGCGGGTCCTGAGATTCGGCACAAAGCTGTCGTATGGTCATCGGCCATAACCAGGTCGCAAACCTAAGCACCGTGCTCAGCAAGTCAGCTGGACGCTCACGGCACCATCAGAAATAGGAACTCGCGGGCGAGTGAGTCATCGGGGATCACCCTCTGGAGGCCGCAAGACCGGATCCGATTCGGCGAAGCCGAACCGCCGTCCGGATCGCTGGCGCGCTGCCAGCTTTTGTCGACCGATCTCGATGAGGGTGGACACGCCCGCGGGGTCGATGCCGAGACACTCTCCGATGAGCTCCTCGTCGGCGCCCAACTCCTGCAATCGGAGTCCGATCCGATATGCCCTGGGTAGCTCATCAAGGTCCGGAGGCTCCATCGCTCCAGGGTGCCTGAGCGAAGTAAGTGGACCTTCAGTATCAGGTACTGAATTCCGCCCTCAGATCCGCGACACTAGTGTCCATGGACCGGTGGCCAATGGTTGGGCGAGCCCAAGAGTTGCGTTTCATAGCCGATGCCATCGCCGACCCAGACCGAGCCGGTGTCCTGGTCGCGGGGCAGGCTGGAGTCGGAAAGACGCGGTTGATTCACGAGGCTCTCAGCACGTCTGACCACCATCTGGAGTGGGTTACCGCGTCGGAATCGCTGCGCTCTCTTCCCTTCGGTGCGTTGGCTCAGCTTCTTCCCAGCAACCTGCGTAAGGTCGATCAGTCGGACCTGCTGGCCGTCCTCGGCCAGGATCTGCAAAACCGGGCCGAAGGTCGAGCGATCATCCTGGCAGTCGACGACGTGCATCTGCTCGACGGGCTCTCGGCGGGTTTCATCGACTACATCGCCATCAGGGGTCTGGCGACCGTGTTTTTGACCCTGCGCAGTGGGTCGCCCGTCCCTGATGCGTTGAAAAGACTCACCCGGCACGGCGCTATTCCGAGGCTTGAGCTCCAGGCGTTGTCGAGAGCCGAGTTCGACGAAATGCTGGAGCGGGCCCTCGACGGCATTGTCGAGAGCGTTTCCGCCGAGCGAATGTGGGAGGCGACCCAGGGCAACGTCCTCTTTGCCCGAGAGCTGATCGCCGACCTGCTCGATGCAGGCGAACTTCGCCAGATTCATGGCGTATGGAGATGGCCAGGTGGCGTCGGCCCGGCGCCACGGATCCAAGAGGCAATTGCGGGCCGCCTCGATGGGCTCAGCGAACCCGGACGACGCTTTTTGGAGTTGCTCTCCGTTGGTGAACCACTTGGTCTCAGCACCGCGGAGCGGGTGACAGCTGATGGGGTTCTCGTAGAGCTCGAGCGGCGCGGAGTGATTACCGTCGGAGACGAGGATGTCCCAAGCGTACGATTCAGTCATCCGCTGTTCGGAGAGGTCCTCCGGGCCGAAATGCCACCGCTCCTCCGTCGACGAACCAATGGACAGCTGGTGCAGGTCATGCGCGGGGAACTGGAGCGCACGCCAGCGGAGCTTCTCAAGTTGGCGGTGCTCTGGCAAGGGTCAGGCGTAAAGGTGGATCCCGTCGTCCTCGCCGAGGCGGCTCAAGTGGCCAATCAGTTGTCGGACCACGAGCTGGCCGAAAAGCTCGCTCGGGACTCTTTCGAACAGCAAAGAACATTCTTTGCGCAGCTCGAGCTCGCATGGTCGCTCCTGCACCAGCGTCGCTTTGAAGAAGCCGTCGAACTCCTGACGCCCCTCGTCGGGCACGAGCCCCACGACAATGCTCGGGAACGTTTGGCCGACGGTGTGTCGCTCGCCCTGGGCCATGGATTGGGACGAGTCGACGACGCCCAGGCACTCATGATTGAGATCGAGAACGCAGCAGTCAGCCGCACCACGCGGCTTTTGATTCAATGCCATCGGGCTCACCTTCATGCCTTCTTTTGTCACTACGCCGAAGCGATCGAGTTGGGCATGAGTGCCATGCAAGTCGTTGATGATGATCGCATCTTCGTCCGGTCCTTGACGTCAGTTGCGTCAAGCCTCGTCATGATCGGCAGGTCCGAAGATGCACTCTCGCTTACCGAAGCCGGCCTGGAGTGCGCTTTGCGGGTGCGCGACGAGCTTCCCCGCGCCCCGAGCTGGGCCGTCAGTAGCCGCTGTACTGCCCTGGCCTTTTCCGGCCGGGTCTCCGAGGCAGCCGAGCTCCTCGATTTTGCCCTCTCGCTGTCGGTACAGCTCCCCGAAAAACGAGCACTCGCCAATGGCTATCGGGCCCGGTTCTTTCTCTTTGAGGGGAGAGCTGCCAGCGCGGCCCGGACCTTGAAGGAAGCTGCGCTCGCTATGAGAACCGATCCCGGTTACGGGTCGTGGTGCCTCGCCTTGCTCGCTGAAGCAGAGGCGCTGCTCGGAAATTCGGCTGCTTCCGAGGAGGCGAGGAATGAAGCACTGTCCCTTCACAGCAATAACCGTCTGAGCGTCTTCGTCGACGAGCGACGGGCGTTGGCCTGGGTCGATGCACAAGCGGGACGCCTGACTGAGGCGATCGAACAACTGTGGGCGGCCGCGGATATGGCACTGGAGCGGGGCCAGCGCACCTTCGAGCTGATCATCCTCGCGGATCTGCTGCGCCTGGGGGAATCGGCCAGCGCGACCCGAGCGCAGGAAGTCTCGACCCTTGTTGAGGGACTATTGGGAAGGGCCATCGGCCTCCACGCCCAGGCAGTCATCTCGCGACGTGGAAAGGACTTCGAGCTGGCTGCCTCGTCCTTCGCTCAGGTGAACCACTCTCTCACGGCGTCAGAACTCTGGGCCGAAGCGTCCGCGGCGTATCGACGCGAAGGGCTGCAGGGTCGATCCACCAAGGCCGCCAAGAAATCTCACGAGATGTCGGCTCTGTGCGAGGGAGCCAAGCTACGACCAGTCTCTCTACCCGATCAGGTCGAGCCCCTCAGCCGCCGACAGCGCGAGGTCGCTCTCCTGGCAGCGCAGGGAGCGAGCAATGCAGAGATCGCCAACGCACTCTCACTTTCGGTGAGGACGGTTGAAAGCCACCTCTACGCGGCGTTCGCCAAGCTCGGACTGACCGCCAGGGATGAGCTGCACTCCGTACTCGCCGATTCTCTCGCTTAGGTGGTTCCCTTTGACAGCTCTCGCGTGCCGTCGTGGGCGTGCCGGATTCGGGGGAACTCACCACACCGCTCGTTTTCTCTGGCGGTGGATCGTGGACCCAAATGCTGCCTCACTCGCGTTTGTTGGAGCAGCAGCTTGGACAACGAACCTGAAACTCCTACGGCTGGGGCGAAGAGTTCACTGAGCCCGTCTCCCGCCAGGGAGATCCGGAGCAATCCTCACTGAGCCAGGTCCCCCTCTACCTCTTCCGCGCGGTGACGAGCCAGTAGGCGCTCTTTAGTACGATTCCCAAGGGTGTCGTAAATGGCCGCAATGCTTCGAGGGCTGCCTCGGTGCCAGACTGAGCCTAGGGTGGAGCCAGAAATTGCGCGCCTCTCCGGTAGCCGCGCTCATCTCTTAGGAGCGCTCATCCCAACGCCGCCAGCATCGCCGGCGTATCAATGGCAAAGTGGGCGGCGACGACCTTTCCGTCCTTCACTGTCCAAATATGCACTTCGGGGATGTCGAAGGCATTGCCATTTGCTCGAACCGTACCCTTGGATCGGCCATACTCAATCACTCGACCATCAGCTTCGAACAGCGACTCGGCGATGACGGCTGAATCGGTAGCTCCGATGAGAGCGAGTGCGAATGTGGTCACGCCGTCGTGACCGACGTAGCGGCCACCCCAGGGGAGTGATGTGTCCTGAGTGACCACGCAATCGGTATGGACCAGAGTCAACAATCTCTCAAGATCCTGCTCAGCAAATGCCTCGTAAATGTGCCTAATGATCTCGATGCTCTCAATCGTCATGAGTTCGATGGTACGAGCGGCAAGTGGTGGCCTTCTCAGTAGTGGATACTGAATTCCACAGCGCTGACGAGGACGACGCTGCTCACGCTTGACCCAGTCCGGACATAACCGCCCGCAGCTTCTTCAACTCCGCCAGCTGCGTGCCGAGCGTCGGGTGTCGAGCCGACGTCTCCGAGCTGAGATCGAGACCCGTGCGGCTCACTCTTGAGAACCGAACAGGATGACCATCAGGCTGCCATGTTTCATGGTGACGGGAGCTGGTAACTGCGAACGCATGCCTCGTCTCGGGTACACCATGATGTGCGAGCAATCTGACCCAAAGAGTCTGGTGTCTGACGTTGCTGACGCCGAGTCGATCGGGTTCGACTTTGCCGTTATCTCGGATCACTACTTCCCTTGGCTCGATGCCATGGGACATTCCCCCTATGCCTGGTCTGTCCTTGGCGCAGTCTGTCAAGCGACCCAATCAATCGACCTCATGACGTATGTCACGTGTCCGATCAAGCGCTATCACCCGGCCATCGTCGCGCAAAAGGCAGCCACGGTGTCCCTCCTCTCGGACGGCCGCTTCACGCTCGGCCTGGGTGCAGGTGAGAACCTCAATGAGCACGTCACCGGAGGAGGTTGGCCTCCGGCCAACGTGCGGCACGCCATGTTGGTGGAGGCAGTGGAAATTATCCGTGCGCTGTTGGAGGGGGACTACGTCTCGTATCGAGGGGAATATTTCGAGGTGGATTCCGCCAAGCTTTGGGATGCTCCAGGCTCGCCCCCTCCTCTTGCCATTGCGGCCTCTGGATCACAGTCGTGCCGGTTGGCGGCCCTGCTGGGAGACGCACTCATCGCCGTGGAACCAGATGCCGGCCTCGTCCGTCAATTCACTGAGGAAGGGGGCGCTGGCAAACGGATCGTTGGCCAGCTTCCCCTCTGCTACGACGAGGATCGAGATCGCGCCATCGAGCGAGCCCACCGCCTGTTTCGATGGTTCGACGGTGGCTGGAAGGTGAACGCCGAACTTCCTGGGACCGATGCGTTCGCGGCGGCTTCGAGCCATGTGCGCCCGGAAGACGTGGCCAAGAACATTCCTTGCGGCAGTGACGTGGACGAGGTGGTTCGAGCCGTTCAGAGCTTTACGGAAGCCGGCTTCACCGACGTGGCCCTTGTGCAGATCGGTGGAAAAGACCAACAGCCGTTTTTCCGATGGGCAGACGACGTGCTTCTGCCAGCTCTGCGAGGGTGACGTTCGCATTCTCTCGCGACCCCTCCAGACCGCTACGGTCCCGGGTATGGGTAGGAATACCGCGTTTCAAACAGCAACCCGAGAGGCGGAAGACCACCTGTTTTGGTGCTCGGGGAACGAGCATGGTGCCGGGCGAAGTGCTCGTCCGCGCCGCGTTGGCAACAGGGCTTCGACTATTGACGGATCCGTGAGGTCATTCCGGCTCGTCCAGACGGAGGCCAATCTTCAGCGTCACCTGAAAGTGGCAGAGCCGTTGGTCTTCGATGTGTCCACGGATGCCGGTGACTTCGAACCAATCGAGGTTGTGCGCCGAACCAGACGCTCTCTCGATGGCTCCACGGATAGCATCATCAATCCCAGTCTTAGACGAACCGACGATTTCGCTGATGGTGTAGGTGTTTTCGGCCACAACGAGTTCATGCCCAATCGCACAGGGGTTCTAACCGGCATGCCTTCGATCAGCGGACCAATCATTCCGAGGCCCGGCAGATCATCCGCATGCCAGACCCGCACGTGTCGTACTGAGGCTCCCCAACTGAAGGGCTCAGGTATCGTCCTTGGGTCAATCGAATGGGGTTCCGCGGCTCAGGGTCTGATTGCCGTACCGTGATCGCAATGCGATGGTCCGTCGGTGCCACCTCGGTTCCGGACCGATGGGTCTCGACGGGAATCGCGAGATCATCGCCTGATACCCGCCTTTCGGAGAGCTGGGACTCCTGGGAGATTGAGCCAAGAGTCCTCGAACCCGTGGGAAGGGTGTTTCGCTAGCTCTGAGCGGCCAGAAAACTCAGGAACGGACTGCGATGGAGTTCTAACCTCGTCACGAGGTTCGAAACGAGTAGGGCAGGTCATCGTCGCTTAGGGAAGACACCGTGGAGAGAACCTGATGACTGACGAGTCGAATACTCAGCGGGCGGTCGCCAGTCTTGAGGCTCTCATGGTCCCCGGTCTCTTCAACCAGCGTACCCACTTGTGGGGCCGCCGAAGATTGGGGCTGTTGCGGAACAACGAAGCACTCTGGTCCTACACCAATGCCTGGTCCGCCGTCTGCTCATTGGCGGCACTGGCAAAATCGCACAACCTTGATTCATCGCTGCGAGGATTCATGCAGGGACTCCATGCATATCACCGTGGTCGATCGGCTTCGGTCGGCACCGGCCCGATCGGATTCGAATCCCTCCCCCCGTTCCCGCACGGTCCGGGCGGTGACGTCTTCTACGACGACAACACCTGGCTCGGGCTCGTGCTCTCTCAACACCACGTCCTTACAAGGAATGTTGTCGCAGCTGATTTGAGTTGCAAAGTGCTTGACTTCGTGCTCACTGGGTGGTCGACCGAAGCAACTTGGAGTCATCCCGGTGGGATCCGCTGGAAAATGCCAGTCTCGAACCGGTCTCGTAATGCCTGTTCGAATGCACCCGTTGCTGAATTGGCGGCTCTCGTAGGCATGCGGGACCATGACGAAACGAAACTCGACTGGGCGAGGCGGATCTACGCGTGGGTGCATGAGGCCCTTGAGGGCAGTGGCGGTCTCTATTTCGACCAGATCGCCCCTGACGGCGCCGTGCTACCAGACATCTGGAGTTACAACCAGGGCACGATGATCGGAGCGGGGGTACTGCTCTACCGAGCAACCAACGAAGCCGACTATTTGACTCGGGCAGAGCTGACAGCGGAGGCAGCCTTGAAGCACTTCTCGGTGGAGCGTCTGATGGCTCAGGACGCAGCATTCAATGCCGTGTTCTTCAGGAACTTGTTCGTTCTTGACGAAATCGAACCTGACCCGGCCTATAGGGCCATCGCGGACGAGTATGGGAATCGGATGTGGATGGAACGGCGTGATCCGGCTACCGGACTCTTCTCCGGTGGCACTTCATTCCTCAACAACACTGCACCAATGATCCAGATTTACGCGCTCTTGTCCGGTTCGGCACCTCATCCTTGATCGGAACAGTGCACGAGTTCGCTCAGAAGACTGGATTGGACGGTTCGGGGGCAGTTTGCCCAGGATACACCGCGACTTCGCGCGAAACGGCGTTCGTTGGCCTTCCGTTCACGGGTGATCTCTCAAGATGCCCCTGGCGTCGGTAGTTCGCTCAGTTGATTGTGGAGGACCCCAGATCGATCCTGGTTCGCGATGGCGTCGGATCGAGCGTCGTTGCCCTGCTCGACCATGGCCACCCGTCCTTGGTCCGTCTTTTGGGCGATCTGAACGCAGAATTCAGTAGTCCGTACTGAGAACTTCTGGGCAGTGCTCCGGCACAATGCGGTGATGGAGCCGGGTCTCGATCTCAGCGCCCTCCCAAGGGTCTATCGGATCGATTTTCGTTTGCAGGAACTGGGAGCCGACGACGACCTCATCGGCGACTGCAATGTTATCGGTCCGGCAAGCTTGTCAAACCTCATCGAGATCGGACGACAAGAGCTTGCTGCCGGACCGCCGTTCGGCCCGTCGGGCCCGAAGCGGAGGCGAAGGATGTCACCCGAACGGGTGAGATCGCGTGAACCTGTTGCTGTGCGGTCCCGTCGTTCAGGCAGAGAGTCATTGCACTTTCGCCAACCGATGGTGCCTTCGGTCGCGAGGACCGCACTCCATGAAGTCGGTTGGAAATTCAGTAGCGACCACTGAGCCTCCCTCGAGTTGCGATTCGTACTATCGAGAGTGTCGTCAGCCGAGATTCCATCGGAGAGAGGTACGCGAATGACGAAATTGGATCGTGCTGCAGTTCAAGGACTCTTGGATGCGGCCGAAGAAGGCGACTATGGCCCGGCGTTCGAGTCCTTTGCTGAGAACATCATCGTGGAGAATGGCCCTGGCGCCGGACCCTGGCGACGCGCTGAAGGCCGAGATGCGTTCGCCGGTCTCCTGCTCGAGTTCGCCGCATTTTTCAACGGAACGTTTCATCAGCACGGACGCTGCATTTATGCAGACGACCGGGTCGTCATCAGTCTGATCGAGGAGAGCGGTTCCACTCCGACCGGCGACACCTTCGAAAACATGGCCGTCTACGTGACCCGCATCGGCGCCGACGACAAGGGCGACCGATTGTGGACGGTCGATCTGGATACCGAAGCCTGTCTCGAGTTCTGGGCGCGCAATCCAACCGAACTGACGGAGGCGCCCGAGTCAACGAGATGAGCAGCGAACAGCGAGCGCATGGAAGCCGTGCCCTCATGGCTCATGGTCCGCTGTCGGCGGAGAAGCAACCCCGACACTACGAAGGAGAAGCAAGCATGAACAGTGGCCAAAGACGTTGGGTGGGCCTCGGAGGGGTCTCCCTAGTCGTCGTGCTGGTGGTGACGATCTTCACCTCGCCGGAGACGCCGGATGCGACCACCGGCGCGGCACAAGTGGCGAAGTTCGTCCACACAAACCAGACCGGTCTCTACCTCAATGCATATCTGACCTCGCTGGCGGTGTTGATCGCAGGATCGTTCCTTTGGTACTTGCGTGAAGTCGTCGCTCCCGATCTGCCGGGTCGACGATTGGCCAATCTGGGATTCGCGGGAGGGATTCTCTTCCTGATCGGAGGGATCTTCAGTGCAGGAGCAAGCTTTGCCATGGCCGATGTCGCCCATCACGCCGGCCCGACCGTGCTCCAGACCCTGAACATTTTCGCGATGGATGTGACCAGCTTCGCCGGCGGCGCGACGGCGTTGCTCCTGGGGGCCACCAGCCTCGCCATAATGCAGAGCAAAGCGCTCCCGGGCTGGCTGGCCTATGTCGGCTTCGTACTCGCCGTCGCATCGTTTGCCCTTCCGATGCTCGGATTCCCCGCCGTCGCAGTGTGGTTCCTTCTTGTCAGCGTCGCGATTCTCGCGACATCGAGAAGCTCGAAGGTCATCGGCGAAATCGCTGTATCCGTTTGAGATCGACGTCTATTTCAAGAGAGAAGGGAAAGAAAATGCGGAAAGTACTCATGGCATTGACGGCTGGAGCAAGTGCCATTTCAGCCGCCAGCATCCTGGTCGTCACAGGTGCGCTCGCGACTCCCACGTCGGCCGGTGCCAGCTCACCGAGTGGAGGCAAGGTTTCGCTCTGGGCGAATGCGAATCTGACCGGGGTCACCAGCAAGATCGTCGTGGTCGGAGCCATCGCCGATTCTGGAATCGGAACGAGCATCGACAAGAACGGCAAGGTCGATCCGAACGGTAGCTACGAGCGGATCGTGCTCAAGAAGGGTTCCTTCGAGGCTGACGCCACCGCCCTCGATCAGAGCGCCAGCTCGGGACAACCGTCCCTCAACGACCTCGCCACCTGCTCATTCGCATTCTCTGCGTCAGGCCCCATCACCCTGTCCAATGGGAAAGGGGCGTACGCAGGCATTTCGGGAACATTGAACGTCACGGAACAGTTTGTGGGGATTGGCCCGCTGTACAAGACCGGGAAGCACAAAGGAGCATGCAACCAGAGCGACAACGCTCGGCCCATTGCGGGCGCTGGGGCCATCAGCGGAACCGGCACGGTCGCCTTCGGTGGTTAGAAGACTGCACCCGACGGTATGGGCGGACGGGCCCTATGTAGCCCCGGGCCTTGCCGGAGCCGCAGGCCTGTCCCTGAAGGCCTGGCGATACGCCTGTGGACTGGTGTGGACGATTCGGCCAAAGTGTTTTCGCAGGTTTCCGGCAGTGGAGAAGCCACTCTCCGCCGCCACCGCCTCTATGGACAGGTCGCTCGTCTCGAGCAGCCGCTGGGCCAACTTGACGCGTTGATACTGCATCCAACGATGTGGCGTGGATCCCGTGACGGCCTGAAAGCGACGGGCGAATGTTCGAGGGCTCATTGCGGCATGCGAGGCAAGATCGCCAATGGTGAATTGTTGGTCGAGGTGGGACTGCATCCACTCGACCGTCTGTGCGAGAAGGTCCGATTCGTCCAAGCTCGGCAGTGGCGTATCGATGTACTGCGCCTGCCCACCACTGCGTTGGGGCGGCACCACCAGCTGGCGAGCGAGTTGGGTCGCCAGGTCGCTTCCGTAGTCCTGTCGGACGATGTGCAGGCACAGGTCGATACCCGCGGCGCTGCCGGCCCCGGTGAGGATGTCACCGTCATCGACGAAGAGAACTCCAGGGTCAACAGACAACTCTGGGTGTTGCCTGGCCAGTTCGTCGCAGTCCGTCCAGTGTGTCGCCGCACGACGTCCGGCGAGGAGTCCGGCCTTTGCCAAGACGAATGCGCCACCGCAGAGGGAGACCATCCGGCAACCGCGGGCATGCGCCCGTCTCAACGCATCCAAGACTGTCTCGGACACGGCAAATGGTCGATACGTCGGGGCGACGATCACCGTGTCGACTTTGTTCAGGGCGTCCAGCCCGTAGGGGGCAAGTATCTGGAAGCCGCCATCGGAAGGTACCGGGGTCGATTTCTCCGCGCAGATGAACAGCCGATACCAGGGGTCGCCAGGAGCGACCCAGCGATCGTCGCCGAAGATCTCACAGGCAACGCCGAGCTCGAAGGCGGCGAAACCCTCGTAGAGCACGAGGGCGACGTTGTGGACGTCTCGCCTGGTCGCCCGGCGCGGTTTCGATGGCGACACGGAGTTGGCAGTTTCGTCGCGCACTACGACAATCCTGCCACTTTCGCCGCTGAGGTGCTTGCCGCACCATGAAGAGGATGGACACGAGAACATTCCTCAGCACAATCGCTCGAGGCCCGAACAGCCAGATTTCTCTCGGCGAGAGGCGGAGGCGCCGAGAAGCCATCAGCGGCCTTCGGCGGGAGCGCGATCGCCCGTCGAGTCGAAGAGCGACGGTGCTCCTCGGCGAGCAGGAGCCCCCATTTCGCTTGACCGCCCGGGTCAACAGAAGATGGTCTCGAGCCCTCTCTCGAATGTCGGCCCGTTCCCTTGACCGGAAATTGGCCGAGGGTTCGCCACCCGAGTCACATCTGCTTCTGGCCGCCCGTGCCCAGGTCCTCGTGTCTCCGGACGAGCGCCTGGCACTGGCGCACCGCTGGTCAGATCTCCTGACGTACGCCCGTCGTTCACCCAACCCCAGAAACCCGAAGGCCCCGATCAACCGGGAGACACTGTTGGCCAACGAACCGGCGATCCGGGCCCTTCTCGAACTCCTGGTAGCGCCGACACCTGGGCAGATCAGCGGCATCGCGAAACTGAGTTGGCTCCTTTCCGACGGGACGGGGCCCGTCTACAACCGCCGAACTGCCACTGACCTCGCAGGCGCCCTCCGCGATGTGACCGATCTCCTCGCTTCTCAAGGCCTTTAAGGCTGTGGCTCAAATCCCCAGGATCCGAGTCCCATGGTCGGGCAGATGATTTGCGAGGCGGATCGGAGCCAGGTCGAGGAGGACGAACCGATCTCCCCTAGGCGATTGCAATACGCCGGCAAGATCAGCTGGCGTTCGTGGTGCGCTTGGAAGGCAACAGCAGCAAAACGATCAGCGTGATGATGGAGAAGAAAAATCCGAGGATGAGCCAACCAATGGCGTGACGACCCTTGCGCACTGCGATGTTGTAAATCCAGATCATGATCAAGATCCAGATGATGAAGCCGATGACACCTCCGAATGTGGCTCCAGCGCTGGCTAACACTGCGTAATCCTGAGGTTGTGGACGAACATGTGGTGACCTCCAATTGACACCAGACTGATCAAGTGATCCGTCTCGGGCAGTGTACGCCCAAGCTGCTCCTGGCCTCAGTGCACACTTGGATCACGTCGAAGTGCCTTGGGTCGCTCGCTTCTGTCCCTGTGGCCTGTGGATCTCTGCGTGGGAATGACCCCGTCGTACCTACTAAAGGTAAGCCCGGGCAATCCACGATCGAAGAGAGTCATCGGTCGAATCGGGGCTCGCCGGTTCGTGCTTTCATAGTCCAGACAGGGTCGACGCTGTGCTCCTGCTGCGGCAGGGTGGCAGCGTGAGCCGGGCGAATGGACCAACGTCATCGCTCACGTGACCTTGGTCCCTAAGCCGCCTTCCACTGCGGGTTCCATACTGGGGCTAAGGAGATGCGATGACACGTCTGGACCAGACAGCGGGGCGTTTGCCGCCTCCTCGGCGCGCTCCAGCGACAGTTCCGGGGATTCTGTACGGATCATTGGCACCGGCGACGGCTAAAGGCGGCAATCTATTGTGACCAGAGCACAATCCCTTACCGCACTTGACGCCTCGTTCCTCCTCGCGGAGTCAGGAACGACGCCGATGCACATGGCGTCCGTGGGGATTTTCGACGGCCGGCATCTCTACGATGCCGAAGGCATTTTTCGCATCGCCGACATCCGCCGACTGATCAGCAGCCGTCTGGTGCTGGTGCCGAAACTAAGGCAGCGAGCCTGTCCGGGACTGCTCGGTCAGGCACCGCCTGCGTGGCTCGATTATCCTGATTTCGATATCGCGGAGCACGTACGCGTGTGGCAGCTGACTCCTCGGGCTACTGAAGAGGAACTTCGGCACCTCTGCGCTGAACTGATGTCGGTCCCACTGGACCGGGCACGCCCCTTATGGGATCTGACTTTCGTCGAAGGTTTGGACGACGGTCGTGTGGCGCTCATAGAGCGGCTCCATCACTCCATGGCCGACGGATTGGCCGCCGCTGAGTTGGCGACCGTGCTCTTGGATTTGTCGCCAGAGGCGTCTCCGGTCCAAGAGCCCCCCACTCCATGGCACCCGGCAGGCGCCACGAGGGCATGGCAGGCGGCGGCCGACGATCTCCTGCGATTGGGCGCGTTTCCGGTGCGGGCGGCCAAGTGGTACGTGGGGGCGATCATGCACCCCATTCGACGTACTCGGGAGCTGACCGATCTGGCTCGAGCGTTCGGCACGATCGTCACGCCTCGCATCGTGGCCCCCAGGTCATCTCTGAACGGACCGATCACCGGTGCACGATCCGTGGATTTTGTTCGTCTGCCTTTGCAAGACGTGCACGAGGTCGCTCGTTCGTTCCATGGCACCATCAACGACGTTCTCTTGACTCTGGTATCAGGCGGTATGCGCGCCCTTCTCACGAGTAGGGGCGAGTTGAAGGAGACCAGTGAGCTCCAAGTCCTTGTTCCGGTAGGACAGGTCAACGCCGAGGGGCGGGACCTTGGCAACAGCGTGTCGGCGCTCTTTGTGCGCCTGCCGGTCGGCTTCGAGGATCCCGTTGACGTGCTGAAAGCCGTGTCGGCCGAGGTCGGCGAGGACAAGCGTCGCCACCAAGCTCTGGCCGCCGCCTCCTTCTTGCGATTCCTCGAACCAGTCCCTCAAGACGCTCTGGCCAAGGGGGCGGGGTTCCTGCACTACCAACCCTTCTTCAACCTGATCGTGACCAACGTTCCGGGTCCGCCTGTACCGCTCTATGCACTCGGCGCCAGGCTCGTCGAAGCCTTTCCCATCCTGCCCCTGGTCGGAAATCAGAGCATGGCAGTGGCTGCGCTGTCCTACGAAGGTCAGTTGAATTTGGGGGTACTCAGCGACCCGGTCACGTGCCCCGACGCCGCCGTCTTCTGTGCCGGGGTCCAGACATGTCACCAATCATTGGTTAATCGATCGCACGGTGCCGGGGTGACACAGTGATCAGTCGATGAGTTTCCGATCGCTTCATTTGAACATCGTTGGGCTCTGTCAGCTCGCTCAGCCAATCAGGCGCTCGAGGTCGTCACTCTCCTTGGATGTCGCGTCTACTGAACGCGAATCCCCCGACCAAAGCACACGCCAATCCGACCACGGTCATGACGCCGTTGGCCTCCCAATTCGGAGCCACGGCGGGTGCCGAAGCCATCTGGTGGAAGATCGAGGTGTCCAACACCGAATGATTGATGGCGCCAATACCTCCGACGATGACGATCAGGAGCGACCAGCCCAAGAGTCCGTACACTGCGATCGATGTCAGCCGCGGTCGGATCCCGAAGACGAGAACACCGAAACCCAAGGTGACGATCGCCGGTGGCACGAGGTTGATTCCAGCGCCCAACAGTGTCGTGAGGCTCACGGCTCCGTGCTCGGTCGCCGCACCAAGCCAGGTAGCGAGTGCTGCGGCAACACCGCTCACGAGTACGACGACAAAGGCCACCAGCAGTCGTCCTCCGAGCCAGGACGAACGCGAGACCGGCCCGCTGAGGATGTGGTCAAGCCTGCCGTCGGTCTCCTCGGCGCGGGCGGCGGTGATCTGGCCGGCGGCAAGGAAGCCGACGAGGACCGCGAGGATCAAGAAGCATGCGCCCAGCACCGCCCGGGCGCCGGTCCCCGTCGCTCCCAGCTTGGAGAAGACCTCCTCGGTCGAACCCGAGAGAGTGGCACCGGCCGACTTGGCGATAAGGCCAAAGAGAAGAGCGGACAAGGAGATCGACACCCACCAACCGATGACACTGGCCCGCTCCATTCGGATGGCAAGCCCCGTCGGGCTGAAGAGCAGCCGGAGATGGGTCTGTGCATGCACCTGGTCGGGCACAATGCTGTTGCCGACGTCACGCCGGCCCGCGAGGGCGACAGCGCCGATGGCGAGAAGGGTGCTGAAGCCGATGATCGGCAGGAAGGCCAAGGGCTGCGGCATGGTGAGTGGTTGGAGCTCCTCGACCCAGCCCAACGGAGAGGCCCAGATCAGCCCGTGGAAGCCCACTCCGGCATCCGCGACGAGGCGAAGGGCATAGCTCACCCCGAGGAAGGCGGCGCCAAAGGAGGCGGCCTGGCGGCGGGTGGCCGCCAACTGGCTGGTGACGGCCCCGACGACCACGAACATGACCGCCGTTGCCACCATGGCTAAGGCGAAGTAGAGCGAGGAACCCCCGCTGATCCGTACGGTCGGGTCCTGTCCCGACAAGGCGGCGATGGTGGCGGTGATGAACCACAGGGTGAGGGCTCCAACCCCGAGGCCGACGATGGCCTGGGCAGCGGCGCGGCGCCGTGTGGTCTCACCGGTGAGCAGCAGGTCCCAGCGGCCGGTGTCCTCTTCGCCACGGAGCAACCTCGTGCTGGTCAGAAGACCCCATACCGCGCCGAGGAGCATCAGCGTCATGGAGATCTTGTAGGCCGTGAAACCACCCACGGTCTGGAGCTGGGGCGCTGGGCCGAACAGCGCGCTCATCGCCTTGTTCGAACCGTAGGTGGCGGCCAACGCGTTGCGCTGAACCGCGTTGGTGTAGATCCTGACGTAGCTGATCTCCGATGATGCGATGGCGAGGCCGAAGATCAGCCCCCAGAGGACGCCCGAACGAGCAGCCTTGTGCGCAGTCACCAACGCGACGATCGCCCCGGCTGATCGCTTGACCCGGAGCGCAGACGACGTCACCGGGATCGCGCGGATGTCAGGGGGCACTGCCGCCGGCTCCGTAGAGCGCAAGGAACAGCTCTTCGAGCGAGGGCTCCCTGCTCACAAGTTGTGTGACGCCGATGTCGGTCAAGACCTTGAGCAGCGGCTCCATCGGCCCCCTCACCTGGCAGCGAACTGTGTGACCCTCGATCTCCACTGAGCTCACGCCGGGGAGGGTGGAGAGATCTGGAATCGGTCCCTCGACGGTCGCCTCCACGTTCAGCGCACTGAGGTGGCGCATTTCCGACAGCGTGCCTGTCTCAATCAGCTTCCCTTCGCGCAGAATGCCTACCCGGTCGCACAAGGCTTCAACCTCGGTCATGATGTGTGACGACAAGAAGACCGTCTGGCCACGGTCTCGCGCTTCTTCGATGCAGTGACGGAAGGCTTGCTCCATCAAAGGGTCCAGCCCGCTCGTTGGCTCGTCCAAAATGAGAAGCTCGGGTCGAACCATGAGGGCGGCGATGAGGTTCACCTTTTGGCGGTTCCCCTTCGAGTACGCACGGACCTTCTTGGTCGCATCGAGCTCGAAGCGGTCGATCAGTTCGTCCCGATAGCCGAGGTCGACCCGACCATGCACACGTCCGAGCAATGCCAGCGTTTCGGCACCGGTGAGCGAGGGCCAGAGGCTTGCCTCACCGCCCACGAAGGCCAATCGTCGATGCGTGGCGACGGTCTGGCGTTGGCAGTCGAGACCGAATATCTGACACCGTCCGCTCGTGGGTTGGCTGAGCCCCAGAAGAAGACGGAGGGTTGTTGTCTTGCCTGCACCGTTGGGCCCGAGGTAGCCGACCACTTGGCCCTGCTGCACTTCGAGATCGACGTGGTCGAGAGCAACCGAATCACCGTAACGCTTGGTCAGGCCCTCGGCCCGTATGGCCAGCTCTGCCATTGCAATTCGCCTCTGCTTTCTTGCGTCCATCTACGGTTATAGGTGGCCGCAAGCGCTCTTCGGGGGATGGACGTAGACGCCCCTGTGGCTATCCACAAAGCCGCCCCATCCGATCCCGACCTGCGGGACCGGATGGGGCACTTTGGCAACTGGATCACTCGGAAGGTTCAGGCCGTGACAAGGCTCCCTGTGTTGGCGTGGTGGGCGTGCACCTCGAGCTCGGCTGTCTCGGAGACTCTCCGTGCGTGCACGATGCCGAACACCACCAGGATGGCCATCAGAATGGCGAGGACGAATGCGGTGATGGCACCGATGAGCGCGATCGTTGCGATCGTTCCGAAGGCATAGGCCTCGAGAAGAAGGCCGCGGAGCGTCGTGCCCTGGAAGACCGTCTGTACCTTCGCTTCCTCAGCAACATAGGCCGGAGATCCCTTGGGCAGCGCCATGGCCTTCGCACTGAGTTGGGAGTAGGTCAGGCCCCCACCAATTTCATTGAGGTGCACTGCGATGAAGTCGTTCGCATAGACCTCTGCCTGCTGGGCGGTGGTCAGCTCCTGTCCGGCGTATTGGGAGACGGTTCCGATCATTGACGGAGTGATCTCGCTTCCCGCCACGGGGTGGGCAAAAGCAGCCTCGCTCGGGAACGTGATTTGTTGCTCAGCCAGCTGGTTGTGCACGTTGGAGTTGGCGAAGCTGTAGCCCCATGTCAGGAGCACCCCTGCGATCACCAACATCAGCACCATCAAGATTCCTGCGGTACTGGCCAGTACGTCGAACACCTTTCGTTGCATCTCCGTCCTCCTTCGCTCTCACCCCTCCTTCCGAGGAGATCTACGTCTCATTGTCACGACGTCGGACCCAAATAGAACGGGCGCAAAGGTCCTGACCTCCAAGGACCTTGGTCCTGGTGTGGAGGGTGAGAAGCCGGACGACTAGCTGGTGGTCCTGGGGGACATGCTGCACTGGTCATCTCGAAACACGAGTACCGGGCAGTGGGCGTGGGTGACGCAGTGCTTGCTGACCGAGCCCAACAGAAACCCCACCAGTTCACTGTGTCCCCTTTGTGCGACAACGAGGAGAGCTGCTCCACGAGACGCCGACTCCAACACGTTCGCCGGATCGCCCTGCATGACCCGGCCCGTGATGGCGAGATCTGGGTGGTCGGCACGCTTCCGCTCTATGAGATGGTCGAGCATTTGCTCGGCACTCGTATCCGGACTGAAATCGGAAGGGAACGGGCCCGACCAGGAGAGGGATGTCGGCAACTTCCACACGGCGACCACATCTATCTGCGACTGCGTAACGGATGCATAGTCCACGGCCCATTGCAGTGCTTTCAGCGATGTTGCCGAGCCGTCGACCCCGACAACGACACGTGGTCGGGTGGGGGTGGCTGTGGCTGCTGATGTCGTCATGGTGTGGCCTCCTGAGATTGGTTGGCTGCGTCCATCGGCGCCGGCGCCGCCGACGCATTCGGGAGCACGATGGTTCCCGCCTCGCCGTCGAGAAGCCGAACGGCGTCGGCGAGCTTTCCGATGGCCGCCCTGCCCCCGGTGGCTTCGACGAAACGACAGGCTCCCTCAACCTTGGGACCCATCGATCCGGCCGCGAAGTCCATCCCGCGGAGCGCTTCGACCGTGGTGTTTCCGATGGCGCAGGCGCTCGGCGTGCCGTAGGCGCATTGCACATTGGTCACATCGGTCAGAAGCAAGAGGGCGTCCGCCTGCAAGCGAGTGGCGAGGAGGGCGGTGGTGAGGTCCTTGTCGACGACCGCATCCACCCCTCGGAGGCCACCCCCTTCGTCCCTCGCCACGGGGACCCCACCGCCGCCGGCGCAGATCACCGTCCGGCCGGTCTCGAGCAGCGACCGGATCTCCTCCAGCTCGATGATCGCCGTTGGCTCGGGGGACGCAACCACCCGACGCCAACTGGTGCCGTCTTGCCGCATCGCCCAACCGTGCCGGCGGCTGAGCTCTCTCGCCTGACGCACCGTGTAAGACCGGCCCACGAATTTGGTCGGCGCCGAAAAGGCCGGATCTGCGGCATCGACCTGAGTCCGCGTCAGCAGGCAGACCGCTTCGTGGCCCGGGGCGGCGTGTTCGACCGCCTCCAGGAGCCAGCTTCCGATCAGACCTTGAGTCTCTGCGACCAAGGAGTCGAATGGGTAGGGACGTGCGAGTGCAGGGTCTGCCCCGCTCTCGAGCGCCAAGAGGCCCACTTGGGGACCGTTGCCGTGGGTGATGACGACCTCGTGCTTCTGAACGAGCGGAGCCAGGGCCCTGGCGGCAATCCCGACGTGATGCTCCTGAATATCGGCATCGGGCGCCTCGCCGCGCTCGAGAAGTGCATTGCCACCCAAGGCAACGACGATCCTCACGACTGAGCCGCCTCCCCCGGTCCGCTCAGCGTCGCAACCATGACCGCCTTAATGGTGTGGAGGCGGTTTTCAGCCTGATCAAAGACGATCGACGCCGCAGACTCGAACACTTCGTCAGTCACCTCAAGCGCAGATACCCCGAACTTGTCGTAGAACATCTCGCCCAACTCGGTATGGCGGTCGTGCAGTGCCGGCAGGCAGTGCATGAACTTCGTCTCGGGGTTCCCGGTAAGCGCCATGACTCGTGCAGAGATCTGGAATGGCTGCAATTCCTCAACCCGAGCCGCCCACGTCTCCGTTGGCTCGCCCATCGAGACCCAGACATCCGTGTAGAGGAAGTCAGCACCCCCCACGGCTTCCTCGAGGTCGTCGGTGATCTTGAGCCGAGCGCCACTCCGTACGGCCAGGCTGCGGGCGATTGCGACGATGTCGTCGGCGGGCCACAGGGCGCGGGGTCCGCAGATCCTCGTGTCCATGCCCAGCAAGGCGCCGGTGACCAGCAACGAATTGGCGGTGTTGTTCCGGGCGTCACCGATGTAGCAATACGCAATCTGCCTCAAGCGGTTTCTTCGTGTGGTCCTGCATGGTGAGGATGTCGGCCAGCATCTGCGTAGGGTGCCAACGATCCGTCAAGCCGTTCCAGACCGGAATGCCGGCGTAGTGCGCGAGATCCTCGACATCTTGGTGGGCGAACCCCCGGAACTCGATCCCGTCGTACATGCGTCCGAGCACCCTGGCGGTGTCGCGCACGCTCTCCTTCTTCCCGAGCTGCGTCTCCCCGGGCCCGAGGTAACTGACGTGAGCACCCTGATCATGCGCGGCCACCTCAAACGCCGATCGGGTCCTGGTCGATGTCTTCTCGAAGATCAGGGCAATGTTGCGGCCAGCGAGCCACAGTGGCTCACAGCGTCCCGCTCTTCTCTTCTCGCAAAGTGGTGGCGAGCTCGAGCAGGAACTGGAATTCTTCCTTCGAAAAGTCGACTTCCTTCAGAAAGCTTCGTCCGACAAGGTTCATCACAGGCTCTGTTCTATGGATTTCGGTTGATTGGAGAGGGTGGGTGAAGCGGTCAGGCCGAGTCCCGCTCGATCGGACAGGTCATGCATCGGGGACCGCCGCGACCGCGACCGAGTTCCTCGCCAGCGATCGTGACGACCTCGATCCCGTTCCGACGCAACATCGTGTTGGTATTGACGTTGCGTTCGTAGCCCAACACCACGCCGGGAGCGACGGCAAGATAGTTCGTTCCGTCGTCCCACTGCTCGCGCTCGGCTGCTCGCACGTCTTCGTCCGTTCGCAGGACGGTGACCCGATCGACCTCGAGCGCCTCCGCCAGCGTGTGCCAGAGCTCTTCATTCTGCGTCACACTCAGAGTGGATTGGGTCTGGCCCGGTGTCACTGTCCAGCTGCGGAGGTTCTCGTCGAAGTAGGGATAGAGCACGAAGGTCGATGAGTCCACCATCGACATCACGGTGTCGAGGTGCATGAAGGCATGACTGTGTGGCAGCTCGACAGCAATGACCCGATCTGCCTGTTCGTGACTGAACAAAGACCTTGCGAGTAACTCGACGGCCATCGGCGTCGTCCGCTCGCCCATACCGATCAGAACGGTCCGGTGGCCGATGACGTGGACGTCACCCCCTTCAATCGTGGCCGGTTGGTGGGGCGTGTCGTCGTCGCCGTAGTAGGTCGTGAACTTGGCGTCGAACAGAGGGTGGTACTTGTAGATAGCCCTGGTGTGAAGCGTCTCTCGCTGTCGCGCTGGCTTGGCCATCGGGTTGATGGTCACACCGTTGTAGATCCAGCAGGAGTTGTCGCGCTGAAAGAGATGGTTCGGGAGAGGCGTGAGGACGAAGTCGTCTTGTCGCAGCATGTCCCACTTCAGGCTGTGCGTTCCGCTCGGGTGCAGATCCGCCTTCAGGACACCCCCCACCAGGTAGTCAGCGAGCTGTTTCCCGTGGAGGTCCTCGAAGAGCTCACGGACAGGACCCACGAGCGACGGGCCCAGGTTCTCCGGCGTACATACCCGGTCCAGCACGAAGGCGCGTCCCTCAGCGATCTCGAGAGTCTCGCCCAGCAGTTGCCCGTAGTAGTGGACGTGGACGCCCTTGTCCCTGAGGGCCTGGGCAAACGCATCGTGCTCCTCTCGCGCCTTCTTGGCCCACATGACATCGTCGAAGAGCAACTCACCGATGTTCTCCGGGGTCAGCCGGGAGAGCTCGAGACCGGGCCGGTGCACGATCGCCTGGTGGAGTTGACCCACCTCTGAATCGACTTGGAAGTTCACTGTCATCTCTCTCCCTTGTGACGGTCGGACCTGTGGGATCAGGCCGATGCGACGGATTCGGCGACGGGCTGCTCGGAGAGCTCCGTCGGCTCCGCGGTCTCGCCCAGACGCTGGCGACGTGCGTTCAAGAAGGCGTACAGGATCAGGCCGGCCAAAATGACAACGAGTGCCTGGTAGACGACCTGGTAGCCCGAGGCGAACGTCACCCACATGGAGAACAGGACGCTGGCGCCGGCGACGCCGAGGTCGCGGGTCAGGGCCCAGCCGTTCACGCGCCGGCGTCGGGAGACCAGGAAGGTCAGCTGTGCGATGGCGGACATGAAGTACGGGATGGCAACCGTCACGACCGTGAGGTCGACCAGGTAGGTGAAGACCGTCAGGCCCGACGTGGTGTTGTAACGCCAGAACATCAGCAGCGACGGGAGGGCAGTGCCGACCAGGATCCCGAACCACGCTGTTCCCTTGCGGTCCGTCCAGGCGAATGGCTTCGGGAACATGTCGTCCTGGGCCATGGCCCGCGACGTCTCGGTCACGATCAAGGTCCAGCCGTTCAGCGCGCCGATCCCCGAGATCACAGCGATGGCGGCGATGAACTTTCCAGCCCACGCCTCGTGGGGGAATATCGACTGGAAGGCATTGACGAACGGTGAGCCGGTGTTGATGAGCGTGTGATGTGAGACCAGTCCCATCACCACGGCGGTCACCAGCACGTAGAGAACAGCGCTCAGCGCGGTACCGATCATCGACGCGCGCATGACGTTCACCCTGGGATTTTTGACCCGCTTTGCCGTCATGGCCGCTGCCTCCACGCCGATGAAGGAGAAGAGGGCCACGCCGGCAGCGATGCCGATACCGGAATAGAGACTGCCGCCGGAGGCGTTGAACGCTCCGAAGTGGGCGTTCTCGACGAAGAACCAGCCGACGATTCCCACGAACAGAAGGGGAAGGAACTTCAAGACAACGGTGACGTTCTGGAACCAGGCCATTTGGCGGATTCCGACGAGATTGATGATTGCCGGCACCCACAATCCCACCATGGCAATTCCGAAATTCTGCATTCCCGATGGATGCGTCCATCCGAACAGGGCATCCACGTAGAAGACCCAGGACGAGACGATGGCCGCGTTTCCGGCCCACGCCTGGATCCAATAGCACCAGCCGACCAGGTAGCCGGCGAAATCGCCGAACTCATGCCGCGAGTAGGCGTAGAGGCCGCCGTCGCTGTTGGGCACTCGCTTGGTCAGCTGTCCGAACAGGACCGCGAGGAGCATCGCGCCCACGGCGATGACCCCGAGCACAAGAATGCCCATGGTCCCCGCACCGGCGATCACCGCCGGCATGGTGAAGACGCCGGTCCCCACGATGCTGCCGATCACCAGGCCGGTGGCCGAGGTCAGGCCCAGCGCGTGGGCCTTCTTCTGGTTTCGAGGCGACAGTCCCGGCTCAACAGGGGGCGAATCTTTGACGGGCGGCCGGGCGCTCGTGATGGTCATCGGATCTCCTTTGGGGTGTGCCGCGACCGCTCCTGCGAGTCGGCGTCAGATTGATCTTGAGATCAGAGACGCCGATTCCTCTAGGGACCAACGTCCCGAGGGGCAGGGACGTTGGTGGTCAATGGGCTTGGAACGCTTCGAATACGGCAAACACGTCCGCCAACATCTCCAAGAGACGGAGAGGATCTGGTTCGCGAAATAGGGACGATGGTCCCCACGCGTCCACACCATTTGCCTCTACCTGCGCCTTGCCGTGTTCCGTACCGTCAAGGGCGTGGTCGCAAGATCCCGGATCCGTTCCGAGTTCGAAGCAAGTGTTCGGTGCTTGCACGATCCGTTGTCTGGTACACGAAGGAGGTACTGCGATGAAGGCTGCAGTCGTCAGGGCGTTCAACGAGCCGTTGCGTATTGAGGACAGGCCTATCCCAGCGCCTTCGCAGGCACAGGTGCTCGTGAAGATGGAGACGTGTGGCTTGTGTCACACGGATATCCATGCGGCGCACGGGGATTGGCCGGTAAAGCCCGCTCCGCCGTTTGTGCCCGGGCATGAAGGAGTGGGGATCGTGACCGAACTGGGCAGTGGTGTGCGGGGGCTGGCCGAGGGCGACCGGGTCGCGATTCCTTGGCTGGGTTACGCCTGCGGAGCGTGCGAGTACTGTGCATCCGGCCGCGAGACGCTCTGCCCAAACCAGACGAACTCCGGGTACAGCGCGGACGGAGCGTACGCGGAATATGCCGTGGCCGATGCTGCTTTCGTGGGCAAGGTCCCGGCGGGCCTCGACCCCCTCGACGCCGCTCCGCTGACCTGTGCGGGAGTGACCACGTACAAGGCGGTCAAGGTCGCCGGGACGCGGTCCTCTGACCTCGTCGCCGTCTTCGGCATCGGGGGCCTCGGCCATTTGGCAATCCAATACGCTCAAATCGCAGGTGCTTCGGTAGCTGCGGTCGACCTCGTCGACTCCAAGTTGGCGCTTGCTCGAGAGCTCGGTGCAGAGACCACGGTGAACGCCATCACCGAGGATCCGGTCCAGACCATTCAGGCCTTGGGCGGTGCCGACCAGGCCATCGTCTTGGCTGTGTCACCAACGGCCTGTGAGCAGGCGTTCCGGAGTCTCAAGCGCGGCGGCACGCTGGTCTTCGTTGCTCTTCCTTCCGACAATGTGATGCACCTTCCGATCTTCGAGACCGTATTGCAGGGCATCACCGTCACTGGATCCATCGTGGGGACCCGGGTCGATCTCGCAGAGACATTTCAGCTGCATGCAGAAGGCCGAACCCGCGTCGTCCGCGAGACACGCCACCTCGAGGACGTCAACGATTCCTTCGAGCAGATCGAAAAAGGTGGTGTCGATGCCCGCTTGGTTTTCGATTTCCGTGAGTAGGCAATCTGGGTTCCTTGCATCACGGCCCACCGCAACGCTCAGACATGTGTCCTGAGATGTATGCCGACATACTCTCCAGTGTCCTCAACGACTGGGTCGACGAGCTGAGCGGCGATGCGCTTATCGCGTTCGCGCAGGTCTGTCGAGCGCAAATGCTCGAATCAGCCCGTGAAACCGCCGCAGTCGTTCTGGCGGCCGAACTTTCCTACGACCGCGCGCTCCTCAAGGTCTGCGAAGCGCATGGGATTGCAAGTTCGACCCGCAGGTTCACTCGGCCCAGAGAAGAGCGCTCGCGGCTCGAAGATGAGCTCATAGGCATCGGCATCGATCTCGTCTCCTCCCGGGAGACATGGCCCGACGGCTAAGGACCCTCAGGAGCGTCCCTGGCCACCTTGAGCCGGGTGGCATAAATCGCGGCCTCGGTGCGACTCGACATTTTGAGTTTGCGCAAGAGTCCAGTGATGTAGTTCTTGACCGTGTGCTCGGCCAGGAACATGGTCTCCGCGATCTGTCGGTTGGTCTGCCCTTCGGCGATCAGGTCGAGGATCCGCTGCTCCTGGGGTGTAAGGGCCTGAAATTCCGGGTCCGTTTTCGGCGGATTCGAGATCCGCTCGACCACCCGCGCCACGATCCTCGGGTCCATGAGGCTCTCCCCGGCAGCAACGCGGTGGACATCGCTGATCAGATCGCGCGCCTTGATCTGCTTGAGCACATAGCCGGCCGCTCCCGCCATCACACTGGCGAAGATCGCCTCATCGTCGGCGAAGCTCGTGAGCATCAGGCAGATCAGATCGGGCATCCTCGACCGTGCGTCCCGGCAAACCTCAATCCCGCTGCCTCCTTCAAGGCGGACGTCGAGGATGGCGACATCGGGCTTCGCCAGGGGGATCCGCTCCATCGCCTCGGCCGCCGTGCCCGCCTCGCCGACGACCTCTATCTCGTCGTCGGACTCCAGGAGGAGCCGAATCCCTTCTCGGACCAGCTCGTGGTCGTCGAGGAGAAACACACGAATCGTCATCCCGCCATTGTGCCAGCGTCGGCCCCCCTCCCGTTCACTTTCCGGCCACGAACCCGCTCGCCCCTCACCGAACCTCAGTACGATCACGGCTGTGCCGTACCATCGAATCAGGGATCCGGAGAAGCTGGGTCGCCTGATGGACGCCATACTGATGATTGAGGCCGACATCGAGCTCCCCGTCCTGTTGGGCCATCTTGTCGAAGAGGCGCGGATGTTGGTCAATGCCCGCTACGGCGCCCTGGGTGTGCTGAACGAAGCCCGGACGGGTCTCGAACAGTTCCTGACTGCAGGCCTTAGCGAGCCGGAAGAGCGGGCCATCGGTCGTCGCCCGACGGGCCAAGGCGTCCTCGGGCTCCTGATCACCGACCCCGCGCCTCTTCGATTGCGCGAGCTCAGCACGCACGCACTCAGCTACGGGTTTCCCCCAAACCATCCCCCGATGGAGTCCTTTCTCGGAGTCCCGATCCGGGCCAGGGGTGAGGTCTTCGGCAACCTGTACCTCACGGACAAGGTCGGTGCGAACGACTTTACAGAGGAGGATGAAGCCCTCACGGAGGCCCTTGCTCTGGCGGCGGGTATCGCGATCGACAACACCCGCCTGCACGATCGTGTTCGTACGATGAGCGTCCTCGATGACAGAGAGCGGATCGGTCGCGACCTCCACGACAAGGTCGTACAGCGTCTGTTTGCAGTCGGCATGGCTCTGCAGAGTGCGGCGCGCATGCCCGAACTCGACCTCGTGCGGAAGCGGATCGACAAGGTCGTGGACGACCTCGACGCCACCATCAACGAGATCCGCAGCACGATCTTCGAACTCGGTGACAGCGCCCTGCCCGGTGGGCTTCGTCAGGCGGTCGTCGGTTTGGCAGACGAGCTCGCGCCTACCGTGGGTGTCCGTCCGGAACTTACGTTCGAAGGTGCCATCGACAATGCGATTCCGCAACAGACGGCCGATCACCTGTTGTCCGTTTTGCGGGAGATGCTCTCCAACGTCGGTAAGCACGCGCATGCGACTCGCGTACTCGTCGTCTTGACCGTGGGCGAGGATGTCGTCCTGGAAGTTGTCGACAACGGCGTGGGTTTTGCTCCTCCCACCGACAGCAGGGGACTGGGTTTGACGAACCTTCGGAGTCGCGCTGAGAAGTTGGGCGGATCGTTCGACCTTCAGCTGGTGCAGGGTGGTGGAACCAGGGGCACCTGGCGTGTTCCCCTTTAGTGCTCGGGACGGCTTCGAGATTCGACCGGAGTGAAGTAGCGGAACAAGCACGAGTGCTCCGAGACGCGCCGATGGAACTTCACAGTGGGGCACCGTCGTCGAGGGTGGATGCCTGATGGGTACCTTTGCAGAGGGATGTGGTGTCGGCTCCGTGCATTGAGTCTGGACGTCCCGTCCTCACTCGTGACCTCGCCGGGATCGCCGGCAATGCAGTAGGGCTCAATCCGTGTCCCCGAGGCCCCTGGTCCTGAATCCGAGTGACGATGTCATCCCCGAGAACGGGACCCCTGTCCCTGCGCACTGGGACCTAGGTCCCTAGCTCTCACGTGTCCTGACCAGGCAGGCTGTGCGTGTGTCTACACCGACGAGAAGGGAGCGTACACCGGAGTACAACGGTGAGCTCCGTGTCGTTGTCGGCGTCGACGGCTCTGAATGTGCCACGCGAGCTCTTGCCTTTGCAGCTCAGGAGGCGTCGCTCCGAGGTGCCGAACTCCATGTCGTGAGTGCCTACGGGGCGACTCCCTACGTGACCGCGTCGCCGATGATTCCCCTCGAGTCAGACCATCAGTCCACTGCCGCGGCCATCGTGGACGAGTCTCTGGCTCACGTCCATGAGATCGATCTCGCGCTCGTGAGCAAAGGCGAGATCCGATATGGGTCGGCCGGACGTGTGCTCGTCGAGATGAGCCGTGGTGCGACCCTGCTGGTCGTGGGATCTCATGGTCGAGGGACGGCCGCCAGCCTCCTCCTCGGATCGGTGTCCGAGTATTGCGTTCATCACGCGGTTTCGCCGACCACGATCGTTCGCTGATGTCCGTTCGCGCTCCTTCCATCGGCAAGGCGCCCAGCTCCGCGGATGCCATGAATGGCTCTTCACGAAGCGACGCGCCCGATGTACTCGGGGAGATCGACGACGTGCTCGATGGCTGGTCAGCTCGGCGGAGGGTCTTTCGTCGCCAGCAGGTGGAGGCTGAGGATGAGCGGCAAGAATTCATCCGCCACGCCGAAGGACTCGCCAGCAGCGTGATCCGGCCCTCGCTCGAGGCTATTGCCCAGAGGCTGAAGGCGTGCGGCGGGGACGGCACGGTTGTGGAAAGGCAAAGGGACGCATTCCACGGTCTACGCCTCACGCTCTGGATGGCGCTAGATAGGAAGGTGGCCGTACTCGATCGCCCGGACCTCTATCCCTATATTCGGCTGGATCTCGACGTGCCCGGTAGGAGGTTCACCGTCTGGGAAGGGGACATGTGGGAACGGCAGGGCGCCAGCCGCGCCACCGCGCCGTGGGGGCTGACCGACATCACTGCCCCAGCCGTCACCGAACGTGTGGTCGCCATCCTGCTTAGAGCAGCCGGCCACACCGTGCTGACATGAACTGGAGAACAGCCGAGCAATCCTGCGGGCGTCAGTTGGGCCTGCATGCCCGCACGACCTCCCTGGAGCTCGTCGATCTCTCGGTGGATTGGAAATCGTAGAGGGTCAGCCCATGCCCGAGCTCGAGGAACCACCTCTGACCCGCACAATCGTCGTTGGCGTCGACGGATCCGATGGATCCACGAAGGCGCTCGACTGGGCCATTGCGGAGGCAACTCGCTATCCGGCCATTCTCGAGCTCGCGACCGCCTGGCTGTTCCCGATGGCGTTGGGCTACGCCTTCGCCAGGACGCCAGACGAGGTGCGACAGCAGGTGCAACGGATCACCGAGTTGTCCCTGTCGCACGTGGCCGAGGTCGCACCCGACGTCGTCGTCAGGTCCGCACTGCGCGAGGCGGAAGCTGGGCCGGCCCTGGTGGACATGAGCACCGGAGCTGATCTGCTCGTGGTCGGCTCCCGAGGGCATGGCGCGATCCATGACCTGCTCCTGGGGTCGGTGGGCACGTATTGCGCCCGACACGCCCATTGCCCCATCGTGATCGTCCGCTAGGTCGAATGGCGGGGCGGCCTCATGACGCGGACTGCGGAGCTGCCCGGCACACGTCTGGTCGCGGCCCCGGTCAGGCCGCCTGCAGGGCCTCGGCGCTCCCCTGACGACGCAAACGACCAAAGTCACCCCTCATCAGGACCTTTCTCCCTATGGAGTCTCCGGCCCGCCGCTCAGAATGAAGGTCATGACAGCGACACCCTCATCTGCCGATCTCCCCGGTCCAAGCGACTTGGCCCGCCGAGTGACCCACCGTCGAAACGAACTCGGCCTCACTTCCGAGGAGCTGGCGAAGCGGGTGGGTGTCGATCCCACGTATTTCAAGTACTTCGAGCGGAATGCCGACGCCCGCCTGAGTGCCGGAACCTTGAATCTGATTGCGCTCGCTCTCGGCACGACCCCGATCGCCCTCGCCGGGGGTGATCTCGATCGCGCTCCAGGAAGGGGGAGAGGGGGCCGCCACCCCTCACTCGAGACTCTGGAGAGGGAGCACTGTGAGGCACATCTGGCGGCAGGTGGAGTGGGACGGATCGTCTATCCCACGGAGAGAGGGCCCGTGGCGCTTCCCGTCAACTTCGAGTTCACAGACGGGGATGTGGTTTTCAGCACCGATCCGGAGAAGGCCGACCTCCTCGCATCGCTACCGGGTATCGGATTCGAGATCGATCGTGTCGACGAATCGTTCAGCGAGGGTTGGAGCGTGCTCGTCAGTGGTCCGGCACATCGAGTCCTCGATCCCGATGAGTTGCAACAGCTTTCGTCACTCGACCTCGAGGCATGGGCCGGTGGTGACCGTCATGCATTGGTGAGGATCACTCCAGTCACCGTGACCGGTCGCGTGATTGTGCACGACTCCCTACCGGATGAAGACTGAGTCAGTGCCAACGCGTCCGAAACAGGGCGCATGCGGCTCCAAGGACAGACAAATCCGCGAGGCGATCATGCGACAAGTAGATGAGTCGTGAGCGAATTGGCAGAGTGTCCAACTGCCGAGTCTCTTCTGAGTGACGAAGAGTTGGGTCTCATCGATGCATATTGGCGGGCCGCCAACTATTGCTCGGTCGGTCAGATCTACCTGATGGACAACCCACTGCTCGCGGAGCCACTGCTCGCGAAACACGTCAAGCCTCGGCTGTTGGGGCATTTCGGCACGACACCCGGTCTGAACCTCGTCTACGCCCACCTCAATCGGGTTATCAAGGCGCGTGACCTCAACATGATGTACGTGACGGGTCCCGGACACGGTGGCCCCGGCATCGTTGCCAACACCTACCTCGAAGGTACCTACAGCGAGGTCTACCCTCACATAGGTCATGACGTCGAAGGGCTCCGGCGACTTTTCCGGCAGTTCTCCTTCCCGGGAGGAATCCCGAGCCACGTCGCGCCGCAAATTCCCGGATCGATCCATGAAGGAGGCGAGCTGGGCTACTCGCTCGTGCACGCCTACGGCGCCGTCCTGGACAACCCGGATCTGATCGTCGCCTGCGTTGTCGGCGACGGAGAAGCAGAGACGGGTCCGTTGGCCGCAAGCTGGCACTCGAACAAGTTTCTCGACCCGGTTGGCGACGGAGCGGTGCTACCCATATTGCACCTCAACGGCTACAAGATCGCCAACCCGACCATCCTGGCCCGCCTGGGCGATGACGAACTCACCAGCCTCCTCGTGGGCTACGGGCACCGTCCCATCTTCGTGCGAGGGAACGAGCCCGCCGTGGTCCATCACCAACTTGCCGCTGCGCTGGATGACGCCCTTGAGGACATCGCCAGCATCCAAGCATCGGCTCGGAATGGCCAGCTGTCGGGACGCCCGGTATGGCCCATGATCGTCTTGTGCACGCCAAAGGGATGGACCTGCCCGAAGGAGGTCGATGGTCTTCCCGTCGAAGGGACGTTCCGAGCACATCAAGTTCCCGTGGCCGATGTCCGGGCCAACCCGGCACATCTCAAGATCCTCGAGGAATGGCTACAGAGCTATCGACCGCAGGAGCTGTTCGACGAGTCGGGTGCGCTCATAGCGTCGCTGCAGGCCCTCGCACCGACCGGGACCAGGCGGATGAGCGCCAATCCCCACGCAAATGGTGGACTGCTTCTCCAAGACCTGAATCTTCCGGACTTCCGTCGGTATGGGGTGACGGTCGAGACCCCTGGCGTCGCATCGGTCGAGCCGACACGGGTACTGGGCAACTTTTTGCGGGACGTCATCAGGGAAAATCCTTCGACCTTCCGGATCGTCGGTCCCGACGAGACGATCTCGAACCGACTGTCTGCAGTATTCGAGGCAACCGACCGGGTGTGGGAGGCCGAGACGGTGCCCGGAGACGAGTTCCTAGCGCCACAGGGTCGCGTCATGGAGGTATTGAGCGAGCACCTTTGTGAAGGGTGGCTGGAGGGATACCTCCTGACGGGACGCCACGGACTCTTCAATTGCTATGAAGCGTTCATTCACATCGTTGATTCGATGCTCAATCAACACGCCAAGTGGCTCAAGACTTCAAAGGAGATCCCGTGGCGCCGGCCCATCGCCTCCCTCAATTATCTGCTGTCCAGTCACGTCTGGCGACAGGACCACAATGGCTTCTCCCACCAGGACCCCGGATTCATCGATCATCTCGTCAACAAGAAGCCGTCGATCGTCCGTGTCTACCTCCCGCCGGACGCCAACACCCTGCTCTCGGTGGCGGACCACTGCCTGCGGAGCCGCGATTACGTGAATCTGATCGTCGCTGGTAAGCAACCAGCATTGACATATTTGACGATGGATGAGGCGGTCGATCACTGTGCGCGTGGACTGGGGATATTCGAGTGGGCGAGCAACGACGAGGGACATCTTCCTGACGTCGTGCTTGGATGTGCGGGCGACATCCCAACCCTCGAGACCGTCGCCGCCGCGGCCCTTCTTCGCGAGACGATTCCCGATCTGAAAGTTCGTGTCGTGAATGTCGTCGACCTAATGCGGATGTCCCATGAGACCGAGCATCCTCACGGATTGCCGGAGGTCGAGTTCGATGGCCTGTTCACGAAAGACAGGCCGGTGATCTTCGCCTATCACGGCTACCCCTGGCTGATCCATCGTTTGGCCTATCGGCACACCAACCATCACAACTTCCACGTACGTGGTTACAAGGAGGAGGGAACCACTACCACTCCCTTTGACATGGCGATCATGAATGACATGGACCGGTTCCATCTGGTCATGGATGTGATCGACCGTGTGCCGGGCCTCTCCGAGAGAGCCGCGCATGTCCGCCAAAGAATGCAAGACGCCAGATTGGATGCGCGGGCATACACCCGTGAATGCGGCGAGGATGATCCGTCGATTACCGACTGGGTTTGGCGGCGCTGAGCGAACCTGCGCGCTTCATCTGGCTACCAGGCTTGCGCATGGAGCGGCATTGCCTTCGTGTTCCCAAAATCCTGCCACTCAGTGGGATCGATGGGGTGACGAGCGGGCGTGGACCGTGTCGTAAATGAGCATGAACCGCATCGACCAGTAGCCCGGCCGTGGCTCGGGGAGCTCGAGCCGTGACCAGAAGACCCCCACCAATGTCACGGCGGCGGCGGCGAGCCAGATGATCGCCCCGATGGCCAATACCCATGGCAATCCTGACGACATCACGATGATGCCCACGATGGCGACGGCCAGCCCGATGTAACCAACCCGGAGAGCCCAGACGGTCATCCTCCAATGCCCGCTGCTCTGGAACTCCTGAGGCTCGTCCATGCAGGAACTATCCCACCATATGCACGCGTGCACCGCCGTGCAGGAGAGCAGGTGGGTGGATGAGCGAGGCGCATCTCCGTGCTCGCTGAGGTCGAGTCCGATCACTCGCTCATCGACCCTCACCAGGCCGACAGAAAGGACTTAGGTCCCCCGATGGGGGGGGCTTTTGGTTCTACGGGCATGGCCGCCCGATGCGGTCCAATAGCAGCATGAATCGCACTCGAATTCGCCGGTGCACCCCCAGCTGGTACCAGGCCGGGCGACCCTCCCTGAGCCCTTGCGACATGGACGGCGCAGCCCTCACTGTTGCCGACGTCCTTCGGTCCACGCGCTCGGCGCAACGCCCGACAAGCGCTGACGTCGACATCGCCATCCACCGCACCTGCCGCTCCACAAACAGATTGTCATGACCTTCTTCGATCTCATCCTGCGCAACCTGTGGAAGAAGAAGGCTCGTTCCATCGGACTGCTTCTGGCCGTCGCCGTCGCCGTGATGACCGTCGTGGCGCTCGACGTCACAAGTAGCGGTCTCGAGCAATCGGCCGCCGCGATCATCTCGGTCGGCAAGGCCGATTTCACGGTGGCTCAGAAAGGCGCTTCGAGCACACTGACGAGCACGATCGACCGGAACGAGCTCACCCGCATCCGCCAGACGTCAGGCGTGCAGAGCGCCGTTGGCGTCCTTGTGGAAACCGAGCACATCAATGCCAACAATCCCGTGTTCATTGAGATCGGGATCCAACCCGGCGATCTGGCTGCCTTCGGAGTAAAGATCGACTCTGGGCGCAGCTACGGCGCCACGAGCAGCAACGAGGTCATGCTGGGCTGGACGGCGGCAGCCAACCTCGGGCTCCACGTCGGCGACCATTTCCACGCCAACGGCACGCTGAACACAGTTGTCGGCATCTACTCCACCGGCAATGCTTTCGGCGACGCCGGGGCGATGTTCCCGCTTCCCGCCCTTCAGGGTTACAACCGTCTCCCAGGAATTGTGACCCTGGCCTTCGTGAAGGTGCAGCCCGGCCATGCCATTGCCACGGTGGCAGACCGAGTGGCCTACGACCAGCCCCAGCTCACCACCATCCGCACCGCCAGCCAGTTCGGCAGGGCAGACACGAGTCTCGTGTACCTGCAAGCGGCCGTCAACGGCAGCACGGTGCTGGCGATACTTATCGGAGCCATCATCGTCGGCAACACCATGTTGCTTTCGCTCTTCGAGCGGACCCGTGAGTTCGGGCTTCTCAGGGCCTTCGGCTGGACTCGCCGCCGTACCGTCACCCTGCTGCTCGGTGAAAGTCTCTTGCTCGCCGTCGTCGGTGCAGGCCTCGGTGTCGCCCTGTCGTTCGTCGTGACGACCTTGCTGGCGCAGCTCCCGGCTCTCAAGGGCATCCTGCACCCCAACTTTACGGAGGGAGCCTTCTGGCGCGCTTTGTTCACCGCACTCGTCATGACATTCATCGGCGCCCTCTATCCGACAACCCGGGCCGCCTTTCTCTCCCCGCTGAAAGCGCTGAGCTATGAGTGACCGGCGGCTTGCCGTCGAGGTCAAGGGCGTGACACGAGTGTTCCCCGGTCACGTCAACGCTCTCGCCGGGGTGGACCTGACCATCGCCGATGGCGAAACTGTGGCCATCACCGGGCCGTCGGGATGCGGCAAGTCGACGCTGCTCCATCTCCTGGCCGCTATCGATTTCCCCTCCTCGGGTTCAGTCATCGTTGGTGGGCACGATGTGGCGCAGGTTCGCGATCTCAGCCTCTACCGGCGCAATGAGGTGGGGCTTGTCTTCCAATTCCACAACCTGCTACCCCAACTCAGCGCCCTTGCCAACGTGGAGATGCCCATGTTCGGCACGCACCGGTCGACTCGTCAGCGAAGACTCCGCGCCGGCCAACTCCTCGCCCAGGTCGACCTGGCGGGATGCGAGAATCGCTTGCCGACAGAGCTTTCCGGCGGCGAGCGCCAGCGGGTGGCCATTCGCGCGGGCTCTGGCCAACGATCCTCAGATTCTCTTGGCCGATGAGCCGACGGGGAGCCTCGACTCCGCCTCTACCAGCCGTTTTCTCGAATGATCGAGGAGCTGGGTTCCTCGGGGATGACGATCGTGATGGTGACCCATGCCGCCGACGTCGCGGCACATGCGCACCGCATCATCGCAATGCGAGACGGACGCATCGTCGATGCGACGGAGGCGTTCGACCACGATCACTTCGCCCTCACCCGCTGATGTGGTCCCGAGAATCCGTGCTCGCACGATCGCGGGTATGGACCCTACTGGCATGTAGCGGAGTTGCCCTTGTTGTGGTGGTGCTCGCGCCGCCGTGTCCCTCGGCGGCTTCCGACACGCAGGCGATTCGAGTTGGACTCTTCGGAGACTCCCTCGCTGTTCAGTCGGAGCCCTATTTCAATTTCATCGTTCAAGCAGGAGGCAGGGCGGAGGTCACCGACTTTTCCTATGGTGGCACCGCGGCGTGCGATTGGCTCTCCAAAATGCGCAGATATGCCCGTACCGAGCACCCGCAGGCAGTGGTCTTCGAGTTCGTCGGCAATACATTCACGGCATGCATGAAGGGCTGTCTCTTCGGATCGCCGGCAGCCGTGACGCTCTACTGTTCGGCCATCTCTACGGCGATCAATGTCTTCCTCGGGTTAGGGACCCATGTCTTCCTGGTTGGCACGCCGATCACCCGGGCCGAGTGGATCGCTCATGATTCCAAGTGGGACGCCCTGAACCTGGCTTTCGCGGCTCTGGCCGCCAAGCATCCTGTCCGAGTGACCTACGTCGACGCAGGGAGAGCGGTCGAGGGGCCAGAGCAGTCCTTTGTCTCGACGTTGCCGTGTCTCTACTTCGAGCCATGCACTGGCCCGACGATCAGTGGGGTGAAGACCAACGTCGTTCGCTCACCCGATGGGGTTCACTTCTGTCCGAGCCAGATCGGCAACGCCGTGGGCGTCGTTCCCGGCTGCAACACGTACAGCTCTGGCGCGTTTCGGTTTGCGGCCGCAATGGCCGGCCCGCTGATCCAGAAGTTCCACCTCGCGAAGACTCCGATGAGGTGACGAGAGGCATGGCCCGGAGTTGTCTTGGGATGACCGCCTCTCGGGAGCTCGACGGGGTCGGCCCCGCCCTGCGAAAGCTGACCCCGGGGAATGGCGCTGAAGTGCGACAACGCCTCAACTGTGGAACGGATACGTCCGGTCGCCGCAGGTATTACATCTTTATCAATCATCACCAGCCGAATGCCTTTCCGGCTCCGTTGGCGGTACGATCCAAGTCCCACGATGCGAGTGCGGCATGAGCCGCCGGAGAACGTCCTTGTCTTCCCTTGTCGCAGCACCAGCCTGGCGTACCTGGCCCTGTCGCGAGGCCGAATCCCAGCGGCGCTGTCATTCCAAAGCGTCACCCACCGCTATGGAACTCGGATTGCTCTCGACCGGCTGGACTTGGACGTACCCCAGGGCGAGGTGCTGGCGCTGCTCGGACCGAACGGGGCCGGGAAGTCGACCACGATCTCCGCACTGCTCGGCCTCGTCCGACCGCAGGAAGGCCGCGTCGAGGTTCTCGGGTGCGATCCACGCCAGGCGGTGTCTGCCGGCCGAGTGGGTGCCATGCTCCAGTCTGGCTCGGGAATCGGCCTGCCCCCCGGCGTCCGCGTCGACGAGGCGCTGGCCGTCTGGTCCGGCGGCTCTACCGCCGGCCAGCACCGCGTGACCAGATCGTCGAGCGAGCGAACATCGGTGCTCGCTACTGCCAGAGGAGAACCGACCGCCTCTCGGGCGGCCAGGCCCAGCGGGTCCGTTTCGCCATTGCGATCGCAGGCGATCCCGATGTCGTGTTCCTCGACGAGCCCACTTCCGCAATGGACGTGGAGTCCCGCCAGGGATTCTGGCGAATGATGCGTGCGTTCGGGGACGAGGGGCGCACAGTGCTCTTCGCCACCCACCATCTGGCGGAGGCCGATGAGATTGCCGACCGAGTCGTCGTACTCAACCACGGCAAGGTCGTGGCAGACGGCCCCGGTGCCACTCTGAAGGCGGCTGTGGCCACCCGGCGGCTCCGATTCGTCATGCGAGAGGCCGGATCGCCGGATAGTTCTCCGACCTCGAGGGCGTCACAGAGGTCGAGGTCCGCGGCACCGGCGTCTCGATCGACTCCCTGGATGCTGACGCCACTATCCGTGATCTGGTCGGTCCGTGGCGTCCCGTTCCGTGACCTTGAGGTGACCGGGGCGGGGCTGGAGCAGGCCTTCGTGACATTGACGGAGTGCCGTGCGTGACGAAGCGGACATGCACTCCCGAGTCCCGCGGATTGACCAGTCCGCAGTCACCAGGCTCGAGACGAATCATGACCGATCTTTCGATCGCCCCCCGAACCTGTCGAGATCATCGAAATGCGCTGCATTCCGCCGGAGATCCCGGACCGCGCGCACAGATGGCTGCAGCCGCCTAGGTCCACTTCTGGCTTTCGGTCCGTTTCGAGGTCGGGCGGCTGTTGCGGAGCTGGAGGTTTCTCGCCATCACCATCGGCTTCCCGGTGATCTTCTACATTCTCTTTCTTGGCGACCATACGGCGGGCAAGGTGGTCGACGGCACGGTGCCCGTGGCGCATCTACCTCATGGTCTCGATGTGCTCTTTCGGCGCACTGGTGGCCGCCCTCAACGCCGCCGGCACCCGGCTTTCGATGGAACGAGCTTCAGGATGGGCCCGCCAGCTCCGGGTCACCCCGATTCCCGCCTGGTCGTATGTCGCCACCAAGGTCGTCGCCAGCATGCTCGTGGTCTTCCCGGTGATCGTCTTGGTGGAGGCGGTCGGTGCCGGCTTCGGTGACGTCCGACTGGCGCCGACGACGTGGGTGGAGCTGACCCTCTTGCTTTGGGCCACCTCCCTCCCGTTTGCCGTCCTCGGAGTCTTCATCGGCTTCCTGGTGACGACCGAAGCCGCATTCCCTGTCGTGACCGGACTCATGTTCGTCCTCGGATACTTCGGGGGACTTTTCACTCCGGTCGACCAAATGCCAGGATCACTCCAGTTCATTGCCCACCTCATACCGAGCTACCACCAGGTCTCGCTGGCTATAGCTTCCGTCGACGGCCACACCCTGGCACTTACCCATTGGCTGATTTTGGCCGGTTGCGTGGCGGTCCTTGGTTTGGCCATCGTCTGGAAACACCGCCTCGAGGAGGCTCGTGGGCTCGCCTGACGAGGAATTCCGAAGGTCAATCCTCCAGCGCACCGACCGAGGGCGAGGATGACGTCGGCCTGACGAACGACGAGGTGTAGCCGCCTCCGCTGGGTCGCTGGAGGGCCGTTCACGCGTCGAGTTCGCGACTCAGCAAAAGAAGGGACATTCGTCCATAGCGAACGAGTCCTAGGGCACCTACCCTTGAAGTTGAGAACTTGGCATCACGTTTCGTGAATGTCGGTTCGCACTTGGATTACCGACCGCAGGAGGTCCGTCATGAAAGCACTGATCTACAAGGGTCCGGGCAACAAGGCCTGGGACGAAGTGCCGGACCCCAAGATCGAACAACCGACCGACGTGATCGTGAAGATGGTGGCGACGACCATCTGTGGCACCGATCTGCACATCCTCAAGGGTGACGTGCCCGAGGTCGCCGCTGGCCGCATCCTGGGTCATGAGGGGATCGGTGTGATCACCGAGCTGGGCGAGGGGGTCACGCAACTCGCCGTAGGCGACCGGGTCATCCTGGCGTGCGTCAGTTCGTGCGGAAAGTGCTCGAATTGCCGCAAGGGCCTCTACAGCCACTGTCTCGACCCTGAGGGCATCACGGGAATCGGGTGGATTTTTGGCTACATGATCGACGGCACCCAGGCCGAATACGTCCGGGTTCCGTTCGCGGAAAACTCGGTTTACAAGGTGCCCGAAGGCATGACCGATGCCGAGGGCATCCTGCTCTCGGACATTTTGCCCACCGGTTTCGAGATCGGCGTCCAGTACGGACACGTGGCCCCTGGTGATGTCGTGGCGGTGATCGGCGCCGGCCCCGTAGGTCTCTCGGCCGTTATGACGGCACGGCTCTATGGGCCCTCGAAGATCATCGCAATCGATCTGGACAACTCCCGGCTCGCCCGGGCAGCCGATTTCGGTGCCACCAACACGGTCAATTCGGGCGAACCGGATTGGAAGGACCAGGTCCTCGCGCTCACGGACGGCCTGGGCGTCGACGTCGCAATCGAAGCAGTCGGGGTTCCTGAGACGTTCACGATGACAACCCTTATCGTGCGCCCAGGCGGCAACGTCGCCAACATCGGCGTGCACGGCAAGTCGGTCGACCTGGCCCTCAACGAACTGTGGATTCAGAACATCGACATCTCGACGGGCCTCGTCAACACGAACACCCTTGGGATGCTGCTCAAGCTCGTTGCCGAGCACAAGCTCCCTGCCGAGAAGTTCGTGACCCATGAGTTCTCATTCGACCAGGTGCTCGAGGCGTACGACGTCTTCGGGCATGCAGCGGACCACAATGCGCTCAAGGTTCTCATCCATTAGACGTTGCTCTGCCCCAGGGTCCGATCAGGGTTTCGACTCGTAGCGCTTGCCGAGGTCATTGACGGGCCGAGCAGGGCCGATTCCAGATCCTCCGAAGTCCATCCTCGGCCTTCGTCTGACTTGGCTCGGCACTCCGGTGGCATCGTCAAGCCAGCTGCGCAGCCAATCCCTCCAGTAGACGGCCACGCTCGAGCAGCGTCTCCCGCAGGACCGGATCGTCCGTGCTGGTCATCTTCGTGTTGAGGTCCCAAAGAGCCGACTGCAAGACGGAAGCCAGCTCAGCGGCGCTATCTGGCGCGAGGAGTAGCTTGCTGACTTGTTCTCCCTTCACTTCGGAAAGGTCACGCGGAAGGTCGCGTTGTTCACTGCGAAGATCGGGTTCGACAGCGCGACCGGTGACTTTGAACGGGACAATTTCGAACACTCGGACGCCCGGCACCGTGACCATCGGGGTGGGGAGATTGACGCCGAGGCGTCCGACATCGTCGTAGGGGACAAGTCGGGCGACTCCTTCGACCACAACACTCCACCCACGGTGCTGAGACGCGACAGCTTGATCCGTCTCAAAGGTCACGGCACAGCCGTCGAGGTGGAACGCAGACCATCCCGTCCCGAGCCGGATCAGGATTCCGCCGTCGATGACTGTGAAATTGACGGGAATGACGTGAGGCGAGACGTCACCGTTGACCGCGATTCGTCCGACATCACTGGCGGCGGCCATGCGTGACAAGTGAAGCCGGCATGCGTTCTCGCCGAGCACGGCTGATCCTCGTTGGTCCAGTTCCATTTTGCCTCTCTCACGTGCAGTTTGCTGTCGTCGGGCGGTCATCTTGTACCAATTGATCTCTGCGGGACATGATTGTCACCGCACCACGATCGTGTTGCAGGGAGCGTGGTGCAGGACGTACTGGGAGACGGATCCCAAGAAGATCCCCGCCACCTCAGAGTGGCCACGCGTGCCAACCACCAGAGCCGTCGCTCCTTCACTCAGTCGGGCGAGCGCTGGCCCAGGGACGTCGAGCACCGTCTCGCCCTTGACCACGATTGTCGGCTCGAGCTCCTCCGCCCGACGAATGGCGTCCGAAACGACCGCCTGGGCGGATTCATGAAGCAGACCAGCTTGACCGACATAGCCCGCCGCCGCAGGGATCTCGTGATACGCACTGACCACAAGGAGTGGCAAGTCGTACCGGGCCGCCTGCCTCGCCGCGAACTCGAGGGCCCGGGTGGCGCATGCCGATCCATCAACACCTACGACGATCAGAGACTCGGCTGCGCTCTGGACGGCTGCGTCATTCGATCCCATGGCGACCTCCTTGGGTTTCTCGGGGACGACTGCTCTATCGTCCCGTTTCAGGCCCCCGCCTCCTAGGGAGGAAGGTCCTCAGGACCGAGGACGGGAGTCCCCGATTTCGCCGCTCGCCCTCCCCTCGCAAGTTGGTCGTTGGCGACGTCTCGACCAAATCCAGGCGCAGCCCAGAAGGACGATGAGCGGAGCTCGGTCGTCGATCGTAGGCAGAGCCAGAATGCCGGCGGTACGGCGAGCCGACCAGTCGACTCAGCGGACGATGGTGGTGGTGCAGTGTGCGTGATGGAGCACGTATTCCGAGACTGAACCCAGGACGGCACCGACGATCTGCCCACGTCCTCGGGTCCCGACCACGAGTGCCGAAGCACCCTCACTGATGTCCGACAGCACCGGACCCGCTACTCCATACACAATTTCGCCCTTGATGGGCAGCGGAGAGTGCTCCTTGTGCACTGCGTCCAGGCCTTCACGAAGGACGGACTCAGCCCCCTCCTGGTCGAACCCCGTCGTGAATCCGTAGCCCGGGAGTCCGTTGTAGACGGTGACGACCTGCAGGATCGATCCGGTGAGGGCAGCTTGTGTTGCGGCGTACTCCAGCGCTCTCCACGAGCAAGGGGATCCGTCCACCCCGACGACTATGCGCAACTCTCCGGTTCCCTGTGGCCGTATTGACGGTGGCGGTGTCGTGTCGCCCACTGTTGCTCTCCCCTTCCGCCCCGGCCGGCGACGGCTTCACCCAGCTATGGTCAGCTTCGCGAGATGACGGCCTGCACTGCGTCAAACGCCTCATCCACATCGTGGAGAAACTCGTGCACGCCCTGGCGCAGCGTGTCGGCCGAGTTGGCAGCATCCTCGTAGGCGACGCGTAGCTTCGAAGCGGCAACGTGATTCACGTTGCGGGCCAGATCGAGCTGCTTCTCCGCTTCTTCACGGAGGTCGAGCTTCGCCAAGTCCACCTGAACTCGAACCTCGTCGATCCGTGCTTTCCAGGCATCGAGCCTCTGCATGACCTCGTTGACCCGGTCCATGTCGTCCGGATTCACCTGGTCATCCGCGGCTGTACTTCCCGAACTGTTGGCTGTCGTGGACACTGTTCATTCTCCTTGCGTAGTGCGCAGTTGCGTTCTTTGGGCTGTGAGTATCGAGCCGTGGCGTGACGTCGTGCTGATCCTTGAGACTCAGCGCACGCTCTTCTGCTGATTGGGCTTGGAACCGTTCACCTGATGCATGACGAAAGTCCTCTCAGCTCGGAGTACGCCGATGGATCCATTGGACCCCGACCGACCATCACCGGGCTAGGGAGAAAGGCCCTGAGAACCCGGGACCTTCGTCCCTCGACCCGGGCCTGGGCCTTCACGAGGAATGCTCGGACCGCCGGGCCTTTAGCCGGGAACGAGCTGCGAGAGCGCTCTCTCGAGGTTCACCGATTCCGTCGTTCGGGATGTGTCGATGACGACTGCCGAAGGCCAGGGATCCATGCTTCGCTGCATCAGATTTCGTGCAGCGACCGTTGCCTCCGAGACATCATCACTGCGAGCAAGGCGGTCTCTGATGCGGTCGGCGCCGACCGCATCGTCACACGTGCAACAGATCGAAAGGAGTTCGTTTCCTGTCTGGGCGGCGAGCCGGGCGGCCTTGCCGCGTTCCTCCGCGCTGATCCAGGATGCATCGAGGATCACCGATTCACCTTCCTCGAGGTGCTCTCGGGCAGCGTCGAGAAGTTCTTCGTACACAGCGGCACGGGACCCGGGCGAATAACGATCGGGGCCCGGTGCTCGACGTTTTCGAACCTCGTCTGAGCGCACCAGCACCCACCCCGTCTCGGCGGCCAGTCCGGCGGCAAGCGTGCTCTTCCCGGTTCCTGGGAGTCCGCCCACGAGCACGAGAGCCGACCGGGCGCTTCGGAGGTGCCTGAGGGCCAGCGCTTGGAGATCGGGGCCAGAATCCAGGGCGACATCGCTTTGCGCTGAGCGAAGGCAAGCGACCTTGGCCCTCACGTAGGAGCGGAGGGCGATGTGAAGGTGCAAGAGAGAAGGAGGCAGTCGATGTCCCGAATGCCGCTCATACGCCTTGACGAACAAGCGAGCTGCATCTGAATACCCGAGGCGCTCTAGGTCCATTGCCAGGAAGGCAACATCGGCGCAGACGTCGTCCCAGCGCAATCTGTCCGAGAATTCGAGACAGTCGAGGATGCGGATCCCGTCGTCGAGGCAGTAGATGTCCGATGCTTGGAGGTCCCCGTGGCCATCGCATACATGCCCCTCGGCAACTCTGGCCTCCAGAAGCGTCCGGTGTGAGCGAAGCCAGTGCGCGACGAGCGCTCTGATCTCAGTCTCAATCCGGGGTTCCAAAGGGGAGGTGGCGAGCCGCGTCGACCTCCTCGAAGTTCTCCTCCCACTTCGCGCGCCAGTGCCGCAGGTCGGGCGCAGGCGGAGATCTCCGGAGACCGCGTTGCCGTTCCATGGAACGAGGACAGGACGGCTGCAACAAGGTCGAGCCACATCCCCGTGTCTTCATCCCTCTGGAGCAAGGAAGCCAACTGGCGCTCCTCGGGGAGAGCGCGCATGACGACCATATGCTCCAGTGGTTGGCCGTCCATAACGAGGTCGGCCACGCCAAGGTACACATCGGGTGCGAGACGGCGATTGAGCTCGACCTCGCGGTGGCAGTCTGCGAAGCGAGAGCCACGATCCCTGAAGTCCAGAAAGCCAAAGTGGACGGGCTTGTGAAACTTGTAGACCTTGTCGCCGAAGAAGACCACAACCGAAATATGCGTCTCCACTATTCGCGCCTGTGAAGTCGTGTGCTTCGTTGGCTCCGTCATCGACATCTCTCAGATCCTTGGCGAGGCTGCCGCCCGACGTCAGGCGGTTGACGTTCGCGGATGGTGTGGGAGCGGTCAATTCGATACATGTTGACGACTGTTCGAGGGCGAATCAACGAATGCGTGATGGTTTCCGTGTGCTGATGTGGCCGGGCCTTTGGCTCGGGCTTCGTGTGGAATCTACTGAGCGCGAAGCGATCTCTGACAGAGAAGAAGGTCACGGTCGTCGGGACCTTGGTCCCTAAGGATTCGGTGCGCACAGGGCTCACACTTGTCGGTGTGACCCGATTCGGTTGGCCAATACGGCTGTCGACGGCATACGGCGGACCTGCTGTTGGCGTCGGAGTTGTCCCGAGTCGATAGAGATCGCGGGCTGCATGCTACGTCGCCATCGGCGATGTGTCGGGCTTCCAACGGGGACGACGTGACGTGATGGCTGTGACCACATGCTCCTCGGTCGATGAGCTCGATCTTGATCGAGCTGCGTTGCTTTCGCCTGAAGAGGCTCTCTCTGCCCTCGGCAGCAGGCTTGACGGCCTCACGTCGAACGAAGTACAGGAGCGACTTCGTCAGTTTGGTTCAAATGCGTTGGCCGTTCACCGCGTCCGCGCGACTGCAGTCCTGTTTCGCCAGATCAAGAACCCCATTCTGCTCCTCCTGCTCGGCGCAGCACTTGTGTCGGGACTTACCGGGGGTGGCACCAACGCCGTCATCATTTCGGGCATCGTCCTTCTGAGCGTCGGTTTGGGATTCTTCAACGAATATCGGGCAGAAATGGCCATGGCGTCTCTGCGGGCTCAGATTCGACAGGAGGCGGAGGTCCGGAGGAACGGCCAGACGTGTCGCGTGCCCGTAACGGACCTGGTTCCAGGTGATGTCGTGGCGCTCCGGATCGGCGTACTTGTTCCGGCCGACCTCCGCCTGCTCAGCGTCGATGAGTGCGAATGCGACGAGGGCATCCTGACCGGGGAGTCGATGCCGGTGGTCAAGTCTGCGGCGCCCTTCACGGGGCACGAGCAGCAAGACGGATCGAGCTGTGCCTTCATGGGGACGATCGTCCACGATGGATCAGCCGTCGGGCTCGTTGTCCAGACGGGCACCCGAACTGCCTTCGGAAAGATCGCGGCGGGTTTGTCCGAACATCAGGGCCAGACGGCATTCGAAGCGGGACTTTCGCGCTTCTCCCGGTTCTTGTTCGGTGTGGCAGCGGTGCTCACCGCGTTCATTTTTGTCGTCAACGTGGCGCTCTCGAGACCACTCATCGAAGCGCTCCTCTTCTCCCTCGCAATAGCCGTCGGCATCGCGCCCGAAATGATGCCGGCCATCGTCACGGTGAGTCTGTCGGCGGGATCCAAAGCACTGGCAGCCAAGAAGGTCCTGATAAAGCGCTTGGTTGCCATTGAGGACTTGGGCAATATCGAGATCCTCTTCACCGACAAGACGGGTACTCTCACCGAAGGCCAGATCACGTTTGAGCAGAGCCTCGACGCACTCGGCCGACAGAGCATCCGACCCTTGCTGCTCGGACTGGTCTGTAACGAAGCAGCAGTGACCGACCATGGCCCGGTCGGAGGGAACGCGCTGGACCAGGCTCTGTGGTCCGCACCCGCTGCTGCTTCGGGAGCAGACATCGCCGTCGACGCCTCTCGCTATGTTCGACGGGCACTCCTTCCGTTCGACCACGAACGCCGGCTGGCCTCAGTCTTGGTCGAGGAACCAGGCGGGAATCTTCTCGTGGTGGCAAAGGGCGCCCCCGAGGTCATCATGGAGCGTTGCAACGGCGTTCCCGACGCCTCCCGCCCAGCATTGGACGCACTCTTCTCGGAAGGCGCCCGTGTGGTGGCCGTCGCGACCCACCCTGCTCAGGGCGCGACGTTGAGCGCAGCCGATGAACAGGGACTTGAGCTTGTCGGCTTCCTTACCTTCGCTGACCGGCCCAAAGCCGATGCTGGAGAATCCATCGCCCAGCTCAGACGCCTCGGCGTGGACGTGAAGATCATCACCGGGGACAACGGCCTCGTCGCGGCCAAGGTGTGTTCAGACATCGGCGTCGAATGTGCTGGAGTGCTATCGGGCCCGGAGGTTGAGGCGCTCGATGACGACGGGCTCGAAGCGGCCATCTTGACCACGACGGTCTTCCGCGGATCAGACCTGAACAGAAGTCGCGGATCATCAAGGTGGCCCGACGGACCGGGAAAGACGTGGCGTACCTCGGCGATGGGGTGAACGACGCTGTGGCGCTGCATCACGCGGACGTCGGCATTTCGGTCGACTCTGGAACCGATGTCGCCAAGGACGCGGCCGACGTCGTGCTCCTCGACAAGGATCTGGGAGTGTTGGCGGAAGGCGTGATCGAAGGTCGCCGCATCTTCAACAACACCATGAAGTACGTCCTCATGGCGACGTCATCGAACTTCGGCAACATGTTCAGTGCGGCGGGGGCGTCTGTCTTTCTCTCGTTCCTCCCAATGTTGCCCTCGCAGATCCTCTTGAACAACCTGCTCTACAACACAGGGCAGCTGGTGATCCCGACCGACCGGGTCGACCCAGAGGCCCTGGCTCGTCCCGCCGCGTGGGACATGGCATTCATCCGCCGATTCATGTCCGTGTTCGGGCCGGTCAGTTCCATTTTCGATTTTCTGACCTTTTGGGTCATGCTCGTGGTGCTGCATGCCGGACACGTCGAATTCAGAACGGGCTGGTTCGTCGAGTCAATTGCAACCCAGACTCTCGTGATCTACGTGATCCGGACACGTCGGGTCCCGTTCTTCAAGAGCAGGCCCAGCTGGCCAATGCTGGTTGTGCCAACTGGAGCAGCTCTTGTCGGCGCCCTGCTGCCGTACACCGGGCTCGCTCACCTGCTCGGTTTCACGCCTCTGCCGACGACCTTCTTCCTCCTCCTCTTCGGAATGGTTGTGGTCTACCTGGTCCTTGTCGAGCTTGCCAAGACACGCTTTTACCGAGCACCCCAGCGCGCAAACTCCTCGCATCGCTGCGAGTCACTCGGAGCGATTGGAGCGACGGATCAGGCGCCGGGTATCGCGGTTCGTTCATTTTGTCGCTCCCGATAGACAACGGACCTGAGTCGGACCGCCCGGGTGCGTCCGCGTGGACCTCCGGAGTTCGGGCAAAAGGGACTCTCGGCCTCCCGGCAGGGGACCAACGTCCCTACTCGACGGAACCAAGAGCGAGGAGAGTGAGGTATGCCGACCCGAACAAGTCCGACTTCTGCTCCTGGTTGGGGTCGGAGAGTGCCGATCTTGGTGAGAGGTAGGTCCGAAGGAAAATGTCCGTGATGACGGATCCCCCGAGCTCTCCAAGCGAGCTTGACGCTGAGCTCGTCTTGTCGGATGGTACCTGTTGCAGTCTGCGTCCGATCCGGCCCGACGATGCAGAACGGCTGATCCAGTTCCATCGGCATCTCTCTCAGCGGTCGACCTACTTGAGGTTCTTCACCGTTCATCCGACGCTCTCGGCGAAGGAAGTCGAGCGCTTCACCATCGTGGACTACCAGGAGCGCTTGGCCCTCGTCGTCGAGCGCAACGAAGAGTTGATCGCCGTTGGCCGATTCGACCGCGTCATCGGGACCCCGGAAGCCGAGGTGGCGTTCGTCGTGGCCGACGACTACCAGCACCATGGCCTTGGGTCGCTGCTGCTCGACGAACTGGCACGCGCAGCACGAGTGCGCGGTATCACAACATTCGTGGCCGAGACCCTCTGCGAGAACAAGCCCATGCTGGACGTGTTCCATCATTCCGGCTTCGACGTGTCATCGAAGATCGAATGCGGGACCGTCTGGCTGCGCTTCGGAATCGAGGTCACGGAGTCGTACCGTGATGCTCTCGCCGCACGCGGCAAACGTTGCCAAGTCAGACGCCTGCGAGTAGCGGAGCCAGTCGAGAGAACCGGCGAATGCTGATAGTCGCTGGCCCATCTGGTGTGAATGCACATGAAGGGGGCGCAGTACATCCTGAGCAGCCGGGCAGGATCTTCTCCGTGATGAATGGACTGCGTGATCTTCATCTCGACGACGCCGTCAACTACGTCGGAGCACCTGAAGCCGACCTCGAAGCTCTGATGCGGGTGCACACGGCCAAATACCTCGACGAACTCCAGAGCTTTTGCCTACAGGGTGGCGGAAATATCGATCCCGATACATACGCCGGCGTCGACTCCTTCGCGGCGGCCCGTCGAGCTGCCGGCGCTGGCCTTGAGGCGATCAGAACCTTGGAGCTGCAGGGGGAAGGGGTCGCCTTCGTTCCCGTGAGACCACCGGGACATCATGCTGACGCAGACCGCGCAATGGGATTCTGCTTGCTCAACAACATTGCCGTGGGCGCGGCAGCGCTTGCGGCAAAGGGTCAGCGGGTGGCGATCATTGACTGGGACGTCCATCACGGTAATGGAACGCAGTCAATCTTTTGGGATGATCCTCGGGTCTTGTACGTCTCAACCCATCAGTGGCCCTTGTTCCCTGGCACAGGAAAAGCCGAAGAGGTCGGAGGTCCGAACGCGATGGGGCTCACGGTCAACGTCCCACTGCCACGGGGGGCCACCGGGGACGTGGTGCAACGCGCCTTCGAGCAGGTCGCTCACCCGGTGATAGATCGCTTTGCGCCAGATTGGGTCCTGGTGTCGTGCGGCTTCGACGCCCATCGGGCCGATCCTCTCGGTGAGCTTGGCCTCTCGACGGGGGATTTTGCGCAGCTCGCTCGGCTGGTGCGTTCATTTGCCCCTGGCCCGGGACGCCTGGCGTTGTTCTTGGAGGGCGGGTATAGCGCCCGAGCGCTGCGTTCATCGACGGCCGCCGTTTTGGGCGCTCTGCTCGACGTGGCGGTAGGCCTCGAGCCTCCGACGTGTGGAGGGCCGGGTCGAGAGGCGGTGGCGTCTGCCGAGATTGCCCAAACCATGGCAGTAGCCGGGTTTCGTTAAGGGGGTCCAACGGTGAGCACAATTGACAAGGTAGCGGTGGGCTTCGATGGCTCCAGTGACTCCAGGGCTGCACTCCACTGGGCGGCCAGCCTTGCAGCACGCGTTCATGCAACGCTCGAGGTGGTGCACGCTGTGGGCCTGTTGGAGCATGCGGGACTCGCAGGGCAAGTTGCTCCACATGAAGAGGCGGTTCGTGCGATAACCGTCGACGCGGGTATGGACCCGTCCGCGGTCGAATGGCTAGTGATCGACGGAGACCCGTGCTCTGCGTTGCTTCGGATGAACGAAGAACCATATGGGGCTGACTTGATCGTTGTCGGAACTCGCGGGTCCGGAGAGCATTCGGGCGTCCTCTTGGGCAGCACAAGCCTTGAACTTGTGGAGCACTGCCGCGTCCCGGTCGTGATCGTCCCTTCCCCAAGCCCCCATGCGTCCGGGCGAGGAACGCTGAGCGAGCGCTGACCGGATTTCGAACTGTTGGCAGGAACTCGTCCGATTTCCGGGGCTTACGGTCGTTCGGAGGGTCGGCTCATGCAACTAGCGAGCGAGCGTGCCGGCGCCTTCGACTTCGCCGGTGCTCTTGTCGAAGGAGAGCAGGAGCGCTCGTAGGTCCCGGGCGATCCGTTCGAGGAGTTCCCGGTCAACGCCGTCGAAGGCCCACCGTTCGGCTTGCGTCTTCATGGCGATGATGCGATCGGCCTGAGCGAGCCCGGCCGTCGTGAGGCTCACGAGTACCTGGCGCCGGTCGTCGGGGTCGATGTCCCGCCGTACCCAGTCCCGCTTCTCCAACCGGCTTATCCGGTTGGTGATAGCTCCCGAGGTCACCTGGCACTCGCGACCGAGATCACCCGCGCTCGCCCGGTGATGCGGAGCGCGACGCAGAGCGAGGAGGACCTCGATCTCCCAGTACTCGTCGACGCCGGTGTCCGCGAGGTTGGCGCGGACCGCCCGCTCCAGGTGTTGTGAAGCGCGGCGCAGGCGCATCGTGACGGCCTTGGTGGTCACGTCGAGCTGGGGGTTCTCGTCCTTCCAGAAGGCCACCACGCGGTCGATGTCGTCTTGCTGCTCGTCAGCGGGCACCAGCCAGACCGTACTTCTTTCAACGTTCAGAGACTTGACTAATGTCTCAAGGTCCAATATCTTAACCTTAAGGTATAATCCGGGCGACCCGAGGAGCTGAGCCGTGGACCAGCACACCACCCAACACCGACTGCCGACCAGGGCGATCCTGTTCATTTGCTGCATCGCCCAATTCATGGTCGTGCTCGACGTGGCGATCGTCAACGTCGCACTGCCGCAGATGCGCGACAGCCTCGGGCTTTCGGTGGCCGGCCAGCAATGGGTGGTGAACGCCTACACACTCACCTTTGCCGGATTCTTGATGCTGGGCGGTCGCGCAGCCGATCTCTTCGGACGGCGCCGAGTTTTCATGATCGGCCTCGGCCTCTTCACCGTCTGCAGCCTTATCGGCGGCCTGGCCCAGAGCGGGAGCTGGCTCATCGCGGCCCGCGCCGCTCAGGGGATTGGGGGTGCCATCCTTGCGCCGGCCACGTTGAGCATCTTGGTGACGACCTTCACCGACCCCAGCGAACGTCGGCGCGCCCTGGGCGCCTGGTCGGCTACCGCGGCCAGCGGGGCGGCCGTCGGCGTACTCGCCGGAGGCGTGCTGACGAGCCTCCTCAATTGGCGCTGGGTTCTCATCGTCAACGTGCCGATCGGCGTCGTGCTGATGGTCGCGGCTTGGCTGGCACTGCCGCGACGTGAGGCACTCGGTCCCAAGAAGGCGCTCGACATCCTCGGGGCCCTCACCGTGACCGGTGGGCTGGCCGTCGTGGTCTACGGCATTGTGAGCACCAACGAGCACCCTTGGGGATCGGCCCGGACCATCGGCACGCTCGCCATCGGGGTGGCCCTGCTCGCCGTCTTCTTCGTGAACGAGGCCCGCGTCGCCCGGGACCCGCTCATCCCCCTCGGCATCTTCCGCCGCCGCTCCTTGTCCGTGGCGAACGGAATCGCCGTCACCATCGGAGCGGGCCTCTTTGGGACCTACTTCTTCCTCTCGCTCTACCTCCAGGACGTCAACGGCTATTCCGCCCTGCGAACTGGCCTCGCCTTCTTGCCGGCGGGAGTCTGCACGCTTGCCGGCGCGCTGATCGGCACGCGCCTGGTCCAGGTGATCGGAGCCCGCCGGCAATTGGTGCTGGGTCCTGGCCTGGCCGCAGTCGGACTCTTTTGGCTCTCGACCATCGGCGCCGACGACTCCTACCTGTCCCACGTGCTGGGCCCGGTCATCCTCATCGGCCTCGGCATCGGGATGTCCTTCGTCCCGATGACCCTTTCGGCCACCGCTGGTGTTCCGCCCCACGAGGCCGGGCTGGCCTCGGGCCTGATCAACACCACCCGCCAGGTGGGCGGTGCCCTCGGCCTGGCCATCATGGCCACCATCGCCACCACCATCGCCACCAACCAGCTGGGGAGCACGCACCATGTGGCGTCGGCGCTGACTGCCGGCTACCGGGCCGCGTTCGCTCTCGCCGGCGCAGGTCTGGTGATCGGCGCCCTCCTGGCTCTGGCCTTGCCGAGATTGTCGGCTGCGACGGCGAGCCACCCGGTGGTCGTCCTCGAAGAGGTGCTCGAGGAGGCCGGGGACCCGCAGGTCGCGTTCGAGGGCTGACGGCGCGCATCCTTCTCGGGGTCGCCTTGCGGAATTCCGACGGATCTGGGTCGCCCGCCCCTTCAGGGCGGGTCCTGCCGGGAGCACGTCGCCCAAATTGTCGCCGCTCGAGCACCTCACCGGGATGTGGTGCCGAGGCCCGCACGATCAGCGGTTGCTCCAGGTCTCGGCCAGAGCGAAAATCATACCTATTACCTAGTTCTCTTATTGATTTTATAGGAATACGATGGAGCGATGTCCGGGGGGTCCGAGGTCATCGGCATTGTCGGCGGCGGTGCTGCGGGAGCCCTTACTGCCATACACCTCGAGCGGGCGGCGGCAAGACCGGTCCGTGTCGTCATCATCGAACCGAGGGCCGAGCTCGGCGGTGGCGTTGCGTACAGCACCACCGATCTCGGGCATTTGCTCAACGTTCGGGCTGAATGCTTGAGTGCGCTGCCCGGCGAGCCCGGACATTTCTCGTCATGGGCTCGACAACAGGGATTGACGAACGGTCAGCCTTTTCTACCGCGGGCCTGGTACGGCCACTATCTTCGTTCGCTGCTTGGTCGGGTTGAACACATCCGTGCCCGCGCGGCTCACGTGAGCTCGCGTGCCACGGGGGTTCAGGTCGCCCTCTCCAACGGGGCGTGTGTGACCGTTGACAGGGTTGTCCTGGCGACCGGTCCATCCCCGACGGCCTGGCCCGAAGGTCTCGGTGGTGGCGACCGACGGTGGATCGAAGATCCCTGGGTCCCGGGTGTGCTCGAAAGACTGCATCCCGACGAGCCGGTGTTGTTGCTCGGGACGGGCCTCACTGCGGTCGATGTCTGCCTCAGCCTCCAAGCCGCCGGACACGGCCAGATATTTGCCACTTCGCGACACGGATTACTGCCCTCCTCCCACCCACAGGAGCCGTTCTCACAACCGATCGTTGTTCCACCCGTCGGAGACTCGGCGCGCGCACTGCTCGGTTGGGCCCGGACGACGGCCGAGCAAATGGGCGACTGGCGTCTGTTCGTCGATGCCTTACGTCCCTGCACGGACGAAGTCTGGGGCGGAGTGGCAAGCACGGAAAGGGCCCGACTTCTCCGCCACGTGCGGCGCCGGTGGGAGGTGCTGCGCCACCGTATGCCACCTTCCGTCGCAGAGCGCATCGGCACCATGTGCGAAACCGGACAGCTGACAATCGTTCCCGGAGGAGTTCGCTCGGCCGAGAACAGCACCGGCGGCGTCGTCGTGACGTTGGCCGGTCGTCAACTGCGAGTGGGCGCTGTCATCAACTGCACCGGACCTTCCATGGATGTCCGTCGAACGCGAGACCCTCTGGTTCGGTGCCTGCTCGCCAGTGGAGTGGCGCGACCCGGACCCCTGAACCTCGGACTCGACGCGGAGGACAACGGGTCCCTGCGCGGCACGAACGGTGCTCTCTGGGTCGTCGGGCCGCTGCGGAGAGGCCCGCTGTGGGAGTCCACTGCCATTCCCGACATCCGCACACAGGCCGCAGCGCTTCCACGTTCCTTAGAGCAGACGGACGTCTTGGTGGGCGTCTGAGCGGCAGGTTCGATCGGGACGCCTCACCGGCATTCGATCGGCTCCCGATCTCGTCGGGGTGGTCTCACGTCCATGGCGAAACCCGAATTGCGCGCTCGGCCCGGGTGAACAATTACGGTGAGACGGAGAGCAGGCTGGCGCAACGCCGAAGCAACGAGACAGGAGCGTTCGCATGGATGACCACGACTCGCCCGCGGAGGCCGGCGAAACCCTCGCCGATGACGAGGAGGAAGTCGAGGAAGCTGATGAGGAGTCCTTCCCCGCCAGTGACCCTCCGGCCACATGGTCGGGGCCGGAAGAATGACCTCCCTTTAGTCGACCGGGACTGCTGGCTCAGGTTCGTGGCTCCTCGTCACTCTCGTGTGCGCTCCGATCAGCGGTAGCGTTTTGCCCGGAGAAGGAGATCTATGAATCTGGAAGAGACTCTCGAAAAGATTGTCGAAGTTGCCCGCGAAGAGCTGCACATCGTGAGGAAGAGGGCCGAAGAGAAGACGCCGGCCCGCGATCACGGACGGGATTACCACGAAGCGCAGACGGCTGCCGATCGGCTGGATCATTATGCCCACCAGGTCCGTCGGCTTCATGATGCCGAGTACAAGCAGGGGTGGCGCCACGAGAGCGCGGCGGATGAATGACGCCTTCTGATCAGCGGTACCTGCCTTCGGCGCAAGAGCCGCTATTCATCCTTGCCATGGATCAGCGCGCCTCCTTCCAGGAAATTGTTCGGCATCAGAGGAAATCCAAGCGAGGCCGAACTGGCGAAACTGCGCGATGCCAAAATCATGATCTACGAGGGTCTCGGTCAGGCTGACCCTTCGAACTTGGCGGTTGGCAGGGCAGGCGTACTCGTCGACGAGGAGCTGGGATCCGAGGTGGCGAAGCGCGCCAAGGCCGATGGCCTTGTGCTGGCGATGCCCATTGAGAAGAGCGGCACCACCTTGTTCGAGTTGGAGTACGGAGAGCACTATCCCGAACATCTGGGCTCCTACGATCCGGATTTCTTCAAGGTTCTGGTCCGCTTCAACCCAGCGGACGGGGCGGCCGACCGAATGGTGCAAATCGAACGCCTGGCCGAGGTGTCGACGTGGGCCGCGTCGACGGGGTGGCGGTGGCTCTTCGAGTTGCTCGTGCCTCCGACGCGCGAGCAGCTGGCGCAGAACGAGGATCAGTTGCATTTCGATCGGGAGGCCCGCCCGGAACTGACGGCCGAAGCAATCGCGGCATTCTCGGACGGCGGGGTCCAACCGACCATCTGGAAGCTCGAAGGCTACGAGACGACAGAAGGCGCCGAAGAGGTCCTACGGGAGGTCGCCGGCCAGGCCGATCGACAGGCTGAATGCATCGTGCTCGGACGGAACGCGCCGATTGAACAAGTGGAGCACTGGCTCAGTGTTGCTGCCCCGCTGTCGGGGTTTGCCGGATTCGCCGTGGGCCGCACCATCTGGGAAGCCGCCCTTCAAGATGTGCTGGCCGGTCGAATCGATCGAGACGCTGCCAAAGAGGCGATCGCCAGTCGGTACCGGACACTGGTCGACGCCTACTGTGCCGCTCGTCACCCCGGATCTGAGAGCGGAGACAATACCGACAGCGCGGACCCCTTCTCATGGCAGAGCCCGCGGCTGACGCCGGACCGTGAAACACGCATTCGCCGTGCACTGGCGGGTGCCCACGTGCGCGGCTCGAGGGTCCCGGCGTGGATGGCCGCCTCACTGCTCGCCGAAGTCGATGCGCTTCGTGCTGAGAAAGGTGACGCAACCGGCTGATGCGCGAGACGAATGGTCGATTCGGTCGATCGAATGCCGACGCGCCTCGTCATGATGCGGTCGTGTGGTGCTGTGGGTAGTCCGCGACTGCCCGGTGGGGTGGTGCACAAGCTTCCGGGCGATCTGCGTCACGCTCTCATGGCCAACCCGGAGGCACTCGACGCCTGGAAGGACATCACGCCCCTGGCCCGGAACGAGTTCATCTGCTGGGTCGAGGATGCCAGGCAAGAGGAGACCCGAGAACGGCGGATTCGCCGAACCCAGGAGGAGTTGGAGGAGGGCAAACGTAGGCCCTGTTGCTGGCCCGGCTGCCCGCACCGCGAGCGCAACGGCAGGGCATAGCCGGTGCCCCCGCATCGAGTCGACGCGGCATGTGGCGCCTGCCGGCGGCAAGTTGACGCCTGAGGCCGCAACATGGCCGCACCTGTCTCCGAAACTCTGCGCCCACCGTCAGCGCTCCGGGCGTCCGAAAGGAAGCACCCTGCGTCAGCCGCCTGTGGACGGTGCACGGCTAGCGGTCGACCGCGCGCTCCAGCTGCGCCTTGGTCATTTTGGATCGGCCCGCGATCCCTTTGCGCTTGGCCTCTTCGTACAGTTGATCTCGCGTCCGGCCACCTGCGCCCCGGTGGGAGCGCAGGCCTCCCCGACGGCCTGAGGAGATGTCCTTGGTCGAGGCTCGGCTCCTGGTCTGCGCTTCACCGTGGCGGGCTCGCTCCTTGTTCACGGTCCGCGCCGCGATCTCCTCGGCCAACGCTTCTGAGTCACCCCGCTGTTGCAGGCCACCCTTGATGTGCTCGTACTGACGTTCCCGTTTGGCACTCCAGGCCCCCGCTGGCATTGCGCGTTCCTCCCATAGGTCGACGGGCCGTTCTTGCCGGCACTGTGGCCGATACCCCACGTGCCGTGGTCGAAACTGCCGTGCAGGCGCAGACGGGCAGCGTGCGATGCGCACGGTCTCGGCTAGCGATCCGCGCCGAGCCTGTCGACGATCGGGAGCACGAACCACAATGCCGCGAAGCTGCCGGTTGCGACGCCGGCCAGGAGTCCCACGGGCCAGCTCGAGCCGATGAAGAGCAGGACCATCCAGACGGCTGCACTCGCCGCGACGGCCACCATGCCCAACCCGAGGATGGCCTGCACGTTGGCGTAACGGAGCAACCGTCCCTTTTCGTGTCGACGGAATACCCAGCGGTGGTAGGCGACAGGGCTCACCAGCAACGCCGTGGCCACGGCCGCGCAGATCAGGCTGACTTGATAGAGGCTTCTGCCCGATCCGTCGAGCCGGCCGAAGCGAACCGTGAACGGGAGGCCGAGCAGGAACCCGAAGAGCACCTGCACACCGAGACCGGCCACACGCAGTTCCTGGAGCAGGTCGCTCAGATTTCGGTTGTTGCGTTCCGCCTCTGACTCATCCGTGTCTGAGTTCAGGTCGGACCCATCCATGTTGCCTCAATCCGTCCGTCGAGCCCGTCCGGGCACAGCCAGGACAGTACCCCCGAGAGCCGAGCTGAACCGTGGTGACGTCGCCCGCGTTCTGATTGGGTGAAAGGGGAAATGGGCACAGGCACGACGTGCCAACCGATGAAGATGAAGTGGAGCCGGGGCCTGCCCGAAGCGCTGTCGAAACACGGGCGAGCGGAAGGCCGCCCGAAGAGGCGGGGAGCGACGACCCAGAAGAGCAGGCTCGGGTCATCCTCGAGGACTCCGACGACCGGACGAAGGAGGGCTCCGAAGCGTCCGACGCCCGGGAGGCGTGAGCGTCTCTCCCCATGGTGCTGCGCCCTCCGCAGCCATTCCCGATGGATAAGCGCCCTGACATGCGGGTAGAGACAGGACCATGGCACTATCTCGGAGAATTGCTCGTCCGCTGCTCGCATCGATCTTCGTGGTCGGGGGATGGGATGCGCTCTGGAATCCCGCCGGAAAGGCCAAGAAGGCTGAGGCGGTCACCGAGCCCCTGAGTGAGAGCGTGGGGGTCGACCAGCTCAATGCGGAGACGCTTGTCCGTGTCAACGGCGCCGTGCAGATCGCCGGAGGCGTTTTGTTGGCGGTCGGCAAATACCGGCGGATCGCCGCCTTGGCGCTGATCGGATCCATCGTCCCGACGACGTACGCCGGGCATCGGTTTTGGGAGGAGTCGGATCCGACGACGCGAGCCCAACAGAAGATGCACTTCCTGAAGAATCTCGGCCTGCTCGGTGGACTCATTCTCGCCGCCTTCGACACCGAAGGTGAACCGTCGCTTGGATGGCGAGCGAAGCGCCAAGCTCGGGAACTCGAGACGGCCATCGGCGTGGGTCGCGGCGAAGGCCCGGCGTGCCCGCAAGAGCATCTCGGCGACGAGCCGCTCCGGATCGAGTGTCGGCAAGCGGGCGATCCGGCAGGGCCGCACCGCCCGTCGTCGCGCCGGCGAACATCTGAGGGCCGGTCTCGACCTGGCCCACGAGGTGGCGCCCGATCCCGGTGAGTTGCGCCACGCCCGCGACGGAGTTGCCGATGCGGTCCGGGATACGAGTGGCACGGCGAGCCATGCGGTCCAACAGGCAGCTTCGCTCGTCACCGATGCCGTCCGCCAGTTGGAACCTCTCGCCCGCGATGCGACCCACGCAGGACTTGACGCGATCGCGCCCTACCTGGCGTCCGGAACGGAACGCACCACGGAAGCTCTGTCGAGGGTGCGCGAGCATCTCCCGGTCGACTGAGCGCCGCCGTCAGCTCAACAGGCTCGCCACGATGTTGATGGCGAGCGCCACGATCACCGCACCGAAGAGGTACGAAAGCAGGGCGTGCGAGAGCGCAATCCTGCGGATCGGTTTCGTCGTGAGGTTTGTGTCAGAGACCTGAAACGTCATCCCGACCGTGAATGCGAGGTACGCAAAGTCGAGGTACGTCGGCGGATCCTTCTCGTTGAAGTCGACTGCACCGTCCGGGCTTTGGTAGTGGGACCTGGTGTAACGGAGCATGAAGACCGTGTGGATCATCGCCCACGAGAGCACGACGCTCACGATCCCGATCGTGATGAGGTAGGCCTTGGTGCCGCCGTGCGATTGCCCGGCCTTGACGAGGACGAGGCCGACGGCAGCCAGCAGCGCCACCCCGGCCGCCAGGACGATCCCCTCGGCAGTGCGCCGGCTGGCGTCCTCCATGTGCGCGTGGCGCCTCGTCTCGGCGGCGTCGAGGCCGCCGACGATCTTCCAGGTCCAAGCCAAATAGCAGACTGCTGCGGCGTCCCAACCAACGAGGACGGCGGCCGGCCAGGTCACGAAGAAGGCAGCGCCGAACCCTGCGATGGCGCCGACGAGTCCGGCCACCGAGCACCGAGCCCCGACGGTCTCGAAACTGACTCCATGCCGGTGTGTTCGTGTGGCCACGTCTGCTGAAGGGTACCGCCAGCGACGGTCGGGGGCGATCCCGCCGTCGTGTCGGTCGCCTGTCCAACGCGAGCATGGCCCGTGTGGTCGGACCGAAAGCGCGGATGAAGACTCAATGAATCGACCGCGCCGAGTGCCCCGCGTGTGTCGGCCGGCTCGCGTCGTGACGGACCAAGTGTTCACAAAAATCTTGTAGACAAAGCAGCGAAGCGGGGTACTCTTTCCTTCATGCCGGACAAACTCGATAAAGCAGCCGAAGTTCTGGGAGATGCCGTCGGTACGATCGAGACGGCGGCGGTGGCCGCCGGGTCAAGAGTCCGCCAGGGCGTGAGCGATGCGGCGACGGTCATCGCGGCGTCGAAGACTGCCGATCGCGTCGAGAAGCAAGCGCGTCCGATCCGGAAGGCGGCGGCCAAGAAGGCGAAGAGCATCAAGAAGACGGTCAAGAAGCGGGCTGCTGTCGCGAAGCGCCGGACGACTGTCGCCAAGAAGACGGGGAAGAAGCGGGTCGCTCGAGTCGAGAAGGCGGTCAAGAAAGAAGCTGCAGTCGCCAACCGCAAGGCCGCCGGCACCGAGAAGACCGTCAAGAAGCAGGCCTCTGCCGCCAAGAAGACGGCAAAGAAGAGGGCTACCGGAGTCAGGAAGACGGCCACGAAGAGGGCGACCGCCGCCAAGAAGAGGCCCACCAAGAAGGCAACGGGGGTCAAGAAGGCGGCCAAGAAGCGCGCCACGGTGGTCAAGCGCAAGGCCAGCAGCGCCAAAAAGACGGCCAAGAAGCGGCCCCCCGTCGCCAAGAAGGCCGCGAGGAAGCGGAGCTAGGCACCTCGGTCGTTTGGGTCCTGCGCAACGGAGGGCCGTGCTGTGTTCGTGAGCGGCGCCGCAATCAGGGTCCTTCTGGTGCGCCGCGACGCCAGCCGTGGTCAGGCTGGCTGTTCGAGGTCCAGCCTGACACGCTGTTCGAGGCGCCCATCGGCGTGCCGCGCGAACCGGCCGACGTCCCGCGGCTGCACGGGATCGTCGGTGGGCCAGGGCCAACCGCCGAATCCGGTGCGTTGGTAGTCCACCAGCGCTTGTTCGATACCTGCCTGATCGTTCATCACGAACGGGCCGTACTGGGCGACCGGTTCACCGATGGGCCGTCCCCGGAGAAGGAGCACCTCGGCGCCGGTGGGGCCGGCGGTGACGGCAACCGGTTCGTCAGAGCGTGTGACGACGCCCGTCGACCCCTGTGGCGGGTGCTCTCCCACCGCCACCGAGCCTTCGAACACGTAGAGCGTGCGTATGGCTTCGGCGGAGACCCCCGGCGGGACAACCCACCGAGCGAATGGTTCGAGGACGAGGTGCCAGATCGCCAGATCCGAATCGGAGCGGGATGCATAGGAGTCGGGTGGGGCGGCCAGAGGCCGGATCCCCTCTATGGGCCCGGCGATGACCGTCAGCTCGCCTCGGCGGCCTTCGTCGTCGGCCAGTTCGAGGCGGGGGATCTCCTCGCTCCACTGCATCGTGAAGGAGGGGTCGACCATCTTGTCCTCTGACGGCAGGTTGAGCCAGATCTGGAACAGCTCGGTGGTGTTCGGGCGCGTACGGTCGAGCAGGGGGAACATCTCGCAGTGGACGATGCCCGCACCGGCGGTCAGCCACTGCACGTCGCCCCGCCCGAACCGGGCGACGGCGCCGAGCGAGTCGGAGTGGTCGATGAATCCCTGCCGGACGTACGTGACCGTCTCGAAGCCCCGGTGGGGGTGTTGGGGAAAGCCCGGCACGATGCTGCCGTGGTACATGCTCCAGCCCTCGGACCCCGAGAAGTCCATGCCGAGGTCCCGTGCCTCCAACGATGCGGCAGGACCCATGTGCTCGTTGGCAGCCGGGTAGTGGTCGAGGTGATGGACACAGAAGAGAAAAGGGTCCGCCGTGGCCCACTGCCTGCCGAGAGGGATGGTCTGAAGCACCGGATCGGACATCAGGCCGAGCCTAACGATCACGGGGGTTTCTGGCGCCGCGCCGACCCCGAAGGACGAGTCGCCGAGCGGCCTCGCGACGTCATGGCGGGTGGGCCACGAGCGGATCGACAGCAGGCGAACACCACCCTTCTGAAAGTGAACGGCTCGCGAACACCCCGCGAACGGAGGGTTATCTACGCAGGTAACGTGCCGTGTCCATGAGACACGACGAGGAGGAGGTCGATCAGGTCGAGGTCCGGATGGCCCAGCTCTTCGCCCTGGTTTCCGAGGCGCTGGCCGGGGCAACCGAGGCGCTCCTGAGCAACGACGTCTCGGACGGGTTGCGTGTGGTCGAAGGGGATCAGGCGATCGACGATCTGACCGCGGAAGTCGAGCTCCTCGTGTGGGAGCGGTTGGGCACCGAGCCGTTGCCGGCGGCGACCCTGCGCCACCTCGTCGGCGTCCTGCTCATCGTCCCCGAGCTGGAGCGCAGCGGTGATCTGGCCGAGCACATCGCCCAGCGCGCCGCCAGCAATCTCGGCGCCGACATGAGCCCGCTCAGCCGCGGCATCGTCCAGCGGATGGCCGAAGTCGCGCTCGAAATGTGGCGCGCCGCAGCCGATGCGTACGGCGATCGTGCGGCTGACGCCGACTCGCTCTCAGAAGACGACGAAGAGATCGACATCCTCCACGACCGGCTGACCGGGGAAGTTGCCGCGGGGACGATGCCCACTCCTATCGGCGCGCAGGTGACGCTGCTCGCCCGCTTCTACGAGCGCATCGGTGATCACGCGGTCAACCTGGCTCGTCGCATCGAAATGCTGCACGGCGCCGAGTGAGCGCGGGCCCGCCGCACGACCGTCAGAGGTAGTCGAGGAGCTGGCCCCAGCCGTCCATCCCGCCCGAGAAGGTGACATGCGCCGCGGCCCTTGCTCTGTCCGATGCGTGGCTCATGGCGCATGCATGGACGGCGTGCTCGAACAGCTCCACGTCGTTGTCGCCGTCGCCGATGGCCAGCACGGCGCCGGGATCAAGCCCGCGGTAGCGGCAGTAGGCCTCGACCCCGCTCCATTTGTTCACCCCTTTCGGCGCAGCGTCGAGCGTCCAGCCCCCGAACACCTTGTCGGGGAACACGTTGACCATCCCGACACCGCCGGCCGCAGCGAGCTCGTCGCATACGGCGCGGAGCGCGGCCGCGTCCGGGCAGGCGACCACGGAGAAAGCGAACACGGGCAGCGCGGCCACCATCGCCCGGAGGTCCTCCACCAGCCGCAGGCGCGACCCGGCCCAGACCACGTAGGGCTCGCCCGAGCTCGGAACCGGCCCGGACACCACGTCCCACTCCCGGGTCTCGAAGTTCGCGCCCGGCATCACCCCGTGTCGCTCGAAGACGTCGAGGACCTCCAGCGCGTCGACCGGGTAGAAGGCGCACCGATGGAAGGTGGGCCCACCGCTCTTGTCCCGGCCGAGTGCACCGTTGAGGAGCACCACGGGGAGGTCCAGTTCAGCCTGTCGCAGGGAGTGCGCCGCCGACCACGATCGGCGGGCCGTTGCGGCGAGAAGCGGGATTCTGCGGCGCTCCAGCTCCCCGATTGCCTCCCTCGTCGTCTCGGCTACGGCGCCGTCCCCGAGCCAGAGCGTTCCATCGAGGTCGGTCACGACCAACCGGATCATCTCCCTATCCTGCACCGTCGCCGCCGCCGGGCGAGCGTCGGCGTCGGCCGTTCCCGGGTCTCGGCGGGCCCCCGTCCGTGACGTGCCGCCGCCCCGAGACGGCGCCCGGTAGCGTGCATGATCGTCGCATCACATTCCGGGAGGCACCGTGCAAACCGAAGCAGCTGTTCTATGGGATCGTGAGGCTTGGAGCGTCGAGCCCATCGAGCTCGACGCCCCCAAGGAGGGCGAGGTCCTCATCAAGCTGGCCGCGTCGGGCATGTGCCACTCCGACGAGCATCTGTTGACCGGTGACATGCCCGTCCCGCTGCCCGTGATCGGCGGTCACGAGGGCGCCGGGGTGGTCGAGGAGGTGGGTCCCGGTGTCACGGGCCTCGCCCCGGGCGATCACGTGGTGCTGGGCTTCGTCCCCGCGTGCGGGAAGTGTCCGCCCTGCGCCACCGGGCATTCGAACCTGTGCGACGTCGGCGGCATTCTCATGACCGGCAAGCAGCTCGATGGGACCGTGCGCCATCACGCCCGCGGCCAGGACGTCTCGACCATGGTCTGCCTCGGCACATTCGCCCCGTACACGGTGGTCAACCAGGCCTCCTGCGTGAAGATCCTCGACGACATTCCGCTCGACAAGGCGTGCCTCGTCGGCTGTGGCGTCACCACCGGTTGGGGCTCTTCGGTCTACGCGGCCGACGTCCAGCCCGGTGACAACGTGGCCGTGATCGGTATCGGCGGCATCGGGGCCTCCGCCGTGCAGGGCGCCCGCATCGCCGGCGCCGAAATGATCTTCGCCATCGACCCGGTGCAGCTGAAGCGAGACCTGGCGCCGACCTTCGGCGCCACCCACGTCGCACCCTCCATCGAAGAGGCCTTCGCGCTGATTCAGCAGGAGACCTGGGGCCACATGTGCGACAAGGTGATCTGCGCCATGGGCGTGGGGCAGGGGGGGATGATGGATTCCATCCTCAACCTGGCCGCCAAGCGCGGCCGCGTCGTGGTGACGAACATCCATCCGTTCAACGAGACGGAGGTGACGATGAACCTCATGCTGTTGACCATCTACGAGAAGCAGGTGGTGGGCAGCATCTTCGGCTCGGCCAACATCCACTCCGACATCCCCAAGCTGCTGAAGCTCTACCGCAACGGGCTGCTCGACCTGGACTCCATGATCACCAATACCTACAAGCTCGGCGATATCAACCAGGGGTATCAGGACATGCGCGACGGGAAGAACATCCGGGGCGTTCTCATCTACGACAGCTGACGCCGATGCGCACGTGGCCTAGGTGGTCGCGCCGTGCGTCGCCCAAATGTCGTTGCAGCGCTCGCAGACGTCCTCGGGCACCACGCCGGCGCGCATCAGCACGGCAAAGGCCTTGCACCCGAGGCAGAGGCCGAGGGCCGATTCCAAGAACGCGGCGGCGGCGAGGAGGCCGAGGAAGACCTCGGCGGCCGTCCACCAGCCCAGGCCGGTGAGGATGAGGGCGGTCACGGAGAAGACGACGCCGATGGCCTGGGCGAAGCGCTTGGGTGGCCCGGCCACCGGGCGCTCGCGCAGCCCGAGACGAGGCGTGACCACCCGCGTGACGAACTGGCCGAGCGGGCTCAGGGTCGGTCCGCTCAGGACTCGGGCCACGAAGCCGTAGGCGATCACCGCCGTCGCCCAGCGCAGGTCGAGGGCGATGGTCAGCACACACATGACGACGACGCCGGCCGCCACCAGCCGGGCCGAGACCTCGTTGACCGGGTTGGGGAACGAGAACAGGGCGCGCGCCCGCCCGGAAGTGGCCGCTGCGGTGCCGTCGACGCCCATGACCTGCTCCTTCCCCGAACCTTCTAACCCCGACCAGTTTAGTCGGCTTTCGCTCGGAGGCGGCCGGCGCCGTCGCCGGCGCCATCGCCCGGCATGCGGTTCAGGCGTCGGGCAGGGGGACCGGTTGGGGCGGCGGCGGCCCCGACGTAACGGGCGGCGGGCCGGATGAGGCGGTTGTGTCCCGCCTGCTCCATGACATGCGTGCTCCAGCCGATGGTGCGCCCGGTCGCGAAGGTCGGGGTGAACATCTCACGCGGGATCCCGCAGGTGTGCATGACCACACCGGCATAGAACTCGACGTTGGTGTAGAGCTGGCGCCCGGGCTTCAGATCGGCCAGGACGTCCACCGTCGTCCGCTCGACCGACTGGGAGAACTCGACCAGTGGCCCGCCCAGCTGCTCGGTCACCGAGCGCAGGAGCAAGGAGCGCGGGTCGTCGGTCTTGTAGACACGATGGCCGAAGCCCATGATCCGGTCGCCGGCCTCGACGGCCGTGCGCACGTAGGCCTCGGCCCGGTCCGGCGTCCCGATGGCATCGAGCATGTCGAGGGCCCGGCTCGGCGCTCCTCCGTGCAGCGGCCCCGACAGCGCGCCGATGGCCGCCACAATGGCGGCGCCGAGATCGGCGCCGGTCGACGTCACGACGCGGGCGGTGAACGTCGACGCGTTGAACCCGTGGTCGATCGTCAGGATCATGTACTGCTCAATGGCCCGGGCATGGAGGGCGCTCGGCTCGGTGCCGGTCAGCATGTAGAGGTAGTTGGCGGCGAAGCCGAGGTCGTCACGCGGCTCGAGGGGCTCTTGTCCCTGCCGCAGGCGGTGCGCCGCCGCGAGCATCGTGGGGACGACCGCGCAGAGCCCGAGCGCCTGGTCGTAGAGCTCGTCGGCACCGATGTCGTGGGTCGGGCGCCACCCGAGCTCGGCCCCCAGGAGCGAGACGCCGGTGCGCAGCACATCGAGCGGTGCGCCGCGCTCGGCAGACGGCCGGCAGCACCGTGCGCACGCCGGGCGGGAGTGCCCGCCGCCGCCGGACCTCCGCCCCGAAGGCAGCCGCGGCGGCCGCGTCGGGGAGCTCGCCGATGAAGAGGAGATGCCAGACGTCCTCGAGGGAGCGCTTCTCGGCCAGCTCGACCGCCGAGTACTGCCGGTAGTGGAAGAAGCCCTCCTTGCCGCGCACGTCGCCGATCGTCGTCTCGGCCACCACGACGCCCTCGAGCCCCGCCGGGACGTCGCCGCTCGCCTCGCCCGCGGGCCGGATGCGGGCCACCGCCATGAGGTCGCGCAGCGACACGACACCGACGCAGCGGCCGCCTTCGACCACCGGCAGATGGCGATAGTGGTGCGAGGTCAGGCTGGCCCAGGCCGCGTCCGCCCGCTCGTCGGGACCGAGCACGTCCGGGCGCGAGGTCATCCACAGACGGACCCGTTCCCGGTCCGGGTCGCCCTGGCCGGCCGCGGCCCGGAGCAGGTCGCGCTCGGTGAGGATGCCGACGACCTTGCCGTCGTCGGTCACCACCACCGAGCCGGTGTCCGCCTGCTGCATGGCGCGGGCCGCCTCGGCCAAGGTGGCGTCGGCGGCGCACGTCACCGCCGGTGAGGTCATCAGATCACGCACCATGGTTTCCATGCATCCCACTATGACGCTCCTTCCCTGCGTCTGTAAACGTTGATCAAGTCAATGTAAGATCCAGCTGATGGACCGCATGCTGACCACGGAGGAGGCGGCCCGGCGCCTCGGGGTCAAGGTGCCCACGCTGTACGCCTATGTCAGCCGTGGCTTGCTCGAGTCACACCCGGACCCGGCACGGCGCGGGAGCCTCTTCGACCTGGGCGAGATCGAGGCGCTGGCGGCGCGGAGCCGGGGCGGGCGCCAGACGGCGACCCGCCTGGCCACCATCACGACCGCGGTGACGCAGCTCGACCAGCAGCGCGGCCCGATCTACCGCGGGCGGGCGGCCACCGAGCTCGCATCGACGTCCAGCTTCGAGGAGGTGGCCGAGCTGCTCTGGCAGTCCGAGGGCCCTGGGGACTGGACCGGGCCCGACCTCGGCCCCTGCCCGCTGACCCCGACGCTCGAGCGCATGCGGTGGGCGCTGGTCCTGTGTGGCGCGACCGACCCCCTTCGATCCGACCTGCGTCCGTTCGCAGTGGCCCGCGCCGCCGCGCCGGGCCACCGCCGCGCTGACCGAGAGCGTGGGGCCGGCACCTCGCGGGGAGGACCCGCACGCCTCCATCGCGGCGCGGCTCACCGCCCGCCTCACGCCGGCCACAGCTGCCGTGCCGACGACAGCCGTGAACGCCGCCCTCATCCTCATGGCGGACCACGAGCTCGCGACCTCGACGATGGCCGTCCGCGTGGCGGCCTCCGTGCGCTCCGATCCCTATGACGCACTGTTGGCCGGGCTGGCCACGCTGGCGGGGCCGCTGCACGGGGGCGCGAGCCAGCAGGCCTACGAGCTCCTCGCGGTGGCCGAGCGTGACGGCGTGCCGCGGGCGCTGAACGACGTGCTGCGCGAGCGTGGTCGGTTGCCCGGGTTCGGGCACGCCGTCTACAAGAACGGCGACGCGCGCTTCGACGCGCTCCTCACGCTGGCCGAACCCCTCTTGAGCGACGAGCGCCGCGCCATCGTCGACGAGGTCATTGCCCTGGCGGCCGCCCATGACGTGCCGCTGGCCAACTGTGACCTTGCGCTCGCCGCACTGAGCTGGGGGACCGGCATGCCGCCCGATACCGGTCGCACGCTCTTCGCCGTGGCGCGCCTCGCGGGGTGGGCGGCCCACTACATGGAGGAGCTGACGGAACGGCCACTGCGCTTCCGGGCCCGCGCCGTCTACAGCGTCTGACCCTGTTGCCGGATCAGCCGGGACCGATGACGATGGCGGACGGGTGGCCGCCGACGTGGATGGGGCGGCCCACCTTCCCCGTGGCCAACGTGATGGGGAGCAGCGCGCCCGCTTGTTGCGTCACCCATGCGGTGGTGCCGTCGGCGCTCAACGCGATTCCCTGTGCCACGTCGGGCAGCGCCACCGGCGCACCCACCGTCAGGCCGACGACGGCCACCGGGACCACGGCTGCGCTCCCGCAGACGTAGGCCGTCGCACCCGTCGCCGAGAGCGCCATGCCGGTCGGGTTCAGCGGGAGCGTGATGCTCCCGCCCGCCTGCAGCGTCGTCGGGTTGATCGCGGTGAGCGTCCGGTCGCCGAAATTGCCCACCAGCACCTCGCCCGGTGTGGCGGCGATCGTCTCGGGTCCGGGGCCGACGGCGATGGGCGCGCCCGGCCGCAGGGTGGCGATGTCGATCGGCGTCACCGTGTCGGCGCCGTAGTCGGCGACGAAGGCCGTGGCCGCCCCCGAGGCCGCGACCGACACCGCGATGGCCACCGGCTCGGACCCCACCGCAATGGGCGTGCCGGCCCGCCAGGTCCCGAGGTCGACCGGCGTCACGCTGTCCGAGTCGAGGTTCGCCACCAGGGCGATGCCGGTGCCGCCCGTGCCGCCGGGTGCCACCGCGACGGCATCGGGCTCCACACCCGTCCCCGCCGAGTGGAGTACCTGGTGCGTGGCGGTGTCGATCTCGTGCAGGGAGTCGGTCCCCTGGGTCACGACGAGCACTCCCTTGCCCCCGGGCGTGAAGGCCAGTGCCGACGGCAGGCTGCCGACCGTCACCTTGGTCCCGATGTGCCGACGGGCCAGGCCCACGGGGGTGACGGCGTTGCCGGGCAGCGTCACCGAGGCACCCGTGGTGACCCAGGCCACGTCTCCCACCGCCGTGCTGCCCACGGGTGTGGCGCACGCCGCCAGGGCGGGGACCAACGCGGCGAGCGCGAGCAGCACGGGCCGACACCGGCGCACGGGCGCGCTCACCCCCGCGCACAGGCGGCGCCCGCCGGCCGATCGGTCGCACTCCATCCGGCGGCGTCGCCTTCCGGCCAGAAGTCGCCGGTCACCTCGTCCTGCACGTAGGGCACCGGCGGCGGCGCGCCGCCGGCCAGGGCGCGCAACGCGTCGAGTAAGGCATCGACGTCGTCGTCGGTCGTGCCGAGCCCGCAACTGGCCCGCACCGCGCCGGGAATGCCGCTGCGGTCGCCGCGCTGCACGGCGGCCCGCGCCTGGTCGACCCCGTGGCGACCGACACCGAGCAGGCGGATCAGGTAGGGATGCGCGCAGAAGCAGCCGTGCCGGACGCCGATCCCGAACTCCGCGCTCAGCCGCGCCGCCACCAGGGCATGATGCGTCCCCTCCACGGTGAAGGTGGCCACGGCGAGGCCGGCGCGTTCGCCCGACTCGGACCACGGTCCCAGCACGCGCACGCCGTCGATGGCCCGCAGCCCTTCGTAGAGCCTCGTCCCCAGAGCGGTTTCGTGCGCCGCAATGGTGTCCCACCCGATCCGCTCGAGCTCGTCCATGGCCGTCCCGAAGGCCACCGCCCCCACGACGTTGGGCGAGCCGGCCTCCTCGCGCTCTGGTGGATCGGTCCAGATCACCTCGTCGAGGTCGACGAGGTCGACGGCACCGCCGCCGGCCAGGAAGGGATCGCCCTGTTCGAAGACCCGCCGTGGCCCAATGAGGGCACCGGCGCCGAACGGCGCGTAGAGCTTGTGGCCGCTGAAGGCGACGAAGTCCGGTCCCGCCGGCAGGGGCCGATGGGGCGCCAGCTGCGCCGCATCGAGCAGGACGGGGACGCCTCGCGCCCGTGCCTCGGCACAGATCTCCTCCACCGGAGGCAGCCAGCCGGTGACGTTGGAGGCACCCGTCAGGGCCAGGAGGGCCGGTCGCCGCCCGTCCTCGAGCACCCGCACCACGTCGGCCGTGTCGAAGGTGCCGTCGGTGCCGCACTCGACCCAGCGCCGCGTCGCCACGCGCGCCCAGGGCAGCAGGTTGGCGTGGTGCTCGACCACCGTGGTGGCCACCACGTCGTCCGGGCCGAACTGCAGCCGGTAGGCCAGCTGGTTGATGGCCTCGGTGGTGTTGCGCACCAGGACCACGACGTCGTCACCGCCGGCGGGTCGCCGCGCAAAGCGGTGCACGCTCCCGCGCGCCTCCTCGTAGGCGCCCGTGGCACGGCGTGACTTGTAGCCGGCACCGCGATGCACGCTCGAGTACCAGGGCAGGAACTCGTTGACCCGGTCGGCGACCGACTGCAGCGCAGGCGTGGACGCGGCGCAGTCGAGGTCGCGGTAGGGGCGTTCGACCCCGTCGAGACAGGGAACCGGCATGTGGGCGCCGACGAGTGGCGCCACGGCTTCCTCTCTTTGCACGTCGTCACAATAGGGAAGCGCCGGCCGCCGGCCGGACCGGGGTACCGGGTGGCTCAGACGTCGGCGGGGTCGGCCGACCGCCGCCGGGCGCTGAGCACGACGATGTCGTCGGAACTCCGGGTGTCCGAGGTCATGGCGTCGATCACGAAGTCCGCCACCACGTCGGGCTCGCTACTCGGTGAGGCGCGCAGCGAGGACTCGAGCAGGGCGAGGCGCTGGTCGAGGTGACTGCCGCGCCGCTCCACCAGCCCGTCGGTGAACATCACCAGGCACCCCGAGTCCAACTGGAACTCGTGGTCCTTGTAGTGACAGTGCTGGACGCCCAGCGGCGGCCCTGGTGGGACGGCGAGCTCGACGGCGAGGCCCGGATCCACGCGCACCGGCGACGGGTGACCTGCCGAGCAGAACGCCACCGCCCCCGTCTTGGTGTCGAGCACGCCCACCAGCGCCGTGGCCAGGCGGCCCCCCACGCCCGCCAGGGAGACGCGGTTCAGGCGTTGCAGCGCCTTGCCCGGGGCCCGCTCTTCGAGAAGGAGGAGCCCGAGGGTGTGGCGCAACCGGCTCATGATCCGTGCCGCCCCGAGATCGTGGCCCTCCACGTCGCCGACCACGAGGGCCACGAGGTGCTCGCCGATGGGGACGACGTCGTACCAGTCGCCGCCCACCTCGACCCCGACGCCCGCCGGCCGGTACCGCGCCGCCACGTCCCATCCGACGATGGAGGGGATGGCGTCGGGCAACAGGTGCCGTTGCAACTCGTGCGAAATCCTGCGTTCACGGTCATAGGCACGCGCCCGGATCACGACGGCGCTGACCTGTTCGGCCAGCTGTTCGGCCAGGACGAGGTCCTTCTCGGAGAAGCGGCGCCCCGACCCCGCTGACACCAGCGAGACGGTGCCGAGGACCTGCTCGTCGCGCAGGCGGAGGGGCACCGTCACGTAGGAGGTGAATTCGAGCATCTTCAAAATGTCGTAGTGCCGTTCGTCGCGGCTCGTGCTCCGGAGGAAGTCGTCGTCCATGTCGGCACTCCACATCGACCGGCCGCTGCGCATGACCTCCATGGTCGGATGGACGCCGAAGGGGTCAGGCGGATACGAGGTGCGGAGCTCCTCGGTGAGTGCGCGCTTGGCCGGATCCGCGTGCCACGCGGCCATGCGTCGCATCTGGCCGTCCTCGTCCTCGATGTCGATGAGGCAGAGGTCCGCCATGACGGGGACCGAGACCCGGGCGAGTCGATCGACCATCTCGTTGTAGTCGACGACCTCGGACAGCACCTGGGTGGCCAGCAGGAGGAACTCGTTGTGGCGACGGGCTTCGAGGAGCTCCTCGACCAGCTGCTGGCGTTCGGTGGCCTGTGCCGACGCGTGCAGCAGCTCCCCGAGGTGGTCGCCCGACCGCGTCCATGAGCTCGACCACCGAAGGGTCGCGCTCACGCTGGTGACGGCTCAGCATCTTGACGATCCCGACGCACGCGCCGTGGTAGCGGACCGGGAAGGCGTAGGCGCTCTGCAGCCCGTCCTCGAGGAGCGAGTCCGTCACGAAGCGCTTGTCGGCCACGAGGTCGGGGACCCACAGCGGCTCGTCGTGCTCCATGACCCATCGGGGGAGACCCGTACTCCCGCTGGTCGGATCGCCTGGCCTTCTCGAGCGCGAAGGCGGGCGCGATCGTGGGCGTGCGCGTCCACACGTGCCGGCAGATCAACTCCCGGTTGGGCGACACCGTCCACAGCGTCGTCACGTCCCAATCGAGGCGCCGGCCCAGGGTGGAGAGGAGGCGCTCGGCGGGGGGCTCGTCGATCGGCGCGTCGGCGAGGATCTCCAGCAGTTCGCTCGTCAGCTCCGACCAGCGCTGCAGCTTGGTGTCGTCGCGGGCGCGCAGGATGCCCACGACCACGGGGCCGGCCAGCGGGTGGTCGAAGATGCTGATGACCAATTCGGTGCGGACGTCCGTGCCGTCGGCCCGCTTGACGTCGGTGTCCAGCGGGCGCCCGACGAGGTGGGCGGCCTGGGAGCGCACGAACGCGCCGTAGTCCTCTCCGACCGTGGCGGTCAGTGAATCGGGCACGAGGTCGAAGACGGGCCGGCCGACCAGCCCGCCCCGTGGCCAACCCAGGAGATCCTCGGCCGCGGCGTTGACGTAACGGATCACGCCCTTGTCGTCGGTGGCCACGACCGCGTCGCGCAGCCCGTCGAGTACCACCCGGACCCCTTGGACGGGCCAGGCGGATTGGTTTCCGCCCACCGCAGTGCTTGCCGCCGCTGCCGCGCGCCGGGTGCCGGTGCCGCCGGCGCAGTCGCCGACGTCACGTCCGCCGGCGCACCCTGTCCGGGGCGCGTCGCTCGAGCGCCGTGTACGGCCCGCTGCCCGGCCAGCGGCAACGAGAACCACACGGTCTTGCCCGGCTGGTCGCGCCGCATCTCAATGCCCCACGTGTCGGCCAGCGTGCGCACAATGTGCAGGCCGCGCCCGTGCGGTGCGTCCGCGACCTGCTCCTGCGGCGTCGGGAAACCAGCGGCACCGTCAGTGACCTCGACCCGCACGCGGTGGCCGTCGGGCGCCACCTGCACCTGTACCTCGAACTCGGTCGCGGCATGCTGCACTGCATTGGTCGCCAGCTCCGACAGCATGAGCACGAGGGCGTCCGACTCGCCGTCGCTGGCGCCGGGCAGCTGGGCGAGCAGGAACCGCCGGGCCTGGCCCACGGACGATGTGGTCGCCGGGAAGCGGCGGACGGCAGCGGTCGTCACGTGTCCGTAGTGCCCATTATGGCCGTGGGCTCTCCCCCGGGAGGTAAGAGGCCGTGCAAATGCCGGTTGCCGTACTCCTGCCCCGCCGCCGCAACCCCGAAACAGGCTGGGGGTACGGCCCGGCCGCCACCCGTCGAGGGGTGGGCCGGGTTCCGGCGCTACCCTGCTCCCTCGTGGAGGAACGCTACGAAGCAGAACTGACCCGGGCCTCAGCCGTCCTCGACGGCGTCGACCGCGGCGCTCGAGCGCCTCAGCGAGGGCACGTACGGGCAGTGCGAGACGTGCGGCGCCCCGCTCCTCGATGCCGACCTCGAGCAGGATCCCACCCGCTCGCATGTGCGGGCAGCACCTGTCCCTGGCCTGACCCGACGGCCCCGGCGCTCAGCCGGGGATCGTCAGCTTCTTGGCGGCGTCGAGGCGACCCGCCACGTCGGGCCAGTTGACGACGTTCCACAGCGCGGCGAAGAAGTCGGCCTTCACGTTCTTGTACTGCAGGTAGAAGGCGTGCTCCCAGGCGTCGAAGACGAGGAGCGGCACGGAGCTGTGGCCGACGCTGCTCTGGTGGTCGTAGACCTGCTCCACGATGAGGCGCCCGGCGAGGGGCTCGTAGGCCAGCACGCCCCAGCCCGAGCCCTGAATCGTCGAGGTGGCCTGGGTGAACTGCGCCTTGAACTTGTCGAAGGACCCGAAGTTCTCGTCGATGGCCGAACCGAGGGCGCCGTCGGGCTTGTCGCCACCGTCGGGGCTCTGGTTGTTCCAGAAGATGGAGTGCAGCACGTGGCCCGAGATGTGGAAGGCGAGCGTCTTCTCGAGTCCCACGATGGCGCCGAAGTCGTCCTTGTCGCGGGCGGCGGCCAGCTTCTCGAGCGTCTGGTTGGCTCCGGCCACGTAGGCGGCGTGGTGCTTGTCGTGGTGGAGCTGCATGATCTCCGCCGACACGTGCGGCTCCAGTGCGGCGTAGTCGTAGGGCAGGTCTGGGAGGGTGTACTCGGCCATGGCGGATCTCCTCGGTGCGTGGTCGTCGTGCGTGGCTGCGTGCTGGACCATACCCGAAGGGGGCGCAATCCCAACCCGGGATTCAACGGGCGTACCAGCTGGGACCGGGGTCTCCGGAGAGGCGGAGGAGCACCGGCTGGACCCGCGGCGGCGGTACGCTTGCAAGAGTGAGCACGGACCCCAAAGACCGCTGGCTCGATCTGGGTTCCTTCATCCGTGAGCAGCGGGGTTCGGCCCGGCTCTCGCTCCGGCGGCTCTCCGAGCTGGCCGGCATCTCCAATCCCTACCTGAGCCAGATCGAGCGAGGACTGCGACGACCGTCGGCCGAGATCCTCCAGCAGATCGCCAAGGCGCTGCGCATTTCCGCCGAGACGCTCTACGTCCAGGCCGGGATCCTCGAACCGCCGTCGGGCTCGCCGGACCTGACCCGGGCCATCATGGCCGACCAGTCGATCAGCGAGGAGCAGAAGCAGGCGCTCGTGCGGATCTATCTCTCCTTCCGGCGCGAGCACGAGGACGAGCGGGGCGCCCCGGACGCCGGACGAGCCGGCTGCCGCAACGGTGGCGGCGGAGCGAGTCCGCCGTCGAGCCTGCCGCCACTCCGTAAGCGCGCCGCCGTTGACCACGCAGCCAGCGGACCGCCGCTGGTGACCGGCCAGGACGCCGGAGGGCTGGCCGGAGCGGAATTCCCGGCCGCCGGTAGGCTCTGAGCGCCATGCGCCGGCTCGCCGTCCTCTCATTGCACACGTCCCCCCTGGCCCAGCCCGGCACGGGGGACGGCGGCGGCATGAACGTCTACGTGCGGGAGCTGACCTCCGCCCTGGCCCGCTCCGACGTGGCCTGTGACGTGTTCACCAGGGCGTGGTCGCCCGACCTGCCGCCCGTGGTCGAGGTCGAGCCCGGGCTGCGGGTCCACCATGTCCCGGCCGGCCCGCTCGACGTCCTGCCCAAGGAGTCCCTGCCCGCCGTGGTCGACGAGTTCACCGCCGGGGTGCTCGAGCGCATGGCCGCCGCGCCCGGAGCCGGCGAGCTGCCGTACACCTCGGTGCACGCCAACTACTGGCTGTCGGGGCTCTCCGGCCACGTGATCAAGCACGAGCTGAACCTGCCGCTCGTGTGCACGTTCCACACCCTCGACCGGGTCAAGGCGGACACCATGCCCGAGGAGGTGGAGGCCGACATGCCCCACCGCCGGGCCGAGGCCGAGGCGTCCATCATCGACTGCTCCGACGCCGTCCTCGCGTCCTGCACCGTCGAGGCCGACCAGATCGCCTCGCTCTACGGCGGCGACCCCGGGCGCATCCGCATCGTGCCGCCCGGCGTGGACCATGCCTTCTTCGGTCCCGGCCACCGTCCGCAAGCCCGCCGCGCCCTCGGTCTGCCGCTGAGCGGGCGGCTCCTCCTCTTCGTCGGGAGGATCCAGCCGCTCAAGCGCGCCGACGTGGCCATCGAGACGCTGGCCGAGCTGTGCGAGAGCGGCGACGAGCCCTACCGCCTCGTCGTCGTCGGCGGCCCGAGCGGCCCGCACGGCGAGAAGTCGCTGCAGAGCCTGCACGATGTGGCCGACGCCCGCGGCGTGCGCGAGCACGTCCACTTCGTGGCGCCCCAGCCGCACGAGTTGCTGTCGTCGTACTACCGGGCGGCCGACGTGTGCATCGTGCCCAGCCGCTCGGAGTCGTTCGGCCTGGTCGCGCTGGAGGCGGCCGCCTGCGGGACGCCGGTCGTCGCCTCGGCCGTCGGCGGGCTGACCACGCTGGTCGATCACGGCCACACCGGCTACCTGGTGGACGACCCCGACCCGGTGGCCTACGCCGCCGCCGTGCGCAGGACCTTCGACGAGCCGCTGGCGGCCGAGCGCCTCTCCACCGCCTCGGTGCTGCGGGCTCGCCGCTATACCTGGCGGGCCGCCGCCCGCACGTTGGTCGAGCTGCACGACGAGCTGGCCGCGGGCCGCCTCGTCGAGTGCAGCTGAGCGCCCAGAGCCGCGCTCAGGCCGAGCCCTCACGAACCGTGCCGACCGTCGACCTCCCCGACGACGAGGAGATGGCGGCCGCCGTGGCGACGATCGACGCCTGGGCCGAGCGGGAGCTGGCGGCGGACGGCCCGTTGGTGGCGGCCGAGCGCCAGGAGGTGACCGACCGTACGGCGTCGTTCCAGTGGTATCTCCGCTTCAAGGGCGACGAGAAGGACTTCATCACGGTGTGGCTCACACTGAAGCAGCGCACGTTGTGGCACGAGGCGCAGTTCATGCCCGCGCCGGAGGAGCACCAAGGAGGAGGTGCTTCGCGTACCTCCTGCGGCGCAACAGCCAGCTCTTCGGCATGTGGTTCGCCCTCGGGCCCGAGGACGCCGTGTACCTGGTGGGCAGGGTGCCGGCCCGCCTCGTCGATGACGACGAGCTCGACCGCATCGCCGGGGCGTCGGTCGTCTACACCGACGACCACTTCCCGACCGCCATGACCCTGGCCCACCCCACGACCTACCGCCGGCGCCCTCGCCGCTGACGCCACGCCCCGCGCTGGGTAGGGTCGCGCCCGTGCCCAACCTGCTCATCGTCGGCGGCGGGAAGATGGGAGGCGCCCTCTTAGGGGGCCTGCTCCGTTCGCGGTGGGCCGACCTGGCGGACGTGGCCGTGGTGGAGCCGGCGGCCGAACGCCGGGCCGAGCTGACCGAGGCCTTCCCGGGACTCCGCGTCCTGGCGGCCCCCGAGGCCGGCCTCCTGGTCGACGGCGGCGAGCGGATCTCGGGGGCGGTGCTGGCGGTGAAGCCCGAAGCGGCCGAAGCAGCCTGCCGCGCCCTCGGGGCCACCGGGGTGCGACGCGTCCTCTCCATTGTGGCCGGCGTGCCCAGCGCACGCCTCGAGGCCGCGCTCGGCGGTGAGCCGGTGGTGGTGCGGGCGATGCCCAACACCCCCGCCCTGGTCGGCGCCGGGGTGACGGCGCTCTCGGGAGGCTCCTTCGCCACGTCGCGGGACCTGGCCTGGGCCGAGGACGTGCTGTCGGCCGTCGGCACCGTCGTGCGGCTGCCCGAGCGCCTCCAAGATGCGGTGACCGGCCTCTCGGGGTCGGGACCCGCCTACTTCTTCCTGGTCGCCGAGGCACTCATTGAGGCGGGCGTGCAGATGGGGCTGGCCCGGGACGTCAGCCGGACGCTCGTGGTCGAGACGATGCAGGGCTCGGCGAAGCTGTTGCAGGAGACGGGCCGGGATCCCGAAGCCTTGCGCGCCATGGTCACCTCGCCGGCCGGGACCACGGCCGCGGGTATCCGGACCCTCGAGGCCCGCGCCGTGCGTTCCGCGTTCATGGAGGCGGTCGCCGCCGCCACCGAACGATCTCGCAACATGCAGCGCTGAGCACCGGGCCATGACGAGGGAGCCCCCGCGCACCGTTTTCTTCCTCTCCGACTTCGGCACCGAGGACGAGTTCGCCGGCGTGGTGCACGCGGTCATTGCGGCGCGCGCCCCGGGAACGACCGTCATCGACCTGACCCATCACGTTCCTCCCTTCGACGTCCGGGCGGGCAGTCACACCCTGGTGCGGGCGGTGCCGCACCTCGGTCCCGGCGTGGTGCTCGCCGTCGTCGACCCCGGGGTGGGCACGGCGCGTCGGGGCATCGGACTGGAGGTCGCGCTGCCCGCCGGCGCGTCCCTGGCGTTCGTCGGACCCGACAACGGGCTGCTCGTCGCCGCGGCCGAAGCGGCGGCGGAGGCGCCGGTCACCCGCGTCGTGGAGCTGACGCGCCCGCCGGCGCCTCCCGACCGTGGCTCGACCTTCGATGGACGCGATCTGTTCGCCCCGGCCGCGGCCGCCCTGTGCGCCGGTGTCGCGCTCGAGGAACTGGGGGAACCGATCGACCCGACGTCGTTGGTGCGCCTGATCGGCGGCGTGGTCGAGGAGGGTCGCCTGCACGACGGCCGCGCCTGCCTGCGGATCGAGGTCACCTGGGTCGACCACTTCGGCAACCTGCAACTGGCAGCGACGGTGGCCGATGCCCGTGTCGCCGGAATCCCCTTGCGCGGTCACGTCGAGCTCGCCGCCCGGTTGGAGTCAGGACGCGAGGACCCCGACGGCTTGCCGCGTTCGCTCGTGCCGGACGGCATGCAGCTGCGCTGTGTCGACGCCTTCGGCGAGTTGGAGCACGGGGAGTTCGGCCTCCTCGTCGATGCCAACGGGCATCTCGCCGTGGTGGCGGGGGAGGCGTCGGCGGCCCGCTGGCTCAACGTGGCCGCAGGGGAGTTGCTCGTCCTGGCCTGGTGAGCCCCGGGGCGGGACTGCGGTTTGGTGCCGCCGGGAGCGCCCTCGGTACCATCCGACGCAGTGAATGACGAGCGGCGGAGTTCCGGCCTGCCCGCGCCGAGGCGGATTCCCGAGGCCACGGTGCTGCGGTTGCCCATCTACCAGCGCATCCTGGCCGAAATGGTCCGCGGCGGGGCGCGGACGGTGTCCTCGGAACAGCTGGCCGAGTTGGCCCGGGTCAATGCCGCCAAGGTGCGCAAGGACCTGTCGCTGCTGGGGTCCTTTGGCACCCGGGGCTCGGGCTACGACCCCGAGTTCCTGATCGCGCAGATCGACCGTGCGCTCGGCGTCGACGAGAACTGGTCGGTGGCCATGGTGGGCATCGGCAACCTGGGCCGGGCCCTGACGAACTCGGCGGGGTTCGCCTCGCGGGGCTGCCAGGTCACCTCCCTCTACGACGTCGACCCGGCGGTGGTGGGAGAGGAGATCCGGGGCATGCGGGTGCGGCACATGGACGAGATCGCCTCCCTGCGTGCCGCCGAGCGCCCCGACATCGGGGTGATCACGACACCCGGCTGGGCCGCCCAGGGAGTGGCGGACCTGCTCGTGCGCGCCGGGGTCACCTCGCTGCTCAACTTCGCCCCCCGTGTCCTCACCGTCCCGCCCACGGTGCATCTCCGTTACGTCGACCTCTCCATTGAGCTGCAGGTCCTGGGGTTCTACCGGGTCCGCGAGGAGGAGGCGGGGGAAGACGCCGTGCGCGCCCCCATGATGCGATCGGTCGGGCTGTCGCAAGGTCCGGAGCTGGGCTGACGACCCGACCGTCGGCGGGCGACTGGCAAGCTGTAGACCAGGACCGCCACACTGGTGAGCCGATGCAGGAAGGAACCGGGTGTCCGTCGTCGTCATAGGGCTCCAGCACACACAGGCCCCGCTGCCGCTCCTCGAGGCGGCGGCGGTGTCCGACGCCGATCTGCACAAGACGCTCAGCGCGCTGAACCATCGCCGCAACGTCCAGGAGGCGGTCGTGCTCTCGACGTGCCTGCGCACCGAGGTGTACGCCGTGGTGGACCGCTTCCACGACGCCGTGGCGGAGATCTACGACGTCCTGTCCGAGCATTCGCACCGCTCGGTGGAGGAGCTGTCGGCCCACGCCACGGTCCGCTTCGACGACGACGTGACCGCCCACCTGTTCTCGGTGACCTCCGGGCTCGAATCGGTGGTGACCGGCGAGACCGAGGTGGTCGGACAGGTTCGCCGGGCCTTCGAGCGGGCCCAGGAAGAGGGCACGTCGGGGCCCGTCCTCAACGCCCTGTTCCGGCACACGCTGCAGACGGGCAAGCGGGTGCGCACCGAGACCGGCATCAGCAAAGGCACCACGTCGTTCGCCTATGCCGCCGTCACGGTCGCCCGCGGCGAGGACCAGACCGGATTGCGCGGCGCCCGCGTCGTGGTGGTCGGCGCCGGCGACATGGGCCTCGGCGTGTGCCGTGCGCTGTCGGACATCGCGCCGGCCGACGCCCCGCAACGGGTCGTCGTGGTGAACCGCTCCGCGGCGAGGGCGCGCGACCTCGTGCGCCAGGCCGCGACAGGCCCCTTCGAAATGCGGGCGGCGCCGCTCGAGCGCGTGGCCGGCGAGTTGGCCGACGCGGATGTCGTCTTGACGGCCGTGGCGGCCCAGGCGCACGTGCTGTGCACGGCGGACTTTGCCGGCGTTGCCGGCCCGCTGCTCGTGGTCGACCTCGGGGTGCCGCGCAACGTCGATCCGGAGGTTGCCGCGCTCGGCGGCGTCACACTGCTCGACATGGACACCTTGAGCGCCTCGGTGGCCCGTGCCCTGGGCGACCGCCAGGAGGAGTCGGTGGCCGCCCGCGCCATCGTGTCGGCCGAGGTCGACCGCTATCGCAGCGCGAGCCGCCAGCGCGGCGCCGCCCCGGTCATCGCGTCGCTGCGCTCCCGCCTCGAGACGCTGCGCGTCGCCGAACTGGAGCGGCACCGGGCCCAGCTGGCCGACCTGAGCGAGGAGGAGTGGGACCACGTGGATGCCGCCACGCGGGCCGCCCTGGCCAAAATGCTGCACGAGCCGACCATGCTCTTGAAGGAGACCGCAGGGACACCCCGCGGCGAACGGCTGGTCGAGGCGCTGCGCATTCTCTTCGACCTGTAGTCGCGGCCATGCGATAGTCGGACCCATGGGAACCTTCCGCCTGGCCACCCGCGGCTCGCCGCTGGCCCTGCGCCAGACCGAGTTGGTCGCCGAGCTGCTGCGCCGGGTTCACCGCGGTCTCGACGTCCAGCCGCTCGTGGTCCGCACGCAGGGCGACCGCGACGAGACGTCGCCGCTCGACCAGATCGGGGGCCAGGGCGTCTTCGTCACCGAGGTGGAGGCAGCCGTGGCCGACGGGCGGGCCGACGCGGCCGTGCACTCGGCCAAGGACATGCCCTCGGTGATGCCGCAAGGCTTCGTGTTGGGCGCGGTGCCGCCGCGTGCCGACCCGCGCGACGGGCTCGTGGGCGCCACCTTGGCCGGCCTTCCCGCCGGCGCCCTGGTGGCCACCGGCTCGGCGCGGCGGCGGGCCCAGCTGGCCGCGTTGCGTCCGGATCTCGTCTTCGCCGACCTGCGGGGGAACATGGCCCGGCGCGTCGCGGTGGCCGAGGAGGGGCGCGTCTCGGCCGTCGTCATCGCCGTCGCCGCCATGGAGCGCCTCGGCTGGCTGGGCAAGGTGCGCGACGTGCTCGACCCCGTCGACGTGCTGCCGCAGGCGGGGCAGGGCGCCATCGCGGTGCAGTGCCGGGCGGACGACTCCGGCACGAGGGAGCTGCTCGCCGCCATCGACCACGTGCCGAGTCACCGGGCCGTGCGGTCCGAGCGCGCCGTGCTGGCGGCACTGGGCGGGAACTGCACGCTGCCGGTCGGTGCCTTCGCCGAGCCGGACGGGACCGGGGTGGGGCTCCGGGTGTCGGGGGTCCTGGCCAGCGGGGACGGGCACATCGTGATTCGCATGAGCCGGCGTGGGGACGACCCCGAGGCGGTGGGCGCTGCGGTTGCCCGCGCCCTGGTCGAGGGTGGCGGAGCGGCCATCGACGGCTTCGACGCGTTGTCGGATGCCTTGCCGTGACGGTCTACCTGGTCGGTGCCGGCCCGGGGGACCCCGGCCTGCTCACGCGGCGCGGCGCGGCGCTGCTGGCGGGGGCCGACGTCGTCCTGCACGACCGCCTGGTCAGTCCGGCCGTCCTCGAGCTGGTGCCCGCCTCGGCGGTCGTGATCGACGTGGGCAAGGATTCCGACACCACGGCCGGAGGAGCGGTCCGCCAAGAGCAGATCACCCGGCTGCTCGTGGAGCACGGACGGGCATCCGCGGTCGTGGTGCGCCTGAAGGGCGGCGACCCGTTCCTCTTCGGCCGCGGCGGCGAGGAGGTGGAGGCGCTGGCCGAAGCCGGCCTCGCCTGGGAGGTGGTTCCCGGGGTGACGTCGGCCTTCGGGGTCCCCGCCTCCGCCGGCATTCCGGTAGTCCGGCGCGGTGTGGCGGCATCGGTCACCGTCGTGACGGGTCGGCTCGGCGAGCCCGACGGGACCGGCGCGCACGATTGGGAGGCCCTGGCTCGCGTGGGCGGGACGCTGGTGATCCTCATGGGCATGACGAACCGGGCGGCCATCGCCGCCTCCTTGGTGCAGGGTGGCCTGCCGCCCGACACGGCGGTCGCGGTGATCGCACAGGGGACGACCGCGTCGCAGCGGATGGCGCGCACGACGCTGGCCGGCCTGGCCGACGTGGACCTCGGTCCGCCCGCCGTCATCGTCGTGGGGGCGGTGGCGGCACTCGGCCCGCCCCACGCGGTGGGCGCCGCCGGGGCCCCTCTGACCGGTCGCACCGTGGTCGTGACGCGCAGCGGCCCACGTGCCCTCGGCCTGGTGGACGCGCTCGAGGGGGCCGGCGCCACCGCGCTCGAGCTGCCGCTGACCCGGCAGGTCGACCCGGCCGACGGAGGAGCCGCCCTGCGAGCCGCTGCGGCGGCCGTGCGGGACAACGCGTGGGTCGTGCTGACCTCGGTCACCGCGGTGGAGCGCTTCATGCACGCGTTGCACGACGCGCGCGACCTCGGCCCGGTGCTCGTGGCGGCGGTCGGGCCGGCGACGGCGGACGCGCTGGCGCGGGCCGGCGTCGAGGCCGACCTCGTGCCGGCCGAGCACAGCGCCCGCGGGCTCGTCGAGGCCTTCCCCGAGTGGGCGGGCGACGGATCGCGCCAGGTGCTGTTCCCCGCGGCGGACCTGGCCCCCGCGACCATCGCCGACGGGCTCACCTCGTTGGGGTGGGACGTCCGCCGCGTGGAGACGTATCGGACCGTCGCGCGCGCCGCACCCGAGCCGGCGCTGCTGGACCGGGTGGCCGCGGCCGACGCCGTGACGTTCACCGCGCCCTCGACGGTGGCGGCGTTCCTGGCGCTGCGCACCGCGGCCGGCCAGGAGGTGACGCCGCCGGCGCACGTCGTGTGCATCGGTGCGACGACGGCCGCGGCGGCCCGGGCGGCCGGACTCGACGGCGTGCACGAGGCCCGGGACGCCTCGGCACAGGGCATCGTCGAGGAGCTGATCGACGCCCTGGGCCCCGGTCCCGACGACGGCCCGTAGTCTGGGCGGATGGCCGGGACGACGTCGACGCCCGCTGCGGGTGGCTTCCCCGTACGGCGGCTGCGGCGGTTGCGCCGCACGCCTGCGCTGCGGCGCCTGGTCGCCGAGGCCCGCCTCGGTCCGGACGACCTGGTGGCCCCGCTCTTCGTGCGGGAAGGGACCGCGGAGCCGGTTCCGATCGCGTCCATGCCCGGCGAGGTGCAGCATTCGCTCGACTCGGTGGTGGTCGAGGCCAAGCGCCTCGTCGCACTCGGGGTGCCGGGGCTCATTCTCTTCGGCGTGCCGGCCCGCAGGGACGCCCGCGGGAAGTGGGGCGTGGGACCCGCAGGGCGTGGTGCAGGTCGCGCTGCGCGCCGTGCGCGATGCGGTCGGCGACGAGCTCGTCCTCATGGCCGATCTGTGCCTCGACGAGTACACCGATCACGGCCACTGCGGCGTCCTGGGTCCCGGTGGCGAGGTGCTCAACGACCCGACGCTCGAGCTCTACCAGCGCATCGCCCTCGCCCAGGCCGCCGCCGGCGCGGACGTGGTGGCGCCCAGCGGCATGATGGACGGCCAGGTGGCCGCCATCCGCACCGCGCTCGACGGCGGCGGGCACGAGGGGGTCGCCATCCTGGCCTACGCCTCGAAGTACGCGTCCGCCCTCTACGGCCCGTTCCGCGACGCGGTCGACGTCACCATCGCCGGCGGCGGCGACCGCCGGGCCTATCAGCAGGACCCGCGCAACGGGCGCGAGGCACTGGCCGAAATTCTCCAGGACGTGGCCGAGGGTGCCGACATGGTCATGGTCAAGCCCGCCATGACGTCGCTCGACGTGCTCGCCACCGTCCGGGCCGATGTCCCGGTGCCGCTGGCCGCCTATCACGTCAGTGGCGAGTACGCGATGGTCAAGGCGGCGGCGGCCGCGGGCTGGATCGACGGGCCGGCGGTGGCGCTCGAACAGCTGACCGTGCTGAAGCGGGCCGGGGCCGACTTCATCCTGACCTACTTCGCCGCCGAGGTGGCCGAGGCGCTCGGTGGCTGAGCCGGCGCCGGCGTCGAACGCGGCATGGTTCGCGCGGGCCCGCAAGGTGATCCCCGGCGGCGTCGACTCGCCGGTCCGCTCCTTCGCCTCGGTCGGCGGGACGCCCTACACCGTCGTCTCGGGTGACGGCGCCTTCGTCGTCGACGCCGAGGGCAACCGCTACCTCGACATGGTGCAGTCCTACGGTGCCGTGCTGCTCGGCCATGCGCACCCCGCGGTCACCGCCGCCGTCAGCGCCGCGGCGGCGCGGGGCACGACCTACGGCGCGCCGACGCCCGGCGAGGTCCTGCTGGCGGAGGCGATCTGCGAGCGCGTCCCCGGCTGCGAGCAGGTGCGCCTGGTCTCGTCCGGAACCGAGGCCGCCATGAGCGCCGTGCGCCTCGCGCGCGGCGCGACCGGGCGTGACCGCGTCATCAAGTTCGACGGCTGCTATCACGGCCACTCCGACGGTCTGTTGGCCGGTGGAGGGAGCGGCGTGGCCATGCTCGGTCTGCCCGGTTCGGCCGGCGTGTCCGCCGGTGCGGTCGCCGACACCGAGGTCGTTCCCTACAACGTGGTGCCCGAGCTCGACGAGCGGGTGGCCTGCGTGATCGTCGAGCCCGTGGCCGCCAACATGAGCCTCGTCCCACCGCGGCCGGGGTTTCTCGAGGGTCTGCGCGAGGCATGCGACGCCAGCGGCGCCCTCCTCGTCTTCGACGAGGTCATCACGGGTTTCCGGCTCGGGCCGGCGGGGGCCACCGGCTGGTCCGGCGTCACGCCCGACCTCTGGTGCTTCGGCAAGGTGATCGGCGGCGGGCTCCCTGTCGGCGCCTTCGGCGGGCGGCGCGCCGTCATGGCCGAGCTGGCGCCGGGCGGCCCCGTCTATCAGGCGGGCACGTTGTCGGGAAACCCGCTCGCCACGGCGGCGGGTCTGGCGGTACTGGGCGAGGTGCAGCCGGCCGACTACGAAGCCCTGACCGCGCGCGTCGCGCTGTTCGCCAAGGACCTCGAGTCGGCGGTGGCCGGTGGCGGCCTGGCCGTCGTGGCCCCGGTCGTGGGGCCGTTGGTCGGGCTCTTCGTGGCGGGGGCGGATGCCGCGCCCATCGCCGCCCCCGTCGACTACGAGGGCGCCCGCGCGTTGGCGGCGGGCGACACGTACGCGCGGTTCTTCCACGCCATGCTCCGACGCGGTGTCGCGCTGGCGCCGGGCGCGTACGAAGTGATGTTCCCGGGCATGGCGCACGACGAGGACGTGCTCGGCGCGCGTGGTCGAGGCAGCGGGGGAGGCGGCGGCCGAAGTCAGCCGCTGATCGGCCGGCTCGCTCAGAACGAGCGCATGACCGAATCGGGCCCCATGACGATGACGGGGTGCAGAGCCGGGTTCAACCAGTCGAGCACGGCGTCGAGGTCGCTCAGAGGCAGGGAGACACAGCCCGCGGTCGGGGACCCGGTGTCGGCGTGGAGGAAGATGCCCGACCCGAGGGGTCCGGTGGGCGGCGTGTTGTAGTCGATGACCGCCATGGAGGGGTAGGCATTGCCCTCCGTCCAGAGCGCCTCCGATTCGTCGGCGTACGGCGGCGTCGTCCCGCAGGCCACGTGCTGGAACGTGTTGTAGGTCGAGCTGGTCGAGTCCTCGTCCCACCAGTCGCCGCACACGAGTTGGTGATAGGGGAACCGGGTCCCGGGGTCCGCGTTCGTCCCGTACATGGTCGACCCGATTGCATACATGCCTTCGGGCGTGGTGTCGTCCCCCGCGGACCGGCTCTGCCCGGGCAGCCAGCCGTTGGCGCCGTCGACGGCCGGCATGGCGCCGAAGACCTGGTACCACCCGGCGCCGTCGTTCTCGTACGCCGTCAGGGTGGCCGTCGTGCTGGCGGCGGCCGGTGCGTCGACGATCAGGACCTGTTGCGCGCCGCCCGTCGACGCCAGCTGGTTCACCAGGAGCGGGTTGATGTCGCCGGTGGCCGACCCGTCGAAGGCGGCAGAGCCGAAATTGAAGATGCCGCCGTCGGCCGCCACGAGCCAGTACCCCTGGCCGCCCGGACCCGGCGCCAGGCCGTCGATGGGCTCGTTGAGCGCCATGGAGCCGGTCGAGCCCTCGAAGGACGCGTCGCCATAGCTGAAGATGCCCCCGTCGGCGGCGACGAGCCAGTAGCCGTTCCCCGAGGGTGTGGCCGCCATGCCGACCATCGGCCGGTTGAGGCGGACCGAACCGGTCGAGCCGTGGAACGGCGCGTCGCCGTAACTGAAGATGCCGCCGTCGGCGGCGACCAACCAGTAGCCGCGTCCCGACGGCGTGGCCGCCATGCCCACGACCGGTGCATTGAGACGCGTGCCACCCGTCGAGCCGTAGAAGGACGCGTCGCCGTAGCTGAAGATGCCGCCGTCGGCCGCCACGAGCCAGTAGCCGGCCCCCGAGGGCGTCGCCGCCACGCCGACGATGGGCGCGTTGAGGTGCAGGCCGCCCGTCGACCCGTAGAACGAGGCGTTGCCGAAGCTGAAGATGCCACCGTCGCTGGCCACCAACCAGTAGCCCTGTCCCGACGGTGTGGCCGCCATGCCGACGACCGGCGCGTTGAGGGGGTTCCCGCTCATGTTCCCGTAGGAGTGCGCGTCGCCGAAGGTATAGACACCGCCGGTCGACGAGGCGACCCAGTAGCCGCCGCCGTCGGGCGTGGGGGCGATGGCCACGGCGCGGGACGGGCCCGGCGCCACTGCCGCCGCGGCCGACGTCCTGGTGATGCTCGGAGTGGCGCACCACAGCAGGGAGACGAGCATCACCGCCCCGAGCGCGACCACCGCCGTCCGACGATGGCTGACGTGGGGCTCTGGCAAGGTCACCAGGCTACGGGGGACGGAGCACCGACCATCGTCAACGGAGGTTGCCGACAGGGTGGCGAGGTTCATGTCTGCAGAACGTCGGGCTGCCCCGCTCCTGTCGCCCCGACCTCGTCGACGACGTCAGAACGGCGTGATCGTCACCTCGGATTCCTGCAACCGGGCGAGGACGGCGTTCTCACGCTTCGGGAGGACCGACGAGAACAGGATCGTGTCGAGCGGGTACCAGAGGCCCACCCAGGCGAGGACCCACCCGGCCAGGTTGGGCAGCGTGTAGTCGTCGTTGGAATTGGCCACGGCCGTCGCCACCGCGATGGCCAAGCCGACGAGGGCGACCGGTATGCCCACCTTCAGCGCGCCGTACCCGTCGCGCCTCGTGCTGCGGCGTTGGCGGTCGTTGCGCGCCATGCGGTCCTCGCAATAGCGAGCGATCGACTGGTGCAGGCGCGTCGAGGTCTCCTGGTCGACGAGCTGCGCCGGGAGGGCGAGCTCCAGGCGCACGGGTGCCGTGGAGCGGCGGCTGCGGAGCTCGCTCGATGCAGACGTCGATTCCCGGTTCGAAGCGCTCGGGCGGCGACGCGCCGTCCCATCGCGGCGTCTCGAACATCTCCTCGACGCGCCCTAACCGCAGCCGGATGACTTCGGTCTCGTTCACTTGGCTTGTCTGCGGAGGCGCCCGTGGGAGTATGCCGTCAGGCGGCGGGACTCTCGAGCCCGTCGTTGTCGGGCAGGACGCGTGACACGAGCTCCATCGCCCGGAAGCCGAGCTCGGCCGGCCCGGCGGCGTCGGGCCGCATGAGATTCGCCATGATGCGGAGCAGCTGGGTCATGAGCAGCTCGGACCGCATGCCGAGGCCGACGCACAGGCGCATGGCCTCGGGGTTCGAGATCAGGTGCACGAAGGCCCGCGCCACCTTGAAGTAGGGGCCGTAGGCCGCCGTCAGCTCGCGGTCGTAGTCGATCAGGGCACGCTCGCCCTCGCCCGTCAGGGCATGGCCCAGTGCGGCGGCGGCCAGCCTCCCTGTCTCGTACCCATAGGCGATCCCCTCGCCGTTGAACGGGTTGATGGCGCCGCCGGCGTCGCCCGTGATCAGGACGTTCCCGCCGGCTCGGGGTCCCACCGAGAGCCCCATGGGGAGCTTCCCGCCGGTGGGCGGCCCGAGGCTCGTCTCGGGCCGGATGCCCCACGACGCCGGAGCGAAATCCACGAAGGCGTCCATGAGATGGCTGGTGTTGAGGCCCTTCCAGCGCTGGTCGGTCGAGAGCAGGCCGACGCCGACGTTCACCCGCCCGTCGCCCATCGGGAAGATCCAGCCGTAGCCGGGCACCACGTCGCCCTCGGCGTCGCGGATGTCGAGGTGCGACTCAATGAAGGGATCGTCGTGGCGATCCGAGCTGTAGTAGCCGCGTAGCGCCATGCCCATGGGGAGCTCGCGGCGCCTGGACGTGCCCAGCATGCGGCCGATCCGCGAGTTGGAGCCGTCGGCCACCACGACGTAGCGGGCCTTGATGGTGCGGGTCGCTCGCGGAGCCCTTCTCCTTGACGGTCACGCCGGTCAGGGTGGGCAGTGGGCCCGAGCCTGCCGCCGCCTCGTCGAGCACCGGGCCCGTGACCTCGGTGCCCTGGAGCAGGGTCGCCCCCGCCGCCTCGGCGTGGCCGGCCACCAGGCCGTCCAGGTCGTGGCGGGTGATGGTGTAGCCGTAGTTGGGGAAGTTGGGGTGCTCGGGCCATTGCATGTCGATGGAGCGCCCGAAGCCGAAGGCCCGCAGGCCGCCGTAGCGATGGGAGCCGGCCAGGGCTCCCTCGAGATCCATGTCGGCGAGCTGGCGGACGGCCCGGGGCGTGAGGCCGTCCCCGCAGGTCTTCTCCCGGGGGAACTCCTTCTTCTCGGCGACGACGACGTCCCAGCCGGCCTCGGCCAGCCAGTAGGCGCAGGCGGCGCCGGAGGGCCCGGCTCCGACGATCACCACGTCGTGGACGTGTTCTGGGGCCGGCCGCGCCGCGGCCGGGGTCTTCGTCGCGGTCGCCCCCGCCCGGCGCGGGGCCCGGGAGGCCCTGCCCGCCGCACCGCCTGCGGCGGGGGTTGCCGCCTTCTGCGCAGCCGCCTTGCGCGGCGTCGCCTTCTTGGCCGCCGCCTTCTTCTTGGCGGGTGTCTTCGCCGTCCGCGACGCCTTCTTGGGGGCGCCGGGCCCGGGGGTCTCGTCGGCAGCGGTCACGAAGGCATCGTAGGTCCGCTGCCGGGGCCTCTGACCAGCGGCGCGGATGTGCCTGGCGAAGCGGTCGCATGGTAGAAACGGAACACAGTGGTCCAGTACCTCCCGATCCTCATTCTGGGCGTGCTCGCGCTCGGTTTCACCGTCTTCTCGCTGGTGTCCTCAGCGATCCTGGCGCCGCGCAAGAAGCCGACCTCCGCCAAGCTGGCGCCCTACGAATGCGGCATCGTGCCCGACGTGGAGCCGCCCCAGCGTTTTCCGGTGCGCTTCTACCTGGTGTCGATGATCTTCATCATCTTCGACATCGAGATCGTGTTCCTCTACCCCTGGGCCGTGGTCTTCCACCAGATCGCCACGTTCGGGCTCATTGAGGTGATCGTCTTCGCCGCGGTGGTCTTCGTGTCCTTCCTCTACCTCATCTCCAACGGGGCCCTGACCTGGGGTCCGTCGAAGGCACTGCAGTCGGGCCTGCCGAGCCGGACGTCGGAGTCGACCATCACCCGGATCAGCGCGTCGAAGACCCCCGGCGAGGCGGCCTGATCGATGGGGTTCGAGGACCTCCAGCACAACTTCTTGACCGGTCGCATCGAGGACCTGGTCAAGTGGGCGCGCCGCAACAGCGTGTGGCCGGCGACCTTCGGCCTGGCCTGCTGCGCCATTGAGATGATTTCGGTCGGGGCCGCCGACTACGACATCAGCCGGCTCGGCATGGAGGTCTTCCGGGGCTCGCCGCGGCAGGCCGACCTGATGATCGTTGCCGGGCGGGTCTCGCAGAAGATGGCCCCCGTCCTGCGCAACATCTACGACCAGATGATGGAACCCAAGTGGGTCATCTCCATGGGCGTGTGCGCGTCGACGGGAGGGATGTTCAACAACTACGCCATCGTGCAGGGGGTGGACCAGATCGTGCCGGTGGACGTCTACGCGCCCGGCTGTCCGCCGTCGCCCGAGACGCTCCTGCATGCCATCTTGACCCTGCACGAGAAGATCCGAACCGGAGAGATCACCCGCCGGCCCGGATCCTCCGTCCCTGCCGGCGAGCAGGCCACCGGTGGCTGGGTGCCGACCGTGCCCGACGCCGTGCGGGTGGCCACGCCACGGTGAGCGGGACGACCCCGACGACCGCGCCGGTGGCCTCCCCTGCCAGCGTCCTCCCCGAGGTGCCCCGGCTGCCCGACCGCCTGGTCGATCAGCTCGCCTTTCCCCATCGCGGGACCTACAAGCAGATGGTGTCTGCCTTTCGCGACGCGGGCTTCGAAATGTGCAGCGACCTGTGTGCCGTGGACTACCTGAGCCACCCCGGCCGCTCCCTGCCCGAGGGGGTGACGGCGGAGCGCTTCGAGGTCGTCGTCAACCTGCTCTCGCTGAGCTCCCGGCGGCGCGTGCGCATCCGGGTGCAGGTGCCCGAGTCCGATCCGACCGTCGACAGCGTGGTGGAGATCTACCCGGGGGCCGACTCCATGGAGCGTGAGGCCTACGACATGGTCGGGATCATCTTCGAGGGCCATCCCGACATGACGCGCATCCTCATGCCCGAGGATTGGGAGGGCCATCCGCTGCGCAAGGACTATGGCGTCGGGCGGGTGCCCGTGCAGTTCAAGGAAGCGCCGGGCCCCCGGTGAGCGACCACGAGAACGAGCACGGCCGCGACCATCACCACGCCACGACGACGAGTACGCGGCCGAGGACGCCGAGCACGAGGCCTACGAAATGGCCGAAGAAGCAGGCCCTGATCGCGGAGACCTCGGAAGGCGACCAGGGCCTGCGGTCGCGCACCACCACGAGCCCCGGCGAGCTCCGCCAGGAGGTGGGCGCGGTCCTCCGCCTCCCCGAGGGCGGCTATGTGGATCCCGGGCGACATCGACATCGAGCGCCGCGACGACGAGACGACGATCATCAACATGGGCCCCCAGCACCCCTCCACCCACGGCGTGCTGCGCCTCATGCTCGAGTTGGACGGCGAGACGATCCTGCGCACCAAGCCCATCATCGGCTACCTCCACACCGGCATGGAGAAGCAGGGGGAGGAGCTGACCTACGTCCAGGGCTCGACCAACGTGACCCGGATGGACTACCTGTCCCCGCTGCACAACGAGCTGGTCTTCTCCTTGGCGCCGAGGCGCTCCTCGACGTGGAGATGCCCCCGCGTGCCACCTGGATCCGGATGCTGATGGTCGAGCTGAACCGGGTGTCGTCGCACCTGCTGTGGGTGGCCACCAACGGCGGGGACCTCGGCTCCACCTCCATGTTGATCTACGGCTTCCGTGAGCGCGAAATGGTCCTCGCCTTCTTCGAGAAGGCGACCGGGCTGCGCATGAACACCAACTACATCCGTCCGGGCGGCGTCGCCGCCGACCTGCCCGACGGCTGGCAGGACGACATCGAGATCATCTGCGAGACCATCCTCGCCCGCACCTACGAGTACGACGAGCTGATCACGGGCCAGCCCATCTTCCGCGAGCGGACCGAGGCGGTGGGCAACATCTCGGCCGAGGAGGCGCTCGCGCTCTCGGTGACCGGGCCCATTCTCCGCTCCACCGGCGTGCCGTGGGACCTGCGCCGGACCATGCCGTACCTGGCCTACGACAAGCTCGACTTCGACGTCATCGTGGGGACCTACGGCGACAACTTCGACCGCTACTCGGTGCGCCTCAACGAAATCCGCGAATCCATCAAGATGATCCGTCAGATCGCCGACATGATGCCCCCGGGCGACTTCCGCGTGCAGGACCGCAAGGTGACGCCGCCGCCCCGTGCCCGCATCGACGAGAGCATGGAGGCGCTCATCCACCACTTCAAGATCTTCACCGAGGGCTTCCGGGTCCCCGAGGGCGAGGTCTACGTGGCGGTCGAGTCCCCCCGGGGCGAGCTCGGCTGCTACATGGTCTCCGACGGGACCTCGAAGCCGTTCCGCATGCACATCCGTGCGCCGAGCTTCGTCAACCTGCAGGCCCTCCCGCTGCTGCTGCGCGGCGGCACCATGGCCGACGCCGTCGCCGTCATCTCCTCGGTCGACCCCGTCATGGGCGAGGTCGACCGGTGAGCCACCTGCGAGCCGACGTCCGCACCCGGGCCGAGGAGCTGGTCGCGCTCTACCCCGAGCCGCGCTCCGCCCTGATCCCGCTGTGCCACCTGGCCCAGGAGCAGGACGGCTGGCTGGTCCCCGAGGCCGTGAGCGAGATCGCCGAGCTGTGCGGCGTCACCGCGGCCGAGGTGCGGGGCACCGCCACCTTCTACGACATGCTGCACACCGAGCCGGTGGGCACCTACGCCGTGGCGGTGTGCACCAACATCGCCTGCCTGCTCGGCGGCGCGCTCGAGCTGCTCGAGCACGCGGAGTCGACGCTCGGTGTCCGCGCCGGTGGCACGACGCCCGACGGCGTCTTCACCCTGCACGAGGCGGAGTGCCTGGCCGATTGCGACAAGACGCCGTGCGTGCAGGTCAACCATCGCTACGTCGGCGCGCAGACGCCGGCGAGCTTCGACGCGCTGGTGGAGGATCTGCGCGCCGGCCGCCTGTCGGACACGATCCGAACCACGGCACGCTCGTGCGGGTGCGCCGCAGTGTCGGCCTGCAGGCCGACCCCGCCGCCATCAAGTCCGAACGCGCCGCGGTCGCCGCCGAACAGGCCACGCGCGCCG
>CAVUSB010000024.1:0-36363 GCA_963744045.1 uncultured Acidimicrobiaceae bacterium
ATTTCTGGCGACGTTGCTGGCTCGCCTCTCCCGACAGGCTGGCGTCGTCCCCGAGAGCTTCCGCCTCCAAGAAGGGGGTAGATGCTCTCGAGCCAGGCGTGCAACTCGTCGCGGAACTTCTCGTCCTCTGGTGCAAGGGCAAAATCCACGGGGGAAGGGTACCGACCACCGTGTACTTTGACGCCAGTGTCAGGGAATGGCGCGTCGGTGAGCGAGACGTAGGGGAGGCCGTGGACTTCACGTACGACGACGAGCAGCTCGCGCCGCAGGAGGTGGCCCGCGCGCCCTCGAGCGCGGTGCGGGCCTGGACGTGGTGCGCCAGCTGGCCGACGACCCCGAGGGGATCACGCCGGCGCTGTGGAACACGCTGGTCGAGCTGGGGTGGACGGGCCTGCTGGTGCCCGAGGAGTACGGCGGCAGCGGGGTCGGCCTGCTCGAGATGTGCGTGGTGCTCGAGGAGATGGGCGGCCGCCCTCTGCCGGTCCCTTCTTCTCCTCGGCCGTGGCGGCCACCCTCGCCGCCCGTGCCCTGGGCGCGACCGAGCTGCTGACCGACCTGGCCGCCGGCACCCGCCGGGGCACCGTGGCGTTGGGCGAGCAGGGAAACGGCGAGCCGCTCTCGACGGTGCGGACCCGGGCGCGCCGCAAGGCGGCCCAGCGGGTCGTGAGCGGCGAAAAGCCGGTCGTCGTCGACGGGCACGCGGCGGACTGGGTCATCGTGGTGGCCCGCAGCGAGGAGGGCGTGCGGTCCTATCTCCTCGAGTCGCCCGAGGGCGCGCGGGTCCCGTCGCTCGACCCCACGCGCAAGCTGGCCCGGCTCGTGCTCGACGACACGCCCGTCGTGCCGCTCGGCCCGTCGGGCAACCAGGTCGGGCTGTGGCAGCGGGTCCAAGACGACATCGCCATCGGGCTGGCGGCGGAGACCGTCGGTGCGGCGCACCGTGCCCTGACCGAGGCCATCGCCTACACGTCCGAGCGGATCGTCTTCGACAAGCCCGTCGCCACCTACCAGACGGTGCGTCACCGGCTCGTCGAGATGTTCCAACAGGTCGAGATGGCGCGGGCGGGCTTCCAGTTCGCGGCCTGGGCCTCGGACACGGAGTCGCCCGAACGGGAACAGGCCGCGGCCATGGCCTCGAGCTATGCGGCGGATGCCGGCGTGCGGGTCACCGGTGACGACATTCAGCTGCACGGCGGCGTCGGGTTCACCTGGGCCAATGACGCCCATTTCCTCTTCAAACGGGTGAAGCAGAACGAGCTCCTCGCGGCGGTGCGGGCGCGCAGCGCCACCGGCTGGCGACGCTCTTCATCGAATCGGCATGACCACCTTCGAGCTGCGCCCCGTGCCACCCGAGCTGGCCGAGCGCTACCTCGCCGAGGGCGCCTGGGACGACCGCACGCTCGGGGAGTTCCTGCGCGACGCCCTGCTCGAGGACCCGACGCGGCGCTTCCGCATTTGGTCGCCGACGCACCCGTACCTGGGGACCGTCGGCGAGGTCTACGAGGAGTCGCTGCGCGTCGCCGGTGGTCTGCGCGCGCTGGGGCTCGGCCCGGGCGACGTGGTGGCCTTCCAGCTGCCCAACTGGGTCGACGCGGCCATCACCTTCTACGCCTGCAGCATGCTCGGTGTGACGCTGGTGCCGATCGTGCACTTCTACGGTCCCAAGGAGCTGGGCTTCATCCTCCGCCAGAGCGGCGCCCGGGCGCTGGTGATCGTGTCGAAGATCGGCCAGCGCGACTACCTGGCCGACCTGGCCACGGTGCGCGACGGGCTGGAGAGCCTCGAACAGGTCGTGGTGGTGGGCGACATCGCCGGCGACACGTCCGGATACGTCCGCTTCGACGACCTGCGCCGGGCGGAGCCGATCGACGGCCCGGCGCACGTCGACCCCGACGGCGCGGCGGTCATCGGCTACACCTCGGGCACGACAGCCGACCCCAAGGGGGTCGTGCACACGCACCGCACCCTGGGCTGCGAGGTGCGCCAACTCTCCGATCACCAGGCCATGCGCGATCTGCCGAGCCTGGTCGGTGCTCCGGTGGGCCATGCCATCGGCATGCTCGGTGGTCTGCTCTGCCCCCTCTACAGCGGGCGACCCATCTACATGATCGACGGCTGGGACCCGCCCACCGTCCTCGACGCCATGGTCGAGGAGCACATCGCCGCCGGGAGCGGGTCCACGTATTTCTTCACGAGCCTCCTCGACAGTCCCGGCTTCGGCCCCGAGCACGTGGAGCTCATGCGGTTCGTCGGACTCGGTGGCTCGCCCATCCCCAACGCGGTGGCGGAGCGGGCGGACGCGCTCGGGATTTCGCTGGTGCGCTCCTACGGGTCCACCGAGCACCCATCGATCACGGGTTCCCAGCACGACGCCCCCAAGGACAAGCGCATCCACACCGACGGCCGGCCGATGGAGTGGGTCGAGATCCGCACCGTCGACGAGGACGGCCGCGACGTCGAGGTGGGCGAGCCCGGCGAGATCCTGAGCCGGGGACCGGACCGCTTTGCCGGCTACACGGACCTCGCGCTCGACGGCGGAGGCGGTCGACGCCGAAGGCTGGTTCAGCACCGGCGACATCGGCGTGATCGACGCCGACGGCTACCTCACCATCACCGACAGGGTCAAGGACATCATCATCCGCGGCGGCGAGAACGTGAGCGCAGCCGAGGTCGAGCAGCTCCTGGCCCACATGAAGGGCGTGGCCGAGGTGGCGGTGGTGGCGGCCCCCGACGAGCGGCTCGGCGAGCACGGCTGCGCGTTCTTCCGCATGCAGCCGGGAAGCGCGCCGCCCGACATGGACGCACTGCGGGCGCACCTCCAGGAGGCGGGGCTGACCCGGCAGAAGTGGCCAGAGGAGATCCGCGTCGTCGACGAGTTGCCGCGGACTCCCTCGGGGAAGATCCAGAAGTTCGTGCTGCGCCAGCGCCTGCGGGAGGGCGCGTGAGCGCGGAGAGGCACCGGATGCCGAGGGACCCGGCACTCGGGGGATGGGGGAGATACGCTCCAACCGGCGTTCCCAAGCAGTTCCAGCCCAGTACAGGTGGCCACGTGCGGCATCGAATCCCGAAGCAGCAGATCGATCTGTTGAAGGCGGTCCCGCTCTTCTCGGGGTGCTCGCAGGGCGACCTCCGATCCATTGCGCAGCTCGGAACCCCCGTCAGCGTCGAGAGCGGCGAACTCCTCACCGCCCAGGGCTCCGTCGGCCGGGAGTTCTTCCTCGTGCTCTCGGGCATCGCCTCGTGCCGCGTGGGGAAGCGCGAGGTCGCGGAATTCACGACCGGGGGGTACTTCGGCGAGCTGGCACTCCTCCACGGGGGGATCCGCACAGCGGACGTGGTGGCGGAGACGGACATGGAGTTGCTGGTCCTCGACGCCCGCGAATTCAAGTCGATGCTGATGATGACGCCGAGAATCGGCGTGAAGATGCTGGCCCGGCTCGCCGAGCGTCTCGCCGACGCGGACGCCCACTACAGCCACTAGGCGCCTCCAGCCACTCGGCGCGCTCAGGCGACGCCTTCGAGGATCTCCTTCATCAACCGCAGCTCCTCGCTGATCGACCGCAGGCTGCCGGCGGCAGCAGCGGCGACCACGTCCTCGGAGAGACCGTCGGGCAGCGTGACCCACAGCGTGAGCGTCGCCTGGCACCCGCCGCCGCCGAGCGGCTCCACGACGAACTCCTCGTAGGCATCGCTCCCACCCGACATCCCGGCGGCCACGAGCGTCGGGAAGTCGGCCTCTACGATCCACAACTCAATCGGTTGGTACACGCCGGGCCGGCGCGGGTCGGCCAAGCCGAAGGTGTAACGGGCGCCGGGGCCGTGCACGCCACCCGCCGCGTCGCCGGGCCCGTCGGCCACGCGCGCCACGTCCCGCACGTCGGGGTTGTACTCAGGAAGGTTGGCGAAGTCGAGACGGTAGGCCCAGACCGTCTCGGCCGGCACGGCAAAGGTGGCGGAGGCGACGGCGGTCGGCGCGGCAGCGGGGGTCGCGTCGGGCACGGGGTCAGTGTGGGCCGGGGCAGCGGCCCCAGGCAAATGGCGACGAACGGCCGCCCGCCTCTCAGCCCGGCGGCCGCAGGATGGAGGCCGCCTCGCGGGCCCGGTCGAGGGACAGGGCGGTGAGGTCGCCCCCCTCCTCACCGAGCACGTCGGCGGCGTGCTGAATGAAGATCCCGACCACCATGGCGCTGAGGAGCCGGGCCACCGCGGCGGCGCCCGGCCCGTCGTCGAGGTCGGGGCGGTTGTTCTTGACCCAGTCCTCGATGCTCGACTCGAACGAGGCGAACAGGTCCACGCCGACGGCGCGCGCGGTCGCCTCGCCGCGCATCGCCTCTCCCACCATGAGGCGGACGAAGTCCTCCACCTCGAACATGGAGGTCATGATTTCGGCCAGGAGCTGGGCCAGGGTCAGCGGCTCGGCGCCGGGAGTCCCGTCGGTGGTCTCCACGTGCACCGGCCGGATCGGGAGAAACCCCTGCTCGATCAGGACCGACTCCAAGAGGTCCCGCTTGCTCGGGAAGTAGTGGTAGAGCGAGGCCACGTTCAGGCCGGCGGCGGAGGCCAGGTCGCGCATGCTCGTCCCGTCGACCCCTCGCTGCGCCATCAGCGTCAGCGCAATCTGCAGGATCCGTCGCCGCGTCGCCGAGCCTTCTCCGGTGACGGGCGTTCCTCGCTCCGGGTGGGCGTCGCCCTGGGGGGGAGTGCCAACGCTCATCTTCGGTCCAATTCTCCGCTTTCCGACCTCGGGGCGACGCAACGACGCGCCGAGAGTCCTCTCGCAGTGCGTGGCCTCCTGCGTGTCCTGTCGTCCTGCATGTTCCTCGACCTGGTCCGATCCGGCACCAACCAGGGTGTCACTCCGTGCGCCAGGCACCCCGATGGTGGATTCCCTAACGATCGTTTGCTATACATGACACGGGAGTCAGGCCCGACCCCCTGTGTGACACCCGGAATCTAGGGGGTTGTGGATAGACATGCCAGGCCTAAATACGACGGCTGACTCGGCGGCGGTCCCCTTCGACCCCTATGAGCTGAAAGACGTGGTCGGAGGCACCATCCGCGACCCGTATCCCGCCATGCACGCCCTGCGTCGCATCAGCCCCGTCCACTCCGGCCCGATCGACCTCGGCGAGGGCGCCGAGATCGCCGATCCGACCAAGCCGGCGCCCGTCACCGTGTTCGGCTACGACGAGGTCGTCCAGGTGCTGCGCGACAGCGAGACGTACTCCTCGACCATTTACGAGGAAGTCATGGGCATGGTGATGGGGCGCACCATCTTGCAGATGGACGAGCCCGAGCACCGCAGCATCCGGACCCTCGTCGCATCGAGCTTCCGCTCCAAGATGCTCGAACGCTGGGAAGAGGACCTGGTCGCCCGCGTCGTCAACGAGCTGATCGACACCTTCATCGACGAGGGCCGCACCGACCTGGTGCGCTCGGTCACGTTCAACTTCCCCGTGCAGGTGATCGCCCGCATCCTCGGGCTCCCGCGCGAGGACTACCCGAAGTTCCAGCGCTGGACCCTCGAGCTCACGAGCGTCGCTGCCAACTGGGAGCGCGGCATCGCCGCGTCGGCGGCACTGCGTGACTACTTCGCCGAGGTGATGGAGGAGCGCCGCTCCGCGCCGGGCGACGACCTCATCAGCGAGCTCGTGCGGACCGAGGTCGACGGGGTCCACCTCACCGACGAGGAGATCTTCTCCTTCCTCCGGCTGATCCTGCCGGCCGGGGTGGAGACGACCTACCGCGCCTCGGGCAGCATGCTGTTCGCGCTGTTGCACGACCGGACGCAGTTCGACGCGCTCTACAACGACCGCTCGCTGTTCGCCCCGGCGTTCGAGGAAGTGGTGCGCTGGGAACCGCCCGTCTGCGTCATTCTGCGCCGGGCCACCCGCGAAGCGGAGCTGGCCGGCGTGAAGATCGAGAACGGGGCCGACCTGGCGCTCCTGATCGGCGCGGCCAACCGCGACGAGCGCAAGTACCCCGACCCCGACCGCTACGACATGTTCCGCGAGCAGCGCCAGCACGTGGGCTTCGGTTTCGGGGTCCACGTCTGCCTGGGCATGCATTTGGCCCGGATGGAGTCACGCATCGCCATCAACACCCTCCTCGACCGCCTCGGACCCTTCACGCTGGATCCCGAGGCCGAACCGCCGCACATTGAGGGGATGGCCTTCCGGTCGCCGCTGTCCCTGCCGGTGGTGTTCACCCCCGGGGGGTAGTTTCAGGCACATGGGCGGCAGAGCCAACCCGCTGCAGGACGCAGCGGCCAGTGTGACCCCGGCCGCGCGCGACGATGCCCGCGTGCCGTGGGCGTCGTGATGACCGACGGCGTGGTCGAGCCACTGCCCCTGGACGTGCGGGTCGACTGGGACCGCTGCATGGGGTCGGGGAACTGCGTCTTCTGGGCGCCCGAGACCTTCGACCTCAGCGACGACGGCCACGCCGTGGTCGTGGACGCCGCGGCCACCGACGAGGAGCGGCTGCGCACTGCGGCGCAGGGCTGCCCGGTCGGCGCCATCTCCCTCTGGCGCGCCGGCGCCGAGGTCTCGCTCGAGGAGAGTACGTAAATGCCGATCGCCGTCACGGAGGACCACGAGTCCCTGCGGGCCACCGCGCTGCGCTGGGCCGAGACGCACTGCCCGCCCGCCGTGCCCCGGGAGGTCGCGGAGGCGCCGACCGGATCAGCGGAACTGCCACCGGCCTGGGAGAAGATGGCCGCCCAGGGGTGGCTCGGACTCCATGTCGGCGAGGAGCAGGGCGGCCAGGGCTTCACGCTGGCCGAGCTGGCCGTCGTGCTCGAGGAGCTGGGTCACGCCCTCTTCCCGGGCCCGGTGCTGCCGACGGTGCTCGTGTCCGCCGCTCTGGCGCGGAGGCCGGAGGCGGCGCCGCCGGAATGGCTGCGCGGGCTGGCCGACGGTTCCATCACGGCGGCCGTGGCCCTGGGCGCAGAGCCCCAGCCCTGGCAAGGAGCGGAGGACGGGGCGCTCTCCTTCGCCGGCACGGTGCGCCCGGTGCTGGGGCTGCCCACCGCTCGCCTGGTCCTCGTCCCGCTCGACGGCGGCAGCGGTGCCACGTGGCTCCTGCTCGACCGGGAGGCGCTCGGCGACGCGGTCTCCGTCGAGGCGCTCCCGGCGCTCGATGCCACCCGGGCCCTGGGGCAGCTGACCATCGGCGGCGACGGACCGGTCACGGTGCCGCGGGACGAGCAGGTCATGCTGTCCGACGAGGACGTACGCGGCCTGGCCCTGACGCTGGCGGCGGCCGAGAGCGCGGGCATCGCCCGCTGGTGCCTCCACACGGCCTCGGAGTACGCCAAGGTGCGCGTGCAGTTCGGCCGGCCCATCGGCCAGTTCCAGGCGGTCAAGCACGCGCTGGCGGACATGCTGGTCGCGGTCGAGCAGTCCGCCGCGGTGGCCTGGGACGCCGCGGCGGCCTGGAGCGAGGACGCCGGCGCCGGAGCGGACTCGGACCCGTCGCAGGACCGCCGGCTCAGCGCGCGCATCGCCGGCGCGGTGGCGATCGGGGCCGCAGCGCACTGCGCCAAGGAGTGCATTCAGCTGTTGGGCGGCATCGGCTTCACCTGGGAGCACGAGGCACACTTCTACTTGAAGCGGGCCATGGCCAACCTGCAGCTCGTGGCCGGTGGCGACGTCGGCGCGCTCGAGCACGAGGTGGCCGCGCTGGCCGTCGCGGGGTCCCGGCGCAACCTGGCGGCCGACCTGCCGCCCGAGGCCGAGTCGCTGCGCGAGGAGATACGCGCCGTCGTGGCGGGGGTGGCCGCGGCCGGTGAGGCCGAGCGGCGCGGCGCCATCGCCGAGGCGGGCCTGATCATGCCGCACTGGCCCGCCCCCTGGGGCCGGGGCGCCACGCCCCTCGAACAGCTCGTCATCGACGAGGAGCTGGCCGCGGCCGGCGTCCCGCGTCCCCACCTGGCCGTCGGGGCCTGGGCGCTGCCGACGCTCATCGCCCACGGCACCCCCGAGCAGCAGGAGCGCTGGGTGCGTCCGACGCTGCACGGCCGGCTCAACTGGTGCCAACTCTTCAGCGAACCAGGGGCCGGGTCCGACCTGGCCGCGCTGAGCACCCGGGCCGAGCGCGTCGAGGGCGGCTGGGTCCTCAACGGCCAGAAGGTGTGGACCTCGCTGGCCCAGGTGGCCGACTTCGGCATCTGCCTGGCCCGCTCGGACCCCGAGGCGGGCAAGCATGCCGGCATCACCTACTTCATCGTCGACATGCACGCCGAGGGGATCGACATCAGGCCGCTGCGCGAATTGACCGGTGCCGCCATGTTCAACGAGGTCTTCTTCAACGACGTCTTCGTGCCCGACGACGCGGTCGTGGGCGCACCGGGGGACGGCTGGCGCATCGGGCGGACCACCCTGGCCAACGAGCGCGTGTCCATGTCGACGGGCGCCTCCTTCGGTCCGGGCGTCGAGTCGCTCACGCGCACCCTGGCACGCCGGAGCGAGCGGGGCGAGCCCAACCCGCCCAGCCTGCACGAGCGGCTCGGGCACCTCATCGCCGAGGCGCAGTCCATTGCACTGCTCGGCCACCGCGCCACGTTGCGGACGCTCTCGGGCGTGGACCCGGGTAGCGGAAGCAGCGTGCGCAAGCTCCTCGGCGTCGAGCACGAGCAACGGGTGCAGGAGATGGGGATGGCGCTCTACGGCGCCAACGGCGCGGTCCTCGACGGCGCGGCGCAGCGCTGGGAGGAGGGCTTCCTCTCCACCCGCTGCCTCACCATCGCCGGCGGCACGAGCGAGGTGCAGCGCAACGTGATCGCCGAGCGCATCCTGGGGCAGCCCCGCGACCCCGAGCCCGGAGCATGAGCGGCATGCCGCGCTCCTCCGACGACGATGCCGTGACGCCCGCTGATGCCGACCCCGACGAGGGGCTCGACATCGACGTCGAGGAGGACGTCTGGCCCTTCCTCTCGGACCGCTTCCTGAACGAGTGGGCCCCCGGCGTCCTGCAGGCCCAGAACGCGTGGATGGCCTCCATCGACTCGCTGCGCGAGCCCGACCGCAAGACGCACGAGCTCATCCGCATGGTGTGCACCGTGGTCGCCCGGCAGCTCGGCGGGGTCCAGCGCCATGCCCGGCTGGCCGCCGAGGTGGGCGCCACCTGGGACGAGATCGCCGGGTCCATCCTCCTCACCGAGCCCGCGTTCGGGATCGTGCTCGCCATTCAGGCCTTTCCGGCCGCTCGACGCGGCTACCTGCAGGGCGCCGCGGGCGCGGACGAAGAGGACGACGAGGAGTCGCTGGCCGAATGACACCCGTGTCATAGTTGGCGATGCGCCTCGCCCCCGACGACTCGCTGACTGCGTTCCGCCGTACCTTCGAGGCCTGGCTGGACGAGCACCTGCCCGCACCAGAGGCCATGGCCGGCGAGCAGCGCCGTTCCTCGGCGCACCTGCCGGAGTGGGCACGCACGTTCCAGCGCGAGTTGTTCGAGGCCGGCTACCTGGTGCCGGGGTGGCCGCCCGAATTGGGCGGCCGCAACGCAACGCCGAAGGAGCAGATGGCCTATTTCGAGGTCATCACCGAGCGCACGGCACCGCGCTCGCTCAACCCGCAGGGGCTCTCCATCTGCGCCGCCTCCATCGTCGAATACGGCACCGACGACCAGAAGGAGCGCTACGTCCTGCCGACGCTGAAGGGCGAGATCACCTGGTGCCTCGGCATGAGCGAGCCGAACGCGGGGAGCGACCTGGCCTCGCTGAGCACGCGGGCCGAGGAGCACGAGGGCCACTTCGTGGTGAACGGGCAGAAGGTGTGGACCTCGGGCGCGCACGATGCCGACTACTGCATGTGTTACGTGCGGACCGACCCCGAGGCATCGAAACACCGCGGCATCAGCGTGCTCATCATTGACATGCGCACGCCCGGCATCACCTGCCGACCCCTGCCCGAGCTCACCGACCCGGACCATGCAGATTTCAACGAGGTCTTCTTCACCGACGTCGAGGTGCCGGCAGAGAACCTGCTGGGTCAACTGCACCACGGGTGGGCGGTGAGCCAGGGCTCACTGCGCCACGAGCGGGGCATGCTCTGGATCATGTACGTGTCGAAGATGGAGCGCACGCTGAAGGGGCTGGTGCGCATGGCCGAGCGTCCCGACGGCCGCGGCGGCACGCTCGGCGACGACCCGCGCCTGGCCGAAGCCATCGGACGGCTGGCCACCGACACGGCGGCCATGCGCTGCCTCGGCTACCGGGGCTTCGCCAAGGCGACGCGCGGCGAGATGTCGCCGGAGCACATGGTGCTGAAGTTGTTCACGAGCGAGGCCGAGCAGCGCGCCTGCCTGCTCGGCCAGGAGGCGCTCGGGCTCGAAGGACTCGATCTCGAGGGTCCCGGCCCGAACCGCTTCACCGAGTGGGACCTCGGTCACTTCGAAGCGGCCCGGTCCGACGAGAGCGCGATCGGCTCGTTCTACGACGGCGCCTGGGCGCTGCAGTACCTGCGTTCCTTCTCCGGCACCATCGCCGGCGGGACGTCGGAGATCCAGCGCAACATCGTGGCCGAGCGCGTGCTCGGCCTGCCCCGCGGCTGACGGGGGACCGAGCGGGAGCCTTCCCGCCTGCCGGCGCCGCGCCCGTGGGCAGCGCGGGCGAACATGGTCGTGCGGGGCGCACGCGCTTCAGCGCCGGAGCGCAGGTCGACCGGCGCTGCCCTCCCAGGCACGCACACCGGGGTCGCAGACGAGGCCGCGCCCGTTGCGACAACGGCCGCACAATACCTGTGTCGCCTCGACCGACAGGCCCTGGGCCTGCGCAAAGCGTTGGTCTCCTGGCAAAAACCCCCTTCGAATTCCGCCCCTTCGTACCGATAACGACTGCAACGAGAGCGCAGAGAACGAGGGGGAACGCAACGTGCAGGGCAGTGCCGGTCGACTCGCGACACTTCTGCTTCCCATTGGGGCCGTGGTTCTGAGCCTGGTCGGCGCCGGGGTGCTGACGAGTGCGCCCGCCGTCGCCGCCGGTACTCTGCCGCCGTCCAACCCGTCGGCCAACATCCCTCCGGACAACTCCGATTGGCTCACCGCCATTGACGGCGCGCGCGGCCAGGAGGGTGTCGGGGCGATGGACATCTCCGAATCGGCCTTCGACGCCCTGCCGCTCGACCAGCAGGTGTTCACGGCGGTGAACAACGAGCGCGTCGACCGTGGGCTCCCGCCGATCGACTACCTCACCTCACAGCTCGACTCGTACGCGCAGAACGGTGCCAACACCGGCGGCGACCCGTCCTTTCCGACCGCGCTCACGGGCGGCGCCCCGATCACGTACGGCGGGTCGATCTGGGCCGGCGGTCTGACTTCGGTGCTCGAGGCCGACTACTACTGGATGTACGACGACGGCTACAGCGGCTCGTCGACGTCGAACTCGGCCTGCAGCGCGTCGACCCCCTCCGGCTGCTGGGGTCACCGCGACATCATTCTGCACGGGTTCGCCAATTGCCCGAGCGGCCCGCCGATCCTGTCGATGGGCGCGGCCTTCTCCTCGGGCGGCTATTCGGGCGGCTCCATCGCGGCAATCTTCGTCAGCTCGTGTGCGCCGCCGACCGACATCACCGACAGCTGGGGCCAGTTGGCCGACTCGGTCGACTCCGGCTCCCGCACGGTGGCCGTCGCGCCGACTCCCAACGGCACCGGGTATTGGGAGACCGAGTCCAACGGCACGGTCGCCAATTTCGGATCGGCCCAGAGCTACGGCTCCCTCAGCGGTCATCTCAACTCGCCCGTCGTGGGCATGGCCTCGACGCCTGACGGCAAGGGTTATTGGCTGGTGGGTTCGGACGGCGGGGTCTTCAGCTTCGGTGACGCCACCTTCTACGGGTCGACCGGGTCGCTGCGCCTCAACAAGCCCATCGTCGGCATCGCCCCCACCCCCAACGGCAAGGGCTATTGGATGGTGGCCGCCGACGGTGGCATCTTCAGCTTCGGCAACGCCCAGTTCTTCGGGTCCATGGGCGGCAAGCCCCTCAATCAGCCCATCGTCGGGATCGCGAGCGACCCGTCCACCGGCGGCTACTGGGAGGTCGCCTCCGACGGCGGCGTCTTCAGCTACAACGCACCGTTCTTCGGGAGCACCGGCAGCATCCACCTGAACAAGCCCATCGTGGGGATGGAGTCGTCGCCCAGCGGGCAGGGCTACCGTTTCGTGGCTTCTGACGGCGGCATCTTCAGTTACGGCCAGGCACCTTTCGACGGCAGCACCGGCGGCATCAGCCTGGCGGCGCCGGTCGTGGGCATGGCGGCCGACAGTGCCACCAACGGCTACTGGATGGCGGCGGCCGACGGCGGCATCTTCACCTTCGGCGGCGCCTCCTACTTCGGCCGGGTCGACAGCACGCCGGGGTGACCCCGGGCGGGTGGCGCTGAGCACTCCCGATCGCCCGACGAATGCGTGAGGACGGGCCGTGCCCTCGACGGGGCAGGATCCTCCCGCCGTGCTACATCTGGCCGTGGCGGGCCGGGCCGAGGGGTTCGTACGTGCCGAGGACGATGCCGACATCGGTCACGGTGATGGCGACGGGGCGCCTCGCGACGGGCAGGATGGCGTCGTCGAACAGGCGGCGACCGGAGCCGAGCACCACGGGGAACGTCATGAGGCGGAAGCGGTCGACGAGTTCGTGCCGCAACAGCGTCTGGAGCAGCCGGCCGCTTCCCCGGATCTGGAGCTCGTCGCCGGGAGTGAGCCTCACGTCGCCACGCCGACCGCGCTCACACCACGCCACGACGTGCCAGGTCGTCCAGTTCGTCGTGGCTGAGGCCCACCAGGTCGCACCACACCTCCCGGTTGTGCTCGCCCAGGCGCGGTGCGCCACGCGGCACGGCGGCCGGGCTGTGGGCCAGGCGCGGAAACGGCGCCTGCTGGCGGACCGGTCCGAGCACGGGATCGTCGACCGCGACGAGATCGCCGCGGGCTGCCATATGGGGGTCGGCGAAGATGTCCTCGGCGCTGTATGCCGTGCCGACCGGGACGTCGTGCTCGACGCAGCGAGCGGTGATCTCCTCGGCGGGGAGGCTCGACGTCCAGTCGGCCACGATGCCGTTTATCTCCCCGCTCCGGGAGGCCCGCCCGGCCAGCGTGAGGAAGCGAGGGTCCTCCATCAGGTCCGGCCGGTCCATGGCCGCGCACAGGCGGTGGAAGTTGGCGTCCGAGCCCGCCACGATGCAGACGAAGTAGCCGTCTGCCGTCGGGTAGTTGTCGAGAGGGGCCGAGGTCGAGAGACGGTTCCCCTCGCGCTGGCGCACGATGCCGAGCTTGTCGTACCCGGCGAGGGTCCACTCCAGCACGCGCAGGATGGAGCCGTAGAGCGGCGCGTCGATGACGTCACCGCCTCGGCCGTCCTGGTCCCGGCCGTACGAGCGCGGCCACGGCGGCAAAGGCGGCGAAGGTGCCCGTCAGGTAGTCCGAAATGGTGACGCCGGGCCGCACGGGTGGGCGATCGGGGTCGCCCGTGAGGTTGAGGAGCCCGCCGAAGGCGATGCCGAGCCGGTCCAGTCCCGGGCGCGGGGCGTAGGGACCGGTCTGCCCGAAGACGCTGATGCGCACGTAGACGAGGCTCTCGGGCAGGTCGGCGGGGCCGAGGTCCCAGCGCTCCATGGTGCCGGGGCGGAAGTTCTCGCAGAGCACGTCGGCGGTCGCCACCAGCCGCTTGAAGAGCTCCTTGCCCTCGGGCTTGCGCAGGTCGCAGGTGATGCCCCGACGGCCCCGGCCTTCGACCGCCCAGAAGAGTGAGTAGTCGGGGCCGTCCTCCACCGGCGCGAACGGGCCGATGGTGCGCATGAAGTCGCCCTGGCCGGGCAGCTCGACCTTGATGACGTCGGCGCCGAGCTCGCCCAGCAGGCCGGCGCAGAAGGGAGCTGAAATCCGCGTTCCGACATCGATGACGCGGATGCCGGCCAGCGGCCCAGGGGAGGGGTCGCTCACTCCGGGTGGCCCTGGTCGCGCTCGGCCATGACCTCACGCATGGAGCCCTTGGCCTTGCGGGCGGCGAGGGCATTGAGCGCCGTGGCCGAGTTGTGCACCCAGTGGTGGGCCATGAAGTGGTACTTGAGCGCATCGCGCTTGCCCATGAGGGTGCCGGTCTGGTTGAGGCTGTCCTTGACCGTCTGGGCCGTGACCGGGGGGACCAGCGCGATCCGGTCGGCCAGCTCCCGCGTCCGCGTCTCGAGCTCGCCCCGGGGGACGACCCGGTTGACCAGGCCCAGGCGCCAGGCCTCCTGGGCATCGATCGTGTCGCCGGTCAGCAGGAACTCCTTCGCCTTGCGGATGCCGAGCTCCCACGGTTCGACCAGGAGCTCGACCCCGGCACCCGTGAGCCGCAGCACGGGGTTGGAGAACTCGGCGTCGTCGGCGGCGACGATCAGGTCGCACATGGCCGCCAGCATCAGGCCGGCTGCAACGCAGCTTCCTTGTACCGCGGCGATCGTCGGCTTGCGGAAGTCGTGGATACGCAGGCAGCGGTCGTAGTACATGGTCTTCTCGTGCTGGAACTTGCCCTCGGGGGTCTCCCGGAGCGCCACCCACGGATCGGAGCCGTCGCCGCTCACCAGGGCCTTGAGGTCGTGACCCGAGGAGAAGTGCTTGCCCGCCCCGGCCAGGATCACCACGCGCACGGCGTCGTCGGCGTCGGCCAGGTCGAAGGCCGCGTCGAGCTCGTCGATGAGGGTGGAATCCTGCGCGTTGGCCATGTCGGGCCGGTTCATGGTGATGGTGGCCACCGCCCCATCGACCACGTAGAGGATCGTCTCGAACTTCTCTGCCATCTCACCCATCCTTGTCGCGGTGATCATCGTGGCGCGCCACCAGGCCGGTGCTGCTCAACCCCGGGGGAGCCCGAGGACGCGCTCACCCACCAGCGTGCGCTGGACTTCGTTGGTCCCGGCGAAGATGGAGGACGCCTGGTAGTAGAGCCACGAGCGCTGCCAGGCACCGTCCGCGGGGTTGCCCTCCGCTCCCTCCCACAGCGGGGAGGCCGGACCGAGCACGTCGAGGGCCGTCTGGTGCAGCCGCTTGGACATTTCGCTCCAGTACAGCTTGAGGGCGCTGCCCTCGGGGCCGGGCGCCTCGCCCTTGGAGAGGCGCGTCAGCGAGCGCCAGTTGTGCAGCTGGAAGAGCCGCACCTCGGTCGCGGCCTGGGCGAGCGACTGGCGCAGGCGCCAGTCGTCGAAGCTCCCGTTGGCCTCAGCCAGGCGGAGCAGCTCCTCGATGAGCTGCGTGTGGATCACGAGCTGGCGGGGATTGATGCCGCGTTCATGGGCCAGCGTGGAGCCGGCGACGCCCCACCCTCCGCCCTCGGGGCCGACGCGCCGGTCCGTGGGCACGAAGACGTCGTCGAGCTCGACCTCGTTGAACTCTGCCTCTCCCGTGGACTGCACGAGCGGGTGCACCACGACGCCCTCGCCGTGCATGTCGATGATCAGCGCCGTGATGCCCTGCTGGCGCTTGGGTGCGGCGGGGTCGCTGCGGGTGAGGCAGAGGCCCCAGTCCGCGAACTGGGCGTAGGAGGTCCAGACCTTGCGCCCGCTGACCCGGTAGCCGCCGTCGACCGGTACGGCGCGGGTGGTGAGGGAGGCCAGGTCGCTCCCGGCGTCGGGCTCGCTGAAGAGCTGGCACCACAGCTCACCTGCCGACAGGATCCGGGGGAGGAAGCGCTCCTTCTGCTCGGGCGTCCCGTGGGCGAGCAGGGTGGGTCCCACGAGGTTGATGCCGATGCGGCCCACCAGCTCGGGAGCACGGGCTCGCGCCAGCTCCTCGATCACCACGTAGTTCTCGAGCGCCCCCAGGCCGCGGCCGCCGTACTGCTCGGGCCAGGTGAGCCCGACCCATGCGTCGGCCGCCAGCTCGGCCTGCCAACGCCGCCCGAAGGCGACCGTCTCGGCCAGGTCGTCGAAGCGCGGGGGGAGCCCGACGCCGTAGGGCCACGGCAGGTGCTCCATGAGCCAGGCCCGGAACGACGCCCGCAGCGACTCCTGCTCGGCCGTGGCGTGCAGATCCATCGGCCGCAGCATGGCACAGCCACCACGCGAGGTGACACCCGTGTCAGTGGTCACCGTAGACTGCGCCGCCGTGGACTTCGACCTCTCAGCCGACCAGCAGGCATTGCGCGATGCCGCAGCCACCTTCCTCGACGGGAAGGCCGGGTCCGATGCCCTCCGGGCCCGCGTGGGGGCCGGGGCGATCGTGGGCACCCTCCCCGGAGCCGGTGCCGTCTCGGGCGACACGGCCGCAGACGCGCCGCGGGGCTATGACGGCGCGGTCTGGTCCGCCATGGCGGAGCAGGGGTGGCTGGCGATAGAGCTCCCCGAGGACGAGGGCGGCCTGGGACTGGGCATGGTCGAGCTCGCCGTCCTGTGCGAGGAGATCGGCCGCCGCCTCGTGGCGGCCCCGTTCCTGCCCACCATCGTGGCGCTCGGCGCGTTGTGCGGTGACGAGGCCCGGGCGGACGCCGGGACCAAGGACTGGCGCGAAGCGCTGGGCGAGGGGGCCGCGGTCGGTTGCGTCGCGGCAGCGCCGGGACCGAGCGGCCTGACGGTGTCGGGACCGGAAGGCAAGATCCGCCTCAGCGGACGCACGCCCCCCATCGCCTACGCGCCGTCGGCCGACGTCGCCGTCGTGCTGGCCGGTGGTGCCGTCTACGGCGTCGACCTGCGCGCCGAGGGACGCCCGGCGCCGCTCTCCGCCATGGACCGCACGCGTGAGCTCGGCGTGCTGGCCTTCGACGAGACGCCGGCCTCGTTCCTCGGCGGCGCGGAGGCCGCGGCGCTGCTCGTCGACCGCGCCGCCACGCTGGCGAGCGCAGAGATGCTCGGTGCGGCCGACCACGTCCTGGCGGACACCGTCCAGTACGCCAAGGACCGCGTGCAATTCGGCAAGCCCATCGGCTCGTTCCAGGCGGTGAAGCACATGCTGGCCGACGCGCTGGTGGACGTGGAGGGGATGCGTTCCACGGCGTACTACGCGGCCTGGTGCGCGGCTGCCGGCGATCCGGAGCGCTCGCTGTCGGCCAGCATGGCCAAGGCCTGGTGTTCCGACGCGTCGCGCCGCGTGATGGCGGCGGGCCTGCAGGTGCACGGCGGCATCGGCTTCACGTGGGAGCACGACATGCACCTCTACCTGAAGCGGGCGCAGCTCGACCAGGTGAGCTACGGGGATGCCGCGGCGCACCGCGACCGCATCGCCACGCTGCTGCGCGCCCGGTTGGAAGCGGGCCAAGACCTCTCCTGAGGCAGGGCGAGCGCTACGAGCCCAGTGCAGCCGTGCGGGTGCCGTTGATCTCGACCAGGACCAGCGCCTGGTTCTCGCTCCCGCTCGTCGCATGCTGGCCGTCGGCCAGCGTCTGGGGTGGGACGACGACCGTGAGGCGCACGCCGATCAGGTAGCCCGACCGCACGGCTGCCCTCTCGTGGACCGTGCCCTGCACGGTGGTCGACCGGGGCTCGCACGACGTGGCCGTCCCGGCGGGCACCCGTGCGGCGTAGGCCGCCAGGGTCTCGTCCCGCACGAAGGCCGTTCCGCTCGGGGTCCAGGGTGTGGAGCCGCCGACGATGGCCGCGTAGGTGCTCAGGCTGCAGGTGGCGGCGGACGGGGGGAGGATGGCGATGAGCCTCGAGCTCGAGCCGGTCTCCTGGTACACGGCCATGCGGTCCGGCGGCCTGAAGTCGACCTGGCGTACCTGGCTGACCGTGCCCTTCGTCCCCCCGGCGGAGAGGGTGTTGACGAGGTCCATGGAGAAGGACGTCGATCCGGTCGGCGTGCCGAAGGTCCGGACGGATGCATTCTGCACCGTGAGGGTCGCGCCGCTGGGGGCCGAGGATGCGCCCAGTACGGCGAAGCCCAGCGTGCCGATGGCGAGGGCGCCCAGCAGCGCGAGTGGAATCAGATTGCGGCGAGGCACGGGCCAAAGCTAGTGCCGGCTCCGGCGGCGGCGGCCCATGGCGAGCCGCGCACCCCGGATCGGCTCAGCCGGGGGCGGCCCGGCGCTGCAACTCGGCCCGGTCCGGCTTGCCCGATCCCAGCAACGGCAGGTGGTCCAGTCGTTCGACCTTCTCGGGCGTCTTGAACACGGCCATCCCGCGGCCGGCGAACCAGCGCCGGCACTCCTCGAGGTCGAAGGGTGCGGCGGACTCGACGAAGGCCGCGACCCGCTCGCCCATCAGCGGGTCGGGATAGCCGACGGCGACCGCGTGACGGACGTCGGGGTGCGCCTCCAGCGCCGCCTCCACCTCGGAGGCCGAGATGTTCTCGCCGCCGCGGATGATCACGTCCTTGAGCCGCCCGACGATGCGCACCCACCCGTCGCCGTCCACCGTGGCGAGGTCGCCCGTGCGGAACCAGCCGCCCCGGCGCGATCACGGTGCCGGTCTGTGCGACGTCGGCGTATCCGGCGAACATCTCGGGGCCGCGCACCCACAGCTCGCCCGGCGTCCCGGTGGCACCGCGCGTCCCGTCTCGGGGTCCGAGATGCGGAGCTCGACGGCGCCGACGGCGCGCCCGTCGGTGTCGCGGGCTTTCTCGAACGGATCGTCGTCGGTGCTCGTGGTGACCGTGGGCGCCTCGGTCGACCCGTAGGTCCGCTTGACCCGGCAGTCGAAGGTGCGCGCCGTGTCCTCCACGAAGGCCGGCGTCACCGAGGCGCCGCCACTCGAGACCAGGCGGATGGAGGACACGTCGGTGCCGGGTCCTTCGGCCAGCGCGCGGGCCATGGCGATGAAGAAGGTCGGCGGGCCCGCCAGGAAGGAGATGCGCTCGCGTGCGACCAGCGCCAGCGCCTGCTCGGGGTCGAAGCGGCGGACCAGGACCGAGCGCAGGCCGGCTGCGCCCGGCACCAGAACCCCGTTGAGCAGCCCTGAGATGTGGGCCATCGGCGCCGGCATCAGCACGGCGTCGGCCGGACCGAGACCATGGACCCGTGCCATCAACGAGGCCTTCCAGCTCAGCCCCCGCTGCGTGTGGAGCACGGCTTTGGGGATTCCGGTCGAGCCCGAGGTGAACAGGACCAGGGCGACGTCGGCGGGCCGGCTGGGAAAGGCGCCCGCCGGCACCGGGGCGCCGCCCACGGCGTCGGCGAGGGCGGCGGGGTCGGAGAAGGCCTCGGTGCCGATCTCGAGCACGAGGGCGGGGTCGATCTGGTCGAGGGCCGCCTTGACGTCCGCCGCGCCGAACGAGTGCAGGACGGGCGCCGCCACGGCCCCGATGCGCCAGCAGGCCCGGGTCAGGACGGCGGCCGCCAGACTGTTGGGGACCTGCCACGCCACGGCCTCGCCCCGCCGCACGCCCCGCTCGCGCAGGCCGCCCGCCACGGTGGCCACGAGCGCATCGGCCGCGGTCGCCGGGAGTCGGGTGGTGCCGTCCACCACCTCGCCGCCGTGGGCGGTGAGCAGGGTGTCCAGGGTGGGCACGTCCCAGGGGCCGCCGGGGCGCCGGTAGCGCCGGGCTTGGTCGGGGACCCAGGTCGATCGGAGGCGGGCCGTCACGGCAGGGCACCATACCCGGGCCCCGGTAACGTGACGCCGATGTCAGCGTGGTGGAGGGAGTCGGCGTGGATCTCGCGCTGAAGCACGAGGACGAGGAGTTCGCCGCCTCGTTCCGGGAGTGGCTCGGTGCGCACCTGCGCCGCCCGCCCGCCTTCGTCGACCTGGCCGACGAGGTGGCGTGGGGCCGGGAGTGGCAGGCGACGCTGGCCGCCGACCGCTGGGTCGGTGTGCACTGGCCCCGTTCCTACGGCGGGCGCAGCGCCACGCCGGTGCAGGTCGCGCTGTACCAGAGCGAGTACGCCCGAGCCCAGGCCCCCCAGCCGGTGAACCGCGTGGGCATCAACCTGGTGGGTCCGACATTGCTGGCGCACGGCACCGAGGACCAGCGCCTGCGCTACCTGCCCGCCATCCTCTCGGCCCAGGAGATCTGGTGCCAGCTCTTCAGCGAGCCCGATGCCGGGAGCGATCTGGCGTCGCTCTCCACGCGGGCGACGCCGGTCGACGGGGGCTTCGAGGTCACGGGCCGCAAGGTGTGGACGTCCTACGCCCAGTTCGCCTCGTGGGGCCTCTGCCTGGCGCGCACCGATGCCGACGCGCCGCGGCCCCAGCAGGGGATCACCGCGCTGATCGTCGACATGTCCGATCCCGGTGTCGACGTGCGCCCGCTCGTGCAGATGACCGGCGACGCCGAATTCAACGAGGTCTTCCTGACCGACGTCTTCGTGCCGGCCGAGCACGTGGTGGGGATCGAAGGCCAGGGCTGGACCGTGGCCGGCTCCACCCTGGCCCACGAGCGGGGCACCAACTTCCCGTTCAAGGAGCAGGTCGTCCACGAGGCGTACCTGGCCCGGCTCTACGAGGAGGCGCGGGCGAACGGCTCGTTGGAGGACCCATTGGTGGCCGATGCGCTGGCGCAGGCCTACATCGACCTCAACGTGCTGCGCCTGCACAACCTGCGCACGCTCACCCGTCTGGGGCGCGGCGAGGAACCGGGTCCCGAGTCCAGCTGGATCAAGCTCACGTGGACGACCATGACGCAGGGCCTCTCGGACGCGGCGCTCCTCGTCACCGGACGCGACCCGACGTCGGCCGAAGCGGGACCGTGGGCGCGCCAGTGGCTGTGGAGCAAGGCAGCAGGCATCGCCGGCGGGACGTCACAGGTGCAGCGCGACATCATCGCCGGGCGCATCCTGGGCCTGCCGCGTTGACGGGTGCCGGCCGCCGCGTGGCGGCATGCCCGAGGCGATGCGCGGTGGCGGCGGGCGACGTAACCTGTCCCATGAGCGGAAAGGGGTTGTTGTCGCGTCGGGCCTCGAGCAATCTGGCCGCAGCGCAGATGGACCTGGCCGGCGCCACCGAGGAGGGCGACGAAGACCGGATCACGCTGCTCGAGACACTCCTGTCGTGCGGGGCCGACATCCTGGTGTACCGCCCCCAGCTGCAGCACTACGCACTCCTCTTCGGTGATCTCGAAGCGGCCGAGCACGTCGCGGTGCTGGTGCCCGGGGTCGGCGACGGATCGAACCTGTGCGCGGACTGGATCCCCGATGCCGTCAACCTCTACGAGGCGAGCACGGCGACGGCCGTCGTGTTGTGGAAGGGCTACGACAACCCGGCCGACGTCCTGGCTGCCGCGGCGGGCTCCATCGAGTGCACCGACGACCTGGCGACGGCCGCCCACGACCTGACCGAGTTCGTCGCCTCCCTGTCCTTGGAGCCCGAACAGTCGCTGACCGTGGTCGCCCACAGCTTCGGGTCGATCGTCACGGGCGCGGCCCTGGCCGATGCCGGGTTGGTGGTCACCGACGTCGTGGTGGCCGGCAGCCCGGGCATGACGGTGGACGACCTGCGCCAGCTCCACCTCCAGCAGGCGCACTTCTTTGCCGAGCAGGCGCCGGGGGACGCCATCGCCGAGCTCGGTGTCTTCGGGGCGGCCCCGGCCTCGCCGAAGTTCGGCGGCACCCGAATGAGCACGAACGCTCCCGACCATCCGCCCGTCGTGGCGCACTCGCGCTACTTCGAGCCGGGCTCCGCCGCGTTGGAGAACATGGCCGATGTCGTGACGGGCCACTACTCGGACATCGTGCGGCATCGGGCCGCCTTCCCCGAGATCGCCGGCGGCCTCGTGGCCTGGGCCCTGCGCATGCCCGTCGTCCCCCTCCGGATGGCGGGACGCCACTACCGCGGCCCCGGGTTCCGCGTGCTGGTCAACTGGACCCGCTTGGTCGAGCTGGGGGCAAGCGAGACGGGCAACCTGGTCAGCGAGGTCCTCGACGAGAGCGAGCGCGCGCTGCTCTGGTTCGCCCACCGGGTCGGTGCGGTGCCGCACCACCTCGCCGACGAGGCGCGCCGGTCGCGGACGACACCGAATCGACCTGAGGGGCGTCCGGGCCAGGGCGATCGGACTCCCGGGCGGGCCGGGGGTCGATCCCAACCTGACAGCAGCGTCAGCAATTGGGTCCGTGCCACGCTACGTTTGCCCGATGCCCGTCTGGCTGAATGAGCACGAATACGCCACGCTGCGGGCCGCCTGCGCACAGATGCTGCCCTCGAGCGAGGGCACTCCCGGAGCGGAGGAGGCCGGCGTCGCCGACTACATCGACGGCTTCTTGGGAGCCTTCACGTTCGACCCGCCCCGCATCTGGGCCGGCGGCCCGACGTCGGGGCGCAAGGGCGGGGCAGCCGGTTTTGCCGTCTTCCACCGCCTGTCCCCGCTCGACGAGCTGGCCTGGCGCATGCGCCTCGAGGGCTCCCAAGGCCGGCCCGAGCGCGAGTTCAACGGGCCGGTGGTCGGCCTCCAGGAGCGCTACCGGGAGGGCCTCGCCGCGCTGGGCGCCGACTTCGCCGAGGTGGAGGGACGCGAGCAGCGTCGGCGGCTGCGCGACGACGAGGCATTCTGCGACCTGCTGTGGGAGCACTGCTGCGAGGGGATGTACGGCGCACCCGAGTACGGCGGCAACCGCAACACGGTCGGATGGGACTACATCGACTACGAGGGCGATGTGCAGCCACGCGGCTACAGCGACGCCGAGGTGTCCCAGCCATGAGCCCCAGCGCCATCATCATCGGATCCGGACCCGGGGGCGCCACGGCGGCGGAGGTCCTGACTCGGGCCGGCTGGTCCGTCGTCATCATGGAGAAGGGACGCAACCATCTGCTCGACCCCGACGACCTGACCCGGCCCGCCGGCGACTATTCGAACGACGAGATCAAGTTCGTGTCGCGTTACTTCCTCGGGCCGGACCCGCTGGTCGAGCCGCGAGCCTTCCGCCGGTCAGCGGACGAGGGCGAGCACACGCACGTCGGCGAGGTGAACTCCATCCCGACCACGGTCGGTGGGGGAGGGACGCACGCCGACGGGAAGGTGCCGCGGTTCCGTGAGGAGGATTTCGGTCTCCTCTCGGCCTACGGGCCGCAGGAGGACGCCGCCGTCGACGACTGGCCCCTCGACTACGACGAACTCGAGCCCTACTACGCAGAGGTCGAGCGGGCGATCGGGGTGTCGGGACGCGAGGGGGCCAATCCCTTCGCCGCGTGGCGGTCGGGTCCCTACCCCATGCCGCCCGGCGCCGCCCATGTACGGGGCCGTGCTGTCGTCGGCCGCGGCCGAGAAGGTCGGCCTGCACCCCTACGAGGCGCCGACGGCGGCGAACAGCATCGCCTACGACGGGCGTCCGGCCTGTAACAACTGCGGCTTCTGTGCCTTCTTCGGCTGCCCCATCCACGCCAAGGGCGACCCGGTGGCGTTGCTCACCCGGGCCATGGCGACCGGGCGGGCGGAGCTGATGGCGGAGACCTACGTGAGCCGCATCATCACCGCAGGGCCGGCGGGCGACCGGGGTCGAGTTCATCGACCGGGACGGGGTCACCCGCACCAGGGAGGCCGACCTGGTCATCGTGGCGGGGGGTGCGATCGAGACCCCGCGCCTCCTCCTCCTTTCTGGGCTGGACCACCCGGCGCTCGGCAAGTACCTCATGGTGCATTTCCAGACGATCGTCGTCGGGCACTTCCCGACGATGCGGTTGCACCCCCACAAGGGACGCGCCGTCACCCACGTGCACGACGACGCCATGGTGCAAGACGACGCGCTCCCGTCAGGCGGCGGCCGGCGCGGGCCTCCCGTGGTTCCGCGGTGGCCTGGTCGAGCACAGCGGGGGAGGGCTCCCCATCATGGAGGCACGCCACTCGCCGTGGGGGCGCCACCACGCCCAGGCCATGCGCGAGTCGAACCTGCGGGAGCGCATGTGGGCCTTCATCATGCAGGGCGAGGATCTGCCCTACGCCACCAACACGGTCGACCTGAGCCCGTCCATCCGCGATGCCCGGGGATTCCCCGTGGCCCGGGTCACCTACCAGCCCGGTCAGCACGAGCTGGCGGCGTCGAAGTACCACGGCAAGATCCTGCAGTCCGTGCTGGAGGAGATGGGCGCCGAGTGGGTGATCCACACGTCCTCCCCGGGCGTCTCGTACCACGGGGTGGGCGCCACGCCGATTCCCGAGAGCCGCCACGTCATGGGCACGGTCCGCATGGGGGACGACCCCGACACCTCGGTCGTGGACCGCTGGGGCAGGGTGCACTCGCTCGACAACGTCGTGGTCGCCGACTCCTCGGTCTTCGTCACCTCGAGTGGCTACGGGCCCACCCTGACCCTGGTGGCCCTCGCCTCACGGGCGGCGCACCACCTGGCGGGGACGACGCCCGAGCCGCCGGGACGTCCGGAAAGTCTCAACCTCGACTTAAGGGTAAGGATCCGGACCGAGACAGAAGTCTCAAGGTCAAGCTCTCCTCAGGTCGAGACTTCAGAAAGAAGTCTGGTGGTCGAGAGGCGGAGCTGCGATCAGCGGAGACCGCGGGTGAGCAGCATGGTGCCGGCGATGGGTCCGCCACCGTTGGCGACGGCGGCCACCTCGGGGTTCCGGCCGCCGGGACGGACCACCTGGCGCTCGCCGCCCTCACCCCGGAGCTGCACGCAGGCCTCGTGGATCAGGGAGAACCCGTGCAGGCGGCCACCCGAGAGCTGGCCTCCCGCCGTATTGAGGGGCAGCACCCCGTCGCGAGCGATGTTGGCCCCGCCTTCTATGAAGGGACCGCTCTCGCCGCGGCCGCAGAAGCCCATCGCTTCGAGCCACACAATGGTGAGCACGCTGAAGCCGTCGTAGAGCTGCGCGGTGTCCACGTCGGCCGGCGTGAGGTCGGTGCGCTCCCACATGGACGCCGCCGCGTCACGTGCCGCCATCGTCGTCATGTCGTCGAACTGGTCCCAGCTCGGCCGCCCGCGGAGGGCCGTGCCCAACGCGTTGATGTGCACGGCAGGATGGTCGAGGTCGCCCGCCACGTCGCGGTGCGAGACGATGACGGCCGTCGAACCGTCGCACGGCGCGTCGCAGTCGAAGAGGCAGAGTGGTGTGGTGATGATGCGCGCCGCCAAGTAATCGTCCATCGACATCGGGTCCGTGTAGACCGCCTTGGGGTTGAGCGCGGCGTTGCGCCGGCCGTTGATGGCGATCTGGCCGAGTTGCTCGCGGGTCAGCCCGAACTCGTGCACGCGCCGCTGACCCACCATGGCGATCCAATTGGCGGCCGACACGGCGCCGTAGGGGAGCGACCACTGCATGAAGCTGCCGAAGCGTGGGACCGAGCCCCCGCCGCCCGTCCCGCCCATCGGTTGCCGGCCGCCCGTCCCCTGGGCGGAGCCCTCGGTGACCGTGCGATAGACGAGGACGTGGCGGGCCAGTCCCGCGGCCACCGCCAGGGACGCCGCCATGACGGCACGCATCTGTGCCGGACCTTCTCCTCCGCCGTCGTGCCAATTCAGCGAGAGGCCGAGCGCGTCCTGGACCTCGGGTGTCGGGGGTCCGCCGAACCCCGGCGTCCCGGCGCCCATGCCGGGATAGGTGGAAATTCCGTCGATGTCGTCGCGGGTCAGGCCTGCGTCGGCAATGGCGGCCAGCGAGGCGTCGACGGTCAGTTCGAGCTCGGAGCGCCCCAACCGGCGGCCAACGTCGGATTGGCCGATACCCGAGATGATGGCTCGCCGCTCCAGCGGCTCTTCGGTCGGACGCGGACTCACGACGCGTCCTCCGCCGGCGTGAAGAGCGGCAGCCACACATCCTCGGCGTGTTCGAAGAGCACACGCACCGGCATGCCGATCCGCACGTCGTCGGGCTCCACGTCGACCAGGTTCGTCGTCAGGCGGACGTCGGGCTGCTCGTCGATCGACACCCAGGCGATGATGTACGGATCGCTGCCGGGTATCCACTGCTGGTAGTTGACGGTGAACGTCTCGACGTGGCCCCGCCCGCTGACCGCCTGGGGCGCCACGTTGCGCGAGATGCAGCGAGGGCAGACCGGACCAGGCGGGTGGATGTAGAACCCGCAGTCGTTGCAGCGCAGGAAGCGGAGGACGCCGTCCTCGCCCGAGGTCCAGAAGAAGGCGACGTCGTCAGTCAGGCGCGGCAGGAGACGCAGCATCGGGCCGTTGGCAACCATGGCCGCATGTTGGCACAGGTGCGGTGACGGCCCCCAACCGGCGCTGCCGACACACTGTCCTCAGGCCCCGAGGACTCCGGCCGCCACGAGCGCGTCGCGGGCCCCGTCCAGCCCACCGCGTGCCCGGCGGCGAATCCCGCCGCCTCGGCCGCCTCGACGTTGACCGCGTTGTCGTCGAGGAAGAGCACCCGGCGGCGGGGGACCGGGAGCCGGGCCGCCACGGCCTCGAAGATGGCGGCGTCAGGCTTGACCAAGCCGAGCTCGAAGGAGAGGAAGCGAAAGGAAAAGGCCTCGGTCAGCGCGATCCCCTCGTAGTGCGCCGCCCACTGCAGCGAGTTCATGTTGGAGAGGAAGGCGGCCGGGATTCTCTCCTGCACCTGGTCGACGAGCTCGACCGCCCCCTCGAAGGGAGGCTCGGGCCAACGGCCGAATTCCTCCAGGAACGTGGCCGGCTCGAGTGCGAGCTCCCAGTCGGTCACCATGCCTGCGGCGAATTCGTCGGGTGTGCACTGCCCCGCCTCGAAGCGGCGCACCCACTGGCAACCGAGCCATCGGGTCCAGAGTGCCTCGTCGCTGTCGATGCCGCTCAATGCCCGCATGGAGGCCACCCCGCCCGGCCGGATGAGCACGCCGCCGAGGTCGAAGAGGACGAGGTCGATCCGGTCTCCGGTCACGGCTGCGATGCTAGGAGCTGTCTGCACGAGAGTTCAGTACACTCTATTCTGTCGTGGGACCGAGGAAGGGGAGAACGCATGAAGCTGTCCATGACGTTGAACTACGCCGGCGGGTTCGCCGAATCGGCCAAGCAGGTGGTGGAACTGGAGAAGGTCGGGCTCGACGTCGTCTGGGTGGCCGAGGCCTACAGCTTCGACGTGCCGAGCTTCATGGGCTTCCTGGCCGCCAAGACGGAGCGGCTCGAGATCGGCTCGGCCATCCTGCCCATCTACAGCCGCACGCCCACGCTGATCGCCATGACGGCCGCCGGGATCGATGCCGTCTCGGGTGGCCGCTGCATCCTCGGCCTCGGCGCCTCGGGCCCCCAGGTGATCGAGGGCTTCCACGGCGTTGCCTACGACCGACCGCTCGGCCGCACGCGCGAGATCATCGAGATCTGTCGCGACGTCTGGGGCCGCGAGGCTCCGCTGACGCACGACGGCGCCTCGTACCACATCCCCCTGCCGGCCGGAGAGGGAACGGGGCTGGGCAAGGCGCTCAAGCTCATCAACCACCCCGTGCGCTCCCGCATCCCGATCTGGGTCGCTGCGCTGGGAGAGAAGAACGTGGCCATGACCGCCGAGGTGGCCGACGGGTGGCTGCCCATCTTCTTCGTGCCCGAGAAGGCCAAGGATGTCTTCGGCCCCTCCCTGGCGGCCGGGACGGCGAAGCGGGAGTCGTCACTCGACACGCTGCAGATCGCGGCCGGCGGCATCCTGGCCATCGGCGAGGAGTCCGAGGTCGCGTCCATCCGCGACCTCGGTCGTGGCGCCGCCGCGCTCTACATCGGCGGCATGGGCGCCAAGGGCAAGAACTTCTACAACGCGGTCGGCGTGCCGCTACGGCTACGAGAAGGAGGCGGCCGAGATTCAGGACCTCTACCTGTCGGGGAAGAAGAAGGAGGCGGCCGCGCTGGTGCCGGCCGAGCTGCTCGAAGCGACGTCGCTCTGCGGTCCGGAGTCCTACATCAAAGAGCGTGTGGCCGCCCTGGCCGAGGTGGGGGTGACCCATCTCAACGTGACGCCGGTCGGCGCCGACCCCGTCACCATGATCGAAAAGCTGCGAAGCTGGGTGTGAGGGGAACCCGGGGAGGAGCACCATGCACGACCTGATCATCCGCGGCGGCACCATCGCCGACGGATCTGGGCGTCCGACCCGAGCGGGTGACGTCGCCGTCGACGGGAGCATCGTCACCGCGGTGGGCAAGGTCGAGGGACCGGCCCGGCGCGTCATTGAGGCCGACGGCCTTCTCGTCACGCCCGGCTGGGTGGACATCCACACCCACTATGACGGCCAGGTCACCTGGGACCCGGAGGTCTCGCCGTCGGGCTGGCACGGGGTGACCACGGTCGTGATGGGCAATTGCGGCGTTGGGTTCGCCCCGGCCCGCGCGTCGGACCGCGCCTGGCTGATCCAGCTGATGGAGGGCGTGGAGGACATACCGGGCGCGGCCCTGGCCGAGGGCATGAACTGGAATTGGGAGACCTTCGGCGAGTACCTCGACGAGGTGGAGCGCACCGAACGCGTGCTCGACGTGGCGTCCCTCGTCCCGCACGGTGCGCTGCGCGCCTACGTCCTCGGTGAGGGCCGCGCCAACGACCCGGCCAACGGCGAGGAGATCGCCGAGATGGCAGCGCTGGTGCGCGAGGCCGTCCAGGCCGGTGCCATCGGTGCATCGACGACGCGCACCATCCTCCATCGGGCCAAGGACGGCGAGCTGGCGGCGGGGACCACCGCGGCGGCCGACGAGCTGATCGCCATCGGCGAGGCGCTGGGCAAGGCGGGGCACCGAGTCTTCTCGCTGGCCAGCGACATGCGGGATCTCGACCACGAATTCGCCTGGATGTCGGAGATCTCCATCCGGGCCGGGGTGCCGGTGACCTACCAGGTGCTCCAGGCCGACTTCGCTCCCGATCTGTGGCGTGCCTGGATCGATCGCGGCGTGGCTGCCAACCGGCGCGGCGCCTGGCTGGTGCCGCAGGTCGCCGGGAAGCCGACCTCGCTGATGGTCGGCTTCCAGTCGGTGACGCACCCCTTCGCGCACCACCGCGCCTATCAGGAGATCGCGCACCTTCCCCTGGGCGAACGGGTGGCCCGGCTGCGCTCGCCCGAGGTGCGCGCCGCCATCCTGTCGGAGGAGCCGCGGCCCGGGCGGCTTCGTCCAGCTCCTCCGGGGCAACCTGCACAAGCTGTTCCCATTGGGCGACCCGCCCGACTACGAGCCGGCCCCCGAGCGGAGCGTGACCGCCCTCGCCGCCGCGCAGGGCCGAACGACCGACGAGGTCCTCTACGACCTGATGCTCGAGCGCGACGGCAAGGAGCTGCTCTACCTCCCGCTGCTCGACTACTCCGCCGGCAATCTCGACGCGGTGCGAGAGATGCTCACGCACCCCGCCACGGTGCTCGGGCTCGGCGACGGCGGCGCCCACTGCGGCGTGCTGTGCGACGCCAGCCTCCCCACGTTCATGCTGACCCACTGGGGCCGCGACCGGACCCGGGGCGAGGGACTGCCGCTCGAGACCGTGGTCCACCTGCAGACCCGCCGGACGGCGGAGCTCTACGGGTTCCGCGACCGCGGCGTGCTCGCACCGGGCCATCTGGCGGACGTGAACGTCATCGACCACGACGCGCTGGCACTCGAGCCCCCCGAAATGGTCTACGACCTCCCGGCCTCGGGCAGGCGCCTCGTCCAGCGCGCCCGGGGCTACGTGGCGACGGTCAAGTCGGGGACGGTCGTGCGTGAGCACGACGAGGCGACGGGGGAGCGGCCGGGCCGCCTCTTACGCGGCCCACAGCCCCAGCCCGCCTGACGCGACGCGGCCGACCCGCTTCAGCGCGCGGCGGTGCGCAGCGCCTCTTCGAATCCGCTGACACGCAGCGCCGTGATGCGCGTGCCGTCCGTCTCGAACAGGTCGTGCACCGAACTGCGGGCGCCGCCCAGGTGCACGTCGATGTCGACGTGCACCCGCGTGCCGTCGAAGGTCGGGGTACCGGGGGCGGGCCGGAAGTCGTCAAAGGTGAACGTCTTGGAGGTGTAGTAGCCGCTGATGGCGTCGAGGCCCTGCAGCCGGATGTCTCCGCTCTCGAAGACGGCGTCGGGCGTGAAGAGCGCACGCACGAGGTCGATCTCCTGCGCGGTGACCGCGCTGAAGTAGTCGTCGATGAGGCCGGGCAGCCCCGAACGGCGCGACGGGAGCCGGTAGAGGCGTCGGGCGTTGAGCCCCAGCACGCGCACCTGCACTGCGGTGCGACAGGGGGCCACCGTGGCGCGGACGGCTTCGACCGCCCCGGGGAAGGTGGCGTCATGATGCGGGTAGTCGCTGCCCCAGACGATGCGGTCCGCGCCGACGAAGGGCACCAGTGCAGGCAGCGTGTGTTCGTCGACCTCGAAGCTGATGGCGCACTGCCGGGCGAAGTACTCCGACGGGCGCAGCACCATGTCCGGGCAGAACCCGCCAAAGGACTCCGCTTGCTCGTCCAGGCGTTCGAGCCAGAAGGGGGCCCACCCTCCGGAGGACTCCAGGAAGACGAGTCGGAGCCCCGGGTGGTGCTCCAGGGTCCCGAATGCGATGAGCTGGGCGCACGCGAGCATCGCCTCGAACGAGTGGGAGACGGCATGGAGCAGGAGCGGGTTGAACGGGCGCTCCGCCCCGAGCGTCGGGATCGTCACAGAGCTGCCCTCGTGGATTCCGATGGGCACCTCGAGCTCCTCGGCCACGTCCCACAGCACGTCGTAGGCGGGGTCGGACAGGGAGCGTCCCCGGCAGGGGTTGGGACGGACGAACCCCGCCACGAGGCCGAGCCCGGCGACCGCACGACGGAGCTCACGTGCCGCCGCCGCCGGGTCCTGCAGCGGCAGCATGGCCGCTCCGAAGAGCCGGCGCGGATCGGCGGCGCAGTAGCCCGCCAGCCAGTCGTTGTAGGCGGCGGCAAGGGCCACGGCGGCCGCCGGATCCTCGAGCACCGAGAAGTACAGCCCGATCGTCGGGTACAGCACGGCTTGGTCGATACCTTCGCGGTCCATGTCGTGCAGACGGGCCACCGGATCGGATCCGCCCGGCGTGGCCTCGGCGAGGGGACGGAAGGACGCGGGGTCGTCGAACGTGGAGCCGGGGCGGGCGAGGGTGCCCAGCGGCACGGCCAGCACCTCGGTGTCGCCGACGACCACGTGTTCGTAGCCCGCCCGATCGGCGGTGATGCGCGGCCGGTAGCGCTCAGGCACGGCCGCCCAGGCCGACTCGGGCTCGACGACATGGCCGTCGGCGTCGACGATGGGACCGGCGCGTGGTGGGAGCGGAAAGGGACCGCGCCCGGTCACGGCGGCGGCGTGCGCCAGTCGTCGACCAGTGGGAGCCGGTGGCGGAAGAGGCGGCTGGCGTTTCCTCCGGCCACGTCGCGCAGCTCCTCGTCGGGGAGCGCACCCCACGTCGCAGCCAGGACGTGCTGGGTGTCAGGCCAGGACGAATCGGCGTGCGGATAGTCGCTCTCCACCATGATGTGGTCGACACCGATGATGTGGCGCTGTGCGACGGCGGACGGGTCGTCGATGGAGCAGAACCAGAAATTCCGCCGGAGGACCTCGCTCGGGAGCAGATCCGAGGGCCAGGCGGTGCTCTCGCTTCCCGACGCCGAATGACCCAGGACGTAATCGGCCCGGTCCATCAGCATCGGGACCCAGCCGATGCCGCCCTCGGAGAGGGCAACCCCGAGATTCGGGAAACGAAGCGGCACGCCGGACCACAACCATTCTCCCGCGGCCAGGAGGGCGTTCACGGGGAACAGGGTGGGCAGCAGCTCGAACGGGGGATCCGGCGAGGGCAGCGGAGCCCATGATGACGCCCCCGTGTGCAGGCACACGACGGTCCCGGTCTCCTCGCAGGCCGCGAAGAAGGGATCCCAGCTGCCGCTGAAGATGGAGGGCAACTGCAACTGGGCCGGGAATTCGGGGAAACTGACGGCTTTGAAGCCGCGCGCCGCGTTGGCGCGCACCTCGGCCGCGGCGACCTCCACGTCGGCCAACCAGGGAAGCTGGAGCGGGATGATGCGGTCGGGGTGCGTTCCCGCCCACACCTCCAGGTGCCAATCGTTGAAGGCGCGCAGGCAGGCCAGTCCGAGATCCTTGTCGGTCGCGCGGAGTAGACCGCGCCGCAGAAGCCCGACACGAGCGACGGAAAGCACAACGAGGCCCAGATGCCCGCACGGTCCATGTCGAGAACACGAGCGTCGATGTCGAAGCAGCCGGGCCGCATTTCGTCGAAACGGGCCGGCTCCATGCTCCACTCCGCGCGTGGACGCCCCACGACTGCGTTGAGCCCGACGTTCGGATAGTGCTTGCCCTCGAAGACCCAGCTCTGGGTCCCGTCCTCTTGCTCGACGACGCGTGGCGCCCCCGGCGCGAGGGCGGCCGGGAGGCGGTGTTCGAAGAGATCCGGGGGCTCAATCAGGTGGTCGTCGACCGAAATCACCGGCATCCGGATCGGCCGAGGCTCAGGGTCGGGGAGCAGGGTGGCCCGGCCCGGTGCAGGCCTTGTGTCGACGGTTCCCACGAGAAGGTGACACTATCGTCAGCAACGTTGTCCCGGTCCGGGGGTGGGCATGACCACATACGTCGATGACGTCAGCACAGAGGTGGGCCTGCTCATCGACGGCGATGTCGTCGCCGGCGGCGAGGGGACCTATCCGGTGACGAACCCGGCCCGCCCGGCCGAGGTCGTGCTCCGTGCGCCGTCCACCACGCCGGACCAGCTCGACCTGGCCGTGGCCGCCGCCGGCCGGTCGCAGCGCGGGTGGGCCGCGCCGCAACCCGACGACCGCGCCACGGTCGTCGTGGCCGCGGCCGAAGCGGGGGTTGCAGCTGTCGAGCGCGACGACCTGGCGCGTCTCCTCACCCGGGAGCACGGCAAGACCCAGCTGGAGGCGATCTTCGACACCACCACGTTGGGCGGCATGGCGGCGGCCTTCGCGCCGCTGGTGGCCGCGGCCCTCGCGCCTCGTGACATCAGCGGAGGAGCCACCCGGATCGCGTGGGTCCCCCAGGGCGTCGTCGCCGCCGTCCTGCCCTTCAACTGGCCGGTCTCGGTGATGGGGAACAAGGTGCTGCCCGCACTGCTGGCGGGCAACTCCGTGGTGGTCAAGGCCCCACCTTCGTGCCCGGGCACCGTGCTGCTCGTCGCCGCGGCGATGGCCGAGATGCTGCCGCCCGGCGTCTTGAACGTGGTGAACGGACCTTCTGGCGCACTCGGCGCGGCGTTGGTGGGCCACCCCGGCGTCGACATGGTCTCCTTCACCGGTGGCGTGGGCACCGGCCAGGCCGTCATGGCGGCGGCGGCAGCCACGACCAGGCCCGTGGTGCTCGAGCTCGGTGGCAACGACGCGGCCATCCTCGCTCCCGACGTCACCGGTGACGCCGCCCTGGCCGATCGCATCTTCGAGGCCGCCTTTGTCACGAGCGGGCAGGTCTGCATGGCGATCAAGCGGCTCTACGTGCACCGGGATCGGTTGGAAGAGACCGTGGACGCGCTGGCGGGACGCCTGGCAACCGAGATGGTCGGCGACGGCCTGGCCGAGGAGGTGACCATGGGCCCCGTGCACACGGCCGACGCACGCGACCGGGTCGAAGCGCTGCTCTCCGAGGCCGCCGCAGCGGGGGCAGTCCTCGTGCGGCCGGGCCGGATGCGGGTCGAAGACGAGGGATCCGGGGGCTACTTCGTCTCCCCGGCGCTCGTGGTGGCGCCTCCGGGGGAGGCCGGCATCGTGCGCCAGGAGCAATTCGCCCCCGCCCTGCCGGTGATCCCGTACGACGACATCGACGAGGCGGTCGGTGCGGCGAACGACACGACGTTCGGTCTCTGTGCGTCGATCTGGAGCAACGACGACGCGCTCGCCGCCGACGTCGCGTCACGGCTCTCGGCCGGGACGGTGTTCCACAACGCCCACGGCATGTCGGCTCTCGACATGTACGCGCCCATGGGTGGGTGGAAGCAGTCGGGATTCGGGGTCGAGCTCGGGATGGAGGGCATGCAGGCCTTCGCCCGCCAACGGGTGCAGGTGCGCCGCCCGGGACCGGGGGAGCAAGGGGGACGGACATGACGGTGAGCATCCGTGGCGGGACCGTGGTGGACGGGACCGGGGCGCCGCCGGCCCGCGCCGACGTCGTGCTCGAGGGGGCACGGGTCGCCGGCATCGGACCGGGTGCGGGAGGCGCCGACGCGGACACCGTGATCGACGCCACCGGCATGGTGGTCGCTCCAGGCTTCGTCGACCTGCACACGCACTACGACGCGCAGCTCTTCTGGGATCCCAACGCGAGCCCGTCGCCGCTGCACGGCGTGACGACCGTGCTCGGCGGCAACTGCGGGTTTTCCCTGGCGCCGATGGCGCCCGAGCACGTCGACTACATCTCGCGCATGATGGCGCGGGTCGAGGGCATGCCGCTCGCCGCGCTGCGCGCCGGCGTGCCGTGGGACTGGAGCTCCTTCGGCGACTGGCTGGGGCAGCTCGAGGGGCGCATCGCGGTGAACGCCGGCTTCCTGGTCGGCCATTCGACGTTGCGCCGGCTCGTCATGGGGGAGCGCGCCGTCGGCGGAGCCGCCACGGCGCACGACATCGACGCCATGGAGGCGGCGCTGCACGCCGCGCTGGCGGAGGGAGCGCTCGGGTTCTCGACCTCGCAGGTGCACACCCACAACGACGGCGACGGCCAGCCCGTCCCGTCACGGGCCGCCTCCCGCCCGGAGATGGAGCGCCTCGCCGCCGCGGTGCGCGAGCACGAGGGAACGACCGTGGAGCTCATCGTCGCCGGCTGTCTCGACGGGTTCAGCGCGGAGGACATCGACTTCTTGGCCACCATGTCGCTGCTGGCGGACCGCCCGGTCAACTGGAACGTCCTGGGCGTCTCGGCCATGAACGCCGCGGGAGCCTGGAGCCAGCTGGAGGCCGGCAGCGCCGCTGCCGCGCGCGGGGCGACCGTCCTCGCCCTGACGCTGCCCCACACCATGCAACTGCGCTTGAGCTTCGAGAACGGCGCCATCCTCGACGGGCTGCCGGGGTGGCGGGAGATCTTCGCCCTCCCGTTACCCGAGCGCGTCGAGGCGCTGTCGACCCCCAGACCCGTCATCGGCTCGACGCCGGCGCGCAGTCGGACGAGGCGGGCATCCTCCGGCACCTCGCGGTGTGGGAGCGCCTCGTCATCGACGAGACCTTCGCTCCGGAAAATGCCGGCACCGAGGGCCGGAGCGTGGGGGAGGTGGCGCGCGACGCGGCGTGGCGCCCTTCGATGCCCTGCTCGACGTCGTCGTGGCCGATGGTCTGCGCACAGGCCTCCGGCCGCCCATCCCCGAGTCCGAGGAGGACTGGCAGTTGCGCGCCGAGGTCTGGCAGGACCCACGGGCGATCGTCGGCGGATCGGACGCCGGTGCACACCTCGACACGATGTGCGGCGCCATTTATTCCACATCCATGCTGGGCGACGGGGTGCGGGCCGCGGCCTGCTCAGCTGGCAGCAGGCGGTACGCCTGTTGACCGACGTCCCGGCCCGCCTGTACGGGCTGCGCGACCGTGGGCGTCTCGAAGTGGGCGCCTTCGCCGACGTCGTGGTGTTCGATCCGGCGACCATCGGCCACGGCACCGTGCGGACCCGCGACGACCTGCCGGGAGGGGCGAGCCGCCTCTATGCCGATGCGGTGGGTGTCCGGCACGTGCTGGTGAACGGAACCGAGATCGTGCGCGAGGGGGAGTTCACCGGGGCGGTGCCCGGAAGCGTCTTGCGTTCGGGCCGTGATACCGACACGGTGCACACGGGCTCGAATTGGGCCGGCGTGCCGGCCTGACGCGCCACGCCTGCTCCCGGCGGTCGGGTCAGAGGAGCCCGTGTCGAGCGCCGTTCGCGCGTCACCTCGCCCTCCCGGGTGAGCGAGTAGGCGAGCTTGCCCTCGACTTCGGTGAACGCGTCCACCAACTCGGTCCCGAAGAAGACGAGCCCGGTGCCGTTCTCCGTGGCGTAGCCGTCGGGCAGGGTGCCGTCGGCGATGAGGCGGTGGATGAGGGGGCGGCGCTGCTCCTCTGCATCGTGGTGGGGGCTGTTGGAGTAGGGGAGGAACCCCAGGGCATCGGTCACCGGGACCAGCGTGGGGCCGAAGGAGTCGGTCGTGCCCCCGACGTGCCAGCACAGGGAGCCGGCGGAAACTCCCTTGAGCACGACGCCGGCCTCCCAGCATTCGCCGGAGCACGGCGTCGAGCCCGTGCAGTCGCCAGAGGGCGAGCAGGTTGGCCGTGCTGCCACCGCCCACCCAGATGACGTCCTGGGCCAGGAGGTGGGCGCGGATGTCGGGCACGTTGGGCATCGGGAAGAGGGCAAGGTGCGAGCTGATGAAGCCCAACTTGGAAAACCGTTGTGGATGGCCGCCAGCCAAGAGTCGTTGTCGCCTCCGGCTGTGGCGATGACGCAGATGCGAGGGTGCTCTCGGGCCTGCGCCAGGTCGGCCGCCAGCCGGTACGAGGGGCCGGGGCGTTTGTTGGCGGGATCGGGCCCGTCGAGCTGGAAGCCGATGGAGGTGGCGATGATGGTCGGTTGGCGCGCCGCCACGTCAGGAGGGGAGAACCTCGGGGTTGACGATGTTGAGCGGCCGCGCCCCCGCCATGAGGCGGCAGAGGTCCTCGGCGATCGTCCGGG
>CAVUSB010000025.1:0-13793 GCA_963744045.1 uncultured Acidimicrobiaceae bacterium
GTGTGGAGGTCCGTGGTCGTGGCGATCGTCGCCTTGGCGCCCATCGCCTCGTTCAGCTTGTGGGCCAACATGTCCATTTTGGCCAACGGCGTTGGGTCGATGTCCTCGAGCACGAGGTGCATGCCGGCCAATGCCGGCGTTCCGAAGAGGTCGGCCATCAACTCCGGGCCCCATTGGTAGCTTCCGCCGCCGACGATCGTCACTTGGGTAGGCACGCCGCCACAGTACAGTCCCCGTCGTGGTCCGCCTCCGACGTCGCGCCCCGCGCATGCTCGCCGCTGCCTTTGCCACCAGCGCCATGGTGCATCTGATCCGGCCCCAGGTCTTCGCCTCGATCATGCCGCGCGCCATCCCCGAGGAGCATCACACCAACCTCATTTACGTCACCGGGGTGGCCGAGCTCGTGTGCGCCGTCGGTCTGGTCCGGCGTACGCGTTGGGCGTCCGCCGCCAGCCTGGCCACTCTGGCCGCGGTGTTCCCAGCCAACATCCAGATGGCGCTCGATGCCGGCACCGGGCGGAATCCAGGCCCGTCGGACAGCCGCGCCGTCGCCTGGGGACGGCTGCCCCTCCAGCTGGTCATGGCCTGGGCGGCGCGCCAGGCGCGCCCTGATCCGGACTGACCACCCGGACTGACCGGAAGGAATCGGGCATGGAGATTCGGGTGCTCCGTCCCGGGGATGACGCACTCGTCGCGGCGGCGTCCCATCTCCTCGACGGGCCGGCCCGGCCCGACGCCACGGCCCGCTTCCTGGCCGAGCCGGGCCACCATCTCCTCATTGCCTACGAGGACGAGCGGGCGGTCGGGTTCGTGAGCGGGGTGGAGGTCACCCACCCCGACAAGGGCACTGAGATGTTTCTCTACGAGCTTGCGGTCGACGAGACCTTCCGGCGCCGCGGCATCGGGCGCGCCCTGGTCGAGCACCTCGCCGCGCTCGCCCGCGCCGCCGGCTGCTACGGCATGTGGGTGGTCACCGACCACGACAACGAAGCCGCCCGGGGCACCTACGAAGGAACGGGCGGGGCGCCCGAGCCCCGGCAGGTCGTCGAGGTCTGGACCTTTTGAACCCGCGGTGCCCGCGGTCAGGGCTCTGACGACGCGGGCCGACGCGGCCGCGTCGGCCAGAGCCAGAGCGCCATGACGGCGAGGGCCGATCCGATGAGGTTGTCCACGACGCGGTTCGAGATGGCCGTGCGCGCGGGGAGCCCACCGAAGGCCGTGAGCAGGACGAAGATGCACGTGACGAACGTGATGTAGAGGCCGAAGTTGACCCGCTGCACCGAGAATGCGATGCCACTGGCGACGACGGCCAGGAGCGCCAGAACCGTGGTGTCGGGCCGCAGCGCCACGAGGACCGCTGTGGTCAGGACGGCGCCTGCCACGCTCCCGATGATCCGCAGCACGGCCCGCCGTCTCGTGAGCTGGGTATCGGGCCGCATGACGAAGAGCGCCGCCTCAGGGATCCAGAACCCGTCCTCTGGGTTGGTGACCCGGTACAACACCGTTCCGGCGAGGGCCGCCGCCGTCAGGCGGACGGCGTGCCAGAAGGGGGCCGACCGGACGTGGGTGGCCCGGCGCATCGTGAACCCCACTTCGCGCGCCCACGCCCATCCGGTGGCGGCGGAATGGCGGGTCGGGTCGGCGTAACGAGCGAGGCCGTGCCTCGCCACGACGGCCAGTGCGGCGGTGAAGAGCCCGCCGAGCAGCGTCACGCCGCCGACCACGAGCGCCTCGGTCGCGGAGACGTCGAAGGAGGCGGAGAAGACGAGGGAGGTCACCGACGAGACGCCGATCAACGCTGCCTGAGGGCCCAGCTCCACGAGCAGTCCCGCCCCGAAGGTGCACAGGGCCACGACCGGGTAGATGGCGATCCCCCGGATCCCACACAGCGAGCCCAGGAAGGCCCCGATCGCAACCAAGATGCCGGTCCCGGCCACGATCCTCGCCCGGAAACGGTGGCCGGGTTGGAAGACCGCCATGTCCGTGAAGAAGGCCCCGACGGCGGCCCATCCGCCTGCCCGGGGATAGCCCGTGGCGATGCCGACGGCCAGCGGCCCTCCGATGGACGCTGCGCAGACCAGTCCGATGAAGGGCGACGCCATCGGCCTGTTCATCTGGAGCGTCCAGGCCCACCGTTGTCGGAACGGGAGCCGGTCCTCGTCGGGTGGACGGGCGTCGTCCCCCACGGCTGCCGGTCCCGCCATCACGCCAGGCTCCTCGCTCGGCCTGCCGCAGTGCAACCCCGTGCCCGCTGCACCGCGACGACCCGCCTCAGACCAGCCGCTTCTCACCCCAGAAGCACGCAAAGGGATTGTCGTTGTACGGCGCGATCTCCACGTATCCGGCGCCGCGGTAGAGGCGCTGCGCGGTCACCTGCTTGGGGCCGGTGTCGAGGCGCGTGCGCGTGTAGCCCAGCGCCCGGGCCGCCTCCTCGAGCGCCCGCAACAGTGCCGCTGCGATGCCGCGCGACCGCGCTTCGGGCCGCACGTACATGCGCTTGATTTCGGCCACGCCGTCGCCGAGGTGCCGTAGCCCCCCGCCCGCGACGGCCTCGGGTCCCTCGTACCCGACGTAGTAGGCGCCGCCGGGTGGGCGTAGCTCCGCGGGAAGAAGCGGCGGGTTGTCGAGACGACTGGCGTTGTCGTAGGCGCCGATGAGTTCGGAGCGCATTGCCGCGAGGAGCTCCGATGCCGGCAGCTCCTCCGGATCGCACACGACGAAGCGCACCTCGCCGGTGACCGCGCCCGGGCCAGCGCTCACTGCACCCGGTCGGGATGCAGCCTCTTGGCCATGCGCCGCATGCCCTCACGCCACGGCACGCTCGTCCGCCCAGCGAGCTCGTGCATCCGCGTGGTGTCGATCTGCACACTGTCGATCGTCTGCTCGGTCGGCTCGAACCGGGCCTCGATGCCGGCGACGTCGGCGAGGTACGTACACCACTCCTCAATGCTGACCGGCTCACTGCCGCCCCAGTTGACGGTCACCGCCGGGACCGAAGCGGCGGCGAGCAGACGCGGCACCATGGCCAGGATGTCGTCGGCGTGCAGCGGGTGATACACGCTGGGAGCGTCCACGTGGACGGGGATGGCGTGGCCCGACAGCATCATGTGGAGATGGATCGCCGGCCAGCCGCCGTTGTCGCCGTACGGCACCGAGAGCCGCGCAATGGTGGTCGGGAGCGCGAAGCGCTCGGCGCCCCAGCGGGCCGTTCCCTCCGCGGCGATTTTGCAGATGCTGTACGTGCGCAGGAACGGCCATACGCCATGGTTGTCGCCGAGCGGCCCTCCCTCGTCGAACACACGATGTCCCTCTGGCTTGTAGACCGCCGTGGACGAGCAGTGCAGGAAGGCTCGGGCGTGACGGTGGTGTTCCATGAGGTAGGCCAGGCCTCCGCTGTTGGCCGCCAGGTCTTTCTCCCAGTCGTTGGTCTTGGCGACGGCGAAGTGGAGCACGTAGTCGGCGTCCTCGGGCAGCAGGCCCATATCGCCCGAAACCAGGTCGACCGGGACGCACTCCACGCCGGCGGACTCGAGCTCGGAGCGGGCCGCCGCGTCCGAGAACCGAGCCGCCCCTATGACGCGGTTGTCTCGGGCCAGGGCGGTCGCCAGCGGTCGCGCCACCTGCCCCGTGACCCCGGTGATGACGATGGTGCTTCCATGTAATTCGTCTGGACTCATACACCCTTTCGTACTCGCTACGCTTCGCCCGTGCATCTCTTCGCGGCCTTCCTGGGTGGTGAGCTGGCATCCGGACGCATGGGAGAGGACCACGAGGTCGTGTTCGTGGTGGCCGAGGACGTTGCAGCCGCCCGCCGGGCCGCCAAGGCGAAATGGGGCGGGGGCGGCCGGCCGCACGTCGACGCCCTCACCCGCTTGGAGATGATCGACGGTTTCGCCGTCGGACTCGAACACGTCGGCACGGGCGACGCCACGGAGACCACCGGGTACAACTGAGCTCAGGCAGGGCGAACCCGCGCCGCGAGGCCAAGAACGACTGCGTCCAGCCCACCGCCTCAGACGACAGGCGACAGACCACCATCGAGGTTGATCGCGGTCCCAGTCAGATACGCGGCCCGCGCCGACAAGAGGAAGCAGCCGAGGTCGGCGAATTCGGCGGCGCGGCCGAAGCGGCCGAGCGGGATCCCGGCGTCCTCGGCGAAGCGGTCGTAGAACTCCCGCAGGTCGGACCCGGAGCTCGCTGCCATGCGAACCCACTGACCGCTCTCGATGAGCCCGATCAGGACGGCGTTGGCACGAATGCCATCGGGCGCGAGCTCGTTGGAGAGCGCCTTCATGAGGGCCATGCCGGCGGCGCGCGTCACCGAGCTCGGCTCGCTGCGCGCCCCAGGCGCCTTGGCCGAGAGGGCCAGGGTGAACAGGACGGCGCCCCGGCTGGCCCGCAGCTGCGGGAGGGCCAGGCGGGTGAGCCGGACAGCGGCCATCAGCTTGAGCTGGAAGTCGGACTCCCAGGTGCTGTCCTCGACCGTCTCGATGGAGCCTCCCGAGGCACGCCCGGCGTTGTGAACGAGCCCGTCAATGCGTCCCCAGCGGGCCACGGCCGCCTCGACGAACGCCTCGAGATCGCCGGCCCGCGACACATCGGCCCGTTGCGCCAACACGTCCCCGCCCGCCGCCCGCACCGCCGCCTCTGCGGCACGCAGGCGCTCCTGGTCGCGTCCGCACACACCGACCGCCGCTCCCTCGGCCGCCAACCGCGTGGCGAGCGCCAGGCCCAGTCCGTCGGTGCCCCCGGTGATGAGGACGATCTTGCCGGTCAGTTCGAGATCCATGGTCGCTCCCTCCTTCATGCGGTCATCATCACTTCGGCGAGGAACGCATCCGCCTCCCGCTGCGAACGCAGGCGGACGAACCGCAGACCAGCCCAGCGTGGGTCGTGCTCGGCTTCGCCGTAGCGCCGACGGTAGACCCCGTGCCGGGTGGCCGCCCAGGCAACGATCGACTTCTGGGGATTGAAGGAGTACAGGTTGGACCACGGCTCCTTGTTCCCGTTCCAGAGCTCCTGGCGGGTGATGGTGCGTCGCACCGTCCGCCTCACGGTGCGGGCCAGCACCACGGCGTAGGGCAGATCGAACCACACGACGGTGTCGGCGCGTTCCCAGACCATTTCGCGGACGGCGGAGTAGTTGCCGTCGACGACCCAGGCCGGTGTCTCCATGGCCTCGAGGACCCGGGCCTTGAAGGTGTCGTCGTCGAGCGGCACCCACCCCGGCTGGTGGAAGAGGGCGTCGAGCTCGATGTTCGCCGCGTGCAAGACGCCAGCCAGGGCACGGGCCAGTGTCGTCTTGCCCGATCCCGAGCACCCCACGACGGCGACCCGTTCGATCTCAACGCTCCTGTTCGGTCGGCCTGATCAGGATCTCGTTCACGGCGACACGGCGCGGTTGGGTCACGGCATACCGGATGCTCTCCGCGATGTCCTCGGCGTGCATGATCTCAATGCTGCCGAAGGTCTGCGCCATGCCCTCCAGGATCTCGGGGCGGTTGTGGAACGCGAGCTCGGTGGCCGTCGCCCCGGGTTCGATGAGCGTGACCCGCACGTGGCGGGTCGTGACCTCCTGCCGCAGCGACTCGCTGAAGGCGCCCACACCGTGCTTGGTGGCGTTGTAGACGCCGCTGTTCAGTCGGGCGACCCGCCCGGCGGTCGAGCTGACGTTGACGACGTCGGCCACCGAGCGCGGCTCGGCCTCGGCGGCGGTCAACAAGTGGGGCAACGCGGCGTGCGTGCAGTAGAGGAGGCCGAGCACGTTGAGGTTGACCATCCGCTGCCACTCTTCGACCGGCGCACCCACGATCGGCCCCAGCAACATGACGCCGGCGTTGTTCACCAGGGTGTCCAAGCGCCCCAGTTCGGACACCGCCGTGGCGACGGCCTGCTCTGCCTGGTCCCGATCCGTGATGTCGGCCTCAATCACCAATGCCTTCCCGGCGCCGCCGATTCGCTCGGCCAGGGCCTCGAGGCGGTCGCGCCGTCGGGCCACGAGCGCGACGGTCGATCCCTCGTCCGCCAGCGCGGCCGCGGTCGCCTCGCCGATGCCGCTGCTCGCCCCGGTCACCAGGGCGACCGTTCCTTCCAGTCTCTTCGTCATGAAGCCTCCACCTGCTGTCCCGTTCGGGCCGTGTCCGGCCCCGGCCCCCGGTTTACCGGACCAGGTGGAGGCTCCGCTCGGCGTTATGTGGTGGGCCCGCTCGGCTCGTTCTTGGCGTGACCGTCTGCGTCGGCGAACGGCTCTATCCCGAACAGGCCGACAGGCACGCCGATGTCATCGGGCACTCGGGTCGGCGTGTCGCGGTTCAGCGTCTTGCCCTCGAAGAAGTCGGGACGGACGAACCGGTAGATCACGAGCAGGACGACGCCGAGGAGGAACGAGGCGACGATGAGGACGAAAACGCCGCCGACGACCTTGTGCGTGCCCGGGAGGGTCCAGGTGGTGTAGCTGTTGCTGGGGTTGACCCAGTTGTACCAAATGAACCACACCATGACGAACCAGAGCATGAGTCCGCCCAGCAGGGGGAGGATGCCGCGCAGCCAGAGGCTGCGGGCGCTCTCTCTCAGGCTCTTGCGGTAGTACCAGACGCAGGTGAAGCCGGTGAGCCCGTAGTAGAAGGCGATCATGGCCCCGAGCGCGGCCACGGAGTCCCCGATCACGCTGCTGCCGCTGGACAGGTAGTTCATCGCCACGTAGAGCGCAATGGAGACGCCGCCCATGGCCAGCGTCGACGTGGTGGGAGTGAGGAAACGCTTGTGCACCTTGCCGAACGTGTCGGGAATCGACTTGTAGGCCGCCATGGAGAGGGTGGTCCGGGCTGTGGGCAAAATGGTGGTCTGGGTCGAGGCCGCCGCCGAGGTGAGCACCATCAACAGCAGCAGCTTGACCATGACCGCCCCGATCCCCGAGGTGCCGAAGACGGAGGCGCCCAACGAATTGAGCACGTCGCCCGAGTTGGCCGGGTTGGAGAGCCCGATCCCCGTCGAGCCGATGCCGGCGTAGGACTGAGAAGCCACAATGACGATGGCGTAGGTGGCGAGGAGGATGAGCGTCGAGATCACCGCCGCCCGCCCGGGCGTCCGGGTGGAGTCCTTGGTCTCCTCGTTGACCGAGACGGCGGTGTCCCAGCCCCAGTAGATGAACAACATGAGCGAGAACCCAACCATGAAGCTGGTGAATCCCAGGTTGTGGAACGGGTTGAACCACTGCGCGCTGGGCGTCAGGTGCCCGGCCGGGGCCTTGCCGGTTCCGATCTTGACGAAGGCGACGATAGAGAAGAGCACAAGCACGACCACCTCGACGCCCAGAAGGACCTTCTGCAGGTTGGCGGAGATCTCCACGCCCACGTAACAGATGGCCGTCATCACCACGATCCATGCCACCCCGACCAGCAGCACCCAAGTGCTGGCGGGGTTGCCGCCGATGCTGTTGGCGCCGAACAACAGGAACACGTACTGACCGGCGATCTGAGCCAGGCTCGCCATCACCAGGATGTCGGCCGCCACGATCCCCCACCCACCGAACCACCCCGTCTTCGGCCCGAAGGCGCGGGTGGCCCAAGTGAAGGTCGTGCCGCAGTCGGGGTCGGCATTGTTCAACTCCTTGTAGGCGAAGGAGATGAACAACATCGGGACGAACGCCAGGATGGCGACGATCGGTGCCTGCAGGCCCTTGATGGCGATAACGACGAACCCGAGTGTCGCCGCCAGGCTGTAGGCGGGGGCCGTGGAGGCCACACCCACCACGACCGAGGAGAAGAGCCCGAGCGCCCCGCTCTTCAGGCCCTTGTCGCCAAGGTCCTCTTCTTTCGCCAGTGCAGCATCAAGATGGACCATGGGCGCTCCGTTCGTTCCAGGACTGGTGCGTCGTTCCAACAGTGGTCTGCACCATACTCACGGCGGGCAGAATTTCTCCAGACTTCTTGGAAGGATGCACCCATGTCGAACCCGGATTCGAGGGTCAGCCACGGATTGAGTGGCCAAATGGTCGTTCGGTGCCGGAAATCGTCACTGCGTCAGCGACGTCCGGCCTCCTGCTGCCCGATGCCCTCGCGGAGCTTCTCCAGGCTGGACGAAAGCAGCCGCGACACGTGCATCTGGCTTACCCCGACGGCGGCCGCGATCTCCGATTGGGTGAGGCCCTCGACGAAGCGCATGCGCAGAATGGACTGCTCGCGCTCGGGAAGCGTGGCCAGAGCGGGTCCGAGGAGGGCCCGGTCCTCCACGGAGTCGTAGTTGGCGTCCTGCTCCCCGAGACGTGCGGAGAGGGGATCGTCTTCGCTCTCTGACGCGTCGATGGACGCCGCCCGATACCCCTGTCCGGCTTCAATCGCCTCAATGACGGCTTCCTCAGTGGCGTCGGTGGCCTCGGCCAGCTCCGCCACGGTCGGGTTGCGGCCGAGCTGTTGCACCAGCGTGCCCGTGGCGTGCCCGAGCTCGAGGTAGAGCTCCTGCACCCGACGGCTGGCCCGCACCGCCCAACCCTTGTCGCGAAAGTGCCGCTTCAGCTCTCCGATGATCGTCCGGGTGGCAAACGCCGCGAAGTCGACACCACGCGAGGGGTCGAAACGGTCAACGGACTTCACGAGCGCCACTGACGCCACCTGTACCAGGTCGTCCAACGGTTCACCTCTGTGGAGGAAGCGACGGGCGAGCTGGTGCGCCAAACCGAGGTTGGCGGTGATCAGCTCCTCGCGCGCTGCCGGATCGAGGGCTGGAGGATCAGATCCCGCGGCGTCCGACAGCGGCCCGGGATCGTCTGCCCGGCCCACCGTCACTCTGCATGCCCCCCCCGGCGCTTCCGCAGCCAGGCGCGCACCGAGCCGTCCCGGCTCTCCCTTCCGTGCTCGTCCACCAGCGCGTCAAGAATCTGCTCGCTCAGCCGGGCAACTTCGTCCCCGTCGGGCTCGAGGGCGCTCGCGATTCCGGCCCTTTCGAGGGTACAGACGACTTCAATGGCATCACCGAGAACGTTGAGCTCGAGGCGAAGGTCCCCATGCTGCGCGTCGCTGCCCTGCAGCGTCAGGATGCAGAGCTCGCCGACCGCCAGGCGCAGATCCTCGAGCTCCTCGATGTCGAACCCGGCGCGAGCAGAGATTGCGCTCGTGACCAGGCGGGCGAGGACGATCAGATCGCCCCGCGCCGGAAACTTCAGCTCGACCCGATCGCCACTCTCCAGCCGGTCGGTCGTCTCCGTCACGCCGCCCCCGCCGATTCCAGCGAGTCGGCGATGGTGAACACACTGGTGAGACCCGTGATCTCGAAGATCTTGACGATGCGCGGGTCAGCGACAACGACGTGCAACTCTCCCCCCAGCTCGCGGCAACGCTTGAGAGCACCGACGAGGACACCCAGTGCCGTGGAATCCAAGAACGTCACCCCGAGAAGGTCCAGCACGACCGTCGCCTCGCCCCGGGCGATGACGTTGTGCAGGCACTCCCGCAGCTGCGGGGCTGTGGCGACATCGATCTCCCCGCTGACCGCGATCACCGGGGGCGATGAGCCCGCCTGCTCCGCTATGTGAAAGTCCTGTTCCACTCCGCCCTCCTGAGGCCTCATCCTGGGCCGCGCCGAGGACGTCATGCAATGCCGATTGGCCAGACGGTCTATTGCCCCTGGGGGCGAACCTAAACCTCCTGGACGTTTCCGGTGTTTCTCCCTGGGCGCCCAAGGGTAGTGAGTTGCGGTAGCAACCCCGGTGAACCACCGGAGTTGACCTGGCCGCCCGGCGAGGGGAATAGCGTTTCAGGCGAGCCCGCCGACCACGGGGAGAGTCCGTGCCCGAACCAGGAGACGAGCAGCTTTCACCCACCTCCCAGAGCGCGCGCGGTGACCGGACCGAGGCCATGGCCACCCTGGTCGCCCTCGTCTGGGCCTCCACGGTGGCGATCGTCTTCGCCGTCTACGGGGGGAACGTCTCGCTCGTCGGCCTCCTGGCCATCTCCCCCTTCATCGCCGCCGCCTTCGCTCGCCCCTCACGGGTAGCGCTGGTCGGCCTCCTCGCGACGTTCTTTGCCCTCGTCATCAGCACACCGCCGCGCAGCTACGGAGAGCTCAACCACACGCTGCGTGTCGTGACGATGCTGGCCGCGACGGCGGTGGCCATGTGGATCTCCTATCTGCGTGGTCAGCGCAACGTCCAATTGTGGACTGCCCGCTCCGAGACCCGGAACGAAAGGCGCCGGCGCGTTGCCGCCGAGACGGCACAGCGGATGCAGACCATGGCGCGCGCGCGCTGACGACCGCGGCCGACCCGGCGCAAGTGGCGGATGCTGTCTTCGCCGCCCTGCGCGACGAGTTGCACGTCGACGCGTCGACCTTTGCCCTCCTCGACGAGTGGGGGGTGCTCCACACGCTCCGGCGGTTCGGGTACGCACCCGATGACCCGACCGACGGAGTGCTGGCCTCGCTGCAGACCGATGGACCCATCCTGGGCCACAACGTCGCCTTCTTCGCGGAAACCGTCGACGACCTCCGGCGCGATCGGCCCGACATCTCCATGTCACGCAATTCGGACCGCTTCCGGGCCCTCGCCATCATTCCTCTCGTCGTATCCGACCACACCATCGGCGCCGTCGTCGTGCATTGGGCCGAGGACCGCCAGATCTCCGAGCCCGATCGGACCTTCCTCTTCACCATCACCGGCGCGGCGGCCCAAGCGGTCGAGCGGGCCCGACTCACCCTGACCGAGTTCGTCAACCTCGAGCGGAGCCAGCACCTGCACCAGCTCAGCTCGGCCCTGGCTGCAGCCACGACGCCCGGTGACGTAGCCCATGCTGCCATTGCGGGCGGCCGGCGAGCCCTTGGCGCACAGTCCGCCGTCGTGCGCGTCCCGGCCGCGGGCGAGCGCGGGCTGGCATGCCTGGCCAGCAGCGGGCACCCGGCACTGCTTTCTCGCTCCACGGTTCCCCTCGAAGGGAGCCACACTGGAGCGTGCTTCACGCACAACCGGACCGGTGTCGCCAGCATCGACGCCGAGGACGGCGTGCGTGAAGACGTGGCCGTGGAGATCGTGGCGCGGGTCCTCCGCGAACTTCCCAAGCCGGTGACGATCGTCAGCGAGCCCCTCATGGGCAGCGTCGGCCCGCTCGGAGTGCTTTCGCTGGCCTTCGTTGCTCAGTCCGAGCCGAGCGAACCCGATCTGCGATTCCTCTCGACGTTGGCCGGGCTGACCGCACAAGCCTTGGAGCGAGCCCAGGTTTTCGAACACGAACGCGACGCCCTGCGCGACGCGGAGTCGGGACGCGAGCGGCTCTCGCTCCTGTCCGAGGTGACCCGGCTGTTGAGCTCGAGCCTGGAGCCGACGACCGTGATCCAGCGAACCATGAGCCTGGTCGAGGGCCGCCTGGCCGACTCGTGCTCGGTCCAGGTCCCCGGTGAGAGTGGGCTCGTTCGGCTCGATGTCCCTGAATCTGCGACGGCATCGTCCGCGCGCGCGGGCCAGCGTGTCTACGACGTCCTTCCGTACGACTCGGACGCGCCGGCGGCGGTCGCCTTCCGCACGGGACGGACCCAACTGGCTCCGCTCAACGACAATGAGCTCGGCAACGAGCCTTCGGGCGTCTCCACCGGGTTGTCGGTCCCGCTGACCGCCAACGGCGAGGTCATCGGGGTCATGACCTTCGTGGACGGACCCGGGCGGCTCTTCGAAGCCGACGATGTCTCGCTGGCGACCGAAGTGGCGAGTCGGGCCGGGGTCGCCTTGTCCAACGCGACGCGGTTCCAGCGCGAGCACGTCGTGGCAGACGTCCTGCAACGCGCCGTTCTCCCGGACTCGCTCCCCGAGGTCGAGGGCCTGTTGCTCGATGCCGAATACCGGGCGGGGGTGGCCGGCACCTACGCAGGGGGTGACTGGTACGACGTCTTCGAGCTCACCAGCGATCTCGTCTTCTTCAGCGTGGGCGACGTCATGGGCAAGGGCGCCCCGGCGGCCGCCCTGATGGGTCAGGTTCGAAGCGCCATCCGTGCCTACGCAGTGTCCGGCCTGTCACCGACGGAGGTGCTGTCATCGCTCGATCGCCTCTTCGACACGCTCATCGAAGACAGAGTCGTCACTGCCGTCGTGGGAACCATCACGCCCTCGACGGGGCGCGTCGTACTGAGCAATGCCGGTCACCCTCCGCCGCTGGTCGTACGGTCCGACGGCAACGCGACGTTTTGCCCCATGGAGCGAACGCTGCTCATTGCGGCCGGGCTCAGCGGAGCCCCCCGGCCCAGAGATGAGGTCGTTCTCGACCGCGGCGATTCGCTCATCATGTACTCCGATGGCCTGATTGAACGCCGCGGCGAGGTGATCACCGACGGGATGGAGCGGCTGGCGAACGCGGCAACCATCGTTGCGCGGGCGGATGGCCGGACCATCCCGCAGTCACCTTTGCCTCCATGTTGAGCGTCGAGGAGCGGACCGACGACATCGTGGTGCTCTGCCTCAATTACACGGGTGTCTCCGAGGAACGCATATCCGTTCCGGCTGTGGGTACGACACGAGATGGCATGTCAACCTTGCATCTCGAACCGGTGGTGGAAAGCACCCCGGTGGCGCGTCATTGGGTGGCTGCGCATTTCCGCGACCTGCCCGCCGAGGTGACCGGGTGCGCCGCCCTGCTGACCTCGGAGCTGGTCACCAACGCAGTGCTCCACGCCGCGACCCCGTTGTGCGTGACGCTCCACATTCTGCCGGACCGCATCCGGGTGGATGTCGCCGACGGCAACCCCTCTTTCCCGTCCATCAAGGAGTACGGCCAGGACGCGGCCACCGGTCGCGGCCTGACACTGTTCAATACCTTGGCGTCGAACTGGGGAGTGCAGGCGGTCGAAGACGGCAAGATCGTGTGGTTCGAGCTCCCGGTCGAGTTCCCTGTCGCGCCGACGAGTGTCTCCGACGGCAGCTTTCGCTTCAACCTTGCCGGCGTCACACGGACGAGTGTGCACGGCGACGCAGGCGACTCGCCGGACGTCTCGATCCAATTGCTCGGGATACCGGTGGCCCTCCTCCAGAAATCGAGCGAGCAGTACGAGGCACTGTTCCGCGAACTCCGGTTGATGAAGGAGCGCCGCCGACAACGCACCCGGTTCGGCTCCCCTCCCCGAACGTCTTGCCGTCTTGGTGTCCCAGATCGGCACTCGCTTCAACGGCCTCGGGCCGGGAATGGACGACATGTGGCAAACGGCGGTCGACGACAACGTCGAGTTCTTCGATTGGTCGCTCGACCTGCCACGGTCGGCCACGGTCGCCGTCGAGTTCTACGACGCTCTGCTCGATGAGGCAGATGCGTTCGGGTTGGCGCAGCAGCTTCTGACGCTCCCGGCGTCCCCGGCCAGCGTGGCGGTGCGCCGTTGGTTCCTCTCCGAGCTAACGGGGCAATTGCAGGGTGAGGCACCGGTGGCCTGGGTCGACAGCCGGTTTCCACAGGCGACTTGCAGGCATTGACACGCCGCTGAGCGGTGTCTGTCAACGGTTCTTGGAGCTGGCCTTCTTCAACACCTTCCCGTAGCGCTCCAGACCCTCTGCCGAGAGAGCCGCCGCAGGGCCGCTACGCGATCGAGACCCCTCTCCAGATAGGTCCCAAACCGGCACCTTGAGGTCGTTCCACCACTCGATCGTCGCCTCGAGGTCGTTCGTACCGAGCCGAGCAGAGCAGATGACGACGCCCGCCGGGATGTTGCTGGGCGTCATCTCCAGGGTCGTCACGACTCGGTTGGGCTCGACCCCGCCGGCCCGGGTCGGGATGACGACCGCGTCCGCCCGGGCCAGCGCAGCCTGGACCACGTTGCCTTCCCCCGGTGGG
>CAVUSB010000026.1:0-21029 GCA_963744045.1 uncultured Acidimicrobiaceae bacterium
GGTCTCCGAGGCGAGCTCCCGACGTCCTAACCCGGGCCCGACGCCCAGTACTGCTCGAGTCCCGCCGCGATGTGCCGGCTGACGAGCTCAATCCGCGGCCCGCTCGCACTCCGGTGATAGGCCCAGACGGCGGTGCCGTCGGCACGGACTCCGGTCGCCTCGGCGGCGTAACCCCGCTCTGTCAGAAGCGTGGCATCCGCGGTGACGTCGTCGGACCAGTAGCCGAGGTGGTGGATGCCCGAACCCTCAGCCGGAACCCAGAGCGTTCCCGGCATGCTCTGGATCACCTCTACTCGCGGTTCGGTCCTGGAGTAGGTGAAGGCGAGGTCGAGCGTGGCCTCACCGTCAGGGAGCACGACCGGCGTGCTGACGGAGAGTGTCGGGCACCACTCGTGCCCGAAGAGGGCGGAGAGTTCGGTCAGGGCGGCGTCGAGATCGTGCACGACGATACCGACGTGGAATTGATCCGCAGCCTTCACGACGGCTCGATCACGACGCGGACGGCACCACTCGCCCTTTCGGAAGCCACCCGGAACGCTTCGGCGGCGTCCTCGATCGGAAAGCGGTGGGTGATCACCGTGCGGACGATGTCGGGATCGTCGGCCAGCATGGCAGCCGCGTCCTCCATTTCTCGGCCACCCGCATGGGCGCAGTAGCCCAGCGACGGGATCACCCGGGCCTCCTTGTGGAACAGCGGCATCCAGTCCAGCTGGACGGGGCCGAAATGGACACCGAGGACGACGATGGTGCCGCCCGGTGCGACGAGCTCGCCGCACTTGGCCAAGCTCTCTTGCGTCCCGGCCGCCTCGACGACGACGTCGAAGACGCCATCGGCATCGATCTGGGCTCCGAGGCGCTCGCCGGCGTCCTTTTGATACGGGTGGCGGGCCTCGAGCGCGACCGCCTCTGCGCCGAGCCGGCGGGCACCAGCGACGGCGAGCAATCCGAGCGCACCGGCACCGACGACCGCGACGCGGGCGCCGGGACCCGTGCCGGCGAGCCGCAGCGCATGCCACGACACGGCTGCCGGCTCCACGATGGACGCGTCACGGACGTCGAACCCCGGCGGGAGGGGGACCAACCGGGCCGTCGGCGCACGGAACTGCTCGGCCATGCCACCGTCGGCACTGATGCCGAGCGCGCGCTGGCCGTGGGTCGGGCACAGGTTGTAGGCGCCCCGCGCACACTGGGGACACTCCATACAGCCGTAGATGGCCTCGACGACCACCGGCGTGCCGTCCGCGCGCACTCCGGCGAGCTCGTGGCCCAAAATGGCCCGGCTCCCAAAACGGATGTAGCTCAGGTCGGAGCCGCAGATGCTCGTCGCCCTCATGTCGAGCAGCTCACCGGTACCGGGCGGCTCGTCGAGAGTGACGAGCGCCACTCCGCCTTCCACGCTGCGTACAGCCTTCATCGTCCTCCTCGTGGGCATGCCCGGCAACTGCCTCTGACCCCCGCGGGCCCGACCGGTTGTCGCCCCCGGGAGAACCATAGATATCCTCAGGGCCGCGTGTCACCGGGCCGTGTCGACTGCCCGTCCACGTTTCGCCCCGACGAGTGCTGACGAGGAGTCGCCCGTGACCAGCCCACTCGAGTTCTGGCTCTTTTTGCCGCAGATGCGGCTGACCATGGACCAGCTCGTCGATCGCGCCCGGGCGGCGGAGGCGGCGGGGTTCGCCGGCGTCGCCGGCATGGATCACCTCGCTCCCCCCCTGGCGGAGAGCCAGCCCATGTTCGAGGCGATGATCACCAACACGTGGCTCGCCAGTCGGACCACAGAGCTCCGGGTCGGATCCCTGGTTCTGTGCGACTCCTTCCGGCACCCCGCCGTCCTGGCGCGTGAAGCGGCCTCCATCGATCACGCGTCGGGAGGACGCTACGAGCTGGGCATCGGCTGGGGCTCGGTTGCCCAGGAGCTCGGCTCGTTCGGCATCGGGTCTCAAGAGCCGAAGGTCCGGCTGAGCCGACTGCGCGAATCGCTCGAGATCATGAAGGCACTCTGGACGGGCGAGGTGCTCGACTACCACGGTGAGCATTTCAGCCTGCACGCAGCACAACAGGTTCCGGGACCCGTGGGCCACATTCCGATCGTCATCGGCGGCGCGGGCAAGGGGACGATGCGGCTGGTCGCCGAGCACGCCGACTGGTGGAACGTCCACACACACATCGTCGACAAGCTGGACGAGATGCGGCCGCTTGCGGGCGCTGCTCGCTGCTCGCTGCAGGCGCAGGTGGCATTCGTCGCGCCCTCGGCCCCCCGTGACGAAATCGAGGCTACGGCGCGCCGACGTTTTGGGCGGACGCCGATCGTCGGCACTGCCCCCGAGCTCGTCGACCACTTCGGCTCGCTCCAGGAACGCGGGGTGGAACGGGTGTACGCATGGTTCTGCGACTTTGCCGACCCCGAGACCCTGGCGGCCTTCGGGGAGACCGTGATCAGGGAGTTCAACCCCACAAGGCCAATGACGTAGGGCCTCTTCCCCGTCGCCGCGGCGCGGGTGACGACCCGCCCGACCATTCGCTCGGGAGGGGTCTACAGTGTGGGCACAGCGTGAGAGCGTCGACACACAGTGTTGCCCCGGTCCCCGGTAGCGCTCGGAAGGAATGCGGGGAACGGAACTGTGACAACGACCACCATCGAAGCCACGACAGTGGATTTTGGCGTCCTCGCCAAACAGGTCCGTGAAGCCGGCCTGCTGGACCGCCGCTTCGGCTATTACGCCCTGATGATTCCACTGACCGTGGCGGCGTTCGGGGTGGGTTTCGCCGCCTTGGTGCTGCTCGGGAGTTCGTGGTGGGTGCTCGGCGTCGGGGCGTTCCTCGGCCTGGTCTTCACCCAACTCGGCTTCGTCGGGCACGACGCCGGCCATCACGAGGTCTTCCGCTCCAGGCGGGCGAACCGCCTCCTGGGGCTGGCGGTCGGAAATGTCCTGATCGGCATGAGCTTCGGCTGGTGGGTGCCCAAGCACAGCGCGCATCACGCCCACCCCAACGAGGTGGGTCGTGACCCCGATGTCGGCGGCGTCGTCGTGCAGCCTTCGACTGACGGGCCGGTCAAGGTCGCGAGTTGGCCCTCCCGGTTCATGACGAAATGGCAAGCGCCGCTGTTCTTTCCGCTCATGGTCCTGCGCAGCACGGGCATCTACGTGTTGGGCATTCAGAGGTTGCTCCGTGAGCGCAACAGGACGGCTGTCCTCGAAGGGGCTCTCCTCGCCCTGCACGCCGCGCTGTATCTGACTGTCGTGTTCTGGTTCCTTTCACCGCTGAAGGCGGTGGCCTTCATCCTCGTCCAGCAGGCGGTCTTCTCCGTCTACCTGGGATGCAGCTTCGCCCCGAACCACAAGGGCATGCCCATCATCGACCCCGAACAGGGACTGAGCTTTGTCCGGCGCCAGGTCGTCAGCTCCCGGAACGTTGCGGGCGGTCGGTTCACCAACGTGCTGCTCGGAGGACTCAACTTCCAGATTGAGCACCATCTCTTCCCGAGCATGCCGCGACCCAACCTGTCGCGGGCTCAGAACATCGTCAGACGCTTCTGTGCCGACAATGGCCTCAGCTACAGGGAGGACAGCCTGGCCGGGTCCTACCGCCAGACCATCCGCGGGCTGCGAGCAGGTGCCATTGCCGCGACCCAACCACGCCTTGTCATGGCTCAAGCCGGTCAATAACGCTCTGGACGAACAGGGTGGTGGCGTCGTGCCCCGCCGTGACACCGAGGCCACGTTCGAGGGACAGCACCTGCGACAGTCCGGTCATCAAGAGGAGCGCGACAATCGGAGGAACCTGTTCCGCCGCGATCCCATCCGCTTGGAGCGCTGCCGTCAGCGCGCTCGAGCTGGGCGGCACGAGAACGTTCGGCGTAACGGGCGATCTCGGTCCGGATGGACTTGCGATGGTTCGCCAGCGCGACGAACTCCGCCATGAACGCGGCACCGCGGGGATCGGCGTTGAGGCGCCACAACGTCCGTAGGGAGTTGTCGGCGGCGACGGTGCGCTCGAAATGCGCGAGATTCGAGTCGGCGCGCCGCCGGAAGACCTCGAGGAAGAGGTCGTCCATGGTCCGGAAGTAGTAGTGGACGAGCTGCGGCTTGAGGCCCGCCTTCGCCCCCACCCGTCGTGACGTCACGGCTGCGTACCCCTCGTCGAGCAACAGCTGCTCGGCCGCGTCGAGCAGCTGTTTCCTGGTCTTGGAGTCGGCGGCGCCGATCCGTCTGGGCTGGGACGCCGCGGTCACCAGGACAACTTGTCACATTCGCGGGCCGATGCTAAGCATTCGCCAAAACATGCTGAGCGAGTGCACAGCGAAGCGACCGGCTCAGCTCTCGGGCCGTCGGCGAAGGGAGGCCGCGTTGAGCGACTGGGAGACGATCGACTTCTTCAGTGACGAGTCCCTGGTGGAAGACCCCTACCCCTACTTCGACCACCTGCGGTCACAGTGCCCGGTCCTCCCGACCGACAACCTCGGCGTGGTCGCCGTCTCGGGCTACGAGGAGGCGCTGGAGATCTACCTCGACACCGATACCTTCTCGTCCTGCAACTCGGTGATCGGCCCGTTCGCAGCCTTTCCCGTCCCGCTCGAGGGCGACGACGTGGGCGCGATCATCGACGGCCACCGGGACCAGCTGCCCATGAACGAGCACATGGTGACCATGGACCCACCCATGCACACCCAGGAGCGCGCCCTGGTGATGCGCCTGCTCACGCCGAAGCGCCTCAAGGAGAACGAAGAGTTCATGTGGCGGGCGGCCGACCGGCAGATCGACGAGTTCATCGCGGACGGCCGCTGCGAGTTCATCAGCGCCTACACGCAGCCCTTCGCCATGCTCGCCGTCGCCGACGTTCTCGGCGTGCCCGAAGTGGACCACCAGAGCTTCCGGGAGTTCTTCGGCCTGAGCGCCGCGCCGGGCGAAGTCGGAGGCGACGGGGACATCGGTCTCAACGCGCTCGAGGGGCTCGATGACTGGTTCGCGACCTACATAGAGGATCGTCGGCGCGAACCCCGCGACGATGCGCTGACCGTCTGGCCCTCGGCACCTACCCCGACGGGACCACGCCGGATGTGAGCGCCGTCGTGCGGACCGCCACGTTCCTGTTCGCCGCAGGTCAGGAGACGACCGCCCGTCTCCTCGCCGTCGGCCTGAAATACCTCTGCGAATACCCCGAACTGCAAGTTGAGCTGCGGGCGCACCCGGAGCGGATCCCCGACTTCATCGAAGAGTCGCTGCGCATTGAGAGCCCGGTGAAGTCGGACTTTCGGCTGGCTCGCCGCTCCACGACCGTGGCGGGGGTCGACATTGCCGCCGGGACGCCGGTGATGCTGCTCAACGGTGCGGCCAACCGTGACCCCCGGCTGTTCGAATGCCCGGCGGAGTTCAGGCTCGACCGGCCCAACGCGAAGGTCCATCTGGCCTTCGGGCGCGGGGTCCACGCCTGTCCCGGTGGGCCGTTGGCGCGGGTCGAGGGCCGGGTCAGCATTGCGCGCATCCTCCAGCGCATGAGCGACATCCGCCTGTCCGAGGAGCACCACGGGCCGCCGTCGGCCCGCCATTTCGAGTATGAGCCCACCTGGGTCCTCCGCGGCCTGCACCAGCTCCACATTGAGTTCACACCCGCGGAGACGGCGCAATGAGCGGGCGCGTTGCGGTGGTGACCGGGGCCGCGTCGGGCATCGGCCTCGGCGTCGCCAACAGGCTGGCCGCAGACGGCATCGCCGTGGCCCTGCTCGACCGTGACGGGGCCGGCGTGAAGGAGGCAGCCGACGCGCTGACCGGCGCGGGACACTCAGCGGCCGGCTACGCGGTCGACGTCGCAGAGCGCGGAGAGCTCGAGCGGGTGTTCTCCGACGTGCGGCAGGCACTGGGACCGATCACGATCCTCGTGACCAGCGCCGGCATTGAGTCATTCGACGCGGTCGCCGACATCACGCCCGAGAAGTGGGACCGCATTCTGGCGGTGAACCTGACCGGCACCTTCACCTGCATGCAGCTGGCGGTCCCGGACATGACGGCCCAGGGCTGGGGCCGCATCGTGACCATCTCCTCGTCGAGCGCGCAATCGGGAGCGCCCCACATGGCCCACTACGTGGCGTCGAAGGGCGGCGTCATCGGCCTCACAAGGGCCTTTGCGCGGGAGTTCGCGAGCCAGGGCATCACCGTCAACACCATCCCACCGACCATCGTCGACACCCCCATGGCCCGAAATGCCGCCGGCGTGGGCAACGTGCCGAGCATCGACGTCATGGGGAGCATGGTCCCGGCCGGGCGGGCCGGAACGCCCGAGGACATCGCCGCTGCCTGCGCGTTCTTGTGCTCGGAAGAGGCGGGCTACATCACCGGCCAGCTGATCGGCGTCAACGGCGGCATGTACATCTGATCCGGGCTACGAGGACGCGCTGGAACGCGTCCCCTTGGCCGGCACGACGCCGTCCACGAAGTAGGACGTCACCACGTCGTCCATACAGGCGTTGGTCGATCCGTTGAGCAGCCAGGTGTGCCCGTCGCCGACGTAGGTGACCAGCCGCCCCCCGACGGCCGCGGCGAGCTGGGGAGCCACGACGTAGGGCGTGTTGGGGTCATAGACGTTGCCGATCACCAGCGGGGTGGGCGCGCCGTGCGGCGCGAGGTGGGCGATGGCCTCTCCCGAGCCGGTCCAGCCGGGACACGCGATGAGATAGTTGGCCACGGCTTCGGCCCCGCCGAGCGGGTGGCGCGCCGCGAACGATCGGGCGAGTGCGGCCGTCACCTTCGCGTCGGGGTGCGTGGCCGCGTCGTTGCACGTGATCGTCCAGAGCGGTCCGACGAGGGACGCCCCGTTCAGGTCGTCCTCGAGCCCGAGCGCCACCGAACGCAGTGGCGCCCCGTTGCCGGCTGCGGCCGCAGCGAGGGCGGCAAAGTAGCCCGGCGTGAAGGTCGGTGCGGAGACGTAGAGCAAGGAGGCGGTGGACAGGTCACCCGCCGTCACCGGGGTCGTATCGCCACCGCCGGGGGCCGGGAGCGGCGACTGCAGGAGCCGCTGCTGCAGATGCCGATAGAAGCCCACCGGGTCCGTTCCCAACGGGCAGCTAGGCAGCGAGTTGCAGCTGTGCAGTGCGCGCACCAGGGCGGTCTGTATGGCCGCCGCGTCCGCGCTGGCGTCGGACGCAAGGCTCAGGTTGGCGTCGACGGCGCCGTCCATGACCATGGCACGGACATGGCTCGGGAAGAGATGCGCGTACACCGACCCCAGGGCCGTGCCGTACGAGAGGCCGTAGTAATCGAGCCGTGCCACCCCGAGGGCGGCGCGCAGCCGATCCATGTCGCGCGCCGACGTCGTGGTGTTGACCGTCGGGAACAAGGTGGGGTCCGATGACCGACACGACCGCTCCAGGCCGGCGAAGGTCAAGGTGGCCGCCGCCGTCCCCGCAATGGCACTTCCCGCCGCCGCGGCGGACGGCCCGCACAGGAGCGGCTCGCTGGACCCTGTGCCGCGCTCGTCGAAGCTCACGAACGTGAACTGGTCCTGGACCGCTTGCGGCATCAGGGAGGCCAGTATCGGCAGAATCAGGTCGCCGCTCTCGCCCGGTCCGCCGGGATTGAACACAATGACGCCCTTGCTCTGCGGCACGGGACGTTCCGTCACCGCCAGGTTGACTGCACCGCGAGAGGGATCGTTGTAGTGCAGGGGCACCCGCAGCGTTCCGCACTGGTAGCCCGACACCTTCGGGCACGGTTCCCAGGCGATTCGTGACCCGCTCCCCGCCGCCGGGTGCGCAGCGGCCACGAGCAGGAATGCCAGCAAAAGGACGCCGGGCAACGTCGCCGCCAGACGGCGAGACCGAACGATCTGGCCGATCGCCAACGAGAGGTCCACGCTCTTCCCAACCCCCTGAGCCGCCGTCCGAACCGGAATCCACCCTGCGGCTGCGCAGGCTAGTCCGGGGCCAGCAGCGAGGGGGGTGCACCGCCCGGACCGCCCCGGGCCGCGGCCCCGCGGCCGCGGCCGCCGCGTGGTGGTGCGAGAGTATGCGCCGTGCCGCGCCATCCCTTCGCCGGCGTCGCCATCGTCGGCGTCCACAACACGGTGCAGGCTCGCCTCCTGCCCCAGCACGACTCGACCTCCATCGCGCTCGTCGGGGCGCTGGGCGCACTGGCCGACGCCGGAATCTCACCGCATGACGTCGATGGTGTCGTCGGCACGGACTGCGCCCGCATTGCCCTCGAGCTGGGCCTCGGGCCCTGCACCAGGCGACCCACGCAAATGGGTATCCCCGCCGTCCTCGATGCCGCAGCCCTGATCGCCACCGGCCAGTGCAACGTCGTGCTCGTCGCCGCCGGCGGCGCCGGCATGCACGTGGATCGATCCGCAACGGCGCCCTGGACGCGACCGGCCAACGAGCTCGTCGTCGGGTACGGGCTGTTCACCGCGGCTGAGTTCGCTCTGATGGCGCGGCGGCACATGCTCACCTACGGGACGACGCCCGAGCAGATGGCCACCGCCGCGGCCGTGATCCGCACCAACGGCCATGCCAACCCCGAAGCCGTCTACGCCGGACGGGGGCCGTTCGCTCCCGCGGACATCCTGGCCTCACGCATGGTGGCCGACCCTTTCCATCTCCTCGACTGCGCCACCACGTCGGAGGGCGGCTGTGCCCTCGTGCTCACCACCGCGGCGCGCGCCGGCGACTGCGCGGCGCCCGTGTGGATTCTCGGTGGTGCCAGCGATGCCTTCGGGCCCGCCTACGTCGTGGCCCCGGTGTGGGACTTTCGGCCAGCGCGCCGATCTTCCACCCGCCGGGCTCGTCGGCGCCCGGGCGGCGGCGGCGGCCTTCGCGATGGCCGGCCTCTCACCGAGCGACGTCGACGTGGCCGAACTCTACGATCCGTTCTCCTTCGAGATCATCCGGCAGCTGGAGGCCTTCGGCTTCTGCGCGCCGGGTGAGGGCGGCCCGTTCGTCGAGGACGGGAACATCGGACCCGGTGCGGCGCTCCCGGTGACCACCGATGGCGGCACCATGTCATTCAGCCATCCGGGGATCAACGCGCAGCAGCTCCAGCGGGTGATCAGGGGCGTCCAGCAGCTCCGCCGATCGTGCGCCACCAACCAAGTCGAGGGGGCCGAGGTCGCGCTGTGCTCGAACGGCGGCTCCGGCGCCCTGTTCTGCGATGTGCTCCTCCTGGGGCCGGAGTGTCCGTGAGCCTCCTCCTGCCCCAGGCCGAAGGGATCCCGGCTCCGCGCCCGGGCCTCCACAGCGAGCCCTACTGGGAGGGCTGCCGCCGCCGCCAGCTCCTCTACCAGCAGTGTGGGGAGTGCTCCTTCTCCGGCCTCGGGGCGTTCACGGTCTGCGCCCGGTGCCATGCGTCATCACCGGTCTGGGCCGAGAGCGCCGGGGCAGGGTCGCTCTACAGCTGGACCGTCGTATGGCGGCCTCCCGACCGCTCCTTCCGGGTGCCCTACGCACCAGCCGTCGTGCGGCTCGACGAAGGGTTCTTCATGCTGAGCGCCGTCATCGGTTGTGAGCCCGAGGCGTTACGGGAGGGTCTCGGGCTCGCCGTCGAATTCCACCCGGCCTCGGACGAGATCGCACTCCCGTACTTCCGCCCGGCCTGAGCCGCCTTTAGGATGGTGCCCGTGCCTTCTGACAGAGTCCCGGTGACGTTTCCCAGATTCGACTCCGTGCAGGACGAACGCCGGCACCGCAAACAGCGTCTCGCCGCGGCATTTCGTCTGTTCGGGCACTTCGGGTTCGACGAGGGCATCGCCGGTCACATCACGGCTCGCGACCCCGAGCTCCTCGACCACTTCTGGGTCAATCCGTTCGGCATGAACTTCAAGATGATCCGTGTCAAGGATCTCATCCTGGTCAACGATCAGGGCGAGGTGGTCGACGGCAATTGGCCAGTGAACCTGGCCGCGTTCGCCATCCACTCGCAGGTGCACGCGGCACGACCGGATGTCGTGGCGGCCGCGCACGCGCATTCCGTGCACGGCAAGTCCTGGTCGTCGCTGCGCCGGCTGCTTGACCCGATCACCCAGGACGCTTGCGCCTTCTACGGCGACCACTCCCTCTTCGACGACTACACCGGCGTCGTGCTCGATCTGGAGGAAGGCAAGCGACTCGCCCACGCGCTCGGCGGGAACAAGGCCGTCATTCTGTCGAATCACGGGCTGTTGACCGTCGGTCAGACGTCGGTGGACGAGGCGGCCTGGTGGTTCATCACCATGGAGCGCACCTGCCAGGCGCAGCTGTTGGCGGAAGCGGCCGGCACTCCCGTCCTCATCGATCCCGACCAGGCGAAGAAGACCGCAGGACAGGTCGGGCCGTACATGGCCGGATGGCGCGCCTTTCAGCCGCTCTACGAGTGGATCGTGTCGGTGCAGCCCGATCTGCTCGACGAGTAGCCGCGGGTTCGGCTCAGGAGCCCTCGCTCACCGCGCCCCAACCGTCACCGGGCATCTCGACGTGGATGATCTCGGGTGCCGCAGCCAGAAAGCGCGGCATGTCCGCCATCGCTGCCTTGAAGTGCTCCGAGGTGACATGCGCCTCCCCTGCTGCCGCGTCGCGAAAGCCCTCAATGAGGAACCAGAGGTTGGGGTCATCGGCACTGCGGCACCAGTCGAAGAAGAGATTGCCCGGCTCGGCCCGCGAGGCGGCGACATAGTCCGCGATCAGGGACGGGAACTCGTCGGCGTACTTGGCCCGGACCGGCTGCTTGACGACGTTGAAGATCATCTGACACCTCTCGTTTCCGCGGGCCTGCGCTCGCCCACCGTGATCACGGCGCCGGCTCGGCCGGCGTGAGATCGAGGTGGAGCCGCGTCAGTCCCCGGAGGATATAGGTCGGCATGTAGTGGTAGCGGCGGGCGTCGGGGGGCCCGTGGTGCTCCTCGGAGATGCCGATGCTCGTCGTGCGGTCGAGGAGTCGCTCAATGCTCACCCGGGTCTCCAAACGAGCGAGCGGGCCCCCCGGGCAGCTGTGCACACCGCGGCCGAACGCGAGATGCTCGCGCGCGTTGTCGCGCTCGACTTGGAACTCGTTCGGATCCGAGAAGCGGCGCGGGTCGCGGTTGGCGGCACCGTTGAGCACCATCAGCGTGACACCCGCCGGAATATCGACGCCGCCGACGGTGGCCGGGCAGCGCGCCAGCCGGAAGTCGCCCTTGACCGGCGCCTCCATGCGGAGCGTCTCCTCGACGAAGTTCGGGATGAGGTCGCGGCGCGTCGCGGAGAAGCTGCTGCAGGTCCGGGCGCTCCCCGATCAGCTGCAGCGCGGTGCCGAGGAGGCGGACCGTGGTCTCCTGGCCGGCGGCGAAAACGTTGGTGGCCACGCGGACGACGTCGATGACCTCGGGGAGATCGCCGTTCGGAAACCTCGTGGTGGCCAGAGCCGTCAGGACGTCGTCACGCGGCTCGCGGCGGCGGTCCTCGATGTAGCGGCTGAAGCGGTCATAGAGCCACTCCAGAGGGTTCTGGGGCATTTCGGATTGCGTGCTGCCGACGCCGCCGCCTCCGTTCTGGCGGGAGAGGGCGCGACGGAATTCCTCGTGGTCCGACTCCGGGACGCCGAGCAGATCCGCGATGACGAACATGGCGAACGGGTTGGCGTACCCCGTGATGAGCTCGGCCTCGTCGCCCCCCATGAGCTCGTCGACCTGACGGTCGGCGAGCCGCCACACGAAATCCTCGTTCTCCTTGAGCCGCTTCGGCGTGAGCTGGCGCATCAGCAGGTGCCGGTGGTCGTAGTGCTCCGGGGGGTCCATCGTGATGATCTGGTCGCTGAACGGCAGCTCGCCTCGATGTTCCGCGATGAGGGCGCCGACATCCTCTTGTCCCTCGAGCGGAACCGGGAACCCGGGGAACGGGCCGGTGACGGAGTTGCAGGACGAGAACGTGTCGGGGTCCGTGTAGACGGTGAAGGCCTCCTCGTACCCGGTCACCATGTACACACCGTGTACAGGCTCGCGGCTGACCGGGCACTTGTCACGCAGCCAGTCGAAGTACGGATACGGATCGGCCACGGTCTCCGTACCGCGGAAGAAGTCCAGGGCGTCGTAGTCGAGGGCGTCGGTCATGCTGTCTCCTTGCGTGGTGGTGGCCCGGTCACGAATGTGGCCGCACGATGATGGAAGCGCCACAGTGCGCCGTCGCGGTGGAGCACGTCGTTGTAGCGACCCACGAGCTGTATGTCCCATCCTTCCTGGCCCAGCAGGACGAAGACGACGTCGCTGACCGCCCTCGCCTCGTCGTCATTCCAGGTCTCGAGGACGGTGTTGAGGACGAGGTGGCGCTGGGGGCGCCGGGGCGACCATTTCGCGTACGCCTGACGGAGGGCCTCGTGCCCGGCGTGCGTGCCCATTCCCGGAATGTCGCAGACACCGTCGGGACAGAAGGTGGCGACGACGTCCTCGGTCCGCCCGTCGTCCAGCGCCTGCGTGTAGACAGCCAGGGCGGCGCGCACCCCTTCGGACACCTCGGCAAAGGTCGTGCTCACGGCGCTCATCCCCCTCAGAACCCGAGATCGGCGATGGGCTGCTCGAGAGGGTTCACGTTCACGGCGCGCAGGGCGGTCTCGAGCTGGTCGTAGGGGCGGCCCGCCAAGAAGCCGTCGAGAGTGCGCTCGAAGTTGGCGATGCCGCCCTCGGCGCCCTCCGAGAGGCGCATGTACGCGAAGCCCGCGTTGTGCAGGCCGCGCTGTTGGCGCGGCAGGTTGGAGAAGTCCTGCGTCGGAATGGGCGGGATGCGCTCATCGTCGAACGAGCGCGGCACCGGTGGCGTGGGGGGACCCGGCTCCTGGCCTTCTGGGTAGCGGGTCAGCGACCAGATCTCCATCAGGGTCTCCTCAGGCCCGAGGGGCCGGAAGCGATACGAGGTGGCGCTCGAGTACATGGGGAGCACGAAGTAGTGGGGAAAGGCGTAGAACATCGTCTCGTTGATGCCCTGCGCCTCGAGCTCGTTGAGGTCGGGGATGACCGACCCCCGTGCGGTGTGCCAGGCCACGACGGCCTCGTTGAGCGTGTGGTGCCAGGTGGCCATGGCCTCTTGCGGATCGCTCGAGAGCGACATGGTGCGCTGACGCTCGGCGACGGCCACGTCGTGGGCGTGGACCATGCCCCCCATGCCTTCGCTCATGACGTGCAGATAGTGCAACTCGGCGTCGATGAAGACTTCCGGGTCGAAGGCCGCGGGGTCCTTGGGGGCGAAGCGCTTGGGGATGACCAGTTCCGGATGGGTCTCGATCACGTGGTACTGCTCCAAGAAGGCCTCTTGGGCCAACTTCCAGTTGACGGGCAGCACGAAGGCCTCCCACCACTCGGTGCGCATGGCCTCGACCTTCCAGGCGTCGAGGATGCTGGCGAAGGGCTCGATGCAGCTTCGCAGCGGCGGGGCATCGTCGTCGAGGTTGATCCAGACACAGCCACCCCAGAGCTCGGTCCGCACCGGGACCAGGTCGATCTCCCCCGGCGCCAGGTTGTGCTCGGAGAAGGACCTGGCCTTGGAGACGAAGGTGTTCTTGCCGTCGAGGCCGTAGCACCAGCCGTGGAACGGGCAGGTGAAGCCGGTCTTGAGCGTGCCGCGCCCTTCGACGACCTTGACGCCGCGGTGCCGGCATGCGTTCTGGAAGGCCGCCACCTCGGTCTCTGCCGTGCGCACCACCACGACCGATTGGTCGAGGATCGCGTATTCGACGAAGTCACGGACGCCCGGTATCTCCTCGAGCCGGCAGGCCATCTGCCAGACCCGGGGCCAGAGCTGCTCGGCCTCGAGTGCGTAGAAGCCCGGGTCGTAGTAGCGCTCCTTGGGGATCCGGTCCGGGACCTCGACGGGGTAGGGGACGCTCATGGCTGCGTGAGGTCGTCGTCCAACGGCACCGCGAAGGTGCGGAGCGCCATGGCCAAGACGTCGTAGGCGCCCACGGTGAAGACGATATCCATCAGCTGACGCTCCTCGAATTCGGCCGCCAGGGCGGCCCACGTCTCGTCGCCGATGAGAGCATCCGCCAGCAGCTCGTCGACGGACCGCAGGAGTGCTCGCTCCAGGTCGGACCATTCGGGAGCTTCCGTCCCCGTCGCGACGCGTGCCACCTCGTCCGGATCGACGCCGTTGTCCCCGGCGCTGGCCACGTGCTGCCGCCACTCGTACTCGGAATCACGCAACGCGGCCACCCGCAGGACGAGCAGCTCCCGGTGGCGGGGCGTCAACGTCGACCCGTACATGACCTGGCCGCTGAACGTATTGTAGGCCAGCGCGAGCTCCGGGTACCGGGCCAGCACTCCCAGCGCGTTGAGTCCTTTGGGGCCGTTCCCGCCCTTGGGCCGGCCGGACGGTGGCAGCAGGGGGGCCAGCGCCGCGCCGGCCGCCTTGGACCATTCCCCGGGCGGAAGCGGCGTCAGGCGCGGCGACTCAGGTGTTGCGGCCACCGTTGACCCCCAAGACCTGGCCGGTGACGTAGCTCGCCTCGTCGCGCACGAGAAAGGAGCACATTGCCGCAACGTCCTCCGGGCGACCGATCCGCCGCACCGGCGTCAGCGCCTCGTGGTGTTCGACGCCTTGCCCGAGAAGTCCCTTGCGCTCCTGGCGGCGCAGCATCGGCGTGTCGATGAAGCCGGGGGGGATCGTGTTGACGGTGATCCCCTTCGGCCCGAGCTCGAGCGCGAGCGACTTGGTCAAGCCGATCACTCCGGCCTTGGCCGCGACGTAGTGCGTCATGAACTGCTGGCCGCTGTGCGCGCTGGACGAGGAGATGTTCACGATGCGGCCCCAGCCCTGCTCCACCATGTCAGGGACCACCGCCTGGCAGCAGTTGAAGGTGCCCGTGAGGTTGACGTCGAGGAGGTGCTGCCACTTCTCGGGCGTGATCTTCAAGAAGGGGTCGACGGCGTGGACGCCGGCGTTGTTGACCAGGACCGTCGGCGGGCCGAGCTCGGCGCGGACCCTCGACACGCCCGCGTCGACCTGCGCCCGGTCGGTCACGTCGACCGTCACCCCCAACGCCCGGTCCCCCGCGGCGGCGATCTTCTCGGCAGCCTGCACGGCCGCCTCCCCGTCGCGGTCGAACACCGCCACCGCCATGCCGTCGGCCGCGAGGCGTTCGCCGACGGCGAGCCCGATGCCGGAGGCACCGCCGGTCACGATCGCCACCCGGGCTCCGTTCTGTGCGCCCGCGTCACCCATGACGCGTGCCGTCCTGTGCCCCCATCTCTCCCGTCGTCAGGACTGCCATCTGCCGAGCCTCCTCGTGCCCGGGACAGGCACAAATCCCAACATATACTAACCGGTCGGTACACTTCGCATGGAGGCCTGCGGCGCACAGGGTGTTCGCCCGTGGGCCGCACGCGCCCGTGACCGGCTCATTGCCGCGGAGGCTCATGACAACCCCCGAAACCGCATCCGACCAGACGGCGAGCCGGCCCACGGCCGACGTCGACGTGCTCGTCGTCGGTGGAGGCATCACCGGTATCTACCAGCTCTACCTGGCGCGGGAAGCAGGCTTCTCCGTGCAACTGCTCGAGGCGGGCCGCGGCGTCGGCGGCACGTGGTACTGGAATCGCTACCCGGGCGCGCGCTTCGACTCGGAGAGCTACACCTACGCCTACCTCTTCTCGCAGGAGCTCTTCGAGGATTGGGAGTGGCAGGAGCACTTCGCCGAGCAGCCCGAGATCGAGCGCTACCTGAACCACGTGGTGGACCGGTTCGAGCTCCGGCGCCACATGCGCTTCGGCGCCCGCGTGACGTCGGCCGACTACGACGAGCGGGCGGCGCGGTGGACGGTGACCGACGACACCGGCACGGTCGTGCGGGCGCGCTACTTCGTGGCCGCCACGGGTGTCCTCTCCATCCCGTACTTCCCCGACGTGCCCGGCCGCGATGCATTCGAGGGCGAGTCGTACCACACGGGTTTGTGGCCCGATGCGCCCGTCGACTTTACCGGCAAGCGGGTCGCCGTCGTCGGTACCGGGTCGAGCGGGGTGCAGATCATCCCGGTCATCGCCGAGACGGCGGCCTCCCTGACGGTGCTGCAACGCTCACCCAACTGGTGCACGCCGCTCAACAACGCGCCCATCACGCCCGACGAGCAGGCACAGCTCCGAAAAGACTTCGAGTCGATCCGCAGCACCCTGAGCACGTCGCCGAGCGGTTTCCTCCACGTCCCCCACGACCGCGCTGCCTTCGAGGACTCGGAAGAGGAGCGCGCGGCGTTCTTCGAGAAGATGTGGAGGAGCCGCGGCTTCTCGAAGCTCACCAGCAACTACAGCGACGTCATGTTCGACGGAGAGGCCAACGCGGCATGGTGCGCCTTCCTGGCCGACAAGATCCGGGGCATCGTCGAGGACCCCGAGACGGCGGACAAGCTCATTCCCAAGGATCACCGCTTCGGCGAGAAGCGGCCGCCGTTCGTAACCGCCTACTTCGAGGTCTACAACCGGGCCAACGTGGAGCTTGTCGATTTGCGGGCGACACCTATGGTGCGGCTGACCCCACAGGGCATCGAGACCACCGACGCGCATCGGGAGTTCGACATGATCGTCTGGGCCACCGGCTTCGACTTCGGCACCGGCGCGCTGGCGCGCATGGGCATCCGAGGGCGGGGCGGGCGTGCGCTCGTGGACCATTGGGCCGACGGTCCCAAGACCTTCCTCGGGATTCAGACCACCGGGTTCCCCAACTTCTTCTTCCCCGGCGGGCCCCACGCCGCCGCCGGCAACAACCCCCGCTACAACGGCGACCAGGTCGAATTCGTCACCGAGACGCTGCTCCATCTGCGGGCCACCGGCTGCGACGTCATTGAGGTCGGCGCGGCGGCCGAGGAGAAATGGACGGCCATGGTGGACCGCTGGGCGACCAAGGCCCCCGCCTTCGGGGAGAGCAGCTACTACTTCGGGACCAACATCCCGGGAAAGCCCCGCAAGTACCTGCTGAATTCGGCCGGCCGGCCGAAGCTCCTGGCGGACATCGCCAAGGTCCGGGAGAGCGACTACGAGGCCTTCACGCTCTCACGGTGCGCCGATCGCTCCGCCCGCGAGGCGTGACCCTCCTTTGGTGACGTCACTCAGACCGTCGCCACCGGCGTCAACGGAGATCCCACCACGCCGGGCAGCCGCAGCGGTGGCGCCGTGAGCAGGAACCGGCTCCGTTTGTGCGCGCGGAGCCACGCCGCCAAGTCGTGCAGGTACCACATCTCACCGAGCGGGACACCGAGCTTGAAGAGGCAGAGGTTGTGGATGGGAAGGAACGAGTGCCGGCTCTCGTCGCGGTCCTTGCCCACCATGCCCTCGACCGCGTAGTTGTCGGCGACCAGCGCCGAGATCTGCGCGTCGGCGATCCATTCGAGCAGCGACTCGTCGCGGGCGTCGAGATACGAGCACAGCGTGTGGATCTTGACCGGGTCGGGGTTGCGGTTCCAGCGCAGGATCTCGGTGGCGAACCCCGTATGGAGCAGCAGCATGTCGCCCGGCTCCACGACCACGTTGTCGGCCGCCATGATCTCCTCCAGCGTGGTGCGGTCGACCCCGCGCCATTCGTGACCCAGGTGATGGGCCAGGTCGACGAGGACACCCCGCCCCTGCACGCCCGTCGCCGCCATGTGCTCAAGGCCCAGGTGACGGGCGAAGCAACGGTGGCTCCCGCCGTCACCGGCCGCATCGGGCTCCGGACCGACCAGGTCCTCGCCGGCGCGGTAGCCGTTGTAATAGACGGCCTCGTCGATCCCGTCGCCGTCGGCGTCGAACTCCGCGCCGACGTGGGCCAGGGAGTCCCATTGCGTCGAGTACTGCAGGGAGAGGGTCACCACGTCGTCCGCCCACACGTCCACGTACTTGGGATCGCCGAACGTGTCCATGCTGCTCATCGCCACGTTGTAGAAGGTGCCGGGGTTGCCGGCCATGTCCTCGGTGGGCGCGATCACCGGCGGGTGACGCCGCTGGTTCAAGGCGGTCCCGCCGGGGTAGTCGAGCGGGAGGCTGAGGCAGAAGCTGATCCCGGCCTCGACCTCCCGCACACCTTCGAGCACCTTCTCCGGAGTGAGCAGGTTGATGCGGCCCAGCTCGTCGTCGTCGCCCCAGTCCCCCCACGTCGAGCCAGGTGGTCGCTGCGTCCACCGCTTGCCCATGGTCTCCCCTCCTCCTGGCCACCGCGGTCGGCGGAAGCTGACCGCGCGTTGTCTGTACCGACCGGTTGGTCTAGAATTGAGCGTCAGAGTACCGCGTCGGCGCGCGCCCCGTCGTCGATCTTCCGTCCCGCGCAAGAAGGGCACAACCATGACAGAGCAACTCGTCATCTCCGCTGACGGGCACATCCTGGAGCCCACCGACCTGTTCGTGACCCGGCTCCCGAAGCATGTGCGGGACCGCGGCGTCTGGGAGGACGACTTCGAGATTGCGCCGCTTGTGGAGGGCGGCGCCACCAAGTTCCGCCGGCTGCACACGCCCGGCTTCGAGGGGTGGACGATCTCGCGCTACCGCCAGACCGGCGGCCGCATGCCCGAGGGCGACCCCGAAATCATTTTGGAGGATCTCAACGCCGACGGCGTCGACGTCGGCGTCATGCACCCGAACCTGTCGCTCTTCGGCCTCTACTCCGACGACCACGAGCTCTCCATTGCCCACGCCCGGGTCTACAACGACTACGTCGTCGAGCGGTTCGGGCCCTACTTCTCCCGGCTGGCGCCGACCGCCCCCATCCCGTTGACGGACGTGGACGACGCCGTGGTGGAGATCGAGCGCGCCGCCGCGCTCGGGTTCCGGGCCATCCTCCTGCCGGCGACGCCGCCAAGGCCCTACTACTCCCGGGACCTCGACCCCGTCTGGGCAGCCACCCAGGCCGCCGGTCTGCACGTGTTCTTCCACACGCAGACCGGGGGGATCAAGGTCAACGACCCCACGTCGACCACGCTGAAGGTCGTCATGCAGAATGCCGCCGAGGTCAACCAGCCGGTGACCGAGAAGTCGGCGTCGAAGCGCATGGTGACCCAGGCGATCTACAGCACCATTGTGCCCCAGCAGCTCATCTGCGAGCTCATCGGGGGGGGTGTCCCCGAGCGCTACCCCGATCTCCACTTTGCACTGATTGAGTTCAACGCGCACTGGTGGCCTCGCTCGTCGGCAGCATGGACAAGTGCTGGATCACCGGTATCGGCCAGGACGCCGACTGGTGGCTCGGGGTCTGGGACGACAGCGTGCCCCCCGCCGAGCAGAGTGGGATAGCCCGCCTGTTCCGGCTCAACGAGAAGTGGCCCTACCCGCTGATGCCGAGCGAGTACGTGAAGCGCCAGTTCCACGTGTCGTTCCAGGACGACCCCGTCGCGGTCGCCTGCCGCCACATCACGGGGTTGTCGTCGATCGTCTGGGGCAACGACTACCCGCACACGGAGGGGACGTTCCGCGGCAGCAGGCAGCTCATGAGCCAGCTGTTCGCCGGCGTGCCCGGAGAACGAGCGGGCCGCCATGGTGGGCGGGACCCTCGGTGACCTCCTGGGCTACAAGGCCCCACTCGCCGCCACGCCGTCGGCGAACTAGACCGCGCCAGTCGACGACAGCGAGAGGGCGGGGGTGGGCGTGGACATGCACAGCTCGAGGGACGCGTCGCTGTCGTGACCGGAGCGGGCCGCGGCATCGGCCGCGCCTACGCACTGCTCCTGGCCAGCCGGGGCGCTCGGGTCGTCGTCAACGACCTCGGCGGTTCCATACAGGGGCGGCGGAGCGGATGCCGCGGTGGCGTCACCGCGTGGCGGGGGACATCGCCGCCGCCGGTGGGTCCGCCATCGCCGACGAGAACGATGTGGCGGCACCATCGGGCGCACGGGCCCTCATTGACGCTGCGGTCGACAACTTCGGACGGCTCGACATGCTGGTCAACAATGCAGGCATCATGCAGTGGGCGGGCTTCCCGACGTCGATCAGGAAAGCCTGGAGCGGCATCTCGCCGTGCACGTCCTCGGGTCGTTCAACACCACGAGGGCGGCGTGGCCCCACATGGTCGAGCAGGGCTACGGCCGCATTGTGATGACGACGTCCTCCGGGATCTTCGGGCTGCCCAAGAACCTGTCGTACGCCACCGCCAAGGGCGGCGTCATCGGCCTGACACGCAGCATCGCCACCACGAGCGAGGCCCACGGCATCAGGGTGAATCTCATTGCGCCGGCGGCGATGACTCGCATGGCCGGACCGGGTGCCGATCCCGACGACACGACGTCGCCCATGGCGCCGGCCCAGGTGGCGCCGCTGGTGGCCTTCCTCGCCCACGAGGCGTGCCCGGTGAACGGGGAGATGTACGCCGCCGGCGCAGGTCGCTTCGCCCGCATCTTCATCGCGTCCACCCCGGGTTACGTCGCCGCGGCGCCGACCATCGAGGACGTGGCCGAGCACTGGGACGAGATCAACGACGACGAGGGGTACCGCGTCCCGCGTGACCTCCCCGACTGGTCGACGTCGTTCCTGGCGCACCTGCAGGCCGAGCAGTGAGCTGAGGATCGCATGGACTTCTCACTCGACGAATCCGAACGCGCCCTCGTCGGCCTCTGCCGCGACTTCACCGAGCGCGAAATCGCCCCGCGGGCGCCACTGGCCTGGGAGGAGGCCCGGTGCCCGACCGACCTCCTCCGCGAAATGGGTGCGGCTCGGCCTCCTCGGCATGCTCGTCCCTGAGGAGTGGGGCGGGATCGGCATGTCGACCGTCGGCTTCGTCGCCGCCATCGAGCGGGTCGGCCGCGCCGATCAATCCGTGGATGCGGCCTGGCAGGCGCACGTCACCATCGGCTCGCTACCGCTCCTCCTCTTCGGCAGCGACGACCAGCGTGAGCGCTGGCTGCGCCCGCTGGCCAGGGACGGGTGCTGGGTGCGTTCGGCTGACCGAGCCCGACGCCGGATCCGATGCCCGCGGCATCCGGACGCGTGCCGAGCGACGTGATGGCGGTTGGCTGACTGAACGGGCACAGGACGTTCATCTCCAACGCCGGCACGGACATGTCGTTGGGGTGACCCTGCTCGCACGCACGGAGCCCGCGGACACCCGGGGGCCCGGGTTCGCCAGCCTGGTCGTGGAGAAGGGCACGCCCGGG
>CAVUSB010000027.1:0-9050 GCA_963744045.1 uncultured Acidimicrobiaceae bacterium
GGACTCTTAATCCGCAGGTTTCGGGTTCGAATCCCGAGGGGCGCACTCGTTGAGCTTGACCCCGTTCGGGCGACAGGCGTTATAAGAGTCGGGTCGTGCACGCCCGGGTTCCGGCGGCCGATCTGCAGACGAATACGCACAGAGCCATATCCTCGGGCATGCTGAGGTTCCGCTCGGCATCCCGAGGGGTTCTGTTCCCAAATGGAGGGTCCGGCTGAGTGGTGCCACGCATCAAGAAGCAAGAGCAGGAGGATGCGTCGCCGGACATCGTCGAGGTGACGCCCGGGATCCTGCGCCTGCAACTCCCGATCGACTTCACGGGCCTCGGGCACGTCAATACCTACGCGCTCGAGGATGACCGCGGTTTTGCGTTGGTGGACCCCGGACTCCCGGGGGAGGCGTCGTGGAATGCACTGCTTGGAGCGCATGAAGCGGGCCGGCATCCCGCTTCGCCGGGTCCATTCCGTCGTGATCACCCACTCGCACCCTGATCACTTCGGAGGTGCGGGCCTGCTGGCACAGGAGAGCGGGGCTGACATTGTGGCGTCGGACCGGTTCCGCACCTTTTTCGACGTGGCCGACCTCGACGACCGCGAACTGCAGGCCGCCGACGACATCGACGCTCGCGAAAATCCCATTCCGAGGCTGAACTTCGACCACCCGTCGCCGTGGGGCGGCTCGAGCCTCGGACCACCCCCCAAGGAACGTGAACAGCTCCTGGCCAACCGGGAAGAGTTCGAACGGTGGTTTCTTGCGCCCCGCCCGTCACGACGGGTGGCCGATCTGGAGCACATCACCCTGGGGGGCAAGGACTGGGTCGGACTGTTCACTCCCGGGCATACCGACGACCACCTCTGCCTCTACGACGAAGAAGGCGGGGTGCTCCTCTCGGGCGACCAGGTGTTGCCCACGATCACGCCGCACATCTCGGGCATCATCCCCAACGATCCGCTGGCTCAGTACTTGGAGTCACTCGATCGCCTTGCCGCGCTGCCCCACGTCGAGACGGTGTTGCCGGCCCACGGCCAGCCCTTCACCGACCTTCCCGGCCGCACGGCCGAGATCAAGGTCCACCACGAGGAGCGACTCGAGCAGCTGCGCCAGTTCTGCGATGTCCCGGACTGGACCAGCGTGGTCGACCTCTCCCACCAGCTGTTCGCCCCACGGTCGTGGGGGTCGATGGCCGAAGCAGAGACCTACGCCCACCTCGAACGTCTGCGCGCCCTCGGACAGGTCAAGTCGCGGGAAGACGGCGGAGTCATTTTCTACCGGGTCTGAAGCGTGTGATCTGCTTCTCGCGCGCCACCGTCGTGCAATCGCTGCAGCCCGATGACCCTGAGGAGGGCCAGCGCATCCGCGGCCGGACTCCCGGGCTGGGCCGAGTAGACGATCATGCGCTGATCGCTGTCGGGCAGGTGCAGGGAGTCGCAATCGAGGACGAGCGTGCCGAGTTCAGGGTGCCGGACCGTTTTGGTGCTGCTCCGTCGCTCCTGCGGCCGGGATGCCTCCCAGAGCTCGACGAACTGCGGAGACCCTGACCGCAACTGGTCGATCAGACGGCGAAGGCCGAAGTCGTCCGGGTAGCGGGCCGCCACCGCTCGAAGACTTGCCACCGACTCCGCCGCGGTGCGTGCGCTCTCTTCGGCCGAGCCCGAGACACGAACGTCCTCCCCGAGGAACCGGTGCCAGACGAGGTTGCGGGCCGGAGGCTCCCACGTCGAGAAATCACCGAGCAGGGCGCTGGCCAGCGGGTTCCACGCCAGCACGTCGCTCTTCGCATCGAGCACCATCGCCGGAAGATCGACGAGGCGCTCGAGCACCCGCATGGTGCTGGCGCGGACGACGCTGTCGATCTGCCCCGGTCGTGGCGGAGCCGAACCGGCGAGGTGGAACAGGTGGGCCCGTTCGTCGTCGCTCAGCTGCAACGCCCGGGCCAATGCGGAGAGCACTCCGTCCGAGACGCCCGTACTGCGCCCCTGTTCCAGCCTGACCAGGTAGTCGACCGAGATGTTGGCCAGCTGGGCCACCTCCTCCCGGCGCAGGCCGGCGACTCGGCGTCGTGTACCAGCGGGGAGTCCGACGTCAGCCGGGCGAAACCCGCGCCCTCGCCTCACACAAGAAGTCGGAGAGGTTCTCGGGTTCCACCTGTCCATGATGCACGGTGCCCCACTCCGATGCCTGGTACTCCCGGTCCCAGGCTCAATCGGACCTGGTCGAAACGCGTCAGAAAGCACAGCCTGGAATCCATGACCACTGCACTGATCACAGGAGCGAACAAGGGTCTCGGTTTCGAGACCGCACGCCGGTTGGCGGATCTGGGGTGGACCGTCCATCTGGGCGCTCGCGACCCACAACTCGGGATGCAAGCCGCGACCCAGTTGGCCGAGAGGCGGCGGCGACGTCCACTTCGTGGAGCTCGACGTCACCTCTGACGAGTCCGTCGGTCGGGCGTTCGACGCGCTGGAGCCACTGGGCGCCCTCGACGTGCTCGTGAACAACGCCGGCATCGTCGGCACGCGGCTGGACCCCCTGGAGGTCGGACCGCAGGACTTCTTGGCCTGCTTCGGCGTCAACCTGCTCGGCCCCGTGCGGGTGACCCGGTCCATGCTCCCGCTGCTCGAGCGATCCGACCACCCCCGCATCGTGATGGTTTCGAGCGGCATGGGCTCCATCACCATCACATCGGACCCGGAACGGCACGAGTCGGCGATCCGGTCGCTCGTCTACCCCTCCTCGAAGGCCGCCCTCAACATGGTGACCACGCAATACGCCAAATGCCTCCCCGGATTCCGCATCAACGCCGTCGACCCGGGCTATACGGCCACCGACCTCAACGGGCACAGCGGGTTCAAGACGGTGGAACAAGGAGCGGCGATCATCGTCGACATGGCGCAGGTCGCCCCCGACGGCCCGACGGGCGGGTTCTTCAGCGATGAGGGTCCCGTGCCCTGGTGACGAGCGTGCCAGCCGAGCCGGGGCCTGCCCACCCGGGGGGAGACGAAACACCCCTCCGGTAGGTTGGACCGGATGGCAGCACCAGGCCCGCTCGCGCTTGGTCGCGGCGTCGTCGTCCTACCGGGAACGGACCCTCCGAGCCACTGGGCCGAGTGCCCCAGGGTGGTCATCGACCAGCAGGTGCTCGACGAGCCGTCGGCCGCCCTGGCCACCTTGCAACAGGCCTGGTCGGCCCGCCAACCGGTCACCGTGGAGCTCGCCGTCGACTCCAAGGTGCTGCAGGAGCGCGAGACCTGCCCTCTGCCCGTCCACGAGCTGAGCCCCCACTTCGAGTTCGCCCGGGAGCGGCTGCATTTCCTGGTGTGGGCCAACAACTACGACGCCCGCAACGGAGAGCCGATCTGGTGGCACGGGCGCAAGGCCCTGCGGAGTTTCGCCACCCAGGGGGTCCAGGAATCGGACCGCGCCGACATCGAGCTCGCCGACGGGACTGCCCTCTGGGTCGACGGCGGCCCGTTCGCCCCCACCGCCGACGCCGACGGCATCCGCGATCGTGCACCGCTGGAGCACCGAGGCGGGATCACTCTCGCCGGTCGGCCACCACCCGCCCGAGGCCGACCTGGCCGCCGACCAGCTCGCCGCGCGTCAGCCACCCCGCCGGCGGGGCCAGGGTCATCGCCCCGGCCGGCTCGGGCAAGACGCGGGTGCTCACCGAGCGCCTCCGTTACCTGCTCGAAGAACGCGGCGCGGCCCCCTCCACCGTGACGGCGCTCGCCTACAACAAGAAGGCCGCCGACGAGCTCCAGGAGCGCTGCGGCGGTCTCGTCACGTCGCGCGGTCCCCACATCCGGACGCTCAACAGCGTGGCGCTTCTCCATCTGCAACGAGTTCGGCGGGTCGGGACGGCTCGACGTCCTGGAGGAGCCCCGGGTGCGCGACCTGGTGCAGCAGGTCTTCGAGGTCCGCCGTCAGGCCAACACCGACACCGTGCTCCCCTACATCGACGCCCTGTCCGCTCGTCCGTCTGGGCCTGACCTCACCGGCGGCGGTCGAGGAGGAGATCCCCGACGCCAGCGGCCTGGCCGACGGCTTCGACGCCTACCGGGAGGCGCTGCTCGACGCCGGCGCCGTCGACTTCGACGAGCAGATCTACCGCGCCATCGAGATCCTCCTGCGCCGATCCCGAGGCCCGCAGCGCCGCGCAGGCACGCTGCCGCCACCTGCTGGTCGACGAGTTCCAGGACCTCAACCCCGCCCACATGCTGCTGATCCGGCTCCTGAGCGCCCCGGCCTACGACACCTTCGCCGTCGGCGACGACGACCAGGTCATCTACGGCTACGCGGGAGCGACACCCGAGTACCTGATCAACTTCGGGGACTACTTCGCCGGCGCGCGGGCCTACGCCCTCGAGGTCAACTACCGGTGCCCGCCGGCGGTCGTGACCGCGGCCACCCACGTGCTCTCCTACAACACGCGCCCGGATCGCCAAGACGATCACCACGCCCGACGGCAGCACCGATGCCCTCCCCGACTTCGGCGACCCGCTGCGTCGACGCGGTCCCGTCGCCGTCATCGACACCGACGCCGAGCTCCTGGCGCAGACCGCGGTGGACGCCGTCTCGGTCGTGGCGCGACGCCGGCGTCGCCCCCGATGAGATCGCCGTGCTCTCGAGGGTGAACTCGACGTTGCTCCCGGTGCAGGTCGCCCTCTCCGAGGCGGGCATCCCGAGCAACGCGCCGCTCGGCCCTGACGTGCTGCGACGGACCGGCATCGCGACCACCCTGGCCTACCTGCGCATGGGCCTGTCCCCGGATGCGATCCGGAGGGAGGACATCGCCCAGACGATCCGCCGGCCCTCCCGCGGGATCGCCCCCAACGTCACCAAAATGCTGTCGGAACGGTCGACCACCTCGGTCAGGGACATCAGGCGCCTGGCCGGCCGCCTGTCGGGACGCGACGTGTCCAAGCTCACCGACTACGCCGACTCCGTCGACGCCGTGGCGCAGGCCTGCCGCACGTCGAGCGCGGCCGCCGTCCGGGCCGTCCGCGCCGATGTCGGCCTCGGGCGAGACCATGGACGTCCTGGACTCGTCCCGCCGTGAGGCGGACCGGTCGACCCACGCCGACGACCTGTTGGCCCTCGAGTCCCTGGCGGCGCTCCACCCCGACGTCGCCACCTTCGAGTCCTGGCTCCGGACCGCCCTCGGCGCGACGACCTCCCGACAGGACCGGCGGTGCATCTGTCGACCGTCCACAAGATCAAGGGCAGGGAGTGGGAGCACGTCATCGTCTACGGCGCCTCGAAGGGCCTCTTCCCGCACCGGCTGAGTGACGACGAGGAAGGGGAACGCCGCGTCTTCCACGTGGCGCTGACCCGCGCCATCCGTCAGGTCCTCGTCCTGGCCGACACGCACGAGCCCTCGCCCTTCGTGGCCGAGCTCGACGGGCAGCAGGGCCCACACCCCCGTCCTGCGGGCCCGGCGGGAGGCCGCGCCCCGGCGGACTCGTCCGCGAGCCGGTCGGCCACCCTGCTCGACAAGCTCCGGGGCAACACACGGCAGGGACGCCGCGGCGCCGGCGCCACTCCCCCACGGCCGGGCCCGACCACGCCCGCCGTGACGGCCGAAGTCGGGCTGGTGCTCGCACCACGGCGGCCACGCCGGGACGGTGGTCGATGTCACCGAGGCGGCGGCCGTCGTGGAGGTGGGGAGCGCCCGCCTCAGGGTGCCCTTCGGCACAGAGGTGCGGGTGGAGGGGACGACCAGGCGACTCGTGTCGCCGGCGGAGGCCGACGGGTCCTCGGATCCGGCCGAGAAGTACGTGCAGGCTCTGCGGGAATGGCGCTCCACCGCGGCGAAGAGCGCGTCGGTGCCGGCGTACGTCGTGTTGAACGACGCCGAGCTGGTCGGCATCGCGACGAGCCGTCCCAGCACGCTGGCCGAGCTGGCCCGGTGCAAGGGCGTGGGACCCGTCCGGCTGGAGCGCTGGGGTGACGAGCTCCTGGCCGCCCTCGACGGGGCCGACGGCGATGGGGCGGTCGCCGGGGCCACGGTGTCCGAGGGTGGCCCAGGGATAACCTGGCCGCCAGGGTCCTTCCGTGGCTGCAGGAGGACCTCCACACACCCCGGAGGAAGATCGTGCCCCCAGAACCCGCCGTCCAGCCCTGGACCCTCCGTTCCTCCCTCATCGCCGTCTCCGACCTGGAGCGCTCCGTCACCTTCTACCGGGCGCTCGGGCCCGTTCGAGATCATCGCCGAGGGGGACGGCGTCGCCGTTCTCGGCGGCGTCTCCCCGACGTCACCCGTCCTCCTGCTGCGCGAGACGCGCAGCCTGCATCAGATGCGTCACGGCCAGCAGTCGCTCGGCCTGCGCTCGATCACCTTCAACGTGGGGTCGCTCGCCGAGCTCGACCGGATCGAGGCCGCCCTGCGCAGCGGTGACCACTTCACCGAGCGCCGGCGCATCGACGACGCCTCCTCCGAGCTCATCCGGGGACGGGATCCGGACAACCTGCCCCTGGTCTTCGTCTCCTACGCCACCGACACCGTCGGGCCCGAGTACTACAAGACGATCGTCAACCTGATCTATTCGATGGACGCCTGAACCGCCCCGTCGCTGCGCCAGGGTCCGCCAAGGGCCCTGACCAGGGTGAACAGGAGCATCGCCTGCTTGGCGGCGGCTGGGCCGCCCCGGGACTGCCTCGCTCGATTCCGGCGTCACCGGGCCCTGTTGCTCCCCAATTGCAACAGGCCGGACAACAAACTCGTCAAGCACCACCGCTGAAACGCCGATTTCACAACGTGGTGCTGCAGACGGAGGGCGGAAGAGGCGCATTGGCCGGGCCGCGCTGGACCCGGCGCGATCTCGGGCTGGGCGGCGTCGCCCTCCTGCTGCTGTGCGCCGTCGCCCTGCTCACCCGGAACGCCGGCCAGTTGCGCCCACTCGTCGTCACCGTGGCCCTCGCTCTCGCCCTGGCCTGTTTCGGGCTGGCACTCACCCGGCCGGCGGAACGCCGGGCCCCGCTGGCGCTCGGCGCCGGACTCCTCGCCTGGGCGCTGGGCGGCATCGCCCTCTCCCTCGAATCGTCCCCGACGACGCCCTCGGTGGCCGACCTCTTCTCGCTCCTCTTCTACCCCCTCGCCGCCGTGGCGCTGATCCTGCTGGTCGGCCCCGAGCTCCGGCACCACAAGACGAGCGTCTGGCTCGATGCCGCCGTGGCCGCCCTCGGCGCGGCGACCATCTGGTCCGGGTTCGCGCTCGACTCGGTGGTGCGGGTCAGCGGCTCGCCGGCCTCCGTGGCGGTCGGTCTCGCGTACCCGGTCGGGGACGTCGTCCTGTTCGCTCTGGCCGTCGGCGTCGTCGCGCTGGCGCCGCGGCATCCCGGACGCACCCTGCTGTTCGCCCTCGGGGCCACATTGATGGCGGTCGGGGGCATCATCGCGCTGCACCAGCTCTCCCCGGGCGCACACGGGTCCGCAACGACACTGGACCTCCTGGTGCCGGCGGCCATGATCGCCATGACGGGCTCGCTCTGGCTCCGCCCCCGCCCCGGCCGACGTGCACCGCAGGTCGAAAAGGCGCCGCGGCTGGCCGTCCTCGCGATCGTGTTGCTGGCCTGCCCCGTGGTGCTGATCCTGGGGAACCTGGGGCGGGTGAACGTCATTGCCGTCGCGCTCGCCACCGCGACGCTCATGACGGCGGCCGCGCGCATGGCGGTCTCGCTCCGCGAGCAGCGGGCCCTCAACGAGTCGCAGCAGGAGCAGGCGACGACCGACGAGCTCACCGGGCTGGGCAACCGGCGACGTCTGCTGGACGAGCTCCACAAGGCCCTGGCCGCGCTGCCCGAGGGCGGCACGCAGGCGAGCGGCCTGGCCCTCCTGTTGATCGATCTCGACCACTTCAAGGAGATCAACGACTCGTTCGGGCACCAGACCGGAGACGCGCTCCTCCGCGAGATCGGACCACGCATTCGCCAGGTCGTCCGTCGCAACGACCTGGTGGCGCGCCTCGGTGGCGACGAATTCGCCGTCGTCCTGTACGGGGCGGACGCCTACAAGGCGACGGCGGTGGCGCGCCGCATCACAACACTGCTCGAACAACCCATCGACGTCAGCACGGCCAGCCTGCATGTCGGCGCCAGCATCGGCGTGGCCCTGGCCCCCCTGCACGCGACGACGGCCGACGACCTGATCCGCTGCGCCGATATCGCCATGTACCGGGCCAAGAACGAGCGGGGCTCGTTCGACGTCTACGAGGCCGCGCTCGACGACGAGGCCGACCGGTTCGAGCTGATCGAGGACCTGCGGGTCGCCATGGCCGAGAGCTCCCTCGCCCTGCACTACCAGCCGGTCATCGACCTCCGCACGGGCGAGGTGGTCACGGTCGAGGCGCTCCTGCGGTGGCCCCATCCGCACCCTCGGCCTCATCCCGCCCGAGCATCTGCTGGCCCTGGCCGAGGAGAGCGGGCTCATCCACTCGCTGGCCACCTGGGTCTTCGAGGAGGCGGTGGCCGACTGCGCCCAGTGGTGGCACGACGGCCACCGGGCCGCGGTCGCCGTCAATCTCCTGGCCACCGACCTCTTGGATTCGTCCCTGCCGCGGCGGGTCGGCGCGTTGCTGGCCCAGGCGGGGCTGCCCACCGAAGCACTGGTGCTCGAGATCACCGAAGGCATGGTCGTCGCCGACGTCACCCGGTCCAAGCGGGTCATCCAGAGCCTGACCGATTCGGGCATCTGCGTCTCCATCGACGACTTCGGGACCGGCTTCTCCTCCATCTCCCACCTGAACGACCTGGCCGTCGGCGAGCTGAAGTTGGACCGGACGTTCACCTCGCGCCTGCAGGGCGAGGAGACGGGCGGTCGGGACGAGGACATCGTTCGCTCCATCATCGATCTCGGGCACGCGCTCGGCCTGCGCGTCGTCGCGGAGGGTATCGAGCGGCTCGACTTCATCGACGTGCTCGCCGCGCTCGGGTGTGACGCCGGGCAGGGCTACGCCATTCAGGCCCCCAGCCCCGCCGCCGACATCGATTTCGCCGGGGCGCTTCGCTCCCCGACGACGCGCGCCGTCGACTCGCCGGCCACCTCCACGTCG
>CAVUSB010000028.1:0-25312 GCA_963744045.1 uncultured Acidimicrobiaceae bacterium
CTCCCGCGACGGGACGCCCGATCACCGTGCCCACCCAAGACATGGTCTTCGGTGCGTACTACCTCACCCTGCGGGTCGAGGAGGGCGTCGGCGCGGGTCGATCCTTCCGCCACATCTACGAGATCGAGGCTGCCTTCGAGGCCGGCGATGTGGGGCTGCAGGTCCCGATCACACTGCGTCCCGCTCCGGGTTCGGTGTTGGACGGCCGCCTCACCGCCGCGGGCGTCGAGCCTGGCGACGATGGCGTGTTGACGTACGAGACGACGCCGGGCCGCGTGTTCTTCAACGAGGCGCTGCCCGAGGGCTTCGCGTTCGTGAACGACGTGGTGGGCAAGCGCAACATCCCGATCGGTTCGATCGTGGAGGAGCTGTCGGCGAGCTACCCCAAGAACGTCGTGGCCGCGAGCCTCGACCGGATCAAGGCGCTCGGCTTCCGCTTCGCCGCCCAGTCGGGCCTGACCATCTCCATCAACGACGTGCAGACGCCGCCCGACAAGATGGCCATCCTCGACCGCTACGAGAAGGAAGCGGAGAAGGCGGAGACGCAGTTCAAGCGCGGCATCATCACCGACGACGAGCGGCGTCAGAAGGAGATCGAGATCTGGACCTCGGCCAACTCCGAGGTGGGACGGGCCATGGAGGCCCAGCTGGCCACGATCGCCTTCAACCCGCTCGACATGATGGTGGACTCCGGTGCCCGAGGGAACTCGCAGCAGATCCGCCAGATCGCCGGCATGAAGGGCCTCGTGTCCAACCCGCGCGGCGAGATGATCCCCCGCCCGATCAAGTCCTCCTTCCGTGAGGGCCTCTCGGTCCTGGAGTACTTCATCTCCACCCACGGTGCCCGCAAGGGCCTCGCCGACACGGCGCTGCGCACGGCCGACTCGGGCTACCTGACCCGTCGACTGGTCGACGTGGCCCAGGAGCTCATCATCCGGATCGACGACTGCGGATCGACCAGGGGCATCTGGATCGAGGGCGTGGCCCCCGACGGACCCGGGCACCGCAACTACCTCGAGACCAGGGCCTTCGGACGCCTCTTGACCGAAGACGTCAAGCTGTCCGACGGCACCGTCTACCCGGTCGGCACGCTGCTCCTCGACGACGTCATCGCCGCCTTGCGCGACGACGACGCCGTCGACCGCATCCGCGTCCGCTCGGTCCTGACATGTGAGTCGCCCCAGGGCGTGTGCGCAGCCTGCTACGGCCTTTCGTTGGCCACGGGCTCGATGATCGAGCTCGGCGAGGCGGTCGGTGTCATTGCCGCCCAGTCCATCGGCGAGCCGGGTACGCAGCTCACCATGCGGACGTTCCACACCGGTGGTGTCGTCGGTGAGGACATCACCCACGGCCTGCCCCGCGTGGTCGAGCTCTTCGAGGCCCGCACACCCAAGGGTGCCGCGGTGCTGGCCCACCACTCCGGCGTGGTCCGGGTGGAGGACGACGAGATCGGTCGCCACATCACCGTGGTCGCCGACGACGGCACCGAGGACACCACGCTGGTGGCTGCCCGCGCCCACCTCGAGGTCACCGACGGCCAGGAGGTCGGCGCGGGTGACGCGCTGGTCGAGGGCCCGAAGGACCCCAAGGAGTTGCTCGAGGTCAAGGGCATCCGCGAGACCCAGCAGTACCTCGTCGAAGAGGTGCAGAAGGTGTACCGCGACCAGGGTGTGTCGATCCACGACAAGCACATCGAGCTGATTGTGCGCCAGATGCTGCGGCGTGTGCTCGTGGCGGAGCCGGGCGATGCGCCCTTCCTGCCCGGTGAGCGCGTCGACAACCAGATCTACGCCGAGGTCAACCGCACGTTGGTCGAAGACGGCAACGTCCCGGCCGAAGGTCGTCCCGAGCTGATGGGCATCACCAAGGCCTCGTTGGCCACCGAGAGCTGGCTCTCGGCCGCTTCCTTCCAGGAAACGACGAGGGTGCTGACCGAGGCGGCCATCGAAGGCCGCAGCGACCAGCTCTTCGGGCTCAAGGAGAACATCATCATCGGCAAGCTCATCCCGGCCGGTTCGGGCATGGAGCACTACCGGGACATCCGTCTCGACATGCCCGATGCTGAGGCGATGCCCTTCTGGGCCACGGGATCGGGCGAGTCGGACACCGAGGACCTGGCCAACTGGCTGCGTGACATGGGCGAGGGGATCAGCGAAGATCCTTTCGACTCCTCCATCGACGCCAGCTGGCTGGGCGCGGCCCCCACGGCCGAGGACGCCTTCGGGAACCCCATCGCGGTCAGCGAGGCCGCCGGCAACGGCAGCGTGGTGGCGACTCCGGAGGCCGAGGCGCCCGAGGCGGGCGCCGCGGAGGCGGGGGCCTAAACTCCTTCCGTTTGCGGAGGAAGACCAAGGGGAGGTTGGGTGGTGGCACCGCGCGTGGTGGCTGACACGGGCCCGGCTGACGGCGCGGGCGCGCCCACGGCTGCCGCCGGGACGGGCCACTACCGCCTGTCCCACCTGCGCGCCCTCGAGGCCCAGTCCATCCACATCTTCCGGGAGGTGGCGGCCGAGTTCGAACGCCCGACGCTCCTGTTTTCGGGGGGCAAGGACTCCATCGTCATGCTCCACCTGGCGCGTAAGGCCTTCTGGCCGGCGCCGGTCCCCTTCCCCGTCCTGCACGTGGACACCGGGCGCAACTTCGACGAGGTGCTCGAATTCCGGGACCGCCACACGGCCGAGCTCGGCGTGCGCCTCGTGGTGGCCCGCGTGCAGGACGACATCGACGCCGGCCGGACGGTCGAGGACAATTCGCCGGGCGCCACGCGCAACAGGCTGCAGACGCCCACCCTGCTGCGGGCCATCGCGGAAGGCCGTCACGACGCTGTCTTCGGCGGCGCCCGGCGGGACGAGGAGAAGGCCCGGGCCAAGGAGCGCATCTTCAGCTTCCGCGACGAGTTCGGCCAGTGGGATCCCAAGAACCAGCGCCCCGAGCTGTGGAACCTCTACAACGCCCGCCATCACAAGGGCGAGCACATCCGGGTCTTCCCGCTCTCGAACTGGACCGAGCTCGACGTGTGGAACTACATCGGAAGCGAGGGGATAGACGTCCCGGGGATCTACTACGCACATCGGCGTGAGGTCTTCGAGCGCGACGGCATGCTCATGGCCGTCACCGGGCACCTGGCGCCGGAAGCAGGCGTACCCGTCTTCGAGACCATGGTCCGCTTCCGGACGGTGGGCGACGCCGACTGCACGGGGTGCGTCGAGTCCATGGCCGAGAACGTCGACCTGGTCATCACCGAGGTGGCCGGGACCCGGCTGACCGAGCGGGGCGCCACCCGGGCCGACGACCGTATTTCGGAAGCCGGAATGGAGGACCGCAAGCGGGAGGGCTACTTCTAGTGCCCGAGCTCCTGCGCCTCGCCACGGCCGGCTCGGTCGACGACGGCAAGTCCACCCTGATCGGCCGCCTCCTCTACGACGCCAAGGGGATCTTCGAGGACCAGCTCGAGTCGATCCGCCACACCAGCGAGCAGCGGGGCGGCGCGGAGACGGACTTGGCGCTCCTGACCGACGGGCTGCGGGCCGAGCGCGAGCAGGGGATCACCATCGACGTGGCCTACCGCTACTTCGCCACGCCCAAGCGCAAGTTCATCATCGCCGACACCCCCGGGCACACCGAGTACACGCGCAACATGGTGACGGGTGCCTCGAACGCGCACCTGGCCCTGATCCTGATCGACGCCCGCAAGGGTGTGATCGAACAGACGCGCCGCCATGCCTTTCTTTCCTCCATGCTGGGTGTCCCGCACATGGTCGTGTGCATCAACAAGATGGACCTGATTGAGTGGGACCAGGAGCGCTACGAGCGCATCAAGTCCGACTTCATGGAGTTCGCCGCCCGGTTGAACGTGCACGACATCACCTTCATCCCCGTGTCCGCGCTGCTCGGTGACAACGTCGTGCAGCGCTCCGAACACCTGTGGTGGTACGACGGCTCGCCCCTGCTCAGCCACCTGGAGTCGGTCTACATCGGTAGCGACGAGAACTTCATCGACCCCCGCTTCCCGGTGCAGTACGTCATTCGCAGCCAGACGCCGGAGAACCCGGATTTCCGTGGCTACGCGGGAACCGTGGCCAGCGGCGTCCTGCGGCCGGGCGACGACGTGCTGGTCACGCCGACGGGGACGACGTCGCGCATCGCTTCCATCATGACGGCGGACGGTGAGGTGGCCGAGGCGTTCCCGCCCATGTCCGTCGTCATCACGCTGGACGACGACATCGCCGTGTCCCGGGGCGACATCTTGTGTCGCCCCAACAACCGCCCGACGGTCTCGCACGACGTCGAGGCGACCGTCTGCTGGATGGACGAGCGCTCCTCGCTGGCCGAAGGGCGTTCCTACCTGCTCAAGCACAGCACCCGGACAGTGCGGGCCACGGCGCAGATCCTGCACTACCGCCTGGACATCAACGGGCTGCACCGTGACGAGACGGCGTCGAAACTCGAGCTGAACGAGGTGGGGCGGCTCACGTTCCGCTGCACCGAGCCGCTGCTGGTCGACGACTACACGACGAATCGCTCCACCGGCAGCTTCATCATCATCGACCCGACCACCAACGCGACGGTGGGTGCCGGCGTCATCCGGGTCCTCGCCACCACACATGCCAGCCCCAACGTGGTGCGCCATGACGGCCGGCTGTCGCGGCTGGACCGATTCGCCGCACTCGGGACGTCGGGAGGGACGGTTCTTTTCACCGGGCTGTCGGGGGCGGGCAAGTCGACCCTGGCCGCAGGGGTGGAAGAGGCGTTCGTGCGCACCGGACGGCCTGCCTTCCTGCTCGACGGGGACAATCTGCGGCATGGGCTCAACGCCGACCTCGGCTTCTCCGACCATGACCGCACAGAGAACGTGCGCCGGGCCGGCGAAGTGGCCGCGATGTTCGCCGAGGCCGGAGCCCTCGCGCTCATCGCGCTGATCTGCCCGTTCGAGGAGGACCGCCGACTCATCCGCACGTTGCACGAGCAAGCCGGGCTGCCCTTCGCCGAGGTCTTCGTCGACACCTCCATCGAGGAGTGCGAGCGCCGCGATGCCAAGGGTCTCTACGCCCGAGCGCGGGCCGGTCAGCTCCCGGGCTTCACCGGCATCGACTCCGCCTACGAGGTGCCGGCCCATCCGGACCTGGTGGTCGGCTCCGACGCAGGGTCGCTCCCCGAGCAGATCTCGCTGGTGCTGGGCCTGCTGGAGGACCTGCTCCGCTGAGCCCCGAGCCGGTGGCGCTGAAGGGCCAGCGGCGAGTGGCATGCGGCTCAGATCGCTCCATCTCCCCTGGGCGACCCGGCCGGAGGCCGGCCCTACTCTTGGACCAGCTCGATCAGTGTGCCAAATGAGGTCTTGGGGTGGACAAAGGCCACCGTGGTGCCTCGCGAGCCGGGGCGCGGCGCCTCGTCGATCACCCGCCCTCCGGCATCCTTGATCGCCTGCAGCGCCACGCCGCAGTCATCGACCCGGTAGCCGATGTGGTGCAGCCCCTCACCCTTGTTCGCGAGGTACTTGGCGACGGGGGACGTGTCGTTGATCGGGGTGAGCAGTTGCACGTAGGAATCGGCCACCTTGAGGAGCGCCTCTTCGACCCCGTCGGATTCGACACGCTCGCGGTGGTCCACCGTGGCGCCGAAGACTTCGGCGTACCAGGCGATGGCCGCTTCGAGGTCGTTCACTGCGATCGCCACGTGGTCGATCTCGGTCAGCAGGGAATCGCTCACGCGCCGTGCCTCCGGAACAAGGTGATGCGATCCTCGCCCACCTTGGCCCGCAGCTCGGGATCGTCGATGCCGAGGCCTTCGACGGGTGCCAGGCACAACACGCCGATCTTGCCTTCGTGCAGGTTGTGGTGGACCTGGTACGCCGCCTCGCCCACCTGCTCCAGCGGGTAGACGGCGGAGAGCGGCGGCAGCACCTTGCCATCGGCGATGAGCTGGTTGGCGTCCCACGCCTCCCGGTAGTTGGCGAAGTGGGATCCTTTGATCGTCTTGAGCTTCATCCAGAGGTGACGGTTGTCGTACTCAATCATGTAGCCCGAGGTGGCGGCACAGGTCACGATCGTCCCCCCGCGCTTGCAGGCGAACACCGACGCCCCCATCGTCTGACGCCCGGGGTGCTCGAAGACGATCTCGGGTTCCGCTCCGACCAAGCCGCGAATGTCCTTGCCGAGGCGGCGCCACTCAGACTCGTCCTGCGTGTGCTCGTCCGCCCAGAAGCGGTACCCCGCCGCCTTGCGGTCGATGACGGCCTCCACCCCGAGATCGTTGAGGAGCTTCACCTTTTCGGGCGAGGACACGACACCGATGGGCGTGCCGCCGCCGTTCAGCACGTGCTGCACCGCATAACTGCCAAGGCCCCCGCTGGCCCCCCACACGAGCACCTTGTCGCCCTGCGTCATGCGGGCACCGTTCGGTGAGACGAGCATGCGATAGGCGGTGGAGTTGCACAGCGCGTTGATGGCGGCCTCCTCCCAGCTGAGATGAGCCGGCTTGGGCATGAGCTGGTTGGCTTTGACGACTGCGATGTCGGCCAACCCGCCGAAGTTGGATTCGAAGCCCCAGATGCGCTGGTTCGCCGCCAACATGGAGTCGTCGTGAGCCGACGGGTCCTGGTCGTCGACGTAGTTGCACTGGACGGTGACCTTGTCGCCCACCTTCCAGTTACGCACGGCCGAGCCCGTCCGCAGCACGACGCCGGCGGCGTCCGAACCGACTACGTGGTAGTCGAGCGCATGACGGGCCGCCCATGGCCCCTCCTTGGCCAGGCGATCCAAGAACCCGAACGTGGGGAGCGGTTCGAAGATCGAAGTCCAGACCGTGTTGAAGTTGATCGACGAGGCCATCACCGCCACGTAGGCCTCGTCGGGGGCCAGCTCGGGCAGCGCCACCTCCTCGACGTGCAGAGACCGGCGGGGGTCCTTGTCAGAGGACTCCATGCCCTCGAACATGTCGACCTCGTTCCGCTTGACGATGGCGGCTCGGTAGGAGTCGGGTAAGGGGAGTGTGGCCAGCTCATCAGGGCTGGCGCCGTCCAGGGCAGCCTGCAGGATGTCGCTCATGTGACCCGACGATAGTGGCCCAATATGATGTGGTTTCCGACTGGTAACCAGACCGGCGGGAACCGGAGGTGCAGCATGGCCGAGGCCGTCATCGTCGCAGGGGCTCGTACGCCCATCGGAAAGCTCTCAGGAGCGTTTGCCGGCTTCACGGCCATGGACCTTGGCGGATTCGCCATCGCGGAGGCGCTCTCCCGCGCCGGCGTGCCCGCCGACCAGGTCGATTACGTGCTGATGGGGCAGGTGATCCTCGCGGGCCAGGGCCAGATCACGGCGCGCCAGGCCGCGGTCAAGGGGGGCATCCCGATGACGGTTCCGGCCAACACCATCAACAAGGTGTGCCTCTCGGGCCTCAACACGATCTATCTGGCCGACCAGATGATCCGGGCCGGCGACGCCGAGATCGTGGTGGCCGGCGGCATGGAGTCGATGACCCAGGCACCGCACCTCCTGCCGGGCGCCCGCGCCGGCTTCCGAATCGGAGACGCCACCCTGGTCGACTCCATGATGTACGACGGGCTCACCGACTCCTTCGACCACATCGCCATGGGGCTTTCCACCGAGCAGCACAACGAGAAGGTGGGGATCCCGCGCGACCGGCAGGACGCCTTTGCCGCGGCCAGCCACGAGAAGGCGGCGGCGGCGGCCAAGGAGGGACGCCTGGCCGAGGAGATCGTCGCGGTGCAGGTGCCCCAGCGCAAGGGTGACCCGCTCCTCGTGGACACCGATGAGGGCGTGCGCCCGGGCACGACCGCCGAATCGCTCGGCGCGCTGAAGCCGGCGTTCACGAAGGACGGCACCATCACCGCCGGCAACGCGTCCCAGATCTCCGACGGTGGTGCAGCCGTCGTCGTGATGTCCGCAGCCAAGGCAAAGGAGCTCGGGATCGCGCCACTGGGCCAGCTGGTCGGCTACGGCATGGTGGCCGGACCGGACAACTCGCTGCTGACGCAGCCCTCGCGGGCCATCATCAAGGCGGCCGCCAAGGCCGGTGTCGACCTCGACGCCATCGACCTCTTCGAGATCAACGAGGCCTTCGCTGCCGTCGGCCTCGCCTCGGTGGACGACCTCGGTATCGACGAGAACAAGGTCAACGTCAACGGCGGCGCCATTGCACTGGGCCACCCCGTCGGAATGTCGGGCACCCGGGTCGCGCTCTCGGCGCTGCTCGAGCTGCGCCGCCGCGGGGCTTCCACCGCGGCCGTGGCCCTGTGCGGCGGCGGTGGCCAGGGCGACGCCGCCATCCTGCGTTCGCTGGCCTAGGCCGCTCCCGCGTAGGGCGGGACCATGATGGCGATCAGCTTCGCCGTTCCCGCGGAGACATCCGCCCAGCGGTCGATGTCGAAGGCATAGACGCCCAGAGCACAGGTGGGAAAGCCATGTCGTACCGCGCTCGAACGGCCCTTCTTGTCGCGGGTCGACAGACAGACCCTGCGACAGCGACTGCGCCGTCGGGTTGTGACCCACGACCATGGCGGCGTTCACGTCGTCGGGCAGGGCGCGCACGAAGGTGAGCACCTCTTCTGGGTCGGCGGTGTAGAGGTCCTTCTCGAGCCTGCACTCGGGGGGATCGGTGATATCGGCCAGGACAAGTTGCGCCGTGACCTCCGTCCGGGCGGCCGGTGACACCAGCGCGATCTTTGGCAGGGGGACTCCCTCGAGTCCGGGTCCGAGTCCCTCGCCTGTCCCGGCGAAAAGACGGCCGAGGGCGGTGGCGTCGCGCCGGCCCCGTGGGGCGAGGACGCGGTCGAAGTCAGTACCGCCCGGGGGCGGGTCGGTGACGGTCTTGGCATGGCGCAGCAGCCACAGGGTGCGGGCCGCCGTCACCTTGGTCGCCATCAGCCCAGGGCGAAGGCCGCGTGCAGGGTGCGGACCGCCCGTTCGACGTCGGTCTCGGCGACGATGCACGAGGTCCGGATGGTCGAGGTGGAGATCATGTCGATGTTGATCCTCTCGTTTGCCAGCGTCTCGAACATGGTCGCGGCGATTCCGGGGTGCGACTTCATCCCAACGCCGACCAGCGAGACCCGGGCCACCTCGGCGTCGGCCGTCACGCCTGACGCGCCCAGCTCGTCGGCGTGCACCTGAGCAGGTCTGCACCGCAACAGGCAGGTCGGCGGTCGGGACCGTGAAGGAGATGTCCGTGGTCCCGTGGGCGGACGTGTTCTGCACAATCATGTCGACGTTGATCGACTTGTCGGCCAGGGCCCGGAACAGCCGGGCTGCCACGCCGGGACGGTCGGGGACTCCGCTCACGGTGACCTTGGCCTCGGAGGTGTCGTGGGTCACAGCGGTGACGACAGCATCTTCCATTCCTGCATCCTCCTCCACCACCCAGGTGCCGGGCTCCCAGGTGAAGCTGCTGCGCACGTGCAAAGGGACATTGTGGTTCCGGGCGAACTCGACGGCGCGCAGCATCAGGACGCGCCCGCCCGTGGCCGCCATCTCGAGCATCTCCTCGAAGGAGATCCGGTTGATGCGGTGGGCCTCGGGCACGATCCGCGGATCCGCCGTGAACACCCCGGTGACATCGGTGTAGATTTCGCAGGCGTCCGCGTCCAGAACGGCGGCCAGCGCCACCGCCGTCGCGTCGGACCCGCCGCGGCCGAGAGTGGTGATTTCGCGGGCGGCGGAGACGCCCTGGAACCCCGCCACCACGGGCACCTTCCCGGCGGCCAGCGCTTCGCGGAGGCGGTCGCCCCTGACCTCCCGGATCTTGGCCCGGGTGTGCTCGTCGTCGGTGATGATGCCGACCTGGCTCCCCGTGAATGACGACGCATCCACGCCGAGGTCGGCCAGGGCCATGACCAGCAGGGCCATGGAGATGCGCTCCCCGGTGCTGACCAACATGTCGTACTCGCGGGGTGGCTGGGTGGCGCTCACCGAGTTGGCCAGGTGGATGAGGTCATCGGTGGTCTTTCCCATGGCGCTGACCACGGCGACCACCTCGGTGCCCTGCCGGAGCGTGCGGGCGATGTGGTCGGCCACGGCACGGATCCGATCGGCATCGCCGACCGAGGTGCCCCCGAATTTCTGGACGACCAGTGGCATCCGGACGAGGCTACAGACTGCGCGCCGGCCCGATTGCCCCCGGGCCCTGCTCTCCGGCCCGGGTGGCCCTGGAGCCTCCCACCCCAGAGGCGATCCAAGCCGGACCCGTGGATTGGGTAGGGTCTCGGGCCGTGCCCAGCGACAAGAGAGCCCGCCAGCGCGCGGCCAGAGAGGCGCGGCTGGCGGCTGAGGCTCAGAGACAGAAGCGCCGCAAGCAGATCCGCAACGGCATCATCGGCGTGGTCATCGTCGGGATCATCGTGGGGATCGTCTTCTTGGTCTCCGGCGGCAGCACCAAGACTCCGCCCCCCAAGTCCACGGCGAGCACGACGACCACCACCACTGCCGGGAAGGGTGGGGACGCCAAGCTGCAAGCCCAGGCGAACGAGGTGGCGGTCAAGGCGGGCTGCCCGGCCAGCACGAAGTCGACCGTGAACACGCAGAAGTACTCGTCAGCCCCCGCCATGACGATCGACACGTCCAAGACCTATACGGCGACCGTCGTGACGACCACCGGCACCTTTGACGTCGCACTCGATGCCAAGACAGCGCCCATCACGGTCAACAACTTTGTGTTCCTGGCCGACAAGGGCTACTACCACTGCGTGATCTTCCACCGGGTCATTCCCGGCTTCATGGACCAGACGGGCGACCCGACGGGCACCGGCGAAGGTGGACCCGGCTACACCATCAAGGACGAGAACCCGGCCAAGGCCGCCAACGCGTCGCAGCAGTACCCCCTCGGCTCGCTCGCGATGGCCAACACGGGCCAACCCAACTCAGGAGGGAGTCAGTTCTTCATCGTCGCGGGGTCGCAGGGCGAGTCCTTGCCCAACACCTACGCCCTTTTCGGTTCCGTCACCTCGGGTATGAACGTGGTCGACACCATCAACCAACAGGGTTCCGCCGCCGGCGTCCCGCCCGACGTCACACAGCGGATTCTCTCCGTCACCATCCACGAAAGCTAGGACTCCACCATGGCCACACCCACCCCGCCTGAAGTCGACGGCTCGAGCCCCCAGCAGCGCAAGTTCGACCAAGAGCCGCCGATGCTGATCGACACGAACAAGCGCTACGTGGCGACGATGGTCACTTCGCACGGGACGATGGTCATCGCCCTCGACGCACTCGCCGCCCCGAGGACCGTCAACAGCTTCGTCTTCCTGGCGCGCTACCACTACTACGACGGCGTGGTGTTCCATCGCATCATCCCGGGGTTCGTGCTGCAGGGCGGCGACCCCACCGGGTCGGGCTCGGGCGGCCCGGGCTACCGTTTCGCCGACGAACTGCCGTCAGAAGGGCGCTACCAGGTCGGCTCGCTGGCCATGGCCAACGCCGGACCCAACACCAACGGCAGCCAATTCTTCGTCATCAGCGGTCCCGACGGCGTGCGCCTGCCGCCGCTGTACTCGCATTTCGGCGAGGTTGTGTCTGGGCTCGACGTCGTCGAGAAGATCAACAACGTGGGAACCCGCTCCGGCACCCCGACCGAGCAGGTCGTGATCGAGAGTGTCACCATCGAAGAGAAGGATTAGCCCTCAGCCCGACGGATCCGACCGGGTTAAAGCCGACACCCTGGTCCACAGAGGTGAGGGGCGCGAGGTCATGACCCGGCCGCTGGGGCCGACGAAGGTGAGCTCCGCATTGGCATCGCCCGACATGGTCCAGCCCTTCTTGTGCACCGTTCCATGGTGGAACAGACAGAGCAGAGCGAGGTTGTCCAGGTCGGTCCGGCCCCCGGGCTTCCACGCCACGACGTGGTGGACGTTGGTGAAAGTCACGTTGGTACAACCCGGGAAGCGACAATGCCGGTCTCGGCGCATGATCTCTCGGCGTTGGGCATCGCTCGGGAACCGCTGAGCCCGGCCCTCGTACATGGTGTGCCCGACGTCGTCGTCGACCGCCACCGCGACGGTGGCGTCACAGGCGATCCGGCGCACCGTCTCAGCATCGATCAAACCGTGGTGCTCGAGCTCGCCGGCCAGGGTGGAGGGCTCGCCAGCGTCTTGGGCCAGGGCGCCCAGCGGGACGTGGGCGACCACGACATAGGGGCTGGCCGCGGCGGCCGGACTCGAAGCGCCCGAGCCTGGGAGCGATGAGCGGATGATGCCCAAGAAGGCGTCGCAGCGACGCTGGTCCAAGGGCGTCGCACCCTCAGAAGGGATCTGCCCCATCTGCGCATCGATAGCGGCCTTGGTCTCGGCGTAGGACTCGGGCGGCAGCTGGGCGCTGAGGGTGCGCAACGCGTCGTTGAAGCGCACGAAGCGACCGTCGTGCGCCGAGCCCGAAGAAGAGCCGCGCGTCGGGGCCAGCCCAGCTTCGGAGCGGGCGACGTCGGCCAGCTCGCGCACAGAGCACCCCTTGGCCCGCTCGCACAGTGCTTCGTCGGTCTCGGGGCTGGCCACGTCCGCCAGCGCCCGCACCTTGTCAAAGGAGATCTCGCCCGCGCACAGCGACCCGACGAGGTGGGGGAGATCCCAGGCCTTCTCGCCCACCTGGGCATAGGCCCGCGCGCTCGGCGTCGAGACCCCGAAGCGCTCGGCGGTCCAGCACTCGAGGGAGGTGGCGCCCTCGTCGCGAAAGCCCTGGCGGCGCTCGAACTCGCCCAGGCGCACCAAGACTCTCCCCTGGGCGCCGCTCATCTGGGCGAAGTCCTCGGCCAGAGCCGCCACCAGCTCCTCGTTGGACTCGGCCGCCACTGCAGCGATGAGGTCGGCGCCGCTCAGATCATTCGGCGTCATCGGGGGAAGAACGGTCGTGGCCGCCGGGACCGAGCGCGCAGAAGCGGGCGGCCCACCTAAGCGGACGATGGCAGACGCAGAGGAGGCCGTCCTCGGGGGTCTCAGCCCTCGAGGGCGCGCAGACCATCGGTCTGGGACCCGCCGACGAACACGGTGGGCGTCCCCGCTCCCTCGGAGCGCCAGGCGCCCTGGCCGTCCCTGATCAGCGCGGTCCGGGCAGGGAGCGCCACGACGGGCAGCGCCGCCGGCGCCATGGCCACCGTCCGCTCGAGCTTCTGCCCGTGGGCGTCGTCGTGCTCGTCGCCGAAATGGGGCACCACGGTGAACGTGTCGACCAGTCCGAGCCCCAGTGTCGAGCGCGCCGCCGCGGGGGTCGGCCATGGGGTCGGTCAGCACCATGGCTCCGGCTCCGGCTCCGGCCAGCACCGCCCCGCCGGCGAAGGCCTGCAGGAGCGCCTCGAAGACGGCGGAGCGCTTGAGCACGGCGCGCAGGTGCAGCGGTGAGCCCCCCGAGAGGTAGATGAAGCGGGCGCCGGCCAGGGCGGCGGCCATGCCGGGGTCCTCGGCCGCGGCCCGGTCCACCACCATCAGGCCCTCGACCTGGGCGCCCAGCGGCTCGAACCATTCGGCTGCTCGGAGCACGACCCGCTCGGGGTGCTGGTAGGCGGCTGCAGTCGGCAGGACCACCACATCGGTACCTCCCGAGGCCTTCAGCAGGGAGGCATCGAACGTGCAGCCCTCGGTCCATTCGTCGCCCCCGACCAGGGCCAGCGTGCCGGACGTGTGCATGGCGCCACTCTTGCATGCCCGGCACCCTCGACTTGTCTCGACGCCCGTGGTTACCGACCGGTAAACTCGGCGCCCATGTCGATCACACGGGTGGGAATCGTCGGTTCGGGCATCATGGGCGCGGGCATCGCCGAGGTGGCGGCTGCCAACGGGCATGAGGTCGTGTTGCGCAGCCGGAGCACGGCAGGCGCCGATGCCATGACGGCGGGCCTGGCCCGGTCACTGGCCAAACAGGTGGAGAAGGGCAAGCGCACCGAGGAGGAGGCGGCGGCGATCTCGGGCCGGGTGCGCGCCACGACGCATCTCGGCGAGCTCGTCGACGTCGACCTCGTGATCGAGTCGGTGGTGGAGGACCTCGGCGTCAAGTTGGACCTCTTCGCCGAGCTCGACAGCATCTGCAAGCCCGACACCATCCTGGCCACCAACACCTCGACGCTCCCGGTGGTGGAGATGGCGATGGCGACCGGTCGCCCCGATCTGGTCTGCGGGATCCACTTCTTCAACCCGGCCCCCGCCATGGCCCTCGTCGAGGTCGTGCGGCCCATCACCGCCAGCGACGCCACCGTGGCGGCGGCGGTCGCCTTTGCGAGTGGCTGCGGCAAGGATCCGGTCGAGGTGAAGGACCAGGCCGGCTTCATCGTCAACGCATTGCTGTTCCCCTATCTCAACAACGCGGTGCGCCTGCTCGAGCAGGGCGTGGCGACCAAGGAGGGCATCGACGCCGCCATGAAGGGCGGTTGCGGGTTCCCCATGGGCCCGTTTGCCCTGCTCGACCTCGTCGGCCTCGACACGTCGCTGGCCATTCTGGACGCGCTCTACGAGGAGTATCGCGACCCCAACTACGCCGCCATCCCGCTCCTGCGCCGCCTTGTCACCTCCGGCCAGCTCGGACGGAAGACCAAGAAGGGCTTTTACGACTACAACCGCTAGCGCGCGGTGGAGTCGAGAACCCGGGCAGAATGGTGGCGCGCCCCACTCGTCTGGAGGTGATGTGAATGGCTAGCGATCCGCAGCGTGACGCGCCCTGGGTGATGCGTACCTACTCGGGACATTCGACGGCACGTGCCTCCAACGAGCTCTACCGCACGAACCTGGCCAAGGGACAGACGGGGCTCTCCATCGCCTTCGACCTGCCCACGCAGACCGGCTACGACCCCGACGCCCCCGAGGCGGCGGGCGAGGTCGGCAAGGTCGGCGTCCCCGTGGCGCATCTGGGCCACATGAAGGAGCTCCTCGAGGGCATCCCCGTCGAGAACATGAACACGTCCATGACGATCAACGCCACGGCGGCGTGGTTGCTGGCCCTCTACGTGGGCCATGCGCAGGACCAGGGCGTCGACCCGGCGCTGCTGTCGGGCACGACGCAGAACGACATCGTCAAGGAGTATCTCAGCCGGGGGACCTACATCTTCCCGCCCGGTCCGAGCCTGCGGCTCACCGTGGACACCATCGCCTACGCCGTTCGCCATGCGCCCAAGTGGAACCCCATCAACGTGTGCAGCTACCACCTGCAAGAGGCCGGTTCGACGCCGGTGCAGGAGATCGCCTACGCGCTGGCCACCGCCATCGGCGTGCTCGACGGCGTGCGCGCGTCGGGCAAGATCGAGGAGTCCGAGCTGCCCGCCGTGGTCGGTCGCATCAGCTTCTTCGTGAACGCCGGCGTCCGCTTCGTCGAGGAGACGTGCAAAATGCGGGCCTTCGACCGGCTCTGGGACCGCATCTGCCGCGAGCGCTACGGCGTCGAGGACCCCAAGCTCCGCCGATTTCGCTATGGCGTGCAGGTGAACTCGCTCGGGCTGACCGAACAGCAGCCGGAGAACAACGTGCAACGCATCGTCTTGGAGTCGCTCGGGGTCACCCTGTCCAAGAGCGCCCGGGCCCGGGCCCTGCAGCTGCCCGCCTGGAACGAGGCCCTCGGATTGCCGCGGCCGTGGGACCAGCAGTGGTCGCTGCGGATGCAGCAGGTCCTGGCCTTCGAGTCCGACCTGCTCGAGTACGACGACATCTTCGAGGGATCGGTGGTGATCGAGGCCAAGACGGCCGAGCTGGTCGAGGCCGCGACGGCGGAGCTGGCCGACGTCGAGGAGCTCGGCGGGGCCTTCGAGGCGATCGACGAGCTGAAGCGCCGGCTCGTGCGCAGCCAGGCCGAGCGGGTCCAGCGCATCGAGTCGGGCCAGCAAAAGGTGGTCGGCGTCAATTGCTTCACCGAGACGGCGCCCTCGCCGCTCCTCGGTGACGGCGAGTTCGACAACGTCCTCAGGGTCGACCACCACATCGAGGCCGAGCAGATCGAAGAGGTGGCGCGCTGGCGGGCCGACCGCGACGCCGCGGCGGTGCGCGCCGCCATCGACCAGCTGCGCCGGGTCGCCAACGACGACGGCCCGAGCGGCAACATCATGGAGGCGACGATCGCGCTGGCGCATGCGGGGGGCACCACGGGGGAGTGGGCCGGAGCGCTGCGCGAGGTGTTCGGCGAGTTCCGGGCGCCGACCGGCATCAGCGGCGGGGTGGGCCGGCGCGGCGACGACCTGGCGCCCGCCCTGCTGCGCACCAAGACGCTGGCCGAGCGCACCGGAGGTCCACCGCGCCTGCTGGTGGCCAAGCCGGGTCTCGACGGGCACTCCAACGGGGCCGAGCAGATCGCGGTGGCGGCGCGCGACGCCGGCTTCGAGGTGATCTACCAGGGCATCAGGCTGACCCCGGCCCAGATCGTCGCCGCTGCCCTCGACGAGGACGTCGACATCGTGGGGCTGTCCATCCTCTCCGGCTCGCACATGGAGCTGGTGCCCGACGTGCTCGATCGGCTGCGCGCCGCCGGCAGCACGGCGGCCGTGGTGGTGGGGGGCATCATCCCGCCCGAGGACGCCGAGCTGCTCATCGGCAAGGGCGTGGCGTCGGTCTACACGCCCAAGGACTATTCCTTCGACCGCATCATGGAGGATCTGGTGTCGCTGGCCGAGCAGCAGCGCGCCGCCACGCCCGGGTGAGTCGCGCCATCTCGCGCCACGTCACCGCCACGGCACCGAGCGCAATGGCCTGGACCCGGAGGGCTTCGGGCACGTCGTAGTGGTTCAGCGCCGACGAGCGCCGGTGGCGCTGAAACCCTCTGCGGGGGATCCCGAGGGCGGCGGCCATTTCGTGCAGCTCCTCGGGATCGTCAGCCAACAAGTGCGACCAACGGTCGGTGCGGTCGCGCACCGTGGCCCGCTGGCGCCAGTCGTCGACGTAGACGGTCAGCGGCCTGCCCAGGGCCGGTCGCGGCGCAGTGGTACGGGCTTGTTCCACCAGCGGCCGCTGAAGCGCCACGGCTCGTGCACCGGGTCGTACTCGTCGGCCGGGGCGGGGCGGGGCCAGGCCAGCTGCACGGCGGCCGTAATGGCGGCCAGCACGGCCGGGTCGGGAACGGGCCGGGGGCGCAGGGTCAGCTGGTCCTCGTCGACGGGCAACGTCACAGCGGCACGTTCCCGTGCTTGCGCCGCGGCAGCTCCTCACGCTTCGAGGAAAGGATGTCGAGGCTGCGGTTGATCACGGCGCGCGTGTCGGCGGGGGAGATCACGTCGTCGATGTAGCCGCGCTCGGCCGCTATGTACGGGTTGGCGTAGCGCTCGGTGTACTCGTCGATGAGTTCGGCCCGTCGCCGCGCCGGGTCGGCCGCCTCGGCCAGCTCCCGCCGGTAGACGATCTCCACCGCCCCGTTGGGGCCCATGACGGCCAATTCGGCAGAGGGCCAGGCGAAGGCGAGGTCGGCGCCGATCGACTTGGAGTTCATGACGACATAGGCGCCGCCGTAGGCCTTGCGCGTGATGATCTGAATCCGCGGCACGGTCGATTCGCAGTAGGCGTACAGGAGCTTGGCCCCGTGGCGGATGATGCCGCCGTACTCCTGGTCGGTGCCGGGCATGAAGCCGGGGACGTCGACGAAGGTGAGCAGCGGAATGTTGAATGCGTCACAGGTGCGCACGAAGCGCGACGCCTTCTCCGACGAGTCGATGTCGAGCACGCCGGCCAGCACGGCCGGCTGGTTGCCCACGATGCCGACCACGCGGCCGTTCATGCGACCGAAGCCACACGTGATCGACATGGCCCAGTGGCGGTGCACCTCCATGTACTCGCCGTCGTCGACGACCGCCGCGATGATGCGCTTCATGTCGTAGGGCTGGTTGGGCGACGTCGGCAGGAAGTCGATCAGCTCAGTCACCTGGCGGTCGGGCTCGTCGCCGCTCAGCTCGATCGGCGGCTCCTCCAGGTTGTTGGAGGGGAGGAACGAGAGGAGGTGGCGCACGTCGTCGAGGCAGGCCTTCTCGTCGGGCGAGACGAAGGTGGCGACGCCCGACTTGGTGGCATGGCTCATGGCGCCGCCGAGCTCTTCGAGGGTGACGTCCTCGCCGGTGACCGTCTTCACCACGTCGGGGCCCGTGATGAACATGTGCGAGGTGCCCTGCACCATGAAGATGAAGTCGGTCATGGCCGGTGAGTAGACGGCGCCGCCGGCGCAGGGGCCCAGGATCACGCTGATCTGGGGGATCACGCCGGAGGCCGTGACGTTGCGGTGGAAGATGCCGCCGTAGGAGTGCAGCGAGACGACGCCTTCTTGGATGCGCGCCCCGGCGCCGTCGTTGAGCCCGATCATCGGGACACCGGTCGACGCGGCGAGGTCCATGACCTTGTGGATCTTCTCGGCGAAGACCTCGCCCAGGGCACCGCCGAAGACCGTGAAGTCCTGGCTGAAGATGCACACCCGCCGGCCGTCGATGGTGCCGAAGCCGGTGATCACCCCGTCGGTGTAGGGCCGGTTGTCCTCGAGCCCCATGCCGTGGGCCCGGTGCCGGGCCAGCATGTCGAGCTCCTGGAAGGAACCCTCATCGAGCAGGTAGTCGATGCGCTCCCGGGCGGTCAGCTTGCCCTTGGCGTGGTGCCGCTCCACCGCGCGGGGACTGCCGGCGTGGAGGGCTTCGTTCTTGCGTTCGGCCAGGTCGGCCAGGCGATCGGCCATGGAGTGTTCCATGGGGGTGAGGCTAACGCTCCCGGCGTACGGCCTGAAATCGCGACCATCAGCCTCCAGGACGGCGCCCGCTTCCGACCTCGGGATGGGACAAGATGATCCTGACCAGGGGGAACACTGTGCCCGGAGGGGTTGCCGCCCGGGAGTGGGGCGGACCCCCCGTGGACGGAGGACGACACCGCCGCGGCCCGGCGCGGCGCGGGCCCGGCACTCGTGCCGCACCGGTCGGGATGGAACGCCGCGCCGGTAAACTGGTTCTCACCCGAGCGGCTCGAGCCGGGGACGGCGGGCCACCGCCGTTGGGGCGGCGGCGCGCGATTGTCGGAACCCCAGGCAGCCGCTATCATTGGATCCCTGCCATGTGCAGCTCCGGGTGGCGCGCCAGCGCCACAAACCGGAGCGCCCGTGGGATTCACATTTCTGATTATCGAGAGGGAGCGCGTGCCCACAATCGCCCAGCTCGTCCGCAAGGGACGGCAGGCCAAGGTGACAAAGACCAAGACGCCGGCCCTGAAGGGCGCGCCCCAGCGACGGGGGGTGTGCACCCGCGTCTACACGACCACCCCCAAGAAGCCGAACTCGGCCCTGCGCAAGGTGGCCCGGGTGCGCCTGTCCTCGGGCGTCGAGATCACGGCCTACATCCCCGGGGTGGGTCACAACCTCCAGGAGCACTCCATCGTCCTCGTCCGTGGCGGCCGAGTGAAGGACCTGCCGGGTGTCCGCTACAAGGTCGTGCGCGGCGCGCTCGACACCTCGGGCGTGCGCGAGCGCAGCCAGGCCCGCAGCCGCTACGGCGCCAAGAAGGAGTCTTAGGCATGCCCCGCAACGGACCCGCCACCCGCCGCGAGCTCGCGCCGGACCCCGTCTACCGCTCCGTCCTGGTCACCCAGTTCGTCAACAAGATCCTCTCTCGGGGCAAGCGCACCCTGGCCGAGCGCATCGTCTACAACGCGCTCGAGCAGGTGCAGGAGAAGTCGGGCGGGGACCCGGTGGCCGCGCTCAAGCGCGCCGTGGAGAACACCCGGCCCGAGGTCGAGGTGAAGTCCCGGCGTGTCGGTGGCGCCACCTACCAGGTGCCCGTCGAGGTGCGCCCCCGTCGCGCCACCACGCTGGCCATCCGCTGGCTGACCACCTACTCACGCCAGCGCCGGGAGAAGACCATGGCCGAGCGCCTGGCCAACGAGATCCTCGACGCCTCCAACAACATCGGGGCCTCGGTGAAACGGCGTGAGGACATGCACAAGATGGCCGAGTCCAACCGCGCCTTCGCCCACTACCGCTGGTAGTGGACCGGCCCACCCCCCACCCCCACCGCACACCCACGATCACGAAGAAATCACTGCACCATGGCTGAAGCTCTCCCCACACGCGACTTCCCGCTGGCCAAGACCCGCAACATCGGGATCATGGCCCACATCGACGCGGGCAAGACCACCACGACCGAACGCATCCTCTATTACACGGGGCGCAACTACAAGATCGGTGAGGTGCACGAAGGCGCCGCCACCATGGACTGGATGGTCCAGGAGCAGGAGCGCGGCATCACCATCACCTCGGCCGCCACGACCTGCTCGTGGCGCGACAACTGGATCAACATCATCGACACCCCGGGCCACGTCGACTTCACCGTCGAGGTGGAGCGCTCCCTGCGCGTGCTCGACGGCGCCGTCGCCGTCTTCGACGCCGTGGCCGGCGTGGAGCCCCAGACCGAGACCGTGTGGCGCCAGGCCAACAAGTACAACGTCCCGCGCATCTGCTTCGTCAACAAAATGGACCGCATCGGTGCGGACTTCGAGCGTACGGTGGAGATGATCAAGGACCGCCTCGACGCTCTGCCGGCCGTCATTCAGCTGCCCATCGGCGCCGAGTCCGAGTTCAAGGGCATCGTGGACCTCCTCGAGGAGAAGGCCCTCGTCTGGTCGTCGGACATGGGCGAGGAGTGGGAGACCCTCGACATCCCGGACAACCTGGCCGCCGAGGCCGAGGACGCCCGCCACCAGCTCATCGACGTGGTGTCCAACTTCGACGACACCATCATGGAGAAGTACCTGGCCGAGGAGCCCATCACGGCCGTCGACCTGCGCCGCGCCCTGCGCACGGCCACCCTCGCCGCCGCCGTGGTGCCGGTCCTGTGCGGGTCCGCCTTCAAGAACAAGGGCGTGCAGCCGATGCTCGACGCCGTGGTCGACTTCCTGCCCAGCCCGCTCGACCTCCCCCCGACACAGGGGAACCGGCCGAACCACCCCGAGGACGTCGAGGAGCGCAAGGCTGACGACAGCGACGCCTTCTCGGCGCTGGCCTTCAAGATCATGACCGACCCCTTCGTCGGCAAGCTGACCTACGTCCGGGTGTACTCGGGCACGCTGCAGAAGGGCGATTCGATCACCAACTCGACGAAGGACAAGAAGGAGCGGGTGGGCCGCATCCTCCAGATGCACGCCAACCACCGCGAGGACAAGGACGCCATCTTCGCCGGCGACATCATGGCCATCGTGGGCCTGAAGAACACCACGACGGGCGACACCCTGAGCGACCCCCGCCATCCCATCGTGCTCGAGGCCCTCGAGTTCCCCGAGCCCGTGATCCACGTCGCCGTGGAGCCCAAGACGAAGGCCGACCAGGACAAGCTGTCCCGGGCCCTGTACTCGCTGAGCGAGGAGGACCCCACCTTCCGCGTGCGCTCCGACGAGGAGACGGGCCAGACGGTCATCAGCGGCATGGGCGAGCTGCACCTCGAGGTGCTGGTCGACCGCATGCTGCGCGAGTTCAGCGTGGACGCCAACGTGGGCAAGCCCCAGGTGGCCTATCGCGAGACGATCCGCAAGCCGGTCGAGAAGATAGAGGAGAAGTACGTCCGCCAGACCGGTGGCCGCGGCCAGTACGGCCACGTCGTCATCAGCCTCGAGCCCACGGGCCCGGGGGGCGGCTACGAATTCCTCGACAAGATCAGCGGCGGCGTGATCCCCAAGGAGTACATCCCCTCGGTCGACGCCGGCATTCAGGAGGCCCTCACCTCGGGCATCCTGGCCGGGTACCCGACGGTCGACGTGCGGGTGACCCTGACCTACGGGTCCTATCACGACGTGGACTCCTCCGAAATGGCGTTCAAGATCGCCGGTTCGATGGCCGTGAAGAAGGCGATCCGGGCGGCCAGCCCGGTGTTGCTGGAGCCGGTCATGGAGGTGACGGTGACGGTGCCCGACGATTTCCTGGGCGCGGTGACCGGCGACCTCTCGTCCCGGCGGGGCCGGATGGAGGGCATGGATCAGCAGGGGACCAGCCATGTCGTCAAGGCCCTTGTTCCGCTCGCCGACATGTTCGGCTACTCTACGGACCTGCGTTCGCGCACCCAGGGTCGCGCCACGTACACGATGCAATTCCATTCGTACAACCAGGTTCCGGAGTCGATTTCCAAGGAGATCATCGCCCGGGCGCAGGGGGAGTAACCCCGAGCTACCGGGACCGGACGGATCGCACAGATCACGCAACACGAGCAAAATCAAAAATCGTAGGAAGAGAAGCGTCAGGGCCACCGTGGCCATGACAAGGAGCAGGGAGTAGCCAGGCGATGGCCAAGCAGAAGTTCGAGCGCACGAAGCCACACGTAAACGTCGGGACCATGGGTCACATCGACCATGGCAAGACGACGCTGACGGCCGCCATCACGAAGGTGCTCTCGGAGAAGAACCCGAACACGTCGTTCACCTCGTTCGACAAGATCGACGCCGCGCCCGAAGAGAAGCAGCGCGGCATCACGATCACGATCGCCCACGTGGAGTACGAGACCGACAAGCGCCACTACGCGCACGTCGACATGCCGGGCCACGCCGACTACATCAAGAACATGATCACCGGTGCCGCCCAGATCGACGGCGCCATCCTGGTGGTCTCCGCCGCCGACGGCCCAATGCCCCAGACCCGGGAGCACGTGCTGCTGGCACGCCAGGTCGGCGTGCCCTACATCGTGGTCGCGCTCAACAAGGCCGACATGGTGGACGACGAGGAGCTGCTCGAGCTGGTCGAGCTCGAAGTGCGCGAGCTGCTGACCGCCTACGACTTCCCCGGTGACGACACGCCGATCGTGCGGGTCAGCGCGCTGAAGGCCCTCGAAGGCGACGCCGAGTGGAGCCAGAAGATCGTCGAGCTCATGGACGCCGTCGACGACTACATCCCCGAGCCCGAGCGGGACGTCGACAAGCCCTTCCTGATGCCCGTCGAGGACGTCATGTCCATCACCGGTCGTGGCACCGTCGTGACCGGCAAGGTGGAGCAGGGCATCGTCAAGGTGGGCGAGGAAGTCGAGATCGTCGGCCTCATGGACACCCAGAAGACCACGGTGACCGGCGTCGAGATGTTCCGCAAGCTGCTCGACGAGGGACGCGCCGGCGACAACATCGGCGCCCTCCTGCGGGGCACCAAGAAGGAGGAAGTCGAGCGCGGCCAGGTCCTGTGCAAGCCCGGCTCCATCACCCCGCACACCCAGTTCACCGCCGAGGTCTACGTGCTGAACAAGGAGGAGGGCGGCCGCCACAAGCCGTTCTTCACCAACTACCGGCCGCAGTTCTACTTCCGTACCACGGACGTGACGGGCACCATCACCCTGCCCGAGGGCACCGAGATGGTCATGCCGGGCGACAACACGAAGATGACGGTCGAGCTGGGCAAGCCCATCGCCATGGACAAGGGCCTGCGCTTCGCCATCCGTGAGGGTGGCCGCACGGTCGCCTCCGGCGTGGTCGACGAGATCCTCAAGTAATGGCCGACGGCCCGAAGCAGAAGATCCGCATCAGGCTGAAGGCCTACGACCACGAGATTCTGGACCAGTCGACGGAGAAGATCGTCCAGACGGTGCTCCGGACCCAGGCCAAGGTGCTCGGGCCGGTCCCGCTGCCGACCGACAAGCACCGCTACACGGTGATCCGGTCGCCCCACAAGTACAAGGACTCCCGCGAGCACTTCGAGATGCGGGTGCACAAGCGCCTGGTCGACATCGTCGAGCACACGCCCAAGACGGTGGATTCGCTCCAGCGGCTCGACCTCCCTGCCGGCGTGGACATCGAGATAAAGATCCAGACGGCCTGACGGCCGGCCACCCCGCTTCCCCGCCGGACGCCTGGCAGGGGGGGTGGCCGATGGTGTAACCTCACGGGCTGCTCAATTAGGCAGTTCAGAGGCGAAAAGAGCGGCACTGCGGTGCTGCCGACCACAACAGATGTGCGTGAGAGCCGGCTTGATCGGGACCTCGCGCCGAACCAATCGAGCGCTCCGCTCGGGTCTCCCGGGCGGAGCGTTGGCATGCGCCCAGGAAAATCCGACGGGCGCAGGGAGAAAGAGACGTACGTGGCAAGCAAGGCGATCGTCGGCGAGAAAGTCGGCATGACCCAGGTCTGGGACGATCAGAACCGCGCCGTACCGGTGACGGTGCTGAAGGTCGCGCCCGTACGCGTGGTCCAGGTGAAGACGCCCGAGACCGACGGGTACGCCGCACTGCAGGTGACCTGGGGCTTCCGGCGCAACTCCACCCTGACCAAGCCTCAGCTCGGGCACTACGCCAAGGCCGGCGTCAACCCCGGCCGGGCGCTGGTCGAACTGCGCCTGGACGACGTGGCCGACTACACGGTGGGCCAGGAGCTGGCCGCCGACCTGTGGGAGGCCGGCGAGCGGGTGGACGCCATCGCGGTCAGCAAGGGCAAGGGCTTCGCCGGCGGCATGAAGCGCCACAACTTCAAGGGCCAGGGCGCCTCGCACGGAAACCACCGCAGCCACCGCGTGCCCGGTGCCATCGGCGCCTGCGCGACCCGTCGCGTGTCTTCAAGGGCACCCGCATGGCCGGCCAGATGGGCGGCACCCAGGTGACCGCCCTGAACCTCGAGGTGGTGTCCGCTGACGCCGAGCGCGAGCTCGTCCTGGTCAAGGGCGCCGTGCCCGGTGCCCGGGGCAGTGTCGTGGTGCTGCGCAACTCGGTGAAGGCCCCGACCAAGGCTGGAGGGTCGCGATGACCGACACGGCATCACGGACCGGCTCGGTGCTGCGCCACACGGTGCGCAAGGAGCGTCCGGCCCCCGTCACCCGCACGGCCCCACACCGCAACGCAGCGGGCCACGATCTCGGCACGGTGGACCTCGAGCCGACGGTCTTCGGGCTGGAGCCCAACCGGGCCGTGCTGCACCAGGTCGTCACGGCCCAGCTGGCCGCCGCTCGGGCCGGCACGCAGTCGACCAAGACCAGGTCCGAGGTACGGGGAGGCGGCGCCAAGCCGTTCCGCCAGAAGGGGACCGGCCGGGCCCGCCAGGGTTCGAGCCGCTCGCCGTCCATGATCGGCGGTGGCGTGGCCCTGGGCCCGAAGCCGCGCAGCTACGTGCAGCGCACCCCGCGCAAAATGGTCCGCCTGGCGCTGCTCTCGGCGCTGAGCGACCGGGCCGACATCGGCCAGATCGTCGTCGTCGACGACTGGAAGATCGAGGGGCCGAAGACCAAGGACGCCGCCACGCTCGTGCGCAAGCTCAAGCTGAGCGGCTCGGTCCTGATCGTCCTGGCCCAGGACGAGCTCGACGTCGAGCGTTCTTTCGCCAACCTGCCCCAGGTGCAGACCACCACGTTCGGGGAGCTCTCCGCCCACGACGTGATCCGCTCCGACTGGCTCGTCTTCTCCGACCGCACCCTGCCGTCGTCCCCGGCGCAGTTCTCCG
>CAVUSB010000029.1:0-1079429 GCA_963744045.1 uncultured Acidimicrobiaceae bacterium
TCATCTGAGGTGCCCCCGTACGCCGGGAATGCGACACACCGTTGCTCTTCAAGAATCCAGCCAAGCTCTCCAAGCGTACGGAGCCATGGCTTTTCTGGGCAGTACGAGCCGAGCACCCATCTTTCAGAACCACCAGAGATTGGTCGTAATATCCCATTTCGGCACCTGAGGAGGATAAGGAATGGATGTCCGCTCCGCGAGGGATGTAGCACCAGTTATCGAACATGCCGGGACGGTACCGGTCTGGTGGCTCATTCGGCCCGGTGAGCTAAAGGATGCGACCAGAGGCGGCTTCCTCGAACTCGTCAGCGAGTGGGAGGTTGCCGGTGGTGGGCTCGTCGATCCCCACTCACATCCAACTCACGAGTTCTATTACATCATTTCCGGTCGCGGCATCATGAAGATTGGAGACGAGGAACGAGAGGTCGGACAAGGGGATCTGGTGAGGATTCCGCCAAACATCGTCCACAGTATTTGGCCGCTGACGGAGAACTCTGGACTCCGGGGCCTGGCCTTCGCCGTCGGCATCGAAGGAGCCGGTCCGGTTGACTACACGAGCTGAGACGGGTGCGGTACCCGATCATTCCCTGCCCCAGTACGCCGGGACGGTGGGGCACTCAGTCCGTCGTGACCAGCTTCTACTGTGATCAGTGAAGCAGACACCAAGGCGATACTCCAGGTCCTGTCGGATGCCTTGCCTGACGAGGGCCAGGATCTGCTTACCTCGATTGAGATCGCAGAAGATTCGAAGACGGGACAGTTAGAAGTCCGGCTCAGACAAGAGATTTCTCGGCCCACTCAGCCCTCAGAGGCCTGGACGGCGTCGAGGATCAAATCCTTCAGGCGACTCACCGCCCCAATATGTATCTCAGCCTCAGTGAGGTGTAGCTGCCGCCGGCTGAGTGCCCCGTAACGCCGGATGGTGGGCCACCGGGCGCACTTCCGGCCTAAGGCCGCAGACCGATTCAACTATCCCGGATGCGGCGCCACCGGTTCGGGGAGCGGTAGACGAAGCCGAAACCATGCGCTCACCGGAGATCCGGCCAAGGTGCTGCGGGCCGCTCATAAGGAGGTGGAGGAGCAAGAAGACTCGCACCTGTCTCGCAACGCGGTTTGGGCTCGGGAGCTGTCGGCTCGCCTCACCTCACCGTCGTCGGTGCGACCGAGGGTCGACGTGAGAAAAAATTTGAATACACCTCTAGCACTCTCCGATCGAGAGTGCTAATAATTGGGCGTCACCGCTGGTAGGCGGCGCAAGAGAGCAAAATTTCGAGCAAGAAGGAGGTTGTGCGATGACTCTTGTGCGTAGTGACCCGTTCCGGGATGTCGACCGACTTTTCCAGCAGCTCTGGAGCGCCCAGCAGAGCGGACAGCGCCCGATGGCCATGCCCATGGACGCGTATCGCAAGGACGACTCGTTCCTGCTCCAGCTGGACCTCCCAGGAGTTGATCCCGAGTCGATCGAACTGACGGTCGAGGACAACGTCTTGAGCATCTCGGCGGACCGCCCGGCACCGCCCAAGAGCGACGGCATCGAATCGGTGATCGCCGAGCGGACGTTCGGCACCTTCACCAGGCAGGTCGTCTTGGGCAAGACCCTGGACTCCGAGCGCATCGAAGCCAGTTACGAGGGCGGCGTGTTAACGGTGGCCATTCCGGTGGCTGAGCAAGCGAAGCCGCGTCGCATTGAAGTCAGCGTCGGCTCGGACCACAAGCAGCTCGCCACTTCGGCCGCCTGACGGTCTGGCGCCCCGGGGAGTAGACGGCTCCCCGGGGCGGACGTCTAGATCCGCCTCCGTGCCCAGAGAACGCCCAACAAGCCGTTGCGTCTGAGCGGGTCAAGGCGCGCCGTCGAGTGGCGATGTCATCGACCTCGCCACTCCAGTCGACGGGGGCGTCCACACTCGGCGGAGGGAAATACGCGCCGGTTCTGATCCCAGAGAACTCGGCCGTCGCCGTCAGCCGTCTGACTGGTGACCGATTCTGCCCCGGGGAGCAGCATATTGGCGGGCTCCCCGGGGCGGCCCTTGCCAAGCTCGCTTGCCAAGCTCAGCCGTCGATCACGGAGGATATGCACTGCGAATCTGCTGACTCCCTTCTTCGACTTTTGACGAAGAACCAGACTGGCTGCCAACTCCGAGCCTCGACTGGCGTGGTCCCGTCGACGGCGCCAGTCCGCTCCCAGTCCCTCCTTCGAGCAATGGACCGCTGTCGAATGGACCACTGTCTGCCTATTTGTGTGTGCGTGTGGCGCCCCTCGCACGTTGGGCGCACAGTGCAAAGACCAGGGAATTAGCTCCGAGAGAGGTAAATGCGGACGTGCCGGGCGACGACGATGACAAGAGATTCAGCGAGCAGCAGCGAAGTGGGCTCGACGCCCGGCGGGCTGACCACGACCGGACTCTCGAGGCGATGCACCGTCTCGAAGCGGCTCTCGCCGAAGCGGCACCGGGAAGAGAGGAGCCCTGGCGCAACGAGGTGCTTGAGGCTCTCTCCGTCCTCGAGGCGGCGGCGGCCGAAGAGGCCGACAACGCCCGGCGGCCTGACAGCTTGCTCTCGGACCTCGCCCACAACCAGCCGAGACTGCGCAATCGTGCACGGGCACTTCGGCTCCAATACGAGAAGGTCCGCGAGACGATCGCCTCACTGCGTCAGGAATTCGATGGCCGAGAGGACGTTGAAATGGACTTTGCCGACGTGCGCCAACGCATCGGCTGGGTACTGACGAGTCTGCGCCATCAACGAGCGCGCGAATCTGACCTCATCTACGAGGCTTACTACGACACCTTCAACGTCGAGCTGCGCGTACCCGGCGGACAGGGGACGCCGTAACTTCGTGCTCGCAGCGCGAGGAGGGCACCAGTCGAATAACTCGTTCAAGGGTCTTGCACCGAACCGAGAACGTTGTGAGTTTTGGTGTCGGCAGTCTTTGTGACCGTGCCAACAGAAAGCACTCCTGACGGAAAGGAGGTTTCCGTTGACGGAACCTTCAGCGCATTGGAAAATGGTCGGGTTTCACCTAAGAAGCCCTCGGGCTTCGCTCGCTCGACATCCGTTGTGAACGAACCAGGCGACGCGGGACGACGTACCTTGTCCACCGTCGGCGCGGAGAATGAGGTTCTCAGCCGAAGTGGCTGTCTCGTCTTAGATCCGCTCGCCGGTCACTCGAAGGAGAAGCGTTCAGTCGAGGACCCTGATGTTCGTGAGACGGTGAAGCAGTTGGCCCAACTCCGTGGCACATAACGCGAAACAGGCCGCCGACGAGAGCAGAACCCTGGTCAACGGCCTGTATTCGTTGACCTGGACCCCAAAAAGTGGACCGCCTATATGACAATTTGGCCCTGACCACCAGGAGCCAGACATGCCAAGGCAGTATCCAGCCGAACTGCGACGTCAGACCTGTGAACGGATGCTTGCCGGCGAAGCGGTCAAGGACCTCACCGCCGAGCTGGGCATTGCGGGGGTCACCCTCTACAAGTGGCGGCGCCAGGCGCTGATCGATGCCGGCCAGAGGCCCGGCGCCAAGAGCTATGAGGCCGATCCGCTCGCCGCCGCCCGGCGCCGGGTCAAAGAGCTCGAGTTCGAGCTCAAGGCGGTCAAGGCGGCCAGCGCGCTCTTCGAGGAGGGCGGGACTGACCCAAAAGCAGGTTCCAGGTTGTCCGAGGGCTGAACAACCTGGGCTATTCGGAGCGTTACGCCTGTCAGCTCGTGGGCCTCGATCGCTCCACCTACTACGACATCAAGTTCCGCAAGCCCAACGACCGCGAGATCCGTCGTCTGCTCCTCGCCGATGCGATCGCCGACATCCACGCCCGCTCGCGAGGCACCTATGGCATCTTGCGGGTCAAGGCGGCCCTCGAAATCGAACAAGGGCTCATCGTCAATACCAAGCTGGTCAAGCGGATCATGCGTGAGCTGGGCCTCAAGGGGCTGCCGGGCCCCAAGAAGGGATACAAGAACCTGAAGAACGCCCCGACATGCGAAGACCTCGTCCAGCGCCAGTTCAAGGCGTCTGCCCCCAACGAGCTGTGGCTGACTGACATCACCGAGCATCCGACCAAAGAAGGCAAGCTCTATTGCTGCGTGGTGCTCGACCTCTACTCGCGCAAAGCGGTGGGCTGGGCCATCGACCGGCGATGTGAAGCCGTCTTGGTCAACGACGCCTTGGCCAAGGCGTCGCATTCGAGATCGACCAGGCCCCGAACAGTGATCCACTCCGACCACGGCAGCCAGTTCACGTCGTGGGCCTTCACCGAGAATGTCCGACGCCTCGGCCTCATCAGCTCCATGGGCACCGTCGGGGACTGCTACGACAACGCCCCCATGGAGTCGTTCTGGGGCTCGATGCAGATCGAGCTGCTCAATCGCCAGAAGTGGCGGACCAATCTCGAGCTGGCCATCGCCATGGCCGACTACATCGAACACTTCTACAATTGCGACCGTCGCCACAGCTCGCTCGGCTATCTCACCCCGAACGAGTTCGAAGCTTCGCACTCAAAACCCACCCGGCCGGCCACTTTGTCCTAAAAAGTGGTCCACCGAATGGGGTCAAGCGCACGTGGTGGAGGTGGCGGGATTCGAACCCGCGTCCTCCGGAGCCGCAGTAGGCCTTCTCCGAGCGCAGCCGGCATCAGGTTGTCGGGGGTGGCACTTCTGCCGGCGGGCAGTGCCACCCCGTAATCAACAAAAATTTCCTCAGTGATCAGTTGATGTGAGCCACTGAGTAAGCCCTACTGAATGACGCCCAAGATCCGATCCGTAGGGCGGGGACCGGCTGGACGTCGCTACTTAAGCAGCGATCGCGAGCTGAGGCTCGGCGTTTGTTTTTGGTTCCGGCTCTTTAACGTGGTTCCGGAGACCACGGCTCGCTTCTCCTACCTTGACGACCGAAGTCGAAACCAATCACCCCCATGTCTGGGACTCCACTGATCGGTGTGATCAGGCCCCCCATTCTACGGGGTCGAGCGGCGACGGCCGACGCCCGCCCGGGGCGGGTCCGCTAGTCGCTCCAGCGGCTCATCTCCTTTGACGCTCGGGCCGCCTCCCGCTCGGCGTCCCGGGCCATGATCACGTTGCGCTTGTCGTAGAGGCGCCGACCCTTGGCCAGGGCCAGCTCCACCTTCGCCTTGCCGTCGCGGAAGTACAGCTTGGCCGGAATGAGCGTCAGGGATTGCTGCTGGGTCTTGCCCATCAGCTCGTCGATCTGGGACCGGTGGACCAGCAGCTTCCGCTTCCGGTCCGGGTCGTGGGCACCGAATCCGGTGGCGTACTGCCAGGGCGGGATGTGCAGCTGGAACAGCCAGAGCTCCCCGTCGTCCACCCGGGCGTAGGCCTCGCTCAGCTGGGCTTTCCCCTCGCGCAGCGACTTGACCTCGGAGCCCTGGAGGACGATGCCGGCCTCGAACGTCTCGAGGAATTCGTACTCGCGGCGGGCGCGCCGGTTGGTGGCGACGGTGCGGTCGCCACTGCGGTCCTCGCGGGCGGCCGCCCGCTTGGCGATCTGCTTCTTCGCCCTGGCCATGAGGGGTACGAGGGTACCCTTCACGGGTGCTTCGCCTGACCCGCGCCATCTACCTGGAGATGGTGGCCCACTGCCTGGCCGGTCTGCCCGACGAGGCGTGCGGCCTCCTGGTCGGGTCCTACGGGGGGGACGAGGCGACCCACCTCTTCGTCACCGCCAATGCAGCGGCGTCGGCCATGGTCTACGAGATCGACCCCAAGGAGATGCTGCGGGTCGACCGGGCGGCCAGGGAGGTGGGCGGCGACATCATGGGCGTGTTCCATTCGCACACCCATACCGACGCCTATCCCTCGCCCACCGACGTGGCCCAGGCGACCGATCCCGGCTGGCACTACGTGCTGGTGTCGCTGCGCGACACGCAGCCCGTCGTGCGCAGCTACCTGATCCGGGAGGGCGCCATCACCGAGGAGCCGGTCGAGGTGCCTGGGCTCGAGATTCCCGGTCTGGAGGGGCCCGGGTAGGGGCCTGGCCTGGCTCCTTGTAGAATCGTTACCGAATCAGTCAACAATCAGCCAGCCAGCCCCCGGGGGACGGCCGGCCCGTCGTCCCACACTGAGCGAGGAGGCCCTGTGGCCGTCGAAGTCCGCCTACCGACCGTCCTGCGCAACCAGGCCGGGGGGGCCTCCGCCGTCAGTGTGGACGGCGCCACCATCGGCGAGGTCCTCTCCAAGCTCGTCGCCGAGTACCCGGGCATGTCGGGCCAGGTCCTGACCGACGAGGGCACCCTGCACAAGTTCGTGAACATCTATGTCGACGACGACGACGTGCGCTACCTGCAGGGCCTGGACACGCCCGTCGCCGACGGCGCCGAGGTGTCCATCCTGCCGGCCGTGGCCGGGGGCTGAGGCTCTCCGGAGCTCGCCACCATGACGTTGTACCCCACGGTGCTCGACCTCATCGGCAACACCCCGATGATCGACATCAGCGCGCTCAGCCCCAACCCCGCGGCCAGCATCTTCATCAAGCTCGAGGGGCAGAATCCCGGCGGGTCGGTGAAGGACCGGGTCGCGCCTGTCGCTCGTCGAGGAGGCCGAGCGCACCGGCGTGCTGGTGCCGGGCAAACCCGACCAGGTCCTGATGGAGCCGACCTCGGGCAACACGGGCATCGGTCTCGCCATGGTCTGCAAGGTCAAGGGCTACACGCTCAAGGTGGTCATGCCGACCAACGTGTCGGTGGAGCGCCGCCAGCTCCTCGAGCTGTGGGGGGCGGAGATCATCGAGTCACCGGGCAGCGAGGGATCGAACGGCGCGGTGCGCATGGCCCGGGTCCTGGCCGCGGAGCACCCGGAGTGGGTCTTCCTCTACCAATACGGCAACCCGGCCAACCCAAAGGCGCACTACGAGGGGACCGGGCCCGAGATCCTGCGGGACTGCCCCGGCATCACGCACTTCGTGGCGGGGCTCGGGACATCGGGAACACTGCTCGGTGTCGGGCGCTTCCTGCGCGAGAAGCTCGGCGAGGCGGTGCAGATCTGGGCCGTCGAGCCGCCGGCGGGGGAGATGGTCGACGGGCTCCGGAACCTCGACGACGGTTACATCCCACCTATCTTCGAGGATCTCGGGGGCGCCGAGCTCCTGGACCGCAAGACCGTGGTGCGGCCGCGGGAGTCGATCGAGTGGACACGGCGGCTGACCGAGGTGGGGATCTTCGCCGGGATCTCGTCGGGGGCGGCCTTGGCCGGCGCCGTCAAGTGCGCCAACTCACTGCCCGACGGCGAGGCGGCGTCCATCGTGGTGGTCTCCGCCGACGGGGGCTGGAAATACCTCTCCACCGGCGCCTGGACCGGCGATCTCGACGAGGTCACCGAGCGGGCCAAGGAGATCATCTACTTCTGAGCACCGTTCGCCGGGTTCGGCTCGCCGGCTCCTTCGGCGACCGGGCTCAAGTGCACGGGCGTTTCGACCGATGGGTGCAGCAAAAGGAGCGCGGGGCGAACCGGCGACACGAGCTGGTGCCTCTGTCCCTGCGAACATCACCATGGACAAGCAACACGAGGAAGGAAGTTCGGCAGAGCGCAGCGCGGTCTTCACCCTGCAGCGCGAGGAGAGCCCGGAAGTGAAGTCGTTCCCGAAGCGGCGTCACGTCAAGGCGCTGGGGGCGTTCGAACCGCTCCCCTCGGCCACGGCCCCCTCGACGTGGGGTTCGCGCAACTCCTGACCCCCGGTCCGCCTGCCTGAGACCCGCCCGGGAGGGCCGTGGCGGGAGGCTCAAGTAGGCGGGGAATCCCGCCGACAATGGAAACACAAGGAGAGCGGGCGGAACCAGCGACACGAGCCGCTGACTCGGCCGCGGCGCGACCACCATGAAAATACGACGTAAGGACAATCCCTCGGAGCCCACCGGCGACACCCTCACGCTCGAGCGTGGGGACGCGCCGGAACTGGGGCCCTTCTCGGAGACCGACGCTCTCGACAAGCCGGCGGTGCCATTCGAGGCACGTCCGGTGGACACGACGCCGACCAAGGGCCGCTTGGGCCACGTGCTCGTTTCACGTGGCGTGGTGACCGAGACACAGGTTGCCGCCGCGCTCAAGGCCCAGGCCGGCTCGGGCAAACGCCTCGGCGAGGTCCTCGTCGACATCGGCGCCCTGGACGACCGCGGGCTGGCCGAGGCGCTGGCGGACTTCTTCGGCATGCCGGTCACCGACCTCCGGCTCGACACGCCCGAACCGTCGGCACTGGCGCTCGTGCCGGCCGACGTCGCCCGCGAGAACCTCGCCGTCCCGCTCCACCTCGACGACGACGGGCTGCACGTAGCGGTGGCCCAGCCCAGCGACGATCTGCGCTTCCTCCTGGCCGACGTGAGCGGGCACTCCGTGCGGCTGTCGGTCGCCCCGATGACCGACATCAGGTGGGCCGTCGACCGCAGCTACCAGGCCATCGACAGCGTGGGCAAGCTCGTCAAGGCCTTCGAATCGGTGGAAGGCTCCCGCAAGCGCCCCGTCGCCGAGCCGCAAGGGCCGACGCTCGTCAGCGACAACGCACCGGTCGTGCAGGTGGTCGACAACATTTTGACGCAGGCGGTGCGCGACAGGGCGTCCGACGTGCACATTGAGCCGTCCCAGGACGTGATCTACGTCCGTTTCCGCATCGACGGTGCGCTCAAGGACGTCCTGGAGCTCCCGAGCAACATGGGTGTCGGGCTGATCAGCCGCATCAAGATCATGGCGGAGATCAACATCGTCGAGAAGCGCCGCTCGCAGGACGGTCAGTTCACGACCACCATCGACGGGAAGGAAACTGACGTCCGCGTGGCAACGGTCGCCACCATCTGGGGCGAGAAGTGCGTCATGCGAATTCTGGACAAGAACCGTTCGGTGCTCCGCCTCCACGACCTCGGTATGCCGGTCGACACCCACGAGACGTATTCCAAGCTCGTGCGGGCGCCCTTCGGCATGGTGCTGTGCGCCGGTCCGACGGGGAGCGGCAAGACCACGACCCTGTACGCGACCCTCTCGGAGGTCAGCGACCGCTCCCGCAACGTCATGACGATCGAGGACCCGGTCGAGTTCACGTTCCCGAAGATCAACCAGATCCAGACCAACGAGGAGGCGGGCCTGACCTTCGCGACCGGGCTGAAGTCCATTTTGCGCCAGGACCCCGACGTGATCCTCGTCGGCGAGATCCGTGACGTCGAGACCGCCCGCATCGCCGTGCAGTCCGCCCTCACCGGTCACTTCGTCCTCTCGTCGCTGCACGGGAACGACTCGGTATCGGCCCTGCACCGCTTCCTCGACATGGGGATCGAGTCCTTCCTGATCGCCTCGTCCGTCATTGCGATCGTCGGGCAGCGGCTGGTGCGGCGTATCTGCCCGTCGTGCAAGACCTCGTACACGCCGACCAAGGAAGAGCTCGCCTTCTACGAGGAGAGCGGCGGCCCGCCCAAGACCGACTTCGTCATCGGCGCGGGGTGCAACTACTGCGGGCACACCGGCTACCTCGACCGCATCGGCGTCTACGAGCTGCTCCAGATGACGCCGGAGATCAAGCGTCTCATCGTGGGCTGGGCAACGCAGGACGAGCTGCGCCGGCAGGCGCAGAAGCAGGGCATGCGCTCGCTGCGCGACGAAGCGCTCAACCTGGTGGTCCAGGACACCACGACCATTTCCGAGGTGATCCGTAGCATTTACGCCATGTAGTTCGACAGCCGCGTGGGTCCGTGCACCCCTCCCCGCCACGCTGCGCTAACGGTCCGCCAATGCGCAGAGCTTGGTCACCGTGTTCCAGTTCCTCGTCGTGCTGACGACGCCGAGCCGGCGCTCCAGGAAGGTGCCCGTGTACTTGGTGTTGGCGTAGCCGTCGGGTGTGTGGACGTAGACCTCCTTGCCGTCGACGACGAGCTCGTCGCGGCCGCTGGGTGGGAGGCGAAGCGCAGCGAGGGCGGCCTTCGACGGTGCAGTCGCCAGGAACGTCACGTGGTGGCGCGCCTTGTCGGCGCCCGCCTTGGCGTAGGGGCTCGACGCACCCACGCGCCGGAGGTCTGCGACGCTGCGCAGGAGCACGGCGGGCGAGTCCCCGAAATCTTCGGCCAGGCGCTGCTCAATGGCGGCGGCGAGCGCTGACTCGCCCCTGGACCCGGTCGTGAAGAGGACGTTCCCCGTCTGGATGTACGTGGTCACATCGGTGTGGCCCAAAGCATCGAAGGAGGCCCGGAGCTCGTCCATGGCGATGCGCCCGTGGCCGGCGACGTTGACACTTCGGAGGAGGGCGACGTAGCGGGGCACGAGCGCAACCTAATGGGACCAAGGGCGCGGCCCGCCGGCCGGCGGCCCGCCCCGGTGCAGGCTGAATCGGCCCAGGTCGATCTCCGGTTCCTTCTCCTCGGCCAGGTCGGCCAGGAGCTCACCGAGGAGCGGGCCGAATTTGAAGGCGTGCCCGCTGGTGCCGCACCCCACGACGATCCGCCCGACCCGGTCGAGAACGAAGTCGGCATCGGGGGAGTTGTCGTAGACGCACCGCTCCGTGGCCACGGGCTGCGCGTTGAGCGACGGGAGGAGGCGCGCCACCGCGTCCTGCACGAGCGCCAGCTGCGCCGGGTCGTCGCCGGCGAGCGGGGCCGGGTCCGTCGGATCGAAGGCGCGCAGCGCCGATCCCGGCGTGTGGTGGGACACCTTGTAGGTGCCGGCGTGCGGACCGTCACCGCGGACCGGCAGGCCGTAGAGCATGTCGTCCCCCCACTCAATGAAGATGGGCGCGACGATGTCGCCGCCGTGTCGTGCGGCGAAGTAGGCCACCTGGGGGACCGACGGGGCCGCTCGGGCCGCGGTGGCGACACCGAGGAGCCCGAGGGCGGCCGGGCCGGCGCAGTCGACGACGACGTCGGCCGCCACGGCGCGACCCTCCCCGATCCCCACGGTGACCGACCCCGAGGACTCGTGCAGCGACGTCACGCGGCAGCCGGTGCGGACCTCGAAGCCGCCGGCCTGGCGGAGCGCACGCAGGCATTCCTCGGCAGCCAGGACGCCGGAGTCGGGTTCGACGAGGACCGGCCCCGACGCGACGATCCCGGGGTAGCGCCGTGACGCCGTGCTCCCCGGGACCTGCGCAACGGGTGCACCGGCGGCCGCGAGGGCGCCGGCGATACCGCGCAGCGTCGCCGCGTCGCCCAACGTCACCTGGCCGGTCACGTGGAGCAGGCGTCGACCCGTCGCGGCCTCGAGGTCGTGCCAGCGCCGGCGGGCCAGGACGGCCATCTCCACGTAGTGCGGCTCGGGGTAGCCGAGGCGGAAGATGCGGGCGTCGCCCTTGGAGCCTGACCGCTCGTGGCCCACCCTCCCGGCCGCCTCCAGGACCTGGACGCTCCAGCCCCGCCGGCTCAGGGCCCAGGCGGCGGCGAGGCCGAGAAGCCCCGCGCCGACGACGACGCAACGGCGGTGGACGGGCACGTCCTCGATCATACGAACGCGCCGGGTCGGACCTCGTTGACGAAGGGGCCGGCAGTACGCTCGGCGGCAGTGACGAGTGGGATGGACGTGTCGACGCACCCGGTGCACGACACCAGCTCTGGCGAGCCCGGCCGGAGCGACGCTGTGCCGCAGACCGGTGCGACGGCCCGTAGCGGGCCGCGGCGTCCGGCACGGAGCTCCCGGGCCGGCGCAGAGGGCGGTGCGGACCGCCGGTTTCCACCTCCTGGCCCTTGCCTGTTTCACCGTTCCCGCCGTTCTCCTGTGGTGGCACGTCTGGTCCGGCCACCCTTCTTCGTCGCTGACCTGTGGGTGCGGCGATCCGGCGCAGGAGGTCTGGTTCATGGCCTGGCCGGCCTGGGCCATCACCCACGTGCACAGCGTGTTCTTCTCGGGTGCCGTCAATGTCCCGCACGGCGCCAACCTGCTCTCGAACACCTCGGGACCGCTCGTCGGCGTCGTGCTGGCTCCCGTCACCTGGCTCTTCGGTCCGGTCGCCGCCACCAACGTCGCGCTCGACGCTCGCACCGGCTCTCAGCGCGTGGGCCTGTTTTGCGGCGATTCGCCCTCTCGTCAGGTGGAAGGCGGGCGCCATCCCCGCGGCGCTGGTGTACGGCTATTCGTCAGCCATCGTCACGTCGATCGCCTTCGGCCACGTGTCGGTGACGGTCCTGGTGATCCCGCCCTTTCTGTTCACCACGCTGCACGAGATCGTGATCCGCCAGGAGCACTCGGTACGACGAGACGGCCTCCTCCTGGCCGCGTTGCTGGTCGCACAGTTCTTCGTCTCGCCCGAGATCCTCGTGATGTGCCTGCTTCTGGGCGCCGTCGGCGTGGTGGTGGTCATGCTGGTCGGCTGGCGTCAGCTCCGCCCGCGCGCCGGTCACGCGCTCCCCGCCCTGGGGCTCGCTGCCGGTGTGACCGTGGTACTGCTGGTGTACCCGGCGTGGTACGGGTTGTCGGGGCCTCAGGCGGTGTCCGGCACGTTGTTCGCGCTGGCACCGATTGCGGGAGTCCCGCTCTCGGGTCTGCTCGTCCCGGGCGCGTACGGAGCCGCGGCCAACGAGTACCAGCGCTTCGGCGGGTACCTGGGCCGGAACGGGCCGCCGCCCGATTACGTCGGGTGGGGTGTGGCCCTGGTTTCCGTCGGCGCGCTGGTCGCCGGCCGCCGCCGTCCGCTCACCTGGTTGCTCTTCCTCCTGGCGGGCGCGACGTTCTGGCTCACGTTGGGCGCCTACCTGCTCAGCGGGCCGACGTGGCTGGGACACCCGTGGCTGCCCTGGAAGGAGCTTTCGACATTGCCGGTGCTCAAGGAGATCCTGCCGGATCAGTTCGTGCCGCTTCTCACCCTGTTCCTGGCCTTCTTGATCGCCGTCGGGCTCGACGCGCTGCACGAGGCGCGCGGGCGGCCGACGTCGTGGATGACGGGTCAACGCGCCCTCTTGACCGGCGTCGCCACCGCCACCGTCGGTGCCGTCGCGCTGGTGCCGGTGTTCATGACGTTCGACTCCCCGCTGCGCGTGGTGCCGATCCGGACGCCGGCCTACCTGCGCGAGGCGACACCGACGCGCCCGGTGCTGCTCACCATCCCCTTTGCCGTCTCGGGATCGGCCGCGCCGATGTTGTGGCAGGCCAATGAGGACATGCGCTTCCGCCTGGCCGGCGCCGCGCTCAAGACCCCCGACGCTCTGGGCGGCCCGGTCGGATCGGGCCCACCGGGGTCGGCCCGCCGCATCCTGACCAACCTGACGCTGAGCGGGACGCCCCTGCCCACAGGGACCGCGCTCCAGCTGGCGACCGTGCGGCGCGCGCTGGGCGACTGGCAGGTGGACGAGGTGGTGGTCACGGGCGCCAGTCGGGACCCGGTCTACGCCTCGGGGTTCTTCACCATGGTGCTCGGGGTCGCGCCGGCCTTCGTACACGGCGCCTGGGTGTGGAAGCTGGACCCCGGAGAGGCAACGACCTCGGCCGCCACCGGCAGTTCCCTGTCGGTCTGCCGGGGGTTCGCCGCCGAGCCCGGCCAGCGGGCGGCGCCGCTCTCCATGGCCAAGTGCGTCCTCTTCGGGGCCGGGCGCGCCTGAGCGGCCTGGCCGGGGCAGCCCTAGGCTCGTGCCGTGCAGCCCATCCTCCATCTGTCCATCCCCGTGCGTGACGTCGAGGAGGCACGCGAGTTCTACGTGCACACGCTCGGCTGCCAGGCGGCACGTGCCCGCGCCGGATTCGCCGACGTCTGGTTTTTCGGTATGCAGGTCACGCTGCAGGACCGGCCGCACGAGGTCGCCTCCGCCACTACGGAGAGCTCACGCCACTTCGGCGTCACGCTCGGACGCGATGAGTTCGACGCGGCGATCGCCCGCCTGGTCTCGAGCGGCGTCGAGTGGCTGGTCCCGGTCTCCACCGACAACGAAGGGCAACCCACCGAGCAGACCAAGGCCAAGATCGCCGACCCCAGCGGCAACGTCATTGAGCTCAAGACCTACCGCGACGTCGACGCCGCTCTGGAAATCTCGACCTACTCCTATCCGGAGGCCTTCGCCCACGGAAACTGACTGCTCCGGTACGACGGAATCGCCCCGTTTCGGCGGGACGGTGGGATGATCCGGTGCTCGGCGATAGGTTGAGCCCCATGCCGATGCCGAAGCGGTCAAGTGTCGATGACTATTTCGCCCAGCTCGAGGATGTGCAGCGACCGCACCTCGAGTCCCTCCGTACGCTGAGCGCGGAAGTCGATCCGGAGGCGCGAGAGGTGCTGAAATGGAACCTTCCGGTCTACGTGCGCGGAGAGAACACGAACCAGTGGATGCTGCAGAACTTCAAACACCACTGCTCGTTACGATTTTCGCCGGAGTTCTTCGCCACCCAGAAGGCCGTGGTCGCGGAGGCAGGCTATGAGTTCGGCGAAGGATTCCTCAAACTGCCCTACAAGCGGGAGCTGCCGATCGAACTCATCAAGGTACTGATGCTGGCCCGGGTCAGTGAGTTCGAAGCGCAGCATCCGAGCTAGAGGATCCTTCGGGATGCCTCTGTTCGCCGGCAAGAGTTCTGCACGTGGCGGCATCCGGTTTCTCCTACCATTGCGCCACGCAAGAGAAGAGAGAGGCATTGGGTGGAACCGCAGCCAGGCTGGGACAGCGCGTTAGGGCTCAGAATCGAGGAGATGACTCCAACGCGAGTCGTGGGATATGTCGACATCGATGAACGCCATCAGCAGGCGTACGGCATCGTTCACGGTGGTGTGTGGGCCTCGATAGTCGAGTCCGTCGGCAGTCATGGGGCCGCGGCCGCCGCCCACGAGATCACAGGCAGCATGGCCGTCGTCGGTGTGGCGAACTCCACCGATTTCCTCCGTCCCCATCGGGCCGGACCGGTGCGGGCAATCGGCACGCCCATCCTCGCTGGTCGGACGCAACAGATTTGGCTCGTCGAAATCGAAAGAGAACACGACGGCAAACTGATCGCACGTGGGCAGTTGCGGGTGCAGAACTTGCCTACACCTCCGGAGCGCCGAGACTGAAATTGCCGGCTAGGCCGGGAACGGGGGGCCATAGTACGCACGAGTGGCATGCCCCATTTTCTCGGTCCACCGTCGAAGTGGGACGCCTCGAACCGTTGCCCAGGTGCTCGACCGTCCGGCGTCTTAGCCGGACCCGTGGTTCTACCGGGGCCGCCAACCGATCACTCGCTCCTGAGCGCCACGATGCTGGTGATCAGGACGAAGACGAGAAGCAGCACGAATCCGATGAGGTCGAGAACCAGGCCAAACGATGCGATCACGCCGCCGAGACCGAAGGCCTGCAGAAAGAGCCAGGGGCGCTGCGAGGATCGAGACCCACCCAAGCCACCGCGGAAAGACTCCACTCCTGAACACGAGCACCCCGGCTGCGAGCGCAAAGAGGCTGCCGAAGACGTCCGCGACGCTGTCCACGGCGTAGGTCAACAGGTACAGCGTGTAGGAGACACTGCGGTCGTGGTGCGCACCGAACACCGCCAGCTTCCCGTCGAGCACGCCGTAGACCCCGATGTCGCTGAACGCGTGAAGGGCGACGAACAGCATGCCCCCGACCAGCATCAAGGAGCCGAGGGCACGAGAGCCCTCGCCATCGGCGTGTAGGAATCGCTCATACAGCTTCCACAGGTAGATCGGTAACATGGCGGCGTAGACGACGCAGAAGCCCTCGACCACCACCAGCCGGTTCCGGTGATCGGCGAGCGTATTCGCGATCTTGGAGGCCGAGTCGTTCTGATTGATGCCGACCCCGAGCCCGATCGCGGACTCCACCAGGACGGCAAGAACGAAGAAGATCCCGGCCAGCCAGGCATACCGCTCCCAGCCTGGTGCGGCCAGCGTGGGCGCCTGTGAGGTCCCTGCCTCAACGATGTCGGTAGCCATGACGTCGCCCTTTCTTGGCGGCGTCGTGCCATGGCGTCGTCAATGACATGGACCCTGTGGTCAGGACCCCCGATGGGGCACCGTACACCCCCCATGCACCTCATGCGGGGAGAACATTGGTACCCGCATGAGGTGCCCCATAAGTGCCGCGACCATTCGGATCGAAGGTGCCTCCTACCGCCGTGAAGGTACGTGGTGAATGCTATCTGCGGCGAGCCGACTCGTGTTAGCGGTGTCCGACAACGAGCGCATGGCGCACGTCCTCGCCAATCAGCTGGAGATGAACCGGGCAACCTGGGCAGCTTTCCAAGGCCGTGGTGTCAATAAGGGTTCAGAACTTCGCTTGGGATCTTCAATTTCAGGCGCCGGGAGACTCCCAAGCGACGGCCCTCGCAGCATTTCATCGGCCACGAGACCGAATACGGGGTTCAAGTCGAGCTGGACGGTAGGGGTCTCCTGCGGAAGAAACAATGGGCCGTTAGGGGAACGCCTCAGAGTACCCAGGTCTCCCAGTCGATCCTCGACCAATGGGTGCGGTGGATGGTCGCAGTGGGGTTCCAGGTGGACTGGGAGTTCGACGGTTGGGGAGCGTTGCATGCCAAGCATGTAGGGGGTGTGACGAGTGCCCCGATGGTGGCAATCGGCTATCCCGCCTCGGTCGGCATTCGGGGATTGTGGTCAGGATCGGCGAGACTCTGCTCGTGCGACATCGCGATCGTCGCTACCGTGGTGGGTACCGACCCATAGCCGCGAGGAGGCGATTAGAGGGAGGTGCCGATGTCCCAGGATGAGAGCAGACCTCTACCAACGGTGGTCGACCGCTCGACGTTCCACGAGCAACTGGAGGTGCTGCGGGCGAGGGAGAAGGCACACACCCGTGAAGGGGACGCGATCGCCGCCGCCCGCCGCCGGCTGCCGATGGTCGAGGTCGCCGCAGACAGCCCGCTGCTCGGGCCGCACGGCCCAGTGACGTTGCTCGACGCGTTCGAAGGCCGGCGTCAGCTCATTGCCTACTACTTCATGTGGTGGCCGGGCCGACCTGCGGCCGAGCAGTGCGAAGGCTGCACGTGGGTGATGAGTCACGTGGGTGAGCTTGCGTACCTGCACTCTCGCGACATCACCTTCGCAGTGCTGTGCCAGGGGCGGAACACCGCCTACGGCCCTGGCGATGCGCAGACGTCATACGACGAGAGCCTCCGCTACCGCACCTTCATGGGCTGGGACATGCCGTGGTACTCGGCCCAGCCCTCACTTGACACGCTCCTCGTCGGCCGCGAGCACGGTCTGTTCCACCTGGTGTGCTACCTGCGCGATGGCGACCGGGTCTTCGAGACGTACTGGACCAAGCGCCGTGGAGCCGAGGTGCTGGACTACAGCTACGCGCTCATGGACCTCACCGTGTTCGGCAGGCAGGAGGACTGGGAGGACTCGCCGGCGGGCTGGCCACGGCGCGGGCACGCGACCCGGACCCTGGGCGGGGCTCCGGAGTGGCCGCCCCTGTGGGAGTGGCCGGGCGGTCGTCCCACCTCGCAATGGCCACGGCTCGAAGCCGGGTACTCAGACGATCTGGGAGCGGCGGACGCGGGTGCAGCGCCCCCTCCGGATCACTGCCACTGATGGGGTCTTGCCGTCGCCGAAAGCGTCCCCGAACGCCGGGACTGGGCGCAACAGCAACTCTCGGTTGTGCGTGATGCCCGGAACACGATGCGGAACTCGTTTCACACTTGCGGGCAATACTCAGTTGATGGGCCACGCTGATCCGACTGTGGGAACGGACTCAGAACATATTGAGGCCTCGTTGCTGGACCCGCAGGCGTTCACTGTCCTCTTTCAACGTCATGCAGCTCCCGTTCACCGCTACCTCGTGAAGCGGGTCGGCCGACAAGACGCGGAGGATCTGGTAGGCGAGACCTTTGCGACGGCCTTTCGCCAACGGGGTACCTATGACCTCAGCCGTGCAGACGCCCGACCATGGCTGTTCGGGATAGCTACAATCTGGCACACCACTATTGGCGATCCGAAGGGCGGAGACAGACAAGAGACGTCGCTGCTCCGAGCGCCGTCGTCACCGAAGACCACAGCGACAAGGTGACGGCATCGGTGTTCTTCTCGTCTCAAGAGGGTCCGATAGCACAAGCGCTCGCGGAGATGGATGAGGGGCATCTTGACGTCCTGCTTCTCGTGGCTGGTCCCGAGTTCACTTACGAAGAGACTGCAACCGCCCTGGGAATTGCCCGTCGGCACCGTCCGCTCCCGCTTGTCCCGAAGTCGAAGCCGATTACGGGAACTGCTTGGTAGCTCCGGGCAATACCTAGAAGGAGAGTCGCCGACGGATCGTGCGTCCGCAACTACGGAGGGAATGCAAGAGCACTGAAATCGATCTTGTGCACGACTACATGAGCGGAGGCGGCCTCTCGTCAGATGATCTCGGCATGGCCCGGTCGATGCTCGAAGACGCAATCACTCTTGAGATCGGACTGGACCGTCCAAGTGGTCTGCAGTCGATTGCGCAATCACCCCTAGGCGGAATTCCGACGGACCCGTTGGACTTTCGGCGTCACGGCGGCAGGAGCGGCCGCTGTCGCCGCCGTTTTGATCCTCCAGGTGTTTCCCACTTCCAACGGCACGTCCCCTGAAGCGGCAGCGGCGGAGATCGCCCGACTTGCAGACGTCGTCCAGCCCGTTCCTCCCTTGCGCTCGGGCGAGTGGTATCAGTACCAGGCCCACGGAGTTCTGTCCGCCACTGTGAGCAGTGGTGCTTCATCACCTGGAGGCACGCCGACATCCCAAGTCCAAGCATCGATCCCGGTCACTCTCGGGGAATGGTCAAATGCAACAGGAGCGACTTGCACTTCTCAGCAGTTCGGTTCGGCCACTTTCCCTGATGCCCCCGACGCGCAGGCATGGAGCGCTCTTGGGCTGATCGATACGCCAACGAACCAGCCAGCCACAGACTGCTCGGCGGGAGCCGGGGCGCCCAACGGGGTGGGATTGTCGGTGGCTCCGATTGATGTATCGAGCATCACGCACGACCCGGCGACATTCGCCGCAGAACTCCAAGCCGGTACAACGGGCATCGAGTCCATCGATCAATACGCGTTGGGAGAACCGGTCAATCGAGCGGCCTTCGAGCGATTGGCAGTACTCCTGGTCAGTCCAGCGAGGGGACAGTGGTCTGGTTTTGGGCAGGAAATGTTGATGACCATGGCACTTGTGCCCGGGGTCATCTCACTTGGGACCATGAGCAGTCACGCCGGCGAATCGGGACTTGCGTTTACCGGGCAATTGGATGTGACAACCAACCCCAAGGGTGGCGTGTCATCGACGTCGTCGCCCCCCACGGTGATCCTGGACTCACAGAGCGGGGCGGTCCTCGAAGCACGCAACCTGAACTTTCCAGTCTTGATCTCAGCGGCCCAAGACTTCATCGGGAGTCCTTCGGCCCCCATTGACAGCCAAGGAGGTGGATATGGAGTGACCGCCCAGTGGTTCGACCCTGTCGCGCCAATCAGTGTTGTGGAAGGAGATGTCGTCCCGAACTGGGTAAGCACGTACCACATCATTGAGGCCGTCACGAAGCCGTCGACAACTCAGACGGAGCTCTCGAGCGTCTTGGCAAATGTGAACAGGGTCTTCTCAGATCCGAATGTTCCTGCTCCAGGATTGGAGACATTTGACATCACCATCATGGGCGCTGCGGCAAATGCGCAGGCATTGGTCTCGACGCTCACAGCCTCGAGTCTCTTCTCGACAATTTCAGTCAAGCTTTAGTCCGCCGTTTTGCAACCCTGCCCCGATACGCCGGGACAATGGGACGCTTCCAAGGTTCTCGGGCCTCAGTCAGAATAGGAGGGTGGGGCGGCCAGACGACATCAGGCTCTCGTTCAACGAAGTGGCGGACATCTACGACAAGGTGCGGCCTTCGTATCCCGCTGGACTCTTCGACCTGCTGTTTCAGATGCTGCCGTCCCAGCCCGAAATCGTTGAAGTGGGTCCGGGCACGGGCCAAGCCACGAAGGACCTCCTTGCCCGAGGTGCATCGGTGCTCGCCATAGAGATTGGTCCGGCCACAGCCGCCAAGTTGCGTTCGAACCTTGCTTCAGATCGGCTAAATGTCCACGTCGGTGACTTCGAGGTGATGGAGATCACTGCCAGATTGGCTGACGCAGTGTTCTCCGCTACCGCCTACCACTGGGTCTCCCTGCGGGCGCAGACGGATCGACCCGCTGCGATTCTGCGACCAGGGGGCATCGTGGCGATCGTCGATTTGATCCAAGTCGACTCGCCACAGGACAACGGTTTCTTCGCTGCGGCTCAGCCGATCTACGAACGACATGGCCAGGGTCACACTGGACCCCACGCACCCGCTCGTGGAAGCGTCGATCCGAGGATCCGAGCGCTACTGGACTCGGATCCTCGATTCGATTGCGTCGAAGTTCACCGCTTTGACTGGGACCAGACATACAGTGCCTCGGACTACCGGAACCTGATGCTCTCGTACTCGGCCACTCAGATGATGGAGCAGTCAGAGCGAGTTGGGCTGCTCGACGAGATGGAGTCCTTCATCCGGAGCGATTTCGGTGGTGTCGTAACGAGGCCGCTCGTCGCCACCCTCACGACCGCGACGCTTCGTTGACGCTACACCGCCACCTCTGACCTGTCCCATTACGCCGGATCGGCGGCGGCGGCGGCCGCCACGCGTCGCTCACTTGCTGTGCTCGGCGGCCCAAGGTCGACCCAGCTGACCCGTTGGGACTGAAAGAGATCAAAGAACGCAGTCTCAACCTGGAGCCGCCAAGGGATCAATCAGAGTCGGCGGAAAGAGGCTCGGTGACGAAGTCGATGAGCTGCTCAACCGCGCCGACCAGCGCGGGCTCCAAGTCGGCGTAGCTGTGCACCGATCCGAAAATCCGCCGCCAGCAGGTGGCCGGATCGGGCTCGCCCAGCGCTCGGCATATGCCGGTCTTCCAGTCCTGGCCCTTGGGGACGGTCGGCCAGGAAGTCAGCCCCGCCACCGCCGGCTGGACCGCCTGCCACACGTCGACAAAGGGGGTGCCGGTCACCAGGACATGGGGATGCGCCACTTCCTCGGCCAGGCGGCTCTCCTTGGTGCCGGGAACGAGGTGGTCGACCAAGACGCCCAGGCGGCGGCCTGGTGCCGGCCCGAAGGCCGCTATCTCGGCGGCCAGATGGTCGATCCCGTCCAGACGCTCGACCACAACCCCCTCCACTCGGAGGTCGTCGCCCCAAACCCGCTCGATCAGCAAGGCGTCGTGGATCCCCTCGACAAGGATTCGGCTGGCCCGAGCAACCCGGGCCTGATGGACGCCGACAGCCACCGAACCGGATGCGGTGCGTGACGCGCTGGTGGATACGACTCGCGGCGGGACCAGGGTTGCCACCCGCCCGCCAGCGGCGAAAGCCCCCGGCAACAAATTGAACATCCGCATCTGACCGGACTTGGATCGCAGCGTCACTGCGTTGCCGCGCTGCCCCACCACCCGACCGGTGAATCCCGAGGCCCGGTGGACCACGCTCAACCCTGCCACCGCGTCAACCTCCGGGTGCCGATTGGCCTCAGCACGAGCTCTCTGTCGAGGGTCAGCCACGACATCGGCCCAAGGATCGGGCGTGCGACTCACGGCGACGACGGTACCCGACGACCAGTCGCGTCCAGCGGATGGGCCAGCCCTGTTGAGCGGGCATTCAGATCAGGTTCGCCCTCAATGGCCAGTGGCCGCCTGATCGTCGTATTACGGTGTCATCGCACCCAAGTCCGCGGCTTGCCCGCAAAGCCTGCGCCTAGCTCGATCCCGACTGAAGCTCTCGACGCGTCCCAGTACGCCGGTCGTGGACGTCACATGGGGGAGCGACCCACCGGTAGCCTTGTGGCGTCATGACGCCTGGCCATACCATCAACATCGTCCCAATCGCCGCTCATGTGGAAGTCCGGTTTGGCGGCCAGCTACTCGCCACCACAGACCAGGCGATGAAGCTCGACGAGACCGGGCTGCCCTCCCGCTATTACCTGCCGCCGGACGATGTGCGGACGGATCTCCTGAGACCCACGACATTCCATACCAACTGTCCATTCAAGGGTGAGGCGTCATATTGGTCTCTCGACATCGACGGAGAGATCCACGACGGCATCGTGTGGAGCTACGAGACGCCGACGGCTCAGGCTGCCGAAGTGAGAGGGATGTTGTGTTTCTACCCGGACCGCACCGAGGTGACCGTCGACGGTCACTCGCTTCGAGACTGACCCACCGCTGTCGATTTCGATCTCCGACGAGTCAGCCTGCTCACCTGCGGGCGGTGGGAAGCACCAAAGCCCAACCCTTCGAGCGCCAACAGGTCCCCTCCGCCACCCGCCGAAAGCTCAACGGCAGAGCTGACGGCGCAACTGGGGGTGACCTGCCGCACGCTTAGATCTGTCCTCGGGTGCCTCCACGCCGGTTTTCGGCGTCACCTGATCAGCGAAGGCGAACTCTCGCTAATCGACGTAGTCGGAGCCAACTTCGCCCTTGAAGCCCAGTAACTTGAGGACGAACTTGCCAACCCGACTCGGCCTTTTGCGCCGTTGAACCTCGATCGCCTCATGCTCGTGACCCTTTGTCACATGCACCGGGAAGTTGTAGCCCTTCGGATTGGCTTCCACCACCCAAACTGTAGCCACCACGAGGACACTTCCCCGTGCCCAGTACGTCGGTTGTCAGAACTACCTTTCGCACAAGTCAGACTGAGGTCCAGGGAAGTATCACGGGACTGCTGTGGACAGGTGTCTCCTGAAGGATCATGCTGACGACCGCGGGAAGATTCTTAGGTATAACAATCTCAGATGGTGACGCAAGCTCTTCGGGCGTCCACCAATGCCAGGTGCCAAGGACGTCTCCTTCCAGTTCCGTGTAGCCATCTGTGCTTGGCACAAAACGTTGTGTTCGCAGTCCAAAATACCAATCCTGCGACTGCGACGGAGTACCTCGATAGATCCACTTGCCCCTGCTCAGGGCAAGTGGCGGTCCGAGCCGATCCGGCGTTGTTGCCAACCCAGTCTCTTCACGAAGCTCACGAGCCGCCGCCTCTCGAAGTGACTCATCGTCTTCAAGCGCTCCGCCTGGCGTGATCCAGAATGCCGGCTTGCTGTCGAGCTTGTCGAGGGTGCGGACGAGCAGAACGCAGCCGACGTCGTCAACGACGATCACCCGAGCCGATATGCGCACTGATCTTGTCACCGGCTCACTCTCTCGACAATCAGCGAAAGCATCCGAATGATGCGTGCCCCCGTACGCCGGGAGGGTGGGACACTCCGAGACAAGTGGGGAAGGGTGACGCCGAAAAGATCACTCTGGCATTGATGTGGTCGGGCCTGTTGTAAGGGTGATGGGCGAACTGTTCGGGCAAATCACTTCTTGCGGGGTTGGCGCGTGAACGCTCAAGTCGACGTGGTACTCATAGCAGCGAGTAACGGTCGCAGTCCCCTGAGACTCATCGCCTTGAACAGTTGCCGTGAAGCGGATCACCAGAATGGCACCACCACGGCGAACACTGCCGCGAGCCACCAGGACTTGTTCGCTGACTGGGCCGTTGCTTCGGCTGGCGCCGGCGGCTTCCCATGCCAGTGCTGAAGCGGAGTCGTACTGGAGGCTGTTTCCGATTGCGGTCGATACCACCTTCGCCTGGTTCGCGACGACGTTGCCAGCTTGCCTCGATGGAGTTGAGTCTTGGATGTACGAGTAACTCACCGCAACGAGGATCGCAACAACTGCTATAACCACAACGCCGAAGATCGCCCACATTCCGTAACGTTTTCGAGGCATGTCGGACGAACTTGGAGGCTTGGAGCCGCTCCCGGCGAACACGGAACAAGGCTACTCCGATGAGTCTTCCGACCCTCGGCCTTCTACGGTCCTTTGACGGTGACAATGTCCTGCGCTGGATCACCGCTGCATGAGCTTTAGACCGGGTGTCCTCGTTCGCCGGTTATGTGAGAACTGCGGACCGAGAGCTTTGCAGCATTTCACGCTGTGTCTTCGACTCCGAGCGACGGCTGTTGGTCGTTCACCGCCGCCCGTCCGCCACCACAGGAGCCCAGAGATGGCGAACGGACGGGATGTTACGAGGTCAGGAGGCGCTTGGCTGCAGATTCGCGCACTGGCCGAGCGTGTGGCCCCCGACGACGTTGGCTGCGCCGAACCCTGAGGACACGGCGGGGGCGAGGCCCCAGCAGCCGAGGTTCCACCTGATCGTGTTGGCTCCGACATTCATCGTTTCCCCTGTCGCGGCGGTGATGTTGGTCAGGAAGACGTTGCCACCGACATTATTAAGGAGCACACCGAGCCATTCGGGAGTGACCCCGTATACCACGAGGCTGCCACCGATCGTGTTGTTCTTGATCGGCCAGGGGTTCCCGGCTTGCTCGCCTCCTCCGATCAGCGTCACATTCGCCCTGACCGTGATCCCGTTCAGTAGAACGGTATTCGCTCCCCAGGCGATGACGTTTCCATTGACGGTGATGTTTGAGCTTTCGGTCGGGTCGACCGTGCACGGATGTCCCGTCATATGTCCCACCGGATTCGGTAGGCAGCCCAGGCCGAGAATCGCGCCCGGAGCGGCCAGAACGTCGTGTCCGACGGTGATCGTCGACGGCGCGCTTTGCGCGTCGAGCACCGCACCAGGGGCAACATTGACGTTGCCGAACACGTTGATGACGGCGTTGGGCGCTGGGGCGCACGCGCCCTTCACCGTGATGCTGGCGTACGTCCCCGAGGGGATAGATGTGAGGTTCCCCGAAGCGAAATCCCCACCGGTGCACGTGTACGGCATCGGCCCCCAACGCGGAGGGGCCGATGCCTCCGCCGGTCCACCAAGAAGTGCAAGTGCTCCCGCAATGACAAGGGTCCCTGTGCTGATGAGGCCCATGACGGATCCGATTTTCACCGTGCGTCCTTTCGTTCGTTCCCAGGTCCCCATGCCGTCAGCGCGAACGATTCTGGGGCAAAATTCAGGGTAAGGCGTCCAACCTCAATGCGCCTCAGTACTCAGTACTGAATTCTCAAGCCTCCTGGGTGGGCATGCCCCCACCGACGCGACGGGGCGCCCGCCCTCGGAGCAAAGGAACCTCATCCGCCCTCCAAGCAAGGCGCCACGCACCCCGAGGACCGCTCCGACGATGGTCGAGCGATGACGATGGCGACGAACGGCGAGGGGAAGGAAATGGTGAGGTTCCTGGGTCCGGTACAGGCCCCGACTGCCTCGTACCCTCGCAATAACGGTCTGTCGCAAGACTGAGTGCAGGGCAGACTGCAATTTCGACCCCGACCGGGATGAACCAGCGGAAGCGCCCAAGATCGGTCCACAAGAGGACGCACGGGGAGCTGAGAGCCCAGTTCGGGGTCCAGTGTCCACACGGAACGACCAAGGGCGATACGGCCGTTTGGGACCGCTTCTCTGTAGCGCTCCGGCCCTAGTTTTTGAGTGCCCCCGTACGCCGGAACGGTACGACAGGCAAGCGGACGTCAGCTAGGAGCGGTTACGCCATTGCCCGTATTTCGTTAGACCTGCCTTCGCCCAGGCGGACGCTCCTGCTTCAATCTCAGAGGCGAGGCGGTCGAGCTGAATGACGCCCTCATTTTCCGCCGAGGAGACTTCCCAGAGCAAGTGATCGTTGGTCTCGGCCGAGGCAACGGCGACAATGGCAAAAACCAGCGTGGCACCATACAGATCGTTCCGCCCCAACAACGCCTTGGCAGCCTCGTTGGCCACGGCCCAGTTCCCGCCGCCTACTTGCCCGTCTAGGAGAAGTCTGCCGAGGGCGGCCGAAGAGCGTCGGCGTGTCGCGCTAGGACCCTGGCAGCCTCACGTCGCTGCTCCCAGTCGTGCGCATCGGATGCCGCCAGAGCCTCATCTCGTGTCACTCCAGCAACGCTACTAACTGCCCTGACCGTGCCTCCGTACGCCGGAACGGTGGGCCAGTAAGCAGAAGCTCCAAATGCCCAAGAAAGTCACGTCTCGCACCGTCGGGGATGTCGCCGCCAGAAACGGGTATGTCTTAGGGCATGGACAGGCGGACGGGGTTAAAAGCATTTTTCCAGCACACCGACACATCACGGTACATATCCCGTACCTGGATTCGCCTTATTGTCTCGCTCCTCGTCCTGGTTGTGTTCTATTCCCTCCTGGTGCCTCTGATCGGCATTACCAGTGCCGTTCTCCTTTTCGCCATCGGAGCTGTCGGCGGGGCGGCTACTGCCATCTATCGTCACTTCCGACCAACGGCACGTAGAAACCGCGAGGAACCAGGCTGGCGAATGGACCCGCTCGGCCACTACCGATGGTGGAACGGTTCAGCATTCACGGAGGCTCCGCCAAGCGAGGTTCCACGCAAGATTGGACCAGAGATTGAGTGGTAGTCCCTGCCCCCGTAGGCCGGGAGTGGCCGTAGCCGCTGGGGGCAAAATGAATTCCGTGGAGGTGTCGATCCGGCAGGCCGGTGTCGAGGACTGCCCAGCGCGATCTGACGGCGACTTTCATATGCGATGGTTCCACTCCCAAGACCGAGGTGGACCTCTGTGGTCATGCCACCCTGGCGACCAACGCATATCTTCGGGAAAGACTCCCGATTTCACATCCAGAGCGGAGTGTTGACATGCGACATCCGCGACGGCTTCATCGAAATGAACTTCCCTGCGCTTCCGCCACAAGAGCGACCGATCCCGTCGGGTTTCGAAATGCCAGGCATGTGCTGGTACGGCATTGGCGGCCCGGACGCTCTCGTTGAACTCAGCGACGCCGCGGTGCTCAGGTCCATGAGTCCCGATCTAGGAATGATTTCTGCTCTCGGGACCCGCACTCCCATCGTGACCGCAAAGGGCGATCGTAGCGGCATCGACTTCACCTGTCGCGTGTTCGGGCCCAATGCAGGCATTCCCGAGGATCCCGTCACCGGCTCCGCCTACTGCATCTTGGCGTGCTACTGGGGCGATCGCCTTGGTCTTGAAAGCCTCAATGCAGAGCAAGCGTCCCCTCGAGGAGGCTACATTCGAACCGCCCGCCAAGGTGACCGCGTCATCATCGTCGGAAAGCCAGTCACAATGGCTCAGGTACAACTCCAAAAGTGGGCGGACCAGCCCTAGTCGAGGGTGTTCCGGTACGCTGTCGGGAGTGGGCGCCACCCTGCGGCACTTCGGGGCTACCCTGACGGCATCGATACAAAGTGCTCAACGTCATCGTCGGCGGGAGCATCCTTCGGCGAAAGAAGAAGAGGCCGATGGACCCGCCCCCGCCCCCGCCCCCGACGTGTCAGCAGTGTGTGGCGATCCATTCTGAGGAGCGATGACAGAGCCGCTCGGGGAGGTGTCGTCGTGAGAAGGGGCATGGTTTTCAGTCTCCGCGGGGTGCAGGGCTCGACGATCGGAATCCTGATGGTGCTTGCGGGTCTTGGCACTTCGCTCTCAGTTGCGCAATCCTCGTCGGACGCCGCTGCCCTGACTAAGTCCTTTTCCTTGGTGCCATCGAGCGTGCCCCCTGTCGCTGTGACTGGGCCCGTCGAGCCTGCATCTGGAATCGATTTGCCAGGCACGACCAGCTTCGATTTGCGAAAGGTCGGCTACGAACAGAGTGAGTATTTTCTGTCGGGCACCGCGAGCAGTTATACGAGCGCTTCGCCCCTGAACCGAGACGGGCGATGGATCGTGACGACCGCGCATACGGCCCCGTACAAGACTCGGATCGTTGTGTACCGCCCTATCAACTCTAAGCGGTTCGACGGAACAGTTGTGGCTGAATGGCTCAATGTGAGTGGTGGCGCCGACGCCGGAGCGGCGTGGCTGACCGACCATGTCCAGATGATCCGCAGCGGCATGGTCTACGTCGGCGTCAGCGCTCAAGGCATCGGCGTCAATGGAATCAAGAACTCCAATCCAACTCGGTACGGCACCCTCGACCACCCGGGCGACGATTTTTCCTACAGCATCTACCAGCAGGCCGGCGCAGCTATCCACCGCAACGCGGCAACAGTGCTTAGTGGGCTCCAACCCAGCCGCTTGCTGGCACTGGGCGAGTCTCAGTCAGCGATTCGGCTGGTTACGTACATTGACGCGCTCGGGCCCCAATCACGGGATATCTACAACGGCTACTTCGTCTACAGCAGCGCAAAGTTTGCCGGACCCCTCACGGGTGTCGATACGCCGGAGCCCACCTTCATTCGAACGGATCTCCGCGTCCCGGTCATGATGTTCGAGACCGAGACGGACCTAATCGTTGGTGGTTATGCAAGCGCACGCCAGCCGCCGACCCGGTTCATTCGAGAGTGGGAGATAGCGGGCGGGGCGCACTATGACTCCTACGGACTGGGGCCGTCGATGACAGATACCGGAAACGGGCAAGGCGATGTCACGACGTTTGACACGATGATCCATCCAGTGTCGTCAACGTCGGCAGGCGGGATAGCGTGTCCAGCGCCCTTCAATGCCGGTGCACACACCTATGAGCTGCGTGCCGCAGTCGTGGCACTCAACAGATGGGTCGCCACGGGAAAGCCCCCGCCGCAGTCGCCACGACTCGACATGGCAAGCTCGACGACACTCGTGGCTGACAGAAACGGCGAGGCCGTCGGCGGAGTGCGCACTCCCCAAGTGCAAGCGCCGATCGCCGTGGTTTCTGGTGTGCCAGCCGGTGGTGGTGGATTCTGCGTTCTGTTTGGAAGGACGGTCCCGTTCAGCAGCGCGAAGCTCGCCAAGTTGTACCCGACGCACGCTGCGTTTGTACACAAGTGGGATCGAGCTGTTGCCACCGATGTTGCCGCTGGCTACCTCTTGTCGGCCGACGCGAAAAATCTCGACCGCGTGGCGGCGGATTCCACGATCGGCGGCTGACGCCAGACCAGGCGGGTGTCCGTGATGCCGCAGCGATGATTCACTGTTTTGAAACACATCGCACTCATCACTGACCCGGGTAGGCGGCCATTCGGGCTCCGTCAGAAACACAGCCCGGGATACCAGACGAATCTCCCACCCGCCCCCGAACGCCGGGAAGGGGTGCCACCCAGCGGCAGAACGGGCGACCGCTGGAGGCCCGACCGAGACAGACTGGCAAGGTGGATGAGGATCGGGAAGTCAGTCTTTGGGACACCACGCCGGGACGCCGTGCTGCGATCAATATTGCAGATCAACTCCGCCTGAGGGTTGAAGAGCCACTGCTGATTCAAGAAACGAATCACACCGTCGTCTGGCTAAGGCCGTCCCCAATCCTCGCCAAGGTCGGAACGCGCCGAGACAGCGCCGGGGCCCTGATCCGTGAGCACCATGTCGCCTCGGCGCTCGCCCTGAGAGGGGCACCAGTCGCACGACCAGTGCCCGGGACCGGAGCAATGCGAGATGGAGAGACGGGACTTGTCGTCACTCTTTGGAGCCACTTGGATCACGACCCGAACGCCAAAGCAGACGGTGCCATGGTCGGCAAATCGTTGGTCGGACTTCACAACGCGCTCGCAACATGCGACGTTGCACCCCCCACCTTTCGAGACGGCCTGGAGCGCACGAGGACCGCACTGTTCGATGATCTCACGATGGCGGCCCTGGCTCCCGCCGACAGAACCTTCCTCCGTAGGGCCTTCACGGGCCTAATGAGCTACCTCTCGTCTTTCCTTGGTGATCCAGAGAGGACTGCCCCGTTCGTCGGGCAGGTGGGACGTCTGGACGTAATCTCTGCCCGTGGTCGATAGGACCCTCCCCGTTCCCGGACTGCTCTTGGAACTCGTACAGCGAGGGGTATGGCCTGCTGTGTGGGACCAAGCTCGGGACTTCGAAAGTGCGTACCCAGCTTCGGATGCGAGCCCGAAGCACCGAACGGAGTTACTGGAGCGGTACGGCCCGCCCAAGGTTCCGATAGAGCGGATCCGACTCATCCACCCGAATGAAACGAAGCTATGTCTCTTTCCGCCTCCATTCCTTCCGTCTCGGCAGCACACTCACTGTGCCTGGCATCTCAAAGGCCCTGCCGAAGGATTCTTCGCACCCGAAGAGATCAACCGGAATTTGATCATTGAAATCGGAGATTTCGGTCATGGCGCCGATCAGCCCATCATTCTGGATTACCAGAACGGTCCGAAGATCCCCAATGTTTGTCGGCTCGCGTTGAACATCGTGCGGTCAGGCCCGGAAGGTCGGCGGAAGTCCTGGGACAACCACTGGATTGAGATCGCACCGTCCTTCGATCACTTCGCACGACTTCTTGGCTTCACATAGCGATGCCTGTGCCCGAGTTCACCGATCCGCGCCAGGTAACGATCTATGACGCGGTCAACTCGTATGAGCCCGGATCCCAACCTGACTTTTACCTCGGCGTTGCTGAGGAGGTCAGCGCTGAGACGGTTGTCGACCTCGGATGCGGTACGGGAATCATCACGCTCGAATTCGCTAGCAGGGGCTATCGAATGATCGGAGTCGATCCCTCTCCGTTGATGCTCGAAGTGGCCCAAAACAAGCCAGGAGCGGACCGTGTCCATTGGATTCAGGGGGACGCCATGGAGCTGGGAGCGCCCGGCGCGGACCTGGTAATCATGAGCGGCCACGTCGCCCAGTTCATCTTGAAGGATGCGGAGTGGCTGGAGGTCTTAACTGGGCTGAGGGCAGCGCTTAGGCCAGGGGGACACCTGGCCTTTGAAAGCCGGGACCCGCGAGCTCGGGAGTGGGAACACTGGACCGGTCGCAAGCGGACAATCCCGAACTCTCCCTATGGTCGGATCGAGTCCTGGACAGAGGTCACAAAAGTTGAGGGCGATATCGTGTTTGCGATCGGCCACCGTCGTCTCGTAGAGAGCAATGAGGAGTTCGTTTCACCCTTTGCCCTTCGGTTCCGCAGCGAGCAGTTGTTCAGGCAATCGCTCATCTCATCAGGATTTTCGATCGAAAGTGTCTTCGGTGACTGGGATCGGCGACCGCCCGGCGCAGGTGAGCGGGAGCTGATTGTCATTGCGAGGAAGGCGTAGTCGATCCGACCGCGAGACACGTATATCCACAGTGATCCTGTCCCCGACCGCCCGAACCGTGGGCTGCCCATCGGCGAGCAGTGCACTGCCACTCCGGGTTTCGCACCGTTCGCACCAAGGAATCGTACCTTCGACGACTCGTATCCAGCCGTGTCACTCAGCAAAGGGTGCCCCCGTACGGCGGGACGCTGACACTCTGCGGCTGACTGGGCTGGTCAATACGTCCCAAAGACGATCCCTCTGGCCCGTCCGGCGCGATGGACCTCGGGACCGCTCTTTCTCGCTGGCCTAGCGTGGAGAATCAACGGGCCACATTTGCGAATCGGATGAATCCGGGAGGGCAACAAACATGGGGATACAAAGGGCACGAACGTGGCTCCGGCCGGCTATTGCGGCGCCTTACGTTTTGGCCGCGAGGACCACTTCGCTCCCGCCGCACACGCTGTTCCGCTCCCTGACCGCTACGGAGTGGTATTGGCTCAACGTCTACGGCGCGGAGACGTTTCGGTCCTTGCGTGGCTACCTTCCTTCAATGCCTCCCGATGAGCTTCAAGTTCGATTCACGGGAGGCCACGGCGAGCGGACGCTCCGTGAGGCATTCAGCTTTTATCGGATTGTCACTCAGGCGGCCTCGCCCACTCGACCGAAAGTTGCATTGGATTTCGGTTGCGGCTGGGGGCGGATCACCCGCTTCTTCATCAAGGATTTCGAGAAGGACAAGTTATTCGGAATGGAGCCACTCGGAGAGGTGCTCGAAGCAGCCAGAACCACGAATCGTTGGGCAACCTTCAAGCAAATCGATCTTCATCCGCCAATCGACCTCCCCGGATCCTCGGTGGATCTGATCTTTGCCTTCTCGGTCTTCTCGCATCTGACCGAGGCCGTTCATCTGGAATGGATCGAGGAGTTTGCTCGATTGCTCCGACCAGGAGGCACGCTCGTCGTCACGACACGAGAGCGCGACTTCATTCTTGAGTGCGCCAGGCTGCGAGACGACGACCCCGATACCCTCGATTCGCTCGCGAACTACGCAACCATGGGTGCGCGCGGTGCCTTCGTGGATACTGAACGATCCCTGGCCAGATATGACGCGGGCGAATACTGCTGCGATGCAACCGGAGCTGGCGACATGCTTCCCTCAAATGCGTATGGCGAGACATGCATCCCACTCGCCTATGCACGGCGTCAGTGGCAACCGCAATTCTCCGTGACTGAGTTCAAGGACGATGCGCCGGAGATTAAGCAAAATGTAATCGTGGCGAGGCGAACCTAGCCACCCTGGGGTGGGCGTCCCCGTACGCCGATAGTGGGACGGTCGGCTTCCACCGCCCCGCCATCTGGAGGTGGTAGGAGGCCGCTCTAGGAAGGTGGCTTTAGCCACCTAACAGGACCGCCGACATGGCGACACGCCGAGTAGCGTTGCCCGAAATTGTCCGGCCTCAATCCGTATTGCGATCTGGACGTCACTCGCCAACTGGCAGAATCCATCGGTGCCCTTCGATGAGTTGCCTGCGACTGCGTGCTGGGTCCACCAGGGCCTCCGCTCTGGGTTCGAGGTCGCGTACTTTCGGCCCAACACGCACGGCCTCCGGATCGAGGGGACCTCGACTGGATTCCAAGACGCTGCCACCTGGGTCGTGACCTACGAGATCGAGTTGGATGCACTCTGGAGGACGCGGCTCGTTCGGGTCATCACCAAGTCAACGCTGGCGTCAATCGAGCTGCATATCGAGGCAGACGGCGACGGTCGCTGGCTAATCGACGGCGAAGAGGCATCACATCTTGATGGTTGCCTCGACATTGATCTCGAAGCTTCGGCGATGACCAACGCGCTACCAATCCACCGCCTTGACCTTGCCCCTGGTGAGACTGCGGCCGCACCCGCTTCCTATGTTCGTGTCACACATCACGCCATCGAGCGCCTCGATCAGTCTTACTGCCGGCTGGACGATCGAATCGATGGTCCGAGCTTCGGCTATGAAGCGCCGGCGTTCGATTTCCGCTGCCGGCTCGACTATGACCGAGTGGGCCTCGTCCTCTCGTATCCGGGGATCGGCTTCCGTGCAGGATGACGAAGCCATCTCTGCTCAGCTCCCGACCATCTCGTTCGGTGTCCTCTCGAGGAGCGCTTCCTCGTAGGCGGCCCGCAGCTGATCGGTGGCCCGCGGTGCGTCCGGGTCGGGGCGGGGAACGCCAAGATGGAGTTCGCGGAGTTCGTCGATCATCGCTCCGACCAGGTCGGGACCCCCGGCGCGGAGCAGTTCGGCACGAATGCGCAAGCGGCGCTCCCCGGTGCGATTCGCCAGACCCCAATTTCCGAGCGCCACCATGACCGGAAGCACTTGGATCCCTGACTCCGTGAGCGAATAGGCCGCCCGCTGGCCCCGCTTGGCAGTCTCGCGGGTGAGCAGACCGGCAGCCACGAGTTGTTTGAGGCGGCTTGCAAGGATGTTGGTGGCGATGCCCTCCTCGGAGCCTGCGGTCAGCTCGCGGAAGTGGCGGCGGTTGCCAAACATGATGTCGCGCAGAACGAGCATCGCCCACGGGTCGCCGAGCACTTCGACGGCGGCATTGATGGCGCATCCTGAGCGTGGGCGAGTGTCCATGGGCGTTCCTTCGGTGCTTGCGCTCTGCAAGTGCTTTGAAGTAGCTTAGCTCCGGACTGATTGCAGATTGCAAGCACTAGCTCGGAGGTCGTTGATGTCCCAGGTTCGCGTCCACAACTTTTCGGTTTCCTTGGACGGTTTCGGGACGGGCGAAGGCTTGACGTTCGACGCCCCGTTTGGCCACGCCGGTCATCGTCTGCACGAGTGGGTGTTCCCGACGCAATTCGGGCGCTCGATCATCATGGGGCAGCCAGGTGGCACGGTCGGGATGGACAACGCGTTTGCAGAACGCCTCAATGCAGGGTTCGGTGCCGAGATCATGGGTCGGGGCAAGTTTGGTCCGCAGACCGGGCCGTGGACCGAGCTCGGAGGGGACCACGAGTGGCGGGGCTGGTGGGGGTCCAATCCGCCGTTTCACACGCCAGTGTTCGTCCTGACACATCATCCGCGCCCGCCCATCGAAATGGAGGGCGACACGGTGTTCCACTTCGTCGATGCATCTCCACAAGAAGCCCTCATCCTTGCCCAGGAGGCTGCTGGCGGCCTCGACGTGCGCATCGGCGGCGGACCTACGGTCGTCCGCGACTTCCTCGCCGCCGACCTTATCGACATGATGCATGTTGTAGTTGTACCGATCCTTCTCGGGCGCGGTGTGCGCTTATGGGATGGCCTCGAAGGCATCGAGCACCGTTTCACTACCGAGGCGGTCTCATCACCGAGCGGCGTTACTCATCTCACCTTCTCACGGCGGTAATTCGTTCGAATGGCGAAGCTGATCTATCTCGCGATTTGTTCACTCGACGGATTCGTCGAAGATGAAAGTGGCAACTTCGACTGGGCTGCACCTGGGGAGGAAGTACACGCGTTCGTCAACGACATCGAGCGAAAGGTGGGCATCTATCTCTACGGAAGGCGCATGTACGAGACGATGGTCTGGTGGGAGACGGGCGAGCATGCAGGTGTCTACCGAGACTATGCAGACATCTGGCGAGGCGCAGAAAAGATCGTGTTCTCCGGGACTCTCGAGTCGGTGTCAAGCGAAAAGACTCATCTTGAGCGCCAATTCGATCCTGCGGCTATCAAGCGGCTGAAGGAAACCTCAGCGTCGGATCTGTCAATCGGAGGAGCCACGATCGCGGGTCGAGCGATCGCCGCGGGGTTGATAGACGAATGCCATCTCTTGCTCCATCCGGTCCTCGTCGGCGGCGGAAAGAGAGCCCTGCCACCAGATGTACGAGTTCGGCTCGAGTTGCGAGAGGAGCACCGCTTTCCCGACGGGGTGGTGTACCTCCGTTACGGCTTGTGAGTCGGGGGACCGGTCCGTTCTCAATACTTTCTCGGACAAGCCCATTTGTCCCATAACACTGAGAAGGTGACCCATTCATCTGGGTTTTCCTCATGATTGCGTGTGCGGCTCGCGTCTGCAGACTCGCCCCCGACGAGTCCAGGGAAGACGATCAATGGCTGGTGCGTTCACGGCCACCTGGCTACGGGTGCCGCCCGGACGCCGGATCGGTGAGCTTTACATGGGCCACTTCTCCGGATCGGTATGTCGAGTCGCGGACACCAAATCGCACTGGGTGGTGGCATCCTGCGCGACCACTGACCCGAGGACTATGGGCAATTCGAGGACTCCCGGTCTGCGATCCGCTGACGGTGGAGAGCGCGAACATGCCTATTCACCTAGCGCAAACAGGAACCTCCCTCAGTTCCTCGAAGTGGTGAAGCTATAGGTAGTCGTGCTGGGAGCGCTCTGCGCGCCTTCACCCAGCGCAACGCAGCTCCCTGCAGTTGGGCAGCTGATGGAACCGATGCTGATATACGACTGTCCGTAGTAGTTGCGCGGACTCGAAGGAACGCTGAACGTGACCCGCGACCAGTTGGACCCGCCGTCGGTCGTGCCAAGCACCATCGACGATCCTCCGTCAAAGGTGTTTCCGACCTGTACCGGCACACTCTCGGTCCCCGTCGCCCAGCATTGGGTGACTGTCGGACACGACAAGCCGGAGAATTGCGAATTGGGCACATTGGCAGGCGTTCGATCAGGGGTTCAGGAGAGGCCCCCATCTCTCGGCATAAGGTTTCGACGTGAGCATTGAGGACGGGTTCGAGCGCGTCGGCTCTGATCCTTTCGAGCTTCCCCTGGAACAGAGAGATTACATACGGCGTTTCCGTGGCCGCATCCCGATGCCGGTCACGATCTGGACCGCCAACGGCAACGAGGGCAGGCCCGAAGGAATCACGGTGTCGTCCATCCTGATTGGGGAAGGTGACCCTCCATCGGTTCTTGGTCTCATTGCTCCGGATTCGTCTTTCTGGGACGCGGTGCGTGCGTCGAAGCGGTTCGTCGTCCACGTGCTGGACAAGGCACATGCGCGAATCGCCGACCAGTTCGCGTTGCGATACCCGGGAGATCCGTTCGAGGGTCTTTCCGTCGTCAGGTCGGACTATGGCCCTGTGCTGAGTGAGGTAACGACCCGCTCATCGGCCACGCTCATGGGGTTCATTGAGAGTGGCTATTCGCTGATGATCCGTGGCTCGATCGATCAAGTGGAACTCGACCCCGATCCGACGCAGCCTCTGATCCACTACAGAGGTCGCTACTTCACGACGAGCGCCAGAACATAGAGGTTGCCCAGCACGGATTGGTACCTCCGTCGGCGAGTTCCGTACCTCCGTTCGCTGTCGGGCTGGTGGCTGGGGACTTTCGGTGATTCCGAAATACGATGCGGATCGTGAGGCTGTTCGGGCCTACTACGACGAGTTGGGCGATTCCGACTGGCGCCGCCTACGGGACACTCCTCGCGGTCGGGTGAGTTTTGAGGTTCACCGCCGCTTCTTGACAAGGTTCATTCGTTCGAACTCACGGGTACTCGAGGTCGGTGCAGGTCACGGCCGTGTCACAATGGAACTGGGCGCTCTCGGAGCGGCCGTGACGGTGACGGACATCTCTTCGGTCTTGCTCGACCACCGGCGAAACTGGGGTGCAATCGGTCGCAGCGACGTTTGACCCGGGTCTCTTGTGACGATGAGAGGGCTGCCTCTACCCGCCGCCATGAGCTGATTCGGGGCCAAAACCGCGTCCGATCATCGACAGCCCCGGTAACCTCGCCACGTGGATGAGGTCCTCATCGCCTATTCCGACGAGCCGAGCAAGCGGGCGGTGCTGATCGCCGCCGCGCTCGCGCTGGTGACCGATGTCGTCGTCACCACGCAGGTTCGCCCGGCGTTGCTTCGCCGAGCCGTGCGGCTGGCGATCCCAGTTGTACTCACACGTCCGGTCGCCGGGATCCTTACCCGGCTCGGCGTCTAGAGCGCCTCTGACCAGCGCCGACTGGAGTTGCCGGGCAGCGCATTGGGTGTCCCAGCGCGTCGGGACGGGCTGGCACCTGGCCTGAGCTAGTCGGGTGGTACTCGTCCCTGGAGTTCCTCCAGACTCGTAATAAGTTGATCCACCAGCTCCAGAGATGTCTCGAAGTCAAAGCCACGTTCTTCGTCGGAGTCCAGAAGTTGACTGCGAAGTTCAATCGCACGTTGATGGGTGATAGCCATGGCGTAATCCTAGGTTTCCACCTGTGCCCCGGTTGGCCCGGTTGGTGGCCACACTGGGCACGTGACGACCCCTCGGCATGAGGCAACGCTCCGCGCGATTGGAAGGCTCGATTCGGCCGTCCAAATGCTCAGCAACACCGAGCAACCGGAGCCCGAGGGCACCAGGCTGGACACCCGAGTTGATCTGCCAACTGGTCACAGGTATGCGATCGTGCCGCTGGCGCCTCGCGACGGGCTTCGCGCCGCCGGAACGGCGCGGGTCTTTGCTGCGCAGGTGCTTCGCGGAGCAGGACCTCGGCCATGGCGATGTCTACGGATGCATGGCCTGGAGTGCCGCGGAAGCCGTTGACCGCCTACGAGAGGAGTGGCGACCCGAGTGGTCGGTGGAGGACCTTGGTCGCTGCTCCTTCACGACGGTCCGACCTGTCCCGGTACACCGGAACGAGGGGACAGACTGCCACCGTGGCGGCAGGCGTCCGTCTCCCGTCGGCCCGGGAACTTGACAGAACCCTGACATTTGTCTCGTATCGTTCCGCGGCTGTCTCCGCTCCGGTCCCCGCCTCGAAAGGAACCAATGACATGCGTCGCCTCCTTGTTGCCGGCGTTCTTGTGCTCGGCGGCGTACTGATCGCCGCGTGCACCCCCACCGAGGCGGGTTACAAGCCGCTGCTCTCGGGGATCGTGAACAAGGGCAGTGAGACCTACTTCCACCTGGCCCAGCCCTATCCTGTGATCGACCTTTCCCAGGTGGCGGCGAGCTCGCCGGGTCTGACGGGGACGGTGGTCGACGTGTCCTGGTCCCAACTCGAGCCCAGTCAGGGAACCTTCGATTTCTCCATGCTCGACGCGGATCTGGCCTCGGTCTCCGCCTACAACAACGCCCACCCCGGAGCGACGCTCGGAGTCAAGCTCCGCGTGTGGGCCGCCAACGACGCCCCCGGGTGGGCCAAGACCATGGACGGGGCGCCGATCTCGACCGACGCGAACAATCAGCCCGCCACGGTCGGCCAGTGGTGGAAATCCGACTACCGGGCAGCTTGGGCCGGCCTGCAGTCGGCGCTTGCCCAGCGATACGACAGCAACTCCCTGATCGATGAGGTGGTCGTGGCGTCCTGTGCGTCGCTCACGGACGAGCCGATGATCATGGCGGCGAGCCCGGACGTGAGTTCGGTCCTGCTGGCCGACGGGTGGACCGACGCGGCGCAGCAGTCCTGTCTCAATGGTGCTCTCAGTGATTACGCCCCGTGGCACCACACGGCGATTTACTTTCCGTTCAGTCCGTTCACCACGATCTCTTCGTCAGGGCAGAGGGGCATCGACGACTCCGTGACGGCAGAGGTGATGCAGCGCTGCGCCGGCTCCCTCTCGTCTGGCGGACCTTGGTGCATTTTGGGAAACAACGCCCTCAGCGCGAGTCAGAGTGGCACCTTCGTGTACAACGAGATCAACAGTCTCTACGCGGCAGACCCGAACAACACAGCCGTCGCGTTCCAGATGAACTCGCCCGCTCCCACGGCGACGGCCGCCTGCCAAGCAGTGGATGTGGCGGTGGCCGAGCACGCCAACTCAATCGAGTTCTGGCCGAAGACTGGCCAGAGTCTGGGCTTCACTGGTGAGACGCCTGCCACGCTCAAGGGTTGGAGTGGGGATCTCCTGTTGGGTAGCGCTCCAAGCTGCACGTCGTCGAACGCCTGAGAGCCGAAGCGGCGCGGGTGCCTCCCATACCCCACGCAGGGAGTACCCGTGGCGGAGCATCGCCCAACGGCAATGCTCCTTGGGTGCGCATCTCCAAGGTCGTTCTTCCCCGATGATGACTGGAACCGATTCAACGATGCCGCGCCAGGCGACTACACGGCTTCGGCAGCGACACACGGGATCGCATTGGCGCTCGGTCCCAGCGAAACGACCAGGCCCGACCAGCTCATCGTGGTCACCGACGACGGCACCATCGGTGCGCCGTTTCTGGGTGCCTCGACTGTTCATTACGATCCCTCCGAATCCAATAACGCGAGAGGTGCTCGAAAATGGGTGAAGCCGACGGTCCACAGTCCAGAAGAAACGCGGTGGTACCCGCTTCGTGGAGTGCGTTCTACGCAGCGACCGGCATCCCTGCCGCCGTGAGATCCGGGGATGTTCTCCGGCTGACGGGCCATACCGGCGACAGGGCAGACGGGACCTTTTCAAATGACCCTGAGGCCCAGACTCGACAGACGTTCCAGAATGTGGCGCTGACACTCTCCGCAGCCGGACTCCAGTGGTCCGACGTCGTCGAGATCACGACATACAGGGTCGGCCTCCGGGCGCAGGCAGACGTTGCCCTTCGGGTTGCCGCTGAATTCCTCGACGCGCCCTATCCGGCCTGGACAGATGTCGGCATCACGGAGCTGTTCGAACCTGATGCGCTCTTCGAGATGAGCTGTGTCGCAGTGGCTCCGACATGAAGTCCGCCAGATCGCAGCGCCGGCTCCTCACGCCGGTTGTGCGGGTCGGGCTCGGGTTGACCGTGTCTGAAAGATCCGATCAACCCGTGGCGGCGTCGTAGGTCCGAGCGGGTGTCACAAGGCGGAGCATCGGGGCGATCTCCGTCGAAAATCCGTGAGGAGACTTCATGGCCGGATCACGATCACGAACCGCCTCTGCTTCGGCCTGATTCTCGGCGAGCACGACTCCGATGCCATAAGCACCTCGTGGGTCGCCAACGGGGCCAAAAGCCACTACCTGTCCTTGTTCGGCGAGCGCGGACCAGTATTCGACGTGCTTCGACATCGTCGTCCTCTCGTCGCTCGACATGTCGAACGGGAAGGTGGGGCGTGGCGGAATGAGCCGGAACACGAAACCCATCATGATGTGCACCCTACCGAAAGAGGACCCACTCGCCATGTGGACCTGCCCCAGGACGCCCGGGGCGGGCGCCACCGCGGGTGCGCCGAGGAGATCCGTCGAATTCTCTGCGTGTCACGTCGCGCCCTGACATCCACCGGGCGCGCAGATCAACATGGCACCAAGGTGCGCCTGCGCGCCGTGTGGGGCTCGGCTTCCTGACATCACCGGACCAGGCCATCTCACGAGCAATGACCCCCTTCACCGGGGTGCCTCTGACCGCCGGTGCGGGACGGGGCCGTTCAAGAAGTGAGCACGCCACATGGACATCAGGTCGAACACGGCAACGGAGTGGCCTACGGTGGGCGGGCCAACCGGGCGAAAAGAAGCGAGAGGAGTGCAGGTGGGAGGAGACGACGTGAGTGGGGATCCGCGGGCGGCGCGCCAGGACGGGCGTGCGGTCGACCAGCTGCGCCCGGTCCGTTTCGACCGCGACTACACGGTCATGGCCCCGGGTTCGGTGCTCGTGACGTTCGGCCAGACGAAGGTGCTCTGCACGGCCTCGGTGGAGGAACGGGTGCCGCCCTGGATGCGGGGTAGCGGCAAGGGCTGGGTCACGGCCGAGTACTCCATGCTCCCGGGCTCGACTCCCGAGCGGGCATCCCGCGAGGCCGCCAAGGGCAAGCAGTCGGGACGGACCCAGGAGATCCAGAGACTGATTGCGCGGTCGCTGCGCGCGGTGTGCGATCTGGTGGCGCTGGGGGAGGTGCAGATCACCGTCGACTGCGACGCGCTGCAGGCTGACGGCGGTACCCGTACGGCCTCCATCTGTGGCGCGTATGTGGCGCTGCACGACGCCTGCACCCGGTTGGTGCAGGCCGGGACGATCAGCACGAACCCGCTCACCGATTCGGTGGCCGCAGTGTCGGTCGGCATCATCGACGGTGTGCCGATGCTCGACCTGCCCTACGTGGAGGACTCCCGGGCCGAGGTCGACATGAACGTCGTCATGACAGGAGCGGGGCGTTTCGTGGAGGTGCAGGGCACGGCCGAGGGCATGGCCTTCACCCGCGGGGAGCTCGACACGCTGCTGGGACTGGCCGAAGGGGGCATCAAGGAGCTGACGGGCCTGCAGGCTGCCGTGCTGGCCGAGGCGCCACCGCGGCGGTGAGCGGGCCGGGCGGTACCGGGCCGTTGCGTCTCGTGCTGGCGTCGGCCAATCCCGACAAGGTCAAGGAGATCGTCGCCGTCCTGTCGGCTTCCCTTCCCGTGGAGTTGGTGCCGCGCCCCGATGGTGTTCCCGACGTCGTGGAGGACGCGGACACGCTCGTGGGCAACGCCCGCCTGAAAGCGCGGGCGCTGGTGGCGGCCACGGGGACGGCGGCGGTGGCCGACGACACCGGGCTGGAGGTCGACGCCCTGGGGGGAGCGCCCGGGGTCTACTCGGCCCGGTACGCCGGCGAGGACGCCACCTACGCCGACAACGTCACGAAGCTGCTGCGCGAACTGGGTGCACTCGACGACGACGGGGGAGAGCGACGCGCCCGTTTCAAGACGGTGGCGCTCGTTGCCTTCCCCGACGGCTCGGAGGAGTGGGCCGAGGGCGTGCTGCCCGGGACCATCTCCACCGAGAGCCGGGGCACCAACGGCTTCGGCTACGACCCGGTGTTCGTGCCCGACGGCGGGGACGGGCGGACCTTCGCCCAGATGCAGCCCGAGGAGAAGGATGCCGTATCCCACCGCGGCCGCGCCTTCAGGGCCTTGGCCGCCGCATTGGCCCGGCGACCACAGGAGGCCTAGCGAGGAAGGGGTGGTGTCACATTTCGGTGGCGCGATGCGTCTTCCATGACGGAGACACAACGACCACCACAAGGAGAACTCCATGACACCACGCATGACGAACCCAGCCCTTTTGCTCCCCGATGCTCTGGAGGCCGCGCTGGCCTTGTCGGCGTCCACCGCGAAGGGCGACCTCCCGCCGCGCCTGACCGAGCTGGTCATGCTGCGCGCGAGCCAGATCAACGGATGCGGCGTCTGCGTCGACATGCACACCAAGGGCGCCCGGCGCGACGGCGAGACGGAGGAGCGACTGCACGCCGTGGCGGCGTGGCGTGACACGTCCTACTTCAGCGACGCCGAGCGCGCCGCACTGGCGCTGGCCGAATCCGTGACCCGCCTCAGCGACCGCCCGGATCCGGTGCCCGACGAGGTCTGGCACGAGGCCGCCCGCCAATTCGACGAGGTGGCGCTGGCATCGTTGCTGGTGGCGATCGGCCTCATCAACTTCTTCAACCGCATCAACGTGGCCACGCACCAGGTGGCGGGGTCGGTGCCGGCCTGAGGCCGGGTCAGCGGTCAGCCGGTCAGGAGGGTCGCGGCGAGCGCGCGGTAGCCATGCAGCGGGAAGGCCGCATCGCGGTCGGCGACGACCTGCACGCACACGTGGTCGGCACCGGCGTCGTGATGGGCGGCGACGGCCGCGGCAATGGTCTCGGCGTCGCCCCAGGGGATCACCGCGTCGATCAGGCGGTCGCTCCCGCCTCCGCCGATGTCGTCGTCGCCGAAGCCGAAGGTGCGCAGATTCTCGGTGTAGTTGGGCAGGTTGAGGTAGGTGCTGGGCGTAGCCCCGGGCCAGTTCCCTCGCCCGGGCCGGGTCCGTCTCGAGCACGACGGCAACCTCGGGCGCCAGCAAGGGCCCGCGGCCGAGGATGTCCCGGGCGCGTGCCGTGTGCTCGACCGGGACGAAGTAGGGATGGGCACCGGCGGACCGGGCGGCGGCGAGCTCGAGCATGCGGGGGCCGAGGGCGGCCAGCACGCGCCGCTCGGGCGGCACCGGCGTGGCCAGGGCGTCGAGGGCGTCGAGGTAGGCCACCATCTTCGAATACGGCCGCGTGTAGCCGGGGACGGCCATGCCGTGGCTGGCGCCGATCCCGAGCAGGAAGCGTCCCGGGAAGCGGTCCTCCAGCGCGGCGACGGCCGGCCCCACCTCTTCGGGCACGCCGGCCCAGATGCTGACGATCCCGCTGGCGACGGGGACGTGGTCGGTTGCGGCCAGCAGTTTCTCGAAGTGGGGTGAGAGACCGGGGTCGAAGCGCCCCGAGGACCACAAGGCGCCGTAGCCGAGCACCTCGAGCGCGGGGGCGACGCTGCGTTCGGGATCGTCGGGGTCGCGCCACGTACCGCTCCACCACACGCCGACGCGACCGAGGTCCATACGTCGCACCGTACCCGGGACCTGCGCCGGCCGCGACCGCCGGTGCTCAGGTGAGGTCGAGGAGCCGGGCGGCCGTGCCGCCGAGAAAGGCCTCGGCCGCGGCGTCGGAGAGAGGCAGGTCGCGGGCGGCGGCCACCGCCCGCTCCATCGGGAGGAAGGGGTGGTCCGACGCGAAGAGGACCCGGCCCATGCCGCGCGAGGAGTCCATGAACGAGACCAGGGCCGGGTCCATGTACCGGGCCAGGTAGGCCGAGTTCGACAGGTACAGGTCCGGCCACTTCAGCAGGTACTGCATCAGCAGCGCCTCGTACGGGTGGCCCATGTGCGCGCCGATCACGGTGAGCCCCTTGAAGTCGATCAGCACGTCTTCGAGCAACGTCGGATGCTGGCAGGCCGAGCGCACGCGCGGACCGGGGATGCCGACGTTGATCGACACCGGCAGGCCCAGCTCGGCGCAAGCCGTGTAGAGCGGGTAGTAGAGCTTGTCATTGAGCGGGTATTGGTGGACGAGCGGCGTGATCCGCACCAGCGCCACGGCCGGGTGCTCGGCCAGGGCACGCAGCCGCCGGACCTGTTGGACGGGGCGGTCGGGCCGGTCGGATGTGAGTGCGACGCGCAGGCGGTCCGGGTGGGCGGCCACATCGTTCAGCAGCGGTCCGGTCTCCTCGGCGGCGAGGCCGGCGGCGATGACGCCGACGTCGACACCGCACGAGTCCATGGTGACGAGCAGGTGCTGCAAGGTGGACGAGGCCGACAGGTCGCCGCCGAGCAGCTCGGGAATCCCTTCGTTCCCCGCCTGGCCCATGAAGGCGGCGGCAGCCTTGCCGGTCAGCGCGTTGACCCAGAGGTCGACGACCGTCACGCCGGGTCAGGTGCGCCAGGGGCGGCCGCCGCGTCCTGACCGGCCGCCTTCGCCTGTGCCTTGGCCTTGGCGGCGCGCAGATACCCCACGCCCTTGGTGAGCGACTCCTTAATGAGCCGGTCGTTGTCCTTGGAGATGAAGGCGTGGACGCGCTTCTCGAGGAGGGCGCGCAGGAGCGGGTTGAACGCGTGATACGTCTCGGAGAAGTGGAGCCGGGTCGTGCCGTTCCCGAGGTCTTCCAGACGGGTCCGGCCCTCGGCTTCGGAGAAGAGCGGGCGCCCCACGGCGTTGTATTTCCACGAGACCTGCGGCGTCACCTCGGTCAGCCACTCCCACGACTGCCCTTTGCCGCCGGTCAGCAGATAGCGCGGCACGCGGAACGTGCAATGGCGCACCAGGCCCTCGCCGACGGCGTCGCCGGGATGGAGGATGTCGATCGTCACCTCCCCCGTCTCGGTGTGGGGGATGCGGGCCCAGAAGAGCTGCCAGAGCTCGTCGGGGCTGGCTTCGATGTCGACGGAATAGTGATGCTCCTGCACCGGCTCACCCTAGCGCCGGACCTGACGCCGGTGTCAGGTCCGGCGCCGTTGCGGTGGGGCGACCCGGTAGGTTCGCTGCCGTGCCCCACGCCACCCCCTCGGCGCGAGGCGAGCCGGCTCCGGTTCGGCGCCCGTGAAGGTCGCCTTCGTGGTCCCTCGCTACGGCCCCACCATCCGCGGCGGCGCCGAGACGGGGGCGCGCATGCTGGCCGAGCGCCTGGTGGCGGACAAGGGACTCGACGTCGAGGTGCTCACGTCCTGCGCCCTCGACGCCATCACGTGGCGAGACGAGCTGCCTGAGGGCACGTCCGTGGTGAACGGCGTGCGCGTGCACCGCATCCGCTCGGCGTCCGGCCGCGACGAGCAATTCCACCCGCTGTGGGCCCGGCTGCGCGAAGACCCCGCCCGGGCCAGCCCCGCCGACATGGAGCGCTGGGTCGACCTGCAGGGTCCCCGCTCGCCCGCGCTGCTCGAGGCGGTGGCGGCCAGCGACGCCGACGTCCTCGCCTTCTACCCCTATCTGTACTACCCGACGGTGCGCGGGCTGCCGCTGGTGGCGGCGCGCGCCATCCTGCATCCGGCGGCGCACGAGGAGCCGGCGCTGCACCTCCCGCTGTTCGACGACCTGTTCGCACGCTGCCGGGGGTTTGCCTTCCACAGCAGGAGCGAGCGCGCACTCGTGACGGCGCGCTTCGGCGTGGCGGCCACACCCCAGGTCCTCATCGGCCTGGGCGTGGAGGAGCCCCCCGCTTCCGACGAAGGTGCTGCGGCCGCCGTGCGCGCCGCCTATCGGCCTGGAGGAAGCGCCCTACCTGGCCTGCATCGGACGGGTGGACGACCAGAAGGGCACCGGCATGCTGTGGCGTTTCTTCCAGGCCTACAAGCGGCGCCACCCCGGCCCGCTCCGGCTCGTCTTCGTCGGCCAGGTCGTCGACGCGCCCGAGTCGTCCGCGGACATCGTCCTCACGGGCATGGTCGACGACGACGCCAAGTGGGCGCTGCTGCGCGGCGCCCAGGTGCACGTGGCACCGTCGCCCCACGAGTCGTTCTCGCTCACGGTGATCGAGGCCCTCACGGCCGGCGTCCCGGTCCTCGTGAACGCGGTGTGCGACGCCACGCGAGAGCACTGCGAGCAGTCGGGGGCCGGGCTGTGGTTCTCCGATTTCGCCGAATTCGAAGCCGCCCTCCGCCTGCTCACCACCGATGCGCGCGCGGCGGAAGACGATGCAGGCGAACGGGCGCCGCTACGTGGAGGAGACCTACTCCTGGCCGGTGATCCTGGACCGCTACTGCTCGTTCCTGGAACGCTTCACCGGTGGGGGCGCGGAGACCGCGGGTGCTCAGGAGGGTGGGAAGGGCGTCCCGTAACGGTTCAGGTGGGCTTTCTCAGCGAGCGGCTGCCGGCGGGGCGGCCCGAGGGGTGCGGGCAGGCGGCCGAGCGGGATCACCGCGACGGGGACCACCTCGGGCGGCAGGCCCAGAAGGCCGGACAGCTCGTCCCCGCCGAGGACGGGCAGCGTGGTGAGCGTCGAGCCGAGGCCCAGCGCGTGGGCGGCCAGCAAGAGGTTCTGCACCGCCGGAAAGACCGAGGCATCCATGGCTTGCGGGTAGGTCAGCCGTGTGTCGCCGCACACCACGACGAGCACGGGGGCACCGGCGATGCCGCCGGTGGCCCCGTGCTCGACATCACGCAGGAAGGCCGGAGAGAGGCGTTGTGCCTCGAGCGCCCTGGCCCCTTCCCACAGGCGCGCCGTCAAGGCGCCGATGGCGGCGCGCAGCCTGGCCTCGCGTACGACGACGAACACGAAGGGCTGGCTGTTCTCCGCGCTGGGCGCGTGGGTGGCCGCCTTCAGGATCCGCTCGACCGTGCGGTCGTCGACGTCGTCGGGCAGGAACGAGCGGGCGGCCCGCTGGCTGTGCACCACGTCGAAGAAGTCAGGCATGTGGCTGGGGGCAGCGGTGCGCGTCGAGTGGGGTCACGGCCGCCGATGGTACCGACCCCGCCGGGTCGGGCCCCGCCCTGCGCCCGACGCTTCCGTGGATTGGGCGCCGCCGCGGTGGCCCCGCTACCTTTGGCGCTGCATCGGACCCGGGCCGGTGCCCGCCACGGGACAGAGGTGGGGGATCGACGGCGGGACAGGAGGCAGACGGTGGCAGACGACGCCGCATCACAAGAAGACGTGCTCAAGAGCATCATCGGGCAGCCGACCGGCACGTCCAAGGTGGTCGTGGAGCGGGGACCGGTGCAACATTTCGCCGACGCCGTCTTGAGTGCGAGCCCGATCTACCACGACCCTGTCGCGGCCAAGGGGGCCGGCTTCGAGAGCATCCCCGCGCCACCGACATGGCCCTTCGCCATGGAGTTCTCCGGCAAGTTCGCGGAGATGCAGCCCGCGGACGCGCCCACGGGCAACCCGCTCGCGACGGTCCTGGGGCCGCTCATGGCCAAGGGCGGCCTCATCCTCCATGGCGAGGAGGAATTCCTCTACCACCGCCCCATCTTGGTGGGGGACGTGCTGATCGGTGTCGGCGTGATCTCCGACGTGTACCAGAAGGAGTCGAAGGGCCGCACGATGACGTTTATCTGCTCGGAGACGACGTGGACCGAGGAGTCGACAGGCGAGCCGGTGGTGACGGCGCGCATGAACCTGATCCACCGGTCGTAGGGAGGTCGAGAGAATGGGTGAGAAGAAGCTGTCCTTCGAGGACGTGCAGGTGGGGGACGAGGCGCCGGTCATATCGCACACGCTGACTCGGACCGATCTGGTGAAGTACGCGGGAGCGTCGGGGGATTTCAACCCCATGCACCACGACGAGGTGGCGGCGCAGCAGGCCGGGCAACCGAGCGTGTTCGGCCATGGCATGTTCTCCATGGGGATGCTGGGCACCGCGTTGACCGACTACGTGGGCGTCGGCAACATCACGCGCTATCGGGTCCGCTTCGCCCGCCAGACCTGGCCCGACGAGGTGCTGTCCTCCAAGATCGTCGTCACCGCCAAGCGCGAGGAGGGCGGCAAGAAGCTGCTCGATCTGGCGGTCACGCTGTCCAACGGCGAGGGCGAGGACAAGCTGATCGGTGAGGCCACGGCCGCCCTGCCCTAGGTGCGAGGGGTTCGGGGCCGCCGCAGCCCGGTACCCTGACGGGCGAAGACCCTTGCCCTGGTTGCAGAAGGACCGTGACCTCTCGGACCCGCGGAGGAAAGCACCATGCCCGCTGACCACGTCGAACAGCCGTGGGCGATACGTTCCACCCTGGTCGCCGTCTCCGACCTCGATCGATCGGTCGCGTTCTACCAGGAGCTCGGCCCCTTCGACGTGATCGCGCGCGAGCAGGCTGTCGCGGTGCTCGGCCGCGTGTCTCCCGCCGCCATGGGCGTCATCCTGCGCCAGACGGAGCGCATCGACGAGGGCCGCCAAGGCCAGCAGTCGCTGGGTCTGCGCTCGGAGATCTTCAATCTCGGGTCGCCCGCCGAGCTCGACCGCATTGAGTCATTCCTGCGGAGTCGCGACCTCTTCACCGCTCGTCGGAACAGCGACGACAACGCATCCGACTTCGTCATCGGGCGGGACCCGGACAACCTGCCTCTGGTGTTCGTCTACTACGCGCAGGACATGCTCGGGGCCGACTATTACCGCAAGATGATCGACCTGGTGTACACCATCGACGTCTGAGCCCCCGCGGTCACGCTCCTCCGCCTGAGCGACGTGCCCGGTCAACGGAGTGACAATTGACGCCGGCACGGGTGACCGGGACCTCTCCGGGCCAGGCTGCGCGGGAGAAGCGGGCTCCGGAGGGGAACCGTGCACCCGTAGTGTTGACACTCATGGCCCACGGGATGGCGGGAATCCGATGAGCGTCCTCGACGAGCGCGTCCGCGACCTGGACGACGCCGTCGCCCTCGGCCAGGCCCTGGTGCGGAACCTGCGCCAGGTCGTCTTCGGCAGCGAGGGTGCGCTGATCGCCGCCGCCGTGGCCGCGCTCTCGGGCGGTCATCTCCTCATTGAGGACGTGCCCGGCGTGGGCAAGACGGTGCTGGCGCGGGCGCTCGCCCTCTCGCTCGGCGCAGACCTCTCCCGGGTCCAGGGTCACCCCGACCTCCTCCCGTCCGACATCACGGGGGTGTCGGTCTTCATGCCCGACGCCGGCAGCTGGGACTTCAGGCCCGGCCCGGTCTTCGCGCACGTCGTGCTGGTGGACGAGCTGAACCGCACGCCGCCGCGCACGCAGTCGGCGCTCCTCGAGACGATGGAGGAGCGGCAGGTCAGCGTGGACGGTCAGACCTGGCCGCTCCCCAACCCCCATCTGGTGATCGCCACACAGAACCCTTACTCGCAGCGCGGCACGTTCCCGCTCGTCGAGAGCCAGCTCGACCGCTTCGCCATGGCGACGGCCATCGGCTACCCCGACGCAGAGGAGGAGGTGCAGCTGGCGCTGCATCGTGGGGGCACGTACGCGCTGGCCGAACTCCGTGCGGTCTGCACGCCGGAGGAATGGCGGAGAGCCCAGCGGGCGACGGAGTCCGTGCCCGTGCAGGACGCGGTGGCCGCCTACGCGGTGGAGCTCTGCCGCGCCAGCCGGACGGCCCCCGGTGTGCACGTCGGCGCGAGCCCGCGGGCCGCCATCCGCCTCCTCCGCGCCGCACAGGCCCACGCCGTCCTCGCCGCCAGGGCCTACGTGGTGCCCGACGACGTGAAGGCGGTGGCCGTCGACTGCCTCGCGCACCGCATCCTCACCGTCGAGGCCGACGGCGACGCCGCCCGGTCGGCCGCGGTGATCAGGGACCTTCTCGAAACGACCCCGACGCCCAGACCGTGAGCCGCTGGGCACGCCCGGCACGTCCGTGGGCTCCGATGGTGGCGGGCGCGCTGATCGTCGGCCTGTGGTGGCTCGTTGCCCACAATGCGGGCTCGGGCTGGGTGCAGGTGCTGGGCGACCTCGTCTTCGGTGCGCTCCTCATCGGGCTCGTGGGGCCCTTCGTGGTCGCGACGCGGGCGCGGGTCACCGTGCGCAGCGCACCGGGCGACGGCATCGCCGGCCGGCCGGTGGAGGTGCACGTCGAGTCCCGCAGCCGCGTGCGGGCCCGTTCCGTCGACCCACCCGGTCCGGAGGCGTTCGTCGGGCCGGCCGGCCGGCGCGGTGCGGTCGACGGCGTCATCACAGTGGTGCCGGTGCGCCGTGGTGTCCACCACGCGGTCACGCTCGAGATCGCCTCGGCGGCCCCATTCGGGCTGCAATGGTGGACCAAGCGCGTGCGCCTCCCGCTGCCGGCGGCGCTGCACGTGTCGCCCCGTCGTGGCAGCGCGCAGTCGGTGCGCCTGCGCCCCGACGAAGGGACGGGCGACGTCCTCGACCGCCCCCGGTCCGACGTCGGCCTGCCGCGGGGCGCCCGACCGTACGTGCCCGGCGACGCCCGCCGCCTCGTCCACTGGCCGTCGACCGCCCACGCCGGTCAGATGATGGTCCGGGAGCTGGAGCAGCCGGCCGGCGAGCCGGTGACCATCATGGTGGAGCTGCCCGAGGACGCCGAGACGGCCGAGCGTGTGGCCGAAGACGCCCTCGGATCCGTCATCGGCCTCATGGAGGGCGGCGTGCCGGTCGTCCTCGGAACGAGGGAGCCCTCGGGTCCCGTTCTCGGCGCGGTGGCCGATCGGCGCAGCGCAGGACGGCGTCTCGCCCGGGCCGTGAACGGGCCGGGCGGTGCAGCGCCCGGGCCGGGGGAGGGCGCGTGGCGGTAGGTCTGCTCGAAGCGGTTCGCCGGGCCAACCAGCCGGGAGTGCCCGAGAACTCCGTCCGCTTGCGGCTCGCCTGCCTGGGCGCGGTCCTGGTGGCGATCGCCGCCTGTGCCTCCCTGCAGGAGATCGCCTGGGACGACGGCTGTCGGCGCCATGGTCCTCGTCTCGGGCGGCACCGCGTTCTCGCACGCCACGCGGACCCGGCCTCCGGGGTGGGTGAAGGTCATGGTGGCCGCCGGCGCCATCGGCGCGTGCGTCTGGTTCTTCCACGAGGTCAGCTCGCCGGCGGCGGGCATCACGTCGGTCATCAGCCCCTTGACGTTGCTGTTGGTCGCGGTCCTGGTGGTGCACTCCTTCCACGTGCCGTCCCGCCGCGACCTGCTCTTCACCCTCGGCGCGTCGGCCGGCCTCATGGCGGTGGGGGGCGCGCTGGCCATCGATCTCCGGTTCGGGTTCTACGTCGTGGCCTGGGCCTGCTTCAGCCTCTGGGCCCTGACCGAAATGTGGACCTCGGCCAGCGGCGGGGGCCGCATTTCGACGGCGGGTCTGGTGCTGGCGCTGGGGGCGACAACGGCGGCGGCGGCGGCCGTCTTCCTCGTCCTGCCCGCGCCGGTCGTGTCGTCGCGTGTCTCGTTCATCGCCCGGGCCGGTGCCGGCGGCTCGGTCGGCGTCCCCGGTGGCCTCGCCGGCGATGCGGGGGTCGCCGCGCAACTGTCCCGCGCCGGCAATCCCACCAGCCGGATCCGCGTCGGCGGCTATCTCGGCTTTGCCGCCAGCCTGAACACGGCGTTGCGCGGGAACCTGGGCAACACCTTGGTAATGCAGGTCCGGGCCCAGCGCCCCTCGTACTGGGTGGGGGAGACGTTCGACACCTGGCAGGGCCAGAGCTGGTCGGAGTCGCAGCCGGTGCCGCGACGCCCGTTGCGCGAGAGCTCGCCGTTCATCCTCCCGATCCCGCTGGGCGACGTGCCCTTCGGGCAGAGTGACCTGCAGACCTTCTACGTCTCGAGTGCGACGGCGGACCTCGTGTTCCACGCGGAGAGCGCGAACGAGGTGTGGTTTCCCTCCGGCAAGCTCTACGTTGCCGGCGACGGCACCATCGTGTCGCCGCTCGGCCTGGGCGCCGGGTCCGTCTACACGGTCGATTCGCAGGTGAGCACCGCCACGCCCGCACAACTGCGGGCCGACGAAACCCTGTTCTCGCTCTCAGGGCCCACGCTGGGGCAGGAGGAGCAGTTGCCCCACCCGTACCCCCGCGTGCAGGCGCTGGCCCGTTCGATCACCGCGCACGACACCAACACCTACGACAAGGTGCAGTCCCTCATCCATTGGATCGGCGCCCACACCCGCTACTCGGAGGACATCCCGCCGCTCCCTCCCGGCGCCGACACGGTCGACGAGTTCCTCTTCGGGAACCGCGTCGGATTCTGCGAGCAGATCTCGACCTCACTGGCCGTCATGCTGCGTTCGCTCGGCATCCCCGCCCGGGAGGCGGTGGGCTACGTCCCCGGGGGCTTCAACCCGATCACCGACCTCTACCAGGTGCACGCCAACGACGCCCATGCCTGGGTCCAGGTGTGGTTCCCCGGCTACGGCTGGCAGGACTTCGACCCGACGGCAGCCGTGCCCGCCACCCCGCCCAGCCCCGGGGCGACCGCGTTGCGCTCCGTCGGCTCCGCTCTCGCCCGCATCTCGCCGGTGCCGGTGGGCGCGGTCGTCGTGGCCACCGGCCTGGTCGTCGTCTTCGTGCGCTGGCGGCGAGCGCGGCCGGCGACGTGGGCGGAGCGGGTGGCGCGTCGTGCCGAGCGGGCCGGGCGACGGGCCGGCCGGCCCCGCCGACCCTCCGAGACCCTGGCCGAATACGCCAGCCGGCTCGACCGGCTCGGCGCGTACGAGGACGCCACCTGGAGCCGGTTGGCCTCGTCGGTCGAGGCGAGCGCATACGGGGGGCTCGACCCGCCCCCGGGCACGCAGCGCGCCCTGGTCCTCGAGGCCAAGCGGGCCAAGGTGCCGCGCCGCCACGGCGCCGGTCCGTGCCGACGCATCGCTCGAGAGGGTCTGAAGACGTGCACCCGGTCAGTTCCCTGAGACCTTCTGTTGCGTCGGCCCGTTGCGTCGACCGCCGGCTCGCGCCGGTCAGGAAGGGCCGGTCGGCGTAAAGCTGATCGGCAGCCGGGCCGGGCCCCAGATCCCGAAGGTCGAGGGCTTCCACTCCACCTCGCCGCGGCGGGCGAGCCCGGGCATGCGCCGAGCCAGGAGCGGCAGTGCCTCCTGCAGCTCGGCCCGGGCCAGCGCCGCTCCCATGCAGAAGTGGATGCCCGAACCGAAGGTCATCTGGGCCGTGCTGCGCTCCCGGGTGATGTCGAACACGTCGGGATCGTCGAACGCCTCGGGATCACGGTTGGCGCCGGCCAGTGAGGTGGCGACCAAGGTGCCCTGGGGGAACAGCACGTCGCGGTAGACGACGTCCTCGGCGGCGAAGCGAGCCGTGCCCCGCACCGCGCCCAGGTAGCGCATCGACTCCTCGACCGCACGGCCCGCCAGTTCCGGCCGTTCGGCCAGCAGGGCCCACTGGTCCGGGTACTCGGTGAAGAGGGCCACCGAACAGGCGAGCTGGTTGCGGGTGGTGTCCGTGCCCGCCATGAGCACCGCCTGGGCCAGCATGGCCATTTCGTCGGTCGAGAGCCGGTCACCCTCCTCCTCGACCGCGATGAGGTCGCTCAGCAGGTCGTCGCGCGGGTCGGCCCGACGTGCCGTGATCATGTCACTCACGTAGGCGGTGAGCTCCTCGCCCGCACGCACAATGAAGGGCAGGTCTTCGACCAGGTTCCCGTTGAAGATGCGGAAGATGTCGGTGGCCCAACCAGAGAAGAGCTTCCAGTCTTCCGGCGGTGCACCGAGGAGCTCGCAGATGATGGGGATGGGATAGGGCTCGCACACGTCCGCCACCAGTTCGCACTCGCCCCGCGCCGCGACCCGGTCGACCAGGTCGCCGACCACCCGCCGCATGGTGGGTCGCAGCCGGTTGGCCGATGCCGGTGTGAATGCGGGCGCCACGAGCCGGCGGAGGCGGGCGTGTCCGGGACCCTCCATGGTGAGGATGGACTCGACGCGTCGTTCGGTGTCGATGCCCGCGTCCTGCAGTTCGGGCGAGCGCTCAATCATGGACAGCGCGGAGTGGAAGCGCTGGTCGCGCAAAATGGCGGTGACGTCCTGCAGCCGGGTCACCGAGTACCCGAGCTCGGAGCGCGCCAGCCAGTGGACCGAGCGGGCCGCCGTGATGGCATCGATGGCCTCACGGCGCTCCAGCCCGATGGTGTCGAGGTAGGGCAGGTTCAGGTCTGAGACCAAATGCGGCATGAGCCCCCGTTGTCCGTGTACCCGCGTGGCGGGTACGGCCGACGCTCCGAGGTTATCGGAGCCCGTGCATGCCCTCCGGGCCCTGCCCGGCGACGACCGCAAGAGCCCCGCTGTGCGGACGTTCCACTCATGAGGAGGCGCGTGGCCGGACGGCGTCGCTGACGTTGGCGGCGGTCACGCGCTCCCTCTGTCCGGAGACCGGGCGGCTGCCGGGCGGGTCGCTCACGGCGTGCGGCCGGGCTCGAGCGCCGGGTGGCGCTTGGCCATGAGGGGCAAGAGGAGCGCCTTGGGCGCCAGGTGGGCCAACCCGGCCCCGGCCCGGTTCGCCTTCCCCGGGATGACCACGGCGCGTCCCGCCGCCAGGCCCTCGACCGCGGCGCGGGCCACGTCGTCTGCGGGCACCCACATGAACTTCGGCAGCGTCTCGGCCGCCTCCTCGTCGGTCATGCCCGCGGCTTCGGCAAACCCGGTCTCGACCGGTCCGGGGCACAACGTGGTGACGCTGACGCCCGTGCCGTGCAGCTCGGCGCGCAGCGCGCGCCCGTAGGACAGCACGAAGGCCTTCGAGGCGCCGTAGGCCGCCTGCCCCGGCAAGGGCTGGAAGGCCGCGGTCGACGCGGTGTTCAACACCGCGCCGCGGTGCCGGGTCACCATGCCGGGCACGAACAGGGTGCACAGGTCGACGACCGCTTCGACGTTGGTGCGCACCAACGCGAGCTCGGCGGCGCGGTCGGCCGTGGAGACGGGTCCCATCGTCGTGAAGCCCGCGTTGTTGACGAGGACGTCGGCGTGCAGCCCGCGCGCCTCCAGCTGGGCCGGGAGCGCGCCACGCGAGGCGGCCGCGGTGAGATCGGCCGCAATGACCTCGACGCGGATGGAGTGGGCCCGCGCCAACTCGTCGGCCAACGCCTCCAAGCGGTCGGCGCGTCGGGCCACCAGGGTCAATCCATGGCCGCGTCGCGCCAACTCTCGTGCGATCTCCGCCCCGATGCCCGACGATGCACCGGTGACGATTGCGGTGGCGTTCTCCTTGGGTGTCGGCAGTGCCATGACGAGAGCGTAGGTGACCGCCTCCGCGCGATCCTCGGGTCGTCGGCGCGGTCAGATCACGGCGATGTGAAGTTCGCGTGACGGACGCGCTTGCGACCAGGGCCTTCGCGAATGCCCAGCTCGCGTGGGGTTCACAGGGTGGAGGGTGGGGTGGATACTGGTTTCAGCGAGCGGCAACCGGAGCACCCGCCGTTGCCCCGAGTGGAAAGGAGCATGCCGATGCAATCGACAGGCTCGACCGAGGAGGCCGATCCGCCGGGTTGAGGTTGCGTCACCGAGTTGGTTTCGGTGGCGCGTCAGGGCAGTCAGCGTGGCGTGATGCCCGGCGTATGTTTGAGGCCGCGTTCGCGCCGGTGCGTGTGCCGGCCGGCCGACAAGGTGGCCCCCGCACCCACTACGCCGCAGGCTGGGAGCCACGGACTGCACACAGGGAAGCAAGCAACCAACAGAAGCACTACTAGAAGCATGAGAACGAGCGAGGACCGGCCCGACAGGCCGGTCCTTCTCGCGTCATGGCGGCCGTGCGGCTCGGTGCGCCGCCGTGCCATGGTGGAGCGTGACCCGGACGCGCCTGCCGATGTTCCCCCTCTCGGCCGTCTTGTTCCCGCACGCCTCCATGCCGCTGCACGTCTTCGAGCCGCGCTACCGGGCGCTGCTGCGCGACTGCCTCGCCGGTGACGCCCGGTTCGGTATCGTGCTGATCGAGCGCGGTTCCGAAGTCGGGGGCGGCGACCAGCGCAGCGCACTGGGCACCCGGGGCGTGATCACAGAGGCGGCTGAGCTCCCCGACGGCCGCTGGGTCCTGGAGGTCCAGGGGGAGGCGCTGATCGAGGTGGAGGAGTGGCTCCCTGACGACCCCTATCCGGAGGCCCTGGTCCGCACTGTCGCACCCGTCGCGGTGACCGAGGACGTCGCTCCGCTCGTGGGAGACGCCGGGCAACGGCTGCGCCGGGCGCGGGCCCTGCTGGCGGAGCACGGTGGTGCGCCGGCTCTCCCGCCCGAGCTCGTGCTCCACGGTGGTGGGGATGTCGATCGGGCGGCCTGGCAGCTGTGCGCGGTCGCCCCGGTCAGCGCCTACGACGCCCAGCGGCTGCTGGCGGCGGAAGGCGCCCCGGAGCGCCTGCGGCTGGTCGCGCGAGTTGATGGAAGAACTCGAGCTCGACCTGCACCGCATGCTGCGCGCCGAGTGATGCCACGGCGCGTGTGACCGTCAGGCGGCCGCGCCGGGCGTCGCCCGCTCAATGGCCCCCCAGCCGCTCGTCCGTTCGCGCCGCGCGTGCTCGGCCCGGTGGCCGCCGCGGACGCCGAAGAGCCGCTTGGCGAGGAGCAGGTAGACGACGACCGCCAGATTGATGATCAGGGCGACGAGCTTGAACACGCTCAAGCCGTTGGTGAGCTCATAGACCTCGAAGGGCACGAGCGCGGTGGTGGCGATGAACGTGAGGTACTCGGCCCAGCGCTTGTTGAGCCAGAGCCCCACCATTTCGGCCGCCTCCAGGGCCGCGAAGGCCGCCAGCACGAGGGCGAGGATGCGCAGGTGCGTCGGCGAGTACTTGAAGGCACGGCCGAAATAGCCGAGGAGGCCGCGCGCCTGGGACGCGCCGGGCGTCCCGCCGGCCAGGTCGTTCATGATGTTCTGGTAATCGTGATGGAGCGCCTGATCGTGGGCGGCGAAGGTCAGGAGCGCCACGGCCAGCGCGGTGAGCACAATGACGTGGATGGCCCGGTCCACGGCAATGAGGCGCAGCACGTAGCGGTCCCGCAGCGCCGCGCCGCGCAGGGGCAGCTGGATCTCGTCGCGCTGCTCGACCCGCTCGCGTGCCGGCGGGTCCGGTGCCTCCTGCGGCACCCAGCAATCACAGCGCAGGCAACGGTGCCAGCGCACCGGACCGTCCAGGCGCACCACGAGTGCATCGTCGGCCGTGACGACGGCGGCACCCGTCCCGACCAGGACGTGGCCGGACCAGGCGCACGTAAAGAGCTCGTAACGGTTCGAGGGTCGGCGGCGGCCCGGCACACCTCAGGTTACGCACCGCTCCCGAGATTGCTCTGGGACCCAGCGCCGGGCTTCTGCCCTGGGCCGGGGAGAGGCGTCTCTCAGTCCAGCCCGGGCAGCACCGCGTCGAGGAAGCGCCGCGGTGCCTCGACCATGGGGTAGTGGCCCACCCCCTCGAGCCGGACGGCCGTGGCGTCCGGCCGGGCGGCCACAAGGGTGTCGACCATGGACGGTACGGCGATGGGGTCGTCGAGGCCCCACACGACACGCAGCGGCGAGGGGTCCGTCTCTATGGCGCCGGTGAAGCGGCGCTCGTTGGCCCGCCGCTCCTCGATGTACCGGATCAGCCGCGGCAGCAGCAACTGGCCGTCGTCGCGCACCACCTGGGCCGCCGCCGCCGGAACCGGGTCCTCGGGCCACCCGGCGGGGACGGGCGGGGTCAGCGGGCTGAACGTCTCGCGCAGGCTCTGCGTGATGGACGCGGCATCGATCGGGATCCCCGGAGGCAGCACCTCGTCGGGCAGTCCGAGGAGGAGTTGCTGGCCGTTGGTCAGGTGGGCCTGGTCGATGTAGATGCTCCCGTTCGTGAGCACGCGCTGGGTCACCTCGACCGCCCACGTCCCTTCGGCGCGCCGGGCCAGCAGCTCGCCGCCGACGGTGTCACCCATGTCGTGGGTGAGGAGGGCCAGTCGTTCGATGCCCAGCGCGGCCACGAAGGCGGCGGCCACGTCCGCCTGCAGCGCCATCGAATAGGCCCGGTCGGGCTTGGAGGACAGCCCGTACCCGACCATGTCGAGCAGCAGGACCCGGCGCCCGTCCCGCAGGCCGTCGAGCACGGCGGCGTAGTCGAACGACGACGTCGGGAACCCGTGCAGGACCAGGAGGGGTGCATGTCGTTCGGGGCCGATGGAGGGCGCGTCGATGGTGAAGACGCGCTCGCCGCAGAGCGCGCGCGGCGTGCCGAGGGCCTCCCACTCGGCGCTGGTGCTGACGGTCACGTGCCCGCCAGCCTGGCCACGACCGGGCCGAGCGTCTCCCAGGCGTCCGATTCGATCGACCAGTAGGAGATGCCGTACTCGGCCCGGCGCCACTCGAGCTCCTCGGCCATTTCGTCGAGCGTCCCGATGAGGGCCAGGGGCACGTGCAGCGCGTCGCCGGCCTCAATGCCGAAGGCCGGCCCCATCTGGGCCGCCAGGCCCTGGGCGTCGCCGGTCACCATGACGAAGCCGATGAGCGAGTTCAGCTCCAGGTCGGCAAAGCGGTCGCCCGCCGCCTCCTTCACCCAGCCGATCTTCGTGCGGGTCCGCTCGGGCGTGGCGTCTGCCGCCGTCTCCACTCCACCGGTGCCCTCGCGCAGGTTGACGTTGATGCTGACGATGTCGGCGTGGCGGGCGGCGAAGGAGAGCACGCGCTTCCCGCCGCCGCCGATGATCAGGGGAGGGCCGGGTCGCTGCACCGGCCGCGGCGTGAGCGTATGACCCAGGACCTCGTAGTGCTCCCCGTGGAAGTTGAACGGCCCGTCGGTGCGCAGCAGTCCCTGCACCACCTTCACCGCCTCCTCGAAGCGCGCCACGCGCACGGCCGGGTGGTCGTAGGCCAGGCCGGCTTGGTCGTAGTCCGTGCGCATCCAGCCGGCGCCCAGGCTCATTTCGAAGCGGCCGTCGCTCAGCACGTCGAGGGTGGCCGCCTCCTTGGCCAGCACGAAGGGGTGGCGGTAGTCGTTGCCGAAGACCAGCGAGCCCATGCGCAGCGTGGTGGTGGCGGCGGCCACCGCGGCCAGGGCGGGGACCGGGGCGAGCTGGTCGCCGAAGTGGTCGGGCATGAGCAGCGCGCTGTAGCCCAGGTCTTCGGCCTTGCGGGCCTGCTCGGCCCAGGAGCGGGCGGAGCCGTCCGGCGCCGTGCTCAGCTGCGCGGCGAAACGAAACGTGCGGTCGTGTGCCATGGCGCCATGCTGCCGCAGATCGGCGGCGGATGCCTCACGACGCCGCGTCGAGCTTCGGCCACAGGAGAACGCCCCCGACCCGCTGCGCGGGGCCCAGGGCATCGGTGAAGAGTGCCGCCGCACAGGGCGCCCCCGTGGCGGTCGGGACCACGGCCACGGTTTGGGTGTGCCATTGGCGCAATTGGGCCCGCACGTCGGCCGCCGGGAAGCTCGGCGTCGTGGACGCCCCTCCCTCACACTCGGCCAGCGCCTCTTGGAGCGGTGACGGCTGGCCGTTGAAGGTGTTGGTGCCGTGCGCATCAGGAATGACGGCGAATCCGCCGGGCATACGGAAGTCCATGTGCGCCATGGCCTGCCAGAGCATGGACGAGTCGTCCGTCGAACTCGCCACCGGGTAGACGAGGGCGGCGGACCCGGCAGGGAGCGACCGCGCCCCGCTCGTGAACCACGACGGCACCGATGCCGGCGTGGTCGCGTAGGGCCACGCCGGGAGGAGGGGCGCCAGGACCACGACGGCCACCAGGCCGCTCACGACGGCGCCGCCGAACCGCCCCAGGCGTCCGTCAGCGGCGACCGCTCCGTAGGTGGCGTCGAGCACCAACGCGAGCAGCAACCCGGCGAACAGCCAGAAATAGGTCACCCACCGTGCGGCCACACTGCTGTCGAGCAGCGGCAGGTGCTCAATCACGACAAAGGGGAGCGGAATGCCCGTGCGGTGCCCGTCGACGTGCAGATGGGAGCCGAAGGAGAAGAGCAACGCAATGGCTCCCATGGCGGAGCAAAAGAGCGCGATCGGCTTGCGGCGGAGCACAATGGCGCCCACGACCAGGGCGAGGAGCAACGGCACGCCCACATAGGAGCCGTTCTCGACCGGCGAGTCGAAAGCGATCTTCCAATCGGGAGCCCGCGCCGCCACCAGCGAGTCGCCCAGCACGGCATGGCCGAGGGTGAAGTGCTGGTCGATGGTCGGGACGACGAGACCGAGCGGGTCGACGGTGATGCCGGCGATGGCCGTCGCCGGCTGGGCCGGACCGGTGATGTGGTGAGGCCCGGCGAGTGCCACGAACGCGCCGTAGCCGACGCCGACGGCCACCACGGCGGCGGCGCACCCGACGAACGTGACGGTGCGCCGGCGGTCGACGGGCACGTGCTTCCAGAGGACCACGCCGCCACCGAGGACGACGGCGATGCACGTCATGACCGTCAGCGAGGCGAACACCTCGGTCGAAATGTAGAACTGGGCGACGAAGCAGAGGCCGAGCGCGGTGCCCGTCCGGGCGGCAGAGCTCCCCTGCGAGCGGAGAAAGTGGTCGACGCACAGGATCACCAGCGGCGGGACGGCCTGGAACAACAAGAAGAGATGGGCATTGGCCGTCGCTGCAGTGAAGGGGGAGAACCCGTAGGCCAGCCCCCCCACGAACGCAGCCGGCCACCAGCTGACGAAGCGCCGGGCCATGAAGAAGAAGCTCATCGCCGATGCGAAGATCGCCAGGTCGATCAGCACGTTGAACGTGGCGATGGGACCGAAGAAGAACGTGATGGGGAAGGCCAGGATGCCGAGCAGGGGCATCGTCGTGTTGTCCATCAAGTTGATGCCGACTGGCGCGTTCAGCCAGTCGTTGACGAACGGGTTGTGGCCGTGCAGCAGGACCCAGGGCGTCTGGGCGAGGAACCAGATCTCCTCGGGGACGTCGTTGCCCCCCGACGGTTGGAGCGTGTGGGCGACCCCGTGGGTCCAGGCGCCCCCGTTCGCCACGGCCGACAGTGCCAGATAGACGAGGGCGACCCCGGCGGTCACGAGCCACGGCCGTCGGGTGGCGGCACGAGCGTGCCGAGGGACCCCGCCCGCCGGGAGCGCCGCCTCCGGCACCCGCACCGGTGCGGTCTCAGTCATGGAGGAGTGCCGACGACCAGGGGGGAGCCGACTGCATCGGTCCGCAAGGTAGCAGTCGCGCCCGCGTCCCAAGGGGCGACCTGACAAGGCCGCTCGAGCGGCCGCGGCCCCCGGCACGACGTCCCGGCGTGCCTACAGGAAGCTGAAGTCCGGTACCCCGGAGCTGATGCCCTTGAAGAGATCGCCCTTGGCGGCGACCAGCTCCTCGGGCGACCACTCGGCGTCGCGCGTGACCTGGCCCACCGCCTTGAACGCGCTCACGGCGTAGATGTTGCCGCCGAAGACGACGAGGATCTGCCCGGTGATGTCGGCTGAGGCCGGTGCGGCCAGGAACGCGGCCACATTCGCGATGTTCTTGGGGTCCCAGGCGTCGAAGCCGCCCTCGCCCGCACTCATGCCGTCACCGCCGAAGATCGTCTCGGTCATGCGGGTGCGGGCGCGGCGGCGCAATGGCATTGGACGTGACGCCGTAGCGGGCGAGCTCGCGCGCCTCCACCCAGGTGAGCGCGGCAATGCCCGCTTTGGCAGCCGCATAGTTGGCCTGTCCCGCGTTGCCGTACAGCCCGGCCTCGGACGAGGTGTTGATGATGCGACCGGTGACGTCCTCGCCCGACTTGGCCCGGTTGCGCCAGTAGACCGCGGCGTGATGAGTGGCAGTGAAGTGTCCCTTCAGATGGACCCGGATGACGTCGTCCCAGTCGGACTCCTCCATGTTGAAGGACATCTTGTCGCGCAGGATCCCGGCATTGTTCACCAGGATGTCGAGCGAGCCGAAGGTGTCGATCGCCTGCTCCACGACGTTCTTGCCGCCGGCCCACGAGCTGATGTCGTCCCCGTTGACGGCGGCGTCACCGCCCCGCTCCTTGATCAGCGCGACAACTTCCTCTGCGGGGTGCGCATCCTGCGAGCCTTCGCCGTGCAGACCGGCGCCGACGTCGTTGACGATGACCCGGGCGCCCTCGGCGGCGAGCACCAATGCCTCTTCGCGTCCGATGCCTCGTCCTGCGCCGGTGACAACCGCCACCTTCCCGTCGAGCAGTCCCATGGTGAAGCCTCCCTGTGTTGGTCGCTGCGCCGGGCCGGCCGTCCGGAGGGAAGGCCCGGCCAGCGGGGCGAAAGCCGCCGCGGCGCGCCAGCAGTGTGGCCGATGGGCTCGTTCAGCTGCAAAACCGGGACAGCGCCTCGGCGGTGACCAGGCTGATCAGCCCGACCGTCTCGCTCCGGGCCCTGGCCCGGCCGAAGCGAGCGGTCAGGCTGACCACGTCGAGACCCGGCGGCGGAGCCGCGAGGAGCGAGGCGTCCGCGCCGCCGGCGATACAGACGACCGGCAAGGCCCTGCCGTGCGCACTCCGGGCCTGGGCGAGCTCGAGCACACCGCCCGGCACCTTGCCGTGGAACGACGGGGGATCGAGGTGTCCCTCTCCGGTGACGGCCAGGTCGGCCCGCTCCAGGCGGGCGCCGAGGCCGACCAGCCCGGCCACGAAGTCGAAGCCGGGCTCGATCCGGGCGCCGAGGGCGACGAGTCCGCCCGCCAGTCCGCCGGCCGCGCCGCCGCCGGCGATGCCGGTGACGTCGACGCCGGTCTCACGTCGGTAGCGGGCGGCGACCTCGACGAGGCGCCGGCCGAGCGCCGCGACCTGTGCCGCCGTGGCGCCCTTCTGCGGCCCGAACACGGCGGCGGCGTCACCGAAGCGTGTCGTCACGTCGCAGGCGACGACCAGCTCGATCCCCCGCAGTGCCTCCGGCGATCCCACTGCCTCGTACGCGCCGAGGCCGCCGTCGGTCGTCGCGGAGCCGCCGCAGCCGACCACGATCCGCCGCGCCCCAGCGTCGCGCGCGGCCAGGAGGAGCTGGCCCACGCCCGAGGTGGTGGCGCGTACCGGGTCGTCGTGCCGGGGTCTCGGCAGGAGGGCGCGCCCGGCGGCGCGGGACATCTCGACCACCGCCGTCAGGGGCTCGTTGCCCGACGTCGTATCCACCATGCGCCATTCGGCCTCGACCCCGGCGCCCAGGGGTCCGCGCACGAGGGTCGTGTGCGGCGCGCCACCGACCACCAGGAGCAGGCCCTCGCCTCCGTCGGACATGGGCACCTCGTCTGCGGTCCATCCGGCGGCGCGTGCCGCGCCCGCCATGGCGGCCGCCACCTCTCCGGCGGATGCCGTCCCCCGGAACTTGTCGGGCGCGGCGACGAGGTGGGGCACGCGATGAAGCTAGCGGGCGGGCTGTCTCCCAGGACTGGGTGCGGGCGAGAGGATTTGAACCTCCACCCCCTTTCGGGGACCGGGACCTAAACCCGGCGCGTCTGCCGATTCCGCCACGCCCGCAGCGGGCCCGCCGTGCGGGCTGAACAGGGAGTGTACGGCGGTGTGCCTACAGGTGGCCCCTTCGCCCACTAGCCTCGTGGCCATGGCAAACGCATCTGAAACCCCCCTCGTCACGGCTGCGGGGGCCGATCTGGAGTCCTCCGGTCGGGTCTTCCAACAACTGCTCAAGGAGCGCATCGTCTTCATCGGCAGTGCGATCGACCAGGTCACGGCCAACCTGGTCTGCGCCCAGCTGGTCCTGCTGGAGGCCGAGGACCCCGACAAGGACATCTCCCTCTACATCAATTCGCCCGGTGGCTCCGTGACCGACGGGCTGGCCATCTACGACACCATGCAGTACGTGCAGCCCGACGTCTCGACCATCTGCGTCGGGCTGGCCGCCAGCATGGGGCAGTTCCTGCTCTGCGCGGGCGCTCCGGGCAAGCGCTACGCCCTGCCCCACTCGCGCATCTTGATGCACCAGCCTTCGGGGTCCATGCAGGGACAGGCGGCCGATATCGCCATTCAGGCGGAGCAGATCATCTACCTCAAGCGGATGATGGCGGAGCGGATCGCCTTCCACACCGGCCAGCCGCTCGAGCGGATTGAGACGGACTCGGACCGCGACCGCTGGTTCACCGCGGAGGAGGCCTGCGAGTACGGCTTCATCGACAAGGTCATCGACCGCTCGACGGCCACCGCGGCGGCAGGGACCAAATAGAGGTGGCTGTCGACGTCCCGGCCTCCTCGTCGGAGGCCGAGGTGCGGGTAGCGGACGGCTCGCCGGTGGCCGCCCAGGCTGCCGGTGTGAGCCGAAGCGCCGCCCAGCGAGGATCGCTGACGCGTGTGGTCACACCGACCATCAGCGTGCGCAAGCGGATGCGGGAGATCTGGCTGTCGCGCGAGCTCCTCATCTACCTGGTCCGCACCGAAATCAAGGTCAAGTACAAGAACTCTGTCCTCGGGCTCGTCTGGTCGATGGCGGCGCCGGCCATGACGCTGGCCATCTACTTCTTCGTGTTCCAGATCGTGCTCGGGAACAAAATGCCGCATTTCGTGATCTTCCTGTTCGCCGGGCTCCTGATCTGGAACCTCTTCTCCCTCGGCGTGCTGACGGGGACAGGCGTCGTGGTGAACAACGCCGGCATCGTGAAGAAGGTCTCGTTCCCACGCGAGATCCTGGCCCTGGCCGCTGTCGGATCGGCCTGCGTCTTCTTCTTCTTCCAGACGATCGTGATGGTCATCTTCATGCTGGTGCTGCACACCGCGCCCGACTTGGCCTACCTGCCCGTGCTCGTGTTGGCCCTGGTGACCGGTGTCATCCTCGCCTCGGCGTTGGCCGTGCTCCTGTCGTCGATCAACGTCTACCTGCGCGACACGCAGCATCTGATCGAAGTGGTCCTCACCGCCTGGTTCTGGGCCTGCCCGATCGTCTACGCCTACCAGCAGAACATCGCGCAGAAGCTGGGGCCGAAGGGGCTCACCTGGATCTACTTCCTCAATCCCATGGTCCCGCTGGTCCTCTCGTTCCAGCGCTGCATCTACGCGCACCCGACGACCTACGCCACGGTCAACGGGGTGCGGCAGACCTTCCTCGTGCTGCCCACCAAGGGCATGCTCTGGTACGTCGGGCTCGACCTCGGGGTGCTGTTCCTCGCGATCATCCTCTTCCTCGTCGCCCTTGCCACCTTCGGCCGCCTCGAGGGCAACTTCGCCGAGGAACTCTGATCGCATGAGCGACTTCGCGGTCGACGTCCGTGACGTTTCCAAGCGCTTCCGGCTCGCGCACGGCCAGTACAAGACCGTCAAGGAGCGCTTGATCCACGGCGGCAGGCGCAAGTCCACCGAAGACTTCTGGGCCCTCGACGGGGTGTCGCTGACCGTCCGGGAAGGTGAGACCGTGGGGATCCTGGGCCGCAACGGCTCGGGCAAGTCGACCCTGCTCAAGTGCATCTGCGGCGTGTTGCAACCCACGAAGGGGGAAGTGGCCGTCCGGGGAAAGTTGGCAGGCCTCCTGGAGTTGGGCGCCGGCTTCCAGCAGGACCTGACGGGCCGGGAGAACATCTACCTCAACGGCTCGTTGATGGGGATGGCCAAGCGCGACGTCGACAAGGTCTTCGAGGCGATCGTGGATTTCTCCGAGTTGGAGGAATTCATCGACGGGCCGGTGAAGTTCTACTCCTCGGGCATGTACGTGCGGTTGGGCTTTGCGGTTGCCGTCAACATGGACCCCGACGTCCTGGTGATCGACGAGGTCCTGGCCGTGGGCGACGAGCGCTTCCAGCGCAAGTGCATCGGCCGGGTCAAGGAGTTCCAGAAGGAGGGCAGGACGATCCTCGTCGTGACCCACTCGGCCGACACGGTGCGCAGCATCTGTGACAGGGGCGTGGTGCTCAGCCACGGCCACCTGGTGGGGGAGGGCGAGCCCGGGGAGGCCACGCGCATCTTCCGCGAGGGCCTGATGGCGGAGGGCGCAGGCATGGCGGTGGCCGACCCGACGCTGGTCGCCGTGCCGGCGATGCCGACGGCGATGGCGGCGGACTCCGTGGCGGACACCGAGAGGCCCGTACGGTTCCGTTCCGTGCACCGGGTGTACTCGGGCGACAACAGCGTCCCGTACATGAGCACGGGCGACGACCTCACCATCCGCGTCGAGTTCGAAGCCCTCCACCCGACGCCCGACGTGGTGTTCTCGCTCGAGATCCGCGACATCGACAACAACATGGTGATGCGGACCGACACGTCCATCATCGGCATGGCGATCGACGCCCCGCGCGGGGTCAGCGTGATGCACTTCGGCATCGTGAAGATGCCCCTCCTCGACGGGACGTTCAATTTTGCGATGGGCATTCAGAGTCGGGACGGCATCCTCTACGACTGGCAGGAGACGGCAGGAACGTTCGCGGTGATGAACCCCGGCAAGACGACCGGCATACTGCGCATGGACGTGCACGCCGCGCTCATCTCCTCGGAGAGCGACGTCGATTCGTCTGCCGCGCTGGCCTAGCCGGGCTGCGCAAGACTCGCGTCATGAGCGATACCGACGAGGCGCTGCCGGCTGATCCCCAGGCGTACGTGGAGCAGGTCATGGCGGAGATCGCCGAAGAGGTCCGGCTGCGGCGAGCGTCCGGCGATCTGCCCCCCAAGCTCGAGCGCGAGCTCGACGAGCTCTTCCTGGCCCATTCGCCGGTGGCCGGGAGGGGCGGCGACCTGGGCGACGCGCTGCGGATGGTCGACGCCGCCACCTTCATCGATCCCGTGGTGCCCGTCGAGTCGGAGCGGGCAGCCGGTGCCGTCGTCAAGAAGGGGATGCGTTCGCTCCTCCTCTGGTACGTGGGCTGGCTCACGCACCAGATGAGCCAGTCGGCGTCCGCCGTGAGTCGCGCGCTGCACATCGTCGACGATCGTCTTCAGGAGCTCGAGCGCCAGGTGGAGGGCCAACGCGTGCCGGCCGCCGGTGTCGTGGAGTTCCCCGGCATCCAACGCGCCGACGCCTGGTGGGTCGAGCCGGCCACCGCGGCGGTGGCCAAGGCGCCCGGGCGCGTCCTCCATGCCGCCTGCGGTGACGGTTGGCTCGTGCGGCGCATCATCGCCGCCGGCGGCGATGCCTATGGTGTCGACCCCCGTGCCCGTCTGGTCGACAGCGCGACGCTCGGCACGCTCGACCTGCGGGGCGAGCCGGTGGGGGAGCACCTCCGTGCGGTGGCCGCCGCAGGGCTGGGTGCCGTCGTGCTGAGCGGCACGGTCGACGGGATGGCCGGCGCCGAGCGCGGCCAGCTGCTCACCGCCATCGGGACCCGGCTCGCGCCGGGCGGGACACTGGTCGTGCACTCGGTGAGCCGGCAGGCCTGGGAGGCCGCGGACGCTCCGCCCGAGGTGGACCTGGCTCCGGGGCGGCCGTTGCGGCCCGAGGCCTGGTGCAGCCTTCTGGAGCAGGGCGGATACGAGGCCGTGGCCTCGCCGGGCCCCGACGGCATGGACTTCCTCGTCATTGCGGTCCGGGCTTCCATCACCTCGCCGTACGCGCCAGCGGAGCGGTGAGCACCGCCGCCGGGGGGCCGGTGGCGGTGCACCAGTTCATCGCCACCCTCAACCCGCACGACGCGACGGCGACCCACACGCTGCGGTTGCGCGATGCCCTGCGCGCGGCCGGGTGGCGCTCGGAGATCTTCGCCGAGGCGATCCACGACGACCTGGCCGCCCACGCCTTCAAGCACTGGATGTATCCCGAGCATGCGGCGCCGGGCGACGTGGCGATCTACCAAATTCACGACGTCCTCGGCGGTGGCGGGCTACCTGGCGGAGCACGGGCTGCCCCTGATTCTGGACTTTCACAACTTCACCGGTCCGGAGTACTTCGCGGGGTGGGAGCCCCGGAGCGTGGCGCGGGCGGCGGTGGCGGCCGACGAGTTGGCGCTGCTGGCGCCCGAAGCGCTCCTCGGTTTGGCCAAGAGCCCGTTCAGCCAGCGGGAGTTACGGCGGGCGGGGTGCCGGCGCACCGCGGTCGTCCCCGTCCTGGCCGACTACCGCCGCGTCACGGAGGTCCCGGACTCCCGGGTGGCGGCGGAGCTGGCCCGTCTGCGCGCGGGCGGCGGCGCAGACATCCTGTTCGTCGGGCGGGTCGTGCCCTCCAAGGCCCAGCACGAGCTGGTCAAGGCGCTGTGGGCCTACCGCCGGCTCTACGACGGGAAGGCCCGGCTGCACCTCGTGGGCGCCACGTCGAGCTTCGAGTACGCCAAGGCCCTGCAGGACTTCGTGGACGACCTCGGCCTGTCCGCCGCGGTCCGTCTGCCGGGCGAGGTGTCGGATGCGGCGCTCGCCGCCTACTTCGAAGCGGCCGACGTGTATCTCTCGCTGTCCGCCCACGAGGGATTCGGGGTCCCGCTCGTCGAGGCGATGGTGGCCGGCGTGCCGGTCGTCACCCGGGGCGCCGGGGCGGTGTCGGACACCGTGGCCGATGCTGCGCTGGTCCTGGCCGCCGCCGATCCCTCGTACATTGCTGCGGCCCTGCACCGAGTCTGCACGGACGACCGGTTGCGGGCCACGTTGACAGCTGCCGGCGCGCGGCGAGCGGCCGAGCTCTCGGGGGACGCCGCCGCCCGCATCGTCGATGCCGTCGCCACGGTGGTGGGCAGGCCATGAGCGGGAAGGTGATCTTCGTGACACCCCGCTACGGCACCCAGGTCATGGGCGGAGCGGAGACGGCGGCCCGCCAGCTGGCCGAGCACTTGCGGGCCCACACGAGCTGGCAAGCCGAGGTCCATACGACCTGCGCGCTCGACCCCCACACGTGGGCCGACGAGTTGCCGCCGGGCGAGACCGAGATCAACGGGGTCCCGGTGCACCGTCATCGCTCGGCCCACGGGCGCCGTCCCGATTTCTACGGCCTCGACGGGCTCCTCCGACTCACGCCGCGCCTGGGCACGCTGGAGCAGGGCAGGCGGTGGGTCGACTACAACGGTCCGGTCTCACCGCAGCTCGTCGACGCTGTCGTCGCCTCGGATGCCGACGTGGTCGCCTTCTACCCGTACCTGTACCACCCGACCGTGGGCACCATCGGCAAGGTGAAGGTGCCGGCGGTGCTGCATCCCGCCGCGCACGATGAACCAGCGCTCTACCTGCCCGTCTTCCGCGGCACGTTCGGGGACGCCGACGCCTTCTGCTTCCACACCGCGTCCGAGCGCGACCTCGTCGAGCGGATGTACCCGGTGGCGGAGCGGCCACAGATCGTCCTCGGGCTCGGCGTGGGCGAGTCCGAGGGAACCGGCCGGCCCGGTGGCGAGCTCTTGGGGTTGGGGGACCGCCCCTATGTCGTGAGTGTGGGACGGGTCGACGAGCACAAGGGCTCGAAGATGCTCGCCTCGTACTTCGCCACCTACAAGGAGCGGCATCCCGGTCCGCTGGCCCTGGCGCTGGTCGGGCCGGTCTCCTACGAGCTGGCGCCGCATCCCGACATCGTGGTGACCGGGGCGGTGGACGAGCCCGACAAGTGGGACATCGTGCGCGACGCCCTCGTGGCGATCTCGCCGTCCGCCCTCGAGTCCTTCTCCCTGGTCGTCGTCGAGGCCTGGGTCGACCGCGTGCCGGTCCTGGTCAACGGAGCCTGTGGGCCGACCCGGGAGCACGCCGAGCGGTCCGGCGGCGGCCTGTGGTTCACGTCCTACCCCGAGTTCGAAGCGGTGCTCGGCCGCCTGGTGTCCGACGCCCCGCTGCGGGCGGCGCTCGGGGTCAACGGCCGGCGCTACGTCGACCGGCACTTCCAATGGCCGGTGTTGATCAAGCGCTACGACGAGTTCCTCACCACGGTCGTCGAGCGGGGCAGGGGCACCCCCGGCCTGTTCTGAGACGCCCGCCGCGTCGGTTCAGACCGGACGACCGACCACGGTGTACATGCGTTGGTCGATGGCGTCGCGCCCGATGTCGTGGGCCAGGTGGTGGCGCTGGGTGTGCATGGTCGTCTCGGTCTGGCCGAAGCCCAGACGCTCCAGCATGGAGACGACTGCGCCGGGGTAGATCGACCACCAGTTCGTGAGGTGGTGCTCGGCCGACGGGGAGAAGCGCATGATGTTGGTCTCGGGCGGGTCCAGGTCGTCCTGCAGCGGCTCGGTGACGATCATGGTCCCGGTCGTCCTCCGGGCGGCCTGCGAGAGGGCGCCCCAGGGCTCGCGCAGGTGCAGGAGTATGGCCCCCACGACGGTGATGTCGAAGGACCCGAGATCGGCCGGCATGTCGTAGATGTTCCCCTGCACGAAGGCGGCCGAAGAGCCCACCATGCGGTGCAGGTGCCACCAGGCGTCGTGATTGCGGTCGATGGTCTCCTGCATGACGCGCAGTCGTTCCTCGAACTGGTCGTCACCCTTGACGGGAAGGGTATCGATGGACACATCGAACCCGGCCTCGAAGGAGACCACCTCGGCCCCCATGCGCTCCATGTAGAAGGTCAGGGCGCCGGTGGCCGGCCCGAGCTCCAGCACACGCTTGCCGGCCAGCTCCACCCCGCCGAGGTAGGCGGCCTCGTGTCCTCGCAGGTCCCAGACGCCGGGCAGGACGGTGCCGTCGGGGAGCTCGAAGGCGTGGTACCAGACGAAGTCCGTGAGGTCGGCACCCTCGCGCCGCTTCGACAGGGCCGCTTGAAAGTCCGGGGCGAGCTGGCCCAGGTAGTCCTTCGGCGGGTACGAGGGGAGAAGGGGACCGCGGGTGGGCGCAGCCGCAACCGGGCTCGGCGAGCCGGAGGGCCCGCCGACGGTGTCACGTCGCCTGAGCATGGGCCGTCACTCTAGGCCAGCCGTCCGTCCGTTCCGGGTTGTGGGCTGTCTCGCCGTTGGAGGTCAGAACCCGTCCATGCCGACCATCGGCTTGTTGAGGTGCTGGCCGCCCATAGAGCCGCGGAACGGTGCGTCCCCGTAGCTGAAGATGCCACCGTCGGACGCCACGAACCAGTAGCCCTGCCCGTCGCCGGTCGACTGCATCGCCACCACGGGCTGGTTGAGATGGATGGAACCGGTGGAGCCGAAGAAGGGCGCACTGAAACTGAAGATGCCACCGTCGCCACCCACGAGCCAGTAGCCCCCGGTCACCGGATCGGGCGTGATGCCCACGATCGGGCTGTTGAGATGGATGCCGAGGGACGGGATGTCGCCTTGCGCGGTGGCGTCACCGAAGGAGAACACCCGGCCCGTCGTGCTCACCTCCCAGTAGCCGGCGCCGTCGGGGGACGCCGCCATGCCGACGATGTCCTGCCCGGGGACGGAGGCCGCCGATCCGTAGAACTGGGCATTGCCGTAGGAGAAGATCCCGCCGTCCGAGGCGACGAGCCAATAGCCTCCTCCGTCGGGAGTGGCCGCCATGCCCACCACGGGTGCGTTGAGCTTGAGAGAACCGGTCGATCCGTAGAACTGGGCCTTGCCGTACGAGAACACCCCCCCGTCCGAGGCCACCAGCCAGTACCCGCCCTCGCCGGCGATGGCCGCCATGCCCACCACCGGCTTGTTGAGCGCGGTGCCCCCCGTGCTCCCGCAGAAGTCCTGTCCGAACGCGAAGATCCCGCCGTCCGACGCCACCGTCAGGTAGCCGTTCTGGGCCGCCGGCGGGCGGTCGCAGGTGCCGAGGGCGTTGCCGCCGCCGACGAACCCCGTCAGCGCCCCATCGTGGTGGAACTGGGGCCAGCCGCCCGCGGCATCGGCGTTGCCCGCGCTCGAGCCCGCCACCTCGAAGTGTTGCACGATGCCCTGCACTTCGTTGCCCCCGATACCGAAGTAGCCGGCGACCGTGATGCCGATCGTCCCGTTGGCGTCGGCGGTGACGAGCGGGGCGTTCTGGAAGCCGTAGGTCCCGCCGCCTCCCGTTCCGTCGTCGACGTGGGCCACCTGCAGGCCGGTCGGGCCGTCGAGGATGTAGAGACCGTGGTCGGTCGGCACGATCACGTCCTGGGCGCCACTGCCATTGAGGTCGGCCGTGGTCACCGAGCCCAGGACGGCTCCCCCCACGGTGGTCCGCCACAGGACGCTGCCCGTTGCCGCGTCGAGCGCGTACACCGAGTCGTTGCCGGTGCCCTCGACGACGGCGAGCTGGCCGTTGCCCTGCACGTCGGCCAGCGCGGGGCTGCCTCCGGTCGAGCCGTCGAGCGTGGTGCTCCACACCTGGTTGCACTTCGTGTCGTACACCTTGACCGTGTTCTCGTCGCTGGCACCGGGGTAGAACGTGCCGGTCCCCGTGGCGATGCCGTAGGCGCCGCCCGGCAGAATCGGTCCGACGGCCGGCGAGGAGTCGACCTCCTCCGACGTGTTGGCGCTGCAGACGAGCCCGCCGTGGTCGTTGTAGATCCGGACATGCCCGCCGTTGCTGTAGTGCGTCCCGAGCGCGAAGCCGGCGGACGACGCGCCGCCGACGGCGAAGTCGTCCGAGCCCGTGCCGTAGAGGTCGCCCGTGGCGGCGGTGGAGAACACGCTGTCGGCCGAGAATTGTGGCCACCCGACGGCGGGGCTGCCGTTCGAGGTGTTGAGCCCGTACGTCATTTGCCCGAGCGAGCCGCCCTCGACCAGCGAGCCCCCGTTGGCGATCGGGAGCGACGCCTGGACACCGCCGTCGGGGGCGTCGTCGGTCGCCGGGTTCGCCACGACCTGGTTCCATGCCTCGGTCCCGTTCGCGTTGTAGGCGTAGTAGCCCCCGTCGACCGGAGAGGCGGCATTCCCCGCACCGAAGTAGAGCCCGTTGTTGCCGTCGACCGACGCCGTCGAGTCGACCGGAGCGTTCCCTGGCAGTGCGACGCCGTTCACACCTGACGAGTTCGGCGTCCCCCCCGAGGGGTTGATCAAGCAGCCCTGACCCGAGCCCACTGTGCCGCCCGTGCCCGACCCCCACCCCGGCAGGACCGTGCCGGTCTGCAGGTTGAGACCGTAGAGATCGCCTTGGCGGTCGCCGACCTCGACCGCGGCCGTGCCGCCGTCTCTGAACTCGACCGGCGACGCCTCGGCGACACCGCAGGGCGCATCGTTGAGGATCGTGCCCGCGCCGGCGTTCCACGTCTCGTTGAGGGTCAGCTGCGCCGGCGCCCCCGACACGTTTTGGGGAGTTGCCGCCACCCACGCGACCGATGCCCCCGTCAAGGCGAATGCTGTGAGGGTGCAGCGGGCCGCCAGCCTGTGCGCGTTCTTCACATTGCTCCCGTTCTCTCGCCCAAACGTACGAAGGTAGTCCTTCGCTCCCTGCCCCGGAACCGCACCCTCCGGAGTGCAGGGTCGCATCGCCGGTAGCATCGAGCGCCATGTCGGGCGGTCTTCCTCCAACGGGCGGTGCGGATCACGCAGGACCCCAGGGCGATCCGGAAATCCCGGGACCGCAGGACCAGGCCCGCGCCGCCGAGGCGCTCCACGAGGCCTTCACGCGGCTGGCGCCGCAGGGCAGCGACGCCTGGAATTTCCTGGCGGCCTTCACGCATTTGGGCGATCGCTACGGGCCGTACCACCCCGGAGCTTCGGCGCTGTCCGACTCCTTGTCGCCCGGCCGCAGCGACGGCCGGCGGACCGGGGCTCTCGAGCGGTTGCGCCCGCGCCGGGACCGCGGGCGCTCGCCCGACGGCGAGAGGACGGACCTCGAAGAGGCGATGGGTCATGTCGTCGAAGCGTTCCGCTTCCTGTCGGCCCGCGTCGAGACGCTCGAGGCGCGGTTGGCTGCCCAGGACAGGCCGGTGGACGGTGCGGCCTGGCTCGTCCCGGCCCGCGACATCGGCGCGCTGGCCGGACCGGTGGCGGCGCACGTGTCGGCCCGTTCGCCGGGGGGCGTCATCGTCCACGCCGACTGCGGCGAGGGCGACCTCCTGCGCGCGCTCCACGAGCATGGTGCGGAGGCGCACGGCGTCGAGCCCCGCGGTGCGGTGGCGCTGCGCGCCATCGAACGGGGCTGCTCGGTGACCATCGCCGAGGCGCCCGAGGACGTGACCGCGCGCCCCGACGGCTCCGCGGGTGGCGTCGTGCTGAGCGGCGTCGTCGACCGGCTGCCGTTGCACGCGCTGTTGCCGTTGCTGGCCCAGACCCGCCGCGTGTTGCGGCGCGGCGCCCCGCTCGTGGTGATTTCCGAGCCCGTCGCCTCCGCCGCCGGCCGCGACGCTCCCGCCCGGGACCTCGTCGACGGCGTGCCGCTCCACGAGGAGACCTGGGAACTGCTGCTCGAGCGGGCCGGGTTCGTCGAGGTGGCGCCGCTGCCCGACGCGACCGGACAGGATCGGCGCACCGCCCTGTCCGCTGTCGCCCCCTCGTGAGCGGCATCCACCACTTCGTCCCCGTCCTGCACCGAGGCGACGCCGTGGGCCGGCACACCCTGCGGCTGCGCGACGCCACCCGGGCGCGCGGGTTCCGGTCGGAGATCTTCGTCGACACCGTCGACGACGACACCGCGGCCGAGACGTTGCCGGTTCTCTCCTACCTTGGGACGGCGCAGACGCGGCGACGTCGTCGTGTACCAGTTCGCCACCGCCTCCGCCATGGCCCCGTGGCTGGCCGGCCGGTCCGAGACGCTGGTGGTGAACTACCACAACGTCACGCCACCCGAGCTGATGGCGCCCTGGGACAACCACCTGGCGCTGGGCCAGCTGCGGGCGCAGGGAGACCTGCGCCTCCTCGCACCGCGTGCGGCGCTCGCGGTGGCCGACTCCCGGTACAACGAGGCGCATCTGGCCGCCGCCGGATTCGGGGCGACCGCGGTGATCTCCCCGTCGGCCGCCCTGCCCGCCGTCGGCCGCGCCGCCGCGGAGCAGCGGGCAGGTGTGCCGCGCCAAGGCGCGCGCTGGTTGGCCATCGGCCGCGTCTCGCCCAACAAGGGCCTCGAGAGCACCATCGCGGCACTCGCCGTCGCCCGCGCCCATGGGGACCCGGCCGCGTCGCTGCTGCTCGTCGGCAAGCCGGCGACAGATTCCTACGATGCCGCGTTGCACCGCTATGTGGCCGACCTCGGCCTGGCCTCTTCGGTGCGGTTTGCCGGCCATGCCAGCGATGCCACCGTCGCCGCCGCCTATGCCGGCGCCGACGTCCTGGTCGTGACGTCCGAGCACGAGGGCTTCTGCGTGCCCGTGGTCGAGGCGATGGCTGCCGGCCTGCCCGTGGTGGCGTTCGATCAGGGCGCCGTGCCGGAGGTGCTCGGCGGCGCCGGAGTACTCGTGCCGAACAAGGATCCCTACGCTTTGGCCGGGGCCATTGCCAAGTTGCTGCACGACCCCCCCCGGCGCAACGCCGTGATCGAGGCGGGGCGGCGGCGGCTGGCTGCGCTCGACCTGGACTCGGCCGCCGACCGGTTCGTCGATCTGCTGGTCCCCCTCGCCGCGCCGGCGCCCGCGACGAAGTGAGCGGCATCCACCAGTTCGTCCCGATGCTGCACCGCGCCGATGCGGTCGGGCGGCACACGCTGCGGCTGCGCGAGGTCGTGCTGGCGCGCGGCATCCCCTCGCGCATTTACGTCGAGATGGACGACCCCGAGACGGCATCGGAGACCCGACCCTACGCGCGCTACGCCGAAGAGGCCGCAGCCGGGGACGTCCTGCTCTACCAGTGCGCCACGGCATCGGCGCTCGGCCCCTGGCTCGGCGCCCGCCCCGAAGCGCTCGTCGTGAACTACCACAACGTCACGCCGCCCGAGTACTACGCGCCGTGGGACAACGGCATGGCGCGCCACCAGCTCCTGGCCCAGACCCAGCTGCGGGCGCTGGCTCCCCGCGCCGCGCTCGGCCTCGCGGTGTCGTCCTTCAACGAGGCGGAGTTGCGCCAGGCCGGCTTCGACCGCACCGCCGTCGTGCCCCCCGCCGCCATGGTGCCCGCCGGGTCGGGGACGGACGCGCCGGGCGCGCCGGCCGCCCGCGGTGTGGCTTCTCCGGAGTCGGGCGCCCGTTGGGTGAGCGTCGGCCGCCTCGCCCCCAACAAAGCCATTGAGCTGGCCGTCATGGCATTGGCGGTGGCCAGGGCGCATCACGACCCCGCGGCCACGCTGCAGGTGGTGGGCCGGCCGGTCGCGCCGTCCTACACAGCGGCGTTGCACCGCTTCGTCGACGACATGGGCCTGCGCGGCGCCGTGGTGTTCAGCGGCGCGCTCAGTGACCGCGCCCTGGCGACCGCCGTAGCCGGGTCCGACGTCTTCGTGCTGACCTCGCGCCACGAGGGGTTCGGCGTGCCCGTCGTCGAGGCGATGGCCCTCGGCGTGCCGGTCGTCGCCAACGGGGCGGGCGCCCTGCCCGAGGTGGTGGGCGACGGCGGCCTGCTGGTGGACGCCGCCGACCCCTACGCCGTGGCGGGCGCCGTGGCGCGCCTGCGGGGCGAGGCGGGTCTCCGGGCGAGCCTGATCGCTGCGGCAGCGCGACGCGTCACGGCCCTCGACCTTGCTTCAGCGGGTGAGCGCGCCATCGACCTCGTGTCGGCGCTCGCCGCTCACCCTTGAGCGCCGACGGCCTGTTGCACCAGCGAGACGAAACGACGGGTCGAGGCTGTCAGGTCGAACTCCGCGGCCCGCGCCCGCCCGGCTGCCGCCAGGACGCCGCGCAGCGCGCGGTCGCGCAGCACGCGCCCGACGGCGGCGGCGAACGGCACCGCCGCCTTGTCGTCGAGCACCAGCCCGGCACCCCCGACCGTCTCGGGCACCGCCGTGACGCCGTAGGCGACGATCGGGACACCGTGGCCCATGGCCTCGCCGAGGGGCACGCAGAAGCCCTCGTGGTCCGAAGCCATCACGAAGACGTCGGCGGCGCGGAAGTAGGCCTCGAGCTCCGCCCCGCTGACCGAGCCGGCAAGGTGCACGACGTCGCCGAGGCCGAGTTCCTCTATGAACGCCCGCAGCGCCGGGCTCGTAGCTCTCGCCGAGCGGTGAGCCGACGAGGTGCAGTCGGGCCGCCGGGTCGTCGGTGCGGCGGAGCACGTCGAGCATCTTGACGAGGTCGTGTGGGGCCTTGTGCGGCGAGATTTTTCCGACGTAGAGCAGGTCGGCTCCACCCTCGCGCTCCTTGCGACGGGCCAGGAAGCGCGCCAGCTCCGGATCGGGCTCGTCGCTCTTGGAGTGCATGTCGATCAGCAGCGGGACGACGGCGGTGCCCTCGTAGCCGAGCGACCGCAGCTCGGACTCGTTGAAGGCGGAGTCGGCGACGGCAAAGCGGCTCTGCGGGGCCAGGCGCGCCAGCTGGGTCCGCCCGAGCGCGACCTCGTAGGCGACCGCGGGCTCCCAGTCGCGCAGCAGGGCGGCGGGAGTGATGTTGTGGTAGTTCACCAATTTGGGTTCGGCCCGCGCCGCCAGGATGTCGTAGACGGGGCTTCCGATGGACGCCTGGTACAGGAGCCAGCGATCACGAGTGGCCCGGCCGAGCTCTATGACGGGCCGGCCCTCGGCCTGCACATCGAGGGTGTGGCTGCCGTAGTAGATGTCCGAGTCGATGCCGGCGGCGCGCAATCCGTTGCGTAGGTTCAGCGTGTGCACGCCGATGGCGTCGCGGCTGGCGAGCGACGGTATGACCTGGTCGACCCGCACGGCCGTGCAGTGTACCGGCGCGTCCCCGCACCCCGATTGCGAGGTCCCATGCACCAATGTGCCCAGGTCGCGCCGGTAACCTTGTCCGATCGTGTCGGTGAGAACCTTTTTCGCGCGCCTGTGTCCGGCGCGAGGGCGGACGGCCGCGAGGCTCGGTGCGTTCCTCCTCTCGCTCGGCCTTGTGGTGCCCACCACCGTGCTCGGCCTCGCCCCGCCCGGGGCGGCCGACCCCACGTCGGCGGTACTCGTCAGTGGTCACGGGTACGGCCATGGCATCGGCATGAGCCAGTGGGGATCGCTGGGCTACGCCATCGGCCAGGACAACGGCCTCGGACCCCAGACCTACCAGTGGATCCTGGCCCATTACTACGGGAATGACGGCAACGGCGGACCGGGTGCTTCGTCGCTGCAGACCGTTCCCGACACGAACCTGCATGGCGGCAGCGTCCTTGTGAGCATGACCGAGGCCAACGGGGCAGACACCATTGTGAGCTCACCGCAGGGCAATGTGAGCGTGGTGGGCACCTCCGTCTCGGCTCCGGCCGTCCTGCTCCGTCTTTCGGGCACGACCTATGGGATCTGGACCAGTGGCGGCTGCGCCGGCCAGGGCGGATGGGTGGAGGTCGCCTCCGGTGTCGCCGATCCGACCGCCATCGCAGCCGGTGCCACCGAAGGGACGAGCATCGTCAATCTGTGCACGACGTCCACGACGTTGGAGCTGCACGGCGAGCTCACGGCGCAGCCGAACTCCAACGGCCAAGCCCGGACGGTGAACACGGTGCCGCTCGAGCAGTACGTCGCCGACGTGGCTGCAGCCGAATCACCATCGACGTGGGCCACGCTCGGCGGCGCCGGACCGCAAAGCGCGTACTGGGGCTTTCAACAGACCGAGGCACAGGTCGTCGCCGCTCGGTCCTATGTGGAGGCCTCCCCGCTGAGCTACGGCGGCTACGCGGACACCTGTGACCAGACGTGCCAGTCATATCCCGGTATGCGATGGGAGAACCTCTATGACGACGGGGCGGCGTCGGACACCGCGAACCAGGTGATGGTGGTGAACGGCTCGAGCACCGTGGCCACCACGGAGTACTCGGCGTCGTCCGGCGGCTATTCGACGGGAGCCCAGTTCCCGGCGGTGCCCGACGCGGGCGACGCGGTCTGCGTGCCCGGTGCCTGCAATCCATACCATGACTGGAGCGTGTCGATCCCCGTTGCCACCGTTCAGGCGGCATACCCCCAGATCGGTACGTTCAGCAGCGTCGTCGTCACCCAGCGCAATGGCCTCGGGGACTATGGCGGCAGGGCCCGAGAGGTCGTCCTCTCGGGCTCGAGTGGCTCCGTGACCGTCACCGGGGACAGCTTCGCCGCAGCGCTGAACCTGCTGTCCGACTGGTTCACCATCGGCGGGCAGGCCAGCGGGGGTGTCGGCGGCTATTGGATCAACGCATCCGACGGCGGGGTCTTCAGCTTCGGCGGCGCGCAGTTCTACGGGAGCACCGGTGGCATGCGTCTCAATCAGCCCGTGGTCGCCATGGCCTCGACCCACGACGCAGCCGGCTACTGGGAGGTCGCCAGCGATGGTGGCGTGTTCAGCTTCGGCGACGCCACGTTCTACGGCAGCACCGGGAGCATCCGCCTCAACAAACCCGTGGTCGGCATGGCGGCGACCCCCGACGGCGGCGGTTACTGGCTCGTCGCCTCCGACGGAGGGATCTTCGCCTACGGCGACGCCCAGTTCTACGGGAGCACCGGCAGCCTCAAACTGAACAAGCCGATCATCGGCATGGTCCCCACCCACGACGGCGGCGGGTACTGGCTCATCGCCTCCGACGGGGGTGTGTTCGCCTTCGGTGACGCCGGCTTCTTCGGCTCGCTCGGTGGCGCACCGCCCACCACGGCTCTGGTCGGCGTGGCCCCGACCCCCGGCGGCGGCGGGTACTGGGTGCTCGGGTGCCAACGGGACCGTCTACGGGTTCGGCGACGCACCGCAGGTCGGAGTGGCCGCCGGCTCGCCGGCGTTGTCCACCATGAAGAGCCCCATGACGGGCCTGATCCCCGACTTCAGCGGGCAGGGGTTCGACGCCGTGAACGCCAGCGGACAGGCGTTCGCCTTCGGCGACGCGCCCTACTTCGGCGACGTCACCACCGCGGTGCCGGGCTACACGGGCCACGCCGTCGGCATCGCCGCGACGCCGGGCTGACCGGATTACCCGTCTGACGCCGCCACCTCGGCGAGCCGGGGAAACCGGCGCAGGCGGCCGAGTGGCCCCAGGCGCCCGGCGTCGACACCGTGGTCCGCCGCGTTGAGCAGGCGCAGGTCACCGCGGCTGTTGCCGTAGGCCCACAGCACCGGCTGCTCGCCTCCCTTGTTCGAGAGCAGGCCACGTGATCTGAGGTGGCCGACCAGCCGGGCGTACTTCTCGGCACCGCGGCAGTTCTTTCCTTCGTAGCCGCCGGTGAGAAGGCCGCCGCCACCGACGGCCAGCCGGGTGGCGACCACCCCGTCCACGCCGAGCTCCTCGCCCGCCGGGCTGACGTAGCACTCGGGAGAGGCCGAGACGATGACCGTGTAGTGGCCTTGCCGCTGGTGCCACTCGAGCCGGCGCCGGGTGTCGGCGCGCAGATGCCGCTGCAGGTGGCGGTGGGCGAAGACCGCCGAGCGACGGTCGAGCTCGGCGACGGACAAGCCGGCGAGGAGGCGGTGGAAGAGCTTCTCCTTGACCTGCGTCGGCGGCGGTGCCGCCGGTGATCGCCGCCCGCAGGAGGGCGGGGGAGTGGCGCAGCGTGGCGCGCAGCACGGGCAGCAGCCCGCGTACGCTGACGAGGAAGGGGAAGGCGCTTCCCCCGTCGGTCAGCGTGCCGTCGAAGTCGAAGGCCGCGACGGTCGGGCGGGCCGGCGGCGACTGCCCGTTCGTGGTGTCGTCAGTCGAGCGCAACGCCACGGCGGCCGGCACCTCCCGCGAACCGGAGCGCTCCCTCGAGCGTCTCTCCGCTGTCGACGACCGCGCGCCCGCGCCCGGCCTCGTTGCGCGCCGCCTGCTCTTCGGTCAGTCCCCACTGCTCCAGCGCGCTCAGGCGGTCGGAGCGCAGGCAGATCTGGGGCAGCGCGGCCAGTTGGTGGGCCAACGCCACGGCCGCGGCCAGCGCCTCGCCCGGCGGCGACGACGCGGTTGGCGAGGCCCATGGTGAGGGCCTCGGGCGCCGGCACGGCGCGTCCAGTGAGGATCAGGTCCATGGCCCGCCCGTGCCCGACGATGCGGGGGAGCCGCACCGTGCCGAGATCGCACAGCGGCACGCCGAAGCGCCGGCAGAACACCCCGAAGACCGCATCCTCGGCGGCCACGCGCAGGTCGCACCACAGGGCCAGCTCGATCCCACCGGCCACGGCGTAGCCCTCGACGGCGGCGATCACGGGTTTGCCCAGTGTCAGGCGGGTCGGCCCCATCGGACCCGGACCGTCGTCGGGGATGGGCCGGCGGTCCCCTTCGGCCACCGCCTTCAGGTCGGCTCCGGCACAGAACGTCCCGGCCGCGCCGGCCAGCACGGCCACCGAGCGCTCCTCGTCGTCGTCGAAGGCCAGGAAGGCCTCGCGCAGCTGATCGGCGCAGACGCTGTCGACGGCGTTGCGGCGCTCGGGACGGTTGATGGTGACCACGGTCACCGGGCCCTCGTGCTCGACCAGGAGGGAGTCGGCCCGGTAGGGGCGGTAGTGACCGCGGTGAGGGCTCGTCTTCCGCCGGCGTGGAACGCATACAGGCATTCTCGCACGACCGGCCGGGGCCTCCGCGCAGGGCGTTCCCGCTCGCCCCCAGGTGAAGTGCCCTTTTGATCGTCCCGATCCCGCCCGGGGAAATATGACTAATCGTGTCGACAATTGCGGGAACAGCCGGTAAAGTCACAGTCCGCATCTACGGACCTTCACCATTTCAGGAGGAGCACAATGGCAGTACGACTCGGGGACACCGCGCCCGACTTCACCGCGGACACCACCGAAGGCACGATCAACTTCCACGAATGGCTGGGAGACAGCTGGGGCGATCCTCTTCTCCCACCCCAAGGACTTCACGCCGGTCTGCACGACCGAGCTCGGCGCCTTCTCGAAGGCCAAGCCCGAATTCGACAAGCGCAACGCCAAGCTCATCGGACTCTCGGTCGACTCGGTCGAGTCCCACGGGGCCTGGGCGGGCGACATCCAGGAGACGCAGGGTTCCGCCCTGGCCTTCCCGCTGATCGGCGACGAGGACCGCAAGGTGGCGGACCTCTACGACATGATCCACCCCAACGCCGACAACACGCTTGACCGTGCGCTCGGTCTTCATCATCGGCCCGGACAAGAAGGTCAAGCTGACGCTGACCTACCCCGCCTCGACGGGACGCAACGTCGACGAGATCATCCGCGTGCTCGACTCGCTGCAGCTGACGGCCGACTACTCGGTGGCCACGCCCGTCAACTGGACCGACGGCGACGACGTCATCATCGTCCCCGCCCTCAGTGACGACGACGCCAAGGGCCGCTTCCCCAAGGGCTGGAAGGCCCTGAAGCCCTACCTGCGGGTGACGCCCCAGCCCAACCGCTGAGGACACATCTGTTCGCCCGACCCGCCGGGCACGTCGCGTGGCACGTGCCGGCCTTCGGGCCGGCACGTCCGCGTGCGGCCCCGGGTCGCCCAAGGACCGGACCGCAGCGGCTCAGCCCGAAGGGGTGACGAGCTCGTCGCGCAGCTCGCGTTTGAGGGCCTTGCCCTGCGGGTTGCGCGGCAGTGGCTCGGAGCGGAACCAGATGTGGGTCGGCACCATGAAACCGGCAAGCCGCGCCTTCACGTGCATCTGGAGCTCGTCCGCCGTCACCTTGGCCCCCGGGCGCAGGACGATCGACGGCCCCCACCTCCTCGCCGAGCGTGGGGTGGGGCACGCCGATGACGGCGCAGTCGGCCACCGCCGGGTGCTCGAAGAGGGCGGCCTCCACCTGCACCGAGTACACGTTCTCGCCTCCGCGGATGATCATGTCCTTGGCCCGGTCGACGATGTAGATGAAGTCGTCCTCGTCGAGCCGTGCCACGTCGCCGGTGTGCAGCCAGCCCCGGGTGAAGGTCTTGGCGGTCTCCTCGGGCCGGTTCCAGTAGCCGCGCACCACGTTGGGCCCCTTGATCCACAGCTCGCCCCGGACGTCGGGCCCGCGCGGGACGGTGCCGTCGGGCTCGTCGCCGGCGTAGTCCTCCGGCAGCACGGCCACGTCGCAGACCGGCACGGCCGGGCCGACGCTCTCGGGCTTGGCGATGTAGTCACCGCCCGAGTTCATGGAGGTGACCGACGACGTCTCGGTCAGTCCGTAGCCGTTCGAGGGTTGCCCGATGGGCCAGGCGGCACGGATGCGGCGCACGAGGTCGGGCGGCGCGGGCGCGCCTCCGTAGGACACGCCGCGGATGGAGGAGGTGTCGAACTTCGTCGAAGTTCGGTGAGTCGAGGACCTGCATCACCATGGCCGGCACGCCGCCGAACGTGCCGATCCTCTCCCGCTCAATCAGCTGCAGGGCGCGCTCGGGGTCGAAGTGGTGCATCATCACGAGCTTCCCGCCCGCGGCCAGGTTGGAGACCATGACGGAGTGGCAGCCCGTGGCGTGGAACAGCGGGCACGGAGAGGAGGAAGGCCGCCTGCGACTTCTCGCCGGTCGCCTCGAGGGTCGGACTGCCGAAGCGGGTGGCGCCGCGGGTGTTGATGAAGAAGAGGCTCATCAGGTTGGTGCACATGTTCCGGTGGGTGCCCACGGCGCCCTTGGGACGGCCGGTGGTGCCCGACGTGTAGAAGATCGTGGCGTCGTCCTCCGGGTCGATGGTGAGGTCGGGCGGCGAGGCGGCCTCGTCCACGGGGCCCAGCGCCAGCGCGAACGGCCATTCGGGCACCGGTGCGCCCTCCGACGGCTCGGAGACGGCGAGCGGCGCCGTGGGCTCGGTGCGATGCTCGTCGGCCACGATCACGGCGCCGAGGTCCGGCAGGCCGCCGAGGAAGGGGCGGATCCGCTCGACCCGCTCCGTGTCGACGAAGGCGACCTTGGAGCCCGAGTCCTCGAGCCCGTAGCGCAGCTCCTCGCCGCTCCACCACGCGTTGAGCGGGACGACGATGGCGCCGGCCAGCGTGGCGCCCCAGAATGCCATGACCCACTCGGGCAGGTTCCGCATGATGATGGCGACCCGGTCGCCCTGTTCGATCCCGAAGGTCGGTGCGCAACCGGTGGGCGAGGGTGCAGGCGATGCGGTAGTGCTCGGCGAAGGTCGTCCGCTCGTCCTCGTAGACGAGGAAGACGTTGTCGCCGTGGCCGAGCGACATGTCGATGACGGCGCGGAGCGAGGGCGGCGCGTTCTTCCAGATCCGCGTGGGCACGCCGCGGATGTCGAGCTCCTCCATCTCGAAGAGCTGCCCGGCGGCGGTGAGCGCGGCGTTGGCGTCCGCCATGGACATCGATGGCGCATCCTTGCCCGTGGTGCTCACGTGCTCTCCTTCTCGGTCGGCACGGCGCGGTCGAAGACCGCCGCGCGGTAGTAGGCCAGCTCCGCCACGGACTCGCGGATGTCCTGCAGGGCCCGGTGGCCGCCCTGCTTCTCGGGGCGCCGCCTTGTAGATGTCGGGGAGCCAGCGCCGGCAGAGCTCCTTGATGGTGGAGACGTCGACGGAGCGGTAGTTGCAGGAAGTCCTCGATCGTCGGGCAGCTCCTGGGCGAGGAAGCGGCGGTCGGTCCCGATGGAGTTCCCCGCCAGCGGGACCTTGCGGGCCTCGGGGATGTGCGACTGCAGGAAGGCGAGGGTCTGGGCCCCGGCGTCGGCCAGGCTCAGCGTCGAGGCCTCGATCTTCGGCCAGGAGGCCCGAGCGGGTGTGCATGGTGCGCACGAACTCGTCCATGTCCGCCAGCTGCTCGGGCGTGGCGTGGACCACCAGGTCCGGGCCCTTCCTCAATGAGCTGGAGGTCGTCGTCGGTGATGAGGCAGGCGATCTCGACGATGGTGTGGCGCGCCGGATCGAGCCCCGTCATCTCGAGATCGATCCAGGCCAGCATGCGCGGGCATGCTACCGGTCGGTCCAGGGCCGAGCGGTTGGCCCGGTCCTTGTAATGTCCGGCGATGCTGCCCGTCCCCCTGCAGCAGCTCGATGCTGCGCTGCCCCCGCCCGCCTACGCCCGCGAGGGCGACGCCGGCGCCGACCTGATCGCCCGTGCCGACGCCGTGCTGTCCTGCCGGGGCGGCCGGGCCGTGATCCCCACGGGGGTGGCCGTCGCCATCCCGACCGGGTACGCCGGCCTCGTCCTGCCCCGGAGCGGGCTGGCCGCCCGCCACGGCCTGACCTGCCTCAACGCCCCCGGCCTGATCGACGCGGGGTACCGGGGCGAGCTCCAGGTCATCCTCGTGAACCACGATCCCGAGCTCGACTACACCGTCAGCCGGGGTGACCGGATCGCCCAGCTCGTCATCATCAGGGTCGAGCAGGCCGCCTTCGCAGCTGGTGGGGGAGGGGGGCCTGGAGGAGTCGCAGCGGGGGAGTGGCGGCTTCGGGCACACCGGCACATGACGGCCGAGCGCGGAGACGCTAAGAAAGGGACGGTCATGCAGTCACTCGTCGGCATGGATGCCGCCTTCCTCGCGCTCGAGACGCCGACCACGCCGATGCACGTCGGCGTGGCGCTGGTCCTCGACCCACCCGAGGGCACACGCTCGCTCTTCTCGCCGTCCACCCGCTACGCGCAGATCCGCCGGGTCATTCAGCAGCGCCTGCACCTGATCCCCCCGCTGCGCCAGCGGGCGCTGCGGGTGCCGTTCGGGCTGCACCACCCGGTCTGGGTCGACGACCCCGAATTCGACCTCGACGACCACGTGAGCCGGGCCAGCCTGCCCTCACCGGGAGGACAGGCCGAGCTCGATGCCTTCGTGGCCGGGGTCATGAGCCGCCAGCTCGACCCCAATCGCCCGCTCTGGGAGATGCACGTGGTCGAGGGGCTCGAAGGGGAGCGTGCGGCCCTGGTGGCCAAGGTGCACCACGCCATCCTCGACGGGGTGAGCGGCGCGTCCGTGCTGGCCGCGTTCCTGGACCTGACGCCGCGCACCCGCATCGCGGAGCTGCCGCCGGAGTGGAGCCCGGCACCGCTGCCGTCCAACACCCAGATGCTGCGCCACGCCGCCTCGTCGCTGGCCCGGCAGCCGGGATCGACCCTCAGCACCCTGCAGGCCGGTGTCGAGGCCGTGGCGGACCTCGGCATGCACAATCGCGAGCTGGCGGGCCGCGGCGAGCAATCGCCGCCCGGGTTCTTCGCCGCGCCGCGCACCTCGTTCAACGGGGCCGTCTCGAACCGCAAGCGGTTCGCCGGCCTCTCGGTCCCGCTCGAGGACGTGAAGCTGGTCGGCCGGGTCTACGAGGCGACGGTGAACGACGTGATCCTGGCCTGTGTGTCCGGCGGCCTGCGCCGGCTCCTGGACGAGCGCGGCGAACGCCCCGAAGGATCGCTCGTGGCCATGGTGCCGGTCTCGACCCGGCCCGACGGGGAGACCGAGGACCTGGGGAACCAGATCTCGGGGATGTTGGTCTCGCTCGCCAGCGACATCGACGATCCCGGTGGCCCGCCTCGACGCCATCTCCGAATCGGCCCGCGTGGCCAAGGAGCAGGAGAAGCTGCACGGGGGACGCTTCCTGGGCGACCTGGCCCAGATCGCGCTGCCGGCGCTCGCCTCCCGGGTGGCCCGCGCCGTGGCCGGGACCCGCCTCTTCGACAAGATGCGCCCGCCGTTCAACGTCACCGTCTCGAGCGTCCGCGTCCCGGACGTCCCGCTCTTCCTGGCCGGGAGCCGCGTCGCCGGCACGTACCCGGTCGGTCCCATGGCCGAGGGGATAGGCCTCAACGTGACGGCCTTTTCGTATCTCGGGCGTGTCTACTTCGGGTTGCTGGCCTGCCGCCGCCTCCTGCCGGAGCTCGACGAGGTGGCGGTGCACGTCGACGACGCGCTCGGCGAGCTCGTGGCGTGCGCCCTCGATGCCCGGGGCGCCACGGCCTGAGGCCCGAGGTGCTGCCTCATCGGCATGACGGTGGGAAGGTGCGGGCGCGGAGTCACCTGACGCAACCGATGACGATGCACCAACAGCCGACGTTCAGGCGCCTGCCAGCTCCCGGTAGTGACGTCGCCAGATCAGTTTGTACACCCTGGTCCAACGCGGCACCGACCGCAGGATCGGGATGAACGGGAGGAAGATCAACCCGACGGAGAGCACCATCATGATGACCCACACCTCGAGGTCCCCGTTGGCCGAGGAGTTCATGGGGGAGACCTGGTACCACATGGTGTAGAGCCACAACCACGCCTGGCCCGGGTAGTTCCCGGTCTCGTTCATCATTCCCCACTGATCGCCCGAGAGGTGTTGCGCCTGGGCCTGGTCGGCCAGGTACGTCCCGTCGGCGAGAAGAAGCAGTGGCTTGGTGTAGTCGGTGTTGTAGAACTGCCCCTCGCTCAGCAGCGTGCCGTCGAGGCCACCGGTCTGGGCCATGGTGGTGAGAGAGCCCACCATGAGGCCGACCGGACCGTAGGGCCCGGCGGGCACGCGGAGCCTGCCGTTGACCTCGGTGGCGTTGGCGACCGCTTTCTCGTAGGCGGTGGTCCATGCGCTCTGCTGCGCCGGAGTGGCGTGCTGGTAGAGCGCGACCGCCGCCTTTGTCAAAGGCTGATTGGGCAGCGTCTGTAGCGGCCCGGTCACGAAGTCCCGTGCCGTGTCGACGGGCTGGTGGACGCCGAACCACTGGTTGGGCTCGAAGAAGCCGATGTGCTGCGACGCGTCCGGCGTCGAGTTGTACGGCGGTCCGTAGGTCGCTGTCCCACTGGTGCCGTCGAGCTCGGTGATGGCGGTCTGCGCGAAGTCGACCGGGTCGACGGTGGACCAGGACTTGAGTGTGATGGCCGGCTCGTCGGGGGAGGAAAAGACGACGGCCAGGAGCACGATGAGCACGGCCACGGCCAGGAAGGCGACGAAGGCCTCCTTCAAAATGTCGTAGGGGACGTAGGCGCCCTTCCACTCCTTGACGTCGCGATCGGGCTTGAAGGGTCTCGGCTTCCCGTGATCACTCATGCCGGCTCTTCCGTCGCAGCGGCGGACGCAGTCGCCGGTGCGGCGTCGCCCCCCTCGTCGAACGGCGGGACGATGCCGTGCCGGCGCACCAGCAGCACGTGCAGTCCTGCGATGGCGGCGACGACGATCGGCAGCAGGACGATGTGCCACATCAGCATCTGGCCGAAATTGAGCACGTTCCAGACGGCACCGGCGCCGGTGGAGTTGATGCCGTCCTTGGCCTGGGTGGAGATCCACTGGGAGTCGAAGTTCTGCTGGGACAGGTAGCCCGTGAAGGCGGCTCCGACCGAGGCCAGGAAGGAGACGACCCCGGTGGCCCACGTAAGCCGGCGGTTCCCGCGCCAGGCCGCCATGAAGAACTTGCCCCAGAGGTGGATCACCATGAAGAAGAAGAAGGCCTCGACGCTCCAGAGGTGCAGCGAGTTCACGAGGTGCCCGGCGGACGAGACGTGCCACCAGCTCGGTCCCATGACGGCGAGGATGCAGCCCGTGATGATGACCCACGCCAGGCTGACGACGGTCAGGACCCCGAAGACGTAGATCCACGACGCCATGTAGGCCGGCTGACGGTCGGGGAGGAGTTGGTGCGGTGGGAAGGCGGACTCGGCGGCGTGCCGCACGCGAGCCGTCCACTGGCGAGACTCCTCCGGTGTGGCTGTCGACGTCGAGGCCGGTGCTTCGGCCGGCACGCCCGTCTCGATGCTCATTGGCCCCCTCGCTTCCTTTTCGGGAACGGCAGGAGGATGGCCAGCACGAACACGACGATCATCAGGACGATGACGACGAAGTTGGCGACGGACATCTGAATGAAGCCCCAGTGGATGTAATGCCCGGATCCGTTGAGGTTGATCAGTGCACCGAGCAGCGGACCGAGGAACATGGGTTCACGGTACGCCCGTATCTCGCAAAACGGTTAGGGACCTTGGTCCCTTCCTCCCAGGTGGTCCCCAGGAAGAACGTCCTCAATCAGAGCTTGTCGGCCCGCCAGCAATAGGAGCGCATCGGGACGTCGACGACGTCTTGCCCGGCGAAGGCATCCTGGGCGTCGATAAAGCGCGCCATGGCATGGAGATGCTCCCGGCGCGCATCTTCCTCCATGGTGATGACGGCGCTGTACGTGGCCGCCAGCGCCACGAGATCAGCCTTGGTCATGGGCCGGATCCACCGGAAGAGGGCCGTCTCGGGCTCGCGGAATGGGCGACGCCCACCCACGTCCACATGGACGACGTACCGGTGCTTGCGCTGACCGTCCAATGCGACCTGCTCTTCGGGACTGAAGATGATGCCGCCGGCCCACAGGGATCGGACCCAGTCGACGGACCGGTCGGGCCCCGTCCACACGAGCGCGAGGCGGCCGCCGGGGCGGAGCACGCGGGCCACTTCGGGAACAGCGCGCTCTTCGTCGACCCAGTGCCAGGCCGACTGCGCGATGACGACATCCATGGAGGCCGCGCCGACCGGGATGTCCTCCGCCTGGCCGGCCAGGACCTCGACCGGCGCGCCTCTGGCCGTCAGCACGGCGCGCATACGTTCGTCGGGCTCGACGGCAGTCACGTGGCGCACCCGCTCGGTCAGGCGTCGTGTGAGGAGGCCGGTGCCCGCACCGATTTCGAGGACGTCGGCCGCACCCGCGGGAAGCAGCCAGTCGAGTGCCTCGCCCGAAGGCCCGGAACGGAGCCGGTTGTACTGGTCGGCCACCTCGCCGAACGACCGGCTCAGGATGGACGAGGTCTCGTCCTGGCGCACGCTGCGCAATTTACCGGAGGTCGCGAGATTGACGCCGGGCCGAAGGCCGCCGACGTCGGGCGGCGGCTGGGTCCTTGCCCTCGCCGAGTTGGCGAACTGCTCCCCCTTCTGCTCGGGCCGCGGCCAGCGCGATAAAGTGATCATTCACGCGGAAGTGGCGCAGTGGTAGCGCATCACCTTGCCAAGGTGAGGGTCGCGGGTTCGAATCCCGTCTTCCGCTCCAAAGAACTCCCTGGTAGAGGCGATTTATCTGGTCTGCAGGTCGCCTGATCCTTTCCTCAAGCTACTCACTCGCTCTCGGGCACAAGCTCGGTGCGGAACGGTTCTGGATGTCGGCGAAAGGTTTTGGACGGTTCTCGGACTGAGTAGCGATGTGGCGGCCGAAAGATGGTCGGGAGGCGGCGCCCGACGAGATCGCCCCAACGTCAGTCACGGAAGGAGGGACTCTTCCGACCCGCGGAGCTGGAGAGCTGCAACAGCGAAAAGGGTGGCACCCAGGCCTGCGTAACCGCTGAGGATGCTCAGTTTCGGGTCATGCGAACCAGCGATTACGACAAAGACAACCCCCGCAAGCGCTGACAATCCTCCGCTAATAAGCACCGCCCATTGGGTTCCGAGCTTCGCGCGTCGTCGCCACGCGATCGTGAATTGAATGATGCCGGAAACAATTGCCCATGCGCCAAAGACGCGTAAGACCGCACCGGAATCGTCTGCTGAGGCGATGGCGATGCCAATCAGAGCCAGGAGACTGGTCGCAGAGTTGATGAGCTGCAATCTGGCTGCATCAGACGGCCTATGAGTCGCGCGCGTCATAGAGCGAGGCGGCGATGTCGATACCGGGATAGATGATGAGGAGGCCAATGGAGACTGCCGTGAGGCTGGACGAGACGGTGCTGAATACGATCGCCCATATAAGGGCCAGCCCGGCACGAATGACATAGAGCCTGCGCAAGTAGCTCCGAGCAGATTGGGTCAGAATTGGTGCTGGGAAGCCCATCTGGGGTGACGTCATGAAATGCTCTCCTTCTCGTGGGTTGTGGTTGGTCGGTTCATCCGAGATCGGTTATGCACGGTTCATGAGATGTTCGAGTAGGTGCGATCTACCGTGCCCGGGGCTTGTTTCGTACTTCAGGATCCTGGAGTCGCAAGTCCGTGCTCCTGTGCGTAGAGGATCGCCTGCGCTCGATCCCTCGAACCGGTCTTCGTGAAGATTCGGTTGATGTGGGTTTTGACGGTGTGCGGGCTCAGGAAGAGAGAGGAAGCAATATCTCTGTTTGTAAGGCCCCGAGCGATGAGAGAGAGAACCTCTGCTTCTCTGACCGTCAGGTCATCTGGGAGTTCTTTGCTGCCAGCAGCAGCGGTGTCGTCTAATGACACGGAAGTGGCGGTGGCTCCTAGCAGCGCCGCTTGGATATCTGAGTCAAGAACAGACTGCCCGCTGACTGCGCCTTGGAGAGCTCGAGCAATGTCCGCCCGCCCAGCGTTCTTGGTGAGGTAGCCGCGGGCGCCCGCACGCAGAGCATCGAGAATCGACCGGTCGTCGGCGTAAGTGGTCAACACGACCACTGCAATCTCAGCGTGCTCGGTTGCCATCCGTTTGGTGGCTTCGATCCCGTCGAGAACTGGCATGTGCAGGTCGATGAGCAACGCATCCGGTTGAAGTCGTTCGACCATGTCGAGTGCTTCGGCTCCATTGGCTGCCGCGCCCACGACGGTGATCTCTGGCAGGAGATCTAACATGATTGCCAGCCCGTCCCGAACGACCGTCTGGTCGTCGGCAATCACAATCCGGAGCGCTGTAGGCCCAACGTCGGTCATTGTGGCACTACCGCCTGGACAGTCCATCCGTTCTCAGTTGGGCCGGCGGTCAGGGTCCCACCGAGGAGGAGCAGGCGCTCGCGCATTCCGGCGAGACCGTAACCGCCCCCTGCATCCATCCTGTAAGGGACGGTCGCGGTTGGCGCTGTATTCGTGACGGTCAACAAGGTCTGTCCATTCGCGTACTCGAGTGCGACTTGCACGGACGCGCCAGGGGCGTACTTGGCGGAATTGGTCAATGCTTCTTGCGCTGTGCGAACAAGCGCCAAGTTTCGCGTCAGGCTGGAGAGGCCGTACATCACCGCTGATGGCGAAGGCCAGAGAGGATGGATTCTGAATCTCGTGATGTTCGACCAGGCTGGCCAAACTCTCTGGCAAGGGTGGCGTATCAGTTCTCAGCGCAAGGATGGCACGCCGAGCATCGGTGAGCCCTTCTCCCGCCAGATGTTGAGCACTGCCGAGTAATTGAAGGGTCTTTTCGATGTCCCTCGAGTCCTGAAGTACAGCGCGGGCGGCGCCGATCTGAATGCCGAGGGCGCTGATCGAGTGGGCGAGCATGTCATGGATCTCCCTGGCGATGCGATTGCGTTCGTCGAGAGTCGCCGCCCGTCGTTGCTCATCTTGGGTAAGTTGCATCTGTAGCACCAACGCAGCCGCCTGATCCGAGCGTGCTCGTACCTCGCGCCGGTTCCGACCGACCAGCAAGCCAGCGACCAGCAGAAGAGGTATCCCCAGTACCGACCCGGTCGCTAATCCGAAAACCAAGGCGCTAATTTCGACGCCGAGGATCCCAGCGGCTGTAATGGCACACGCCGGAAGGAATTCCACTTCATCTCCGGCTCCGATCACCGCCATCAGGGCAAACGCAATCGGTGCGCTCACCTTCCCGAGCGCAGTCCCCAGTCCACCGGCGAATGCGAGACAGCCAAGGGTAGCTGGGAGCGCCCACGCGGGGGATTGGCGCTCGTCAACGGACCGCCAGTCGAGCCATCCCCACAAGACCAGAAAGACTGCGGCCACTGCAAGGACCGACAGGTCAAGCCATCGGCGATCCGTATCAGAGTGAGCGCTCAGCGTGAGGAAACAGACGAGAGCGTAAGCTCCAACCCGGGCCAGCCAGAACCCGCCTCGGACCGTAAGGTGGACCCTCATCGTTGGAATGTCGTCAATCGTCCGTGTGTGTGATTCATCGCAGACGGCGCACTGAGCCTGATGTAATCTGCTGGCGCAGTGTCCGCCGACTCCGTCGGGGCCGATTGTTCGCCGACCGTCCCCGCATCATCATGGTATTCAAGTCAGGATCGTGATCCATCGAACCGGAGACGGTAGAGATGCCACGTACCAATGAGCCCAAAGCGGATCGTGGTCTCGACTCCACTGGCGCGGGTGGGGCGGCGGCACCGATGACGAAGGGGCGAGCGTGCGGTCCAGGAATTCGAGAGGACATCGGGTCCGGTGTGTAATCCCCCACACTGCGCGTGCCTGGACCATCCCAGACGTTCGCCTCGGTGTCTCCACTCGCCTCCCGTGTCGATGGAACCGCAGCGGGGGGGAAGAGCCCAGAGAAAAGCGACGATCCGTTACTTTCGGGCGCAAAGGGAATGCCAGCCCTGAGAGCTCTAGGAGTGACGACAGCCCCCTGGGCCAGGCGATTCGCACCAAGCACTACAAGGGTTGCGGCAGAGCCGGCGGCAACATGCGCCCCCATGCCTCGTGCCGCCAACAGGATGGCGCCATGGGAGATCGCAAGAGCGACCCAAAACCAAAGGCTGCGACGAGGGAGCTGACCCCACAGGAAGCCATCGCGCGCCTCAAGCCGCATCGACAGGCCCTGCAGAACGCCGATCACGACGGCGAGCGTCACGCTCAGAACGAGCAGCAGATCGTCATCAAGGTGCATGTGAGCCCCCTGCTTGCTGATGTCGACAACGCCCACCGCCGCTAAGACCAGCGGCAGAACCAATAGCCGCTTGCCGCGAAGCGGCTCTCCCATCAACTGGCGTGCGATTACGTAGGCGACGATGCCGACGACGGCAAGAACAGTCAAGACACCTCTCATAGGTTGATCTCCTTCGATTTGCCGGTCTGCCCGAGTTGCCGGTCTGCCCGACTCCTAGTCCAAACGCTACGGGCCGACGGGTTTGACTCGAATCAGCCCAGGGGCTGATTCGAGGTACTAGATCGAGGCGGTGAACTGGTACTGCGCCGACGCGCAGTGAGACCTTGGATCAACCTCTGCGCTGACGACCTTCGAGGGCTTCCTCATCAGGATGAAGCGTGAACTCATACGCCCACCCTGGAGGTTCAGATGCTGCAGCAAGCCATGATCATCAACGCCATCGTGCTCGTAGCGGTGCTCGAAGCAGACCTTGGCTCTCACCGTAAGGTGACAAGGTTTCGGGTGCTGCGGCCACTTATCCTCGCTATCGCCATTGTGCCGTTCTTCGTCAAGGGTGTTCAGACGAACGGCAGTGGGCTCACCCTCGAACTGGCGCTGGCCGCAGCGGGCGTCGTGCTGGGACTCGTGGCTGTGTCGCTGATGACCGTCTATCGGAGCCAGCGAACTGGTAAGCCAGTTACTCGCGCTGGGTTCGGCTATGCGACCTTGTGGATCGTTGTGATCGGAGCGCGCGCCGCCTTCTCGTACGGATCGGTGCACTGGTTCGGACCGCAGTTGGGGAGCTGGATGACACAGCACTCCGTTGATTCGGCCGCGATCACCGACGCCCTCATCTTCATGGCAGTGGCCATGTTGGTGACCCGAACCATCGGAATCGTCGCCAGGGCTCGCAATCTCGCACCTGTTCACGGTTCGCGTGCTCAGAGCACATTGAGCGGTGGCTGAATTGCGCGGCGTGTGATGGAGCTCGTGAACCGTGACCCAACGGAACGATTTCCGGAAGCGAGCGCCAGTACTCGAATTTCGGAATATTTCTCGGCTAGGTCGTGTCATGTACCTCCTCAAAACGTGTCACCGCTAGCTCGTACGCGACTTCCCTCCATGATTCAGGGGCCGCGCCGCACACCGGAACGGGAACAGAGCGCGCCCTCTGGATCTCGGCCTCGTACAAACCGCTCCGTCCATCGGGGTGCTGGAAGTGAATGTGTACGCGGCCACCCCCAATGTCCTCGCTCCTCCGGGGCCAACTGAGCCAGTCCCACCCGTTGCGGACGAACGCCACACGTTCGGCTGCCTGCTCAGCAGGTGTCGTGCAAGCGGCGGATCCCCGATACCGCCGCACAAGGTCCGCTGGGTCGGCCGATTTGTTCACGATGGACCTGAGAGACGTCTCGTCGAGATAGGCCCAGTACTGACCGTACGGAAGGACAAGCGCGGTGGGGGCGAAACGGTGGCCGCCAGTATGGCTGGTTCGCCACATTCGCACCTGAGGAAGTTCCATGTTCGATTGCCAGAGACGCGTGCCTGAGGAACCACAGCATCGATCGCGCCTGCCGTGGGTACAGAGCAGAACGTCGACTGTATCCACGTTGCCCTTCTTCGGAGCGACGTGTCGCGTCGCTGAACCCAGAAGTTCGTGCACCAACGCCGAAAGGTCCTCGTCCGGAGCTCTGCCTTCACGACGATCGAACGCTACAAACGATCCTGGAAGGCGCCGATAGATCACGACCAGGCGCTGCGCGACGGGCGGTGTCGCACCGAGTACAGCCTGGAGCCTCACGCTCGAGCCGGGCGCACTAGAACGTACCTGCGAAGCAATCTTCGCCACCTGCGGCAAGTCTTCGATGTCTCGCGGCCACGGCAGGGCGTGCTCAACGAGAACGAAGATGTCGTAGGCCCCTGCTGTGCCAACCGGATCGATCTCATTCTCTTGGGCGAAGACAGAGCAGGGAACTCCGTCTCCCTCCGAAACGGAGTCCACGGGAACCTCCCTACCTTTCATCGAATGAGTGCCTGGGCATTCAGCCACGGTGGGCCAATAGGCGATTGGATCGGTTACCCCTGTCGTTCGACGGCTGCCTGCGCTCGCGTTTGGTCTGGGGCGAGTCAGGCCGATATGCGCCGGTCGAGGCCTCCCGACACACCGGAACGCAGCACGGTGCCGGGTCGAACGCCAGCAACGTGCTCACCGTTCTCGCGAATAAGCGTTCCATTAACAAAGACATGCTCTATGCCAGCAGGTGCGTCCGCGGTTAGCCGTTCCCCATTTGCCGGGAAGTCACGAATTCGTCGGAGCGGCCCGGGAGACACGGTGTCAGCGTCGAAGACCACAAGGTCTGCCGCCTTGCCGAGTTCGACTGTGCCGCGGTCGGTCATCTCAAAGAACGCCGCTGGTTCGCCTGCCAACATCTGGATCGCTCGCTCTAGTGAGAGCAGCTCCTTATCGCGGACCCAGGAGCCAAGGAAATCGGTAGAGAAACAGGCGTCGCACAGCTGCGAGACGTGGGCACCGGAATCTGCCAGTCCAAGCAGCACGTTGTCTCGGCTCAGGAGCCAGCTGACCGCGTCGGGGTCGTTGTTTGCGACTTCCGACCAGAAACGGGTTTCGAGCCGCTCTTCCAGCGAAAGATCGAGTACAGCGTCGAGCGGTCGGACGTTGCGCCCATGAGCGATATCGATGATGCGCTGACCGACGAGTTCTGGATGCTCCCTCGACTCGGCGACGCGGAGGCTGTCCCAGTCCACGAAGCTCCGGGCGCCCCCCGTCAATTCGGCCCATGCGCTGTTCCTCCAGGAAGGATCCCTGTACGCGGCCAGACGATCGTCCTTTGTCGAGCCCATGAGACCCGAAAATGCGGGGAGGGTGTTGAAGATGAATGGTTCAGCCATAGTGATCTGGAAAACAATGGGTCGGCACGAGACTTGGGGTCGGACGTCGATGCCTTCCGCCTGGGCTTGTTCGTGAGCCTCGATGACGCCGACATGCGATGAGCTGCCTTTCATTGAAACCAGTGCCGTCCATGTCATGGGTCGGCCCAGTGCCCGCTGGATCCTGAACATGTCTTTGTGCGGTATCTGCATGCCTGGAAGCAGAGAGATGACGCCACGACCCAGGTCACCCAAGGGCTCAAGCAGATATTCCAGCTCGTGAAGGTCAGAGAGCCGCGATGGCACAGGCCGGCCGTGGTCACCGTTGTGTGTGCTAGCCGTGCTCGACGCGAAGCCAATGGCTCCACTCAGCATTGCGTCGCGTACCTCGGACTGCATTTGGTCGAGCTCTTGCTTTGTTGCCGGACGCTCGTAGGCGTCGTCTCCCATCACATACAGCCGGACTGCGGTATGACCGACGTAACAGGCGTAGTTGAGGCCGACCCCTCGACGCTCGACGGCATCGAGATACTGGGAAAAGGTCTGGAACTCCCCCCAAGGCACGCCGCTCGAGAGCGTGTCGAAATTCATATCCTCAACGTGTTGCAGGGTCCGAGCCAGGAGCTCCACTCCGGCGGGTCGGGTGGGGGCGATGGAGAATCCACAGTTTCCGGCAACCACTGTTGTCACACCGTGATGAGCCGAAGGAGTGAGGTCCGGATCCCAGAAAACCTGCGCGTCATAGTGCGTGTGCACGTCCACAAAGCCGGGAGCGACGATCTTTCCCGACGCGTCGATCTCCCGACCGCGAGTTCCGAGGCGGCTTCCGATCCCGACGATACGTCCGTCTTGGACTGCGACGTCCGCCTGTCGGCGCCTTCTGCCAGTGCCGTCAATGAGGGTGCCCCCTCGGATTACGAAGTCAGAGGTTGTCGCCGGGAAGCCCATGCCGGGACTGTACACTTTTTGATATAATTGTTCAATCGTCGAAGCGACAGGCTCGGTCCGGACCGTCTGGGTGCGAGGGCGGTCCGTACTTCGAGTGGGAGGAACGCAGTGGTAAGCGTCGAGCAGATTCGGGCAGATCCAAATTTCGATCATCGCCTTCGCGATCACCCGATGACGCTGTTGCCGGATCCCGAGCCCGAAGAGTTGTGGTGCCCGTTCATCTCGGTGGACGACCACCTGCTGGAGCCTCCGACGATCTTTCAGGACCGTCTCCCGCGCCGAATGCTGGCGGATGCGCCGCACGTCGAAGACGATCAGGACGGCGTTCCGTACTGGATCGTTGGTTCTCGCCGGGAGAGCGTCTCGATCCTCAACGGCGCCTCTGGCCGACCCATCTCTGAGTGGGATGGTGCCCCACAACGTTTCGAGGAGTTCCGTGCTGGAGTTGCGGATGTCCATGCCCGCGTCCGCGATATGGATCTTGACGGGGTATGGGCCTCGCTCTGTTTTCCCTCTATCACCTTCGGATTTGCCGGAACACACCTATCGACTCTGGAGGATCAGGAGGTTGGACTGGCGTGTGTGCAGGCATGGAACGACTGGGCAGCTGATGAATGGTGTGGCGCCTACCCGGAACGATTTATTCCCTGCCAGCTGCCCTGGTTAGGTGATCCGGCCGTCGCTGCCAACGAGATCCGGAGAAACGCGGATCGAGGATTCCGCTCCGTGAGCTTTTCCGAAAACCCCGAGGGACTCGGGTTGCCCAATATCTACACCCGGCACTGGGATCCCTTCTTTCAGGCTTGCGAGGAGACCGGCACGGTGCTCAACCTTCACGTGGGATCCTCGGGAACGATCCAGCGTCCATCGACTTCCTCGCCCGTAGAGGTCACCACGGCACTGTTCCCGGTGAACGCGGTGCTGGCAGCAGTCGACTGGGTGTTTGCTAAAATCCCGCTCCGCTTCCCGGATCTGCGGATCACCCTCTCCGAGGGTGGGATCTCTTGGGTTCCCGCCGTCCTTGAGCGATTGGACCGGGCTTATCGACAGCGGGATGCCTCGCGGGCCTGGGAGTCTCATGATCCTCACCCCGGCGACATCCTCCGTGAGCATTTCTGGTTTGCCTCCATTGAGGACCACGCTGCGTTTCGAATGTTGGATGTCATTGGGGAGGACCACGTTCTCGTCGAGTCGGACTATCCGCATCGGGACTCGACCTGGCCGGCGAGCCAGAGCATGCTCCGCTCCGAACTCGCCCATCTCCCGATCCAGACCATTCGCAAGGCCTGCTTCGAGAACGCTTCGTGCCTCTACCGCCACCCTGAGCCACCCCAGTCCCTTCTCGATCGCTCGATCGTCGGTAGGTCCTGAACGAATCGGATGCGTCACCTCTACCCGATGTTCAGTATCCGTCGGTGACGAGATGCTGGAGGGGTTGGCCGGCCATGAAGCGAGTGAGGTTCTCGCAGAAGAGGTCCGTTGCCCCTGAGAGGGGTGGTGGCCCGATCCACGAGGAATGCGGAGTGAGAAACACCTTCGGATGGTCGTACAGCCAGTGACCCTCGGGCAGAGGCTCTGGGTCAGTGACGTCGAGGGATGCCCGCTCGACGGTGCCGCTGTCCAAAGCCGCACGCAGCGCCTCTTGGTCCACCAGCGTGCCGCGAGCGACGTTCACGAGGTGCACGCCCCGTTTCATTTGATTTAGTGACTCAGCGTTCACGACGTGCCGTGTTTTCTCGGTGGCGGGTGCGGCCAATACCACGTGATCCGCCTCGGCGACCAGCTCTTCGAAGGAACTGGTCAGGCTCACTCCGGGGACCGGACTCGGTGCCGTCGTGCGACGGAGGGCTGCTACCGACATATCCATTGCGAGCGCGATGCGGGCAACGCGTTGCGAGATCCCCCCGAATCCGAACAGGGCCAGCTTGCTTCCCGAGAGCAATGATGCATGTTGGAAATGCCATTGCGACGGCGCACGACGAAGCCAGTTGTCGGGGAGGTTCCGAGCGAAGGCGCTCATGGTGGCGATCACGTACTCGCTGATCGCCACTGCGCTCGCTCCCCGGGATACCGTGAAGAACTCGACCTCTCGCAGAGGGGCGGGCACTCCGTCGAGGCCCGTACCGATCCAGTGGACCCACCGGACGCCCAGCTTCAGTGCCTCGAGAGACGATGGGCCGGCCCCACCGAAGAGAATCTCTCCTCGCGCCCCATCTGGAACGCCTTGGCCGATGTCGATGATGTCGATATCGGGAAACTCCCGTTCGAGACGACCCACGGCATCGCGTACGCCGCAGAACACCACGGTGCGCGAAGTGTGGTCGGTGCGTCGTCCCACACCACGTCCTGGTTTCTGACTGCCGTCGCGCCTACTTGCTCCCTCATCGATCATGCCGAGGGACACTACGCCGGATCGCTCGATGCAGGCAGTGCTTGGACCTCGAGGGTTAGCTGCGACCGCACCGCCAGGCCGAGGTTCTCACCGAGTTCTCGGGGAGCCACTTCGGCTTCGTGCACGGCCTTGGACCGGCCGCCGTGGGCCCTTGGCGACCTTGTCGGCTGGTTCCATCACAAGTTCGGTGATCGCCTTCAGCGGTGTCTTCGGATCTCCCGCCGGCAGCAAGTACGCCGATATGAGCATGCGCACGGTGAGGTCGGCGAGCTGGGCTGAGGTCAGCCGGCCCCGGCGCACGGCCGGAGCCTGCGCCAGTATCGGCCCCAGGGACTTCTCAAGACGTGCGGACATGTACGGCATCTGCTCCTCGAGGTACTGCAACAGGAAGAGCGGCTCGTGTTCGACCATCCATCTGGTGGGGTGGAGGGTGAGGTAACGGTAGCAATAGTCGAGGAAGGCGCGAAGCTGTTTCTCTGGAGTACGGGCGCCCGCGAGAGCCCGCGCCGCACCTTCATCGAATTGGCGTTGGTCGTAGCTGGACACGGCTCGAAGCACTTCACTCGTGCTGTCGAAGTAGTGATACACCGTTCCTCGGGAGACCCCCGCCGCTTCCGCGATTTTGCGCATGCTGAGCGAACGGACACCGTTGCTCCCGATGGCCCGCAAGGCGCCGTCAAGTATGCGGTCGCGGGTGTCTGCAGCTGCCACCTCGCTCAGTTCACCTCTGGCCATTTGAGCCACATTACGCGAGGCCCTTCTCGAGAGGGTCCGTCCGTTGAAAAAAGTGCGGAAATCCCTACGTTCCCCGGCCGAGAGCTCGGAGAAGAGGGGCAAACCCAGTCCGAATGCAGACTGTACAAAAATCCCCTAATATGTGCAGTGCGTCCTTCGGGGCGACGAGAAGGACCCAGCCCGAAAGGACACCGATGGCGCTGCGAGACGACCTGTTTCTGCCCGAACCCGAGGCCGGCGAGATTTTCGCGACGATTATCTCGGTCGATGACCATGTGGTGGAGCCGCCTCACACCTTTGAGGGTCGTCTTCCAGCACATCTGCAGTCACGAGCGCCTCGTATCGTCGAGACGTCCAAGGGCCATCAAGTGTGGCAGTTCGAAGACCAACGCTTTAGTCAGGTCGGCTTGAACGCGGTGGCCGGCCGACGCCCGGAGACTGTCAAGGTTGAGCCGTTCCGCTTTGACGAGATGCGGCCAGGCTGCTTTGACGTCGAAGCTCGGCTCGCTGATATGGATGTCGCCGGCGTGTGGGCCTCGGTGAATTTTCCCTCACAGATCACCGGGTTCTGTGGGCGGGTGTTCTTCGATGCCGACGACCGTGAGCTCGGCATGGCCTGCATCCGAGCGTGGAACGACTGGCTCTACGAAGAGTGGTACTCGCCGCATCCCGACCGCATCGTGCCTCTGGGCATCACGTATCTATCCGACCCCGTTCTGGCGGTCGAGGAAATCAAGCGAAACGCAGCACGGGGGTTTACTTCCGTGACGCTTCCCGAACGACCGCATGCGATCGGACTTCCGTCGTTGTGGGACCGCGAGTACTGGGCTCCCATCATCGAGGCCTGTGTTGACACGGACACCGTCGTCTCGCTTCACGTTGGAAGCTCGGGGCTCTATCCCGCTCCGCCCGGGGTGCGGGGCCCGGGCCTCGTCACCACTCTGTTCGGACAGCTGTCGCTGGGTGCATGCGCGGAGTGGCTGTGGTCGGGCCTACCCCATGATTTTCCAGAGCTAAAGATCGCCATGAGCGAAGGAGGCATTGGATGGGTTGCGATGCTCCTCGACCGGCTGGACAATCTTGCTGATCGCTCCGATTATGAGCAGGACTGGGACCTGAAACCCTCAGAAGTATTGCGACGAAATTTTTGGTTCTGCACGCTCGATGATCCTTCGACGATCGACACGCGGTACCGGATCGGCGTCGATCACATCATGGTCGAGATGGACTATCCGCACAGTGACAGCACCTGGCCGGAAACCCAAGAAGTGATCCGGCGCGCCTGGGGACACATCGTCCCATCGGAGGTGCGTGCAATGTGCTCGCTGAATGCCGCCTCCCTCTACCGGCATCCTCTGCCACCGGTCATCATGCCGTTCGACGCCACTAATGTGGCATGACGGGGCTGATCGAATCGGCTGATTCACCAACCGGATTCGCTCCTACGGCGAAGGTCCGTGCGATTCGAGATGAGCTCGACCATCCCGTTATCGACGGAGACGGTCATCTCGTCGAGATACTCCCAGTCATTGTCGAGTTGGTCGGCCAGATCGCAGATGCCGGCACTGCAAAGTCATTCACTCGCTACTTGCGGACGATGTTTACCGAAGGCTCCGGCTTCACACCTGTCCGCCAACCATTTTGGGGCTCTCCAGGCCCGACTGCGGATCGGTTGACAACGGCGTTGCCAGCACTCATGTATGAGCGTCTGGTCGAATTCGGTCTGGACTTCGCGCTGTTGTACCCCGGTATCGGGCTGACACTGATGTCGTGCGCGGAAGCCGAACTGCGTCAAGTTGGTGCGCGGGCGATCAACACCTATTACGCCGAGTTGTTCGGTTCTTATAGCGACAGGATGACACCGACGGCCGTCATCCCGATGTTCACACCTGACGAAGCGGTGGCGGAGCTCGACCACGCAGTGGGCACGCTCGGTTTGAAGGCCGTCGTCATGTCGGGCGTGGTTCCTCGCCCTGCTCGCTCTGACGGCGTGGTGGGTTGGATCGACACCGTCGGGCATGACTCTGATTTCGACTATGACCCGGTCTGGGCAAGATGTCAGGAACTTGGCGTTGTACCAGCGTTCCACGGCATCGGGTTCGGGTGGGGTTCACGGACGTCTCGGACGAACTACGTCTATAACCATCTGGGCAACTTCGCCGCCGCCCAAGAGGCCATCTGTCGATCACTCATCATTGGCGGTGTCACGTCGAGGTTCCCCGACTTACGTTTTGCCTTCCTTGAGGGTGGTGTGACGTGGGCGGCTCAGCTCTACGCCGATCTCATCGGGCACTGGGAGAAACGCAATGGGGTAGCGATACGCGCCAATGACCCAGCGGCCATCGACGTCGACCTGGTGGATCGGTTGGTAGGCGAGTACGCCACCGGGCCCCTGGCGGCACGACATGATGCAGTCCGTCGCTTCATACTGGCTGGTCAGAGCGCCAGTGTCGATCCGGCGAGCATCGACGAGTTCGTCGCGTCGGGCATCGGTAGTCCCAAGGATATTGCGAACATCTTCTCCAACCAGCTCTACTTTGGCTGCGAGGCCGACGATCCTTTGAATGCTCTGGCCTTCACGCCTGAACTCCTGCCTCTCGATATTCGATTGAACGCCTTCTTCGGTTCAGACATCGGGCACTGGGATGTCCCTGATCAGCGCCAGGTGTTGCCCGAGGCATGGGAGCTCGTGGAGAACGACCACGTTTCCCGGGGAGACTTCGAGAAGTTCATCTGTGGAAACGTTGAGCGCATGTTCACGGACGTCAATCCAGCGTTTTTCACCGGTACCGCAGTCGATAACCCGGCTCATCACTAGCGCGGAGGGTGTTCGTGGGAAGGTCCGCAGAGCACGCTTGTACGCACGCCCAGCAAAGGATATGTGCGCGGTGACCGGATTACGCACGCCATGTCGTCGGGGCCTGCGCATCGTCCTGTTCGTGCCGGCGGAAAGGTCACTGTGGTCGAAGATCTGACTGCCTTCTCTCAATTCCTGAAGACGGAGGACAACAGTCCGGCGGCACAATTCCTTCAGACCGTGGTACGACCCGCGATCTATGCCCAGCGCATCCCTCTCGCAGTCACGGCTCATCATCTCCACGGTGAGCCCATTCCGGTCAAAGAGGCATTGCTTCGTCCCTTCACGGAGTTTGAGGTCGGCCAGACATGGGGGAGCATGTGGGATACGACCTGGTTCCGATTTCGGGGAGCAATTCCTGAGGCGTGGGATGGGTCTGAAGTAGTGGCCCTCATTCACCTAGGCGGTGACGAGGTGGTCGGTTTCACGGCCGAAGGACAGATCTGGGACGTTCGGGGTCACATCGTGCACGGACTTCACCATGAACATCGCGAATACCGAGTTGCTGCCGATGCCAGGGCCAACGCTCAAATCGAATTCTACGTCGAGGCCGCTGCCAACCCCATCCCCCCGTGGCGCTTGCGAGGCGAATGGCCGACCCTCATGCCTGATTACGACGGAGCTCCGCTTTACCGTCTTGAGGTCGCCGACCTCGCGACTGTTGATCGGAATGTCCAGGATTTTGAGGTCGACATGATGATTGTGCTGGAACTTGCTGGCATCTGCCCCGACCGATCACCCGAAATTCGAGCGGCGATCGAGGCCGCGATCAGACTCGTCGACCCCCGCGACGTGGCCAATTCAGTTGCGATGGCTCGCGCCGCATTGGCTCCGATTCTCAGATCCCGCTCCACATCAGACAACACGGTCATTGCGGTCGGTCACGCCCATATCGATACCGCCTGGCTCTGGCCGGTTCGTGAGACCGTACGCAAGTGTGCTCGAACATTCTCGAATCAACTGACCCTTCTTGAGCAATACCCTGAGCATCGTTTCGTCTGTAGCCAGGCCGCTCAATACCAATGGATCAAGGACGAGTATCCCGAAATCTTTGATCGGATGAAGGATCAGGTTGCCGGCGGGAGGTGGGAGCCCGTAGGCGGTATGTGGGTTGAACCGGATACGAACGTGCCATCCGGCGAGTCGCTTGTTAGACAACTCGTCTTGGGTAAGCGATTCTTCTATGAGGAGTTCGGGATAGAAACCCGCGAGCTGTGGATACCAGACGTCTTCGGCTATTCCGCAGCGCTTCCACAGATCGCCGCGTCATGCTGGTGTCACGTCTCTTCTCACCCAGAAGATGAGTTGGAACGACACAAACCAGTTCCCGCATACGACCTTCTGGTGGGAGGGCCATGACGGGAGCAGGCTGCTCGCCCATTTTCCTCCGGCGAACACCTACAGCGGCACCTTTGATCTAGGTGAACTGTCCGCCGGACAAGAAGGGGGAGTGGGCGCCGAAGGTTCTGCGCTCAACCTCTACCCCTACGGACATGGGGACGGCGGCGGTGGGCCCACTGCCGCCATGATCGAACGGTATCGTCGAACGGCTGACGTCGAAGGTCTCCCCAAGGTCGAAGTGGGCACTGTCAGCGGATTCTTCGATCGCTTACGTGACGAGGCGCATGACCTTCCAACCTGGGTCGGGGAACTGTACCTGGAAGCCCATCGGGCCACTCTGACCACCCACGCGGACGTGAAACTGGCCAACCGCAGAGGAGAAGAAGCGCTCCGGGCGGCAGAGATGTGGTCAGTCGCCGCCGGTCTCGACAGGCGGCGAGAGCTTGATGGCGCCTGGAAGAATCTGCTCCTCGAGCAGTTCCACGACATCCTTCCGGGCTCCAGCATCCACTGGGTCTATGAGGATACTCGGCGACGGCACGCGGAGGTTTTGGAGATTGCGTCGCCGACCATCGCCGAATCGCTCCATGTCTTGGCACGCTCGGACGGAGACCCGTCCGAAGAGGGCCTGGTGAGCTTCAATAGTGCCTCAAGCGACCGGTCAGAGGTGACCGAGCTTCCCGACGGATCGCTCGAGTTCGTGAGCGCTCCAGCGTGCGGTTGGTCTGAAGTTCATTCTTCACGGCAGCAGGGCATCGCTCCCGTCAAGGTAGGGGACGGGTGGATCGACAACGGTCTGCTGCGCGTCGCCTGGGATAGCAGCGGACTCCTCACCTCCATCCGGGACGTTGAGGAAGGTCGGGAGGTGATCGCAGACGGACGCCGTGGCAATCTTTTTCAGCTCCACGAAGACAACCCCCGGTTTTTCGACGCGTGGGACGTCGATCGCAACTACCTGGATCACGTTGTTGATCTCTCGTCGGTGGACGCGATCGAGATCGTGGAGTGTGAGCCCCTTCGAGCTGGGGTTCGCTTCAGCATGAGTTTTGGAGACTCCGCCATCACTCAAACGATGCGCCTCGCCGCCGCTTCGCGGCGTCTTGAGTTTCACACAGAGGTCGATTGGCACGAGCGGCACCGATTCCTGAAGGTGGCTTTCCCGGTGTCCATTCGGTCGACTCGTGCCACGTATGAGATTCAGCACGGCCACATAGAACGACCGACCGTACGAAACACCAGCTGGGACGCGGCGCGTTTCGAGGTCTGTGGGCATCGGTGGGCTGATTTGAGCGAGCCCGGGTATGGCGTGGCCCTGCTGAACGACTGCAAGTACGGCTACGACATCGTCGACGACGTCATTCGACTGTCGCTCCTGCGCGGTCCGGGGTGGCCGGACCCTGAGGCGGACCAGGGTAAGCACCGGTTCGCCTACGCCCTCCTCCCACATCGGGGAGATCTTCGAGCCCCGGACGGAGTCATCGCTCAGGCCGAATGGTTCAACATTCCGATGAGGATCGAAAGGGGCCGAGGAGAGGGGCGGGTTGTGTCGATCGACCGACCTGGGGTGAGTGTTGAGGCCGTCAAGTGGGCGGAAGCGGCCGATGCCGTTGTCGTGCGAATCTGCGAAGTGTGGGGATCCAGGGGGCCTGCCCGTGTGACGCTTCATCGGCCCTTCGTCTCGGTAAGTCGTACGGACGCGTTGGAGCGGACCCTCGGTCCGCTGACCAGCCACGATGGAAGCGTCGACCTCCATCTAAAGCCTTTTGAGCTGGTGACGCTCCGATTCGACCTTTCGTAATGCCACTCGAATCGACGTGTGACAGGAGTGTCGCAGAGAGCGTGCTACGGCAGTGGATCTCTCGCCGTGAGTACGCGCGCAATGGAGCCTCACGTTGGCTCGCGACCTTCAGAGGAATGTGCCATCGCGACGAGAAGTTGCCGAAGTCGAATCCAAAAGAGAGGAATGCGCAATGCCGTCAGATGTAACACGATGGGCGATGATCGGCACCGGTGGAATGGCAAGTGTGATCGCTCGGGACTTTGAACTTACCGAGAATGTTGATCTGACAACCGTCGCCTCCAGAACTGTCGAAAAGGGGAAAGCCTTTGCCGATAAGTGGGGAATTCCGACGGTCGTCACTCGTCTGGACGAGCTGTGGGCCATGTCAGACATCGATATCGTGTACGTGGCGACACCCCATTCTGAACACTTTTCCATGGCAAAGATGGCCATCGAGGCTGGAAAGAACGTCGTTGTCGAGAAGCCCTTGGCGATGACCGCTGCTGAAGCGCGCGAGCTGGGGCGGCTGGCCCAGGATGCTGGGACGTTCTTGATGGAAGCCATGTGGACGCGCTTCAATCCCGCCATTCACAAAGCGGTAGAGCTGGTCGAGGAAGGCAAGATCGGCGAGGTGCGAAATGTTGTGGCTACCGTCGGATTCGCCTTTCCCTATGACCCCGACGACAGGATGTGGAACCAGGCGCTCGGAGCGGGGAGCGTGCTCGATCAAGGGGTGTATCCCGTGACCCTGGCGAACCTGTTTCTCGGACGACCCCGATCGATCGAGGCTCGTGGTCAGCTTCTGGACTCCGGGGTGGATACAGAGTCGACGATGCTCCTCGAATATGCCGATGGAGCGACTGCGTTGCTGGCCACCTCAATTACCGCATTTCTGTCCATGGAGGCGACCATAAGTGGCACAGAGGGGCAGATTGTCCTCGACCCGATCTCGTGGGCCCCGCCAGGGTTCACATTGAAGGCGGCTGATTTCTCGCAGACGCGATTTGAGGCACCTCCCGAAGGTTCCGGCTATGTGCCGATGCTCCGGGCGGCGAGCAATGCGGTGCTGCATGGGTATGTGGAGCACGCGCTGAATCCCGTTTCTGAGTCCATAGCCATCCTCGAAGTCCTCGATGTGGTCCTAGGTCGAATTCGCAAAGAGAATCGCTGAGGTGACTCATGGCAGTCGATGTGGCGCCGGTAGGCCTTGGTCTGGCCAGGCCTCGGGCGTCCGGATGACTTCGATCGATAGAGAGAATCGTGTTCGTTGAGGGACCAATCCCGGGACCGTCCGTGATGTGGACGACTGGGTTCGACCTGGCGTCACGCGGCTATGTAGCCGAGGAGTACTTCCTCTCGGGGTCGGCGCAGTCCTTCCGCCACATGGTCGAACCGGCCGATGACGGTGAGTGGGTCGTTGAGCCGATTGAGAGCGAGAACTACATGACTCGTTTCGTGGTGTATCGACCGGCCGATATGACATGTTTTAGTGGTACCGTCCATATCGAATGGCTCAACGTGAGCGGCGGACTCGACGCCGCCCCCGGGTGGCTCTACGCGCACCGGCAGTTCATGCGCTCCGGCGACGCATGGGCGGGGGTGTCAGCACAGAAGGCAGGCATTGATGGCGGTGCGGTGGATGTGGGTCTGCACCTCAAGGCTGCCGATCCAGACAGATATAGCCGGCTGCAGCATCCCGGCGATGCGTATTCTTTTGACATCTTCACCCAGGTGATTGAAGCAATTCGGGGTCGCTCGGGTGTCCTGGCTCAGGGCAAGGCAGGTCCCTTGCTTGCAATGGGGTCATCACAGTCGGCGATGGCCTTGGTGACCTACGTGAATGCCATTGATCCGCACGTCACTGGTATCGATGGATATCTAATCCACGGTCGCGGTGCCGAGGCCATGCCCCTGGACGGCAGATTCATACCATGGGAGTACGGCGAGAATCGGACAGGGCGACACCGCATTCGTAACACTCCGCGGGTGCCCGTACTCACTCTGCAGAGCGAAACTGACGTGGTCTTGCTTGGTGGCGGGAGAGCCCGCCAAGCGGACACGGGAACCTTCCGGTTGTGGGAGGTGGCGGGCGCGGCTCATTTTGATACGTATGGTCTCCACGCGTCACTCTACGACGACGGCAACCGGTCCCCTGGTGAGCTGGCGGCTCTCGTCGCGGCCGTTGGACGCACTCAAGCTGCATCTGGGCTTGCGTACAGCCGGGGATGGCAAATGCACTACGTCCTGCAGTCGGCGATCGCGCATCTGGCGGACTGGGCAATCCTGGAGATGCCATTACCGCTGGCGCACTGGCTGGAGTCTTCAGATGCCGATGCGTCGAGGTTGCAAGTTGACGACCACGGCCTTGTGAGAGGGGGCGTTCGAAGCCCTTGGGTCGATGTGCCCACAGCTATTCACTCGGGTTTGCGCGGGAATGCGGGCGGCGCGCCGTACGATCTTCTCTTTGGAAAATCGGTTCCGTTCGAGCCCCATGTTCTCGAAGATCTCTATCCAAGGGGCCGCACTGAGTACTTGGATCGCTACACGACCGCCCTTGAAGGGGCGGTGAGTAGCGGTTTCATACTGGCCGCCGATCAGGAAGAGATTATGGCCGTGGCCGATGTCGAGTGGCCGGGTCTCAGCTGAGACTGTTGGCGGTTATGGCTAGGGCGCGGCTTATTGGAGCGATTGAGGCAGGAGGTAGCAAGTTCGTCTGTGCGATCCATCGAACCACGCAAGAGATTCGAAATCCTACCAATCAGTGCAGAGCCCACCACTACTCCAAACGAGACATTAGCCTTCCGGACGCGCTATTGAGCTCCGATGGCACAAGCGCGGCGAACTGCCTCCCTCAACAACATCCAGCTTGGAAGCTAGAGACAGACTATCTAGCGCAAGGGCTGGTGAATATTCTCACGACGGTCTCCCCTCAACTGATCATTCTTGGCGGAAGTGTGATGAACCGGAGACTACATAGGGGAGTGCAGCCAAGGGTTCGGGAATTGCTGTTGGGCTACATCGACACGCCACAGTTCGATGGAGATGCCGAAAAATTCCCGTTGCTCCCAGCATGGAGATCACCTGAGGATCGCTAGGGGGATTCGTGTTGAGGCAGCGCGTGATTCGCTTGTGGTGAGAGAAGCCTTCCCTTCCGGTCCAAGACGGCCCCGAGTAAGAAGAGGGGTGATCCGCCTAACCGGGTCAGCGGGCTCGATTCGTCCGCTCGGGTGGTCACGTGGAACTCGCCCGGCCTTTCGGTGATTTGCACCGCCCGCCAGAGTGCCAGCCGATCTCGGCAACAGCGCATTGATGTCTGCTCACGATGCCCCCGAGCGCGTCTCAAGAATGAGACCCTCGAAACGGCCGTCACCCACCCACTTTTCGAGCAGGTCTCGGTAGCCGAACCAGTCGCCGAAGCCACCGCCGTAGTTGCCGTCGCGAGGGTTGACGAGTTCGGGGTGCCCCTCGTTATTGATCCGCGAGGGCGTACAGGCGGACATGACTTCGGTTCCCGACACGTAGGAGTCCACAATCTTCTGCGTCCACGCCTTCTCCGCCTGTGCGCTCACGTCGAAGACTTCTACCTTGCGGTCACTCAGCATTTTGACGGCCCCGGCGACGAATTGCGCTCCGGCCATCGCCAACTGGGTGTAGTTGACCGTGACGACAGCTTGCTGGGTTGGCGCTGGCATCAGAAAGAGGTTAGGGAAACCACGAGTCATGATGCCGAAGAGGCTGGTTGCGCCGTCCGCCCATTTTTGGGCCAGGGTCACGCCTCCACGCCCGACGATGTCATGGCCGGCGCGGCGATAGAGCGGAGTGCGTTCGGGCTCGAAGCCGGTGCCGTAGACGATGCAGTCGACTCCGTACTGTCGGCCGTTCACGACCGGTCCATCCTTAGTGATGCGCTCTATGCCGGCCGGGCAGTCGACGAGGGCGACATTCGCATTGTTGTAGGCTGAGAGATACTCGTCGTGGAAGCAGGGCCGTTTACAGATGTAGCGGTAGTAGGGCTTGAGGATCTCGGCCGTGTCTTGATCCTCGACTAGCTGCTCCACCCGACGCCGGTGCTCGTCCATGACTTTGTAGTCGATGGACTCGGCCCGTTCGATGTACTCGGTGAGACTCATGCCCTTTCGGCGCGGCGGGTTGTTCACCAAGGCGTAGTGACGTGTCCACCCATCGTCGATCTGGTCGCCGCCGTCGACCGAACGCCCCAGCATGATGGCCTGAAAGTTGTCCATGCGGGATCGCTGCCAGCCGGGCTTGAGTGCGTCGGCGAACTCGCTGTGAGTTGGGCAGTTCCCTCGCTCGCCAACGGCCGAGGGAGTGCGTTGGAAGACGTACACCAGCTTGGATGACTCGGCCAGCGGCGGTAGGCACTGGATGCCCGACGCGCCGGTGCCGATCAGGGCCACCGTCTTGTCCTTAAGGTTCTCGAGCGGGGCAAGAGGTCCACCACCAGTGTAGGCATAGTCCCAGCGCGCCGTGTGGAAAGAGTGACCCGCAAAGTCCTCCATGCCGTTGATTGTGGGCAACTTCATGAGGTTCAGGATGCCCGGGGCGATGACGTACCATTTGCAACTGACGACATCACCCCGGTCCGTATAGATCCTCCAGCGCGACTCGTCTTCGTGCCACTCGGCACGGCTCACGCCTGTGTGGAAGAGGGCATCGTCGATGAGTCCGAAGTGCTCGGCGAGCGCTTGGAGGTGGAGCCTGATTTCTTCGCCGAGTGCGTAGCGCTGGCTCGGTACGTATCCGAGTTCTTCGAGCATGGGGAGGTAGATGTACGACTCGACATCGCACATGACCCCGGGGTAACGGTTCCAGTACCAGGTGCCGCCGACCCCGCCGGCCTGGTCGATGATGCGGATGCGCTCCACGCCCGCTTTGCGTAGCTGCGCCCCGGCCGTCACGCCGGCGATGCCGCCACCAAGAATGACAACATCCACCTCGTCGGCGACCGGGTCACGCTTGGCCGCGGATGTGAAGGGGTCTTTGCGGAAACCGGCGAAGTGTTCGTCGTCGGGGAGGTTGCGAATATCCGCCCTGCCAATGACCAGCCGCTTGTCGCGCTCGGCCAGATACTTGGCCCGGACGGCCACGGGGTCGTAGCTTGTGGAAGGGCCGCCGAGGGTCATCAGCTCAACGCACTCATCGCTGCCGGCTGATTCGCAAAAATCCGACGAATAGTCCACGCGCAAGCGCAGGGTGCCAAGGCCGGGAACCAGGAGCAGTCGGACATTGGTTTCATGCTGAAGGTCAACTGGATCGTGGTTTCCTTTGCTCTCGGCCGCGGGCCATTGATCGTCCGACATTCTGTGCCTGGCGTTCCGGCGGACCATTGAGGGCTGTCGGGCGCCAGGCGGTCGGCGCTTACTCCTGAAGCGCCTTATCTCCGTCAGTCTTGATGGAGAAGAGCCTCGACTTCCTCGAAAGGATTTGGTCGGGATGGCCCCGATTCGATGATTACCTCATGTAGCACCCCGGACCAAGGGAAGGGCGGTTCATAGGAGTCGCTCACCGGGAACCCTGAGTCATGGCCGAGTCGCAGCGCAGATCCGTCGGCCTGTCCACTTGTGACCGTACCCGGTGGGAAGGTGCCAGCCCCAACGGGAAGGTCGTCGATTGACATGAGCACTTCGCAGGCTCCAGTTTCAAGTTTTTTGTACTCGACGAGTATTTTGTGGCTCCCGTTCGGCAGAGCTGAATTTGTGGCGACTTCGTGGGGAATTCCCATTGAATTGACAAGAAAAGACACCCGACCGTTGCGCACGATTAAGGCCCACCCTCCGGTCCAGTTTCCCTGAGCGCAGAGGACCCCCTCGCCGCCATCCTCGGGGACATCGAGCCCCACCTCGATGCGGCCACCAAAGGCCAGTGATGGGACGGCCTCGTCGGGAATCGGACCCGCTCCAGGGCGGAAGCTCTTGCGAGTGAGCAAAGGGTAGGAGGGTAGGGCAATCGCCGCCACCATGTCGGGTTCGGTTCGGCTGAGCCAGTTTCCCATCGGCAGTACCTGGTTACGACCAGCCTCGGCCCACCACAGATCTGACATCTTCTGCACCAATTCCGGATGTTCCGGTGCTCGATCCGTGGATTCTGAGAAGTCTTCCCTGAGATTGAAGATCTGCCAGGTGTCATCGTCGAGCGCTTTGCTTCCGCTCATCATTCGCTCTTCGTCGGCAACTCCACGTTGGACACGGTTCGTCGTCGCTTTCCAGCCGTCGAAATACAGCGAGCGTGATCCCAGGATCTCGAAATACTGGAGGTTTCGAGGGGATGGGGCGTCGGGGTCGTGAAATGTCGAGCACAGACTGATGCCGTCGACGATCTGTTGTGCGACACCGTCTATCTCTGGGTCCGGTGATATACCACAAGCGTCTAAGACCGTTGGCATCAGATCAACCACATGACAGAACTGCGACCGTACGTGACCATTCTCGCTGATCCCTTGCGGCCAGTGGACCACCAGCGGAACCCGCGTCCCGCCGAGCCACGTGTACCGCTTCCACAGACGAAACGGAGTGTTACCCGCCCATGCCCATCCCCAGGCGTAATGGTTGTAGAGGCGAAATCCACCCAACTCATCGATGTTGGCAAGATTGTCTTCCATTCGATCGAGTCCGAGCGTGAAACGACCCTCGTTGACGGAACCGATCGAGCTGCCTTCAGCGCTGGCCCCGTTGTCGGAGAGGAGGAGAACAATGGTGTTCTGCAACAATCCCCTTGATTCGAGTGCAGAGATCAATCTTCCGATTTGGGCGTCGGTATGCGTGAGGAACCCGGCAAAGACTTCTTGCATTCTGGCGTAGAGAGCCCGCTCCGCCGCCGGCAGGGATGCCCATTCTTGAACCCAGTCTGGACGAGGGGTGCACACCGTTCCTTCCGGCACAACCCCGAGCCCGAGCTGTCGATCAAAGGCGTTCTGACGCCATTGTTCCCAGCCCATGTCGAACTGATGGCGGTAAGGCTCGATCCATTCCGGGGGAACTTGATGGGGTGCGTGCTGGGCCCCCGTCGCGAAGTAGAGGAAAAAGGGTTTGTCGGGAGTGGCGTGCTGTTGATCTCCCACCTGACGAATGGCAGCATCGACGAGGTCCTCGGTGAGGTGATAGCCGTCGTAGGGGCTTCGGGGCGGATCGACAAAATGGTTGTCTGAGACGAGGTTCGGCGTCCATTGGTTCGTGTCGGCATGGAGAAATCCATAGAACCTCTCGAAACCCTGGCCAAGGGGCCATTGGTCAAAGGGCCCAGATGCCGTGCGATCCCAACGGGGCGTCAGGTGCCATTTACCGAATGCCATAGTCGAATAGCCGGCGTCGCGTAGGTGTCGCGCCATTGTCGCCGCCGAGCTCGGAATGCGTCCGGTGTATCCCGGGAGACGCATGGGCACGTCGGGGACGAATCCCATTCCAATAGCGTGGTGGTTGCGCCCGGTGAGCAAAGACGCCCGAGTCGGGGAACAAAGAGCCGTGACGTGAAACTTGTTATAACGCAGCCCTCCGGCGGCGAGTCGGTCGATGTTTGGCGTGGCTACGTCTGAACCGAAACAGTTGAGCTGGCTGAATCCGACATCATCCAGCACGATTACAACGACATTCGGGCCACTCTGGGCGTCAGAGGCCGGCACCGGTGGCGCCAGGGAACTTTCTGCCATCGTCCGCCCTGCGTCGCGATCCATGCCGCGTTGTATGTCATCAGCAAGGCTCCTTCGCAATGCCCTGACTCGGGCCTAGCGATCTCGATCTGAGATCACGGCGCCGAGCCATGGTTCCGGCCAGTACTTCCCACGGATTGCTGCGCTAGGCGATTGCCACTGCCTTCGTGCGCAAGAACTCGTAGATGCCTTCACGGCCACCCTCTCGCCCATACCCCGAAATGCCCGTGCCCCCGAAAGGGAGTCCGGAAGCGAGCGGATATGCGCCATTGACGTAGCACCCTCCCGCATCGAGCGCTTCCGCCATTCGGTGGACACGGTGCATGTCGTTGCTCCAGATATACGAGGCAAGGCCGTAGTTCGTCGAGTTCGCAATCTCGATCGCCTCCTCGTCGGAGGAGAATCGAATCACGGAGAGCACGGGACCAAAAACCTCGATCTGGGCAATTTCGCTGTCGGGATCAACGTCGCCGAACACCGTGGGCTCAACGTAGAAGCCTCGAGCGAGTTCTCCACCTGGCTTTGACCCACCGACAAGCAGTGTTCCGGACCCGTCGGCTCGAGCGCGATCGATCATCCCCAGAATCCGGGTCTGGGCCGCCTCGTTTACAACGGGGCCCGAGTCGACCGAAGGGTCGAAGGGATCGCCCAATTTGATGCCTGAGGCGTGCCGTGTGACCCGTTTGATCATTTCTTCGTAAATGCTGTCGTGCACGAGGAGTCGGGTCGGCATCGCGCAGCCCTGTCCCGTGAGGCCGACAATGCTGGTGGAGACACCCAAAGAGGCCGCCGCTTCGATATCGACATCGGGAAACACAATGTTGGCGGATTTGCCGCCGAGCTCAAGCACGGCCGGCTTGAGCTGATCGGCACACAGTCGCAGGATGCTCCGTGCTGCCGTCGGACCGCCTGTGAAGCTGATCTTTTTCACTCTTGGGTCACCGACGAGCGCTGCACCCGCCTCCGGGCCGCCAGGGACCATGTTCACGACGCCCGCCGGTATGCCGGCCTCTCTCACGAGCTTCATGAAATGCTCTGCCGCGAATGGTGTGAGTTCCGACGGTTTCACGACCACAGTGTTTCCGGCTGCGATAGCAGGGACGACCTTCATTGCCAGCGAGATGAGGGGGCCATTCCAGGTGATGATGATTCCCACGACACCATATGGCTCCACCAAGGTGTAGGCCAGGTCACGCTGCTGGCGGTGGGACGAGATGAGCTGGCCCTCAAGCTTGTCTGCCCAGCCGGCGTAATAGGCGGTCCACTCCTCGGCAATCCATGGGCCAAATCCGGCAAATGAATAGGTGACACCGTTGTCGAGGACGGCTAAACGACAGAACTCGTCATTGTTTTCCTTGATCAACTGGGCGAGACGAAAGAGGACATTGCGGCGTTCGGCTGGTGCCCAGCTCCGCCACGAAAGAAATGCCGTTTCTGCCGCATCAACGGCGAGCGACATTTCCGCAGGCCCCGCCAATGGAATATCAGCCTGCCGTTCTCCGGTCGGACTGTACACGTGTTCATAGACACCCCCGGAAGTATCTGTCACCAGGGTGTCGCCGATGTGAAGATGGGAATCCGGAACTTCTCGTTGCAAGCTCATTGGTTGGTGCCGCGGTCCTTTCAGTTCCTTTACCGGGAGATGACTCGCTCTTCAAGTAGGCCAGGTGGGTGATGAGCATTCAATGACGCATCTACCGCCGTGCCGACTGTGATCAAGACCTACAGGCGCATGATCCAGCCACCGTCAACGCAGATTGATTGCCCATTGATCCACTTTCCAGCCTTGGAGCACAGCAAGAGCATTGTCCCTATGAGGTCTTCGGGCGGACCGGCGGCTTGACCGGGAATCTGAGCGACGATGGCGTCACGTACGGGTGAGTCCTCGGGCAGGGAGGTGAAGCCACTCGGGCTCTCGATGAGACCCGGCGCTATTGCGTTGACGTTGATGCCGCGACGACCGAGCTCACTCGCAAGATTGGCCGTGAGACCGTGCAAGGCGAGTTTGCTCACTCCGTAAATACCACTTGACATAAATGCCCCGGCGGAGAGTCCGTTGATGATGCGGCCGTCGCCGCGTGAGGCCATCGACTCCACAACTGCTTGTGTGCAGTACAGGGGCCCTCGAAGATTGACGTTCATAACGCGGTCCCACTCAGAAGCAGGCATGTTCGAGAGCCCATAGGGAGGAAGATTGGTCATGATGGCAGCGTTGTTGATGAGAATGTCAATACCTCCGAAGGCAGATACGGCTGCCGAAGCCATTGCGACCGCCGAGTCGAGATCCGAGACATCGACTTGCACGGCTAGGGCCTTGAATCCATCTGCAGTCAGCGAGTCTGCAGTGGATGCAGCAGCGGCCTCATTGAGGTCTGCGACCACGCTGGTCGCCCCGGCTTCGCAGAGTGCTCGCGCATAGGCCACACCAATGTCGCCCGCCCCGCCGGTGATCACCGCCACCTTGCCCGTGAGGTCGAAAAGATCGCTGATCGTTGCCATGTCTGCCTCTTTCTGTCGGCCGCTGATCTAGGAGGATGAAGAGCCGGCAAGGAATCCAGCGCAGGTCGGCTTTGGACTCGCGAGTGCAAACCCAGTTTTCATCGCCTTCAGAAACCACGAGCAGTTCACCGACGGGTTGTGGCCGAAATCTGTCGAGTAGTTGAAGGTCACGGGCAAGAGTCCATTGGCGTTGTAGGACTTGATGCCACGGAGATCCTTGATGACCGAAGCATGGGTGGGTGACTTGCCCGCAAGCAGCAGACCCTTGATCATCAGGTCTGCACCCACCCACGCTTCATATTGCGAGTGATCGGGAACTTGGTCGCCGAAAAATGCTGATACTTCTCAAGAGCCTGCTGCATCTGCTGAGTCCCCGCGTTGGGGGCCGAGAACGGTCGAAACTGGGAAAGGAAGTAGTCCCCTTGTAGGTCTTGCCACGCTGGTGAGCCGATGACCGTTGGGTCGTAGCCGGTAGGAAGAACCACGACCTTCGGCTTGATCCCGCCTGCTTGAATGCCGTGACAAGGGCAAAGTTGGAGTTGTTGTCGGTGCTCGGAAAGACAGCGTTCACGCCGTTCTGCTTGGCGACCAAGGCATCGGCGGTGAAATTGACGCCACCGTAGGGTACGGAGGTGTTCAGCACCCCCACCTTGCCGCCGTAGTGCTGAAAGGCAGCGGCCACTCCTTTCGCTGCCCGGGTCGATGACGCTGAAACGCTATAGCCATAGGTTCCAATGACAGTTCCCCCGTGCTGCTTCATGAAGAGCGCCACGTTGAGATTGTCCGGGTACTTGGGATCGACGCTCCCGTTGTCCGATGAGAACATGTTTGTGTAGGGCTGCTCACCCCATTCGGGTCCGTCGAAATACCCACCGGTCACAGGAAGGCCTTGCTGCTGCGGGTATTTGGCGGCGGAATAGAACAGGGGAGAGTCGGACACGATGCCGAAGGCACCCTTCGAGATTGCGTCTTGAACGGCGCTCGTGGCGTTGGTCGTTTGATCGTCGACGACAAGTGGAACGAGCTTGTGGCCGTTGACCCCTCCCTGCGCATTCTGTGCGTCAATCCTGGCTATGAATCCAGCGGGAGCTGTGGAGAACTGTGATGCCCCGGGTCCCGTCAGCGATGTCACAAGTGCGATCGTGATAGGTGACCCGGACGCATCTGCAGCACCAGCTGGAATCGCGGCAACGAGTCCCGACGCGCTGACAAGCGTTGCGCTGGCGGCAAGCAGCCCTCGAATGTGTGCTCTCATAATGGTCCCTCCCCAGAGTTGCGTTGATCAGGCCGAAGTGGCCGTGTATTAGTCGGTGCCCTTCGCTCGTGCGATCTCCTCCCCGAGGGGAGCACCGCGTTCGCTCGTCACGACGCGTCGAGTCGGCAATACGGCTTCTTCGACCATGGCAAAGAGCATGCGGAGTTCGTCTCTGACATCGCTCTTTCCGTCTGCCTCTGCCCAGCGGTCATAGGCGAGGTGCATCGCGGCCTGCGCAATGGCGGCCGTGAGTGTCATCGCGAGGTCGGGTTCCGCCAAGCCGTGGCGTTCGGCGAGCGCTCCGGCGATCACAATGCGAAACTCCGACTGCAATTGAAAGTTGCGCCCCTGCAGCGTCGGAGTCGACTCCAGGGCCTTTTTCATCAGCACGGTCCGTTCATCGATGGAACGATGCGTATTGGGCATCCGCGAAATGTATGCATCCCGAATTGCGTTGAGGTCACTGGATTCGGATGGCTGGGCGCGTATTGCGGCCAGAAAGGGTTCATGATCGACGTCGGTGAAAAGAACATCTTCTTTCGATGCGAAGTATTGGTAGAAGGTTCTCGATGAGACATCGACCACGTCCGTGATGTCCTCGATCGTCGTGTTGTCGTAACCCTTCTCGGCGAAAAGCCGCAGCGCTGCAGCAGCCAATGCGGCACGTGTTTGGGAGCGCTTCCGGTCGCGACGTCCCTCTGGCGCAGTCGTTTCGATCACCGTGGTTGGAGGAAACACGCCGCCATCATGGCAGAGAAATCAATCAGATGCCAGAAGATTGTCAGTAGAAAGTAAAATTACACTTGGTTGACAAATTGCGAGCGGCACACCAGAATCTGCAGCCGACTCGGCCGGCTCCTTTCGGCCGCGGTTTTTCAAGACGCCAGGGGGTCAGAGATGGCAATTACGTCGGCTCAGAGCCGGTCCGAGAACGAATCGGTCCGCCGAGTTGCGGCGAAGAAGCGCTTCGAAGAGGTGATGTGCCGGCCATTCGACCTGCCGGAGACGCCCGCGACAGAGGTGGCGCTCTTGGAGTTCGTGTTCGCCGAGGTGTGGAGCCGACCGGGCCTCAGCCAGCGCAATCGTCGATGGATAGCCCTCACGTGCGCGAGCGCCGCCGACACGGTCGGCCCGATTGAGGCCAATGTCTACGCCGCTCTGGCGAGCGGCGACATGACGCTCGAGGAGCTCCAGGAGTTTGTGCTGCACTTCGCGGTCTACTGCGGATGGCCCAAGGCTTCACTGGTCGAGCAGGTCATTTGGCAGCAGCAATTTGCCCTCAATGACGAGCGTGGACTTCCGGCCCCTGAAGTGCGCACACTCGAGCCCTGGAATCCCGGCCAGGCTCCGGAAGAGCGACTGCAGAATGGCGAACGCTGTTTCGCCGAAATCAACCACGTGCCGCCGCCCGGTCGCGTAAGCCCTTACACCACCGCTGGCATCTTGAACTTCGTCTTTGGAGAAGTGTGGCAGCGGCCGGGCCTTTCCGTGAGAGACAGGAGATTCATCACGCTGGCCTGCGTCGGGGTGGATGACTCAGTGTTGCCGATCCAATCCCACTTCTATTCGGCACTGAAGAGTCGCGACGTCTCCTACGACGAATGCCGCGAGCTCGTCCTCCAGTTCGCTGCGTACTCCGGATGGCCAAAGGCCTCCCTGCTCGACCGAGTGATCTCGGAGGCTTGGGCGAAGATTGAATCGGAGGAAGGCCAAGGAAGCCGATGATCTCGCAGTTTGTGGGGCGCAGCGCCGTGGTCACGGGAGCCGCAAGTGGAATTGGGCGCGCCTCGGCTCGTGCATTTGCCGATGCGGGAGCCTCCGTTGTCCTGGCGGATATCAACGAAGAACGCCTGTCCCTCGCCGTCGGTGAGATCACGGCGGCCGGTGGTAAGGCCGTCTCCCAATATTGCGATGTTGCGAATGAGGGCGACATCGCCAAACTCCATCAACGCGCCTTGGAGGAGTTCGGGTCTGTTGACCTGGTCATGAGCAACGTCGGCGTTCTCGTTCTGGGTTCTCCGACGGAGATCCCGTTGTCGGCATGGCAGCGGGTTCTCGACTTGAACCTCCTTTCGGTCGTAAGAGCGATTCGGGAGTTCTTGCCTGAAATGATCGAGCGTGGAAGCGGGCACATTGTCAACACTGCCTCGACGGCAGGCCTCTGGGGATACGGATGTGAACGACTTCCTTATGTAGCAGCGAAGGGCGCGATGGTCACCATGTCGGAGGCACTTGCCGTGTACGCCCGTCCTCGGGGTGTCGGCGTGACCTGCCTCTGCCCTGGGCCGGTGCGCACAAACATCGTCGAGCAGATCACCACCTTCGGAGACGTGGGTCCCATGTCTTCTCCAGATCTTTCAATCCTCGAACCCGAGGCCGTGGCTGAACAGGTTGTTGAGGCAATTAGGACGGATCGTTTTCTTCTTCCCACTCATGACGAAGTGTTCGCCACCCTCCGCGAACGTGCCGACGATCCAGAGGCCTTCGTTGAGCGCCTCATCCGATCCCGAGAGAGCTTGTGATGTACACGGGAAATCTGCGCGTTGGATTCATCGGCCTGGGGAGCCAAGGGGGACCCATGGCCCAGGCGATCATCGATGCCGGTTTCGTTACAACGTTGTGGGCCCGTCGACCTGAGGTATTGGATTCCTATCGGGCGGGCGCAGCCCTGGTCGAGTCCCCAGCCGAACTCGCTCGACGTGTCGACCTGGTTGGTGTCTGTGTGTTGGGTGATGCCGATGTCGAAGAGGTAGTTCTTGGTCAGAACGGTCTGATTGAGGGTCTGCGTCCGGGCAGCATCGTTGCAGTTCACAGCACGGTGCACCCCGAGACCTGCGTCCGTCTTGCTAGTGAGCTCGGCAAAGTCGGGGCTGAGGTCCTCGATGCTCCCGTCAGTGGGGGAGGCGCTGCGGCCGCAGCTCGGAATCTCTTGGTCATGGTGGGAGGGGATGCTGCTGTTCTTGAACGCGCCCGCCCGATGTTCGAAGCCTTCGGCGACCCGATTGTCCACCTTGGGCCGCTTGGCTCCGGGCAGACCGCCAAACTTGCAAACAATCTGCTCTTCATGGGCAACATGTCGCTTGCTCACCAAACTGTCGAGATCGGGATTCGCCTCGGTCTTGACCCCGTGTCGTTGATTAGGACTTTGCAGCATGGCAGCAGTCGCAGCTTCGCGTTGGACACCTACGCCAGTATGCGTTCGAACTTTGGGGCTCCCGACGTCCCGCTTGCCGGAGTCGTCGAAGTCCTTTCCAAGGATCTGCGGCTTTTTGACGGCCTCGTCACCGATGAGATCGCCGTCGACGCGAAACCGTTGACAAGGGCAGCGGCTTCTGTGCTCGATGCCATGGTGCGTGGCAGCCAAGCGCAAGGATCTGGCGTCCCCAAAATGGGCGCCGGGTCGTGATCATGCCAGTTTCCCCACTAAATGGATCGGCGACTGCACCTTGGTGGAAAGAGGGGGTGATCTACCAGGTTTATCCGCGTTCGTTCGCCGACTCGAACGGCGACGGTATTGGCGATATCGAGGGTGTCCTCGACCATCTCGATCATCTCGAATGGCTGGGAGTGGGTGGAATATGGCTCTCTCCCATCACGGTCTCGCCGAACGACGACTTCGGGTATGACGTCTCCGACTATTGCGATGTCGATGCGGCTTACGGTGATCTAAATCAGTTCGACCGACTGATTGCTGAGGCTGGCCGCCGAGGTATCGCAATCCTCCTTGACCTCGTACCGAATCACACCAGCAGTCGGCATCCGTGGTTTGTCGATGCCCTGAATGGCCCCTCGGCAGAGCATCGCGAGTGGTATGTCTGGGCCGACCCGGGGCCAGGCGACGGACCCCCGAACAACTGGGTCAGCACCTTCGGAGGATCGGCCTGGACTTTCGACAAGGCAAGCGGCCAGTACTACTTACACAATTTCCTGCCGACCCAGCCCGACCTCAACTGGTGGAATCCTGAGGTCAGGTCCGCCTTTGACCACATCCTTGACTTCTGGTGGCAGCGCGGCGTCTCGGGTTTCCGCATCGATGTCTGCAACATGATCGTCAAAGATGCCGAACTCCGCGACAATCCGCCAGCGGGAGCGGACGATCCGTTCATGTATCAGGCCTTCGGGCAGCAATGGCGTTACAACGCCAATCGACCAGAGGTCCACGACGTCCTTCGGCACTGGCGACTCCGTGCGGATAGGACCGAACCGAGCAGAGTTCTCTTGGGCGAGACCAACGTCGACTCGGTAGACCAACTCGTCGCCTACTACGGTGATGGGTCAGACGAGCTCCACATGGCGTTCAACTTCGCCTTCATCTGGGCGCCGTTCGAGGCAAACGTCCTACGATCGGTCGTCGAGGAAACGGAGAAGCTACTGCCCCCGGGGGCGTGGCCGGTGTGGACCGGTTCCAACCACGACATCTCCCGACTGGCTACCCGTTGGGCGAACGGAGACCCTGACCGGGCGCGAGCGGCTCTCGTACTGCTTCTTACCCTGAGGGGTACACCAGTCCTCTATCAAGGCGACGAGATCGGCCTGGTGGACGGGGATCTCATGCGGGAGGACCTCCGGGACCCAATCGGTATCCGGTCCTGGCCGGCTTTCAAGGGCCGCGATCCCGAGCGCACTCCGATGCCATGGCTGCCGACCCGTGGAGGTGGATTTACTGACGCCGATGTGACCCCGTGGCTGCCCGTCTCGAACGTCGATAAGCAAAACGTTCAGAGTGAGCGAGAGAACCCCAATTCGATACTGAATCTGGTGCGCGATCTGATCGCTTTGAGAAGGCTGAGATCGGATCTGACATCGGGTGACTATCGGACGCTGACCGCACCGGAGGACGTCTGGACCTATACCCGAGGTGAGCAGACTGTTGTTGCAATCAATTTCTCGGATCGACCACAAGTCGTGTCGGGCATCAAAGGAACCGTCCTTCTCTCGAGTGTGCGGCCCCACGAGGGTCTCTCCATTGATCTACGCCACGAGCTTGCGCCGTGGGAAGCCCTGGTCATCGACGGGGCTAGCTCATGAGCGCACAGCCGAAGAAGATCCACCACTCCGCCATCGTGACGAACGAGGTCGAGAAGAGCCTTCTCTTCTGGACTGAAGGATTGGGACTCTCGATCTTGATGGACGAGAAGTTCGACGGCGACTGGCCAAAGCTGTTTGGAGCGACCTCGACGCGACTGCGTTCGCGGCCAGCAGACCTTGGACTGGGCGGTGAACCCCGAGTGGCCGAGGTTGCGCCGGGAGTGCGTCTGTGCGTCGTCACCGATCCGAACGGAGTCGTGGTCGAACTCATGGATGGAGCGTCCGAGCCGGTAGCAGGGCCGACGTGACTGCCAAGGCCGCAGTGACGGCAATGCCGGGCAACGCAGCATCTGCTGCAGAATTTGGGAGGGACGTATGTGGGATTTGGTGATTGAGGGCGGCCTCGTGCTCGACGGGTCCGGCAGCCCTGGTCAGCCGTTGGATATTGCCATTCGCGGGGACCGCATCGACGGCATCCTTCCACCTGGGAGCGCCGGGTCCTCTCGCGCCCGAATCGACGCGGCCGGGCTGATCGTCGCTCCAGGCTTCATCGATATCCATACTCACCTTGATGCCCAGGTGTTCTGGGATCCCTACTGCACGCCGTCCTCGCTGTACGGCATCACCAGCGTGATCGCGGGAAATTGCGGGTTCTCGATCGCTCCCCTCGGAGCCCAGGACAACTCCTACATGCGGGGCCTTCTGGCCGAAGTGGAGGCGATTCCTGAGGAGGCCCTCGAAAGGGGAGTGCCCTGGAACTGGCGTTCCTTCGACGACTATCTTTCTGCCGTCGAAGAGGCCCGACCAGCGGTAAATGTCGGCGTCATGGCTGGCCACTCTGCGCTGAGGCGAGCTGTGCTCGGATCAAGACACGCTGAGGAGGATCCAGGAGCGAGCGCCGTAGCCGCCATGCGAGCGCAGCTCGAGGATGCGATGCGCGCCGGGCGATCGGGATTCTCCTCGTCGTGGAATTCCATTCATCTCGACGGTGAAGGTGAACCAGTTCCGAGCCGCTTTGCCCCTCGGGAAGAGCTGCTGGAGTTGTGCAGCGTGCTAGCTGATTTTCCTGGCGCTCAGATCGAGTTCATCCCGACCGTTGGTCGCTTTGAGGATCGCCATGTCGACCTCATGATCAGCATGGCGCTTGCCGGCCGCGCCCCCCTGAACTGGAACGTTCTGATTCCCGAGGATCGTGACGTCGTCGAGGCTCAGCTTCGTGTGTCAGATATGGCCGCAGCACGAGGCGCTCAGATCTATGCCTTGACCTACCCGGGCCCCACGGCCCTGCGCGTATCGAGCCAGACCGGGCTGTTTCGGACGATCGACGGATGGGATCGAGTGCTCGATCTCGATCCTCTGGCGGCATCTACTGCTCTGCGCGATCCAGAGGTGCAGAAGCAGCTCCGGGAACGAGCGGAGGCGACCAGTCCGCTCCCCAAGGTTCTCGGACGTCTGATCGTCGGCGACACGCATTCGGGAACGACGAAGCCGTTTCTCGGCATGTCTGTGAACGAGATCGCGGAACAAATCAACGGAGACGCGTTCGATGCACTCTTCATGCTGTGGACGGCCGATGCACTCAAGACCGGGTTCGTCGCCAAGCCGATGGCGAACAGCGAGGCGAGTTGGCAGATTCGCCAAGAGAACTGGAACGACGACCGGGTGCTGATCGGTGCGTCCGATGCCGGGGCGCACGTCCAGTTGCTCTCGACGTTCGACTACACGATGGTTTTTCTTTCCTTGGTCCGCGAGCACGGAGGTATGGAACTCTCGACCGCCGTGCGCAAGCTCACGGACATTCCGGCGCGCCTTTACGGGTTGACCGATCGCGGACACATTGCAGAAGGCGCGTTTGCTGACCTGGTGGTGTTCGATGCCGACCTCGTGGGTCCAGGCAAGAACGGCTGGCGGGACGATCTTCCCGGAGGTGCCGGTCGGATATACAAAGAGCCCACCGGCATTTCGCACGTCATTGTCAATGGCAAAGAAATCGTTGGGGCAGCTGGACTTACTGGCGAGCGGCCAGGCCGGGTGCTTCGTCGCGACTACGGAGCGGCCTGACGATGTGTTGCGAGTGGGGGACGTCATGGTGCCGCTCTGGGCTCAACGATGAGTTGGCCTTCGTGGCCCCCGCGAAGGCTCCGACACCCGGGAGAAAATCAGCAACTCTGGCGAAGCGTCTGAAAAGGGCCGCGCCGGCAAGGTTGCCGAGATTGGGGGATTCATGCTTGAGTTCGTAATCGCCGGTCTTGTTTTAGGTGGCATCTACGCCATTGCCTCTGCGGGTCTGGTCATCACGTATACCGCCTCGGGCATCTTGAATTTTGCTTTTGGAGCAATGGCCTTCTTCATTGCTCGCTTTTATTACTTTCTCCACACCCAGCACAACTGGTCCATCGCCAGCGCGGCGGTCGTCTCGATAGGGCTCGCCGGGCCCCTCTTGGGCATCTTTCTCTACGCTGCCCTCTTCCGACACCTGCGTTTCCGGGCGCCCCTCATCAAAGTCGTTGCCACCATCGGCCTCCTGGTCGCCATCCCGGCGCTGGCCACGGTTATCTTCGGCAACCAGGCGATCAATGAGGCGCCCGGCCTTGCTCCCGAGCCCGTTCGCGTCTTTCAGTTTCTGGGTGTTCCGGTGACCCTTGATCAAGTCATCGTCTACATCTGCGTTTTTGTCACAGTCGTTGCCGGGGCCCTTGTTCTTCGCTTCACCGATGTTGGGTTGAAAGTCAGAGCTATGGTCGACTCTCCGGCCATGACGGATCTCTCGGGGACGAATCCCGGACTCGTATCCGCCGGTGTCTGGGCCGTCAGCGTCTTCTTTGCGGGCCTCACCGGCGTATTGGCGGCTCCGATCATCGGGCTCGATGCCGGTAACTTCACGCTCCTAGTCGCAGCAGCGTTTGCCGCGGTGATCGCTGCCAAAATGCGAAGTCTCCCCATCGCGGTTGTCGTCGGTCTCTTGATGGGTATCGCTACCTCGCTGGCCCAACGGTATCTTCCGTCGAACAGCCAGTGGACCGCTGAGATAATCGATGCGATTCCCTTTGCGGTCATTGCGGTGGTGTTGATCTACAGTCTTGTTCGGCGTGGCCAGGTCGGCGAGGGCGACACTGTGGGCGGTGCGCTCGACCGGGCCATTACTCCTCAAGGCGAAAGCAAACTCGCGGGTTCGGCGAGCAGCGCCCTCGAGACCGGATCACTCAGTCTGGTCAGCAAATACACCGGCCCGCTTCTCCTGATTGGCATTGCGACGGCACTTCCGCTGATCCTTCAGGGCTACTGGGTCGGGCTCATCGCTGAAGTGTTCGCCTATGCCGTCATATTCCTCTCGTGGACCGTTGTCACTGGTGAGGGCGGCATGCTCTGGCTCTGCCAGATCACTTTCGCGGGGATAGGTGCGATCACGACCGCGGACCTTGCAACGAACCATGGATGGCCTGTCTTGGCGGGTGTCCTGGCCGGTGGAGTCATCGCCATGGCTGTCGGCTTGGTCGTCGGCCTCCTGAGTATCCGGCTCGGTGATCTCTATGTCGCGCTCGTGACGTTGACGTTCGGTCTGCTTGTCGAGACCCTGGTATTTACGCTGCCCAGTTTCGTGAACGACGGACTCGGACTCTCTCTCAATCGACCTGATTTCGCCACTTCTGATCGCGCCTGTGCCTATCTGTGTCTCGCAGCCTTTGCCCTCATTGCTCTTTTCGTAGTGAACTTCCGTCGATCAACGGCAGGCTTGGCAATGAATGCAGTGCGTTGGAGCGACGCGGGTGCCAGGACCATCGGCGTGAGTGTGGTGGGAATGAAGGTGACGGTCGCAGCCTTGGCCGCTCTCATTGCGGGGCTTGGCGGAGGGTTGCTCGCCATTACTCAGACATCTGTACTCCCAAATGAGTTTCAGACGTTCTTGGGTGTGGTCTGGCTCGCCGTTGTGGTGACGATTGGGATTCGCTCCACCGCAGCGGCGCTGGTGGCCGCCTTCTCCTTCGTCATGTTGCCGTCTCTCGCGCAGGCATACTTGCCGAGCTGGACCGGAAATCTGCTGCCGGTCTTTTTTGGTCTTGGCGCCATCTCGGCTGCACAGCACCCAGAGGGGACGCTGGCTGAGTTGGGTAGGGGATTTCGAGGTCGACTCTTACGGTTGGCAGACCGCGGCGAGCGCCCAGCGGCCGCCTATCGCTTTCCGTCCGATCCGACTGAGATCGGCGACAAGCCGATGACTGACATGGGCAGCGTCACGGCGGAGAAGGTGCCATGACACCGCGGAGTGGGCGTGAGGAGACACGGCCGGTCCTGTCGGCTCGACGTGTGACCGTAAAGTTTGGAGGCTTGCGTGCACTCTCTGATGTTGACATCGAGGTTGCTCCAGCTACCATCGTCGGTTTGGTCGGACCGAACGGGGCTGGCAAATCGACAATGCTGGCCGTCCTCTCTGGTCTACTGCGGCCGAGCGATGGCCACGTCGAGTTGCGGGGTGAAGACGTGACCAGTGCGAGCCCGCAGCTCAGGGCTCGGATGGGGGTGGCCCGGACTTTCCAGCAACCCGAATTATTTCTGGGTCTGACGGTTCGAGAACATTTGGTCTTGGCGCATCGGATGCGCTTCGCACGACAGCGGTTGTGGCGCGATCTCTTTGACATTCGCTCCTTGTTTCGGATCTCCACCGAGGAGGACGAACGGGTTGATTCCTTACTCGAGCTGCTCAGTCTGACCAGCGTGGCCGCGGCTCCGGTCGCCGCACTTCCATTGGGAATCAGTCGCCTTGTGGAGGTTGGCCGCGCCCTTGCCACTGATCCCGATGTGATATTGCTCGATGAACCGCTGTCTGGCCTAGACATGAGGGCATCGGAGAACCTACAGACGGTGTTTCGAAGGGTCGTGGACCAGGCGGATCGTCGAGTATCACTTCTGCTCGTTGAGCATGACGTGGCGGCTGTACTGACTCTCTCTGACTGGATCTTCGTCTTGGATTTCGGAGAACGCATTGCCGCGGCATGCCCCGAGGACATCCGCAAGGATCCTGCCGTGCGTTCGGCCTATTTGGGAGACGAGGACCCAAGCCCTGAGGCGTCGATGGCTCCCTCCAAGACCGGTTAACCGGAGAGTTGCGCGATGAGTAATACCATTTTGAAGGTTGAAAACGTCGATGTTCATTACGGATCATCCCAAGCGCTCTTTGGCGCATGCGTGGAGGTCGAAGCAGGCTCGGTTCTGGCAGTGCTCGGTGCCAACGGAGCTGGGAAGAGCACGCTGGCTCGATGTGTCTCGGGTTTGGTCACGCCATCGGCCGGCCGGATCGTCTTTGACGGCACGGACATAACCGGACTGTCAGCGCACAGGATTCGTAACCGCGGGTTGACCCATATCCCCGAGGGCCGCGGCGTGTTTCCTGGGCTCACGGTCATCGAGAACCTCAAGATGGCAGTTGCTCAGGAAGATCGGACCGAACGGCCGGCCGCCATCGATCGCGGAATTCGAAAAGTTTCCTTTCCTTGGCATGCGACGATCGCAACGGGCCGGAAGCCTCTCGGGTGGCGAACAGCAGATGTTGGCTCTGGCGAGGGCGGTTGCAGTCCAGCCCAAGCTGATCATCGCGGACGAAATGTCGCTTGGGCTTGCGCCGCAGATCGTCCAGGCGGTCTTCGATAGCCTCGAGGAGATCCGCGGTTCGGGCGTGACGATTGTGTTGAGCGAACAATTCGTCCATCGGGCTCTTTCGTTTGCGGATTCGTGTGTCATTCTCAGCCGTGGTCGGATCGGATGGTCAGGGCGAGCGTCCGACGCTGGGCCCGAGGTCATTGATCATTATTTGGGTGACGGTGAGGAGATGCTCGCTGACAACAAATGGATCCGTCGTCGGACGATTCGAACCCTCTTGAACGCATCACCGATGAGTCGGCCCAATGTGGCGGTGGTGGTTGGTGGCGGATCAGGCATCGGTGCAGCGGTACTCGCCGAATATCAGGCGAGGGGCGTCACCCCGATGGTGTGGGATATTGCCGGGGACTACGACGTGTTCTGTGACATCAGCAGTCCGGAATCGGTAGAAGCTGCTCTTTCCGAGAGCATGGAGAGGGTGGGCGTTCCGGATCAGCTGACGATCACTGCCGGAGTTGGTCATGGAGCACTCCTCCTTGATGAATCGGTCGAAGCGTTCGACCGCATCATTGCCATCAATACGCGAGGTCCTTGGCTGGTTACGCGGGCAGTCGCCAGAGAATTGATCGCCAGTGGCGTAGCGGGTTCGATGGTAGTGATCTCCAGCGCCAGTGCCCACGTCGTCGACCGGGCCATGGGCACGTACTGCGCTTCGAAATCTGCATTGAGCATGCTGGTGAAGGTTGCCGCCAGCGAATGGGCCCAGTAAGGCATCCGCGTGAATACCGAACTCTGACAGAGCCGGTGGGCACGCCATGGGATAACTTGCGCGGGATCCGACGTTGAGGCTGGCATCCCCCAATCCCCGTCCTCCGTCGTGGAACGCGGAAGTTATCCCAAGGCGTGTCCTATTCCGAGGGAGCGAGGCACGGTGGATCTTTCTTCAATGTGTCAAGCATTTCTGAGATCTCATTCTCGATCTGGGGAGCTCTACCTGACTTGGGTTGGATGTGAGAGAGCCTTGGCAAAGCTCTGAAGTGACGGCTGGCGGTGATTGGTGTTCGTGCGTCGCCGTCGACAACGCTCCGGTGTTGTGAGCTTAGATTCGCCAATTCGGTGTAACGCGACGCCGCAAACTCAGCAAGTACTAGGTGTGAACACACATTTGAGCGAGCTCCTGCCCCCTCGGGATGTCCAGCCCGCAATTGACCCTACCGGGCGAGTTGCCGAATTCGAACTCATGTACCGGGCTCATGTCGAGGCTGTGACCTCATACTTCGCGTGGAGAACCGAAGACCCACAGCTAACGGCTGACCTCACCGCGGACACGTTCGTAGAGGCGATGACCTCATTCACGACTTTCAATCCGGCAAAGGGGAGCCCGCGGGCCTGGCTCTTCGGCATCGCAAGACGCGTCTTCGCGCAACATTGCGAGGGCGTAACGCGTGGAAGGTCCACTGTTGCCCGGCTAGGAGGTTACCGAGTCCTCGATGTCGACGAGGCCGCGGAACTTCTCGACCGCATCGACGCGGAGCGATCGAGTCGCGACTTGCTTGACGGTCTGGCAACACTGTCCCAGGCGGATCGTGAGGTCGTCGACCTCATTGACATTGCTGGGTTGACGCGGCAAGGAAGCTGCGACGGCGCTGGGGGTCTCCCCAGGTGCGCTTCGGGTCCGGCTATTCCGAGTGCGCCACAAACTGCGGGCACAGACTGAGGGCAACGAACTGAACGAAACCAACAAGAAAGGTGCGACACGTGACTAGCTTCCAAGACAATCTTCTCAGCGACCTCTTGGTCGTTCACGGGTCGGAGCTCGCCGGTATCGAGCCTCAGATCCAGCGTTCACGCCGGCGCTCGGGGTGGCTCGCGGCGGGTGTTGTGGCTGTCGCGGCTGCTGCGACCGGGGGCGTGGCGACGCTCGGGCACAGCCCGGCCGCCTATGCGGTGACCCAGAACCCCAATGGCACTGTCACGGTCTCCATATCCGATATCCAGGCTATTGCCCCGGCGAACGCGGAGCTTCAAGCCCTCGGTGTGCGTGCCAAGGCGGTCCCGATGACGTCGGACTGTTCGAGCCTCGAAGGCCAGGCTACGTATATGGGAGCCTTCTCGGTTCCGACCCAAGACGGTGACTCAATCACGCTCGCCCCGAACCTCCCGGCCGGCTACACCGTGCTCCTGACCGTTTCGGCCAGTCCCGGCCGTGGCACCGGGTTCGGCTTCACGGCGCCGGTCAAGGACCCCGCCCCATCATGTGTGTTGGACCCGGCGGACGATCCGACTCAACGAGCGAATCCCTAAGTAACGCTGCCGACGCAATGGTGTCAGAACTGGATGGGCGTCAGCGCCGATCGGACGGCACACCGAGGTGTCGGTTAGACGGGTCACTTCCGTGCGGGGATGACAAGGTAAGCACTGGCCAGGACTACATCGCCCACTGACGCCCCCGGTAAACTTACCGTGATGTGTAGAGAATCGATCGATGTGTAGGAGGACGGTTCAACTGCTCGAAACGGTCGTACCGTCTGCTGGTTCGATATCACCAATCTTACGAACGCACCTTCGGGAGATCGTGTGACCGCTGTATTCGTAAACGGGAACCCTGAAACCTCGGCGATCTGGGACTCGTTGCTCGGCGAACTGGAACGACAAGACACACTCCGGCTGGCACCACCCGGTTTTGGCTCCCCAATCCCGGGTGGATTTGCCTGCACTGGGTCCGCCTATCGAGATTGGTTGGTGGAAGCCTTGGAGGTCCTGGGTCAACCCGTCGACCTGGTAGGGCACGACATCGGCGGCAGCATCACGCTCCGTGTCGCGATGACCCGTCCTGATCTCCTGCGAACCTGGGCGAGTGACTCTCTCGGCACCTACGACCCGGAATACACATGGCATGACCTTGCAAGCCGCTGGCAGACCCCGGGAATCGGGGAGGCATCAGTCGCCGAGTTATTGGGTGGGTCCCTGCAGGACCGCGTCGATCATCTGGCGAGTCTGGGCATCCCTAAGCCGATCGCCGACCAGATAGCTCCAGCGCAAGGACCCGAGATGGGCCGCGCCATCCTGGCGTACTACCGTTCGGCGGCCCAGCCTGCCATGGCCGAGTTGGGTAAGGACCTTTCTGCAGCGGCGGCCCGCCCTGGGCTTGCCATCGTCGGCACCGCGGACCAGTTTGTCGGAACGGAGCAGATGCGCCTTCGGTCTGCGGCTCGCGTCTGGCGCCCAGGTGGCACGTTTCGAAGGACTCGGACACTTGTGGATGGTCCAGGATCCCGCGCTCGTGGCCGCGAGCCTAACGTCGTTCTGGGGGGCCGCGACGTAGTCTTCCGCCTGAATCATCCGTATTGCCGGTTAAGGGCAGAGACGCGTTCAGGCTGGCAGAGCCTCTTGTGTTCTGGGCCGTTCTCACATCGGCCACTCGATGTAGACCTGCCCGCGTGGTTTGGAGACCTCGGCTTCAGATGGCTTAGGCCGCTCGGGATCCGGGCGGCGTGCTCATGATGGGCCTTGGGGATTCAAAACCGCCCACTCAAGAACTGAATAGCACGAATGAAAGTACGGTGACGATGTCAGTGATTCCTCTTTCAACGAAAGAGCACATATTGCGAGCAGCGGAAGCGCTCTTTGCTGAGCGCGGTTACGCCGGGGTTTCCTTGCGGGAAATTGGCGTGGCGGCCGGTAGCAGCAACAACTCGGCAGTTCAATATCACTATGGCACAAAGGAGCGGTTGGCGGTCGTCGATCTTTGAGTACCGCCTGAGTTATATCGACGGCCGCCGTGCGCTCCTAATCGCACAACTGCGGCCGACCGACATCCGTGGCTGGATTGAGTGCTACCTGTTGCCACTGCTTGAGCTAGGTGAGATGGACGGGTGCCGCTATATGGGATTCATTTCTGCTGTGGAGCAGCACGCGGGGATCCTCGACCAGCTATCCGTCCATCTGCAACGGAGAACCGATACCTTCCGAATGGAGATTGGCGCTCTGATGAACGTGCCTGAACCGTTGCGCTCGCACCGCATCTTCCAGGTAGTCCAAACAGCTGTTCATGCCGCCGTCTTGCGGGAGCGATCGAGAGCGCAGGGACTTGAGGTGCTGCCCTTCGCCATCGAGGTGGCGGATCTTCTCGATGGACTAGCTGGGTTTCTCGCAGCACCGGTCTCGGAGGCGGCCAGGGCGTCGATAGCAGGATGGTCCGGTACGCCTGGGGCCTGGGAATTCACGGTTTGATTGGATCAAGGTTTTCGGTCGCCTCATACCGTCACCTTCATGCTGGTGGTCGATCGGGTGTACTCAACTAGCCAGTCAACCGAGAGTGGGCGCCGCCGATTATTCGGCGGCGACGAGCACTGATTTTGAGAGAGGCCCCTGCTCTCCGGTGGCTGCAACCAGAGCGGCCAGCACTGCCGCGCCAGCGAGGAACCACGTAGTGACGGAGAAGGCGTGGTCGACTGTCAGCGAAGCAGGGGACGTCCCGCCGGCGAGGTCGAAGACCAGAGCTGAGAGGGCCAGTCCGAGGGCGGTACCCATGCCCCGTGTCATGTTCAGTACCCCAGAGGCCAAACCGGCCTGATGCTCGGGGACCGAGCCCATGATGGACGCGTTGTTGGGAGGGGTGAAGCAACCCAGTCCGACCCCAATGAGTGCGAGCAGGCCCAGGAAGCCGAGCGTCGTCGGGCGCAGGGCTCCGAGCGCGAACAGCCCGATCGCTACCATCGACATCCCGCCAGCGGTGAGCGGCCGAGCCCCGAGGCGATCAGCCGTCCGGCCGGCGAAGGGTGCGACGATCCCGAGCGCGAGGGGCATCATCATGAGTTCGATGCCGGCGCGTGCCGCACCGAGTCCGAGACCGCGCTCGAAGTAGAACGGCACGAGAAGGAGCACGCCGAACATGACCAGATAGGACAAAAGGCCGCTGGCGATGCCCAAACGAAACCGGCCCCGGCGAAACAAGGAGAGATCCAACATCGGGTCGTTGATGCGCCGCTCCCAGATCACGAAGGAGGCTCCGAGGCAAAGTCCCAGGCCGGCCAGCCCGATGATCAGCGGTGACGTCCAGCCGTAGCTGTTCCCGAACGAGATGGCTGACAGCACAGCCACGACGGCCGGAAAGAACAGGGCCAGCCCTCTGTAGTCGAAGGGCACCCGATCGCTGAGTTTGAGACTGCGGGGGACGAAGGCAAGACCGGCGAGCACGCCGAGCACGCCGAAGGGCACGTTGACCATGAAGAGGAGACGCCACCCACCGACGGCGAGCAGGAGGCCCCCGACCGATGGTCCGAGGGCGAGTCCGATGGCCTGGGCAGCTCCTTGGATGCCGATCGCTTTACCCAGAGCGACGCGCGTGGAACAGCGATGACGATGATGGCGACGCTGTTGGCCTGGAGCACGGCGGCGCCGACCGCTTGGAGGACCCGGAAAGCGATGAGTGCTCCCAGGCTCGGGGCGAGCCCGCAGAGGGCGGAGCCGATCACGAAGACGACGAACCCGTAGACGTAGAGGAGTTTGCGCCCCCACATGTCGGCGAGAGGGCCGACGGCGGTGACCGTGGCGACGAGGACCAACAGGTAGCTCAGCCCCACCCAGGTAATCGCTCCGACACTGGCGTCGAAAGTCTGCTGCAGAGTGGGCAGGGCGACGGTGACGATGCTGGCGTCGAGTTGACCCATGAACGCCCCGATGCACACAGCGGCGACGGCGAGCCAGTACGCGTTCTCCTTGGTGCGGACCGACTCGGGCCGGCGGGGCTCGACGAGGAGTCGCTGCCAACCCGATGGCTCGGCTTCCCCGGCGATTTCCATTCGTTGATCGTCCACAGTGGTTTCGGTGGTGCAGCGGACTAGACCAGAAGTCGAATAGAGATTCCTAAGGTTGTCGATAATCTTTACTTATGGATAGCCGTAAACTTGCCCACTTCGTGGCCGTGGTCGACCACGGGGGATTCACCGCAGCCTCGAGGGCAGTCTTCGTCTCCCAACCTGCCCTTTCGTTGGCAGTCAAGGACCTCGAAGCGGAACTGGGAGTCGAGCTCTTCACACGGATAGGCCATCGGGTCAACCTGACTCCGGCGGGTTCGGCTCTGCTCGAGCCGGCCCGGCGGGTTCTGCGTGATCTTGAGACGGGCCGTGCCGCCGTGGCGGAGGTGGCCGGAGTGCTGGCGGGGTCGCTGTCCTTGGCCAGCCTGCCGACGCTGGCAGCCGATCCGATGGCACAGATGGTCGGCGAATTCCGGCGGCATCACCCGGGCGTCCGAGTGGACCTGGCGGCACCAGAGGACAGCGAAGACCTCTTCACTTTGGTCGAATCCGGCGCCTGTGAGCTCGGCGTCACTGACGCGGTCGATGTACCTGGGTCTCTTGCCGCCATCAGCTTGGGCATGCAAGAGCTGGTATTCATCCTCCCTCCGGGATCTGAAGGAGCCGGGGAAGATCCACTTGGACAGCTCGACCGCGCCGAAGTACCGCTCATCGTGGCCCCAGCAGGAACCTCCACGCGCCGGATTCTCGACGAGCAAATCCGAGACCTGGGCCGCGAACCCCTTCTGGCTGTGGTCTCGGCACAACGTGAGGCGATCCTTCCCCTTGTTGTGGCGGGTGCCGGCGCCGCCCTTGTGCCCACCTCAATGGCGGTCATCGCTGAGCAGCTCGGGGCCGTCGTGGCGCCCGCTGATCCGCCGGCGGTGAGGGATCTAGTTCTTGTGTATCCGCTCGGGCCGCTGTCCCCGGCGGCTCGGCGATTCATCGAGCTCAACTCTGCAGCCGATTTCTCAAACGGTGCACGCTAGGGCGTTTCGCTGAGCAGTCCGATAGCCAGCTCTGACATGCGCGCTGTCGCCTGGGGGCCCGTAGTAGACCGCTCTACAACAGGGTTCAATTCGGGCGCATTCGGTGGACGTTCCGTAGACGGGAGACCAGCTCAGAGGAATCGTCAGGACGCCCTAGACGAACTCAACCACCTTGCCAAGGTGAGGGTCGCGGGTTCGAATCCCGTCTTCCGCTCTCAGGACGGCGTCGTCTAGCTGGGCTGATGTGCTTTTGCCCGGTGGTTCAGTTCACTGTTTCTGCCCATTACGGGACAAGTCTGGAGCGATGGATGCGGCCAAGGGCTGAAGCGCTACGGAGAAGGTGCAATGAAGCCCGCTGTTTGGACCGTTCGGACGCAAGCGATCCGATTCAGGCTTAGAGCGCCGATTTGTCGGACAAAGGTCTGCGAACCAGATCGGTCGCGCCGCGTCCCCGTACGAGTCTCAATCAGGCACTTTCGGGCTAGGCCAATAATGGGTTTCTCGCACGGGAGCAAGGACGATTTGCGAGCGCTGGTGCCCTCCCCGAGTGACAAGAAGGTGGCGTGCCTAAAACCGACATACACCTGCTCCCTGCGGCTCAAACATAAAAGGACTGTCCAGCTGACCTAGCGACGCTCAGGCTCGGAGAAATCGGGTTCGGCAGCGCACATCAGACGGGCGGAGGGGTTGGGCTTGCAAGGGTCCACACGCCGGCCCAGATCGCTTCTTGGCTCTGGCAGCCTTTGTCGATCGGGGTGAGCGTCAGTGTGTCCGCGTGAACGGACCAGCTGTAGGAGTCGAAGGGGCCCGAGGGATTGCAATCAACCCCACCCAGGCCATGATGCCCGTATCGGACGATCCCATCGCTTCCGTTGGAGCAACACGGCGCCTCCTGAATCGGCGCATACACGTTTATCGTGGTTCCGGTGGCCGCGTATTGGGTGCCCAGTCCTGTCCCCAATGGGTCGAGTTCCCAGGCCCCGACCTGGTCGAAGACCAGTTGCCAGCCACCTGTCGGAGGACCCTGCGTCAGGCCAGCACTTGTGATGTCCTGCTGGGTCAAGGTCCTGGCCCAAGTGCCCCGGAGAGCTGCCGGTGGCTTTGGCGCAGCTGCGACTCGTGCGGTCACGGTGTCCGACACGGCACGTCCCGACTCGCCGATGACGCGCACCGTAAAGGTATGACGTCCCGGTGCAAGCCAGGTCGTAGTCAGGTACCCGAGGTTGGCCCCGTCGTCGTCGCCGCCGAATACATAGGGCGAATTCATCTCGGTCCAGGCCAACTTTCCGTCGACGAGGAAGTCGACCTGGGTGACGATCGCGCCGGCAGGCTGAGGTTCCGCGATCCAGTGGGTCCGCAAGGGGACGGAACGCTTCCCGTCCAAAGTTGAAGTCACCTTCTGCAACGTGTCGGAGCTCGAGGAAGTCGAAGTGGTCGGGCTCGCCGACGAATGACCGGGAGAACCCGAGAGAGCCAACACCATCGCCACCATCAATGTCGGTGGAGCAGCCCTCAGTACGCGACCCGAAACCTCCAACATGATAACGAGCCGTCCTCGACCTCAGAGCCATAGGTCCAATCCCTTTCCCGATTCCCCCGGTTCCGAACGAGACCCGTGTCGCGGTCCGCTGGACTGGTTCGCCAAAACCTCGAGTGCTTCGGCAGTCCTCACAGCTCCGTTAGCTCGTGAAAGAGCAGTTGCCATCAGCTCCGCACGGCGCTTAAGGCTTGGGTTGTGGAGTGCTTGCCCGACGACTCGCCGAATTTTGCGACTCGATGCACTCTTATCGAGGCGAACACCGGCACCGACGGACACAACTCGAATAGCGTTGTCAGGCTGATCGCGACCGTCAGGGATGCACACAAGCGGCACTCCACATGACAGCGCCGCGTTGACTGTTTGCCAGCCGGCGTGAGTAATCACAAGGTCGACCTCGGGCAAAACCGCCCTGTGTGGCACAAACGCTTCCACCCGAGTGTTCGCAGGTATGCGAAGGCTAGCTGCGTCAATGGCGGGACCGGTAGTGAAGATGACCCTCGCCTTGAGGCCCTCGACAGCATCAAGAACGCGCTGAACGAGGGCGTCCTGCTTCATGTAGCTGGTCGAAAAGCTGACCAGAATCAAGGGATCGGAGTTCTCCGAGGGCCAGGGAGACTTCCAGTCGTCGCTGTAATGCTCGAAAGCCGGGCCGACATACTGAACGTTTGCCGGCAGCGCCAGGGAGCCGGCAAAGTCGAGCTCAGGTGCCGTCAAGACATAAATGCCAGCAACAGAACGGAGCTGGTCCTCCCAGGCACGCAGTGGTTCGAGACCACATTCATGTCGGGCCCGATTGAGCTGAGGCAATCCAGCGGCCGAGAAACGTTTGAAGATCCCGTTGACGGCCCGGTCACGGAGCGCACCTATTGCACCAGCCATCGGCTTCATACCGCTGAACAATGGCGGTGCGCCCGAAATTGGTAAGGGATACGGGCAATGCACCAGCGCAGCCGCAGGCGTTTCCGCAGCCTCGGCGGCCACTGCCGCCCCGAGAAAGAGCCAATCGAACACCACAACATCGACCGGCCACTCGCGTAAGAGTGCCGCGAACTGCCGAGTGCCTTCTGGCAGCGGCTCGATCATCCCCCCGTCCCGTAGTCGAACCGCCGCACCCAACGAAGTCTTGGCCGCCCAATCTCGCACCGAATCTGTCTCGGCTCGAGTCAGGTCAAGTTCGGCGGTCGACCCCTCGATGTCGATCATCGTCGCGCCCGTTCGCTCAACACGCTCCCGGCCTGCACGGTGGGCGACGACGCGTACGTCATGACCTCTCTCGACTAGAGATCTGGTCACTGCAAGTTGAGGTGGTGCGTTCCCGCTGAAGGCCAGGAGGGTTTGCAGCACTCGCATGGTATATTCACTTTAAGTAGATCAAACCCAAAGTGTCAAGAGAAAGTTCCGGAGAATTGCCGACCGAGAAGCCCCAAAAGCGTTCATATCGAATGACCGCACGAGCCGATGCAGCCGCGGCTACTGGCGAGCGTCTGCTTGCAGCGGCATGGGAACACTTCGGCTCGCGACCCTACGAAGAGGTGCGTTTGCAGGACATCGCCAGCGATGCTGGAGTCAGCGTGCAAACCCTCTACCAACGAATTGGCAGCAAAGACGAGCTCCTTGCCGAAGCGTATAGGTGGTGGGGAACACAGGAGATTGCTGCTCGTAACGTTGCCCTAGTGGGGGACGTTCCCGGGGCAGTCGGGATTTTGTTCGTGCACTATGAGGCTCATGGTCCCGCCATCCTCCGGATGTTGTCTCAAGAGGATCGAGTGCCAGCCGTTCGACATCTGATGGATGTTGGTCGTGACTACCACCGGAGGTGGGCCGAACGGACCTTTGAACCGCTCATCAATGGTTTGAGAGGAAGACGGCGAGAGCGTCGTCTCATCGGCATCATTGCGGTTACTGACGTGCTCGTTTGGAAGCTCTTGCGCGTCGATATGGGTGTCCAGCGAATGGAAGCCGAACTGATCGTTGCCGACATGCTTCGAGCCCCAAACACGAAAACGTTTGACCCAGCGCCATGACGTGAGTCGTAGAAGGTCGCTCTGTGACGGAGTCGAATCATGTCGGAACTGTCCAGCCGCAGCAGTGCCTGCCTGCATACCGAGTTCCTACGAGAAGCGTCGCGTACAGCATCGGCTCGGCGCCACGCCTCGCCATCGGATGAGTGAAGCCTGCGGAGATGCATTGCTGCGGGAAGGGTTTTGGATCGTCACCGAGCGCCGCGTTGTTGCTCTTGGCTTAAACCTCGCGAAGTGTGACACCTTTCGCCGGGTGAAAGCAGGGCACTCGGGAGCCGGCCCGGGAAATGCGGTACCGTCTGACCTGGGTGATAGGGCTTGGAATGCTTCGCCTCGATGCCGAGCGCGAAGAGCTCTTGCTCGGTCGCTCCCGCCACGTGGTGGTGGCGCCCGGTGGTGAAGATGAGCCCGTTGTCGCTCAAGAACGAGGCCGGATAGCCCCAGGTCTCAGCCGCTTTGTGCAGGACGCGGACCACGTCGGTCGCCTTGACCGTCTTCATGGCCCGCGAGGCCACACAGAGCCTGGAGTGGTCGTCGATCATGTTGAGGACCTCATAGACCGTGCCGTCGTCGAGCTCGACGTGGGTCATGTCGGCCTGCCAGGTCTCATTGGGCAGCTGCGCTACGAACCGCTTGAACGAGCTCTTCGGGCGCTTGTGCGGTTCGAGGGCGACGAAGCCGCGGGCCTTCAAGACCCTAAAGATGGTCGAGACCGACGGCGTTTGGCATCCACGCTCGGAGAGGTGGAAATGGATGGTGGCCGCCCCTGCATCGAGCCCGTCGTCAGCGAGCGCCTTGTGCAGTGCCACGATCTCGTCCTCGTAGAGGTCGGCGATCCTCGTCGGCGACGACTTGGGCCGCCGCGACCGTGGCTCGAACCCGGCCGGGCCCTCGAGGCGGTAGCGCCTGAGCAGTTTGAAGAGCCAGCGGGCGCTCACGTCGTGGGCGGCGGCCAACTCCTTGATCGGTCGCGCGGTCGCCAGATGCGTCTCGATCAAGAACTTGCCCAAGTTCACAGGAGCACCCTCCGCTCGGTGGTGTCCTATGTCTTGACACATGCCTAACGACGGTGTCCGATGTCATGAACTCAGACACCGTCTTCCGCTCTCGAAACGAGGTCCTCTAGCTGGGTCGATGTGAATGCGCTCTCTGGTCAGCTCACTGATGCCGCCCAACAATGGCCTATCACCGGATAGAGCTGGAGCGAAGGATGCGGCCAAGGGCTGAATTCGTCAGCGGGGGAGTGGTTCATTCGAGCCGGGGGTCTACGGAGCGAATTGGTCCAAACTCGTGTCAGGCCCGCCGTGAGGAAAGCCGGGAGTGCCCCATTTCCGGGCTTCGGCGAGCCCTCCCACCTCTCCTCTTATGGGAGCACGTCAAGTGCTTCTTGGTCGAGCACCAAATCTGCAGCGCCAAGATTCTCCTCCAAATGCTCGAGCGAAGAAGTTCCGGGAATGAGTAGCACCTTTGGGGCCAGCTGGAGCAGCCAGGCGAGCGCAACTTGGGCCGGCGTTGCACCCAGTCGATCAGCCGTGGCCACGACAGGACCCGAACGTAGGACCGGCTTCTCGGGATTGAAGGCGGAGCCCAAGGGAAAGAACGGGACAAACGGAATACCGTTCGACTGGCAGGCGTCGAACACATCCTTGCCCGAAGTATCAGACAAGTTGTACGGATTCTGCACACAGGCGATGTCAACCAGAGATTCCGCGGTCCGGTACTGCTCCAAGTCGACGTTGCTCAATCCGATCCGGCCGATGAGGCCCTCTTGACGCATGGCTTCCATGGCTTCCAGTTGATCGGTGAACAAGACGTCGGATTCGGGATGCCGGCGCAGATTCACGACGGGTATTTGCTCCAAGCCAAGGGATACGAGATTGGCTTCGACTCCGGCTCGGAGCTGATCGGGCCGCTGGGCGCCATGCCATTGGCCCTGATCGTCTCTCGCGGCCCCGACCTTTGACACAATTACCAAGTCTTCCGGATACGGAGAGAGCGCCTCTCGCAGCAACTCGTTGGCCACGTCGGGACCGTAGAACTGCGCGGTATCGATGTGGTTCACTCCGGCGTCTATCACGCGACGCAGCACTCGCAGCGCAAGATCGCGATCCTTGGGGGGGCCGAAAACACCCGGACCAGGGAGCTGCATTGCCCCAAAGCCCATGCGGCGGACAGATCGGCTACCCAGCTGGACAGATTCTTCAGGCATGTACTCGGGTCTACCCGGATCGATTGCCCGGCGAGACAACGCGGTTCTGAACGACCGTTACCGTCAGCCGCTCGGGTAGTCGCGGCCGTGGTCATGGGTGACTTGCTGTCCCTCGGCCCCAGCTCGGTAGTGTCCCGATGTGCCTCGACCCCGGGTGACCGTCGCTCCAAATCCCGCTCCCTTCGCGGTCGAGGCCGTCGAGGCCGGTGGTGGGGCAGTGGTGGAGGTGACCGATGACCCCGAGGCCTTGGTCTGGCTCGATTCACACGATGTCGGAGGTCTCGCCGAGGCCCTCACGGCGGCCCCACATGTTCGCTGGGTCCAGCTGCCTTCGGCCGGCGTGGAGCTGATGACAGATGTCATTGACCACACCCGAATCTGGACCTGTGCCAAAGGTGCCTACGCCCGACCGGTGGCCGAGCACGCCCTGACCCTCGCCCTGGCTGGGCTGCGCCTCCTGCCGACCCGTATTGGGGTCCACAGCTGGGGAGCCCAGGGAGGGACGAGCCTGTTCGGTGAGCGGGTGACCATTCTCGGTGGGGGCGGGATCACCCGGTCACTCCTCGAGCTACTCGCCCCTTTCGAGGTCGAGGCCACCGTGGTCAATCGCTCCGGGGACCCGGTGCCCGGCGCAACCCGCACCGTGGCGGTCTCGGAGCTCGGCAGCACGCTGGGGGGCGCACTCGTCGTCGTGCTGGCCTTGTCGCTGACCCCTGAGACCCGGGGGATCGTCGGATCGGAGGAGCTCGGCCTGATGCGGCAGAAGGCGTGGCTCGTCAACGTGGCCCGCGGGGGACACGTCGATACCGATGCGCTGGTCTCGGCTCTGCGGGAGGGCACAATCGCCGGCGCAGCGCTCGATGTGACCGATCCTGAGCCCCTGCCCGACGGACATGCGCTGTGGGACCTGTCCAACTGCATCATCACGCCCCACACCGCCGACACCATCGAAATGGTGTTGCCCCTCCTCGCCGAACGGATCCGCACCAACGTGGCCCACTTCGCCGCCGGTGAACCCCTGGTTGGCCTTGTTGACTCAGAGGCCGGCTACTGAGGAACGCCGGGGACCACTCGCGAGCGGTCCAAGAGGGTGGCAAGCCAGCTCTTCAGGGTTCCAGTCGGGCTTGTATGGGAGTCCCGAATTCGGCTGCATTGAAGGGCCGGACACGCCAGATCCAACAAGGGATCCTGCAAGCGACGTTTCTGCGCCGAGACCGACCCAGCCCACATTCGGAACGAGCAGACTGTAGCGATGGAACAAGCATCCGTTGACCCAGACCCGATGACACAGCTGTCCTCGTGGCTCGAGGTTGCGCGAGAAGCGGGAGAACCCATGCCCGAGGCGATGGCCGTGGCCACAGCGACGACCGAGGGTCGCCCGTCCTCGAGAATGGTGCTGCTCCGAGGTATTGATCGCCGAGGTCTCGTCTTTTACACCGACCACGAGAGCGGCAAGGGTCAGGAGTTGATGGCGAATCCGGTTGCCGCTGCCCTCTTCCATTGGTTCAAGCCCGTGCATCGACAGGTTCGGGTGACAGGAGCAGTGGAGGTGGTCGAAGCCTCGTTGTCGGATGCCTACTGGAAATCGCGGCCTCCGGGTTCTCGTCGTAGCGCGGTCGCAAGCCACCAGAGCCGGGTCATTGCGAGTCGAGCGGTGCTCGAACAGGAGGTGGCCAAGCTGGCCGAAGCGTTTCCCGATGACTCGGGCCCACCGCGCCCTGTTCGATGGGGCGGTTACCGCATTCAGCCTGATGTCGTCGAACTCTGGGAGGAAGGATCGGACCGCCTGCACGATCGGCTCCGCTACAGCGCGCAGTCTGGAAGCTGGAAGATGGAGCGACTGTCACCATGACCCGCTTTGGACTGATGTGCACGCCAGATATTCAGTCCAACCGAAATTGACAGAAGGAATGGCCTTGTAGAACTGAGAGTCCTCTATGGGGCAAGAGTGCTTGCCGCCGTTTCGGCCTCGATGATCCGTGACCGACGAATGTCCTCCGCTCCGGGCAGACATGGCGCAGGATGACCCACGTAGAACCCCTGCGCGAAGTCGACGCCGAACTCACGCAGGAGCTTGAGAGTCGCTTCGTCCTCGACGCCCTCGGCAATCGTCTGGCATCCGAATCCGTGTGCCAGGTTGACAATGGCTTTGACCACGTATTGATTTGCCGAGCTTGCCACGAGATCTCGGACGAATTCGAGATCGATCTTGAGGTAGGAGAGCGGCAGTCTCTTCAGATAGGTGAAGGTGCCAAAACCGGTCCCGAAGTCATCCAACGATACGCCGCATCCCAAATCGACGACGCCCCGAGCGAACGCTTCGCCCTTATGAATATCTCGCATCAGAGCCGTCTCAGTGATTTCGAACGCAATATTGGAAGGGTTCGCGCCTGTCTGTTGGATTTCGTCTGCAATCAGTCTGACAAGATCGAGCGCGACGATGGATTCAGCAGACAGGTTTATTCCGACGTGATGCCCGTCTGCCGCACGGCTGATTCCCTGCTTTACCACCCACTGGTCGATCTCTGGGATCAGACCGTACTTCTCCGCCACCGGCAAGAATGCGCCGGGGGCAATGTACTCACCGTTTCGTCCCATCATCCGGAGTAACAACTCTTCGTGCGGCTGACCTCCGGCCAAGGGGATCATCGGTTGCGAGAAGAGGACGAGCCTGTTCTCGTCCAGCGCCTCTCGAATTCGACCGACCCACGTCAGCGCAGCCAACTCACGTGAAACCCTCAGCCGCTCCGATTTCTCTTCAGAGATGTCCCGAAAGACGATGACCGCGCCTTCGAGGGTATCCCCGATGAAGAGTGGCGATGCAGAGATGGCAACCGACAGCAGTGACCCGTTTTTGCACCGGTAGACATGATCGTCCAGGACGACGTGTCGACCCTGCGCCCGAACCTCGAGGAGTTTCCTGTTTCCCTCATCGATCGACGGGTCATCTTGGTCATCGGCCAGAACGAAGAGTCGCATTTCCTTTCCGAGCAGTTCCGCTTCGGTCCAACCCAGCAGCTCCAGTGCGGAATGATTGATGGAAGTCAAGAGGCCCTGGGCATCGACAGTAAAGAGCCCTTCAGCCATTTGGTTCATAGCGATCGAACGGAATTCTTCGGCCTGACGCCGTTCAGTGACGTCGACGGCGACGATTCCGACGCCGATGATCTCGGCTTCGAGGCGCACTGGGAAGTAACTCGCCAGCCAGTAGTGGCGGTGACCGGGCTCAGTGGGAATCTCCCCGGTGACCTCTATGTTCCGGACTGGTTCACCGTAATTGAGAATTCTTCGAAAGATCGGCTCGACCTGCGACCAGATCTCCGGAACGACGTCGGCCGCCGTCCTTCCAAGCAACTCCCTCGTCGTTGATCCGGCGAACGAGGCGAGCATGTCGTTGACGTGGGTCAGACGAAACTCAGTGTCGACAAATCCGAATCCGACAGGAGCAGATGTCTGAAGCGTCTCCAGTGTGCTGATCGCCTCGTCGGCACACCGGTGTGCTCGACGTATGTCATCCATCTGTTGGTTGTACAGGGTGAGATCATGCGCGATCGTGGATCCACCGAGAACCACCCCATCAGGACCGACTACTGGTGAGACGGTGATCGCCACATCGACCGTTGTCCCGTTCTTCCGGAGCCGCTTGGTCTGGAAGTTTCGTACTGTCTCCCCGGCTCCAAGTCGACCCAGAAGGTAGGCGAGCTCGTCGGGTCGATCTGGAGGGATGAGCACGGCGACACTGTGGCCCTCCATTTCGGTGGCCTCGTATCCGTAGAGCTGCTCGGCCGCTTGATTCCAGAGGACGACGGTGCCGTCGAGCGTCTTGCCGATGATGGGATCTTGCGACGAGGCAACCAGGGCAGAGAGGAAGGCTTGTGATTCCAACGAATTCACCCGGGCCTGTGCAGGACCCAGCACGTCACTCGTCGATGTCACCTTAGGAAGATCGGCCTTCTGGCTAACTCACTTGAGCACTTTGCAGCGGCCTTGGCTATCGTCGGGCGCTCTCCTACGGGATAACCGGCTGGACGGGGGTGGGATCTGGGCGGACGAGACCGCACGGAGACCGGGGCGTTGACCCGCAGACGAAAAGCCACGACCTTGCCAAGGTTGGGATCGCTGCTGGAATCTAGCGCTCCGCTCCGGAGAGGAACTCCAGGTCAGGTCGCGGAACTGGTTCTTCGGATCTGGTGGTCTGCGAACTGACCGGACGACTTTCAAACCGAAAACCGCCAGATTGGCCTCAAGACACAGAGATTGGTTCCGAGGCAGAGCGGGGAGGGTTCGGAAGGTCTGGAAGCCAAACAGCGCTGATGATCTCCTTTCGGATATGCGGTCCAGGACAGATCCAAGTCCGTTCAGGGAGTCACCGCGATCCCCGCCGAACTCGGCATCGTCTCGACGATGTAGAGGTTGGCCGATGTCCCGCAATCTACGACGAGATCGACGCCGGTGATGGCTGAGGAGGCACTGGTGGCGAAAAGTTGGCACGCCGTGGCGATCTCCTCAGGGAGGACCATCCTCTTCATAGGGACGCGGTCGAAGCGATTGTCCATGTAGTCCATCATTTCGGCTCCCATGACCCGTTCAATCATTTCTGTCTTGGTCGCCCCCGGGCTGATCACGTTGGAACGGATGCCGTACTTGGCCAACTCGACCGCCATGCAGCGACTGAGGCCCATGAGACCTGTCTTCGACACGTTGTAGCTTGTGTAAGGCCCGTCCGCCGCCTGGTGATCGATTGAGCTGATGTGGATGATCGACCCCCCACCCTGGGGGATCATCACCTTCGCTACCTCCTGAGACAGGAGGAACGGGCCCTTTAGGTTCACGTCGAGGACAGCGTCCCATCCCTCTTCGGTCATGTCGAGAAAGTCCGCCTCGTCATCGATTGCCGCGTTGTTGATCAGCGTGTCGATGCGGCCCCAGGCATCGATCGTCATGTCGACTACCGCCTTGCAGTCCGGCGCCAGCGCCACGTCTCCCGGGAAGAGCAGTAGTGACTCCTCGGATGCACCGAGCCTCACCTTGGCCTCTTCCAGGCGCTCCACCGAGCGGCCCATGAGGACAACCTTGCCACCCTCTTCGAGGAAGAGCTTCGCGACGCCGTGTCCGATGCCGCCCCCCCCGCCCGTGATCAGTGTGACCGTTCCTGCCATCGTCTCCGTCATGTCGCGCTCCTCACAGCTCGGTCAAGTACCGGGAGAGTTCCCAGTCGCTGACGATTTCGTGGTACTCGTTCCATTCCTTCTCCTTCATGGCGCAGTACTCGCTGACGAAGCCCTCAGGAAAGACCTCTTTGGCCAGCGGGTCGGCGGCAAACGCGGTCGATCGCCTCAAGAAGGTTCCGTGGAACACGTAAATCGCGTCGGCTTTCCATTTCGAACCAGCCATACGTCTCACCCTCGGTCATCTCTGGCAACTCGAGGGCGCGTTCGATCCCCTCGAAGTCCCGCTGCGAGCATGTACGCGGCAGCGAGATACGTGTTAGCAGCACTGTCGACCAAACGGTTCTCCACCGCAGGCCGGTTACGAGGGAAGCGCATCGACGCACGAACGGTTGTTGTCTCCGGTCGAGACCCAGATGGGTGCCCACGACACGCCACCGCCGTTGAGCGAAGAGACGAGGCGCTTGTAAGAATTCACCGTCGGGTTCGTGATAGCTGTCATGGAGCGCCCGTGCTGAAGAACGCCGGCAGTGAAGCTCTTGGCCGACTCGGTCCACCCCCCTGGTTCGTCCCAAAAGAGGTTCTGACCCTCAAGCGACTCCAGGCTCATGTTGAAGTGGGCGCCCGAACCGACGAGTCCCGGGACGGCTTGGGCATAAACGTGGCGAACCCTCCGGCGGCTCTGGCGTAGTGCTTGGCCATCATCCGGAAGACGAGAAGGCGATCGGCGATCCTGAGCGCATCGTCGTGGCCGAAATCGAATTGAGACTGCCCGTCGCCACCTTCCTGGTCGAAGGAGAAGACGTCACAGCCGATGGCGTCCATAGCGTCGACCATCGGACCCAGGAAACCCATCGCGTCGAAGGCCGCGTCCAACAGGTAAGCGGGGGTAGGATGTCGGGTACCACTCGAGATGAGCGGTTCCAAGGAGGCGGTGGGATTGCTGCCATCGCCGGCGAAGACATAGATCTCGCTCTCCACGCCGAGCATGAAGCGAAATCCCATGGTCGTGGCCCGCTCGAGTTGATTCTTCAGAATGGTGCGGCAGCAGAGTTCATAGGGACGCCCTTCTTGGCTCAGGTCGGCCGGCATGACGGCGCACGTTGGATCCCATGGCAAAACCCAGACCGTGTCGGAGTCGGGCAGCGTCACGCACTCGTCCTCGGTCGGATTCATTTCACCCAGGCCATCGAGACCGCGCGGCGTGTACCGCTCGGAGCCTGCCACCAGGTGGGCCAGTCGTCGGACGGGCACTACCTTGCCCCGCGGGCGCCCGGCGACGTCGGGGTACATGGCGGCCACCCAGCGCACGCCCTCTGCAGCGAGCCGGTTGGCGAGTTCGTCATGTTCAAGCGCGACGCTATGCAGTGGTTCCATGGGGTCTTCCTTTGACAGCCGCTCAGCTGGCCGTGGCCACGAAGTGCTGGTATCGCTTCATAAGCCATTTGTTGAAGTGGTTGATCGGCTCCTCTTGCCAGGACAGCCGGCCGCGGGGCGAAGCGTGACCGCATGCCCCGCTGCACGGACTTGTTGGCCGCTACGTCTGACGTGTCAGGGCATAGAGCCCGCTGGAGGCGATCGCTTCGAGGTCGGAGAATCGTCGCATGTCTTTGTAACCCTTGGGAAAGAGGGTGCCGTAGACGAGGTCGATCTTCTCGGCCGAGGCGGCACAACCAGGACGTAGAGCAATGAGTCCGAGCTGGTCCCGATGCCCAATGTGGGCGGTGCGATGCCGAAGTAGGCCATCGATGTGTCTTCCTCGGTTAAGGAATCGATTACCGGGAAGACTGCCTTGAGCGAACCGTTGAACGAGTAGTCCGCGACCGTGGTACCGGCGCGGCTGATGATCATGGCGTCGGAATCCTCGAAAGGCGTACTCACGAAGCGACTCGCCGGCGCCATTTCGTGGATGGGGAAGTGCAACCGATCGGCGTGATACAGCTCGATGATGTTCTCGAGCATCACCTTCCAATTCCAATCAAGCCCCTCGATTCTTCCCAGATTGGTCACTTCCATGTCTTCCATGTTCCAGTTCTCGAGGTACTTGGTCGCTTGACTCAGCCGCGGCGCGAGCGGGGATGCCTCGGGGTCAAAATTGACGAATATGAACCCGTTCCATAGTTCCACCTTGAGAGCCGGCAACCTGATGTCAGAGCGGTCGAAATTGTTGGTGCGCGACATCTCCGGAGCACGACCAACTGGCCGGTGAGGTCGTAAACCCAGAAGTGATACGGGCAGCGCAGCTGTCGGCCGCAGTTGCCCGATGTAGCGCCACACGGGGTCGTCCACTCCTCTTCCTGAAGTTCGCCTGCATCGGTGATGACCATGCCTCGGTGTTGGCACACCGCGCTCATGGCGTTGATCTCTCCGGTCTCGTTGCGTACGACCACCAGGGGCTCTCCGGCAATGGTGAAGGAGAAGAAGTCTCCGGTATGGGCGATCTGCTCCTGGCGTCCGACGCAGATCCATTCCTTCATGAAGATCGACTCCTTCTCGAAAGTGAAGAAATCGTCATCGGTATACCAGGATGGAGGGAGGGTGTATGCGTCCTCGAGGTCGACGACGAGTCATCTCCTTGGGCCAACATGGTGCGCAGCGCGCTCGACCTGATCAGTTTTCATAGTGCACCTCTCTGCATAGGTTTTTCCAGTGGTGGGATTGCTTAGCTCTGAATCGCCGCGGTAAAGCTGGCCTGCCAGGAGTCAGCATTTCGGGCAGCCAGGTTCAGCCCTTCGGGAATGGCGTACTTCTCAATCTGAGCGTTGGTGAAGGGAAAGGCCTCGTTGTTCTGCATGAACGAGGAGGCCTTGGCCTTCGAGTTGGTGGGTACCGTCACGACGTTTGCGGTCCAGGCCGTTTGCAGCTGGGCATCGATCACCTCATTGATGAACATCTCCGCGTAGTAGGTGACGTTGCTCGGCAGATTCTTGGGTACGTACATTGCGTCGCCAGTGAGCACCGCCCCTTGCTTTGGCACGATCCAGTCCACCGGCACATTGGCCTGCTGCAGCGAAACGGCATCGCCGACCAGGGCCGAGCCCAGCCAGACCTCACCCGAGGTCATGTTGTTGATAAAGGGGGTGTCGTCCCCGACGACCTTGATGTTCGGGCGAAGTGTGCGCAGCTTCGCCCACAGCGGAGCCAGGTTGGAACTCGCCGGGTCGAGATGCAGCATCCGCGAGAGCGGCAGCACGTAGGGGTCGAAGTTGGTGGTAACGAAGAGTTTGCCCGCGTACTTGGGGTCCCACATCACGTCCCAGGAGTCACCGTTCTTCAGCGACACCTTGTCGGTGCGGTAGATGAGTGGCGTCGTGTAGGTGTACACGAGCACGTAGTCGGACTTCGAGCCTTGTGGCTTTCCGGCTTCGACGATGTACTTGAAGTTGGTCACGATGGCCGGATTGAGTGGCACGAGCAGCTTCTGTACCGAGGCCGTATAGGCAGAGCGACCAATCGTGTAGACCACATCGACCGGCGGTCGCTCCCCGGCCTTGACAGCCAGTCGCACCTTGGTGTCCATCACATCGAAGTCGGTCAGGTCGAACTGGACCGGGATCCCCGTTTTGGCCGTGAAGGCCTTTCCTGGGATGTTTCCGATATTCGTCGACCAGGGGTCACCCCAGGAGCGCACCACCAACTTGTCTGGCTTGGAGGTGGGCGGCTCGGGTGCCTGCGCCCCAGCAAGCGATGTGTGAAAGAGTTCGGCGCTGGCGCCGATCACCCCACCGGCTATGACTGCGCCTGTCTTGAGCAGTGTGCGCCGATCGACAATGCGGTCGTCTCCGGTGGGTGCTGCGTTGAGCGGTTTGCTGTCCATGGTCAGTCCTCCTGGAAGAAGAAGCGGTCGATGATGCCGGTGCGAGAGAGGATGACCGTGATGGCGACGGCCAGGCCGATATAGAGGCCGCCGGCGGCGGCCAGGCGCGGAGTGAGCCCCGAGCGCAGGCTTCCGAAGATCACCACGGGCAAGGTGGCGTCGCTCGTAGTGGCGAGGATGATCGAAATGGTGAAGTCGGTGATGCCGAAGATAAAGAGCAACAGGGCCGAGGCCAGAACGCCGGGCATGATTTCGGGCAGGGTGACGAAGAGGAACGTTTGCAGCTCCTCCGCACCCAGTGTGAAAGAAGCCTCGGTCAGCTCGGGGTTCATGCGGTCGAGGGCCGAGGTGACTAGGTAGACGACGAAAGGAAGGTTGATGACGGCGATCGTGAGACCGAGCACGAGGAGCGAGCCGATCAACTGCAGATTGGTCTCGATCACCAGATAGGCGACCCCCGAAACCACGAGCGGTGAGGCCAGGCCGAGCAGCAGCATGCACATGATGAACACCCGGCCCCGCAGGAACGGTGCACGGAGGCCAAGGGCGGCTGCCGTACCCAGGGGGACGGCCACTACCACCGAGATCAGTCCGATGATGAGGCTGTGGAAAAGCGCCACCCGAGAGACGCCGTTGACAAAGAGAGACCCGTAGGCGGCCATCGAGATGTGTGAAGGGGGAAAGGTCAGCGCCTTGCCGCTCGAGAAAGAACTCAGCACGACGATGGCTGAGGGCAGCACCGAGAGGACGAGCACTACCACGGCGACCACTGGGGCCATTGGGACCCTGCGCCTCATATCGCCGTCTCCGCTGCGTCGACTGACTCAGCTGCCTCGCGCCGTCCTGCCGGGCGTGCCCTTGCGACCAAGCCGATTGTGGCGACCGAGACGATCACCACCACGATCAGGATCACGCTGAAGGCGGCACCGAAGTAGATATTTCCCTCGGAGAAGAAGATCGTCGAGACCGAGTTAGCTACGAAGGGCGTTGCGCCGAGGCCAGTGCCGAGGGGATGGCGTATTCGGTCATGCAGAGGGCGAAGATGACAACGGCCGCGGCCGCCAGGCTGGGTCTGGTCAGCGGGACGATGATGCGGCGCCACACGGCACCCGGCCGGGCGCCCATGATCTGCGCCGCTCGTTCGAGGTCGGCTGGCACCTTGCGCATGCCGGGGATCAGGATGAGGGTGGCCAGGGGAACCTGGACCTGGAGGAGCCCCAGCACGATGGCCCAATAGGAACCCAGCAGCTGTGGCGACCCTCCCCCGAGAACCCGGATGACCCAGGGCACGGCGCCGTTGGATCCGAGCAGCAGGAGCCATGAGAAGGCCCGGATGCTTTCGCCCATGAGGAACGGCACCAGCAGCATGAAGATGGCGATGGAGCGCAGCGCGGTACGGCTCGTCCGCACGATGGCATAGGCGGTGGGGAGGGCGAGGGCGACGCTCAAGAGCGTGACCAAGGCCGACAGCTCGAGGGTGCGGACGAGGATCTGCGCGTAGGAGCTATTCGAAGCGCTGAAGAGACGCTCGTACTGCGACAGGGAGAACCCGCCCTGAGCCGCAGTGAAGGCGTCGTAAGAGTGCAGGCTGATGTAGAGCATGTAGACGAGGCCGTAGGCCAGGGTGGCTGAGACCAGCACGGCGGGGGCCACTTGGATATAGGGCACGGCAGCTGTCCGACGGATGGCCAGCCGCCGGCGCGCGGCCACGGCGACGTCGAGAATGCGCCAGCCGACGCCGACACCCTCAGTGGTCGGCTGCTCGAGCACGATGCTTTGCACCATCGCTCAGGCCTCCATCAAGAGCGCGTCGGACATGTCCCAGGTGAGGTCGACCGACTCGCCCGGCCGCAATGGGGAGCTGGCCCGGTTGGCCGGCGCCGTCACCTTGATGACTCCGAGGCCTGGACAGTCCACTTCGTAGTAAAAGCGGTCACCCTCGAAGGCACCCAAGCGAACCAGGCCCGTGCGGGCGCCGGGCGATCCACTGGCCGCGAGAAGGGAGACCTCCTCGGCCCGCACCACTAAGCGGGCCGGGCGCCCGGAGAGGCGGCGGCCTTGCTCGCCCACATCGATGCTTGTCTCGTCCGGAAGCTCGAGGACAACGGCACCGTTCACCGTTTTTACCGTGCCTGCGAAGATGTTGGAGTTCCCGATAAACTCGGCTACGAAGGCGCTCTTGGGTTCGCGGTACATGGCCTCGGGCCGGCTCACCTGCTCGAGGTGCCCGTCGCGCATGACCCCGACCCGGTCGCTCAGCATGAGCGCCTCACGCTGATCGTGTGTGACGTTAATAATGGTGACATCGAGCTCGTGGTGCAGGCGCAGGATCTCGAGCTGCATTTCTTCACGCGATTTTCGGTCGAGGGCGCCGAGCGGCTCGTCGAGCAGGAGTAGCTTGGGCTTGTAGACGAGCGAGCGGGCGATCGCGACGCGCTGGCGCTGCCCGCCGGAGAGCTCGTTGATCATCCGGTGTTCGAGGCCGGGAAGCTGGACGGTCTTGAGCGCCTCGGCAATGGCCACCTTGATCCTGGACTTGGGCCAACGGCGCATCTTGAGCGGGAAGGCGATATTGCCGGCAACGCTGAGGTGGGGGAATAGGGCCAGGCTCTGAAAAACCATGGCGATGTCGCGCTCGTATGGTGCGCTCGCATGGACTGCCTCGTTGCCGATCCAGATCTCGCCTGATGTCAGGTCGGTGAGGCCCGCAATCATGCGAAGCAAGGTGGTCTTGCCCGAGCCCGAGGGGCCGAGGAGGGTGAAGAGCTCGCCGTCGTGGATCTCAAGGCTCACGTCATCGAGGGCGGTGACGCTGCCGTACCGCTTGGTGGCCCCGACGATCCGGACGGCCTCATAGCGGTCCGGCCCACCCAGGCAGCACCTCGCTGTCGATGCTGTGGGCCGTGCGCTCTGCGGTCTCCAGATCCATTGGATCCTCGCTTCTGACTATCGAATCGCTTGTCTGAGACTAAGAATGGATTGTGTCAGGCTTGTTTCACGTCGATTTCGCATCGAAAAACTCGTATAGAGGCTGCTGGACGAGTGAACCGAGTGCCGGTAGGGTGAGCGTGGGTCAGGCAGAATCGATTCGCCGGCCAGATCGAACTCACCTATTCGTCGTGGGAGACCGGGGGCACCATGGAGACACTCGACGAGATCGACCAGGAGCTCATCCGTCTTCTCCAGATAGACGGGCGGGCCAGCTACGCAACGATGGCCGCCAAGGTCGGGTTGTACGGCGGCGACCCGGATGCGGGTCACCCGACTCTTTGACTCCGGAATCGTCAAGGGAATGGTGATCGTCGACCCCCTCAAAATTGGCTACAACGTCGCAGCCGTGCTCGGTTTCAACTGCACAGGCAATCTCGAGCTACCAGCGCAGGAGGTCGAGCGGTTTACCGAGATCGACTGGGCCGTCGTGACCTCTGGCCCCTACGACCTCATGGTTGAGCTCGCCTGCGTCAACACCGACCACCTACTCGAGCGAGTCAACGAGTTCCGCGAAATCGAGGGCGTGACCAAGGTGGAGGTCATCACGATCATGAAGTACCTGAAGTTCGGCATCGGCAAGGCGCGGGCCGCGGCATTTGGTTGACGCTGAGAGTGTCCGAAGAGGCGGTAACAATGCCAGAGAATCATCGCCACCCGGGAGGAGTGAGCGGAAAGGAACAATCCGCTTGATCATGGTGTGAGGCGATGAGGACGAATCCTTTGATGAAGCCGGTGCGATGGGGAGAACTGACCTGGCCCGAGATCAAAGAGTTCGTTGCCGCACATCGGGCGGAGGTAGCGCTGCTGCCAGTTGGAGCTACTGAGCAACATGGTCCGCACCTGCCCACCGGCACCGATACCGTGATCGCAACTGAGCTCTGCGACCAGGTGTCGAAGCGCACGGGCGCCCCTGTACTGCCAGCGCTGTCGCTCGGCTGTAGTTTCGGGCACGGTACTGCTTTCCCGGGAACGCTGTCGCTCGCCCCGGAGGTGCTCGCTACCACTGTGACCGACGTCGTGGCCTGGGCAGCCGCCAGCGGACTTCGCCGTGTGCTCGCTGTAAATGGGCACTTCGGCAACGAGGCAGCACTCACGGTCGCAGGCGACCACCTCCGCCACGAGCGCCCTGATATTCGGTTCGGTGTCCTCGATTGGTGGATGCTGACGCCGACGATCGCGGCGGAGATGCTCGTGGATGGCAAGGACGTACATGCCAACCGGGCCGAGACAGCTCTCATGATGGCGCTGGCGCCAGACCTCGTCCGCGCTGACCAGCAACTATTGGCAGATGACGAGGATCGGACTGAGGGTCTGGTGTTCCGCTATACGGCCCCCTTGCTCTCAAAGAACGGCGTGACGGGCCGCCCCTCAGAAGCCACGCTGGAACTGGGACGTTGGCTCCGTGATGAGGTCGTCGACGCGCTGAGTACCGCCGTCGAGCGAGGCCGTACCGAAGAGCCGCCGCTGGGGCCACATCCTGAATAGATCAGGTTCTGACGACCACGAGTTGTGGACGGAGACGCACTGAGGGACGCGGCCATCGCCAAAGGGTGGGATCGGCTTCCTTCGGTACGGGGTCGGGCCTACCCGCTCGGCCCGGTACACCTGGTCACCTACGACTCAGCTGACAACGAGCTGTTGCTCTCGGACTCCGCGGTGGTAGCCAAGTGCCGCGTTGGCAGGCGGTGTCGTCCAGAGGGACCCTCATGTCCAAGGCTAGGGCCGGCCACGTAAAGCCGGATCCTGCGCCTGCCCCGCCGGGTTCACCGGTCAGCGCGTCGTAGTATTCGCGGAAGCCGTGCGCGTCGATCAGGGCGGTGAGTTGGTCACGGAGGCGACGAGCCTCGGGCCACCAGCCAAGCCGGGCCGCCACCAGGTAGGCCCAGTACGCCGTGGCGCCCCACACCGCGTTGCCGTCCCACTGAACGTAGGCATCGAGCTCGTTCCCAGGGGCGATGGCACCGGACGAGAAGCCGTGAGGACCCCACAGAGGCCCGCCCGGACGCAGGTGGCGCTCGGCGACCCGTCGAGACACGCCCGATTCCGCCAGAGCTCGGCTGGCACAAGGGATCAGTCCCATGGCACCGGTGCCTTGGAGCTGCAGCGATCGGGTCAGGTCATAGCCGACGAAGATGCGCCCTTCTTCCCACCAGAGCAGCGCATCCAGATCGCGGGCCACGCGCCCCGCGGTGAACTCGACCTCGTTGGCCTCTGCGACACGCCCTCGGGCCCGGCAAGCGGCCGCGACCTCCTCGAGGGCCAACAGGTACCAACCGCACACGGTGGGGTCATACACCACGAACCCGTGGCCCGCGGCCAGAGCCGTCTCGGGTGCCATTCCGGCTGAGCGAGCCGAAATCGTGAGCTCTTTGAATCGGGTCAGGGAGGCACCCAGTCCGCCCGGGAGCAAGCCTTGCATGAGGGCGCTCCCTTCGGTGCCGGTTTCGAACGGGTGCAGCACAGCTGGCAGCGAACGACCGCCTAACGTCCGCTGCCGGGCCAGAGCGCGCAGATGAGCAACAGCCTCGTCCAGCAGATGATCGGCGGGCGCTCCGAGGGCCAGCGAGAGTCGAGCGGCCGCGTAGGCAGGCGTGGGAGGGTCGATGAACGGCGTGCGATCTCCGTCGAACATCGGGCCGAAGAGGCGCTCAATGAACTGCTGGTGCTCTTCCGCCCCGGGGATATAGCGCTGATGCGAGAGCAGCCCGTCGGGCAGCCGGTTGGCCCGGTAGAGGGTTGTCAGCTCCCCTATCGCGGCGTCGGGCTCAAGATGAAGGAGCGACAAGGCGTGATAGCCACTGTCCCAGGCGAAGAGGGCGGGGTAGCGCTCACTGTCGGGCACGTGGAACATTCCCCCGAAGTCGTGCACCTCGTGCGAGTGGAAGAGAGCCGAGCAGCGCTGCTTGATGCCGACCGCGACTGGCATGAGGAAACTGTCTCACAGGAGGCCGCGGAAGGGGAAAATCCAAATCCGGTTGCCCGTCTTCAACCTCGAGATCGTGGCTCCCGAGTCCGGTAAACGGACCACTCCAGGCGGAGTGAGCTCGTCGAGCTCCTCAGCGGGTGCGCTCCACCAGGTGCAGGGCCTGCTTCGGGCACGATCGCACGGCGCGGACGGCATGTTCGAAGAGGGCCGGAGCAATTGCGCTGCCGTCGACGACGGGATACCCCCAGCGATCGAGTTCGATGTACTCGGGGAGCATCTCCGCGCACACGCCGCGCCCGTCGCACGCGACCGGGTCGAGGACCAGTTCCAGGCTCCGACGACTCATGCCCGGCTCACGAGTCTTCTCCTCGCCGTCCGGCCCGGCACGGGAAGCACGCGTGCTGCCTGCGTCTGAGGGCACGCGCCGCGGCGCTGGTGCGCAGCGACCTCGTCGGCGAACACACCGAGGCCACTGCGCACGAATCGGGCAACGCCATCGGGATGGCGGCAGGCACCCCTGCCCTCCACCAGCGAGCAGGTCTCGAGGATGCGGTCGAGGTGAGGACCGCCGCGTCCACCGAAGGCCAGCCGGTCCATGCACTCGGCCAACTCGGCCAATCCGTGCACGCAAGGGCCGCATTGGCCGGCGCCCTGCCCCTCCATATAGCGCACGACGTCCGCCATCTCGGCCAATGGGCACACATCAAAACCAAGGGGCACGATCACGCCGGCACCGAGCGTCGCCCCGGCACGGCGGGCGGCTTTCTCTGCAGCGGGGAGCTCCGCGAAGAGCTGCCGGGAGACCCAGGCGCCTCCGTAGCCGCCGAGCAGAACAGCTCGGGTGTCGGCGAGATCTGTCTCCCCGAGACAGGCCGCAGCGCGGAGGGATGAGCCGAGCGTCGCCTCGACGACGAGGGGGCCTCCGGGGCGACTGACCGTCAGCAGCATGGTGCCCGGGTTCTGTTGCGTCCCGATCTCCCGGAACCACTCCGCTCCGAAGCGGGCAACGAGGGCCACGTGGGCGAGCGTCTCAACGTTCTGCACGAGGGTAGGGCGACCCCCGACCCCGCGTTCGCGGATGGTCGTCAGCCCTGCAAAGGAGGGCACCGCGCCGCCGCGCCGGCCGAGTGCATTGACGACGGCTGACTCCTGACCGGAGAGGAACGTGTCGGGTGCCTCGGCCAGCTCAATGGTGATCGGATCGAGGCGGAGGGCACGGCGCTCGGCGAGGGCGGCTTCGAGCGCCGGCATGCTCGAAGGAAGGGCGTACACGATGGCCTGCTGGGCGCGCAGGGTGCTGGCCGCCAGCATGAGACCGTCGAGCACCAGATGGGGCGTGCGCGAGAGCAGCAACGCGTCCTTGCAGCTGGCGGGTTCGCCTTCGGCACCGTTCGCCACCACGACCGGACGGCGGCGCGAAGCTGCTTGGACCGCTCGCCACTTGGCCGCCACGGGGAACCACGCCCCACCGTGGCCCACGAGCCCGCTCGCCTCGAGCTCGTCCATCAGCCGGTGCGGCTGGTGATGCAGTTCGCCCCATCGGTCGACGTGAGACCGCAGTCCGGGGTCCGAGGGGCTCTCGTCCACAAGACCGTGCAGCAAGCGGGTAGGCGTACGCGGCGCAGCGGGGGCGCTTAGACGGACGGCCAGGCTCATAGTGCTGCGCGCCCCGAGAGCTGGCCGGTCACTGTGCCGGCACCAGAATTCAAGGACAGGCTCATGGTCAGGTTGAGCGAACCGGCTGGGCCGACGACGAGCGCACCGATGGTCGACCCGTCCAGGGACGTCACCTCTCCGCTCAGTTGTCCGAAGGTCACCTCGCTGCGTTGCAGCGCAACGCCGCCGTTGATGGCAGGACCGATGATGCGCACCCGGAGCGGCACGGTCGTGTCGGCCGGATGCATGCTGAGTGTGACCTCGGCCTGGCCGTCGCCATTGGGAGGCGAGGTAGCGATCGTTCCCGACACGGTCGTCTCAAAAGGAGCGCTCGGGATACCCGAGGCGGGTGGGGCGGATTTGGACGGGGGGCTCGACGTCGGCGTGGCGGCGTACGCCGCGGCGGAACCGGACAGCTGGGTCAAGAGGGCGGAGGAGGTACCGGCCCGGTGGGACCAACCGGGGCGGAGCGGGCCGACGGCAGCGAAGGCCGCGATCACAATGAGCGCCGCCGCACCCACAGCGGCGCCGCCGACCCGCCACACCTTCGAACGCGCCCACCCGGCCGCGAGACGCCAGGCCACCGCGGCAGCGACACTTGCCATGCACACGATGAACACGAGCGTGGCCCCGGGAAGCCGTGCGTCGGAGCCCGATCCCAGACCATGGAGTACGGCAATCGGCCAGCAGGCGTAGGCGAGCCAATGGATTCCTCGCCAGGCCGCCACGCCGATGCGGCGGCGAAGCGCGCTGCTGATCGCGACAGCGAGGAGCATGTCGAATCCGACTGCCCCGAGCCCCACCCAGATCGGGCGGTAGGGGGAGCGGAACGGGATGACGGCGTCAGCCAGCCCGATGGGGACGTAGCCGTCACCGACAGTCGTGACGACGTGGACACCGATCAACACGATGCAAAACAACGACAGGTTCCGATGCAGCGATTGGGAGAGGAAGCGGGGCCAGCGGTCGCTCGTCCATCCCACCGAGGCGACGGTCCCGAGCACGACGGTTGCGGAAAGCAGGACCAGCGAGACAAGGCCGGTCGCGCGCGTGAGGTACCACAGGGAGGTCGAGCCGTGGCCAACGGTGGCCAGCAGTGTCGGCGTCATTGGGTACTCATTGCCGACGCGCACGGGCGAGACCCCGGGGTCGGCCAATTCTCGGTGTAGAAGACCCTGCCGTCGAGCCGCACGAGCCTTGCCGGGAGGCGTCGGAACCCCAGCCAATCGAGGGCGCGCTCACCCAGCACCATTGCTGCCGTAGACGCCGCGTTGGCCTGTATGCAGGTCGCCGCCGTCACCGAGACCGTCCGCCAGGCGGGCGCCGCGGACAGGCCGGTCGCCGGGTCCACGATGTGATGGACATCGTGGACGCCCAGTCGCCAGTGGCGCACGCCGATGCCCGAGGAGGCAAGTCCGCCCGACGAAATGGTGATGGCCTCGGCGGGGATGGAAGACGTGCAGGTGTCTGCGATACCGACGTCGAACCCGCCTCCGGGCGCCGCACCCGCTACGGACACGTCGCCGCCGAGCGAGACGAGCACGCCACATCCCAGTCGGCTGTGGATGGAGGCCGCTGCCCGGTCCGCCGCCAGCGCCTTGGCCGTGGCGCCGAGGTCGAGGGACGTATCCGCCGCGAGCCGGACCGAGCGTCTGTCCCGGTCGACGCAGACCGAGCGCCACCCCGGGATGGCTCGCTCCGGCGGGAGTTCCCCCTCAACCCCGACGATGACGTCCGCGAAGTCGCGGTCGTAGCCGAGACGGTTCATTGCCGCGCCGACCGTGGGGTCGACCAATCCATCGGTCGCCTCGGCCATGCTGAGAGCCACGTCGATTGCCTCGAAGAGGTCACGACTGACCGCGACCTCGGAGCCGGCGGCGCCGTTGAGCCGGCTCAGCTCAGAGTCGCTTCGGAACCGGCTGGCCACGAGGTCGATGCGTTCGAGCTCCGAATCGAGTAGCTCCGATGCGGCGAAGAGTGCACCGGCGTCGGTGACGAGCTCTGCGATGGTGCCGAGGGCGCGGGTCCGGTAGACCTGTTGGCTATGGGCCGGAGTCGCAGCCTCGGCCATCAAGTCGCTCCGCTGGTGACCGGGGGGCGAGCAGATGCCGCCCGCGGCGCAGTCGGCGGCGGGTTGAGGGCGGATGAGGAATTCGAGGCGCCTGCACCCTGGCCGCTGTTACCCGAGGGCACGGTGGACGTTGTCGTCCCCGCGCTCGAGGGCGCATGGTGCCCTGGGAGCGCCTTGGCCACGTACATGCTGAGCCCCGCAACAGCAGCAAGGGAAGCGACGGCGACGGACCCGGTGATGCTGGAGAGCCGGTTCAGCGCACCGTCCCGGCGCAAGGATGCAGCGCGGCGCCGCCGTTCCGGGCCGAGCTGGTGGAGAGGTGCCATGTGGACCAGGGTACGGACGGACCCTGACGCCTACATGAAGGTCAACGAGCTCAGGCTAAGGATTCCTTAAGAGGATCGGCAGGAGAAAGCCCAACGGCCAAATGGCGTTTCCGGCCCGACGGACCGCACTCACGTCGCTCGGGCGAACGCCAGGGGTCGCACTTCCGTCACGGCACGATGACCGCTCTGCCCTCCAGGCGGCCTGCCTCCATGGCCCGGTAGGCATCCATGGCGGTGTCCAGGGTGAAGGTGGTGACTTTGGGCCGGAGGAGCCCCCGAGCCGCCAGGTCGAGGACCTCCACCAGCTCGGGACGGCTACCCCAATAGGTGGTCTGAATGGAGACTTCGTAGGGCACCGAGAAGAACGACACCGGAAGCGTGCCCCCGGCGATACCGACGATGGTCAGATCGCCCAGCATGCGCGTGACGCCTGCTCCGAGGGCCAGGGTTGATTCTGAGCCGACAAAGTCCAAGACCACGTCCGCGCCGCGGCCGGCCGTGGCCGTACGGATCTCGTCTGCCGCCCCACCGCCGGGCGTCAGGGCGAGATCTGCCCCATTCGCGGTCGCAAGGGCGAGAGCTTCTTCTCGGGTGTCCACCGCGATGATCCGCGCCGCCGTGGTCGCCTTGAGGATTTGGACGGCCAAGTGCCCCAGACCCCCAACGCCGATGACGACAGCCGTCGCCCCAGGCGCCAGCTTGTGCCAGCTGCGACGCACTGCGTGATACGGGGTGAGCCCGGCGTCGGTGAGAGGGGCCGCCGAAACGGGATCGAGACCTTCTGGCAGCGGAACGAGAAAGCGGGAAGAGGGGATGAGCATGAACTCGGCCATGCCCCCGTCCAAGCCGAGACCTCCGCCCCCCATCGGCACCGGAGCTGCGGTGGGATTTTCACAGTATGTCTCGACGCCGAGCTGGCAACGTGCGCACCTTCCGCATCCCCAAGGGCCGTACACCGCGACCGGTTGGCCTACCTCGAAGTCGGTGACGCCCGAGCCGAGGGCATGCACCCACCCCGCATTCTCGTGCCCGAGAGTGAACGGAGGCCCCCACGGCAGCAAGCCCCCTTCGAACTCGCGCATGAGGTGGAGGTCGGAGTGACACGCGCCTGCACCTCCGACTCGGACAACCACTTGCTCTGGACCGGGGACAGGGTCGCCCACCTCCATCAGGACAGGGTCGGACTTCCATTCCAGGAGTCGCAGCGCTCTCATCAGACGTACCTCTTTCTATCCAGCGAATGATCGCATCGATCCGTCGGCATCAAGAGTGACCTGAGTCCCATTCGAAAGAGCACGACGTCGCGGCCATCCATCCAGCCGCACCGGCCAGCCCTGCGAGGTCCCCGAGCGACGAAGGGACGAGTGAAAGATCCTTCGGGAGGTGTGCCGGTCGACCGACCACCATCGCACAGAGTGCGCCGAAGAAATCCCCTTGTCGTCCGACCCCGCCTCCCACGACCACCGTGTCGGGAGAGAACGTCATCACGAGATTGCAGACACCGACTGCACACGCTGCGACAGCGCGGTTCCAGATGTCGCGCGCCGTGCGGTCCCCCGAGCACGCCGCCTCAGCGATGGCGTGCGCGTCGACATCTCCCATGCCCGCGTCGGCAGCCGCCAGCGCCATACCGCTGCCCGATCCGAGCTGCTCGAGCGTGCTCGGCCGGCCCGCGCACCACGCGTTCCAGTCGATCACGGTATGGCCTACCTCGGCGAGGGATCGGCGGCCTCGCAGCAGCCGTCCACCGCAGATGATGCCGGCGCCAATGCCGGTGGAGATCGTGAGGTAGGCGACGTCGGGCGAACCCCTGCCTGCACCGAATGCGGCCTCTCCCACCGCGGCGACATCCGCATCGTTGGCGACGAAGACGGGGAGATCGAGGCGGTTCGCCAGCTCGTCGTTCGTGAGGAGCTTCGTCCAGCTCTCTGGGAGGTGGGGTGCCCAGAGGAGCGTTCCCGCGTCGTAGTCGACGGCACCGGGGAGCCCGACGACCGCGTGGTCTGCGGTCCGCTGCCCGCTCATTTCGATCACGCTGCGAATCAGGTCGACGAGTGCTCCCGGGGCGTCGTCGTGGGCAGGCGTGGCCACGGTTCGGTGGACGAGGATCTTTCCGCTGTGCTCTACGAGCGCGGCGCGCATGTGTGTTCCACCGATGTCAGCCGCGAGCACGAGTGCTTCGGTCCGGCTCACCATTGACTCACGCCGTACCACTCAGGCGCGGTCTTGCGCTCGAGGAGGAGGTTTTGCTCGTCGAGCAGTCCGGCTTGTGCACCCACGTCCTGGACGACCCTCATCGCATTGATGGGGGCCCATTCGAGCGCCTCCACGACCGAGTGACCCTTCACGAGTGCGGCGACGAACGTCGAAGAGAACGCATCCCCGGCACCAGTGCGCTCCTTCGGTGGCGACGGGTCCGGATAGGACGATACGCGAAGCCTTCGGGACCCGTCGTAGGCGTAGGCACCGTCCGGTCCGTCCGTGACGACGACGAGTTGCGGTCCGAGCACGTACAAGGACTCGAGAATTGCGGCAAGGTCACCGTGGTCTGCCCCGGCGATCGCGACGGCTTCTTCGCGGTTGCAGATCAAGACTTCTGCCCGGCGGTAGATTCCCCGGAGCAATTCGGCACCCTGGCTGATCTGCATCGTGCCGGGCTGGAACACCAGGCGTACCGCCGGCTCTTCGTCGAGCCATTTCAGCAACTGGTCGTAATAGTCGGTCCCCTCGGATCCGACGGAGCTCAGGTAAACCCATGCGGGCACCTCACGAGGGCTCAGATGGGGCCAGTGATAGTCGTAGGACTCGTGGTGCACGAGGATCGTCCGATCCTGGTGGTACCAGAGCACGAAGCTCCGGTTGCTCGGGTGTTCAGCGTCCAGACGCATCAGATGGGTGTCCACTCCTTCTCGATGGAGGGCCGCCTGCATGGAGTGTCCAGTGGGATCGTTCCCGACATGCGAGGCCAAGGCGGTTCGGACCCCGAGCCGGGCCAAGCCGACCGCCGCGTTTGCCGCGTTCCCACCGGCCTCCACGGTGTGCGTGTAGTCGAAGGGAATCTTTCCTCCGTAGGGGAGGTCGAGCCAATGTCCCTCTTCGTCGTTCCAGGTCCGGATGTGAGCATCCGACAGCCGTATGAAAACGTCCGTCGCGCTATCCCCGACGCAAAGCACTTCGTATGGGGCCATGTCTCCATGAGACTCGGAGGGCGAGGGGTATCGCTAGGGACCCATCGGTGACGTCGTAGGGACTTTGGTCCTCAAGATCTCCATCTCCATCTGCACGAGTGGCGGACGCTGACCTCCCCGGATTTCGTCCGGCAGCCGGTCCGAGAGTCAGTCGACGTCCCGGAGCAGGCCGAGACGCCCCGCTGCCGCCTCGAGCTCCGGCCGGGCCCGGGGGTCGGCCACTTCGTTGATGATCAACTTGGCCTGCGCGTGCTGCGAGTGGCCGAAGAGCGTGGCACACCCGTGCTCGCTCACAATGGCCGAGTGCTGGAACGAGGAGATCGGGTTGTCGAGGAGCGGAACCACAGTGGAGGTGTCGGTCTTCTGGTGCCAGGAGCGCAGGGCGATGATGGCATGCCCCCCTGAGGAGTGCAGGGCTCCGGTCACGAAGTCGGGCTGGCCGCCGAATCCCGAGTGGATCCGCTTGTCGACGAAGCTGGCGTTCGCCTGGGCGAACAGGTCGACCTGCATCGCCGCGTTGACGGAGAGGACCGCTCTTTCCGCGGCGATACGCGACGGGTCGTTGACCGTCTCGGTACGCCGCATCCGGAGACGGTCGTTGCGGTCGGCCCACTCGTAGAGGTCGGAAGAACCTATGAGGAAGGAGCTCGTCACTGCATGCTCAGGATCGAGCGCGCCGGCATGGTCGAGCGTGAGCACGCCGTCACTGATCATCTCTGACCAGATTCGCAGATTGCGCCGGTCCGACATCATGGTCGCAGCCACGGTCGGGATTTCCCCGATGCCCAGTTGCAGCGTGCACCCGTTTTCGGCGAACCGTGCGACGCGTTCTCCGATACGACGCGCACCTGCGTCGGCCGGCCCGACCAGGGGTGACATAAGCGGTGTGTCGACCTCGAGCGCGCCGTCAATGAACTCGAGCGGTATTTCTCCATCTCCGAAGGTGTATGGCATGCACGGGTTCATCTGGGCGATCACGAGGCCACCGCGGGCCCGGGCCTGCTCAATGGCCGCGGGGAGGATGTTGACTTCTATTCCGAGCGATACCTTGCCGTCGCGCGGTAACGACGTGTGGATCAGCACCACGTCGACCGGTCGTACCGTGCTGAACAGCCGGGGTACGAGCGAGAGTCGCATGGGCAGATAGTCGAGCATCGGATCATGGCGCATGCCCGGTCCGACAAAGGGCGTCTCGGTGATGAAGTCCGGGTTGGCGGTGAAGCTGTCGTGTGCGTTCAGCTGAAAGACGCGGCACCGCTCCCGGGCGGCAAGCAGGGCTTCGATCAAGGTCACGGGGTTGGCCGAGTTCCCCGAAATGACAACCCGCGGCTCTTTCGGACCGACTTCACGCAGCCGTGCCACAACCTCTCGAAAGGTCATCTTCTTCACCCGGGCAGTCTCACAAAGCGTCTTCATGACAAACAGGGACGTTGGTCCCTATCGAAATCGACCTGGAGTCGGGGACGATGGAAGGCGTCGTTGATGCTCAAGCCGAAGAGGGGAGTGGCATGCAGGCGGTTCGATGGTTCGAGGACATCCGTCTCGGCGATGCCGGTTCGGTGGGCGGCAAGGGAGCCAATCTGGGGGAGCTCACCGCGGGCGGCCTTCCCGTGCCGCCGGGGTTCGTTGTCACGGGGGAGGCCTATCTCGACACGCTGGCCCGGGCCGGTGTGCGTGATCGCCTTTCGGCGATCCTGGCGGAGGCCCGCACCGCGTCCCAGGACGACCTCGATCGGTTGGCCGAGGAGGCGAAGCACCTCGTGCATTCTGTCCGTGTCCCCGATGATCTCGCCGCCGCAGTGGTCTCCGCCTATGCGCGCCTCGGCGACCATGTCCGCGTGGCCGTACGCTCCTCGGGCATCGGCGAGGACGCCGAAGGCACGTCCTTCGCCGGCATGAACGAGACGTTCACGAACGTCGCCGGTGAGGATGAGGTCCTGGCGCGCCTCGTGGACTGTTGGGCCTCTCTCTGGGGTGCCCGGTCCATCTTCTACCGCGGCAACAAGAGCCTGACGGCCGAGCCGGCGATCGCCGTCGTGGTGCAGGAGATGATCCCTTCCGAGCGCTCCGGCGTCATGTTCACGCTCGATCCATCGACCGGGGACACCGGCCATATCGTGATCGAAGCGGCTTTCGGACAGGGCGAGGTCGTGGTCAGCGGGATGGTCGAGCCCGACACGTACGTCGTCGACAAGAACGGCCTTCGTCTCCTCCACGTCCGGGTCGGCACCCAGCACTTCAAAATCGTCCGTGGGGCCGATGGCGAGGACCAGCGCATCGATCTGGACCTTGACGAGGGCGCCCACCGTGTGCTCGACGACGACGAAGTGGTCGAGGTGGCCCGCCTGGGTCTCGTCGTCGAACAGCAGTACGGATCTCCGCAGGACACGGAATGGGCCATGGCCGGCGGTCGGATCTTTTTGGTGCAGTCCCGCCCGGTGACGGCGGTCGGCGGGGATGCGCCCAGCGGTGCCGACGAAAGGGCTGCGATCCTGGTCCAGGGCCTGGCGGCTTCCGCAGGCCGGGCGTCGGGAGCGGTGAGGGTGTTGCACTCGCCCGACGAGGGTCACGAGTTGCAAAAGGGCGAGGTTCTCGTCGCGCCCATGACGAGCCCGGACTGGGTGCCGACCATGCGTCGTGCCGCTGCCGTGGTGACGGACGGCGGGGGGATGACCTGCCACGCGGCCATCGTGTCGCGTGAGCTCGGTGTGCCGGCCGTGGTCGGCGCCCGCAATGCCACCACGGTCCTTCGCGACGGCGAGCTGGTGACGGTCGACGGTGCCAAGGGCACGGTGACCGAGGGCGTGGTGACCGAGGGCGCGGTCGCAACGCTGCACGCGGCGTCCGGACCGAGCGCGAGCCGGCTGGAAGGTGCCCCGGAGGTCCTCGCCACCAGGCTCTACGTGAACCTTGCCTTTGCCGAACACGCGGAAGAGGTGGCAGCTCTGCCCGTTGACGGCGTCGGCCTGCTCCGAGCCGAGTTCATGGTCACCGATGCCCTCGGCGGAGTGCACCCGCGGCTGCTGCTCGAGCGCGGCGACGAGAAGAGCTTCGTCGAGAGCATGGCCAAGTCGTTGTCGCACATCACTCGGGCGTTCGAGCCGCGTCCGGTGGTCTATCGGAGCATCGACTTCCGGTCCAACGAGTTCTCCCACCTCGAGGGTGGAGAGAAATTCGAACCCAATGAGGACAACCCCATGATCGGATACCGGGGTTGTTTCCGCTACGTGCATGACCCCGAGCTCTTCCGGCTGGAGTTGGATGTCCTCGCTCGGGTGCTCGAGGAGACGGCCAACGTCGTGCTCATGATTCCCTTCGTGCGCACGGCTTGGGAGCTGGAGGCCTGTTTGGAGTTGATCGACGACTCTCCGGTGGCGGGTTCACTTCCGGTGTGGGTGATGGCCGAGGTGCCCTCGGTTGCGTACTGGATCCCGACCTACGCCTCCATGGGGATCACCGGGGTCTCCATCGGCAGTAACGACCTGACACAGCTCATGCTTGGCGTCGACAGGGACTCGCAGATCTGCGCCGATGTCTTCGACGAGGCAGACCCGGCGGTCCTCGATGCCATCGGGCGTATCATCGGCGGCGCCAAGGAGGCGGGGATCACGTCGTCGCTGTGCGGGCAGGCACCGTCGAACAGGCCGGCCTTCGCCGAGCACCTGGTGCGGCAGGGCATCACATCGATCTCGGTGAACCCGGACGCGGTCGTGGCCGTTCGCAGGCAGGTCGCCGAGGCGGAGTGGCGGATGCTCCTCGAGGCCGCTGTGCCCGGGCGTCCCGTGAGCGGGGGAGTGACACCCCGCAAGTCCATCGGACAGCGTCACCGGCGTTAGTCCGAGGCGCGGCGAGATGGTTGCGCCTGCCGCGGTCTGGGCTGAGTCAGATCTCCTCGGGGACCATCTCGATGGCGCCGCAGGGGCATTCTTCGACACACAGCCCGCAACCCTTGCAGAAGTCGTAGTCGAAGGCGTAGCCATGAGCCTCGTCGACCTTGCGCACGGCGTTGTCCGGGCACACCCCGAAGCAGTTGTCACACTGGAAGCAGTTCCCGCACGACAGACACCGCCGCGCCTCGTAGAGTGCCGTCGCGTCTTCGAGGCCCCCGACGACCTCGTCGAACGTTGAGGTGCGTCGAGCTGCCTCGAGGCGCGGCCGCACCGATTTGGGGGCGTCGGCGAAGTACCAGGTGTTCAGATGTTCCGCCGTGGCGAGGGGGTGCCGCGCTGGACGCTCCGGTGAGTGGCCGCGCAGCCAGGCGTCCATGGCCTGGGCCGCCTTCCTCCCGTGACCGATGGCGTCGGTGAGCGTCCGGGCCCCGGCCACCATGTCCCCACCGGCGAACACGCCGGGACGGGCGGACATGAAGTCCTGCCCCACGGGGATCAAGCCGTCCTCCGGCCGCACGTCGGGCATCGACGCCAGCAGTGAGAGATCGGCCTCCTGGCCCAGCGCCAGCACCAGCGCATCAGTCGGCAGTTCTTCGAACTGGCCGGTGGGCCGGGGGAAGCCCGATTCGTCGAGCTCCATGCGCTCTATGGTCAGCTTCCCCCCGTCGTCGCCGACGATGGTGGCGAGCCACTTGAGGCGTACCCCTTCGGCCACCGCGTCTGCGAACTCTTCGAGGTGGGCCGGCATCTGATCCCTGGTCCGCCGGTAGACGATAACGGTCTCCTCTGCGCCCAGGCGGCGGGCGGTGCGGGCGGCGTCCATCGCAGTGTCGCCCCCGCCGTAGACGGTCACCCGCCGGCCCAGCGATGCTGTCTCGGTTCTGTCGGATTCCCGCAACAGATCCACCGCATTGAGGATGCGCGTCGAATCCCCGGCCGGGATGTCCGCGTGCCGCCCGCGCTGGGCCCCCACGGCCAGGAAGGCGGCGTCGAACCCCCCGGACTCCATTGCGGCTTCCAAATCGTCGACCGGCGTTCCGCATTGGACCTCGACCCCGAGGGCGACGATGCGGTCGATCTCCGCGGCGACCACCGCCCGAGGCAGCCGGTACGCAGGTATGCCGTAACGCATCATCCCGCCCGGTAGCGGTGACGACTCGTAGACGACCACTTCATGACCGAGACGCCGGAGGTGGTAGGCCGCCGTCATGCCGCCGGGTCCGGATCCGACCACCACGACGCGGTGTCCGGTCGGGGGCGGCACCGAGTCGGGCAGCCAGCCCTCCGCCAGGGCCCGATCGCCGAGGAAGCGCTCAATGGCATTGATACCCACTGCCTCGTCGATGGCGGCCCTGTTGCATGCCGTTTGGCAGGGATGGAAGCATGCCCGCCCCATGACGGCAGGGAAGGGGTTGACGCGCAGGATCTCACGCCATGCGGACTCGTAGGAGCCGTCTTCGGCCAGGTACAACCAACGCTGGATGTCCTCGCCGGCGGGACATGCGTTGTTGCAGGGTGGAAGCCGGTCGACGTACACCGGCCGCTCGGTCCGCCAGCTGCCGGTCTTGTTGGCCAGGCTCGAGCCCACCTCGAGCGTGATGGCAAAGGGCTTGTCCATCAGGCGTGCACCTCGTCGGTCTCCACCAAGAGCCCGTAGCGGCGGATGTTGTCGTCGGCCATCGCCTGCAGCGCGTCCAAGACGTCGGGCTGCGCCGGCTTCCCCTCCTCGTCGAAGAGATGGGCGAAACGGCCTTGCAGGCGCAGATACTCGGTGACGGGAACCGGCCGGCGGATGGTCGTGACGTCGGTCACCTCGCCGTACTCGGCTTCGAAGACGGGGAAGAACCCAGTCTGGGTGGCCAGCCGGGCGATCCGCACGGTGTCGCTCGAGGCGCTCACCCATCCGAGGGGGCATGGCACGAGGATGTGGATGTAGCGGGCGCCCCGGATCGACATGGCCCGGGTCACCTTCGCCTCGAGGTCGTGCAGGTCGGCCACCGTTGCGGTTGCCACGTAGGGGATGTGGTGCGCCATGGCCAGGACTGGCATGTTCTTGCCCTGGCCAAACGAGTTCCCCGGGTGGGGTCCGACCGCCTCGGTCGTCGCCGTGCGCGCTGCCGGCGGGGTCGCCCCCGACCGCTGCACACCGGTGTTCATGTAGGCCTCGTTGTCGTAACAGATGAACAAGACGTCGTCGTTGCGCTCGAACATGCCCGAAAGGCACCCGAACCCGATGTCGACCGTGCCGCCGTCGCCTGCTTGCCCGATCACCCTGGTGTCCGTTTTGCCCTTCACGCGAAGCGCGGCGGCGACGCCGGTCGCGACCGCTGGCGCGTTCCCGAACAACGAGTGCAGCCACGCGATCTGCCACGACGTCTCGGGGTACGGGGTCGAGAACACCTCGAGGCAGCCGGTCGCGTTGACCGCGACCATCTGCCCTCCGGTGGCCCGCATGGCGGCGTCGAGTGCGTAGCGCGCCCCCAGGGCCTCGCCGCAGCCCTGGCAGGCCCGGTGCCCCGACGTGAGCGAGTTGGAGCGATCCGCCTCGGACTGAATCGTACGATCGGACCGGTTCGTCAGCCGGTTCCCGACGGCAAAGCTGCCGACCTGGTAGAAGCGGACCATCGTCAGCCGATGCCTGAAGCCACGGTGCCCAGGTCGCGCAAGATGTTCTCGGCGGTCGGGCCCGAGTGTCGCCGCTGCGCAATGCGCGCGAGCTCTCCCTCGACGAGCTTCTCGTCGAGGTCAAGGAAGGTCAGCTGCGTGACGTCGCCCCGGACGGCGGCCGCGAAGACCCGTTGCAACGACGTCTTCGTGATGATCCGACCTCCGAGGCCTGCGACGACCGTCGCCACGGGTACCGGGAGCCCGCTCAGGGCCATGGCCACGTCTGTCGAGAGCACGCCACCGAAGCCGGTGCTGAAAGCCTTTTCCACCACGACGACCTGGCGCGCTCCACGCAGGGCTGTCCGGACGGCGTCCATGGGGAAGGGCCGAAAGGATGTGACGCCGAGAGCCCCGACACGCAGCCCGGCATCGCGCTGCGTGTCGACGACGTCCTTGATCGTGCCCAGCACAGACCCCATGGCGACCACCACAACGTCGGCATCCACGCTGCGATAGGGATGGAGTAGTCCGCCTGAGTCCCGACCGAAAGCTTCGGCGAACTCGGCACTCAATTCGGGTATGCGCTGGAGCGCCTGCTGCTGCCGGGCGTGGGCCAGGTACCGGACTTCTGTGAAGGCCTCCGGCCCGACCATGGCGCCGATGGAGTACGGGTCGTCGGGACTGAGGAGCTGGCGTGGTTCGTACGGAGGGAGGAAGTCGTCCACCTGCTTCTGGTCAGGCATGTCGACCTGCTCGGTGGCATGGGTGAGGATGAATCCGTCCATGCACACCATGACCGGGACGGAGAGCTCCTCTCCGAGCCTGAAGGCCAGGATGTGCAGGTCAGCGGCCTCCTGGTTTGTCTCGGCGAAGAGCTGGATCCATCCGGCGTCGCGGGCGGCCATGGCGTCGCTGTGATCGTTCCAGATGTTGATGGGTGCGCCGACGGCACGGTTGGCCAGCGTCATGACGATGGGCAGCCCGAGCCCGCCGGCGTTGTAGAGCGCTTCCATCATGAAGAGGAGCCCTTGGCTGGCGGTCGCAGTGAATGCTCGGGCGCCCGTCGCAGAGGCGCCGATCGAGACCGACATTGCGGCGAACTCCGATTCCACGTTGATGAATTCACAGGGCGCCAGGTCGCCCGTCTTCACGAGCTCTCCGATCGCCTCAATGATGTGGGTCTGGGGCGAAATCGGGTACGCGCACACGACCTCGGGGCGGCAAAGTGCCACCGTCTGCGCCACGGCCCTGGAGCCTTCAATCTGCCGCAACACCGAGCACCCCCTGTCCGCTGAGCACCATCGCTTGACGGGCATAGTGGTACATCTCTGTAGCGGCAGCGACGTTCCGCTCCGCCACACCGGTGTCCTTACGGAATCGCTCCCGGATGGCCGTGCCGACAGCGCCGAGAGTCACCTTTGCTGTCAAGGCGGCGAAGCCCCCGATCAGGGCCGCGTTGGGCAACGGCTTGCCGATCTGGCGTCGAGCCACTTCGGTCGCGGGCGCCGTCAGGAGATGGGACGTGTCGAATTCGTCCAGCAGGCAGCCCAGTCCGAGTCCATCCAGCGTTTTCGCCGAGTTGACCAGAACGAAAGCATCGGGTCGCAGCCCCGCAAAGAGGTCGACCTGGTGCACCAGCGTCGGGTCGATGACAATGACGCAGTCCGGGGCGACCACCGGCTCGCGGGTGCGGATGACCCTTTCGCTCAGTCGGCAATAGGCCACTACCGGAGCACCGGTGCGCTCCGAGCCGAAGCTGGGGAACGACTGCGCGTACTGACCTTCCTCGAAAGCCGCGAGTGCGAGCAGGTCCGCAGCAGTGACAACGCCTTGGCCGCCTCGGCCGTGCAGTCGGACTTCGAACACGACTCCAGGCTGCTCCAGAAGCGGGGCGGCGAACTAGTGCCAAAGGTCCCTGCCCCATGGGACCGATGGCACTACGCACATGGCCTGCCCCTAATGGATCATCGGTTACGGGTCACGATTGCCCTCAATGGGCGGAGGTATTTGCGCATGTCAGTGAGGGTTGCGATCAACGGATTTGGCCGTACGGGGCGGGCGCTGCTCCGGGCGGCGTCGCAGTTGCCGGGCGCGGTCGAAGTGGTCGCCGTCAATGATCTGGGCGAACCCGAGGCGCTGGCGCGGCTTCTCTCACGTGACTCCGTGCACGGGCGATTTCCGGCTCCGGTCAGCCTGGAACACGACAAGATGATTGCCGGCCCCATGGCCGTCACCATGTTGATGGAGCCGAATCCGGAGGATCTCCCGTGGCGTGAGTTGGGCATTGACGTGGTGTTCGAGTGCACCGGCAGGCTCACGAGCCGTGACAAGGCGGCCGCCCACCTCCGGGCCGGGGCGACAAGGGTCATCATCTCGGCTCCCGGTAAGGATGTCGACGCCACGTTCGTCGTGGGCGTCAACGAGGATACGTTCGATCCGGAAAGGGATTTCGTCGTCTCCAATGCCTCATGCACGACGAATTGCCTCGCCGTCCTGGCCAAGGTGCTCGACGACGCCTTTGGCATCGAAGAAGGTCTGATGACAACGGTCCATGCCTACACGGGCGACCAACACCTGGTGGACACCCTGCACAAGGACCCGCGACGGTCTCGCGGTGGTGCCATCAACATCATCCCGACGACGACCGGTGCCGCGCGGGCAACGGGGTTGGTGCTTCCCGACGTGGCTGGCCGGCTGGACGGGCTGTCGCTCCGCGTGCCGGTGGCCGATGGTTCGATCACCGACCTCGTGGTCAACCTCCGTTCCACTCCAGCGGTGGCGGAAATTTGCGACGCCTACCGGGCCGCCGCGACGTCGGGAAGGCTGGCCGGATTGCTCGAGTACTCCGAGGACGACCTCGTCTCGACCGACATCATCGGTTCTCCGGCGTCCTGTATCTTCGATTCCAAGCTGACGATGGCGAAGGGTCACCTGGTCAAAGTGCTCGGTTGGTATGACAACGAGACCGGGTACTCGAACAGGCTCGTCGACTTGGCGGGGGTCATCGGCCCCAAGTAAGACACCGTCGCGGCGAGCAACCCTTCCGGCATCGTTCTCGCGCCTCCGGATTGTGGCGCCGACAGGCAAGCACGACACCCAGCGCCGGCCCTGCTCCTCGGATGCTGCCTTGAGGCGCGCTCGGCGGTCACGTCGGACGGCCTGAGCGTGGTCTCGTTGCCGACGGTGCAGAGGCGATGGCCCACCGCCGGAGATCGGTCCGGGGTGATCCTCGGGTCTCGTGCGATGCACAGGGCCCGATACCGTGCATGAACGTGTTCAGCGGCCGTCTTTGGGGCAATATGGAGGCATGGCGGAGCCTCGCGATGTCGAGGTACCAGCCCTCTCCCCTCATCGGCTCTCGCGTCTTGTCGGAGCGGCCCGTGTCGACGAGCTGGTTGGCGCTGCGGACCGAGCCCGTCGCTGTCTCGACGGGGCCCGCATCTGGAACATCAGCTCGACGCGTGTCGGCGGCGGGGTCGCAGAGATGTTGCGTGACATCGTCGGATACTCCATCGGAAGCGGTATCGATGTCCGCTGGCTCGTGGTCGAAGGCGATCGGCAATTCTTCGGTATCACCAAACGCCTCCACAATCGGCTTCATGGAACCGTTGGGGACGGCGGTCAGTTGGGCCGCACCGAAGCTGATCATTACGAGAGCACGTTGCAGGAGAACGCAGTCGCGCTTCTGAAGCGAATCGGTGAGGGTGACGTGGTCCTCCTGCACGATCCGCAGACGTTGGGCCTGGCCGGTCCGCTGGCCGAGCGCGGCGCCCTCGTCGTATGGCGGTGCCATATCGGAACGGAGCGCACAAATGCGTACACCGAGGAGGGCTGGCGCTTCCTGGAGCCCTTCTTGGCGCCCTGTCGGGTGTTCGTGTTCTCACATCGGGGCTTCGTCCCGCCGGTACTCGAGGCAGCCGACGTCCATGTCATCGCGCCGTCGATCGACCCCTATTCGGCAAAGAACCGATCATTGAACGAGGCGCGGACGCGCCGGCTCCTGGTCGAAGTTGGCCTCCTTGGTGATCACGGGGGCGGCACGGCAACCGGTTCAGTGCTCGGCGGAGCGGGACCCGTGCAGCTGGACGATCGTCTTGTTGTACAGGTCTCGCGTTGGGATCGCCTCAAGGACATGCAGGGCGTCCTCGACGGCTTCGCCGCCATGGTGGAGGGACATGCGGGTCTGCGGCTCGCACTCGTCGGACCGGAGGTGAAATCGGTTTCGGACGACCCCGAGGACGCCGGTATCCTCGACGAGTGTCTGGCGCGTTGGGAGAACCTTCCGGAGAAGGTGCGGAGCGCCATACGAATCGTCGGGCTGCCGATGAACGATGTCGAGGTCAACGGCCTCATGGTCAATGCAATTCAGCGTCACGCCACCGTGGTGGTGCAGAAGAGTCTCGAAGAAGGCTTCGGACTCACGGTCGCCGAGGCCATGTGGAAAGGCCGCCCAGTCGTCGCGTCAGCTGTTGGTGGCATCGTCGACCAGGTTGTCCCTGGAACCGGGATCTTGCTGCGCGACCCTTCCGATCTGGCCACCTTCGGGCAGGTCTTGGCAGACCTGCTGGCGGACCCGGAGCAGATGATTGCCATGGGTCGCCGCGCCCGGGCGCGCATCCGATCGAATTTCCTCAGCGACCGCCATCTCCTTGACTTTGCGCGGCTCATCGAAGGGGTGACGCAGCCCACGTAACTGGCGTGACGAGTGGCTTCACCGACCGAGGTGGTCTCGGTGGCAACTGGGTGGAACGACATCCGCATCAGGCGCCTGGGTCGATTCCCGAGGAGCAAGAACTCCTTCTTGGCTCTCGGACAGGCTGACTGATGGCAAGCTCGGTGTTCCCTAGCGAGGAGAGCACAGTGAGTGAGGATCCGATTCTGAAACCGCCGGTCAAGACGCGGCGCCACATTGGTCAAGCGATACGCATTCGCGGAGTGGTCGAAGAGGTGAGGAGAGTCGACGGTGTCAACGCCAAGATCGCCGTCTTCCTCACCAACATCGTCGGGTCCATGTGGTGCGCGTATGTGTTCGCGATCATCGCATTGATTGGTTTGCGGCCTGCGCTGAGGCCAGGAGGCGAGGGCATCATCGCCTGGATTGCACAAACGTTCCTTCAATTGGTGCTGCTGTCGGTCATCATGGTCGGACAGAACGTCCAGAGCGTGGCGAGCGATATCCGTTCGCAGCACACCTACGATGACACCGTGAAGATACTTGACCGCCTCGACATTCACACCGACGGTGGGATCAAGGATCTGGCGGATCGAATCGACGGACTCGAAGCAAGGATCGGGGGCAGAGACCGCCCTGCAGAGTAAAGCTCTGCCGCCGCGGGGTTCATTGCGCTCTCGGCATCCCCTGGAGGAGCGCACCACGGGGGCGTCCCCTCGTGGGAGCGGCCGGATCGACCGTGACGACGACCGTGCCACCACTTCCCATTTGGGCCTGTACCGTCTCGGAGACCGCCGGGGAGCCAGTTCCAAGAGGGGCATGTGTGTTGGAGACGATCCAGACCAAGAAGGGTCCCATCGAAATCGGACGAAGAGGATCGGGGCCACCTGTCCTTTTCGTGCATGGGACGCCAGGTGGCGCCGATTCATCGCTGGCCATGGGCTGGTTCCTCGCCGCGGCAGGCTTCGAAGTCATTGCGCCCTCGAGGCCCGGGTATGTGGGTACCCCGCTGGAGGGGCGGGACACGATCGACCAGCAGGCCGACCTCCTGGCTGCGCTCCTCGATGCGCTCGACCACGAACGCGCCGGCGTCGTGACGTGGTCAGGCGGGGGACCCAGCGGATATCGCCTCGCAGTGCTCCATTCGGAACGGGTGAGTGCATTGGTGCCTTTTGCCGCCGTCAGCAAGAGCTACGAACCGCCCAAGGCCGCGACTGGCGAGCGGCTCATGGAGAACACGACGTTCGGGAACTGGGTGCTCCGTTTCATGGTGGCACACGCGCCCACGTCCACGGTGACGGCCACCCTGAAGGCCGAGGGCGATCTGTCGAAGGATCAGCTCAAGGAGCTCACGGCCGAGGTAGTGGAAAACGAGCACGAACGCGAGGTCGTTCTCACCATGGCCGGGGTCGTGGCCGACCACCGGCATCGGCGAGCCGGCGTGGAGAACGATCTGGGCCAATTCGCCAAGATCGATTCCCTCCAGATCGACAGAATCACCGCCCCCACCTTGGTGATCGTCGGCAGCGCGGACATCGACGTGCCGACAGAGCACAGTGACTTCGCCGCGGCGACCATCGCCGGGGCGGACAAGATCATGATGGAGGGTGGCACGCATCTTGCGCTGTTCGCCCACCCGGACGCAGCGGCGGTGCAGGCTCAGGTGGTGGCCAAGCTCCGCTGAACAGGGTGCGGCACGCAGCGCCACGCCGCCGGCACGTGTCAACGCCACTGAGCTTCCGGGCGGCTGGGCGTTCACTGTTTATTAATAGGAAACAGTGATTCCCATACGTGGACAGTTCTGTTAACATGGTGGAAACAATTGATTGAGGCCGCCCGCTGGGCGGAAGGAGGTGGACACGATGTTCACTCGAATCCTCTTGGCAGTCGACGGAACCGACTCCGGCGACGTGGCCGTCAGCTTCACCGCAGCGCTGGCACGTGAGTTCGGCGCCCAGGTCCGGGTCGTGCACGTCAACGAGCTGCTCGTTGGCGGTCGCGGATTTGCGATGGAGACAGAGCTTCAGGCGATGGAGATCGTCGACACGGCGGTGGGCCACCTTCGGGGCAGTGGAGTTCTGGCCGACGGCGTCCACTATCTGGCGAACGTCTTCACCCTCGACGACCGGATCGCCGAGGCAGCCGTCGAGTGGGGTGCCGACGTGATCGTGTTCGGCTCGAAGCGTCGCCGTTGGTTCCCGCGCCTTGCTGGCCGAGGATTGCGCGAGCGCGTCACCGCACTCACCGGCCTGCCTACTTTGGTCGCTCCGGCTCCCTTGCGACTCGGTCGTCGACTCAATCGGGGCGATCTGGAGCCCGCCAAGCAGCCTGCCGAGAACCTGATCGTCGGCTGATCAGAAGGCGCTCAATGGGGGCCAGGCAGGTGTCCCAGCCCAGCCGATGCGCTCGTCGAGATAGGGCTTGAGAAAGGCCGAGCGGTATCCGTCCTGCCCTCCAAGTGATCGGGAAAAACGACTCGTCCATGGCGTCGTCGCCGAATCGCTTGTAGCGGCTATAGAGATAACCCGTCGTCTCGGGATGAAAGCGCGCCTCTGAAGACATGCAGTGGGCGACGAGCGAACGTCGCGGCAAGTCCGAGCTGTTGGAAGGTGAGCCGTGCCAGGTCCAGCCGTGGTGAAAGGCGCCTCCGCCCGCTGGGACTTCGACAGGGACGAGCTCGGGTTCGACCCCCTCTGCTGCCGCGGCTTGGCGCAGTTCGCGGTAGGGGTCTTCGGGACCGTGGAACTCCTCAATCATGCCCCAGCGTCGCGTCCAACGATGCGAGCCGCGCACGTACTCGACGGTTCCCTGAGCCACGGTCGTGTCCTCGAGAGCGATCCAACAGCTGACCCAATCCGAAGGGACGGCCCATTGTTCGTAACTCGAATCCTGGTGGAAGCCGAGGGCCTTGCCGCCCGGGGGCTTCCACAACACGTTGTCCTGGCTCAACCGCGCGCCTGGCCATTCGCCAAGTCGGGCGCAGGCCCGTCCGATATCGGGCCGGAGCGCCACTCGGGCGATGGTGCGGTCGGACTTCCACGCGTTGCAGATCTGACGGGTCAGGTTGGGTGGGCTCGTCCCTGCCCGCCAGTTCCATTCGTCGGGGTAGAGCCCCGTTTCGAAGTGCCCGGCGAACAGTTCCTCGTAGCGACCGAGGGCGCTCCGAGCCAGCTCAGGGTCGATGATCCGCTCGACGGTCACGAAGCCGTCATGGGCAAAGGTGTCCACCTGAGCGTCGTTCAGTTCGAACTCGCCGTCACGGGAGTCCAGCAGTCTGTCTCCTTCGGCTGTCGCGTCTCTTGCCATGTTCGCAATCACGGTCACACCTGAGCCAGGTAGCGGTCTCGTTCCTCGGCGGAGACAAAGCGATGACAGGCTGCCGCCTCGACCCGACGCGCCGCCGCAAAGTGGTCGACGAAGTTGGAGCCGAAGAGATCCCGCGCCACGGCGCTCGCCGCGAGGCGCTCCGATGCTTCGATGAGGTCTCGAGGTAGCCGAACAGCATCCGTGCGCTCCCGCCCGTCGTCGGGTGCCTCGATAGGCGCCGGTGGCTCAAGGCGCTCCTGAATTCCCCACAGCGCCGCACCGAGGAAGAGGGCCAGCCCGTGGTGAGGGCTCACGTCGGCTCCTGGCATGCGGAGCTCGAGCCGCGCCGTGGTGGGATCGTCGGCAACGACGCGCACCGCACAGCTGTAATTGTCAAGGCCCCAGGTGGCAGTCGTCGGCGCCCAGTTTCCCGGACCGAAGCGCCGGTATGAGTTCGGATAGGGCGCCGCCAGAGCGAAGAGTTCAGGGAGCAACGCCACAACGCCGGCGAGCGCAGAGGCCCCGACTTTTGACAACACACCCGGCTCATCACACAGAACCGGTGCAGCGTCGAGGTGGGTGCGAAGGGAGAGACTCGGATGGCCACCCAATCCCGGAAATTGTGGACCGACCTGCGCCATAAATGTCGCCCGCTGGCCCCGCCGGGCGAAGTAGGACTTGGTGTAGAGCTTTGCCAGCAGGGCCGAGTCGGCGGAGCGCAGCGCGTCCTCCGGGGCGGTTGCGATCTCGAGACAGCCCGGCCCGAGTTCGGCGCAGACATGGTCAACGGGCACTCCGCCCGCGTTCAACGTGTCGACGAGGCCGCGACAGGACCTCCTCCTCGGTCGCCATCGTCAGCGCCGACCAACAGCGATTGTCTGGCATGGCGGGGTCCAGGGCACCGGTGTGCGAGTCGAGGACGAGGCACTCGAACTCCCAGCCGACTTGGGCCTCGAACCCCAAGGCAGCAGCACGATCCACGAGGTCCGCAACCCGCGCACGTGCCGAAAGGTCGCGCTGTGGTCCGACGAAGTCGGCCAGAAAAAAGGCGGCGTCGTTCCCGAAAGGGTAGGGCCGGCCCGAATTGAGGTCGACCACGGCCCGGCAGCTCCGTGACCCCCCGCTCCGCCAGACGACGTCGTCCGGGCACCACCAGTCGATGGCATCGATGAAGCTCCAACCCGATCGAAATGCCCGTGCTGCCGCGGGCGCCCCGAGCCGCTTCTCGCGCACAGTGCCCGATGCGTCGACAATGCCGAGATGAACCGTTGTGGCTTCGGCCAGGTGTCGAGCGCTGTCGCTCATTGTGCGACACGTGCGTCGAACACACCGGCGACCAGTGCGTCGACGAGGCTGACCGCCACTGCCGTCATCTCTCCGAGTCGCATCTCTACGGCGCACTCGAGGGTGTCCGCGGTTCCGAAATGTGCGGCCAGAGTTCGTTCGTACTCGGGCACAGCCGCCCATTTGGGAATGGTGTCGGGCCCGACCTCGACGTGAAACTGTACGCCCAGAGCGCGGTTATCCACCCGAAGGGCCTGTATGGGGGAGGACGGATTCTCGGCCAGAATCATTGCTCCCGGGGGTGGCTCGACCACCTCGGCCTCGTGCCACTGCAGACCCGGAAAGACCGGCGGAAGGCCGCCGAAGAACGGATCGCGCACTCCTTCGGACGTCCGTCTGATGTCGAACACCCCGATCTCGGGCCTCTCGGTCCGCCCCACCCGGCCACCCAAGGCGTCGGCCAGAAGTTGATGACCCAGGCAGACGCCGAGGAATGGCCTGCGCAAGTCGCCGACCCAATGGCGAATGACGGCCTTTTCGTCCACCAGCCACGGGTGTTCGTCCTCCTCCCACACCTGCTGGGGTCCGCCCATCACCAGGAGCAGGTCGAACGGATCGAGGGCGGGGATGGGCTCTCCGGCGTCGAGCTCGACGGTGCTCAGGGTGAATCCCGCACCTTCGAGCAGGGGGGCGAGCGAGCCAGGGTGCTCGTCGGGATGGTGCTGCAGTACGAGTGCGCGCCCTTGACTCCAAGGTATCCGGGGGTTCCTCACGGCAGGATGTCGAGATATTCCTTGACGTCCCAGTCAGTGACCGTGCCGATGAAGCGTTCCCATTCGTCCCGCTTGTACTCGGCGAAGACGCGGTACATCTCTCCCGGCAAGGCGGTGCGCACCACCTGGTCGGCCTCGAGCGCGCAGAGGGCCTCGCCCAGGGTGGAGGGGATACGGGCCACCTCTTTGCCGGCCTCAATAGCTTCGTAGATGTTGCCCTCCTCGGGTGGGCCCGGGTCGATGCTCTGGTCCAGCCCGTCGCGCATGGCGACGAGGAGTCCCGCCATGGAGAGGTAGGGGTTGACCGCCGAGTCGACCGAGCGGTATTCGAAGCGCCCGGGAGCGCTCACCCGCAATGCTGTCGTTCGGTTCTGGAAGCCCCAGTCGGCGAAGATCGGCGCCCAGAATCCGGCGTCGGCGAAGCGGCGATAAGAGTTCACCGTCGGCGCCGTGATCGCGGTGAGCGCCCGCAGGTGCGTCAGTACGCCACCGATGGCGTGCAGCCCCGTCTTGGATGGAAGGCGGGGGTCGTCCCCGTCGGGGAGGAACATGTTGACGTCGTCCTCCCATAGCGAGATGTTGTGGTGGCAGCCGTTCGCCGAGACCCCCATGAAGGGCTTGGGCATGAAGCAGGGAAACAAGTCGAATTCGCGGCCGACTTGGCGGCATACCTGCCGGTAGGTGGTGAGGCGATCCGCCGTGACCTCGGCTCGGTCGAAGGTGAAGTTCAGCTCCAGCTGCCCCGGGGCGTCCTCATGGTCTCCTTGGATCATGTCGAGCCCCATGGCGGTGGCGTACTCGATGACTCTATGAATCACCGGCTGCAGCTCCGAGAACTGGTCGATGTGGTAGCAGTACGGTTTCGTGACCCCCTCGACCGAGGGCGTGCCGTCGGGATTGGTCTTGAGCCACATCATCTCGGGTTCGCACCCGGCGCGCAGATGCAGCCCCGTCTCGGCCGTGAACTCCTGGTGGAGGCGACGCAGATTGCCGCGGCAGTCCGAGCTCAAGAAGGAGCCGGGATCAACCCTTTCCTCTCGACCGCGAAAGAGGGTGCAAAAGACGCGCGCGACTTTGCGATCCCAAGGAAGCGGACAGAACGTGTCGACATCGGGCAGGCCGACCAGCTCGGCCGCCTCGGGTCCATAACCGAGATACTGGCCGTGGCGGTCGGTGAACAGGTTGGCCGTCGCGCCGTAGACGAGCTGGAACCCTTTTGTGGCGACCGTCGACCAGTGGGCCGCAGGGATGCCCTTGCCCATGACCCGGCCGGTGACAGAGACGAACTGGAAGTACACGTAGGTGATGCCCTCTGCGTCGATGCGGCGAGCGACCTCGGCCACCGCTTCGACTCGCCCGGGTTGGTCAACGAATTGCTCGAGGTCTGTCGCCATGGTGCACTCTCTCCTCCGGAAACCTTGTTCACCAATAGTGAACGGAAGTCGGCCGCCGAGGCAAGGGTTGGTGCGTATCCATCGTGTGAACTGTTGACGTCCGGTGGCTCGGTCATCCCCACCGGACGGGTCGTTGGCGTGACCGGGCAGGAGAGCCCGGTCACGGCAGCTCAGCCGCGCTCGCCGTTGTAGATGGTGATGGAGAGAAAACGGATGGGCAGCTTGACGAGCATGGTGGGCCCATGAGGGATGTCACCTTCGAACTGCAGGGTGTCACCCCTTTCCATCTTGTAGCGCTGCCGCCCGTAGCCGTATTCCATGACGCCGTTGAGCATGTAGAGGATGTCGATCCCCGAATGCTGGAAGAGGGGGAAGACCTCGGTCTCGTTGTCCAGCTTGACAAGGAGCGGCTCCACCCTCTTGTACGGCCCGCGCAAGCTGCCCAACAGCTCGTAGGTGTGGCCGGCACGCGTCCCCTTGCGCACGATCTCGGGGCCGCTGCCTGCCTTGACGAACACCGCATCGCGTTCCTCGGCCAAGCCGCGGAAGAGCGACGTGACGGGCATGTCGAGTGCACCCGCCAGGCGCTCGAGCGTGGAGAGGCTGGGAGACGTCTGTGCGTTCTCTATCTTGGACAGCATCCCTTTGGAGATCCCGGTCCGCTCGGCAAGCTGGCCCACGTTGAGGCCGAGCTCGAGACGCCTGGCCCGTACATGGTTGGCGATGACCTGGCCCAGATGACCATCGCCCTCTTGGGTGCCGGCGTTATCGATCGCCACGGTCTTGGACGCGGCCTGGGCCTTCTTTGTCGTGCGGGTGGCGGTCTTGACGGCGGCCTTGCCCTTGGCGCCCTGAGGCGTCCGGGCGCCTGAGCGTGCAGTCTGGGATTGGGCGGTCCGGCGAGTGGCCACGGATCGTCACTTTATGCTCCCGGGGAGAGGGGCCACGGTTGCCCATGTGCCTCAGCGCATCTGGCCCGCCCCCACGTAGGGGTGGGAACTGACCAGCGGCGCATCCTCGGCGAAACGTTCCCATCGAAAGTCGCGGTGATGTATGTCGGCGTACCGACTGGTCCCACGCGTGATGAGATCGGCCACCAGCTCGCCTGTCGAGGGGCTGATTTTGTAGCCGTGGCCCGAGAAACCTGTGCACAGCCACAGCCCGTCGATCGGTGCGGCCGAGATGATCGGGTTGTAGTCGGGCGTGACGTCGTAGCAACCGGCATAAGAGGAGGCCAGAGCGGCCCGGTCGAAGGCGGGGAAGCGGTGGGTGAACTTGGGGATCGCGGTGGCCAGTTCGTCGTCGGTTACCCGCTCGCGATAGACGTCGGGGTCCGACCACTCGGGGTCGGAGTGGTCGGAGTCGCCCAAGAGGATCTGCCCTGCGCCTTCGGTGCGCACATACTGGAGCGAGACGAGGTCGGAGAACACGGGCAGCGGCCCGAGCGGCCGACCCGGGTCGACGAGGAGGATCTGGGCCCGCTGGGCCCGCACGGGCAGGTCGATACCGGCTCCGGCGGCCAGTTGGACCGACCACGGGCCGGCAGCCAGGACGACATGGGCGGCACCGATGCGGGTGCCATCTGTCAGGATCACGCCGCGGACTCTTTCCGCCGTGATGTCCAACGCGGCGACAGCGGTGTGCTGACGCAGACTGGCCCCGCCGCGGCGAGCCGCGTGAGCGAATGCCATGGCGGTCTGGTGCCCGTCGCCGTAACCGCCGTGGGGCTCGTATGCGAACTCGGCGAACTCGTCGAGCCGGGCGCCCGGCCACAGCTCGTGGGCCTCCTCGTGGCCTACGAGCTCGACCGGGATGCCGAGGGAGCGCTGCATGGTCACATTGGCCCGGAGCGCGCCGATGTTCGGTGGCCCGACCCCGACGAGGTAGCCCGTCTTCGTATAGCCGGACGGGGCACCGAGGATCTGGGTGGCCTGCTCGAGCACGGGCAGAGCGCGCCAGGCCATGGCGGCCAGCGAAGCGACGCCGTAATGGCAGCGCACGATGCCGCTCGATCTGCCGCTGGCGCCGGAGCCGACTGTCCGGCGCTCGAGCACCAGTACGTCGGTCACGCCGAGTTCGACGAGGGCCCGGGCTGTGCTGAGACCCGCCACCCCGCCGCCGATCACCACGACTTCGGCCGTACGGGGGAAATCCATGGACGCGGTCACGAAGGCCAGCCCGGAATCCAGCCGGTACCGGCCAGAGGAACCCGGGCCATGGCGGCCGCCTCCACCGTCGAGCGCGGCAAGGTCATCGGGCTCGAGGTGATGCACGCTGGACTTCCCACAAGCCCGGGTCAGCGCGGTGACCTCCATGGTGAGAGCACGGAGGTAGTTGGCCACCGCGCCGGCGGCGTGGACTGGATCGAGCCGCGCTTCGAGCGCGGGGTCCTGGGTGGTGATGCCGACAGGGCAGCAGCCGGTGTGACAGTGGGCGCAGTGGCCTGGCCTGGTGCCGAGTGCGGCGTAGTCGGCGCTGACGTCGAGGGACGTGCCGGCGGCGTTGCGGTAGGTGGCGCTATTGCAGCCCAGGGCGAGGAGGGCGGCCACGCCGAGAGAGACCGCGTCGGCACCGAGGGCGAGGGCCTTCGCGACATCAGCGCCCGAGCGGATGCCACCCGAGACGACCAACTGCACCTGGTCGCGCATGCCGATGTCGCGCAGCGCCTCGGCCGCCATGCGCACCGCTGGCAGCGTTGGGATGCCGGCGTGCTCTATGAAGACATCCTGGGTGGCCGCGGTACCGCCCTGCATGCCGTCGACAACCACGACATCTGCGCCGGCGGCCACGGCGAGCTTTACGTCATGGTCGACTCGGGTGGCCCCGATCTTCACGTAGATGGGGATCGCCCATTCGGTGGCCTCGCGCAGCTCTTCGATCTTGATCCGGAGGTCGTCGGGGCCGACCCAGTCGGGGTGGCGGGAGGCCGAGCGCTGGTCGATGCCGGGAGGCAGGGTACGCATGTGGGCGACCCGCTCATTGACCTTCTGGCCGAGCAGGAGGCCGCCCCCGCCGGGCTTGGCCCCCTGGCCGACCACGATCTCGACGGCGTCGGCCTGGCGCAGGTCGGCCGGGTCAAAGCCGTAGCGAGAGGGGAGGACTTGGTACACGAGCTGGTCGGAGGCTTTGCGCTCCTCGGACGTCATGCCGCCGTCGCCGGTGGTGGTGCTCGTGCCCACCTCGGTGGCAGCACGCCCCAGGGCCTCTTTGGCCGATGCGGAGAGCGCACCGAAGCTCATGCCGGCGATGGTGATCGGGATCTGCAATTGGATCGGCCTGCTGGCGTGCCGGGTACCGAGCGTCGTTGCCGTGTCGCAGCGTTCGCGGTAGCCCTCGAGCGGATAACGGCTGACTGACGCAGTCAAGAACACCAGGTCGTCGAATGTCGGGAGTTTGCGCCGGGCACCGAGGCCGCGGATGGGGTAGTGACCGCTGCCGGCCATCTCGTGGACGCGTGCAATGACGTTGGGCGGGAAGCTGTGGTTCTCCGGGTCGCTTGTGGTCGGATCGGATTCGCCGGTGGCCATCAGTAGGCGCTGTGGTTGTGGGTGGTGAAGTGGTAGAGCTGACGAGCCGACGCCACCTTGGTCACGCGCTCGGGCTCGATGTGGTCGAACCCAGTGTCCTCGACCAGTTGCTTCAGGATAAGGATGTCATCGTCGCTGAGTTCCTCGACCACCGCATCGGCGCCAAGCGACGCGATGGAGCCGTGCACGTAGATCACAGCCTCGTAGAGCGAGTCGCCCAGGGCGTGGCCGGCGTCGCCCCCGATCAAGATGGTGCCGGCCTGCGCCATGAAGCCGGTCATGGCGCCGGCGTCGCCAGCGATGGCGACCGTCGCGCCCTTGAGTGAGATGCCGGCACGCAGCGAGGCGTGACCTTCGACGAAGATGCGGCCGCCCCGGGCGCTGGCCCCGGCGCTTTGCGACGCGCTCCCGCGTACTCGGATGGTTCCGCCCATTAGGTTCTCACCCACGGACCAGCCCACGAAGCCGTCCACCGTGATGTCGGGGCCCTCGCCGTCCCTCGTGCCGCATAAGCCCCCCAGGAAGTAGCCAGCGTTGCCCTCGACGTGCACCGAGATGTTTTGGTCGAGGCCGACGGCCAGATTGTGCCGCCCGCGTGGGGCGGCAACGGCGACGGCTGCGCCGGGTCCGAGCGCACGCAGCGCCGCGTTCACCGAGCGAGTTCCCAGCATGTCGCAGTCGAGGGTGCCTGCCGGGCTCAACGTGTCCATGTGTAGACCTCCTCGGGTTGGGGCTCGAAGACGACGGCCTCGGTGATGCCGGGCAACTCGGCCAGGGCGCGGTACTCGGAGGCCACCGCCACGTAGCGGGGGGTCTCGGCCACGACGGCCGGCTTGCAGGCGAATGCGTCGCGCACGACCGACATGCCGTCCGCGCTGGTGATGACGAGGGTGAAGAAGCCGTCCATCTCCTTCATGACCCAGCGAGTCGCCTCCTCGAGGTCATCGCCCAGGGCGAGGCGGGTCGCCAGGAAGCGTGCGCCCACTTCCGAGTCGTTGTCCGAATCGAAGATGACGCCCTCGTCCTGGAGTCTCCGGCGCATGGTGGCGTAGTTGGAGAAAGATCCGTTGTGCACGACGCAGAGGTCGCGGTCGGGCACGAAGGGGTGCGAATGCAGAACGGTGACGGCCGACTCGGTGGCCATACGGGTGTGGGCGATGGCGAGGTATCCCTCCCAGTCCCGAACGGCATACCGAGCACAGGTGTCTGTGGGTCGGCCGGTGTCCTTCAGGACGCGCAGGTTCCAGCCCGTGCCGAGAATGCGGACTTCGGGCCACTGCTTGGCCAGCACTGCCTCGACCAGCTCGAGCGAGGCCTCGGGCACGTCGATCACGGCGCCTGCACCGAAGCGCCGCAGGTCGGCGGTGGGGCAGATATCGAGGAGGGCGCAGCCGAGGTCAAGCCAATCCACGGGGACATCGGCTCCCAGCGACACACGCAGCGTCGGCCCCGTGAACTCGGGCCCCAAACCCGTGGGACGCTCGGTATAGAGCGCGATGCCCGAGGAGTCGGGCCCACGCTCGTCGAGCGCCTCGATCATGGGCACGAGGAGCGTCCCGAGCTCTGGCTCGAGGCTCGGGTCACGAAGAAGCAGCCCGATCACGCCACACACGTCAGGGCGCTCCCACGGGGACGGGGCGGCGGTAGCGCTCGACGTAGGACGGCACTTCGGTGGCCACGCGGAGCGCTGGGTCTTGGATCGGCGCCTCCGTGACGGTGGTCATGGGGATGATCCCGGCCCAGATTTCGAGGTCGTAATCCTCATCCTCGTCGAGCGGGAAGCCGGTGCGCACCTTGGCCGAGCGACTCGGCCAGGGGGAGGCGCAGAAGCATGGTGCTGCGCAGTTCCTTCTCGGTGGGCCGGCGGGCGTCGGCGCTGCGCCCGGGAATGATGTGCTCCACCATCAGGCTCAGCCCGCGGTCCTTCTCGTCGAGATCTTTCACCTCGGTCGCGCTGCCGAGGATCACCACCGACCGGTAATTGATGTCGGTGTTGTAGGTGGACCGAGCGACGACCAGCCCGTCAACGAAGGTCACGGTCATGCAGATCTCGACCTTTTCGCCTTTGGCGCCGCGGAAGAGCCGGCTGGCAGCGGAGCCGTGGAGGTAGACATGGTCGCCGTCCCGCCCGTAGGCGAGCGGAATGACCACCGGAAAGCCGTTGTCGGTGCACAGACCCACGTGGCAGACGAAGCCCTCGTCGAGGATGGCATCGATCGTCTCGCGGTCATAGGCCGCCCGGTGGGCGTAGCGGTGCAGGGTGCTGCGCTCAGATGCTGGCTCGCTCACTGCGCTCTCTTTCGTAAGGCTCTCGTCTGAGTCGGCGCGGTACCGCAGCGCTCGAAGTCTCATCCTGAGCCTTCATTATGACCCGCGGAAGTTGCCTGTCAAGAAACGCTGTGGAGGAATATGCAACTGCCCAAACCGCTGGATTACGTCTCTGTTTCAAGGCCGCCCGCACCGAGTTGTTAATCGGCACGTAACCATTTGCGGTTTCCCATGGGGCAACATCGTTGACAGAACACGCACAACGAGCACACCGTGGAGGTGGTTGTCCTGACGAGCACACTGGAGCGAGAAGCCACCTCGATCACGAATGCTGCGGAGCTGACGGAAGCAACGCGGAGCGACGGCGTCGAGTTTCTCTTCGCCATGTTCGTGGACATGCACGGCAAGCCGTGCGCCAAGATGGTGCCGGTCTCGGCCATCGAGGGACTGCTGGCCGATGGGGCCGGGTTCGCCGGGTTTGCGGCAGGACCCATGGGCCAGACACCGGCATCGCCCGACATCTTGGCCATGCCGGACCTGAGTTCTTACATGCCCGCCCCCTGGCAGCCGGGTCTTGGGATCATTCAGTGCGATCCTTACGTCCTGGGGGAGCCGTGGCCCTACGCCCCCCGTGTCATCTTGCGGCGCCAGGTCGAGCGGCTCGCCGAGGCGGGCTACGTCATGGGAGTCGGTGCAGAGGCGGAGTATTTCCTCGTCCGACGCACGCCCGGAGGCGGCATCACGGTGGCGGACCCCATGGACGAGGCGAAGGCGCCGTGTTACGACGCCCGGGCGCTCACCCGCATGTTCGACCACCTCACCTCGGTGTCGCGCCACATGAACGCCCTCGGCTGGTCCAACTACGCCAACGACCACGAGGATGCCAACGGCCAGTTCGAGCAGAACTTTCGCTACGCCGATCCGTTGACCACAGCGGACCGGGTCATCGTCTTTCGCTACATGGTCCACAGCCTGGCGGCGCAGGCGGGGATGCTGGCCACGTTCATGCCCAAGCCGTTTACCAACCTGACCGGTAACGGACTGCATATGCACCTCAGCTTGTGGAGCGAGGGCGGCGAGGAGCTCTTCGCCGACACGGAGGATGGGCGAGGCCTGGGCGTCTCGTCACTCGGGTACTCCTTCATTGGAGGTCTCCTCGAGCACGCCGAGGCGCTGGCCGCGGTGGCCTGCCCGACGGTGAACTCGTACAAGCGACTGGCGGCACCCGCACCCAACTCGGGCGCTGCATGGTCGCCGTCCTACGCCACGTACGGCGGCAACGACCGAACCCACATGTTGCGGGTGCCCGAACCCGGCCGGGTCGAGGATCGGTGCATCGACGGCTCGGCCAACCCGTATCTGGCCATGAGCGCGCTGATCGCGGCGGGCTTGGACGGCATCTCCAAGGACATCGACCCCGGTGACCCCTGCGACCTCAATTTGTTGGCCCTGTCCCCGCTTGAAGCAGCCGAGCGCGGTTTGCGCACGATGCCCATGACGCTCTGGCATGCCCTGGACCATCTCGAAATCGACAAGGCGCTGCGCGACGGGCTCGGAAAGACGCCCGATGGGGACTACCTCGACTACTTCGTGTCGGTGAAGCGAGACGAGGTACGGGCCTCCCACAGTGAGGTCACGCCCTGGGAGCTCGATCGCTACCTGAGCGCCTTTTGAATGTTCCAACTGACCAAGACAAACAGCAATAGCCACCCGCTCCGACCCGACGAGGAGACCCTATGAGTGAACAAGGCACTGTGACGAGCCCACCGGAGATCGCCACCTCTCTGAGCCGAGGGACGAACTGGTGGGGCGCCTTCGTCATCGGATTAGCCGGCACCATTCTGGTGACCGGTATCGTTCCATTTGCGGTGTCGTCCATGGGTGCCGCCGCCATTCCCGCCATCGCATTGGTGGTGGTCATCGGTCTCATCGTCTGCCTGTGCATGGGCGAGCTGGCAGCGTTGCTCCCGCACCGGACGGGCGGCATGCCCTCGTATGCCTACGACAGTTTCGAACCGCTCGGGCACACGACGGCCAAGCACATCGGTGGCGTATCGAGCTGGGGCTACTGGCTCGGGTGGTTTCCCGTGGCGCCCATCAACATGTTGTTGGCGGCGGGCTACATCGCCGTCCTCTTCCACGTGCCCCTCGGCCGCAGCTTCTCGCCGCTCGGCACGCTGGGCACGCCCGTGTCCATGGGCGTGCTTGTCATCACCTTCGTCGGATTGATCGGGCTGTACATCCTGTGCTCGTTCGGGATAAAGCTCGGGGCCACGTTTGCCACCATTTTGGGGGTCACCTCCATGGTGCCCCTGACGCTGCTGATCATCCTCCCGATCTTCAAGCCGTCCACGTTCCACTGGTCGAACATCTCGGGCTTCCACTACGCCAGCCCTGCGACGTCGGGGACCGTGTTCTTCCTGGCCTGGATCTTCGTGATCTCATGGAATGCCATCGCCATGGAGGCGGCGGCCTGTTACATCGGCGAGTGCCGTGACCCCGCCCGTGACGCCAAGATCGCCCTGACGGCCGAGGGCCTCTACGGCGTCTTCGTCTACATCGGAACGGCCATCGTCTTCGTGGGAGTCCTCGGGGCCTCGCTGAAGACGGCCGACCCGCTTACCTTGTACACAAGCTTCTGCGACCACATCTTCGGAAATGCTGCCTGGGTGAAATACGTCATCGGCATCCCGCTCATCTTCGCCCTCGTGCTCTCCGTGCTCAACGCCATCATGGGCGTGGCCCGATCGTTGTTCCAGGCCTCCGAGGATCGGCTGCTCCCGAAGTTCTTCGAGCACCAGAACAAGCACCACGTGCCGGACCGGGCCATGGCATTTAACGTGGTCTGCGCGCTCATCGTGAGCCTCTTCGGCTCGCCGGTGCGCATCTACATCTTCTCGAACGTGGGCTACCTGGTGGCGGTCTGCGCCTCAATGTACGGGTACTTCATCATGCGCCAGTTCCGGCCCCAGAAGGTAAGCCCCTTCCGCATGCCGGGGTGGTTCCGCTGGGTGGCGCTCGCCGTGGCCATGTTCTTGACCTTCGACTACTTCGTCGGCGGTTGGAACTCGCCCGACATCGTGGTAGGTCCTGGACAGGGCCATTTCCTCTACATCCTGGGTCTGGTGATTGTGGCGGCCTATGTCCCGCTCTACTGGTGGCGCAAGGTGAGCGACAAGCGACACGGCATTGCACCCTCCGACGAGATGCCACTCGTGGTGGGGTCGCCCGGCGGTGTCGACTTCGGTGGCATGCCCGAGCCGACAGTGGTGCCCGAAGGCACGATCCCGACGTTGTCCGGCATGGGGGAGACGGAGCTGTGACGATGGCGCCGACGGCCCCAGAGGCCTTCAGAGGTTCTCCCGTCCGGCGCAAGTTCGGGAGGCGCAAATTCGACAAGCAGCCCCAACAACAGGCGGCCGTATTGATCGCAGCGAATGGAGTGGGCATTCCCGGGGCGGCCATACGCTCGGCGCTGCGGCTCGCCGGGGGCCGGCCGGTGGCGGTGGTGACAATCGCCCGCCTGTACGGCTCGGGTCTGGGACTCCAGAACCCGGGCCTGATGCCGAGTCGCAGGGAGATGGCCGAACAGCGCGAGATCGTCGAGTCGGCGGTGGCTTCGCTCGAAAAGAGCGGCGTGGAGGCCTGGGGCCAGATCGCCGTCTCGCGCAAGCCGGCGAAAACCATCGCTGCTGCGGCCGAAGCCCGTTCGGTCGAGCACGTGATCGTCGTCCGCCCGGACCAGCCCGTGCGGTGGCGTCAGGTGGTGGAGGGGGACCTGGTCAAGGAGGTTGCCCGCAAGGTCGGCTCCGCCGTCGAAGTCGAGGGCGTCAGCCCCTGAGCGCCATCCCCCAACCATCACGTCCAAGGAGAAGCACCAGCTATGTACCTCAGCATGCAGCGGGTCCGGTTCTCGAGCCCCGACGCCTACGACAAGTTTCGTACGGTTTTCAGTGACGTCCGCCATCACCTCATGACAAAGCCAGGTTTCATCCATCTGACCTGGTGGGAGCACCCCGACGAACCTGGTTGGTACAACGAGATCTCCATGTGGTCGTCCAAGGAGGCCGTCAACGATTGGCACATGGACACGTACCACAAGCACGCCAAGGAGTGGGCGGCCAATGGCGCCATCATGGAGGACATCATCACCAACTTCGAGCTCAAGGCGACGAGGCTGCTCCGCATTTGCCCGACGTGCGGAACCCTTCAGGACAAGGAATACGACCTCGCGTCGGAACAGAAAGTGCTCGAGGAGCCGTGCCCGAAGTGCGGCTTCAACTTTCCCGTCGCGAAGACGACCGAAAACAGCACCGCGGTGTTCAAAGACATCTGAGAACACGATTGAGCTTGCTGGCAGCGGGCCCCGTGCTGAAAGTTGATGCCACGGGGCAACGGACCGGCTCTGAAGGAAGGTCGCCGAAACGCGCAGGCACGATCGGCTCCACCAGATGACACAGCTGAGTCCGCTTTAGCGTCCGCGGATGTCCGCACTCACGCTCTATGGCGTCATCGTCTTGACCTTCATGATGATCATGTACGCCCTCGAGGGTCGAGGAAGGCGCTACGTCCTCTTGTTCGCTCTCGGGTGCGCGCTTTCCAGCAGCTACGGATTCTTCAGCGGAGCATGGCCCTTCGGTGTGATCGAGGGCATCTGGTGCATGCTTGCCTTGCTCAGGTATCGGCACGAGCCCTCTCCGTCGTAATGCACGTGCCGCTCCATGTCTATCGAGTATGGACAACCTGGACGAGTCGGTCTCTGCGGTCCCCTCGGCACACGGACGGATGCCTCGCAGTCGTCCGTGGACACGTTCTTGAGCGGACGGCAGGAGGAGGTGGAGGATGCGAAGCGATGCTGTCGGCCGATCGAGGAGTGACGACCACTCAACGAGAAGGCCGTCAGCGTTGAAGGGCGTGCTCATTGACATCGATGGTGTGTTGACCGTGTCCTGGAAACCTCTGCCCGGTGCTGCCGAGTGCCTCCGATGGCTCCGGGAGTCAGCGATGCGGTTCAGACTCGTGACGAACACGTCGTCGAAATCCCGGCATCAGATCGCAGCGATCTTGGCCGACGCGGGCCTGCCGATCGATCCGGCCCAGATCTCGACGGCTGTTTCGAGCGCGGCGGATTTCCTTGTCGAGCACCACGGGCGTGACCCATGCCTCGTCATCAATGAGGGATCCCTGGAGGAAGAGCTCGCGAAGGTGATCCAAACCTCCGATCCCTCGTCTGCTCGGGTGGTGTTGCTCGGCGGTGCCGGTCCGAGCATGGGTTACCGGGAGTTCGACACCGTGTTCAAGCTGGCTCACGACGGGATCCCAGTCGTCGCGCTCAACAGAAATACGCGCTTTCAGACCGCGAACGGTTCGGCCCTTGACATGGGTGCGTTCATCCTCGGTATCGAGGCAGCGGCGCATGTGGAGATCCCGGTTTTCGGGAAACCGTCACGGGAATTCTTCGACTCGGCCCTACGACAAATGGGCATTGTCGCCGGTGAAGCCGTGATGGTCGGTGACGACATACATGCGGACGTGCTCGGAGCCCAATCCGCCGGCATCTCTGGTGTGCTCGTCCGCACCGGAAAGTTCGACGAACGCGAGCTGTCTCAGACTCGTCCAGAACCGGATTACGTCATCGAAGGAATTGGTCGGCTGCCGGACCTACTGACGACCCTTGGTCTCGGATAGTCGCGTAGGAACCCGCGTCATCGACGAAGCTGGCCACCGGCCTGGCCAGCGGTCACCAGCCCTATTGGGAAATTGCTGCGGTGGCTGACGTGTAGCTACCGTTCGCGGCGAGCGTCAACGTGGCTGTGGTCCACGAGCTGCTCGAGGAGGACGTAAATGTGAACCGCGGCGACACGGCGGCCCCCGTGGCAGGGAATGTCTGGGCGCCGGTAGGCGTGCCGGACGCTCCCGGACCCGCGTTGGCGAACGTGAACGTCACCGTATGGCTGTTCCCGATGGCCGACTCGACGTTTCCCTCGGCATCGGTGACGGACACGGTGAACGTGGCGGTGGTGCCGCGGCCGAAACCGGTGAGCGGGCAGGTGAAGTAGCAGGGGAGAGTCACGGGAGCCGGGTTGATGCCGGTAAAGGCCAGGCGAGCCGCCGTGCCTGTCTTGATCGTGATCGGTGCAAACGTGAGGTTGCGGGCCGTCCCGTCGGTCATGGTGAGGGTCTCGGTGTCTGCCGCAACAAGGGTGATCGGAATGGTCACGCTGCCACTGGCCCACGTGGGGCTCGGGAGGGTGGCGACCGCTCCGGACGGGCTGGCGTTGGCGCCGCCCCACGTAAGCGCGTGGGCGCCGGTGTAGGTCGTGTCGAGGGCGCCATTGCTCAGCGCATGGACGGTGACGTTGAAGGCGGTGCCGGCGGTTGCCGTGGTCGGCTGCGTTCCAGATATCGCAAAGGTGAGCGTCGGAGCGGCGACAGGGCACGGATTTGCGACGTTGAGGGTCGGCCCGGTGATGCAGATGTCAGTGGCAGTAGCCGGTCGTGCTGTCCGCCCCGGCTCCTCCCACGATGCAATTGCCGGAACCGGTGTCGGTAATCGTGTTCGAGCCCGCTGTGCCGAGCACGAGCGCGTGCGATTGACTGTTCGAGAACGTCCCAGATCCTTGCACCAGGACGGTCAGGCTGAGCGAACTGCAACCCGCCGGGGCCAGTTGCATGATCAGACGGGTCTGGGCACTGGTGCCGACCCTGCTCGTCGGGACGTTGGTGCTGGCGGTGAACCTCGTCACCAAGGTGACCGTGACCAGGAGGACGACGATGCCGGCACAGACCCTGGCCGCGAGCACGTGCCGTGGCCGACGGAGATGCCTAGACGCGTCGCGGCACCTGCTTCGACCTCTCTGGCGCGATGCTCCTGACGGTCGCTCTCGGACCAAAGGCCCGAATCGTCCCCGGCGCGCCCGGTTGGGCCGGTGGCGTCGGAGGAAGTGCTCAGTTCCGACGCTGGCTGATAGACGTACCGACGAGTCTCGTCGTCGACCTCGTAGCGACGGTGTCCATCCCGCATCTCGTAGAGGATGGGCCGCTCCAGATAGCGGGCGAGTCCGGCGAGATGAGCGAAGTCGAGGACGACCAGCCGCGCTGACCCCTCAGTGTCGGTCAGCCTGTCGACCGGGACGATCAGCGAGCCGACCTGTTTGGCGATCAGCTCCTCGTCGCTTCGCACCGTCTTGCGGCGGCGCAGGACGTCGTGCAGCACCGCCACGAGGACTGCCAGTACTGCAAACACGATGCCGAACGTAGCGGAGCAGCGAGACCCGGACCTCGTACTTCAGCACCGAGACCAGATTGGGGTAGATGTGGGGAACGCTTCCGGACTGCGTCGGGTTGAGGCCCGCCGCCAGCGCTGAGGCGGCGGTCGGGGCGACGTAGGTTGCTCCCGGCGGAGCGGGCGCAACGGGGACATCGAGGGTGAGCGCGGTCGGGGCCACTTGGAAGGGAAGCACGGGCAAGAATGTTGCCCGGATCGGATTGCCGGCCACAGTGCCCGAGATGCGTACGACAGGCTGAACATCGACGGCGTAGTTGGCTCCGGCAACACCTGACTGCGCCGACACGGTGTTGATCAAGGCATAGAGACCGGCCAAGGCCAACGTGGTGGAAACAGACGCCGTATCACCGGCGAATGGCGCAGCGGCCGTTCCGGTGGAGAGGCTCTTCCAGGTGTTGGTACTCGAGAGCACGAGTGTTCGGAGCTCAATGGTGCCCGTGACGTGATGCGGAAGCGGCGACGCAAAGTGGTACTTGAAGTTCAGCCCGAGCGAACTCACCAGGCTCGGGTAGACGGGATCACCCGTTTTGACGGCCCCTGACGGATACACCGCTGTGGGGGCGTTTACCGCTGCTGAGTAGGAAAAGGTCCCGGTCTGCCGGTACGCGTTCGTCAGTGGAGCTGTCCGGAGGAGCGGTCGGCTGTAGCCAATGCCGAGAAAGAGCACTGCGAGCAACCCCAGGATGCAAAGGGCTATCAAGGTTGACTTCGGGCCCTCGAAGTAGGAGGGGGCACGACGCGCCGCGACTTGCTGAGGAGTCATGCGGATACCAGACCTCCGCTCCTGCTCAGGTCTTGTCGTGTCCGACCCGGGATCCCGTTGCGGAGCGCCGCTCGCCGGTTCCGGGCGATCCGTTCCCCTGACTCGGCGCCGATTCGCGGGTCATGGTGTGCGACAGCCGGTCCCAGACGCGGCGGCGACCGGCCGCGCCGGCGCCGGCGCCGGCCACCCTTCGATGTCTTGGCACCGGTGAGGACCACGACCATGGCCGCGAATCCAGCCAGCAGGGATGCATGTCGCCGGCACGCCGAACCAACCGAGAACCGCTCCGGCGTGAGGGACGTGAAACCAGAGCGCTCCGATGAGCTCGCTTCGAGTGGCGTACCCAGGATCAACGAAATCATTGTTGTCCCCCTTGAAGAAGTAGTTGCCGTTCTGAATCAAAATGATGCGATGAAGTACCGGCTTGTGCAGGATCTGGCTCTGGTAGAGGACGACTTCGCCCACGTGATAGCTCGACTGCGCACGGATCACCGCAAAGTCGCCCTTGTACAGCAACGGGTTCATGCTGATGCCGTCGGTGACCGAATAGGTCGACGTCCCGCCCAGCTTCGTTGGAGCGAAGAAGGTCCACACTCCGAAGAGGACCGCAGCAGCAACGATGAGGGCGACCAACTTTGCTCGGTACGATCTCATGAGCCCTTACGGGCCTCCTCGGCTGCATTCCAAGGACGCGGGCGTGGCGACGCCGACCCCATCCGCTCCACCACGCCCGTGTCCTCGTCTCGTTGAGCCGCGTCATCTCGCCGCTGCTACTGCGCTGCGACGACCGTCACGCCTGTCAACAGTGTTGCCGTGAGCTGAGTCGGGAGGATCGTCGCGCACGTGACCGTGGTACCAGGCGGAGTCGGTCGTACAGGTGTAATTCGTGGGGCCACCGGTACTCAGTGCAGCTGAGATGATGACCTTCCCTGAACCCGTACTCGGAACTGCCGGGTTGATCGTGAACGTCAACGAATCGATATTGGCCGGCGTCGTCGCGTCCAGGGCGTAGTGCAGGTTGGTCACGGTGTAGCCCGAGACGGCTCCCGCTCCCGCTCCGGCGGTCGTGGCAGGGACGGTATTCGACGCCGTGAACGCATAGGCACCTCCGCCGATCGCCAATGCGATACCGCATGCCGCGACGATGGACAAGGTCCGCTTATTCCGCATCTGCACCACGAGGTGCACCTCGAGTCTGACTGCTTGCCCTACACCAACAAAATGATGGCTATACAACTATGTCGGTAACTGTTGAGGATTCTTGATCATATCTTTCCTAGTACGACGATATATTGCGCTAACTCCGCGGTCCGCACGAGTTTGTTGAGCACCGCGCGGAGCTGAATCCCAGGCGCCGGGCCGATGCGCGGCGCCGGCCCTTCAAGACTTCTGACGGCACGAGCAGACCGAGGCGACTTCGGATCAGATGGGACACTGGTGACGTGAGCAACCGGGGTTCGAGGTCAGCCTCCGTCCACGTGCTCGGTGCAGTGTACGGGGTGACGCCCGATGGATCGGTTGTCGACGTGCCCAGCGCAAGCCAGCGTCGGCTGCTCGGGATCCTCGCCGTACATGCGCCGCGACAGTTGCGCACGGAGTGGCTCGCCGACGTGCTCGGTGTCACAACCGGAGCACTCAGGACGACGGTGTCGCGCCTCCGCACCACCATCGGCCCGGCCACGCTGCGCACGACGAGCACGGGCTACTCATTGGAGGGCGACGTCGATGCCCTTCAGTTCTGCACAGCCCTGGCGGATGCAGACAAGACAACCCACAAGCTGGAGGCGCTGGAGCAAGCGCTCAAGCTGTGGACGGGACCTGTTCTCGAGGAATTCCAGGGTGAGGAGTGGGCCAGGGCCGAGACCGCGCGCCTCACCGAGATCCACGCCGCCAGCGTCGACAACTACGTCGAGCAACTGATCTCGGTCCACCGGGCCACCGACGCAATCGCCGCTGCCGAGGTCCAGATCGGGCACTATCCGTACCGCGATCGGTCGCGGGGCCTGCTCATCCGGGCCCTCGCGCTCGCTGGTCGGCAGGCCGATGCCTTACGTGCCTTCCAGACTTACCGATCGCTGCTCGTCGAAGAGTTCGGCACTGAGCCGTCATCCGAGGCCATCCGGATCGAACGTCGGGTGGCGACCGGTTGGAGCGGTGTCGACGATGACCGTGAGTCGCCTGCGTCAATCGGGGTAGTGGACGTACCGCTGCCGGCCAGCCTGGCCCACCGCGTCGCGTTCGTCGGCCGTGCCACCGAGCAGGAGATGCTCCGGACTCAGCTGGCCTTGGTGGGTGAGTCCGGCCTCCGGTGCGTCGTGGTGGGCGGTGAGGCCGGGATGGGCAAGACGACGTTGCTCGCCGAGTTCGCCAACTCAGTGACGTCCACTGCTCTGGCGACCGTCCTCTACGGGCGCTGCGACGAGACAGGCGTGCCGCTCGAACCGTTCCGAACCATTCTCGACACGTGTGTCGAGAATGCATCCCTCGACCTTCTGACAGAGCATGTGACGCACGTTGGTGGCGAACTCACACGGCTCTGCCCCCGGTTGGCCACCCGCGTGACCACGCCTGCCCCGACCGGATCGGACGACGCCACCGAACGGTTCCTCGCGTTCGACGCCGCCGTTGATCTCCTGCGCCGGATTGCGAGCCGTCGACCCCTGGTCCTGATGCTCGACGACCTGCAGTGGGCAGAACCGACCGCCCTGCTCCTCCTCCGGCAACTCGCCCGGACGTTGGCTGACGCTCCGGTCCTGGTTCTCGTGAGTCGTCGCGATCCGGGGGAGCGGGTATCAGACCAGCTGCGAACGACCCTCGCCGAGCTCGAGCGAGGCGAGGTCACTCACCTCCATTTGACGGGTCTGGACGAGGTCGAGCTGGCTGAGCTGGTCGTCGCGGCCACGCGGGCGGCACCGGATCCTGAGCTTCGCCGTATCACCGGGAGATTGCGGGACGAGACCGCGGGAAATCCCCTTTACGCTTCGCAGCTCGTCCGTCACTGGGTAGACCTGGGCCGGGCCGCCAGCGCGCCTGAGGGGCAGCGGGGTCGCCCGACGATGGTGCTGCCCGATGGCGTCCCGCCCAGCCTTCGCGAGGTTGTCTGGAGCCGGGTACGGGCTCTCGGCGAAGACGTGTTCGACGTGCTGGCGGCCGCATCCGTTCTCGGACTGGAATTCCCAGAGGACCTCCTTCTCGAGACCCTCGATCTGCAGGAAACGACGGTGCTCGGAGCTCTCGATGCCGCCGTGGCCGCCGGGATCCTCATTGAGGTGCGATCGGTGCGCCGCTCCATGCGGTTCGTGCACGCGCTCGTCGCCAGCGCGATGTATTCGGAGATCGGTCCTTCGAACCGCGCCCGCATGCACGAGAGGGTCGTGCGGGCCTTGACGGAAAGTGGCGAAATCCTCCATCCCGACGTTGTTCTGCAGCTGGCCCGCCATTGCGCCTTAGCCGGCCTGCCCGAAGATGCACTCTACTGGTCGGTCTCGGCCGGCGATCATGCCTTCGAGCACCTTGCTCCGACGGAGGCGGCGCAGCATTACCAGGTCGCGCTCGATGCGGCCGAGGCGTTGCACCGATCCGACGCGGAACGCTCCGATCTCATGGTGCGGCTCGGCCATGCGCAATATCGAGCAGGTGACCCACGGGCGCAGGCAAATCTGTTCCGAGGAGCCACGTTGGCGCGGCGCACCGGTCAAAGTCAGACACTCATCCGAGCAGCGCTGGTGGCCGACCTGGGCGTCATCCGGGTGGACAGTCTCGCTCTGGAGTATTCGGAGGTCGTCGAGTCCACGCTGCAAATCGCTGACCCGGCCGACATCGCCACGTATGCCCGGCTCCTGGCTGTGCTGTCCAAGAGCCTCACGTATACACCCGACGTCGAGCGGCGGGTGACGCTGGCTCATCGCGCCCTGCGTTTGGCGGAGGCGAGCGACGACGCCACTCTCCTGGCGCGCGTTGCTCCGGCGGTGATGGCGGCGCTGTGGGCTCCGGGCAATGAGCTGCTCCGCAACGAGGTGGCGGCGAGAGCGCTGTCCGCTGCGGAGGTGTCGGGAGACCCACTCCTACAGTTCAGCGTCAACCTCGCGGCACGTCAGGTGGCGATCGAATCGGGTGATCCGGTGATGGCTGCGCATACTCTGAACCGTCTCCGGGTCACGGCACAGAGCGTGGGGGAGCCATACCTGCGGTGGATCATCCTGGCCTGCGACACATTTGAAGCAATGATGGCGGGACGGCTCTCGGATGCCGAGATGCTGACTGCCGAGGCACTCGAGTTTGGCCTGCAGATCGGTGCCCCGGATGCGTTTGCCATGTATGCCGCCCAGGTTTTCGTACTGGGTACATTTGCTGGCCGGCACGCAGAGTTACTTCCTCTGGTGGAACAAGCGGCTCGCGAGAACCCCTCCGTGCTGCCCTTCAGGCTGGCCTACGGGATCATCTCTATCCCAGTGGGCCTGGCAGAATCCGCTCGCGAGATTCTGCACCAGGGCATGGAGAGCGGCTTCGCCGAACTCCCCATCGACAACTTCTGGATGACCTCGGTCATCGGGTACATCATCATCGCCATCGAACTCGACGACCGGGTCGCCGCAGCCCAGCTGCTGCCGGTCATTGAGCCCTACGCGGCGGAGATCTCATTCAACGGAGTGACCAGCCAGGGGCCGGTCGCTGCCTACGCCGGCAAATTGGCCTCTCTGCTCGGCCGCCACGACGAGGCTGAGGACCACCTGCGGGCAGCATTGGCGACGGCCACAGCGTTCGGCTGGACCTACCACCGGGCCACGACGCTGTTCGCGCTGGCTCAGGCGCGGCACCGCCGCCTGGGCGCACTCGACGAGGAAGGACTGATCTGGCTCGCCGAGTCCTCCGAGCTCTGCCGTGCCTACGGATTTGAGAATTGGATCGGCCAGATCGACGACCTGGCCGCCAGTCTGGCGCCCACCGTTTTGCCCTGATCCGTGTCTCGCCGGCGGACGTGACGCGCTGATGACGCGGGCTCGGTCGCAGGATTACCTAGAGGCCGCCGGCGAAAAGGTTGCCGGCACGGCGGAAGAGAGGAGGCGCAATGACAACGCTGGTCATCGTCCACGAGGTTGACGACGTCGAACACTGGTGTGCTTCCACCAGGCGCCAGGAGTACTTCGGTCCGCTGGGAATCACGGCGCGCACATTCGTCGACCCGGATGGGTCGAACCGGGTGGGACTGATCGTCGAGTGCCCCAGTCTCGGGGCGTTCCAGGAAGCCCTCCAGGGTGACGGCGCCGCCGACGCGATGAAGTTCGACGGCGTCCGTCCCGAGACCCTCAAGATGCTCGTCGAGGGTTGACTGTGGACGTCATTTCGGCCCTCGAGCAGTCATACGATCAGACGGCTCTGCTGGTCGCCGGACTGACTCGGGCCGAACTCGATGCTGCCTCCCCCTGCGTCGGCTGGGACGTGCGGGCCACACTGAATCACCTGGTCGGGGCCACGTGGATGTTCACTCTGGTCAACCAGGGTCAGGCTGCGGATGAAGATGCGGGCGACGCTCTCGGTGACGATGCCACCTTGGCTGTCAAGGCCGCGGCGAAAGAGAACCTCGCCAGCTGGCGCCAACCCGGCGCACTCGAAGGCGAACGGTCATATTCTTTCGGTACCTTCCCCGCGATGGGTGCGGCCATGCTCAACCTCGAGGAGGTGGTCGTTCACAACTGGGACGTAGCCAAGGGAACCGGCCAGGAATTAATCATCGACCCGGCGGTGGGGCGAATGATCTACGACTGGGGCGTCGCGATTCCGCTCCATGACTTTCGCGACCATGGCTACTTCGGCCCCGAAGTGGCTGTATCGGCGTCGGCATCCATTGTCGACCGGCTCGTCGGCCTGCTCGGGCGCCGACCCTGAGCAATGGCAGCGCCTCATTGCCGACCTTGAGGAGATTTCCCAGGCTGAACAGCCGGAGAGAGAATAAGGAGAAGCGAACATGTCATACCTACAAGTACATTTCTGGCCCGGCGGTACCGAAGAGCAGTACCGGGCGATGATCAAGGTCCTGCATCCCAGGACCGGCCTGCCCGAGGGCCAGCGTTCGCACGTCAGTGGTCCGACTGAGGGCGGCTACCTCATTTCGGTCGTCTGGGGCTCGAAGGCCCAAAGCGATGCCTTCATGCAGAACGCGCTCTTGCCGGCGTTGCCGGTGGACGGTGGCTTCGCCGGAGCTCCCGAAGAGCGCGTCGCTGAGGTCGCCCACGACTCTTCGATGTGACGGGCTCAGGCCCCGTGTTCGCCTTCTTCACCGACGCGACCACAGCCAGGGTGTGGCGCGCCCTGACCGACGCCGCGCAAATACGCACCTACCTCGAAGGCATGGCGTTGCAGTCAGACTGGGTTGCGGGCTCAGCCATCGTCACCTCCTTTCGCGGAGAACCGACCGTCCTCGGCGAGGTGCTCTGCGCGCAATTGCACAATCGTCTCTCGTATGTCATCCGACCGCCGGAGGCCAGCGCGGTCTACCTGACCTGGCTGCTCCGACGTCGGGCAGAGGGATGCATATGCAGGTTGCTGGTCGACGAGACCGATACCTCAGACATCGCCGAGCTCGAAGATGTCTGGCTCCCAATCATGGCCGGACTGCAGCGTTGCATTGATGCGCGGTCAGACGACAGGCGGATGTCTGACAGGCCGGAGGCCATCATCTGATCAGAGGCGGGCCGGCGACGGGTCACTTCCGATCAGAAGACGATCCCGTCGAACCGACGAGCGCACTACTGAAGGATCGAGGAGCAGGGCTCTGAGGTCTGGTGGCCCACCGAGCATGCGTCGGGCGACGTTGACCCCAAAGATCTCCGTGGCGAGAGCGCATCGTGCGAGACCACTGTGAAGATGGTCTTGAGCGCTCCAGGCCGCACATTCGTCGGCGAGATCGAAGCCATAACCGCACCAGGCATGTCCAATGAGATCGTGGACGGCGCGGAACCGGTCAAACGCGCCACCGAATTCACAGCCCAGCAGCGGATGAAGACGTTCTTCAACAGCCGCGGCTGTTGTGATCTCGAGAGTTCCGCTCGCGCGCACCGCACAAATGAGCTCTTGGTCGGTTTCATAGGGTTGGCGACAACGCGTGAACACCACCCGCGTTGCCCGTGGAAGTTCGTCTCGGGTGATGATCGTATAGAGATGATCGGTCTCCACTTGCAGCTGCGCGTATGCCTCTATCACCGTCGGGTCGCGATGAGCGCTCGGGAGGCGCAAGTACCATTCGCCGAATGGTGCGGTGACCGAAACATCAACGCTCGTCGCGATGTCTTTCGAGTGTGCTTCTTGCATCCTTGGACTATTCGATCAAATCGGAGGCCAATGTACTTCGGGTGGAGGCGCTCGCCGGCCACAGATCGAGGAACCCCGAGCGGACAGCTTCCGTGGTCGATTCGACCGTGTGGGTCGTCATGTTCCTCCTCACCGAAATGGTAGGCCAGGCAAAAGAGGTTGGTCCGGTCAGACGCAGGCGACCTGGTCGAGTTCGCCCCGACCTGTGACCGGGAGCGTCGCCAATCGGGTCCCGAAGCTCGGCTACCGCCATGGTGAGAGGCGCTCGCACGGGCCCGGTTCGACAGCGGAGCGGACTCCGATGGTCCACAGAGGTCGGCGAGTCGCAGCCGCTGATCCCTTGAAAACTCCATGAGAGAGTGCTGAGCTGACGTGTGGCTCGTAGCTGTTGAGCAGGCCGTGGGAGGAGGAAGCGATGGCTCGAGGAAAAGAGCCGGTTGCGTTTCTGGGCATCGGCACCATGGGACATGCCATGGCTACCAGGGCCTTGGGGGCCGGCATCCCGACGATTGTCTGGAACCGCAACCCCGATGCAACGGGCGATCTGGCGGCTCTCGGGGCGGAGGTCGCCCAATCCGCTGGTGATGCGGCGCGTCGCGCTGGCATCGTCGTCACGATGGTCACGGACGCGGACGTTGTCCTCGCGATCGCCAAAGGTCAGGGCATGTTGGCTGCACTCGCTCCGGGCGCGATCTGGGCACAGATGAGCACGATCGGCGATGGAGGCATACGAGCGCGTCAAAGCCCTTGTCGAAGCCGAGCGTCCAGATGTGGTCCTGATCGATGCACCCGTCTCAGGGAGCAAGGAGCCGGCGGAGCAGGGTCAGTTGACGATATTTGCGTCAGGTCCGGACGAGGTTCGTTCGCGGCTTGGACCACTGTTTGACGCGCTCGGCCGGCGAACCGTCTGGGTGGGGCCCGTCGGAACCGGGTCGAAACTCAAACTCGTCGCCAATACGTGGCTGGCGTTGGGGGCCGAAGCGGTCAATGTGTCGGTAGCCCTGGCCAATCAGTTGGGCCTCGAAACCGATAGCGTGATGAATGCTTTGGGTGATGGTCCGCTCGTGTCCGCTTGGCAAGCAGCCAAACTGCCACGAATCGCTCAAGGTGACTTTTCGGCGCAGTTCGCGCTGTCGCTCGCACTCAAGGACGTGCACCTCGCCCTGAAGGATGTCGGCCGCGAGCGGTTCCCTGCTCTTGCTTCCTTGGCTGACGAATGGCAAACGGTTGTCGACCAAGGGCTCGGCGAAAGCGACCTGACGGTGGTGGTACAGGCTCTCGAGGAACAAGGGGATCTCAGGTGACCGGGTACGTTCCAGCCGAAGATCGCTACCAGTCCATGGCGTATCGCCGTTGCGGGCGCAGTGGCCTGCTCTTACCGGCAGTGTCGCTCGGGCTGTGGCAGAACTTCGGCGACGACCGCCCGCTCGAGACGCAACGATCCGTCCTGCGGCGCGCCTTCGACCTGGGCATCACCCATTTCGATTTGGCCAACAATTACGGTCCTCCGTACGGCAGTGCGGAGACCAATTTCGGGCGGATCCTCCGCGAGGACTTCCGCCAGCACCGCGACGAACTCCTCATCTCCACCAAGGCAGGTTGGGATATGTGGCCGGGGCCCTACGGCGACCTCGGGTCGCGGAAATATCTTCTTGCGAGCCTCGATCAGAGTTTGCGGCGACTCGGCCTCGACTACGTCGACATCTTCTACCACCACCACTTTGATGCCCAAACACCACTGGAGGAATCGCTCGGTGCTCTTCATACCGCGGTCACGTCTGGGAGGGCGCTCTACGTGGGCGTTTCCTCCTACTCGGACAAGCGCACCGCCGAGGCAGTCGCCATCCTGCACGACCTGGGCACCCCGCTTCTCATCCATCAGCCTTCGTACTCACTGTTCAATCGCTGGATCGAAGACCGTCTTCTCGGTGTCCTTGAGACGGAAGGAGTCGGGTGCATTGCCTTTTCCGTGTTGGCGCAGGGCCTTCTCACCGACCGCTACCTGAACGGGATCCCCGCAGGCTCCAGGGCGGCCCTCGGCGGCTCTCTGACTCGTGACATGCTCAACGACGAAAACCTGGCGCGTGTCCGAGGACTCAACGACATTGCGGTAGGGCGCGGCCAGTCCCTCGCGCAGATGGCCATTGCCTGGGCATTGCGCGACCCTCGGGTTGCCTCTGCGCTGATCGGCGCCAGCAGCGTGGCTCAGCTCGAGGCGAACGTGGCTGCGTTGCAGGCCCTGGAATTCACTCCCCAAGAACTCACTGCCATTGACGAGTACGCCGTTGACGGTGACGTTGACTTGTGGCGCGCACCGGCTACATCTTGAGATATGGCAGTCCTCGCGCTGAGCTGCAGGTAGGGGTCGTTCACGCCCGAGAAGCTGCGGCCGTCGCCCGGCCGAACCAACGGATCTGTCCCCTCCCGTTGGTCTTGGCGTCATAGAGTGCGCGGTCCGCCCGCTCGAGCAGAGTCGCAACGGTCTCGTCGGAGGGTTCCGAAACTGCCACACCGATGCTGCACGCCAATGCCGCGGCACCCTCGGGAGTCACGATCTCCGATTCCGCAACATGGGCAATGATTCTCTTGGCAAGATCCTCCGGAACGTCGGAATCGGGGCTTCCAAGCCAACCCACGACGAATTCGTCTCCGCCGAAGCGGGCTATGACGTCCGATTCTCGGGTGGTGCGCCGTAGCGCTTCGGCGACCGCCCGGATGGCGACATCGCCGCCGTCGTGACCAATGGAGTCGTTGATCATCTTGAGGTTGTCGAGATCAATGAAGAACAGCGTGAGAACGAGTTTTCCCCGGCTGCGTCGAACGGCGGCCAGGTCGAGTTTGAGAGCTTCGAGAGCGGCGCCGCGGTTGAGCAGTCCGGTGAGCGAGTCCCGAGTCGCCCGTTCCAGCAGCGCCTCGCGTTCGATCTCGCCGGCCTGGACCGACCTATGGAGCTGGTTGAGGGCCGTTTGGAGCGCTGCCCCTGTTCTTCCTGGGAGTTGACGTCGGAGGACGGGGTTCTCGAGGTCCCCGCCGGAGAGGGCAATGGCCTGGTCCTGTACGGCTCGGAGCGTGGACGCCATCTCGTTGAAGGCGGCCGCAGCCAAGGCCAGCTCCTTCGGACCCGACTCATCGAGGGCGGGGATGTCCAGCTCGCCCTCCTGGACGGACGTCGCGGCCGCCACAATGTGATCCAGCGGGCGCCGAACCTGACGGCTCAGGAGCAGCACGGCACCCAGCGCCAACGCGAGCAGCACCGATGTCAGCGCGTAGGTGACGATGAGCGCGTGAGTGGCGGCATTGGCCTGTTCTGCCGTGGCCGTCCGCAGATCGACGGAACTCGCCAGCACGACGCGGGTCAACGAATCCGCCCACGCCACTTCGACGCGTGCAATCTCTCCGATCGCGCTGGAGTTCGTGGCAAACGGGGGAGCCAGGTGGCCCAAGCCAACGCTGATACCCGCGTGGACGTATGCCGCGAAGCGTGTGGCAACTGGGCCCCCCACGAGGGACTTCCAAGCCGCAGCTCCGTGGGGTCCGAGCGACGCGGGAAATGAGCCCGTGGCGGCAACGAACTGCTCGTGGCTCACGATGAGGCTCTGAACCTGGGCGGGTGTCGCCATAGTCGTGAGCAAGGTCTCGAGAGACCCGCCGCCTTGCAGGTTCTCCTCACCGAGGCCCGCAGTGAAGGCGCCGAAGGACGAGTCGAGGGCTCTGAGTCGACTCTTCGTGGTCGGAGAATCCGACGATGCGTCGGCATATGAGAGGTTGTCGAACGTCTCTTGCCACTCGTTCGTGATTGCCGATCCGACCTGATTGAACAGTGCTGCGACCTCGCTGCCCGATGCCGTGGCCTTGTCGACGGCTCGGCGAAGTCGAACCAGTTGGGCATATTCGGCATGGAATGCCCCGGTGGGACCGAAGACGGCGTTCCGATCTACGACTCCTCTGGCCGCGACCAATTCGGCCTGCACGTTGACGCCCAGTAGGGAATTGAGAGTGGCGGGAGAGACCTGGTAAGAGCGCGCGACGACGATCGCCTGGCTTGGGATGTACTCGTCATAGAGATCGACTCGGGCGCGCAGCAGTCCGTCGAGAGTGAGCGAAGACTCACGGGCGGACTCGGCCTGGCTGCGGGTCGACAGCTGGTGTACGACCACTGTCGATGAGACCCCCATGACGATGAGCAGCGGTACGAACAGAATGACGACGAAGGACGTTCTGATACTGAGTGGAAACAGCCTTCTCCTCCGATGGCGTGGGGCCTCTGCATCCGAGCCGGAACCAAAGGTCTCGTGGGAAGATGCCGCTGAATGTCCTTCGGTGTTGTTGCGCACGCTGAACCGCTCTCAGGGAACGCCGAGGGACCTGCAATGCCGGTGTCCAATCGAAGGGACAGCGCTCCGCTGTTTGGTATCGGCACGTTCGAGCTTTATCCAAAGCTCCGGATGGAGATCCCTTGGACCAGTTGAGAGATGTCGTGTGGCCTTCGTCCCGCACTTTCCGTTCAACTCCAGAGCTCATCCACCGGCAGGAGAGGCAACCTGATCACCGAGTGACGGAGTTCTCGTGCCTGGTTGCGGTGCTTCCGGGATGCCGTTCGCCGGAGGCGTGTCCGGCCGCGCTGGCGTCCACTGTCGCCGCCAACATCGACGACCGGCGTTTGTGCGGGGACGAGTGGGGGCCCACCAGCGGTCATTCTCGAGGGCAGCCCCCGATGCAGGGGGTGCGGTACAGTCGCCCAGGAGCCGGATTCCGGGCCTGACCAAGGGGGCTACAGATGGACGTTGGCGCTGATCCGCATCGTTCGATTGCGGCGCGTTTGCACGTGAATCGACGCACACTCCAGATCGCACTCGGCGTGATCTGGATCTTCGATGGGCTGTTGAAATTCCAGCCGGCACTGTTCAAGCCCGCCTTCATCGACGACGTGATCCGGCCTATGGCCGTTGGCCAGCCGACGCTGGTCGCGTCGACCATGAACCACATGGCGAATTTCCTTTCGCACGAGGCGACCATGTGGGTCGCAGTCTTCGGATTGATCGAGATCGCCATCGGCGCCGCCATGTTGTTCCGCAGGACGCTCAAAGGAGCGCTGCTCGCCTCGTTCATCTGGGGAGGCGGTGTGTATCTCTTTGGCGAGGGGCTCGGGATGGTCCTCACCGGACACACCTCTCCGCTTGCGGGGGCGCCCGGCGCCGTGTGCTTCTACGTACTCCTCGGAGCGCTGTTGTGGCCCAAGGAGGAGACCGACTCGAATCTGGTCCGCGTCGGTGTGGACTCGTCGGCGGCAGGACGCGGCGTCTTCGGCGGAACGGGCGCACTCCTGGTGTGGGCTGCCATCTGGCTCTTTGAGGCCATCATCTGGATGTTCCCGGCCAACCGGACCGGGAACGCCGTGACGGATCAGATGTCGGCCACGGCTGCGGGGGAGCCGGGTTGGTACGCCCACCTGCTCAACGCCTTCGGCAACGCGTTTACCGGAGCGGGGGTGTGGATCGCGGTCCTCTTGGCCGTGGCCTCCATCGTGATCGGCCTCGGTCCGCTTGTCTCGAACCGTACTGAAGTCTTCGTGGGTCTCGGCGTCGTGCTCGCCCTCGGGTATTGGGTCACTGGGCAAGGGCTCGGCGAAGTGCTCACCTTCGGAGGGACCGACCTCAACAACGGACCCATCATCGCCCTCATCGGGCTCTCGATCCTCCCGTTGGTACCCGCACGCGCCGAACAACCCGCGCCGCGGCGCGGCTCATGGCGGTCCATCCGGTCGGCGCCGTTTTGGCGGTACTGGGTCTGGCGCTTGCTCCATTGGCGGTGGCGGCCACGCCGGCCGCCACGTCGGCCGATGCGTCGTCTGCCCCTTCTTCGTTGACGGCGGCGCCCAGTACCGCGAATGCAAGTGGATCGATGTCGGGGATGTCCGGCATGTCGGGGATGTCGATGTCGGGTGCAGCCTCCGCTGCAGGCGCGAAGACGTCGAAGACCCATGGATCGAAGATGAACATGTCGGCCATGGCTGGGCTCGGCGTGACCGACTCCGGCTGGAAGTACACCGGCCCCGCCTTGCCGGCGGGCGAGGTCCAGGAGCTCACCATCTCGAGTGACGAGCAGGACAAGGGTCACAAGATGCAAACGCCCGACTGCTCGGCCACGCCCACGTCCCAGCAGGTTCTGGGAGCGACGCAGTACATCCAGGCCGTGTCTGCTGCCGTTTCGAAGTACAAGGACCTCAGTGTGGCCAAGGCCGCCGGGTACATCCCGATCACCAGTACCAACTACCCGGTCGTCCACTACCTGAACCTGGCGTACATGAATCGGCAGGACGTCTTGAATCCGAACAAGGTGGACTCACTTGTCTATGCGACAACGCCATATGGGCCCGTGCTCGTCGCAGCGATGTTCCTGATGCCCGGAGGGGGAGACGGGCCTATGCCCTATGGGTGCCTCGTGCAGTGGCATGCCCACACCAACCTCTGCACGAGCGACGTCACGCACCAGATTGATGGGTTGCAGCCCTGCAATGCGGGTTCCGAAGCGGATCCCACGACCCCATTCATGACGCACGTCTGGCAGGTGCCGGTCGCGGGCGGTCCGCTGGCCATCGACCCGTCCGACCTTCAGGTGGTGGAAGCAGCGATCATGGCCCAACAACAGGGACTCGCACCGACCACGAGCGGTTCGGTTCCACCAGTCCAGGACACGCTGACGAACAACGGCTAAGCCACCAGGGGACACGACTGCTGCGAACGGGTGCGTCTCGACCCTCGGTGGGGAAGACAGTGAGGCGCCAAGGGACGCGTCGAATCGCCGCGGGCAGGACCTCGTTGCCGTTCGCGCTGGGCTACCGTCCGTTCCCAGCGGTCGGCTTTTGGTACGGGCGGTTTAGTGCTAAAGAAGGGCCATGGCGCGCCAGTGGAGGCCTGGAGACCCAATCCTTCAATCCGGGTGGTCCTCAAGCTGGTCAGGCGGGCTTTCGTTTTCGTGCTTATGGGACGCGCGCGTGTGAGCAGGCGGAACCGACGCCGGGGGTACGGCGACGTTGAGGTTCGAGCCCGATGACGAGACCGCTGTCGGTCCTTTGGTTCCGCCGGGACTTGCGTTTTTGTGATCATCCGGCCTTGGCCAAGGCGGCGAGCCGAGGTCCTGTCCTCGCCCTCTTCGTGATCGATCCCGTGTTGATGGACCGGGCCGGTCCACCGCGGAGAGCCTTTCTGATCCGCTCCCTGATCGATTTGGATCGGCGGCTTCGCGGCCTGGGCGCGAATCTCACGGTGATCCACGGACGCCCCGAAGATGTCGTGCCCGACGTCGCATCGAGAGTCAGGGCAACCGAAGTGCATGTCAGCGCCGACTTTGCACCCTACGGAGCCGAACGTGACAGGAGGGTCGCCCAGGCACTCGGTCCGATTCCCCTGGTAGAGACGGGTTCACCCTACGCCGTCAGCCCGCCTCGGCTCAGGACGGGCGCGGGAACCTCGTACAAGGTGTTCACGCCCTTCTTCCGCGCCTGGCAGCAACACGGCTGGCCAGATCCGGCGCCCAGCGACCCCGACCAGATGGAGTGGCTGGGGGCGCCAAGCGATGGGCTGCCGAGCGAGCCCACGCTGCCGGAGGGCATGGTGCTCCCCCGCCCCGGAGAAGAGGCCGCACGGGATGCGTGGCGCAGGTTCAGAGAAGAGGATTTGCCGAGCTACGCCGCCAAGCGCGACCGACCAGATCTCGACGCCACTTCCCGCCTTTCGGCATATCTCCACCTGGGCGCTCTGCACCCCCGCACGCTCCTGTCGGAGCTGGCACCCGAGGACGAGCGATTCAGGACAGAGCTGGCATGGCGGGAATTCTATGCGTCGGTGCTGTGGTCCTGGCCTCAGAGCGCGCGGGCAAACTTCGATACACGCATGGACGGCCTGAGGATTGACCGGGGACCCGACGCAGAAGTCTCTTTCGAGGCTTGGTGCCAGGGTCAAACGGGCTACCCCATCGTGGATGCCGGGATGCGCCAGCTCATGACGGAAGCCTGGATGCATAACCGTCTCCGCATGCTCGTCGCCTCCTTCCTCGTGAAGGACCTCCATCTCGACTGGCGCAGGGGTGCGAGGTACTTCATGCGCCATCTGGTGGACGGTGATATCGCCAGCAATCAACACGGCTGGCAGTGGGCGGCGGGAACAGGTACGGACGCATCGCCGTACTTCCGCATCTTCAACCCGGTGACGCAATCCAAACGCTTCGATCCTGACGGCGACTACATCCGGCGCTGGGTCCCCGAGCTTCGAGGGGTCGGCAAACCGTACGTGCATGAGCCCTGGCGCTCGCCAACTCCCCTGAGCTACATCGCCCCGATCATCGACCACGACGTCGAGCGAAGAGTCAGCCTCGCTGACTATGCGACCTTGGGGCGGCGCTGAGTGATGGCCGCGCCTGTGACTTCCCGGGGCACGGCCAGCGACGTTGCCACAGCGGACCGAAGAAGGAAATCCGTCGACAGAGCGCTACGGCAGGACCGAATCTGGTCTCAGTGCCAGCTCCCGCGGGTGCTTCTTCGGTGCGGATGGGAACACAGCGCGAACCATCGAAGTGGTGTAAGGGTGGAAGGTCGGCCGGCCTGATCCGGCGATCCGATCTGTAGGAGGCGTGTGACGTGAGTCCGTCCGGGGACGTGGTCCTCATCACCGGCGCATCGGCCGGTATCGGTCTGGCCTGCGCCGACCTTTTGCACCAGCAAGGGTGGAAGGTCTTCGCCGCCAGCCGCCGTGGTACAGCACCCGGGGACTGGAGCCCCCTGACCGTCGATGTGGACAGTGACGCGTCCGTGGAGGAAGGCGTCCGTTCCATCGTTGAGGGCCAGGGGCGCCTGGGAGCAGTGGTGGCCTGCGCCGGGTGGGGCTTGGCCGGAGCCGTGGAGGACACCCCCATCGCCCAGGCGAAGGCCCAATTCGAGACAAACTTCTGGGGCGCCGTGCGTGTGGTCCAGGCGGCCCTACCGGTGATGCGCCGCCAGGGGGGTGGGCGCATCGTCCTCGTCGGCTCCATCGGCGGGATCATCGGCCTCCCGTTCCAAACCTTCTACAGCGCCAGCAAGTTCGCGCTGGAGGGTTACGGGGAGTCGTTGGCATACGAGGTGGCACCCTTCAACATTGACGTCACCGTCGTTGAGCCAGGCAACGTGCAGACTGACTTCACGGCGAGTCGTCGCACGGTGGCGCCGGTCGACGGTCAGTCGGACTACGCCGCCGCCGCGGCCAAGGCAATCGGGAAAATGGCCCGCGACGAGGCGAAAGGAGTCCCGCCGGCAAAGATCGCCGCGACCGTGGCCAAGGTGCTGTCTGCCAGGCGGCCCCCCCGGCGCATCTCAGCAGGCCCGGTCGATGAGCGCGTGGGACCCTTGGCCAAGCGCCTCCTGCCTTACGCGCTCTTCGAGAGGATGGCCAAGGGCAGCCTCGGGGTGTAGCGACAGATCGCGGCGACTGCTGGTCGCACCTCAGGGACGATCTACCTTCCGAGGTACGTGCACACGCAGACCGTGTTCCCATCGGTGTCTGCGAGCACGGTGAAGCTGGGCGCATCGCTGTCGGCGTCGACAACCTCGCCGTGGTCGAAGTTGTTGGTGTGTCCGTTCAACAACACCGACCAGAACGGTCCTTCGAGAGGAATGTGCGCGCTGTCGAGACCGATCTCTACCTTGCAGCACGGCAGACGGTTCGGGCCGCAAGCCGCGGCGCCCGGCGATGTCGCTGATCCGGCGGGCGGCGGCGACGTCTGCGGCTGTCACGAGCCACCGTCCCTCGTACGTGGCGAGTCGAAGTTCGATCCACGAAGAGCGAAGACGGACCTCGAGGATGTGGTCAGCACTCTGATCGCATTCAGCGAGAAAGGCCGCAGCACGGGAGAGGCCATCGGTAGCCCATCGCCCGTGCAGTGCCTGCGCCAACGTGCGCCAATCATCGAGTCCCGCCGCATCGATCTCCTCTCTGCGCTCAGACCTACCACGGCGAAAAGGCCAATCAGTGAGTGCGCCGTTGTTGACGGTGCGCTCTCGGACCATCAATCCGTCCTCTCTCATCGTTCCGGTGTGACGCTGCTGTCGGTCACAGCGCTCGTTTGCTTCCACCCGCTACGTTGAGACCATGGGCGACGACGACAACGCGTGGGTCAGCGATCTCGTTGCCGCTCTCCGCGTGAGGCCGGGCACGAAGGTCACTGTTTCGGAGGACTTCGACCCTGCGTACAAGGCGGACTTCATCGCAGAGAGAGATCGTGACGCACTCCTCACAGAGAGCGTGCAGCTCCTCGCCTCGTACCAGATGCGCCTCGCGGCTCAGCGGACGCACGGTGTGTTGCTCTGTCTGCAGGGCCTCGACGGCTCCGGTAAGGACGGCACCATCCGTCACGTCATGAGCGGAGTGAATCCGCAGGGCGTACGCGTGAGCAGCTTCAAGCAGCCGTCCGAGGAGGAGAACACGCACGACTACCTCTGGCGACACGCTCGCAGGCTTCCCGCCCGGGGGGAGATCGGCATCTTCAATCGATCGCACTACGAAGAGGTGCTCGTGGCTCGCGTGCACCCCGAGCTCCTCGATCGCGAGCACCTGCCGCCAGAGACCGAGGGAGGCGATATCTGGGAGCGCCGCTGTCGCGAGATCAACGAGTGGGAGCGCTATCTGGCCGGCAACGGAATTCGCGTCGTCAAGGTACTGCTCAACATATCGAAGGAGAAGCAACGCACGCGGTTCCTTCGCCGTCTGGACCTTCCGAATCACACCTGGAAGTTCTCGGCAGCGGACATCGGAGAGCGCAGATACTGGGACGACTATCAGCACGCCTTCTCCCACATGCTCTCCGCCACGAGTACCGACTGGGCTCCGTGGTACGTGATCCCGGCCGACCGGAAGTGGTTCGCACATATCTGCGTCAGCGCAGTACTCCTTCACACTCTGGCTGCGATCGACCCCCAGTACCCAGACCTCGACGCCGATGACAGGCGCGCCGAGCACCTGGCCCGGCAGAGCCTGCTCGCCGAAACCCCAGCGGACGAGCCGAGCTGAGCGGGGTGAGTCGGCCTGTCGCGTGTCAACGACGTCGCGGGCGTCGCGACACCCGCACGTATTGCCGTGGTGTCGCCCCCATCTTGTTGCCGCGGTGTCTGATGGAAATCGACCGAGGATCTCTTGTCGCCCTCAAGACGGAGTCGGGCCGGATGGACGCGTCGCCCCAGGGGCGCCTGCCGATGATGTCTCATTGCGCTCGGTCTCGGCAATGGCCCACGCCGCGTTGACCAGCCCGGTGTGGCTGAATGCTTGGGGGAAGTTGCCCAGAAGCTCTCCACTGACGGGATCGCTTTCCTCCGAGAGCAGGCCGACATCGTTGACGAAGGCCAATGCCCTTTCGAAGACGGTGCGGGCCCGGGGTGCCTGTCCGGAGCGGGCCAGGGCCTGAGCCAGCCAGAAGGTGCACAGGAGGAACGTACCCTCCTCTCCTTCGAGCCCGTCTTGGGACCGGTAGCGGTACACGAGGCCCCGCTTGTCCGTAAGACGCTCTTCGGTTGCCTTGATGGTCGACACCACCCGGGGCTCGTCGCCGGGTAGGAATCCGACCAGCGGGAGCATCAGAGTGGAGGCGTCGAGCTCGTCCGAGCCGAAGGACTGGGTGAACGCGTTGGCCCGGTCGCTCCAACCCTTGGTCAGGATCGCCTCCCGGATCTGCGACTGGGTCTGCTTCCATGCCTCCACCCGGTCGGACGCGTCGAGGGGGCCGGCCAAGGCCACCGCCCGATCGAGGGCGACCCAACACATCAGCTTGGAGTACAGGAAATCGCGGGGCTCGCCCCGGATCTCCCAGATCCCCTGGTCCTTTTGCTGCCATCGTCGGGCGGCCGTGTCGGCCAGTTCCACGAAGAACCGTCGAGTGGCAGGTGCCAGATCGGGTGGGGCACCCCACTTGTCGGGATCGGCCGCCGGCCCAACGCGGGAGGAGGGGTCGAACACGTGGTCGGAGAGGCGGTGGACGGCGGCGAGCAGTTCGCCGTAGACGTCGAGTTGGCGCTGGTTCCAGGCACCATTGCCGATTCGAACAGGAGCCGAGTCTCGCCAGCCCTCCAGGTTGGGCAGCTCCCGCTCGGTCAGGTCCCGTTCGCCGCCGACGCCGAACATGATCTGGAGGTCCCCGCCCCGGTCGAGCGAGCCGGCCGCGGACGTGGTCACGTAGTTGAAGAACTCATTGGCTTCGTCGGGGCAGGCCGCCACCCACAGCGCCTGGATGGTGAAGGAAGCGTCGCGCACCCAGGCGTAGCGGTAGTCCCAATTTCGGGAACCGCCCGCCACCTCCGGCAGGGAGGTGGTCGCCGCCGCGCAGATGGCCCCGGTGGGTGCAAAGGAAAGGGACTGGAGCACCCGTCCGCTGTGGTGCACCAGGTCCTTCCAAGGACCTTCGTAAGCCTGGTGGAGCTCCGACCACGACTTCCACGCGGACACGGTGTCCTGCAGGCGTGCGCCTATCTCGGATTGGCTCCAGACCCTGGCTGTGCCGGACTCGCCTCCGACTCCGTAGTGCAGGGCAAAGCCTGCGCTCTCGCCATGGTGAAGCTGGAGCCGGCCTCTCACCCCCGACGCGTCGATGGTGAGAGGGGTTGGCGAAGAAAGCACCAGCAGGTCGGTGCCCGCCGACGCGGACACCCCGCCGTCGACAGCGTCCAAGAGGGGAGGGATCAGCCCGTAGCCGGGGGCGAGGACGTAATCCACCGACAAGTCGACTTCTCCTTCGACGCACACCGCACGTCGCAGCAGCAGGTGTGGTGCGTCGTTGCCGAGCTCGTGTCCTCGGTTTCCTTCGCCCATGGCGAGGGCGTCGGTGACGGCAACGATGCCTGACGGCGTCGAGAAGGTGGTCTCCAATACCATGGTTCGGTCCAGGTAGCGGCGAGACACTTCTGCGGCGCCCATCGCCCGGACCGACCAGTGGCCGGCTTCGACGCCGAGGAGGCGAGCGAAGATCGACGGGCTGTCGAAGCGCGGGAAGCAGAGCCAGTCGATGGATCCGTCCCGGCTCACGAGTGCTGCGCTGTGCCGGTCCGACAGGAGCGCATAGTCCGCTATTGGAGTGGTGCTCATGTGCGCTCCTTCGCCCGTGGATCCGGGGGATCGACGAGTGGCAGCCCCGAACTCCCGGGTCACCGTGACCGCGGATCCGGGCGTTCATCCGGCATGCGCAGCGTAGCCAGCACCGGCGGACGAGACCAGGGGCGGGCGTCGATTCCGGCACCGCACACGACTTCGGCGCCGCGACAGATCAACGGCATCGTCCGCCCGCAGCGGTCCACTGCGAGGCGGCTCGGCGGGAGATGCTCGGCGCCGTCGTACTGAGTACGGTGATGCCGAGGAGGCTGTCGCTCATGACCACGGCGATCATCGGAACGGGGGGAATCGGGTCGGCTATCGCCCGCCTTCTCGGCTCAGGGGGCGAGAACCTGTGGCTTTCCAGCGCGGACCAGGAGTCGGCGCGGCGGCTGGCTGGGCAGATCGGCCCAGCTGCATCGGTCGCCGCCGACAACCGCGACGCCCTGCGGAGCGCCGATACCGTCGTCCTGGCGTTGCGGTTCACCGTGCTGAAAGGCGTCCTCGACGAAATTGTCCCCGCGCTCGCCGGCAAGCTCGTGGTGGTTCCGAGCAACCCGCTCACCACCGACGCCCAGGGAAACGTCTCACGTGTCCTGCCCCAAGGGCAGGCCTCGGGCCAGGTCGTCGCCGGGTGGCTGCCGGAGGGGGTGCGTTTGGCGATGGCCTTTGGGACCATGTCCGCCGATCTCCTGGAGTCCTCGGCCAACCGGTCACCCGAGCGCGCGGTCCTCTTCTACGCGACCGACGACGCACGTGCGGCTCAGCAGGTCGAGCACCTCATCCGAACGGCCGGCTTCGAGGCGGTCAAGGTCGGCGGTCTCGAAAAGACCGACCGGCTGGAGGTGAACGGCGACCTGCACGACCTCGTCGTCGGCCTCGCCGAGGCGCAATCATTGGGCAGTGGAGACTGAGCGGAACGAGGAGCGAGCGACATGCGTGAGGACATCGTTGTAGGGGCCACATTTCCGGACTACCAGCTTGAGGACCAGGCTGGCGTCCTTCGGAAACTCTCCGAGCTCCAAGGTGCCAACCCCATGGTGCTCCACCTGTCACGAGGGTCGTACGATCCGAAAGAACACCGTTTTCTCAAGAACCTCGTGGACAGCTACCCCGAGTTCCGGGTCGCCTACACCCGACTGGTCGTCATCTCCACCGACAGCCCGCTCAATCTCAACGAGTTCCGGGATTCCGTGGGTGCATTGTGGCCATTTCTGGGTGACCCCGAGAGGACCGTGCAACATGATCTCGACATCGAAGAGTTCACGGATCCCCACAATCCCATGATCCCTCACACCTTCGTGTTGGAGCCGGGTCTTCGAATCTTCAGTATCTACAACGGCTACTGGTACTGGGGCCGACCGACAATGGACGAGTTGCACGTCGATCTCCGGGCGGTTCTACGAAAGGTTCGTCCGGACTTCGATTTGAGTGCGCCGGGACTTCGGGAGGCCTGGGATCGTGGAGATCGACAGATGTTCCTCGTGGATACGCTCGACCCGCCGATCCGTTACACCGAGGGGGGCTCTGTCGGGATCAAGCGGGGTGGCTTGTAGCGAATGGATGTCCGGTAGCGCCCTCGCTTCACCAGTCGCAATAAGCTCTCGAGCTCCTATCCCCGGAGTCGTCTCTCCAAGAGGCGTGCGTCGAAGAGTACGTTGGACTCGAGCGGATCACCGTCGAGCCACGCCGCGGGTGTGCCTTGCGGATCCTGCAATTGGTACCGCTCCTCTTGGCTGCGCACCCACCTCTCGTAGCGGGCCTCTCGCACACCGGCGACGTAGTCCGACCCGGTCAGTCCTGCACCGGCACCGATCCCCAGAAGATCCTCGATCGTGAAGCCTCCGGTTCCCTCGGGTGGCTGCGCGGAGAACAGCGCTCGGCGGAGCTGATCAAAGAGGCCGGCCTCGGCTGCCAGGGCGAGGGCGTTGTCCGCTCTCACCGACTCTTCACCGAGGAAGCAGCGCATCCGGTATTCGACGGCAAGCGAGCCGTCGCCCACGGCGGCAGTGAGCACCGGTGCGTTGAGCTCTTCGAACTGTCGGCAGAACGGGCACTGTGGATCCTCGTACAGGATGATCTGGTGACGAGCATTGGCGTGCCCGACAAGGACTCCACCTTCTGGGGTATGCCCGGAGGGTGTGACCACCGGATCGCTCGGTGTCATGTTGGATCCTCCTTTGTGCTCGCATGCTATGAGAGAACTCATACGGGGCCAACCCAGATTCGAAGCCCATCGGCCAAGAGCGGCCGGCAAGCCACGCCCCAGGAGGTCATCGTTTCGGACCGCAATGTTCCGACATCGTGCCTGCGTTCGGGTTGCGTCGCCGGCGCCGGAGTGGCTTAAAATGACGTGCAATCGTGACCGGTGTCGAGGAGTGCCCGACCACGAAGCCAGGTCCCCGACGCCGCGTGCGGAGCCTCGTCACTTTTGCGGCGAGGATGCTGGGCCTGACTGTCGTGACCGCGATCACCGCAACGGTGGTCGTGTCTGCGGGAACCGTCGCGGCTGATCAGGTTTCCGGCCTCAAGGCACAGGCAGCCCAGATCGCGCGGGACCTCGTGCTCGAACAGCTCCAGATCGGTGCCGACCAACAGCAGTACGACGTTGACAACGCCAAGGTCCAGCGGGACAAGGCTCAGATCGGATCGACGCAGAATCAGATCCAATCCGACGCGCTCGCGGTGAGTCGGGACCGCAAGCGACTGCAGGCCGAAGCAGTGTCGGCCTACGTCAACATGGACCCATCGGACGGAGTCCTCTTCGAGGGCAGCCAGAGCGACGCCTTTGCCAAGGCGGAGTACGAGGACGTGACGAGCGGCGACACCGAGCTCACCATCGACGTCCTGCACACCGACGAGAACGGCTTGCGTGCCGAGCGTGCGACGCTCAATCAGCAAGAGGCGCAGGACCAGGCGACTTCCGACCAGGAAGCGACGCAGGCCAGCGCGGCGCGTCAGGCACAGGGCCAACTCAATTCCAAACAGTCCGAAATCACGGGCCAGCTCGTCGCTGCTGTGGCCCAGCAGCAGGCGGCACAGGCAGTGGCCGCCGCCAGAGCGGTCCGGGCGGCACAGGCCGCAGCGGCCGCCGCGGCGCCGACGACCCCGTCTCCGGGCGGCACTGCATCGAGCACGACCCAGACTGTGCCTGCGTCCGCCTCCGGCGCGGGACAGGGGACCGCCGGCGGCACGTCGTCCGGCGACCCGGTGCTCCCACCCTTCCTCCAGTGCGTCCTGCGGGTCGAGTCGGGCGGCAACTATGCCGCCGTGTCGCCGGGGGGCACGTACATGGGCGGCTTCCAATTCAGCCAGCCGACGTGGAACGAAGCGGCCCAACTGGCCGGCATGCCACAGCTCATCAACGTCCCCCCGAACCAGGCGACTCCGGCTGAACAGGACGACCTTGCCATCGCGCTGTACCAGGCCGACGGGCAACAGCCCTGGAACGACTCCTGCCGAGGCGGTTGATCGCCCACCGACGCCGAGCCGAGAACACTCGCGCTTGAGGCGGCGATGCCATGGCTCGACGTCCGGACGCGCCGGGAGCATCTCGGCGGGATAGACGAACGTCGTGATTCCCCTCTGGTCGTCTAAGCCAGACGAGGAGGTACCCAGCCGGGTTACCGCAACGTGAGGAGCGAGTTATTTCTTCGCGGAACCACGATGTCCCGTCAATCGTGTCGCTGCGACGCGGCCGACCGCCAGGTTTCTCCGACCTGGCGCAGGGTGACGCTGATCCGACCGTCTATCCCGAGGCCGGGATCGCCACTGCCGCCGTAGATCTTCGGCACTCCGTGGTACGCGAGACGGGAGGGTCCACCGAAGACGAACAGATCCCCGCTGGAGAGATGGAGATCCTTGTAGGGCCGGCTGGGCCGTTCGGTGTTCCCGAAACGAAAGATGCAGCTGTCACCGAGACTGATCGTCACGACCGGCGACCCGGACGCAAGGACTTCTGCGCCCTCGATCTTGTCCTGGTGGAGTCCCAGCTTTGCCCCAGGCCCGTAGAGGTTCACGATGGCGGCGTCGTACGGCACGGGATCGAACCCGGCCGCCGCGCACGCCGCGGCCCCCAGCTTGGCAAGCAGGGGAGGGAACTTCTTCACCGGGGCGCCGTCGCCGTCGTCGCAGGTCCGGCTGTAGCGATAGGGGTACCAATGCCAGCCGAGGCACACCGCCGAGGTCGAGAAGGGGGCGCCGTTGGGCATTTTGGGCCGGCGCAGGCCCGCCGGGGGGGCGGCCCAGCCGTGGAACGCGTCGATCAGTCCGAGCTGCGCTTCGGTATCCAACCATCCCGGCACCCAGACGGCGCCAGGTGCGATTTCGACTGGGCCCGACGACTCCTCCACCAGGGGAAGCGGCAGCTGGCCCATCACGGTGCCTCCGCCCGGATCGGGTGGGCGAGGGACGCGATCACCCCGACAGTGTGCCTCGGTCCCGAGGTACGTGCTGGCGGAAAAAGGACATCATGACAACCGGGCGGAATGGCCGGACACCGCTCCGGCGGGGCGCTCCCGGCCTGGCCCGGCCTTCAGGATCGTCACACCGCGCCGCTAGGTTTGCCCGGTGAACTTCGGGCCACCCGCGCTCGGCCGCGGGGCCGTGGTCCTGGAGGGCAGCGACCTGCCGGCATCCTGGGCCGAATTGGAAAGGGTGCCCCTCGGCGAAGCCGAATTGGCACAGCCACACAGCGTGATCGCACGCTTGCACGCGGCCTGGCTCTGCCGACGGCCGCTGCTCGTCGAGTTGGGGCTCCATCCGAACCGGCTTCGTCTCGAGGAGTGTCACGGCGGGCCGGTCTACGGCCTGGCGCCTGATTTCGAGTTTCCCGTCGAGCGCTTGCAGTTCCTCCTCTGGGCGAACAACTACGACGCCCGGTCGGGGCGCCTCATCTGGTGGCACGCGGTCAAGGCTGCTCGCACGCTGGCGCATCTGGGCGCGGTGGTCGGCGGACCGGCCGACGTCATCCTGGGGGACGGGACGGATGCCTACATCGACGGTGGTCCTCCCCATCCGCCCGAACTGCCCGACGGCGGCGTCGTCATTCATCGCTGGAACACCGAAATGGGGAATTCGCTGCCGGCTCGGCACGACCCCGTGTCGGCGGACCTGGCGTCGGATCAGTTGCTCGCCGTGAGCCACGGGACCGGTCCGGCGCGCGTCATCGCACCGGCGGGCTCCGGAAAGACGAGAGTCCTGACCGAACGGTTGCGACACGTGGTCCTCGACACGGGGACGGCGCCCGAGTCGGTGACCGCTCTGGCCTTCAACGTCAAGGCCGCGGATGAGATGAAGGGGCGCACGGCACGGTGGTTCGCCGGTCGTGCACCCCATATCCGCACGATCAACAGCCTCGCCTACGACATCTGCAACGAATTCGGCGGAGCGGGCCGGCTCCGGGTCCTCGGCGAGATGGATGCCCGCAGGCTCGTCGAGGCAACGTTCGACATACGGAGGAGGTCGAACACCGACGTGGTGGTCCCCTACCTCGAGGCGCTGGGGGCGATCCGGCTGCAACTGATGGACCCGGGTGTGGCGGAGGGGAGGTTTCCCGACGCAGCAGGGATCGGCGACGGCTTCGATCGCTACCGCTCAGCGCTGGCGCAGGCCGGCGCCCTCGATTTCGACGAGCAGATCTACCGGGCGATCGAGATCCTCGTCACCCGACCGGACGCCCGCGAGAGCGCCAGGACGAGATGCCGCACCCTCCTCGTAGACGAGTTCCAAGACCTGAACCCGGCTCATCTGCTGCTGCTCCGGCTGCTGTCGGCGCCGGGATTCGATTGCTTCGGGGTCGGCGACGACGATCAGGTGCTCTACGGGTACTCGGGCGCCACGCCGAAGTTCCTCGTCGATTTCGCCGACTACTTCCCCGGCGCGACGCCCTATGCCCTCGAGACCAACTACCGCTGCCCGCCCGAGGTCGTCGTCGGGGCCTCGTCGCTCCTGTCGTACTGCTCGGTACGTATCGACAAGGTCATCCGGCCGGCGCCGGCGCGCACCGACGCCGGCCACCACGACCAGCCTCCGGGCGACGGTCTCGTCATTGTGGAGGACCCGCAGGAACAGTTGGCCGCCACGGCCGTCCGGGTCGTCGGCGGGTGGCTCACGGCGGGCCACGATCCCACGGACATGGCCGTCCTCGCTCGGGTCAACTCCGCCCTGTTGCCCGTGCTGGTCGGGCTGTCCGAGTCGGGTATCGCATGCGACTCGTCGCTCACCCCCCGGGTTCTGGACCGGACCGGCATCCGGGTTGCTCTGGCCTACCTGCGGATCGGCAACGATCCGCAGCACATTCGGATCGACGACCTGCGCGAGACGATCCGACGACCCTCGCGGCGGATCGCTCCGAACGTCATCGACATGCTCACGTCGTCGGGGCGCTCGTCCGTCTCCGATGTCCGCCGCCTCGCCGGCCGGCTCACGGGTGGCGACGTCGAGAAGCTGCGGTTGTACGCAGCCGACCTCGAGACCGTTGCCCGGGGCTGCGCCACCTCGTCGATCGCCGGATTGCGGGCGATCAGACTCGAGGTGGGATTGGGCGATGCAGTCGATGTCCTCGATGCTTCACGTGACGAGGCGGATCGATCCACCCACGTGGACGACCTCATCGCCCTCGAGTCGGTGGCCAGTCTCCACACGGAGGCGTCGACATTCGAGACGTGGCTCCGCGCGGTCCTGCGGCCCCGGGCGGCCGCCGAGCCCGGTGTGCTGTTGTCGACCATTCACAGGATCAAGGGCCGGGAGTGGGATCGTGTCATCGTGTTCGGCGTGAACCAGGGGCTTCTCCCGCATCGCTTGGGCCACGACCTCGATGCGGAGCGGCGTGTCCTCCACGTGGGAATGACACGATCCAGAATGCAGACCGTCCTCCTGGCCGACTCCCATGCGCCGTCGGAGTTCCTCGACGAGGTCCGTGGCACCCGCTCTCGCACTGCGCCGCCGGCCCCGACGGCGCATGCCGTCTCCGAGCTGAGTCCGGCGGCACATCGTCCCCGGAGCCGCTCCGACCGTGGCCGGCGCGAGGCGCGCCGACCCCTCGGTCTGACGCAGATCGGGGCTCTCGTCGGCCTGCAGGTCAGCCGAGGCGGGACCCAGGGGGAGATCGTGGAGGTCAACGATTCCGGAGTGGTGGTGCAGGTCGGCAAGCTCAGGGAGAGAGTGTCGTTCGGCGCCGAGGTGAGCGTGGAGGGACGGCTGGTGACGCTGGTCCCCGCAGGTGAGCCCAACCCGACGGGTGCCGAGCGGCTGCGGGGCTGGCGGTCCTCCGTCTCTGCCGCGGAGAAGATGCCCGCGTATCTGGTCCTGTCGGACAAGGACCTGTTGGCGATCGCCGATGCGCGTCCGCGGACCCTTGCCGAGTTGGCCGGTTGCCGGGGGATCGGCCCGATGAAGCTGGAAAGGTGGGGCGACGAGATCCTGGCCGTCCTGGACTGCATGTGACGGGTCGCCCGCCGACGGTCTCGCTACTGCCACGCGGTCGACCGGATCGATTCCGAACTGGCATCGGGCATATGGCACCCGCATGGCGTTGCCCACTACGAGGACGTGTTCGAAGGCACGGGCGCCGAGCTCATGGACTTCGTGTTCGCACAGCACAGGAAGGCGGATGCCACGTCACACCCGGCCAATGTCCTCATCGACGTCCAGGGTGACCGGGCGATGAGCGAGAGCTACGTCACGGCGTGCATCCGCACCGGCGGCCACGACATCACGGTCCGTGGGCGCTACTCGGATCGCTGGTCGTGTCGATCGGGCCAGTGGGGGATAGATGAGCGCCGCTACCGCCATGACATCGTGCAGTCTTCGCCGGCATCAGGGCTGGAGTCCCCGACCGCCGACGAGCGGTCACCGAGACGATCTCCCTCTCCGCCCGGACCCGGCATCAGCCGGGGCTGATCACGCTGCTGCCACGGCTCATGAGCTCGACCGCCTGCCGACGCGGGATGGCGCTGAACGGGGTGGGGTCGGGCGGGAACGTGGGTCCGTTCGCCACGTTGTCGAGCATGTCCCGTGCCACGTCGTCGGGGTCGGCGAGCCCGCTCAGCTGGCGTCCGTTCAGTACCTTGCGAAAGGCCGGCGTATCGGTCGGTCCGAGGACCATGCCCAGCACATCGACCCCCGCCGGCGACAGCTCGGCCCAGAGTGACTCGGCCAGCACGAGGTCGAACGCCTTCGACGCGCCGTAGACGGCGACATGGGAGCCCCCGGCCCACGCCGCACCCGAGGTCACCAGGACGATGCCGCCGTGGCCCCTCTGCCGCATGATCTCCGCGAAGTGGTGGGTGGTCGCCACGACGGTCGTGCAGTTGCGCGCCACGAGGTCATGCCAGACGTCCGCCGGCTTCTCCAGGAATAGAGAGGCATTCGGGTCGGCCCCTGCGTTGTACACGAAAAGGCCCACACGGAGATCAGCGGTCGCGTCGGCGAGTTCGGCCGCCGCCCTGGGCCGGCTGAGATCGAGCACGAGGGTCCTGGTCTCGGACGGGATCGTCGCTGCGACCTCTTCGAGCGCCCCGCTGCGTCGGGCGACCAGCACGACATTGACCCCTCGGTCGCCCAAGAGCCGGGCGACCGATGCACCGATGCCATCGGATGCCCCGGCCACCACGGCCCAGGGTCCGTAGCGCTCTGCGAAGTCGCCGCTCACAGAGGCAGCTCCGCGCCCGATTGCTCGCGGACCATGTAGTCGGCGTACCAATCGGGCCAGTCGGGGTCGGCCTTGCCGATGCGCTTCTCGTGCTCCCCGTGGGCGGCCGACGCCCGGCGAAGGGCTCCTGCCAGATCGGGCGCGGAGCTGAAGGAGGTCAGGGTCGGATCGGTCCGGCCGGCTTCGAGCTTCGTGTCGACGGTTCCGGGCTCGGCCGTCCCGCTCGCTGTGCTGGTGGGGTCCTTCCTCGCACTCATCGTGGCCTCCTTGCGCGGCGTCAGGGGGACAGTAGCCCTTTCGTCGCGCGCCGGCTCGTGCCGGTGGGCGGTGTGGGCCGCACGCGTGCTGGGAGGGGCACCGGGGACCCCACGGGCGCCATACTGGGGTCGGCCTGTGCGTGCAGCGCCGGCCTGCGTACCGGACTTCGGCCTCGCGCAGGAGCCGCAATGCCGTGGTTCCCAGACTTCGTCGGAGCCATCGAATTGTCCAGACAGCAGATCCGGTCGCGGACAGGCCGATCCGGTCGCGGACAGGCCGATCCGGTTGCCGAGTACTTCAGCGCCTTGCACGACGGCGCCATTCACGATCTGGAGACGGTGTGGCCGGGCGACGTGGTGATCTACGACCCCCGCGCCGGTGAGGTCCGGGGCATCGTCAGCTTCGGAAGTTCGTCCGGGACAACCAGATTCAGTGGCCGGCGATCTGGCCGCCGTCGACGTGCACGATCTCACCGGTGACGAAGGGCGCCGACTCGAGGTAGAGAATGGCGTTGACGATGTCCTCTACGTGGCCGACGTGCCCGAGCGGGACAAGGCGTTCCCCAAGGCCGGCGTAGCTCTCCGCTGGATGGACCGGCGTTTGGATGATCCCCGGCGACACCGCGTTGACCCGGATTCCCCGGGAGGCATGCTCAATGGCCAGCGACCGCGTCACGGCAGCAACGCCGCCCTTGGTGAGCGCCGTGAGCGCGGACGGTGCCGTGGAGTCGGCCACGTCGACGAGCGTGGTCGTGATGTTGACCACATGGCCCGTGCCCCTTGTCAGCATGTGGGCGATCGCCAGCTGCGTCAGGCGGAAGAACCCGGTGAGGTTGACGCCGACCACCGCCGCGAAGTCCTCGGCCGTGTAGTCGGTGAAGGGCTTGGAGAGGTAGACGCCGGCGTTGTTGACGAGGGTGTCGATCCGGCCGAAGGTCGCCACTGCCTCGCTGACGATCCGGTCGGCGGTGGCGGGATCCGACAGGTCCCCGTCGACCGCGAGGATGACAGGATCCGCCACCGCTGTGATCGTCCGTGCCGTCGCCACGACCGCCCAGTCCTTGCCGCGGTATCCCGCGACGATGCCGGCGCCGATGCCCTGGGATGCCCCCGTGACGATGACGACCTTGCGGTCCTGCGTGGCCATCTCAGTGTCCCGTCGGCGGCGAGGGTCCCAGGCCGGGGTCGCTGGGGTGCGGAGCGAGCCCTCGAGCGTCCTCGACGGCCGCGTCCGAGGCGCCGCTCGGAATTTGCGTGGTCACGGTGAGCAGATATTCCATCGGGGGCCTCCTCTCCGCACCCGCGTGCCGGTCGTGCTCAGCGTGATGGGGCACGCCCCGCTGTCGGCGATCAGCTTCTGGGGGTGGCTTCCGTGCCGCCGGACCCCGACCCTGTCGCGACCTGCTGGCGCAGCTTCTTGAGCGCACCGACGTAGATCTCGGAGAAGGTCGGGAAGGGCTGGATCGTGTCGGCGAGGACGTCGAGGGGGATGTGGCTGCGGATCGCCAGGGTGGCCTGCTGGAGCCATTCGCCCGACTCGGGGCCGAGCGCATAGGCGCCGGTCAGCCGCTCCCCGTCGCTGAGCAGCGTGATGAAGCCCTTGTCGTCGGCATAGGCGCGGGTGTAGGTGGCGATCTTCGCGATGTCCGTGATCGGGACCGTCGCGCTGTAGCGGCCGGCGGTCGCACCAACGGCTGCAGCCTGCGGGTCGGTGTAGACGACCCGCGGCACCGCTTCATAGTTGGCCTCTCTCGGTCTCCCGAGGATGTTGTCGGCGACGACTTCGCCCTGGTACTTGCCGACGTGGGTCAAGGGCCAGATCCCGTTGACATCCCCGATCGCCCAGAGGCCATCCGCGGCGCGCAGGTGCGCATCGACGGGAACTCCGTGCGCGTCCTCTTCGACGCCGACCGTGTCGAGTCCGATTCCTTTGACCCGCGGCCGACGCCCTGTTGCGACGAGGATCCTGTCGCCCCGCAGTTCTTGCCCGCCGTCCAGTTCGAGGACGTAGTCGTCTCCGTCGCGCCGGGCCTTGGTGACACTCGAGGAGAGCACGAGCTCAATGCCTTCACGCCCCAGCACCTCGCCCAGCGCCTCACCGAGTGGTGCAGCCTCCCGGCCGAGCACATGTGCAGCCATGTCGGTAATGACCACCTCGCCGCCGAGTCGGCGCACGACCTGACCCATCTCCACTCCGACCGGCCCTCCGCCCAGTATCAGCAGGCGGCGCGGGACCGATTTCATCGACGTCGCGTCGCGACTGCCCCAGATTCCCTCCAGCTCGCGCAGTCCGGACACGGGTGGAACCACCGGATCGGCGCCGTTGGCCAGGACGATGTGATCGGCCGTGTGGCGCACTCCGTCGATTTCGACGACGCCGGGACCGGCCAACCGGCCGGCGCCGCGCAACAGGTCTATCTTGTTGTCGGCCAGCCAGCGCACCTGACCGGCGTCGGAGTAGTCCGAGACCTGGAAGTCGCGCCAGGCGAACACCGCCTCGACGTTCACGTCGGCACTGGCGGCCGCTTCGTTCGCCCCGTGCACCGCCTCGCCCGGGCGCAGCAGCGTCTTCGAGGGGATGCACGCCCAGTAGGAACACTCTCCCCCCACGAGCTCTCGCTCGACGATGGCGACGCGCAATCCTCCCTCCGCCAGTGCGCCCGCACAGTGCTCACCGGGCGAGCCGCCGCCCAGCACGATGACGTCGTAGTCGCTGCTCATCGTGTTCTCCCTTATCGGCCGGGAAGCCGTGTCTTGATCTCTTGGAGGAGCCAGCCGTTGCCGTCGGGATCGCTGAAGGAGGCGAACGAGCCGTAGTCGGCGTGCTCGGGGGCCGGCCCGTTCACGCGACCCTCGGTCCCTGCGTGATGGAAGACGCCCGTGACGTCGTGGAAGACCTCACTGACATCGGCTCCGTGCGCCAAGAGATCGGCCCGGGCCTGGTCTATGTCGTAGACCGAGAGCTGCAGGCCCTCGAACGATCCGGCCGGGGCGGACGTCAACCCCGTGCCGAAAATGATGGAGCAGGCGGACCCGGGAGGTGTCACCTGCACGACCCTGTAGTGCTCGTCCTTCGAGAGGTCGGCGTCGAGCCGCCAGCCCAGGGATTCGTAGAAGCTCTTGGCCCGGTCGACGTCCGAGACGGGAATGACCACGACTTCGAGCCTGAACTCGCCTGCCTTCACCGGTTCGCTGCCCATGTTGGCCTCCGTTGATTTGATCACGACACGCGGGGTCGACGCGGCATCCACACACGGACAAGCGGCAACGACGGCGGGAAGGCCTCCTGGTGGACCCTTCGGTTGTGTTTCGACTGAAAAGCTGGAGCGAGTGCGTTCACTTTTCCTCCCGGATGCGCGAAAGTCAAGGTCCTTTCGTCGCAGGATCCACGCGGGCGACCGTTCGCCGAAGCCCATCGTGACCCGCGGTCGTTGTCCCGCTGAAGCCCTTCCGCGCTCGCTCGGCCCATTCGGCGTCGGAGATCGCCTCCGGTTCAGCCGGGAGGAAATGATTCAGGATGAGTTCTCCTACGTGCGCGCGTTCGGCGACGCCTCCGACCTCGTCGACGTCGGTGTGCAGACCCGCCATTCGGTCGAGGGCGGCCCCGGTGAGGCCGTGGCGTTCGAGGTAGGCGAGGTCCGCGACTTGGTGGACGAGGACGTCGGCGCCCCGGGCGAGTGCGATCAGGTCGTCGTTCACGGTGGTGTCGCCGGAGAACACCACCGCACCGTCCGCCGTGTCGAACCGGTAGGCGAGGGCGGGGTGCGCGTGGCCATGGGTCACGGGAACGGCGGTCACTCGGACGGTTCCGTCGTCGCAGACGGTGACGGGAGGTCGGGGGGTGCGGCGCAGCGGCGCCTGAACAGGGATGTCGACCGCCCGCACCAGGGATCCCGGGTCCGGCATGTGAGAGTCCAGGGGCATGACGTTCAGGTGATAGGCGTACCCGGCGAGGATGTTGTCGACCAGGTCCGTCACTCCGGGGAAGGGTCGTTCCGGGTGGATGGTTGTCTCCCGCATGAACGGCGGGGCACCGGCGGGAGCGACCTCGGGGGCACCGGGCCCGTACACGCACACCGGCGGGAGCGGGGCGCCTCCCACCCCGACGCGTCCCCCCCACGGATAGAGGAGCATGCCTGCGAGGTCACCGGTGTGGTCGACATGGAGGTGACTGAGGAAGACAGCCTCCAGGTGGGTGAAGTCGAGTCCTGCCTCGGCGAACGCGGATGGCGCCCCCCGCCCGCAGTCGACGACGAAGACGCGTCCGTCGACGACGAGAGCTGAGGCGATTCCCGCCCGCCCTGCCACCGGCATCGGCGCTCCCGCCGTTCCGAGCAGGACCAACTCAGTCGTCATAGGGGGTTCCCTTGCGCTCTCGTCCGGTTGCGGACAGCCGACGAGGGGCTGCCCGAGTCCCGCTTCATTCCGCAAAGCCCGAGGATATTGCTTTCGGCCGGATACGGTGTGGGGTGGATTCGATGATGCACCCCGACAGGCGAGAGGCCGGCCGAGTCAGTGGCTGACGAGGAGACCGGGCCGAGCTCGGGAGGGACCGCCGAGAGTGCAGTGCCACCGACGGGCACGCCGAGCACGGACGGGATCCGGTCCCAGCAGGACGTCGAGCCCGACGTGAGGTTCACCTACGCCAACGAGCGGACATTCCTGGCCTGGAATCGTACGGCGCTGGCGCTGATCGCCACGGGAGTCGCCGCAACCCAGCTGCTGCCCAAGCTCCAGCTGGAATGGGGGCGCCGGCTCCTCGGGCTCCCGCTCATCGCTTTGGGCGCTGTCGTCGCCGCGGAGAGCCTCCGGCAGTGGCGTGCCAACCAGCGCGCCATGCGCCGGGGTGATCCCCTGCCGCGTTCGTGGATGCCACTTGTTCTCACCGTCGGCATCGTGGCCATCGGGGCCATCGCCGTGGCGATCGCCGCCTTCGGAACCAATTGAGTGCGGACCTCGCCGGATCCGCCCGACGCCGGCCTCGCGGCGGAGCGGACGGTTCTCGCCTGGAACCGCTCCGGCCTGGCCGTCGTGGTGTGTGTGGCCGTGCTGCTGCGCCACGTCTGGCCGCTGCGGGGCACTGACCACGAGGTGGCTCTGGGGCTGATCGGGGCCGCGGTGATCGTGTGGTCGGTGATCTTCGCCATCCTCGCCCTCCCCAGAAGGAAGCGGGGCCCCTCCGTGGCCCATGCCGAGAGCGTCTTCCGCCTGATCACCGCGGGCACACTGCTGCTGGCACTCGTGGGTGTCGTCGCGTCGTTCGCGGCACCCTGAGCCGCTGGGGAGCGCCGCTCAGCTGCCCTGATCCCGGGGAATCCGCTCGGCACGGAGGGCGCTGCGCCGGAGTTTGCCGGCTTCGCTCCGGAGCGGCTGATCCGTGTACTCGATTGAGCGGGGAACCTTGTAGCGGGCGACTCGCTCGGCGACGAAGGAGAGCAGGTCCTCCCGTGAGACGGCGTCCTGGTCAGCCTCGATCACGGCGTGCACGATGCTGCCCACGTCGTCATCGGGGAGGCCGATGACTGCCACCGACCGTACGTCGGGATGTTCTTGGATCGCCGCTTCGACCTCGGCGGGGTAGACGTTCGCCCCGCCGGTCAGGATCATGTCCTCGCGCCGGTCGCCCAGGTACAGATAGTTGTCCTCATCGAGCCAGCCCACGTCCCCGAGCGACTCCCATCCACCTTCACGAGTCCGTGCCTCGGCGCCGATGTAGCGGTACGTCGGACGCGCCCGCGCCGTTCGGAGCCACACCTCGCCTTCGCGGCCCGGCGGGAGCTCTCCTCCCTCAGGGTCGCAGATCATGACGGTGCCCGCGGCGGGCCGGCCGACGGAACCTCGGTGGTCGAGCCACTCGGTCCCCGTGATCACGGTGGCCGCCTGCGCTTCGGTGCCCGCGTAGAGCTCGAATATCCGGTCGGGACCCAGCCAGTCGATCCAGACCTGTTTCAACCACGGGGGACAGGGTTCGGCCAGGTGCCAGACGTGCTGCAGCGACGACACGTCGTAGGAGTCGCGGACCGCCTCGGGCAGCCGCCATATCCGCTTCATCATGGTGGGCACGAGGTAGACGGTGTCGGCGTCATACCGGTCGACGGCTTCGAGGGTGGCCACGGCGTCGAAGCGGGGAAGCACGACGACGTGGCTGCCGCCCAGCCAGGCCGAGCAGGACCACACGATGGGACCGTTGTGGTAGAGCGGCGCCGGGACGACCATGCATCCGTCGGGCTGGCCGAAGAGCGGGGGGGCGTCCTCGTCGTAGAGGGCAGGATCGCCCGAGACGATGAGCTTCGGCCGGCCCGTCGAGCCCCCCGAGGTCGGTGCTTTCCACGCCGGCGACGTGACATCGGGGAGCGGATCGTCGGACAGGTGCGGGTCGGGCAGATAGCCGGCGGGCAGCGTCCGGCGGCCACCGGCGAGCTCGGGGGGCACGCCGATCACCAGGGAGGGATCCGCCAGTTCGAGGATCGCCTGCAGCTCCGGCCGGGGCAGCTTGGCCGAGACGGGTTGGGGGATGGCGCCGATCTTCCAGCTCGCTGCGAAGGCGACGAACCACTCGACCGAGTTGCCGAGCGCGATGGTGACCATGTCGCCTTCACCGGCGCCCCCGGCGGCCATGTCGCGGGCCAGGCGATTGGCCGACGACTCGAGTTCCGACCGGGTCAGGCTCGTCTCACCGCAGGTGATGGCGGGCCGTGCGGGATGCTGCTGGGCGAGCTCGGTCAGCCGCCGGCTGTAGGAGATGAGGGTCACCGGGAGCAGCGTATTGGGCCGCGCCTCGCCGCGGCGTACCGATCAGCCCGGGGCGTCCTCCTCCGGCTTGCGGCTTCGCCAGACTTCGAACCGAAAGGTGAGGCCGCCCTCTTGGTGGTCGACGCTCTCGCTCGTGCGCACGAATGCAGCCTCGTAGGGCGGGAAGAACTTCGTGCACGAGAAGTCCTTCAGCACCTGTGTGAGGAGCAGCTCCTCCGCCTGGGCGAGCGTCTCGCGGTACACCGTGGCGCCGCCGATGACCCAGATGTCGTCGTCGGGATGCGCCGCACGGAGCTGCCCGAGGCCGGCGATGGCCTCGAAGCCGGTGCGCAACGGCGCCGTGGTGCGGCTCAGGACATAGTTCTCCCGCCCGTGGAGCGGTGCCGCGAACTCGTCGTACGTGGCCCGGCCCATCACGATGAGCCCCTCGGCCGTCTTCTCGCGGAAGTAGGCGCTGTCGGCGGGCAGCTTCCAGGGGATGCCCACGTCCGTGGCAATGCCGCGCCTCGAATCGATGGCGGCGATCTGACGGATCATGGCGCGCGCCGTCCTTTCTAGGGAATGGGGGGTGAGGTGACGATCTCGAAGATGGCCACGAGCATCATGATCGCGCTCAAGACGACGAGGCTGACCCGGATCCGCAGGAACCGGAAATGGCCGCTGATCCCGATCAGGAACAGAATGGTGGCGAGGTAGATGGTGTCACGGATGTAGTTGTCGGCGTTCGACCCCGCCTGCACGCCGAGCGTGTAGTCCTCGGTGGCCTTCTTGTCCAGGGCGGCTGCGGCAGCGAGTTCGGGCTGCTTGTACTCGGGCATGTAGGTGGGACCGGGCGGTGCCTGCGCGTTGGTGAACGGATCAGTGGCGAGCCAGGCGTCGAAGGCCACCTTGAAGGCCGGCCGAAACCGTCGCGCCGCCACCGATTCGGCCGTGGCGTCGCCGCCAACGTAGGCGGTGAACCAGGAGTTGAAGGTGGTCGAGTCGAAGTTGCGCATGTTCTGCGCGTCGAGCTCGGCGCGGTTCGCCTCGGTCCGCGCCGCAGAGGCCTGGGCCAGCCGCACGGAGGAATCCGTGTTCCATTTGGCGGAGGCGTAGCCGGTGTAGGCGGCGAGCAAGGCCACGATGGCCAGCATCACCGCCTCAATCACCGACAGTGTCCTGTCGTGGCTCCGTGGCTCGCCGTCCGCCTCGGACGCCTCGTCGTCCCGCTCGTGCGCGGCCGAGTGGTGGCGAGAGATCTCCCCGGCCAGATCGCTCGAGGAGAGACCCTCAGGCATGCACTATTCCCCGTGTCGCTCGCGTCGCGTCCATGTCTTGGTGCGACACGTTACTCAGGGCTCCTGGTGCGGCCCCGGTTTCGGGCAGCGCCGACTCCTCGTCGGCATCCGCCAAGCACGCACGCCTGCTCAATAGTCTCTCTGCATGGCTCGGCCGTCTGTGCGCGCCGATGGTGCAAGGCTGAGGCCCGATGCGGCCTCGTAGGAGGGGACAGTGACCGATCCGGCGGGCTCGGCCGATCCGGCGGCGGCGTCGGCGCCGGACCCGACGGCGATCATCAGGTCGCGGAGCTACGTCGTGCTGCTCCTCGTCGGAGCCGTCATCGGCGTCCCCGTGGCGGCGGTTGCCTACTTCTTCCTGGACGCCGTCTCCAAGCTCCAACACGAGATCTTCGTCGATCTCCCCACGAGCGCCGGGTTCCACGGCGAGCCGTTGTGGTGGCCGCTGCCGTGGCTGACTTTGAGCGGGTTGCTCGTCGCCCTGGCCATCCGTTACCTGCCCGGCACGGGGGGCCATGAACCTTCCGAGGGCTTCAAGGCCGGCGGACCGGTGCCACCGGTCGAGCTGTTCGGCATCACCGCGGCGGCCTTCGCCACGTTGAGCCTCGGTGTCGTGTTGGGTCCGGAGGCACCGTTGATCGCCATCGGCAGCGGCCTCGGGGTCCTCGCAGTGCATCTGTTCAAGAGCGACGCGCCACCGATGGCTGTGGTCGTGATCGGCGTCGCCGGGAGTTTTGCCGCCATCGCGACGCTCCTGGGCTCGCCCATCGTCGGCGCCTTCCTCCTGATGGAGATGGCGGGGTTGGGCGGCCCGATGATGGAGCTCGTGCTGGTTCCCGGATTGCTGTCGGCGGGTGTGGGCGCCCTGATCTTCGTGGGCCTCGACAACCTGACCGGGTTCGGCACCTTCTCCTTGAACGTGGGCCCGCTGCCCCACCTCGGGTCGCCGACCGGATCGGAGTTCCTCTGGGCGATCGTCATCGGCCTCGGCTCTGCGATCGCCGCCACCGCCATCTTCAGGCTGGCGGGCCTGTTGCGCCCGCTCGTGCAGCGCAATCGCCTGGTGTTCACGCCGGTGGCCGGCTTGGCGGTCGGGGGGCTTGCCGTCGCCTTCGCGGCCGGCACCAGTCACGGTTCTTCAGAGGTCCTGTTCTCCGGCCAGACTGCGTTGCCCACGCTCGTCCAACAGGCGGCCGGCTGGACCGTGGGCGCCCTCGTGCTGCTGATCGTCTGCAAGGGGCTGGCCTATGCGATCTCGCTCAGCGGATTTCGAGGAGGGCCGATCTTCCCGAGCATGTTCATCGGCGCGGCCGGCGGCATCGCGCTGTCCCACGTCGGCGGGCTGCCCGTGGTCGCCGGTGCGGCCATGGGTGTCGGGGCGATGGTGGCCGGGGCGCTGAAGATGCCGATGACAGCCGTGCTGCTCCCGAGCCTCCTCTTCCTGTCCGACGCCGTCTCCCTCATGCCGGTGGTGATCGTGGCGGTCGTCGTCTCCTATGTCGTCGCCATCTGGATCACGCCGGCCCAGAAGACGGCACAGTCCCCGTCGGCGCCGGCCGCGCCCGCCGTCGCGGCGAACGGGTAGCTGCAGCACCCAGCCTGGAGGGGAGCGGTCGCGGGCAGGGGCGGCGGCGAAGGGAAGAGGCTTCTGCCGGTACCGTACCGGCATGTCCGGACCGAACCGACCCGAGGGCGGCGACCCGCTCTTCGCAGAACCGTACGTCGATGTCGACGAATGGAGGGACGTTCCGGTTCCCCATCGCTACGTCCATGGCGGATTCGGCGATACCGGCACACGCTTTTCGGTGTACTTCCCTCCGGCCGACACCTATCAGGGTCGGTTCTTCCAGCACATCACGCCGGTGCCGGACAGCGAACACCTCGCGCAGGGGGCGACCGGTGCGCAGGACAGGATCGGCTTCGCGCTCTCGAGCGGTGGCTATTTCCTCGAGACGAACGGTGGTGGGGTCTCGGGGCAGCCGGGGTCGGCGGTCGACCCGACCATTGCCGCCTACCGGGCCAACGCCGCAGCCGCCCGGCAGGCGCGGCTCGTCGCCGCCGAGATGTACGGCGAGCACAGGGCCTACGGCTACGCCTACGGGGGGAGTGGCGGAGGCTACCGGACGATCGGGAGCGCCGAGAACACCGTCGGGCGTCTGGGACGGCTTCGTCCCCTACGTCATCGGGTCCCCGATGGCGATCCCGAACATGTTCACGGTCCGCATGCACGCGCAGCGGATTCTGCGCAACCGGCTCGATCAGATCGTCGATGCCGTCGAGCCCGGTGGGAGCGGCGACATGTTCGAGGATCTCGACGCGGAGGAGCGCGACGCTCTCAGCGAGGTGACCCGCATGGGTTTTCCGCCGCGTTCGTGGTTCGGGCACCGCACCATGGGGATGCACGCGTTCCCGGTTCTCTACCGTGGCCTGCGTGCGGCCGACCCGGCCTACTTCGAGGACTTCTGGGCCGAGCCGGGCTATCTGGGTCACGCGGCGCCTCCCTCGTTGCGACGCGACCGGGTGATGGAGGACTTCGAGGTACGAGCCGTCATCACCCGGGACGAGGCCTCTCCTGCGGGGGGACATCCGGGCCAGGCGCACGGCGGCGTCGATACCGCGTGGCATGGCGGGCGCAATCCGGCACCCGCCACCGTCGCAGTCCGGCTGTCGGGCGCGGCGCGTGTCGAGGTGCGCGGCGCCGACCTGTACGTCCGCTCGGGCGCTGCGGCGGGGGGAGAGTCGGTCTGCTGTCCGTCGTCGACGATGTCGCCGTCTTCGGCCCCGGAGGAGAGGCCACCATCGCGCAGATCCGGGCCGGCGACACGGTCACCATCGACAACAGCGGCTATCTCGCCGCCGAGACCTACCACCGGCACCAGGTGCCCGAGGGCGACGACTTCGAGGTCTGGGATCAATTCCGGAACCCGGATGGTTCACCGGTCTATCCGCAGCGGCCGCTGGTGCTCGGGCCGTTGTTCGCTGCGGCCGCGGCGGGTTCGGTCCAATCGGGTCGCTTCGAGGGAAAGATGATCGTGGTCGAGTCGTTGCTCGACCGGGAGGCTTTCCCGTGGCAGGCCGACTGGTACCGCACCAAGGTGCACGAGCACCTGGGCGGCGCGATCGACGAGCACTTTCGTCTGTGGTTCACGGAGAACGCGCTGCACGGAGACGACGAAGTCCAGGAGAACCCTCTCCACACGGTCAGCTACCTCGGCGTGCTGCATCAGGCCCTGCGGGACCTGAGCCGCTGGGTGGAACAGGGCATCGCGCCGCCGGCGAGCACGAGCTACGAAGTGGTCGACGGGCAGGTCACGGTGCCCGCGAACGCGACGCTGCGTCGGGGCATTCAGCCCGTGGTCCGTCTCACCGTGAACGGCGGTCTGCGTGCTGACAGCACGGCCGGGGACGAGCTCACGTTCCGTGCGGTGGCCGAGGTCCCCGAGGGGACCGGGGTGATCACAGAGCTTGCCTGGGATTTCGACGGTTCCGGCCGCTTCGCCGAGGCGGAGCCGGTCACGGCCGCCCCCGAGGTGGTCGTGGAGCGCCGCCGTTCCTTCCCCGAGGCCGGGACCTCCTTCCCCGCCGTGCGCGTCGTGGCCCGGCGGGACGGGACGACGTCCAGCCCGTTCGCCCGCCTCCAGAACCTGGCGCGCGTGCGGGTGGTGGTGCGTGACCCGCCGTTGCTCTGACGGACAGGGCCGAAGGAATTCCTGGTAAACCGGCCGCATATGGCTACCGATCGCTTGCTCGACCTGGTGGGTCGCCCCGGGGGACCCCTCGCCGACGCCGCCCTCTGGCCCCTCGAGGTGATCGAGGCGCGCACACTGAGCCCCTCCTTCCGTCGAGTGGTGGTGACGGCCCCCGGCATCGAAGGACTGCACTACGCGCCGGGCCAGGACCTGATGCTGCGGGTGCCGCTCGCCGACGACAAGGTGGTGAACCGCCGCTACACCATCCGGACCTTCGACGCTGTCGAGCGGCAGGTTGTCCTGGACGTCTCCCTCCACGGGAAGGGACCGGGGACCGATTGGATCACGGGTGCCGCGGCGGGGGATCGCATCGACGCGATCGGACCCCGCGGCAAAATCACGCTCCGTCCCGGCGCCGACTGGCACCTCTTCGTGGGTGACGAGACGGGCGTGCCGGGGGCGCTGGCGATGATGGAGGCACTCCCCACGGGCTCCGCCGCGATCGCGCTGCTCGAGGTCGACGGTCCTGCCGACGAGCAGGAGCCCGCGGGCTCGCACGGGGATCGGCTCGACCTGCACTGGGTCCACCGATCCGGGCGGTCGGTACCGGGCGATCCTGACCCGCTGGTCGAGGCGGTCGCCGGCGTGGACCTTCCCACCGGCGTCGGTCACGTCTACGTGGCCGCCGAGGCCGGCGTCGTCCGCGGCGTCACCCTCACATTGGCCGGACGGGGACTGCAGCGTGACCAGATTTCGGGCAAGGCCTACTGGCGCCGCGGCCTGCCCAACGCCGAGCACGGAGAGCCTACGAAAGAGAGCTGAGCCCGGGCCCTTCGGCGGCTTCCTCGACCGTGAGCTCCGCGGTCGGATCTGCTTCGAGGCGGGCGTCGGGTATCCGTTGCCCGCTGCGGACGGAGAGGCCGTACGTGCCGGCCTCCACGCGCTGCTCCGCCCGGCCGACGGCAGCCAACCGCTCTTCGAGCTCGACCCGCACCGCGTCGTCGGTGCCTTCCGTGGTGAGAGGCTCGGCCGAGTCGTACATCTCGCCCTCCTGGTCGGCCGCCGTCCGGTCGTCCACCCTGGCCTCGTCGATGTCCTTGAGCAATTCCTCCACCCGGTGCCGCTCAGCGCTGAGCAGTTCCTTGGCCTTGCTGTCTTCCATCCGTACTCCCGGTCCTCGTCATGTGTGCGCAGGAATCCGCCGCGTCACCCGGCGCGCCGTCATAGTAGACCGCTCCTTCGCGGGTACGGCTCGACCGGTGCCGGCCGGAGCGCTCAGCGCCGACGTGGCCCGAGGCCGATGGCGCGGACGAAATGGTTGATCTGGCGGTTGCCTTCCCGGTAGATGACCCGGCGCGCCTGGCGCTGTGCCGCGCCGCTGGCGGCCCCCGACAGCCCGGCCCGGCTGTAGCCGTGCTCGACCGCCTCGACGTTCCCGAGGTCGCGGGCGAAGCGGTAGAGCTGCGAACGGGTGGTGCTCACCGCGCGGCCCGTTCCTTCGTGGCGCGGTCGGCCAGAATGATGCGCTCGACGATGGAGCGGAGCTCGTCGGGGTCGTCGGTCGCCTCCATGAGGGCGAGCTGCGCGGCGGGGACGCCCACGCAACCCAGGCCCTCGTCGTCGAACTCGGCCGCGCGCCAGGCCAGCCAGTCCGTGCCGTCCGCATCCTCGCCGTTCTCCTCCACGGCGTTGATCAGGGCGACCACCTCGATTGCGCCGTGTGGCGTGACGTCGTATTCGATGAAGAGCACGTTCCCTCTCGGTCGGGCCGGCGGCGTCACCCTACGACATCGGATTCCCCGGCGGCCGAGGGAAGGCCGGGCCGGGCGAGTTGCGATCTGCGTTCGACGCGCCAAAGATGACGCCCGTGCCGACGGCGGAAGCGGGGTAGGGGTGGAGGAGTTTCTCAGGTCGGCTGGGTACGGGGCCATCTTCGCGTTGAGCTTCATCTCCTCCATGGGTCTCCCGGTGGGTGCCGAGCTCGCGCTGATCTACGGGGGCGTCCTGGCCAGCGGCCAGGTGAACGGGGTCAAGCCACTCCAGCTCGCCGTCGTGATCATCGTGGCGATACTCGGTGAGGTGCTCGGTTCCGCGGCGGGCTACTCCATCGGCCGCTTCGGCGGGAGGACCCTCGTCGACCGGGTGGGGAAATACGTCCTCCTGACCCACAAGGATCTCGATCGCGCCGAGGCCTGGTTCGCGCGCCGCGGGGAGCCGGTCGTGCTCTTCGGGCGCTTCATCCCGCTGCTGCGCTCGTTCGTCTCCTTCGCCGCCGGCCTGGGTGAGATGGCGCTGCCCAAGTTCGCCGTCTTCACCATCATCGGCTGTGCGGTCTGGTGCACCGCCCTGTGCTCGCTGGGGTACAGCCTGGGGAGCAGCTACAACCACGTGCTCAAGGCATTCAGCTTCGCCGGGTACGTCCTCGGCGCGCTCGCCGTCGTCGCCGTGGCGCTGGTGATCTGGCACCGGGTGCGGGAAGTCCGCCGGCAGCGCGCTCTGGAGCGGTCCGACACAGAGATCTGAACGCGCCGCCGCTCCCGGGCCTTCGGGCCGTGGGCGTAGCATGGCCGCCATGACGAGCACGCAGCGCCCTCTGCGCGTCCTCATGGCCAAGGTCGGTCTCGATGGCCACGACCGGGGGCTGCGGGTCGTGGCGCGTATCCTGCGCGACGCCGGATGCGAAGTCGTCTACGCGGGGCTGCGCCAGTCACCCGAGAGCATCGCCGCCATGACGGCCCAGGAGGATGTCGACGTCGTCGGCGTCTCCATGCACAACGGCGCCCATCTGACGCTGGCGCCGGCGGTCGTCGGCGCCCTCCGTGCCGCCGGTCTCGAGACGCCCGTGGTCATCGGCGGCATCGTCCCGCCGGCCGACGTCGACGTGCTGATGGCCGACGGCGTGGCCGCCGTGCTCGGGCCCGGCGCCTCCAACGACGAGGTCGTGGCGACGGTGCGCACGGCCGCCGGAGCGGCCTTCAACTGATCGTCGCGCCGTCGCGCCCCGCTGCGACCCGGCGCACTGCCTCCTGGAGGAGAGGGACGGCGTGGTGCCAGTCGCCCACGATGCCCACGTCGCAATGCTCGAAGACCGGGGCGTCCCGGTCCGCGTTGATGGCCAGAATGGTCCCCGCAGCCCGCACCCCGACCATGTGGTTGAACTTGCCACTGAGGCCGACGGCGACATACAGCCTCGGGGCGATGGAGCGGCCCGTGATGCCGACCTGGCGGGCGCGGGGCGCCCACCCCTTGTCGGTGACCTTGCGGGTGGCGGCCAGCTCGGCCCCGAGCGTGGCGGCGAGCGGGCTGAGCTCCTCGTACTCCTCGGGCGCCACCCCGGTCCCCACGCCGATGACGACCGGCGCCCTGGCCAGCGTCTCGACATCGTCGTCCCGCGTGTCGGCCAGCACCCGGACCCTTCCCCGGAGGCCGATCGTCCGCGTCACGACAGGGACGGCGCGCTCCGGCCGCGTGGGCGGCAGCGGCAGCACGCCGGGGCGGACGGTCACCATCTGCGTCGCACTGCGGCACGTGACGTCGGCCACCAGGGCGCCGGCGAAGGCGGGCTTGGCCGCCACGAGGACGCCGTGGCGCGCCGAGAGCGCGACGGCATCGCCCACCAGCCCCGAGTGCGTGGCAGCCGCGGCCCGGGCCGCCACCTCGCGGCCGAAGGCGGTACTCGGGGCGAGCACCGCCCATGGCGCCGTCTCCCGTACCGAGGCGGCGAGCGCGTCGGCGACGTCCTCGGCGACGCCCGAACCGCGCAGTAGCACCACGAGATCGGCCCCCGCCGCTGCCAGCGCGGCGGTGTCCCCGGCGCCCCAGGGGCGGTGTCCCCGGCGCCCCAGGGGGCGGTGTCGTCCGCGGCCGGGCAGAACGCATGGACGGCGGCGCCCACCTCGTCCCCGAGGCGCGCCGCCGCGCCGAGGAGCTCCTCGGTCACCCGTTGACGGCCGGGCTCGGCGAGGACGGTGATGATCCGGGAGCCGCCCCGGTCCCGGCCCGGGCGTCACCCGCCGCCGGAACCGCCGGGCCGCCGGGCGGCGTCAAGGCGCCGCGGCGGCTGAGCTCGCGCACCGCCTCGGCGACCTGCACGTCGACGGGACCGTCGAGGACGTGCATGGCGCGTGCGTGCTCCATCGCCCGCGTCGCCCCCACCGTGGTCGGGCTGCCCGCGTCTCCCCAGGGCCCGGGGCCGAGCCGGGAGGCGTCCACCCGCGTGAGCCGGGTCGCTGCCACGGCCGCACGGCCCGCCGGGTCGACCTTGCAGGGGTCGCAGAGGCGCTCGGCCACCGACAGCACCGCCGGCAGCACCAGCTCCACCTCCTGCGACCCGTCGTCGTGCTCGAGCTCGAGGTGCCAGACCGGGCCATTGTCCTGCAGCCGGCGCACCCCGCTGGCGAAGGGGAGGTCGAGCAGCTCGGCCAGCTCGGGACCAACCTGCCCGGTCTCGCCGTCGATGGAGTTGCGCCCGAGGAGGACGAGGTCGAACGGGCCGGCGGCACGCAGCACGGCGGCCAGGGCACGCGCCGTGGCCAGGGTGTCCGAGCCCGCAAAGGCAGCGTCACAGGCGTGCAGTCCCGCGTCGGCACCCCAGGCCAACGCCTCGCGCAGGACGTCCTCGGCGCCGGGTGGGCCCAGCGTCACCACGGTGCAGGTGCCGCCGGTGTCCCGGGCCAGCGTGACCCCCTCGGCCACCGCCCGCCGGCAGTAGGGGTTCATCTCGACGCCGACCCCGGCCCGGACGAGCCGGCCGCCTTCGAGCCGGAGCGACTCGGCCAGCGGGACCTGCTTGGCCAGGGACGCGATCGTCAGCGGGTCCCCGGCGGCCCTGCTCACCGACTTACTCTTCCCTGACGGCGCCACCGCGGCCCTCCGTCACCGGCCCAGCGCGGCGCCGGCGGGACTGCGCGGGTCTGACGCTCCCGTCAGGAGGCGGGAGCCCTCGGCATCGCGCTCGGTGGTGATGATCTGGGCGCAGCCGACCGCCACGGGGTCGAAGGCGCCGATGGCCCGTACGCGGTGGCCGTGCCGGGTCAGGCCTGCCCCCCAGCCCTGGGGCGCGTCCGACTCCATCAGCACGGTCAGGTCCTCGCCCCACCACAGGCGGAACGGCCCGGCGGAGGGAGCGTCGAGAGTGAGGCGCGGCGCGGTGACGGCGGTCGCCGGATCTTGGCCGGCCAGCAGCAGGCGGGCCAGGAGCTGCACGATGATCTGCGGCTGGGCGTCGCCGCCCATGGCCCCCACGAGGTGCGTCAGCGCACCGTCGCTGTTCGTGACGAGCATGGGGGAGAGGGTGTGCGGCGGCCGCCGCCCCGGTCCCACCTCCGCCGGATGCCCCGGTTCGAGCGAGAAGCCGACGCCGCGGTTGTGCAGGAAGACGCCGGTGGAAGGCTCGACCAGGTGCGACCCGAAGTCCAGTGCGTTGGACTGTGTCAACGACACCCCCAGGCCGTCTGCGTCCTGCGCGCACAGGTGCGTGGTGTCCCCGTCGCCAAGGCGCGCCACGTCGGCGGCGGGTGTCGCCTGCCCCGGTGCCACATCGGGCGGGGCCATGGAGGTCGCCCGGACGCGGGCGGCTGCGGCGGCCAGGCGCTCGGGCTCCAGGAGCGCAGCGCCGTCGGCGCCGTCGAAGAGGACCGCCGGCCGGTCGTGGCCGACGGCGCGCCACGTCTCGACGAGAAGGTGGGCCCAGTGGGGATCGTCCGGATCGGTCCCGAGCCCGGCGGCCTGGGCCACGGCGGCGCCGGCCAGCGTCAGGTAGCCCTGCGAAGGGGGTGGCACCGTCCAGAGCTCGTGGCCCCAGGCGCCGGCGTGCAGCGGGGTGGACCAGGCGGCGGTGCTGACGGCGAGGTCGGCCGGCGCGAAGTGGCCGTCGCCGAGGTCGAGGAGTCCCCGCCCGAACTCCCCCAGGTAGAAGCCGTCGCGTCCGCGGTCGGCGATGGCGCGCAGCGTGCGGGCGATGCCGGGGAGGCGAACGGCCTGGCCGATGGCCAATGGCCCGTCCGGGCAGAGCTCGCCGGCACCGGGAAGGGCGTGCACGAGGTGGCTGGCGAGTGCCAGCAGGATGGAGGCGGCGAAGCCCTCCTCGGCCAGTTCGATGGCGGGGGCGAGGACCACGTCGAGGGGCAGCCGCCCGAAGCGCTCGTGCAGGGCGAGCCAGCCGTCGACGGCGCCCGGCACCTGCACACTGCGGATGTCGCCCCGCACCGGCATCGTCGTCATGCCGTCGCGGCGCAGCCGGTTCGGGTCGGATGCCGCGCCGGCCCGGCCGACGGAGAGGAGCGCCTCGGGCGGCGACCCCGGTGGAGCCACCATCGCCAGGACGTCACCTCCGAGCCCGCACAGGTGGGGCCCGACGACAGCCATGGCCGTCCCCGCTGCGACGGCGGCATCGGCGGCGGAGCCGCCCTGCGCCAGCATCCCGAGGCCCGCCGACGCCGCCAGCTGGTCGGCGGCCGCCACCATGCCGCGTCGGCCGGCGCGTGGCGCGAAAGGGGCGAGGGGAAGGGCCATGTCCCAGGAATAGTAGGACGCCGCCCACCGCGCCGGTTTCGACCCGACTGCAGCTGCGATTGGCCGGGGCCGACCCCGGGTATGGCGCGCGGTGGAGCGAGTCGAGGAGGTAGCAGTGGCCACGGCGAAGCAGAAGGAAGCGGCGAGGCGCAACAGCAAGAAGGCCCAGAAGTCCGGGCCCAAGGGCTCCGGCAAGGCGAGCCGGTCAACCGGGCTGAGCACCGCCGACAAGAACAAGCTCGACGACGCGCAGTTTGCGTTCCCCAAGGAACGCAAGGAACCCCTGGTCGACGCCAAGCACGTCCGGAACGCCGTGGCGCGTTTCGATCAGGTCGAGGGTGTGACGGACGCCGAGCGCGACCGGGCCTGGCGGCGTATCACGAAGGCCGCGAAGAAGTTCGACGTCGAGATCGAGGAGAAGGGTTGGCGCGAGCTCTTCTCGGGAGGCAAGGCAACGAAGAAACGCTGAGCTGGTCGCCGACGCCGACGCCGACACCGACACCGACACCGAGACCGACACCGCCGATACGGACGGCGGACCTGACTACAGCACGACCACGGAGCGCAGCACCTCGCCGCGCTGCATGCGCGCGAAGGCGCCCTCGACCTGATCGATGCCGATCGTCTCGCTGACGAAGCGGTCGAGGTCGAGCCGCCCGTCGACATAGAGGTCGACGAGCAGCGGAAAGTCGCGTGACGGCAGGCAGTCGCCGTACCAGCTCGGCTTGAGTGCGCCACCACGCCCGAAGAACTCGATCATCGGCAGGTCGATGCGCATGTCGGGGGTCGGCACGCCCACCTGGACCAGCGTTCCCGCCAGATCCCGGGCCATGAAGGCCTGTTCCATCACCTTGGGGTGCCCCACCGCCTCGATGCACACGTCGGCCCCGTTGCCGCCGGTGAGCCCTCTGATCGCCTCGACCGGATCGCCGGCGCTGGCATCGACGGTGTGGGTGGCGCCGAACTGTGTGGCCAATTCGAGCTTTCCCGGGTCCAGGTCGACGGCGATGACGACGGCCGCCCCCGCCAGCTTCGACCCGGCGATGGCGGCACACCCGACGCCGCCGCAGCCGAAGACGGCCACCGAATCGCCGGGTCCGACCTCGCCGGTGTACATGGCGGCACCGATGCCGGCCATGACGCCGCAGCCGAGCAGCCCGACCGCCTCCGGCCGGGCGGCCGGGTCCACCTTCGTGCACTGGCCGGCCGCCACCAGCGTCCGATCGGCGAAGGCGCCGATGCCGAGGGCGGGGGAGAGCGGTGTCCCGTCGGCCAGGGTCATCTTCTGTGTCGCGTTGTGGGTGGCGAAGCAGTACCAGGGCCGGCCGCGCCGGCAGGCCCGGCAATCCCCGCACACCGCCCGCCAGTTGAGGACGACGAAGTCCCCCGGCACCACGTCGGTGACGCCGTCACCGACGGCCTCGACGACGCCGGCGGCCTCGTGGCCGAGCAAGAAGGGGAAGTCGTCGTTGATCCCGCCCTCTCGGTAGTGCAGGTCGGTGTGGCACACGCCGCACGCCTGCACGGCGACGACGGCCTCGCCCGGCCCGGGGTCGGGCACCAGGATCGTCTCGAGGGTCACGGGCGCGCCCTTCTCCCTGGCGACCACACCGCGCGTCTCGATCCCCATGCGTGCTCCTCTCGGTTGACCCGTCGGCCCCGTCGGCCCCGTGGCCCCGTCGGCCCCGTCCGTGGGTCCACATGATGCCCGATCGGTGGGCCGGGTCAGGTCCTGCGGCCGACGCGGCTTTCCACGGCGTCACCCTATGGTGATCCGCCATGGCTGTGGCGTACGTGCAGGTTCCCGAGGGATGGCGGCGCCAGGACAGCCGTGGCTTCGGTCCCTTCGTGACCCGGGAGGTCTTCCGCCTCCCGGACGGCACGCGTCTCCTGTGGGACGCGCGCTGGCACCGCAAGCACGCCGGGCGGGTCCCCGGCGGCTCCACCTGGTGGGCGCCGTTCGCCGTGGACTGGTGGATGGGGATCCTGTTCGCCGTCGGGTCGATCTGCTTCGCGCTGGGCTCGTTCCCGCCCTACGCCACCGCGGTGGGTACGACCGCGGACAACATCACGTTCTTCGTCGGGTCCATCTTCTTCACGACAGCTTCCTTCCTGCAGTACACGGAGGTCGCCAGCACCCCGACCGACCTCGTCGGACAGCACCGCAACGGACTCCGCTCGCTGCTGCGGCTCCGGCACCGTCGCATCGACTGGTGGGCCGCGGGCATCCAATTGATCGGGACGGTGTGGTTCAACCGGACCACACTCAGCGCCCTCCTCGTCGGGTTGGGCGCTTCCCCGGAACACCACCCCATCTGGCGTCCCGACGCGCTCGGCTCCATCTGCTTCCTGGTCGCCAGCTGGTTGGCCTGGGCCGAGGAGTGCGACGGGCCGTTCGCCTGGCGGCCCTCCCGGATTGCGTGGCAGATCACCGCGCTGAATCTGGCGGGCTCCGTCGCCTTCGGCGTGTCGGCGGTGGCGTCCTCGGTCACAGCGAGCGGCCAGCTCCTGAGCGTGGCTCTGACGAATCTGGGCACCTTCGTCGGTGCCCTCTGCTTCCTGGTCGGCGCCGTGCTGCTGCTCCCCGAGCGCACGCTCGAGGGGCCCGACACCGAGCCGCGACCCGGTCCCGGGCCGCCATCGGGCCCCGGCCCCCGGCCGGTGCACTCGGTCGGTAACGGCTCGTGAGCCGGCGTCACTGCCTCAGCGGTCGCGCCGACGCCCCGCGCAGTCGGGCGATCACAGGGGCGAACACCTCGGCATCGCGGACGCTGAAATAGCTGAAGCCCCATCGTTCCCGGCAGGCCAGGAGATGATCGGCGATTTCGGCGGGAGTCCCGAGACAGAGGAAGGGGGTGGACAGCGCATCGGCCACGTCCATTCCGACACGCCCGGCGATGGCGGCAGCGGCGGCGCGACGGTCCTCGGTCATGACGACGGCCTGCACCAGTGCGTGCAGCTCGATCGCGCCCCAGCGCCCGTCCGCCGCCGTGCGCATCCACTCGACGGTGTCGTCGAGCCGCGCCGCCTCCCAGCGGACGTCGTGATGCTGTCCGTCCTCCCTGGTCCGGCCGAGCATTGTCGGCGCCACGATGTCCGCGTGGCGGACTGCGTGGGCCAGCGCGGACCGGCCGTTGACGCCGACGAGGAGAGGGACATGCTCTTGCAGGGGCGCCAGGGCCGCTGCGTCGTCGAGGCGGTAGTGGTTCCCGCGAAAGGAGACGCGATCGCCGTCGAGCAGGGCGCGGAGGATCTCCACGGCCTCACCCAGGCGCGCCTTGCGCACCGCGGGCGGGTCGAACGTCCGGCCCATGGCGGCGTACTCGGTGAAGCTGTGCCCGGCTCCGAGGCCAACCTCCAGCCGGCCGCCGCTGAGGTGGTCGAGCGTCGCCAGCTCCTGTGCCAACGGCACGGGGTGGTGAAAGTCGTTGTTGAGCACCAGCGTGCCGAGGCGGATTCGCTCCGTGCCCAGAGCAGCCGCAGTGAGGGAGACGAGTGCCGACGGCTCCACCCCGACGTGGTCGCCCACCTGGAAGGTGTCGAAGCCGGCCGCCTCTGCGTCTCGAGCCTGGCGGAGGGTAACGGACGGGTCGCTCGACGTGGCCTGGTAGCCGAAGCGGAAGGGTCGCACCGCATGGACGCTACCGAGCGGCGGCGCGCGCGCTCGCTCCCGGGGGCCGCTCGCCCAAGAGTGGCCCCCGGCCTGGCTCCGGGACACGGGCGCGTCACGACCCCGCCTCCGCCGGCGGGGTCGTGACGGGGGTCCACGGCAATGCCCACACGGGAACTGCGGTGGACGTCGGGGGGATCAGGGGGCGATCAGGCTGAATGTCCCGCCGAACGCCTTCACGCCGTTGCCGTTGCCGACCGTGCCGGTCTGAATCGGTCCCGAGGTCCCGACCAACGGCTGCTCCTGGCTGAAGTAGTACAGCGGGTGCCCGTCGTACGTCACCTGCTGGGTCCCGTCGGCCCGCCAGACGACGCCCACGGCGCTCGGGTTCACACCCGGGCCGAGCGTCGGCTTCCCGACCGTGTACACAGGAATGAAGTCTCGGGCACATGCGTCGTAGCAGCGGCTGCCCCAAGAGTCGCCGCTGAACGTGTACACGGAGACGTTCACGCCACCCGGGACGGCGTTGGGCAGGAGCTCGGCGGCGAGCTCGTTCGTGCCGTACGCCGTTCCGGCCTGTGGTGACTCGGCGGCCAGGGAGGCCGCTCCGGTGGCCGGGGTGCCCCACGGTGTCAGGAGGAACCAGGCCGTGTTCCACGGGGGGAGCGGCTGCACGGTCTCGAAGAAGTTCGCCCCGAAGAAGGAATTCGGGCCCGGGTCGAACAGGTAGAGCGGGTGGCCTGCGTAGGTCACCTGGAAGGCACCCAGGTCCGAACGGTAGACGGCCCCGAGGAGCTGCCGGTTCACGCCGGGGCCGGCGACCGGCGGCGCCTCGGTCGTGAAGGCGGGCCAGTCCGCGGTCGGGTCGGTCTCCGCCCCCGTGCACGACAGCGGGCCGTCCGCCTCGCTCACCACGACGGTGACGCCGCAGCCGGGCTGGTAGGGGTGGAAGAACGAAGCACCGTAGGTCGGTGGGTCGACGGTGGCCATGTAGAGCGACGTCCCGGCCGGGTACGCGTAGCTGGCGGGTGTGGTCGAGGTCGCAGGGACGTAGCCCGCGCCGGCTCCGCCGACGGCCAGCACCGGGCCGTACGGCCCCGACTCCAGCGACACGACCGCCGCGCCCGGGGTCGGCCAACCGCCGCCGTGGCGCCCGGGATGGTGTCCGAAGCCGGCAGCCGAAGCGGCCGACGGCAATGCAAACAGGGCGACGATCGTCGCGACCGCGCCCGTGATCCATGTCCTTCTCATTGCTGCTCCTCTCGCCAAGGGCCTTCCTTGTGAGGGAGCTTGGCAGCGCGGAGCCGGCGTCAAAAGGGTGCCACCACCACGTTCCGTCCTCACGGCAGCACCACCACCTTCACCACCGCCATGGCGGTGGTGAGCCCGCGATGACTAGGAGCGTGGTGCCCGGCGCCGCCCTCGATACGTGCTGACGAACAAGAACGCGGCGGCGACCAATGGCAACAGGATCGCCCCCACGACGCGTTGCCCGGCCAGCACGAAGGCCAGCCCCACGAGGACGCCGACGGCCAGAGCCAACTCGGGCGTGTCGCCGACGAGGAAGTCCAACCAGAACCGACCGAAGGCCCGGACGGCACCGGCCAGCGTCTTCACCGGGACACCGTCACGGCGCGGCCTTCTCGGCCGCCGGCGCGGGGAGTTGCGCGCGCATGAACGCGGTGCAGGCGAAGAAGACGACGACGAAGAACCCGACCAGCACGGGGATGGCCAGGTCGTCGCCCGGCCAGTGCACGCCCGCTCCTTCGCCGACCCAGAACAGACCGAAGCTGGTCAACATCACTCCGACGACCGTCTTGATCGTGTTCTCGGGGACCTCGCTGAGCTGGCGCGCCACCAGCAGGCCGACCACCGCCACCAGCACGGCGGCCGCGGCGGCGGCCAGGGCGGCGAGCCCGAGGCGGTGCTGGGCCGCCCCCAGGCTGACCACGATGAGGACGACCTCGGTGCCTTCCAGAAAGACACCCTTGAAAGCGACGGCGAAGCCCACGCCGTCGTGCTTCTTGCGTCCCGGTCGCGGTGGGTGCCGCCGCCGCGCCGCCGTCCTCCGCGCTGCAGCTCGGCCACCGTCGCCGCAAAAATCTTGTCCTCGTCATGCGGATCCTTGTGCCCGCTCGCCCGCAGGATCGCCTTGCGCAGCCACGACAGGCCCAGCACGAGCAGCAGGGCCCCGACGAGCACCCGCAACGCATCGAGCGGGATGTAGCGGATCAGCGGCACGCCCACGACGAGCACGAGGACGCCCAGGACCACGAGTGCGGCCGCAGCGCCCTCCAACGCCGGCCGCCAGCCGCGGCTCACGCCGGCGGCCACGACGATGGTCAGGGCCTCGACCATCTCCACCAGGCTGGCGGCGAACACGGCCAGGACCAGGATGAGGGTCGAAGAGGTATGCATCGCGCCCACAAAACCTACTGGCACCCGGCCCTCGGCCCGCCTGACCCCCCCGCCCCGCCGCCGCCCGGGAGCACCGGCGGTAGTGTGCGGGTCACTGACCAGGGAGGGCGTTGCATGAGCAAGGGAGCGGCCACGGTCGGGCGGGGCCGGCGGAACTACGTCGTGGTCTCGGCCGACACGCACGCGTCGCCGGACAGCCTGGACCACTTCCTGTCCTACGTGGACCCGGCGCACCGCGAGGCGGTCGCCGCCTTCGGCGACATGTCGAATCTCGCCATCTCCATGTTCGGCGGCTTCGATCCGGGCGAGGTCGACGAGTCCGATCCCGTCCGTGCCACCGCGGCGCGGCGCCTCGCCGGCATGGGTGTCGACATCGCCGCGGCCGAGAGCTGGCTCGCGCACTACGGCACCGACTGGGTCGTGCCCGGTGATGGCGACGGCCGCCGTCTCGCCGTGCTCGAGGAGCAGGGGATCCATGCCGAGGTGGCATTGCCGGGGCCGATCCTGGCGGGCGGACTCTCACCTGCCATGTACCTCGGCGCGACGACCGACAAGAGCTTGGACGTGGTGTGGCCCGCGCTGCACGGCTACGTGCGCTGGCTGGCCGACTTCTGCAACGCCGCGCCGGGTCGACGGGCCGGTGTCATACCGATCGACTTCCACGACATGGACCGCGCCGTCGAGGAGGTGGCCTGGGCACGCGCCAGCGGCATCTTCGGCGGTGTCATGCTCCCCGCCATGTCGGTGACGTCCAGGCTGCCCGGCTACGCCGACGCCTACTACGAGCCCTTCTGGAGCGCGTGCGAAGAGCACGACATGGTCGTGAACCTGCACACCGGCGCGTCGGGCTCGGCCACCGACACGAAGTTCCTCTACGACGCCGAGCACGGCGGCATGCTCGGCCTCTACGAGGTGTTCGTCTTCACCCGCCGGCCACTGTGGTTCATGATCTTCGGCGGCGTCTTCGACCGCCATCCGGACCTGCGGGTCGTCGTGAGCGAGAACGGCGTGCAGTGGTTGCCCTCGCTCATCCGTGACATGGAGTCGTTCTTCGACACCCACGGCGGCGCGCCCGTGCGCACCTACCTCCAGATGCGGCCCCGGGACTACTTCGAGAAGCACGTCTGGATGGGCGGCTCGCTCATGAAGCGCTACGAGGCCGAGATGCGCCACGAGATCGGCATCGACAAGCTCATGTGGGGCGCGGACTACCCGCACCTCGAGGGCGCCGCACCGGTCCACCGTGAGACCCTGCGCCACATCTTCGGCGGCCTGCCCGAGGAGGACATTCGCCGTATTCTCGGCGCCAACGCCTGCGACCTCTGGGGTTTCGACGGCGACATGCTCCAGTCCGTGGCCGACCGGGTCGGGCCGACGGTCGCCGACCTGGCCTCGCCGCTGGCGCTCGCTGACATCGAGGACACCTTCAGCTGGAGCCTGGCTCGACCGGTGCCGCTGCTGGCCGGCGGCGCGTAGCAGGTGGCACGGGGATCGAAGAACGGTCCGCGTGAAGAACGGTCCGCGTGAAGAACGGTCCGCGTGAAGAACGGTCCGTGTGAAGAACGGTCCCCCTGAAGAACGGTCGTGCGGTGCGGGCAAATTGTCAGTGCAATTTGCGTGTTTTCAGATGACCCACATCTGTCACAGCTCCGTGCTTCCATCGCTATATGGAGTTGGCCAACTTCGCCGAAGCACTCGATGCGCTCATCGAATCGGGCGCCGCCAACTACGGCGACTGCACGGCAATGGAAGAGCTGCACCTGCTCCAGTCGCGCTTCGACTCCTTCGTTACCGAGGCGACAGCGGCCTTCGAGGCGGGGGACGAATGGGCCGCTGACGGGGCCAAGACGGCAGCCTCGTGGCTCTCGACGCGTTGTCGTGTCTCGCGGGCCGCGGCCAAGCGGCGGATCCGCCTCGGCCGCACCCTGCGCCAGCTGCCAGTGGTCACCCAGGCCTGGCGCAGCGGTGCCATAGGCAGCGACCAGACCCAGGCCATCGCCTCGGCCCGGCGCCCCCGCACCGAGGCCTCCATGGAACGCGACGAGGCCGTGCTGGTGGCCCAGGCCGCCGAACTGGGCTTCGACGACTTCTACCGGGTGCTGGCCTACTGGCAGCAGATGGCCGACCCGGAAGGGGCCGACGCCTCGGAGGAGGAGCGCAAGGCGTCGCGCAACGTCTACTTGGAGACGAGCCTCTCGGGAATGTGGCTGGGCCAGATGACCCTCGACCCCATCTCGGGCTCCATCGTGGCCAACGAGCTCAACCGCTTGGAGCAAGACCTCTTCGAGGCCGACTGTGCCGAGGCCAAAGAACGCCTGGGGCGCACGGCGAGGATCGACGAGCTGGCCCGCACTTCGGGCCAGCGCAGGGCCGACGCCCTCGTGGAAATGGCGACGCGCAGCCGTACCGCCCCGGCTGACGGCATCCGCCCGGCCCCGCTGTTTTCCGTCTTCGTCGGCTACGAAACGATGCATGGCCGCATCTCTGAGCTCGAGAACGGCACCGTTCTCGCACCTTCTGCCATGGACCGCTGGATGGACTCGGCCTACTTCGAGCGAGCCCTGTTCACCTTGGGCAACCGGGTCGACGTCAGCGTCCGCTCTCGCCTCTTCACCGGAGGCACCCGGCGCGCCATTGAACTGCGAGACCGGATCTGCACACATCCGTATTGCTATGAGCCCGCCGAGAACTGCCAGGCCGACCACATCGAGACCTACGCCTCAGGCGGCGAGACCACCCAGGAGAACGGCAGACTGCTCTGCGGCTTCCACAACCGCCTCCGCAACCAGCGCGAGATCCGGCCCGCCCAGCAGCGTCCACCGCCCGCCGCAGCCTGACGGGGCGGCCCCGCATGGCACCAGACCGCCCCACGCAGCGCCCCGGTCGAGGCACGGTCGGCACTCCGAAAAGCGAAGCCCTCCAGGCGCTTTGCCGCGCCCGCGTCTCGGCTGGTGATCCGTCCGATCTTCAAGACCACCCGACAACATCCGAATCCGTTCGGTACACGTCGGACAATCCATATGTCAGTCGCCCTACTATTGCGCCGTGATCGCCGCCGATCTCTACAGGCCCGAACAGTGGACCAATTTCTTTCTTCTGGTCGGAACAGGCGCGATCACGCTCACTGGGTTGGTGTTTGTGGCGATGTCACTCAACCTCAGGGCGATTGCCGGCGAGGCAACGCATCGCAATCGAGCTATCAACACACTGACCGGTCTGGCCTTGGTTTTCATGCGGTGTGCGCTTGTGCTGATGGGAGGTCAGAACCATCGGGCGATAGGAGCAGAGCTGTTCGTCGTTTGCGGCATTTCGGCCGCGGTGTTCGGCAAAGGGTATGTGAGAGCTCTTCGCATGAGCGATAGTCTGAGGCTGACCCGCGTCGCCGGCGGAAGCCTGATCCACTTGGCTGAGATGATCGGTGCGGCGCTCTTCTTTTTCGGATTCTTGGGCGGGCTCTACATCGCAGCGTTCGCCATCGTGACCAACACGTGCTACATGATCACGGCCGCCTGGCTGCTGGTCGTTGGCACCATCGCAACGCCGCCGCCGCCCTCGCAGCAGCCCTCGCCTTCGCCCTCGCCTTCTTGACCTCTTGCGCCGCCGACGGGGCCCATCGATGTCGTGAATGTGGTGAAACTCAGGCCTTACCCGAGTCCGACACCACCAGCCGATATCCGAGATCGATCGCTTCTCGCTCGTCCAGGTCGGCGTGGCGGCGGTGCCAGGCGCCGCTCGACAAATCGGCCTCCAGTGCTGCCACACCCCGGGCCACGACGGCCGGGTCAGCCAACGCCAACCCGGAGCAGTTGGCCCGCACCGCGGGGTCCAGGTACGCCTCAGGGCGACACCAGTACGCCCCGAGCACACCGTCGTGCATATCTCGGGGCACGAGCAGGGGGATGACCGCAGCACCGCCGCCCGCATCGCGAGCACCGTCCCCGATGACCTCAGCCACCGCCGCGTACCCAGGTTCCTGGCTCCGGGTGAACGCGCCCACCTCAGGCACGTAGTCCTCCAGGAACCAGAAACGCGAGTGCATCTCGAAGTCCATGGTCAACACGATCCGCCGAGGCGCCACCCGGCACAATTCGGCCAGGCCCGTCGCCCAGTCGTCCCAGTGATGCATCGTCAAGATCGCCATCGCCACGTCGGCTGAACCCGAAGGAAGCGGCAGCGCCGAGCCGCTGGCTCGCACGGCTGGAGCTGTCCCCCGCGCACGTTGCGACACCATGACGCTCGACGGATCGATCGCCACCACCACCCGGTCCCGCGGTTCGTAGCTCCCGGTGCCCGCCCCGACGTTCACCACGACGCGCGCGTCCCCGAGCTGTTGGTTGATGACCGCCTCCCAGCGCGGCTCTGCCCGGCGGTGGGCGAGGTAGCCCTGCCCGATGGTGTCGTAGACGGGCGAAGGCGAAGCGAAGGCGAAGGCGAAGGCGATGTCGTCATGTCGGAGACACCAACACCGCCACAAACACCGACGCCGACACAGGCACCAGCCCGGTCCAGCCCTTACGCCGCCGACTTCTCCAAGATGTGCACACCGCACGCCGAGCCCAGACCGATCACATGCGTCAGGCCGACCTTGGCCCCCTCGATCTGCCGGTCGCCCGCCTCACCGCGCAGGTGGGTGGCCACCTCCCACACGTTGGCGATGCCGGTGGCGGCGATCGGGTGTCCCTTGGACTCCAGGCCGCCCGAGACGTTGACCGGCGTCTTGCCGTCCCGCCACGTCGCACCCGACTTGAAGAAGTCGGCGGCACCGCCGCGCTCGCACAGGCCGAGGTTGTCGTAGTGCACGAGCTCGGCCGTGGCGAAGCAGTCGTGCAGTTCCACGAGGTTCAGATCGGAGGGACCGACACCCGCCTGCTCGTAGGCCTGGGCCGCCGCGTTGCGGGTCAGGTCGTTCACGTTGGGCAGGATCTGGCACGCCTCCTCCCACGGGTCCGTCGTCAGGATCGACGCCGAGATCTTGACCGCACGCTTCTGCTGCTCCAGCGACAGCGTCTTGAGCTTCGACCCCGAGACCACGACGGCCGCCGCGGCGCCGTCGCAGTTGGCCGAGCACATGGGTCGCGTGTTGGGGTAGGCGATCATGACGTCGTTCATGATCTCGTCGAGCGACATCTTCTTCTGGTAGGCCGCCATCGGGTTGAGCGTCGAGTGCGAGTGGTTCTTCTCGCTGATCTGCGCGAAGAGCTCGAAGCTGGTGCCGCCGTAGCGGTGGCCGTACTCCATGCCGATCTGGGCGAACACGCCCGGCATGATGTCGGTCCCGATGCGCCCGTCGATCGCCGCGACCGACCCGTAGCGCCCCGAGGGCGTCCAGGTGTTGTCGTCGCTCTTGCGGCTCCCGCCCGCCAAGAGCCCGGCGCCGGCGAGCTTCTCGACACCGAAGGCCAGGCCCATGTCGGTCTCGCCCGCCTTGATCGCCATGACCGCCACACGCAACGCGGTGGCGCCGGTGGCGCAGGCGTTGGACACGTTGTAGACGGGGATGCCGGTCTGGCCCAGCTGCTTCTGCACCACCTGCCCGATCGGCAGTGCGCCGCCCATGAGGTTGCCGGCGCCGATGATGCCCATGTCCTTCATGGTGACCCCGCCGTCGGCCAGGGCGCCCTGGACCGCCTCCGAAGCCAGGTCGGTGGTGTCGAGGTCAGGGTGCTTCCCGAACTTGGTCATGTGGATCCCGAGGACCCATACCTCTTCGGATGCTGATGCCATCGTGCCTAACCTCCCAGGGGTTCGAAACCGAAGCCGACTGCCTCGGTGCCGTTGTCGTCGGTGCCGATCACCTCGGTGGCCAGGCGGACCTTCATGCCCAGCGTCACGTGTTCGGGATCGGGTGTCACGTTGATGAGATTGGCCTTCACGCTGGTGCCGTCACAGTCGACGACGGCGGCCACGTAGGGCACGGGGATCCCCGGCGCGGCGAACGAGACGATGGTGTAGGCCCGCACCTCGCCGCTCGTGGGGATGTCGACCTTCTGGAACGTGGTGGCCTCGCAAGCCGCACAGGCATTGCGGCGGTCGAAGAAGCGGGCGCCGCACGAGGTGCACTCGTTCGCCACCAAATGCGGGTCGTCACCCAGTTGCAGGTAGTCGACCAGCGGGATCTGTTGCGCCATCATGCCCCTTCGCTCAGGTGGGAAATCGTGTTCTCAATGTAGCGGGGTGGCGAAAAAGTCGGCCAATCGGTGCACTCTTCGAGGTGGTGCACCCCTGGTCACAGGCCGGTAGGTTCGGCCCCATGCAATTCACCCACCTCGGCCGCACCGGCCTCCGCGTCAGCCGCATCTGCCTGGGCACCATGAATTTCGGGCCCGAGACGGATGAGCCGACCTCGTTTTCCATCATGGACTCGGCCCTGGAGGCCGGGATCAACTTTTTTGACTCGGCCAACGTCTATGGCCGCTCCAAGGGGCGGGGCGCGACCGAGGAGATCGTCGGGCGCTGGTTCGCCCAGGGCGGTGGGCGGCGCGAGAAGGTCGTGCTGGCCACGAAGCTCTACGGCGACATGGGCGACTGGCCCAACGAGGGCAAGCTGTCGGCGCTCAACATCCGGCGCGCCTGCGACGCCAGCCTGAAGCGGCTGCAGACCGACTACATCGACCTGTACCAGATGCACCACATCGACCGCGGCACGGGCTGGGACGAAGTCTGGGAGGCGATGGAGGTACTGCGGGCCCAGGGCAAGATCCTCTACGTCGGTTCGTCGAACTTCGCCGGGTGGCACATCGCCAAGGCGCAGGCCGCTGCCGCCCGCCGCAATTTCCTGGGCCTGGTGAGCGAGCAGTCGCACTACAACCTCCTCACGCGCCAGATCGAGCTCGAGGTGCTGCCGGCGGCCGAGGACTACGGGCTGGGCGTGATCCCGTGGTCGCCTCTGGCCAGCGGCCTGCTCGGGGGCGTCGTGCGCAAGGAGCGCGAGGGCAGCCGCCGCTACGGCGACAACGTGAAGCGGACGCTCGAGACGAAGCGCCCCCAGCTCCAGGCCTACGAGGACCTCTGCGCCGAGGCGGGCGAGGAGCCGGGCACGGTCGGGTTGGCCTGGCTCCTGACGCGGCCGGCCGTCACCGGCCCGATCGTCGGGCCGCGCACGCCCGAGCATCTCGACTCAGCGGTGCACGCGGTCGACGTCACGCTGGACGACAAGGTGTTGGCCCGCCTGGACGAGATCTTCCCCGGACACAAGACGGCGCCCGAGGACTACGCCTGGTAGTCGGACCTCGGCCCAAGCGCCCCCTCGCCCTGGCGAGAGCCTGGGCGGATCAGGTGCTGCGCCTCCAAGAGCTCCTCCAGGGCTACGAGAGGGCTACGAGAGGGCTACGAGAGGGCTACTTGAGGGTCCCGGCCAGCTCGGGCTGCGGCTCGGACCCCGGATCCTCGGGCATGTTGCTGGTGTCGAGGTCGTCGGCGTCCACCGACAGCTTGGGCAGTATGCGGTCCAGCCAGGCGGGGAACCACCAATTGGCCTTGCCGAACAGCATCATGATGGACGGCACGATGGCCATCCGGATCAGGATGGCGTCGACCAGGATGCCGCCGGCCAGCCCGATGCCGAACTCCTTGATCACGCGGTTGCCGCCGAGGATGAAGGATCCGAAGACGAGGATCATGATGAGCGCGGCGGCGGTGATCGTCTTCCCCGTGGCGGCCAACCCGTTGCGCACGGCGACGCGGTTGTTGCCGCCCGACTTGATGTACTCCTCGTGCATCCGTGACACCAAGAAGACCTGGTAGTCCATCGACAGTCCGAAGAGGATGGCGAAGAGCATCACGGGCAGGAACGCCTCGACCGGACTGGTGCCCTGGAGGCCGATGAGCGACCCGGCGTCTCCCCACTGGAAGACCGCCACCAGCATGCCGAGCGCGGCCCCGATGGAAAGCAGGTTCATGACCGCCGCGGTGAGCGGTATCACGAGACTGCGGAAGACCGTCATCAACAACAGGAACGACAGGATCACGACCAAGCCGATGAAGAGCGGGAGCTTCGAGCTCAGGACGTTCGCAAAGTCGATGTAGATGGCTGTCGTCCCGGCCACGAGGACCTTCAGGCCCGAGTTGCCGACCGCCCCCGGCACGGTGGTGTCCCGCAGATGGTTCACGAGATCGGTGGTGGCGGCGTCCTGGGGGGCGGTGGTCGGATAGACGGTGGTCAAGGCGACGTAGCCGTCGCCCGTCTTGTTCGGGATGTACTGCGTGGTGGGGGGCGTGCTCCGGACGACGCCCGGCTGCGTGGCCACGGCGGCGACGACCTTTTCCAGCGCGGGGTCGGGATTCTGGGGCACCACGGTCACCAGCTCGAGCGGCCCGGTGAAGCCGGGCCCGAAGCCCTTGGAGAGCATGTCGAAGGCGACCCGGGTCGGCGTCCCTGCCGGGTCGGTGCCCTGGTCCGCCGAGCCCAGCTGTAGGGAGAAGAAGGGCAGGGCGATGGCCACGATGATGACCAGGGCCACGGCGGCAGACACCACCGGGTACTTCTGCACGCGGTCCGCCCAGTTGGGCCAGAAGCCCTTGCTGTCGGCGCCGACGACCCGGGGGCCGTTCTCGGCCAGGTTCCGCTTCTGCTTGCGGCTCATGACCTTGGGCCCGATGAACCCCAGCATCGCCGGCAGGAGGGTGAGGGCCGCCACCATGGTGAGGGCGACGCCGATGGCGGCGGCCACCGCCAGGCCGTACAGGAAGCTCACCCCGAGCGCGAACATGCCGAGCAGCGCAATGCACACGATGATCCCGGCGAAGAGCACCGCACGGCCCGAGGTGTTGACCGCGTTGATGATCGACGACTCCACGTCGCGCCCGGCCACGAGGCCCTGGCGATGGCGCGTGACGATGAAGAGGGCGTAGTCGACGCCCACCCCCAGTCCGATGAGGAGTGTGAGCTCGGGTGAGATGGAGGGCATGGCGAGGACGTGGCTCAGGAGGCCGATGACCCCGATGGCCGTGCCCAGCGCGAGGAGCGCGGAGAGGATCGGGAGGATGGCGGCGAAGATCGATCCGAAGACGAGCAGCAACACGATCAGCGCGAGCAGCACGCCGAGACCGGTGCTGCTGAAGGACTGGTTGTTGGCGTTCTCGGCCAGCGGCCCGGTCACGGCGACGGTCAGACCGTCACCGGAGGTCTTGGTGACGGTATCGACGAAGTTCTTGGCTTCGGTGTTCGAGATGTTCTGGGTCTGCTTGTCGAAGTTGACCTGGAAGAACCCGACCGTCTGATCCTTGCTGATAGTGGGACCGGTCGGGTCGTTGAGGTTTCCGTTCTGGTCGTACGGGCTCGTGACCGGCGTCACGTGGGGGAGCGCGTTGATCTTGTCCACCATGGTGTTGATGCGCTGGCCGACGGCGGGGTCGGTCAGCTTGGCGCCACCGGACGTGCCGAAGACCACCTGCTCCTGGTCGCCCGAGTGGGAGGGCGCCACGGACTTCAAGAGATTGATGGCGTCGAAGGACTGCGTATGCGGGAAGCTGAAGTTGTTCGAGTAGTCGGTGCCGGCCGCCGACACCGAGAAGATCGAGACGACGAGCACGGCGATCCACAACAGGACGACAATGCGGCGATGATGGACACACCACGCGGCCAGGGTGCGCATTAGGGGGATCTCCTCGGGGTGTTCCACGCGGCCACCGGCCGACGTCAGGGGGTGAACGGATCCAATCGTACTAACCCTCGCGCCGCCCTCCGGTGCACTCGATATCGGCCAGCTCGAGCAGGGCATCGAACACGGGGTGTGCCAGGCGGTCGGCCGAGAAGGCCGCCCGCGCCACCAGGCGTCCGGCCAGGACCGGATGGTGTTCGGGGATCTCGAAGAAGTCGCGTTGACTGAGGGTCAGTAGGGTGAGGGGCGAGAGCGCCACGATCGCGATGGACGACTGGAACCCGTTCAAGATGGAGTGCTCCGCCCACGAGTCACCCCTCCAGAGCAGCCCGATCGGGGTGCCGTCCCGTTGCACGACGGCGTGCCCGGCGGTGATGACGTGCCACATCCGGACGGGCACGCCCTGCGCCTGGACGACCTGCCCCGGGTGGGCGGTGGACACGACGCAACGGGCGGCGAGTTCCTCGACCTCGGTGCCGGGGAGACCGGCGAAGAGCTCCAGAGAGCGCAACGTGCCCGGGTCGCCGTCCGTCATGGTGGGGGTGCGGGGGTGCACGGCGTCCTCAGTGGTCCATGACCGAGCTGGAACGCCCGTCCCCGCGGTCCTGGTGCACGTGGTGCAGGTGATGGGGCCCACCGAGGTGCCCACCGGCCCTCCGCCACACGAAGAACGCGACGATGGCGAAGAGGAGCCACGGTACGTGGTACATCGGGAAGAACGGAATGGAAGCCCCGGCGGCAACGGCGACGACGACCACGACGAGGACCCAGGGCAGGACCCGGCGGTGGCGTGGCGGCGGGGGCGGGGGCTCGCTGCCCAGCCGCGGCAGGTCGTCGAACAGGCCGTGCAGGTCGCCGCGGGTCGTGGCTGACATGGCGGTGTCGAGGCGGTTCTTGAACTCCACCTCATCGAGACGGCCCTCGGCATAGTGGCGCGAGAGCTTGTCCGCGACGGCGTTGCGCTCGTCGTCCGAGGCCCGGATGGTGGCGTCGTAGTCCTGTGTGTCCCTGCGGCCCATCGGGTACGCAGGATCCCAGCGGTAACGCATCGGATCTCCTTCTCCTTCGTCGTGTGCTGTCTGGTGTCGTGTTCTGCCTGGTGTCGTGTGTTGCGTCAGGTGTCAGGTGTCAGGTGCCGCCGGGCGTTTCGCCGGGGAGCCGGCTCGTGCCGGTCACGGTGCGTCGGTCAGAAGGCGCCGCGCGCACGCTCGCGGGCCAGCAGCTCTTCGGCGACGGAGACGTCCGAGTCCTCGTCGGGGATCAAGAGCCAGCCGGCCAGGTAGAGAGGCACGGCCAGGCCGCCCAGGAAGGCGAGGGCGACGAAGCCGACCCGGACGATCGTCGGGTCGACGTCGAAGTAATCGGCCAGGCCCACGGCGACGCCCGCCAGCATGCGGCCGCGATCGCCCCGGTGGAGGCGCTGCTCGTCGCCGTATCGAGGTGGCTGGTGTGGGGGCAGCCCCGACGGCTGCTCGGTGGTGCCGGCCGTGCCGGCCGTGCCGGCCGTGCCCGACGTTCCGGCCGTGCCGGCTGCGCCGCCTGGCGTTTCGCCCGGGGCGCCTGGTGTCTGATCTGGTGTGGAGGTCATGGGTCAAGCCTGCGCCTGTGCTGGTCAGGCGTGAATCCGGCAAGACCCTGGTCAGACCCTGAGACCGTCCCCGGGTCCTCAGGGATGTCCCTGATAGCCCGGGGGCCGCAGCGGCGCGATCATCGGGGTATCGAAGAGGCACCCGATCCCGGTACGCGTCCGCTCACCGACGGTGGCCGCCCGACAGACCCGTCGTCGCCCGCGCCCGCGCCCGCCCCACCCCCCGCGCCGCCGCGCGGGTCCGCAACCATTCCTGGCGCACCTCCTGCCCCCTGGGGTCCCTCCGGCGTGGCCTTCGGCAACGGTCGCAGGAGGAACGCGCACAGGGGCGACGGCCACTGGTCCCATCCCTACGGCTCTCCGCGCCGCCGTGGTCCGTGGTCCGACCGGCCCGAGGGGTCCGGAGGGTCCGAAGGGCCCGACGGGGACAACGGGGGCCGTCACCATCACCATGTCGGCCGCAAGCTGCGGGCCCTGCGCCGCACCCCCGACAACCGCGTGCTCGGCGGCGTGTGCGGAGGCGTCTCGAAGGCGACCGGCATCGACGCCATGTGGGTGCGGATCGGCTTCGTCCTGGTGGCCGTGGCCAGCGGTGTGATGGTGGTCGCCTACCCCTTGGCCTGGTTGCTCATTCCGATGGAAGGACAGGCCGACAACATTGCCGCCCGGGCCGTGGGCGACCGTCGAGGCATCCGGACGGTCGCCGCCATCCTCGTGCCGCTGTTGATCGCGACGCAGTTCATCACCAGCTCCCTGCACGTGCCGTTCGTCGGGTTCCTCGGGTGGCCGACGTTCCTGGCCGTCGGTGTCCTCGTCCTGATCTGGCGCAATGCCGACCCGACGGAGAAGGCGTTCATCGACGACGACGTCATGCCCCTGCTCGGGGCGGAAACCCACGACGGCAAGGGACGTCACTGGCTCATCGCACGTGTCGTGGCCGGCCTCCTCATCGCGGCGGGCGGCATCGCGCTGCTGGTCGTTGGCCACACCACCGTCGCCGCCCTCCGGCCCGTCGGTGGCGCCGCGCTGGTCATTGCGGCGAGCGTCGTCATCTTCGGCCCGTGGTGGCTCAGCCTCTTCCGGGACCTCATCGCCGAGCGCCAGGCGCGTGCGCTGGCGGAGGAGCGGGCCCAGATGGCTGCCCATGTCCACGATTCGGTGCTCCAGACCCTGGCGCTCATTCAACGGGCGGCCGACGATCCCCAACAGGTGGTGCGCCTGGCCCGGGTCCAGGAGCGCGAGTTGCGCGCCTGGCTCTTCGAGGGCAGGCCTCCGGGGGCGATCGGTGAGGACGCCTCGCTGCTCTCCGAGGGCGTCGGCTTGCTGCAGCGGCAGGTCGAGGCCGATCACGGCATCGCGGTCCAGGTGGTCATGGTGGGGGATTGCCCACTGGACGAGGCGTTGCGCGCGCTGCTCGATGCGGCACGCGAAGCCACCGTGAACGCGGCCAAGTGGTCCGGCGAGGACCAGGTCTCCGTGTACGCGGAGGTCGAGGCGGACACGGTGATGCTCTACGTGCGGGACCGCGGCCTCGGCTTCGACCCCGATGCGGTACCGGAGGACCGGCGGGGCATCACCCACTCCATCCGGGCCCGCGTGGCGCGTTTCGGGGGCACCGCGGTCGTCCGTTCGGCGCCGGGGGAGGGGGCCGAGGTCCAGCTCTCCATGCCGCGGCGGGAGCGGGTCAAGTGACGGACCCCCAAGGGGACGGGCCCGCTGTCACGGGCGCCGAGCCGCGCGGGCGGCCCCGCATCTTCCTGGTCGAGGACCATGCCGTCTTCCGGGCGGGCGTCCGGGCCGAGCTCGGGGACGCGGTCGACGTGGTGGGCGAGGCCGACGAGGCCGCCGCCGCCATCGAGCTCATCAGTGAGCGGCTCCCCGATGTGGTCCTGCTCGACGTGCACCTCCCGGGAGGAGGGGGGCATGCGGTGCTCGGGGGCGTCCTGCCGCACTACCCCGAGGTGCAGTTCCTCGCCCTGTCCGTGTCCGACGCCCCCGAGGACGTCATCGACGTCATCCGGGCCGGTGCGCGCGGCTACATCACCAAGACGATCTCGGGCCCTGAGCTGCTCCAGGCCGTCTACCGCGTGGCCGCCGGGGACGCGGTCTTCTCGCCGCGCCTGGCCGGGTTCGTGCTCGACGCCTTCGCCCAGGTCGGTGCGCCCGCCCCCGGGCTCGATCCCGAGCTCGACCAGCTGTCGCCCCGTGAGCGCGAGGTGCTGCGCCTGATCGCCCGCGGCTACACCTACAAGGAGGTGGGCCGCGACCTGAGCATCTCGGCCAAAACGGTCGAGTCACACGTCTCCTCGGTCCTGCGCAAGCTGCAGCTCTCGACTCGCCACGAGTTGACCAGATGGGCCACCGACCGCCGCTTGGTCTAGACAGGAGGGATGGCCGAGGATCTTGCCGCAGAGCATCACGACGCGGCCAAGCTGGCCGAAATGGCCGGCCGGGCACTCCTGGAGCTGCGAGCCGATCCGCCGTCCCTGCGTGACCTCGGCGCTGCGGGGGACCGGATGGCGCACCAGCTGCTCGTCGCCGAGCTCAACCGCCTCTATCCCGATGACGACGTGCGGTCCGAAGAGGGTCTCGAGCACGTGGCCGGAGCGGGCCGCCTCTGGATCATCGATCCACTGGACGGCACCCGTGAGTTCCGCCAGCCCGGCCGGAGCGACTGGGCCGTCCACGTGGCGATGGCCGTGGGCGGGGTCGCCGCGGTCGGCGCCGTGGCGCTGCCGGCGCTCGATCTCGTTCTCGGCACCGGCGACCCTCCCGTTCTGCAGCCGCTGCGCACGGGCGAGCCGCCGCGCGTGGTGGTGTCACGCAGCCGCCCCCCCGACGTGGCCTACGACGTGACCGAGGCGATCGGCGGTGTCATGGTCCCGATGGGGTCGGCCGGCGCCAAGATCGCCGCGGTCATCCTCGGCGCGGCCGAGGTCTACGTCCACGCGGGGGGCCAGTACGAGTGGGACTCGTGCGCCCCGGTGGCCGTTGCCGTCGCCAGCGGGCTGCACGCCAGCCGGCTCGACGGCGAGCCGCTGCGCTACGGCGATCCCGACGCATGGCTGCCCGATCTCGTCGTCTGCCGGAAGGAGTACGCCGACGCGGTACTGGCCGTCACGACGCGACAGCACCGGCCCTACTGGTGATCGCCCGTCTGCCCTCACCCTCACGCTCACGCGGTCTCCGGAATTGACAGAACCCCGTCTCGCACTGAGACGGGGTTCTGTCGTGATACTTGTGCGGTCGGCGTTAGCCGATGGCGCGCACGTTCGCGGCCTGAAGGCCCTTCGGACCTTGGTTGGTCTCGAACTCGACCTTCTGTCCTTCTTCGAGATTGCGGTAGCCCGTACCGCTGATCGCGCTGAAGTGCACGAAAACGTCGGGGCCCCCACCGTCCTGGGTGATGAAGCCGAAGCCCTTCTCACCGTTAAACCACTTCACGGAACCAGTTGCCATTGAAAATCCACTCCTCTCCTGGCCAGATTTGACCCGTTTCGCAGGGGTCATGGCCGGTAGCTCTTGCGAGCCAGAGGGATTTCCAAACTTGTGATGGTGGTGCCCTCGGAGGGGAACCTTAGCGCGCCGGGGGGACGGGAGGGGGGTTTGGGGTTTTCGCCGAGAAATCCGTCACCGGTTGTTCATGCGACGGAACGTGCCTAATTTGGACCTCCGTCGGACCGAGGGAATGGGTGTTCTCGTCCGAGGGCCGACGGAGGAAGAAGGGGGTACCCGTGACCGTCACCACCAATCCCTACCTGGAGGGCAATTTCGCGCCCGTGCTCGAGGAGGTCACGGCAACCGAGCTGGCCGTGAGCGGACACGTGCCCGAGAGCCTCTCGGGCCGCTACCTCCGGAACGGGCCGAATCCCGTCTCGGCACCCGAGCCGTCCAGCTACCACTGGTTCACCGGCGACGGCATGGTCCACGGGATCCGCCTGCGCGACGGCCGGGCCGAGTGGTACCGCAACCGTTGGGTACGTTCGGCGCAGGTGGCCCGCGCGCTCGGTGAAGAGCCCCGCCCGGGACCGGTGCACGCCGACATGGACTTCGCGCCCAACACCAACGTCATCGGCCACGCGGGCCGCACCTTCGCCATCGTGGAGGCGGGGGCACGACCCTACGAGCTGAGCACCGAGCTCGAGACGATCGGCCCCTGCGATTTCGGCGGCACGCTGCAGGGCGGCTACACGGCGCACCCCAAGCGCGACCCACTGACGGGCGAGCTCTACGCCGTCTCCTATTTCTTCGGGTGGGGAAACGACGTCGAGGTGACGGTCATGGACGCGCAGGCGAAGGTGCGCTCCAGCCGGCGCATCGCCATGGGCGGGCCGGTGAGCGTGCACGACTGCGCCATCACGCAGCGCTCGATCGTCCTGCTCGATCTCCCCGTGACCTTCAGCCTCGATGCCGCTGCAGCGGGTGCGTCGTTCCCCTACCGCTGGGAGGAGGGATATCGGTCGCGCATCGGACTGCTGCCCCGGGACGGCGAGTCGACCGAAGTGGTGTGGCACGACATCGAGCCTTGCTACGTGTTCCACCCGATGAACGCCTTCGACGACGTCGACGGCGACGGCGTCGTCGTCGACGTCGTACGCCACCCGTCGATGTTCCGGACCGAGCACCTCGGCCCGAACGAGGGGGTACCGACGCTGGAGCGCTGGCACCTCGACGGGCGCGGGGCGCGGTCAAGGAGGAGCGGCTCGACGATCGCGGGCAGGAGTTCCCACGCGTCGACGAGCGTCGTGTCGGGCTACCCCACCGGTACGGCTACGCGGTCGCGGTCGGCGAGTCCGACGGCATCTTGGGCACCGAGACGAGGTTGCTCCGGCACGACTTCGAGAAGGGGACGAGCGTGGCCCGCTCCTTCGGTCGGGGAGCCAACGTCGGCGAGGCCGTCTTCGTGCCGCGCGCCGCTGCCGCCGACGAGGCGGACGGCTGGTTGATGCTGCTCGCGTATTCGTCCGACACGGAGACCTCGGCGCTGCACATCCTCAACGCGGAGGATGTGACGGGCGAACCACAGGCCGTCATCCATCTGCCCCGACGCGTCCCCGCGGGCTTCCACGGGAACTGGGTGCCCGACCCGGCCTGAGGCCCGGCCCGGACCCTGAGCCCTCAACCCTGACCCCTGACCCGGCTGACACCCGACAGATCCCCCCCGACCAGGTCCGACCGGGACCCGGTTGGCCGGGCTCGCCCGGGGTAGTGTTTCCGTTGTGATCGTCTGGCAATGGGTCCAGCAGCACCGGTTCTTGTCGGTGATCGTGCTGGCCCTGGTGATGGTCAGTGCCGCCAGCGGCACGGCGTGGGCGCTGGTCTTCCGCACCGTGTCATCCCCGGTGGGCTTCCGGGAGGCGTTGCGCATGTACCGGCGGGAGCAGACCGGCAAAATGATGTCCTCGCTGCGCACCAAGTTGCCCGCTCCGGGCGTGTACACGTACCGAACGAGCGGGGGCGAGAGCCTCAATCTCGTGGGCGTCGCCCGCTCCTTCCCGGCGAGCACCTCAATGATCGTCGCCGATGGGCGCTGCGCCACCGTCAGCTGGGTGCCGATCACGCAGCACACCGAGGCGACCACCCTGTGCAACGCGCCGAACGGGGCGCTGACCGTCCCGAAGCTCGTGACGGACGAGTCCATCGCCGGATCGAACAGCACCTCCACGATCGATTGCCCGGCCTCGACCTATCTGCTGCCCCCGCCCACGCACCCGGGTCGGGGCTGGGTGGCCACCTGCACGCAAGTCAGCCCGGCGGAGCCGATCAAGATGACGGGGCAGGCGTTGGGGCGGTCGACGATGCTGGTGGGCGGCCACGCGGTCACCGTGACGCACACTCGTCTGGTCTTCACCTTCGCCGGCGCCGAGCACGGGACCAACCCGATCGACTTCTGGATCGTGCCCAGCAGCGGCCTGATCGTGCGCGAGCGGGAGACGGTCGGCGTGACGCAGAGCGGCGTCCACTACAGCGAGAACATGGAGACCACGCTCACCGCGCTCCACCCCGCCCATTGATCTCACCTGATCCCAGGCCCCCCACCTGATACCCGGGACCCCGCCGCCGACCGGACCCGGCCGGTGTCGCCCGGTGGCGGCCGTACTCAGCCGGCGGGCGGCCCCACCAGAGCCGCCAGCCGCTTCGGTGCCGTGAGGCAGTAGCTCTCGGCGATCATCTCGGCCATCTCGTCCCAGTCGGGCGAGGCCCGCAGGTCGAGCCGCACGCCGACCCAGCCCTTGGGCCCGACGTACTTCGGGACGAAGAACCGTTCCGGATCGGAGGTCACGAACACCTGTTGTGCGCCCCGCGGAGCCTTCATGGTCATGGAGGTCGCGTCCTCGCTCGTCATGACGAAGAGTTTGTCCCGCACGCGGAAGGCCGGAGCGGTGTGGCCGCCGAACGGGCGCTCCTCGGCCTCTGGGAGCGCCAGGCAGATGGCTCGCACCCTGGCGATGTGGGCGAGAGGGGAGCGCGCCGCGCTCATTCCCCCGACGGCGCCCCGGCTGCCGCCCGGTCCTGCGCCACTGCGTCGTACGACGCGTAGTCCGACCCGGTGTCGTCGGCGAACTCGAATTCGAGCAGTCCCGCCTCACCCCAGCGCTGGCGCAGGTAGCCGTTGTTGGCGTCGAGCAGGCCGAGCTTGCGCACGTTGGGCACCAGCTTGGCGAAGAAGCCGCGGGCGAAGCCGCCCATCGGGTTCACCTTCGATCTTCTCCGCCGCCTGCACGATGAAGGGGAACACCTCCTCGGCCGTGGTGCCCATGCGCTCCCACACCTCGGGCGTCGTGGCCCGCGCCCGCGAGTTCAAGGTGGCGTCGAGCAGGAACTCCTGGCGCTCCTTGAGCTCCGCCTCGCTCAGGTCGCGGTAGAACTCGGACAGGGTGAGCACGCCGAAGGCGACGTGGCGCGCCTCGTCGGACATGACGTAGCGCAAGAGCTTGGTCAACAAGGGCTCCTCGGTGCGCCGCAGCATGTCGCCGAAGGCGGCCAGCGCCAGCGACTCAATGACGATCTGCATCCCCAGGTAGGCGATGTCCCAGCGCGCATCCTCCAGGAGCGACCAGATCTGCTCCTTGAGGAACGGGCTCATGGGGTAGGCGTCGCCCAGTTTGGTGCGGAGATACTTGGCGAAGACCTCCGTGTGCCTCGCCTCGTCCATGGTCTGGGTCGACGCGTAGTACTTGGCATCGATCCACGGCACGGTCTCGACGATCTTGGCCGCGGTCATCATGGCGCCCTGCTCGCCGTGCATGAACTGCGAGAGGCTCGCCTTGAACATCTCGATCCCGAGCTGGGTGTACTCCTTCTCGGTCCAGGTGGCCAGCGGCGAGCCGGGCAGCGTGCCGGCCACCCGGGCCACCGCCAGCAGCGGGCTGTCCTGCTCGGCCACGAGGCGCTCGGGGTCGACGTCGATGGACCAGTCCAGGTCCGTCACGCTGTTCCACTGCGACCCCATGGCCTTGTTGTAGAGCGTGACGAGCTGTCCCCGGTCCCGCTCGTAGTCCCACAGGAAGAGCCGGTCCGCGTTGTCGTGGATGACCTGGACGGCCGCCTCCATGTCCTGCCGGCCCGGTACCGGAGGGGTGACCTCAACTGGTCCGGACACCCGAGGACTGGGCGCGGTTCCTGACGCCGGAGGCGTCGGGGCGGTCATTGCGCGAGGCTACTTCCGCTGCCCGGCCATGTTGGCGTTCGGGGCCGCCTTGGCCACCAGGTCGGGCACGATCTTGCCCAGCTCGGCCGGGTCCCAGCGGTCGCCCTTGTCGGCGGCGGGCCCCTCGACCCAGCCCTCGGCGACGCTGAGGTGATCGCCCTGCACGTTGAAGACGCGGCCCGTGATGCCGGCCGACTCGGAGCTGCCGAGCCAGACGACGATCGGCGCGATGTTGGCCGGGTCGAAGGCATCGAACTCCTCGGGCTTCTTCTCGGTCGGGGTGAAGCCCCCGCCGAGGTTCTCGGTCATGCGGGTGAGGGCGGCCGGGGCAATGGCGTTCACGGTGACGCCGTAGCGCTCGAGCTCCATGGCGGCGATGATGGTGAAGGAGGCGATGCCGGCCTTGGCGGCTCCGTAGTTCGTCTGGCCCACGTTGCCGTAAATGCCGGACGGCGAGGTGGTGTTGATGACGCGGGCATCGTTCGTCTCGCCGGCCTTGGTCCGGTTGCGCCAGTACTCCACGGCGTGGCGCGTCGGCGCGAAGGTGCCGCGCAGGTGCACCTTGATGACGGCGTCCCACTCGTCGATGGTCATGTTGACCAGCATGCGGTCGCGCAGGATGCCGGCGTTGTTCACGAGCACGTCGATCGTCCCGAAGGTGTCGATGGCGGCCTGGATCAGGCGGCCGGCCCCCTCGTAGTCCGAGACGTCGTCGCCGTTGGCGACCGCCTCGCCGCCCATGGCGCGGACCTCGTCGACCACCTGCCCGGCCGGGCCGTCGGAGGAGCCCGAGCCGTCCACCTCGGCGCCCAGGTCGTTGATGACCAGCTTGGCGCCCTGGCTGGCGAACTCGAGCGCGTGCTCCCGCCCGATGCCACGGCCTGCCCCGGTGATGACGACGACCCGTCCGTCACAGATACCCACGTTGTTCAGCTCCTTTGGTTTGGTCAGCGCTGGTTGTCAGCCTGTCTTCTCAGGCCGGCTTCGATGCCGTCCTGTCCTGCTTCGCCCCTGTACTGGTCGCGCAGCTTCCTCTTGAAGATCTTCCCAGTATCCTCCCGCGGCAGCTCCGACACGAAGTCGACGCTGCGGGGGCACTTGAAATGGGCCAGGTGGTCCCGGCAGAAGGCCATGAGCTCGGCGGCCAGCTCGTCGGTCCCCTCGACGCCGGCCGCCGGCTGCACCACGGCCTTCACGGCCTCGCCCCAGTCGTCGTCGGGCACGCCGATGGTGGCCACGTCGTGCACCGCCGGGTGCTCCAGCAGCACCCCGTCGACCTCGGCCGGGTAGATGTTCACGCCGCCCGAAATGATGAGGTTGGCGGTGCGGTCGGTCAGGAAGAGGAATCCTTCGGCGTCCATGTAGCCCATGTCGCCCAGCGTGAAGTAGTCGCCGCGGAAGGCCCCGGTCGTCTTCTCCGTGTCGCCGTAGTAGTCGAACTTCGTGGCGGCCGGCGCCTGCAGGAAGACGAGTCCGACCTCGCCCGGCGGGAGGTCGTTGCCGTCCTCGTCGGCCACCTTGACCAGGCCCGGCGCCATGGGCCGGCCGACGGTCCCGGGGTGGGCCAACCAGGTCTCGCGAGTCGACGAGGGTGCCCAGGCCCTCGGTGGCGGCGTAGTACTCGACCACCACCGGGCCGAGCCACTCGATCAGCCGTTGCTTGACCGGGACGGGGCAGGGCGCCGCACCGTGGATCACGAAGCGCAGCGACGAGGTGTCGAAACGCTCCCGCGTCTCGGCCGGGAGCGCCAGCAGGCGGTGGAACATGGTCGGGACCATGTGCGTGTGCGTGATGCCGTGCTGCGCAATCAGGCGCAGTGCCTCGCGCGGGGTCCCAGTGGTCCATGACCACCAGCGGGACGCCGTAGACGAGGGGGACCGCCACCGAGAAGGCCAGCGGGGCGGCGTGGTAGAGCGGACCGGTGAGGAGGTGGGCGTCGACGCTGGTCTCGTAGTCCTCGTCGTAGCCGCAGAAGTTGATGGTGGCGAGGGCGCTCACCGCGGCCGACGCCCGGTGGACGCCCTTGGGCCGGCCGGTGGTTCCCGACGTGTAGAGCATCTGGGTGCCGAGGACCGGGTCCGCAATGTCGGAGCCCTCTTCGGCGGCCACCACGGTGTTGTACATCTCGAAGCCGGGGATGTAGCCGCCCGTGTTGATCGTGACCAGGCCGGGGCCGCCGGCCGCGGCGGCGGTCACGACGACGTCGCCCAGCGTGCCGGAACAGACGAACGCCTTGGCCTCGCAGTTCTCAATGATGTAGGCCGCCTCCTCGCCGGTGAGGTGCCAGTTGATCGGCGTCAGGCGGAGGCCGGTGCGCTGGGCGGCGTAGAGCACCTCCAAGAAGGCGGGCTCGTTGGTGCACATGAGCGCGATGGCGTCTCCGGGCCGGAGTCCGCGGGCCCGCAGTGCGCGGGACAGGCGGTTGATCTGCGCGTTGAGGTCGGCGAACGTGCGGTCCCCGTGCGGGCTGATCAGGGCGAGGCGGTCCGGGGTCCGTGCCGCCCACCACGAGTGCAGCATGCCCTGGGACACGGCGGCGAGCTTGTCGTCGGGAGCGGTCATGTTTCCTCCTCGGCGGGACGGAAGAGGGCCAGCTGCCGCCCGTCACTGAGCGGTTCCCAGCTGACGGTCACCGCCATGCCGCAGTGGACGTCCTCGGGTCGGCAGCCGACGACGTTGGTCATCATGCGCACCCCCTCCTCCAGGTCGACCAGAGCGATGCAGTACGGCGCACCGTCGGCGAACGTCGCACCGGCCGCCTCGGGCCGGTGCTCGACGACAGCGGCGTGCACGGTGGCCCGGCCACTGGCCTCACGCCAAAGGAGTGGCCCACCCACCTCCCCGCCCCCGCCGGCGGCGGGGGCGGCGCAGTACGGACAGAACGCCCGCGGGTAGAAGACGCCCCGGTCGCACCGCGCACACCACTGCACGAGGAGTCGCCCTTCCCGGGTGGCGTCCCAGAACGGTCCGCTCTCGGCGCCGACCGGGGGCTCCGGGCGCGTGCGCACCGGTTGTTCGCCCCCGCCGGCCTGCCCGCCTGCCGCGTGCCCGGCCTGCTCGGTGAGGCCCGGGCCGTGTCGCCGTCACAGTGTTGCCTCGGTCCCGAGGACGGCCGTCGACAGCACCGAGAGGAACATGCCCGACCCGTGGGCCACGGCGACCTCGGCGCCGTCGACCTGGCGTGCGTCGGCCTCGCCCCGGAGCTGGCGCACGGCCTCGGTGATCAGGAACATGCCGTACATGCCGGGGTGGGTGAAGGAGAGGCCGCCGCCGTTCGTGTTCATGGGAAGCGAGCCTCCAGGGCCGAGACCGACCTCGGCGGCGAACGGCCCGCCCTCGCCCTTGGCGCAGAAGCCGAGGTCCTCCAGGTGGAGGAGGGCGGTGATGGTGAAGCTGTCATAGCCCATGAGCACGTCCACGTCGGCGGGACCGAGGCCCGCCATGGCGAAGGCACGGGCACCCGAGACCGCCCCCGGCGTCGTGGTGAGGTCGGGCATCTGGGTGATGCCCATGTGGTCGGTGCAGGTCGCCGCGCCGAGGACGTAGACCGGCGGCTTGCGCAGGGTCCGGGCCCGTGCCGCGCTGGTCATGACGAAGGCGCCGGCGCCATCGGTCACCAGGCAGCAGTCGAGCAGGTGCAGCGGGCTCACCTGCAGCGGCGATGCGAGGACGTCGGCGACGGTCAGCGGGTCGCGGTAGCGGGCCCTCGGGTTCAGCGCGGCCCACTCCCGGGTGCTCACCGCAATGGCGGCCAGCTGTTCGGACGTCGTGCCGAACTCGTGCATGTGGCGGGCGGCAGCCAGTGCGTACGGACCCATCGGGAGGCGGAGCCCGAAGGGGAGCTCCCACTCCGCCATGGGGTTGGGCCCCGCCATGCCGCGCCGTGGTTGCCGGCGCTTCCGGGTGCGGTCACTGCGCGGTGTCGAGGCGTAGACGCTCACCACCACCTCGCACAGGCCGGCGGCGATGGCGGCTGCTGCGTGCTCGAGATGGACCTCGTAGCTCGAGCCACCCGTCATGGTCGACTCCACGAAGGTCGGGTGCAGCCCCAGGTATTCGGCGAAGGCCACGGCCGATTCGGGATGGCACACGCCGTCGACCTCGGCCAGGGTGAGCCCGGCGTCCTCGAGCGCGCCGAGCACCATGGCGACCTCGAGCTCGCGGCCCGTCCGGTCGAGCTCCCCGGTCGCCGACACGTCGTCGGTCACCCCGACGATGGCCGCCGCGCCGCGGCACGGTGCGGTCCTCCCCGCTCATTCCCGTCGATCCCCCCGTCGATCCGACCCGGCCGCGGGCGGCTAGGCGTTCTTGGGCAGTTCGGAGAAGGGGGTCACGCGGTCGTTGTTGGGTTCCTTGGGCAGGCCGAGCACCCGTTCCCCGATGATGTTCTTCTGCACCTGGTCCGTCCCGCCGTAGATGGGGGGTGCCTGGGCGAAGAGCGCCATCTCGGTGATGCCGCCGGCGAAGGGGTCGCCCGTGGCGTGCTTGAGGGCGGCCTTGTCGTCGCTGTCGTAGGCGTGGAGCGTGCCGGCGGGGCCCGAGATCTGCAGGCCGAGGTCGCGGGTCAGCCGCACGATCTGGCTCATGGACAGCTTGGCCACGTTGGGCATGCCGGGGATGTCACGCCCCTGTTCCTTGGCCGCCTTGACCCGCAGGCCGTTGAACCGGCCGAGCTCGCCGAGCGTGTAGAGCCGGGCCAGGTCCTGGCGGATGCCGGCGTCGCGGTTGACCCCTCGTGATTGCGCCAGGCTGATGAGCAGGCCGGCGCCGCCGCGCATGGCGCCCAGGGCGCCTCCGGGGGCCTGGGACTTCTTCTTGCCGCCCGTCGCGTCGGGGAGGGGGGCGACCAGGTCGCCCACCCGGCGCGACAGCATGCCCATGACGGTGCCCGGTTGGGCCAGGCCGCCTCCGGCCGCGTTGCCCCCACCGGAGCCGAGTCCGGCGCGTTCGTTCATGAGGGTCGTGTTGGCGGCGGCCCATCCGTTGTTGAGGCCGCCGATCAGGGCGGAGTCGGCCACCCGGGCGTCGGTGAGGAAGACCTCGTTGAACAGCGCGTGGCCCGTCATCTCCTTGAGCGGGCGCACGTCGACGCCGTCCTGGAGCATGTCGAAGGCGAAGTAGGAGATCCCCTGGTGCTTGGGGACGTCGGGGTCGGTACGGGCCAGGAGCATGCCGAGGTCTGCGTATTGGCCGCCCGAGGTCCAGACCTTCTGGCCGTTGATGATCCACTCGTCGCCGTCCTTGACCGCCCGGGTCTGCAGGCCGGCCAGGTCCGAGCCCGCCTGCGGCTCGCTGAAGAGCTGGCACCAGGCCTTCTGCCCGGTGACGATGTCGCGCACGTAGATGTCGATCTGCTCCTGGGTGCCGTGGGCGGCGATGGTGGGGGCGGCGAGCAGCAGCCCCAGCCCGGCCGGGGCGCCGAGCGCGCCGAATTTGGCGATCTCCTGCTGCACCAGGACGACGTCGGAGCGGGCCATGGCCTTGCCGTAGGCGTTCTCGGGCAGCCCGGGCGCCGACCAACCGGCCAGCCCCATGCGCTCCCACCACTGGGCCACGCTCAGATCGGGATCCCAGTTCTTGTCCAGCCAGGACCGCAGCTCAACCAGCAGCTCGTCGGTCCGGGTCAACTCCGTTGCGGTGTCGGTCACACACCGAAGTTACCGGGCGCGTCCAGAAACCGGAAACTCCTCCGAAACACCAGTAGCTTCATCGGAATGCAAGACGACCGGTTGGATGCAGCGTTCAGTGCCTGGGTGCAGGCCCAGACAACGGCCCTCGACGTGGTGCGGGAGGCCACCGGTGTGCCCGAATCGGACGTCGACCTGGCGGAGGGCTACCGCTGGGTGACCCGCCTGACCCGGCTGATCCTCGATTGGATCGTGGAGAAGTCCGACCCGCTGCACCCGCAGCTCTTCGACCTCCAGGACGAGTACAAGAAGCTCCTGGTGGACAACCCGGACGTGCACTACACGTTCTGTGTTCTCGACGACGCCCGGACCTACCGGCTCCTCGGGCTCCGGGGGGACTGCGCGTACCTCGGCATGACCTTCGGCACCCCGTTCGGGCAGGGGCCGGTCGGAGGCCGCACGGGAACGCAGACGCAGACGCACATCGACGAGTTCGAGTTGGGCCCGAACGGCGAGGTCGACATTCTGATCGCGCCGGCCGCGTCCATGCCCGACCCGAGGCCGCGCAACTCCGTCGTCCTCGAACCCGGGACGGCGCAGTTGGCCATCCGCGAGACGTACTTCGAGAAGCACCCGGACCGCTTCGCCCGCCTGCGGGTGGAGCTGGTGCCCGAACCGGGCGAGGTCGTGCCGCATCCCATCCTCTCCTCGGAGGAGTTGGCCTCCAAGCTCGAGTTCGCCGCCATGTTCCTCACCTTCGTGGGCGGGACGGCGATGCAGATGTGGCGCGACGCGGAGGGCAACATGAACACGTTCGGTGGCCAGGCCGGCTCCGCGCACGTGGCGGCGCAGGAGGACGAGGTGCGCTCCCACTCGAACGCGGAGATGACCTACCACGGCGGGCGCTTCCGGCTCGAGCCGGGTCAGGCGCTGGTGGTGACGGTGCACGAGCCCGACAAGCCCTTCCTCTACTGGGGGCTGACGTTGACCTCACCGTGGATGGAGAGCTTCGACTACCGCTACGCGACCACGGCCTTGAACAACAAGACGGCCACGCGCTCGCCGGACGGGTCCTGGCGGATGGTCATCGCGCCGTCGGATCCGGGGGTGGAGAACTGGCTCGACACGGGGGGCCGGCTCGAGGGCTACATGCTCGTGCGCTGGGTCCTGGCCGATGGACCGCCGCACCCGACAGCCGAGGTGGTCGACATGAAGGAACTCGCCTCGTCGTAGCGCGCCGGCGGCTCAGCTGGGGCGGCTCGGGACCTCCTGCACCAGCCAGCCGTTGCCGTCGGGGTCGCCGAAGGAGAGGAACGACCCGTAGTCGGCCCGCACCGGGTCCAGCCCGTCGACCTGTACGCCCCCCTCTTCGAAGTGGAAGATCCCGGTGACCTCGACACCGCCTCCGACGAGCAGGCGCCGGGCCTCCTCGATGTCACGTACCACCAGGTGCATCCCCTGCAGCGTCCCCGCCGCCTGCTCGTTGCGCATGAGCGAAATGGAGCAGCCCGAGCCCGTCGGCGTGAGCTGGACGACGCGGAAGTCCTCACCGGCTCGGTGGTCCACGTCGACCTGGAAGCCGAGGGAATCGGCGTAGAAGGCCTTGGCCCGGTCGACGTCGGCGACCGGCACCACCAGTGTCTCGAGCTTCCAGTCCATGAAGCCTCCCCCGAAGGTGCGTTGGGCGCGTCGGTTCGCGGCGACGAGGTTAGGTCGTTCAGACCTCGGACGGGACCTCGAAGCGCTCCTGGTAGGGCTTCAACAGTGCCCGGTGGGTGGCCAGGTCGAGCCCGGTGTCGGCGAAGGAGTACTCGTGCCCACCCGTGCGGCCCGAGTGGCGGGCGGCCAGGTAGGACTCCAGGGTGGCGCGGAACTCCTCGGACATGGGCAGGTCCCAGCCGGCATAGAGACGCTCGATGGTCCCGAGCGGGTCCGCCACCAGGTCGCGGTAGATCACGTCGGCGATCTGTTCGGCGGGGATGTCGCCGGCGTCGCGCTCGGCGGTGACGTGGTCCATCTGCATCTCGAGACCCATCGCCATGAACTCGACGAGGACGCCGTGGTCGACGTGCTCGGAGTGCATGAAGTGCAGCGTCGCCATGAGGTCCGCCAGTGACCCGATGACGCGCAGCGGGTCGCGGTGGGTGATGACGACGCGGGCGTCGGGGTACGTCGAGAAGACGAGGGGCAGGGCGGAAAGGTGCGAGGGCGCCTTGACGACCCAGCGCGTCGTCGGCCGCCCGCTCACCCACTGCAGTGTCTGCAGGTGACGCTTGTGCCAGTCGTAAATCGGCGTCTGGTCCTGCCCGCTGCGCCACACCGTGTACTCGGCCACGTTGTAGAGGCCGGTGTACACGTCGCTCGAGAACTGGTGGGCGAAGGCGAAGATGCACTCGGTGGGCAGCCGCCCGCCGTTCTCGTGCATGGCGGTGAAGGCGGGGATGATCTCGTCCATGAGCGTGATCTCGTCGTCGCACAGGTCGCCCGATGCGTCGTCGTAGGGGACGGTGTGGAGCAGCTCCCACAGCAGCGGCGGGCGGTTGTCGGGGTCGCAGGCCAGCAGTTCGTGCAGGAGCGTGGTGCCCGAGCGCCCGAGGCCGGTGACGACGATGGGGGCGTGCACGGGCTGGGTGAGGACGGCCGGCTCGCTGTTCCAGAGGTCGACCATGCGCAACCGGTTCTGCAAAATGAGCTGGAGCTCGCCCCGGGTGCGGATGCGTCCCGGCAGGTGGAGGCGCGCCTCGGAGTCGAGGGACTGGCAGAGGCGCTCGAAGGGCTCCTCCCACCAGTCGTCGCCGAAGTCGTCCAGGCCGATGGTGGCCATGGCGGCCGCCCGCAGGACCTCGGGATGCAGCGAGACCATGGAGCGACCGTCGTCGCCCAGCCCGCGACCGAGGGCAATCATCTTGTCGGCCCACGGACTGCGCGGTGGGGGGGTCCAGGGCACGGGGCGCAACCGTACCTGCAACGGGGGAAGGTGTGGTGATGTGTGACAGTCGGCATGCAGAATGACCGCATGAGGAACCGTGGCACGAGGAGCACCGATGAGTGATGCCCTGTCCGATCTCGACGTGGACGGCCTCGACGTGGACGGCATCGTCGCGGTGTTGGAAACGGGGTCCGGCGTTCCGCTCAGCCCCGGGCTCCCGGTCACCCAGCTCGACCACGCTCTCCAGACGGCGGCGCTGCTGGCCCACCTCCACCCCGACGACGACGAGCTGGCGGCGGCGGGACTCGTGCACGACATCGGGCACCTGCTGCCCGGAGGCACCGACGAGGCGCACGCCACCGACGCGGCGCGTGCGGTGCGACGGGCGCTGGGAGAGCGGGTGGCGGCGACGGTGGGGCTGCACGTGGCGGCCAAGCGGTATCTCGTGGCGACCGACGCCGACTACGGCGGGGTGCTCACCGACGACAGCGTGGTGTCGCTGGGTCGGCAGGGCGGTGCCATGACCGAAGAGGAAGCCGCTGACTTCCTCGCGCTGCCGTGGGCGGGCGACGCGGTGACGCTGCGCCGGGCCGACGACAGTGGGAAAGTCGAGGGTCTCGCCGTGCGCGACCTGGCGAGCTGGATACCTCTGTTGCACGACGTGACCCGGCGGGCGGGCCAGACCGGGCGTTGAGGCGCCCGCAGCCCCGGCGCCGGCGCGTGCCGTCTTCGCCCACGGCCTTCTGACCACGCTTGCATCGGAACGCAGGCTGGGACAGAGTCGCACCCGTGGACGTCCCGGTCTCGGGCCACTGTGACGCCCGCTTCGGCGCCGTGCGGGACGAATTCGTCCGGAACTTCGCCGAGCGCGGCGAAGTCGGCGCGGCGCTCTGCATCCTGATCGACGGGCGTGCCGTCGTCGACCTGGTCGGCGGTTGGGCCGATCCTGCCGAGGGCACCGCGTGGCGGCACGACACGCTCGTGGACTTCTATTCGGTCGGGAAGGCGTTCGTCGCCGTCCTCGCCCTCGAGCTGGTCGATGCCGGGCTCGTCGCCCTCGACGATCCCATCGCCCGGGTGTGGCCGGAGTTCGCCGCCGAGGGGAAGCACGGGGCGACCCTGCGACACGCGTTGTGCCACCGGGCCGGGGTGCCCGCCCTCCGCGTGCCCATGACGAACGACGACCTCTGGGACTGGGACGAGATGGCGGGAGCGCTCGCCGCCACCGCGCCGTGGTGGGAGCCCGGCACGCGCCACGCCTACCACACCAACACGTACGGGCACCTGATCGGTGAGGTCGTGCGGCGCGTGACCGGCGTGGCCTGCGGGGCCCGACTGGCGTCGCTGGCCGGCCCGCTCGATGCCGACCTGTACGTCGGCGTCCCGCCCGCGGAGCAGCACCGCTGCGCCGCCGTGATCTTCGACGGGTCGGGGCCTCCCGCCGTGCTGGACGACACCTTGGAGGGCGATGCTCGCATGGAGATGCTGAGCTACTTCAACCCGCCGGGGTTCTCGTCCATGGGCGTCGTCAACACGGCGGCCTGGCGCAGCGCCGAGATCCCCTCGACCAACGGGCACGGTTCGGCGCGGGGCGTGGCCCGTCTGTACGGCGCGCTGCTCGAACCCGGCCGCGTGCTCTCGCCCGACCTGCTGGCCGAGGCGACCTCGCCCCAGTCCGAGGGCTACTGCCCGATTCTGCACGAGGACGTCACCTTCGGACTGGGGTTCAAGCCAACCGTGCCGCGACGACCCTTCGGTCCCAACCCCGGCAGCTTCGGCCATTTCGGCACCGGGGGAGCGGTGGGGTTCGCCGACCCGGTGGGCGGTGTGGCGTTTGGCTATGTCATGAATCACGTCATTCCCCGCTGGCAGAGCACGCGCAACCGTTCACTCATCGACGCGCTGTACGGGTCCTTTTGAGCGACAACCGACGTTGATCGCCCGCGCCGCGCCCCGTTTCGAGCCACACGCAGCGCACGCTTCGACAATTGATCGACAAGCGATCAGGTCACGAGTGCCTGTGACGAGGCGGGCACCGCCGGAAAAGCCGGAAAAACAACGCTGAGCAGGTGCCCATGCTCTAACGTTCGCGGTGTACCTGTCGCCGGCGACAGGTAGCGGACAAAGGGGGCTGAGATGACGAGCGCTTCGATGGCCGTGCCGAGCAGGCGTGTGGACATGTGGTACGCCGGCACGGCGCCACAGAGTCGGGTGACGGTGATCTTCCGCATCATTCTCGCCATCCCGCAGTTCATCGTCTTGTTCTTCCTGGGGATCGCGGCCTTCGTGGTCGCGGTCATCGGGTGGTTCGCCGCGCTGGTCACGGGCGAGCTCCCCGAATTCGCGCACACCTTCTTGAGCGGGGTCATCCGCTGGGAGATCCGCGTGAGTGCGTACATGTTCCTGTTGACCGACGCCTACCCTCCGTTCTCGCTCGAGGACGTGGACTACCCCGTCCGGACGATCCTCCCCGCCCGAGGGCCGTTGAACCGCGTGTCCGTCCTCTTCCGCGTCATCCTGGCCATCCCGGCGTTCGTCTTCGCGCAGATCGTCGAGTACGGGCTCACCGCCCCGCTGCTCTTCGTGATGTGGATCGTCGTCATCGTCACCGGAAGGATGCCCCCGCCGCTCTACGACGCGTACTCGTCGCTGCTGCGCTATCTGGCCCGCCTCCACGCGTGGTTCAGCATGGTCACGTCGGAGTACGCGTGGGGCATGCTGGGCGACTTCGTCCCGCCCCCGCCGGCTGCGTCACCGCCACCGCTCGGTGCCGTGTCGGGGAGCGCGCAGAGCGCGCCGGTCCAGCCGCCCCCGCCGCCGCCGGTGCCGCAGGGAGGACCTCCGGCGTCGCCCGTCCCACCTCCGGCGTCGCCGTACTCCTACCCGCAAGCGGGCGAGCAGGCGCCGACGCCGCCACCGGACGCCGGCGCCTCCGCGCCGCCCGGGTGGCCCCCTCCCCAGCCGGCCCCTCCGGGCGGAGGGGCCCCGGGTGCGATGCCTCCGCCGACACCGTGGGAGCGCACGGCGGTCCCCTCGGGAGTGGATCCGCTGCCCTCGTGGGGAATCCTCATCCTCCAAGGTGCAGCCCGCTCCTGGATGATCTTCGCCATCGTCTGGGGCTCCATCGTCTTCATCGGGGAGAACGCGTTCCGGAACCACGGGCACAACAACAACACGAACAGCGGGCTGGTCATCACCGTGCCGGCGGACACCTCAGGGCTGAGCCACGTCGTCGTGCCCACACCACCTGATCGCTGAGACCGGATCGCTCACACCTGAACGCCTGGGGCCGGGCCCTCCTCCCGGCACCACCGACGGCGCGGTGACCTCGACGTCGTTCGAGCACCTCGTCGCCGAGGGCGCGGCAGTGCCCGTGGAGGGATGGGACTTCTCCTGGTTCGAGGGACGCGCCACCGAGGAGCGGCCGCCCTGGGGCTACGCGCGGTTGATGGCGGAGCGCATGGCCCGCGCCAACGCCGCGCTCGACGTCGAGACAGGTGGTGGCGAGGTCCTCGCCACAGTGGAGCGCCCGCCCGTGCTCCTGGTGGCGACCGAGGGGTGGTGGCCCAACGTCGCGGTGGCCCGCAGCCGCTTGCAGCCGCTGGGCGCCCGGGTCGTCGCGGCGGCGGACTCGCCCGGCCTGCCCTTCAGAGACGCCTCGTTCGACCTCGTGGTGAGCCGCCATCCCGTCGTCGTCCTGTGGGGAGAGATCGCCCGGGTGCTGCGTCCGGGCGGGACGTACCTGTCGCAGCAGATCGGAGCGGGGACCAACCGCGAGCTCAGCGACTTCATGATGGGGCCACAGCCTCGCAACGACAGCCGCAGCGCGGCGAGCACCCGCGGGGCGGCGGAGTCCGCTGGTCTCGAGGTCGTCGATCTGCGCGAGTGCGCGTTGCGCGTCGCCTTCTTCGATGTCGGCGCGGTGGTGTACTTCCTCCGCAAGGTGCACTGGACCGTGCCCGGCTTCACGCCTGCGGCGTACGACGCCCAGCTCCGCCTGCTCCACGAACGGATGGAGCGGGAGGGCCCGTTCGTCGCCACGGCGCGGCGGCTCCTCGTCGAGGCGCGTCGTCCCACGAGCCAGACCGGCCCCACGGTCCCCACCGGCCCCACCGGCCCCACGTGAACGACGGCACCGTGGTCGTCCACGACGCGGTCGTACCGCTCAACTGGCCTGGCTCACCGAGCTCATGTTGTAGTCGGGGATGCGCAGGGGCGGCATGATCGTGCGGTTCAGGTATTCGCCGAATTCCCGCCCGAGCGAGCGCACGGAGGTGCCGACCTCGGTGGCCCGGGCCAACAGGTCGACGGGGCTCTCGTTGAAGCGGAAGTTGTTGGCGGCCCCTACTACCCTGCCGTTCTCAACCACGTAGACGCCGTCGCGGGTGAGCCCCGTGCACAGCAAGGTGGCCTGGTCGACCACCCTGATGTACCACAGACAGGTCAACAGGAGGCCACGCTCGGTGCGCGCCACCATCTCGTCGAGCGACCCCCCGTCGGTGTCGTCGCACCGCAGGATCAGGTTGTCGATGTACGGGGCCATGTCGACACCGGACCTCGCCGCACCGGCCCGGTGGTAGCGCAGCCGCGCCAGCACGCCGTCGTGCAGCCAGTCGGTGCGCGCGCTCGGCAGGCCGTTGTCGAACACGGAGACCTCCGAGCCACTGGCCTCGGTGGCCACGAACGGCGTGCAGGCGATGCCGGGCGCGAAAGGGTCGCTCGAAAGCGTGAACGGCAGCGTGGTGATCCTCTCGCCGACCCGCGTGCCACCGCCCTCACGAGAGAAGACGGTGCGGCCGTCCTCGGCGTCCTGACCGCCGAGCGCGTCGAAGGCGAGCATGGCCATCATGTCGCTCACGGCAGAGGGCGGCATGATCACCTCGTAGCGCCCGGCGTCGAGTGCGACCTGCGTGGTGGCCCAGTCGAGGCGGCGCCAGATCTCCTGCTCCATCCGCTCGAGCGAGGGCGCGATGGTGGGCTCGGCCACCCAGGCGGACCCGCTCCCGTCCGCCGTGCGCCCGACCAGGCTGACCGCGCCCGTCGGCTGCGCGTGGGAGAGCCGCACGCCGGTCGAGCTGCCGAGGTACAGCGTGGCCACATCGAGTTCGGCGAAGCCCGCCAGCACGGCGTCGCGGGCACGGGCGCGCCCGAACGCGCCCGACAGCGCGGACAGCACGGCTTCGAGCGCCCCGGGATCGGTCGTGTCGGGGTCGAGCCCGAAGTCACGCGCCGGCCGGGTGTCCGACGGTTCGACCAGCGCGAACGCATCGGTGGCCGGATCCGCCGCCTGGGCGTCGGCCAGGGCCGCGGCCGCCATCTCGGCCACACCGTCCGCGCCGACCTCCCCCGTGCGCCGGGCCGAGCCGACCGACTGGCCCGAGAGTGCGATGACGCTGACCGAGCGCCCGCGCTGCTCACCGTTGGTGGTGGTCGTGTTCAGCGCGTAGCGGACATCGACGTGACTGCTCTCCTCGACCAGTACCAGGCAGCCGTCGGCCCCGAGCGCGTCCGCCGAGGCGACGGCGCGCTCCACGAGCTCCTGCGGAGGGATCAACGTCCCGATTCCTCACGAGTGTTGAGCACCCGCACCCCCCGCACGAGGACCGACGGGCAGCCGTGCGAGACCGGCGCCACCTGTCCCGGCTGGCCCTTGCCGCAGTTGAAGGCGCCGCCGAGGACCCAGGTGGATGTGCCCCCCACGGCCTCCATGGCGCCCCAGAAGTCGGTCGTGGTGGCTTGGTACGCCACATCCTTCACCTGCCCCGCCAGCTTCCCGCCGGCAATCCGGTAGAAGCGCTGCCCGGTGAACTGGAAATTGTAGCGCTGCATGTCGATCGACCAGCTCTTGTCGCCCACGACGTACACGCCCCGGTCGACCCCGCCGATCAGGTCCTCGGTCGTCGGGCCGCGGTCCCCGGAGTGCGCCAGCGACACGTTGGCCATGCGCTGTATCGGGACGTGCAGCGGCGAGTCGGCGAAGGCGCACCCGTTGGAGCGCTCGAACCCCATGGAGGCGGCAATGGAGCGGTCCAGCTGGTAGCCGGCCAGCGTCCCGTCGCGCACCAGGTCGAAGGACTGGGCCGCCACACCCTCGTCGTCGATGCCCACGGTGGCCAGGCCGTGCTCGACCGTGCGGTCGCCCGTCACGTGCATGACGGGCGAGCCGTAGGCCAGCGAACCGAGCTTGTCGAAGGTGGCGAACGAGGTCCCGGCGTAGGCGGCCTCGTAGCCGACGGCCCGGTCGAGCTCGGTGGCGTGCCCGATCGACTCGTGGATGGTGAGCCACAGGTTCGACGGGTCGACCACGAGGTCGTACGTCCCGGCCTCCACCGACGGGGCCCGCAGCTTCTCGGCCAGGAGTTCGGGCATCTCGGCCAGCTCGGCGTCCCAGTGCCAACCACCGCCGGCCGCGGGACCGGTCAGGAATTCCCAGCCCCGGCCGACCGGCGGCGCCAGCGTGCGCATGGTCTCGAAGCCGTTGTCCGAGAGCGCCAGCGCTTCGAGCTGTGCCTGCAGGCGTACCCGGTGCTGGGTGGCCCGAGTCCCGTTGAGATCGGCCAGGTAGGTCTGTTCCGACACGGCGAGCAAGGACGCCGAGGTGTGCGAGACCACGGGATGGTCGCCGAGGCGACCGCTCCATTCGGCCAGCAGGGCGACCTTGTCGGCCAGCGGCACGCTGGCGGGGTCGATCACGAACGCACTCGACCAGGTGACGTCACCGTGGGGCGGCTCGGGCGCCAGCTCGACCCGCCCGCCGCCGGCCCGGCTCGTGACCGTGGCCATCTCCCGGGCCTGGCGCACCAGGTTGGCCGCCTCTGCGGGCCGCACGTCGACCGTGGCGGCGAAGCCGACCGCGCCGTCGACCACGACGCGCACGCCCATGCCGAAGTCCGTGTCGTCGGCCGTCGTCTCGGGCCGGGCGTCGTGCAGGCGGACGGTCTGGTTGCGGATGCGTTCGACCCGCAGCTCGGCCGCCTGGCAGCCTGCCGCCGCGTCGAGCGCGGCATCCGCCAGGGCGGCGAGCTCGTCGGCGGCCAGGGGCATCAGACGACCGGGGTGGGCTGGCGCACCGGGAGCCCGGCTGCGGTGTAGATGGCGTCGATGAGCTCCATGGTACGGATCGCGTCGGCCGCCGTCGTCGGGAACGACGATCCCTCTTCTATCGCGGCCACGAAGGCCTCGAGCTGGAAGTCGTAGCTCGCCTTCCGGCTGAAGCGCTCCTTGCGCGTGCCGAGCGACGTCGTGACCTTCATCCGGTGACCGTGCTGGGGCGCGAACGGGTTGAAGACCGAGATCTTGCCGTTGTCGCCCGTGATGTCGGCGTGGAGGCGGAGCACCGAGGACGAGAACATGGAGCAGCCGATGTGCGCGCTCCCGCCGTCGGGCAGCGAGAAGTGGGCGTCCATGGCGCGGTCGACGCCGGGGGAGGAGAGCTTGGCCTCCGCGCTGATCACCCGCGGCCCGGGGACCAGCAGCCGCAGCAGGCTGACGGGATAGCAGCCCATGTCCATGGTGGCGCCACCGGCCAGCGCGAGCTGGTAGCGGATGTCCCCCTTCTTCCACAGCGGTGCGGAGAAGGCGACGTCGACCTTGGAGATGTTGCCCAGCTCGCCCGAGCGGACGATCTCCGTCAGGCGCTTGGTCAGCGGGTGGTACTGGTAGTGGAAGGCCTCCATCACGACGACACCGGGGTTGGTGTTGGCTGCCTCGGCCACGGCCCGGGCTTCGTCGGCGTTGGCCGTGAACGGCTTCTCGCACAGGACGTGCTTTCCGGCCCGCAGGGCCGCAATGGTCCAGTAGCCGTGCAACCCGTTGGGGAGGGGGTTGTAGACCGCGTCGATCTCGGGGTCCTCCACCAGGGCGGCATAGCTGCCCACCACGCGGGGAATGCCCTGCTTGCGGGCGAATTCCGCCGCCCGCTCGTGGTCGCGCGCCGCCACCGCGGCGACGGTCACGCCCCCCGTCCTCCGGGCCGGCTTGATCAGGGCGGTGGGGGCGATGCGGGCCGCACCCAGGATCCCGATTCTCAGCACGCGGCGATCATCGCGGAGTGCGGCTCCGGTGTGCGCCGGGACAGTGAGTTGCGGCCCAGGCCGACGTTCCCGCACTATGTGGGGGGAGGGACGCCGCCAGGGACGGTGGGGCCAGACGCTGCATGGACACGGACGCTAACGCACCCGGGGGGCACCCGAGGCTGAGCCGCATTCGCGGGCTCGATGGCATCAGGGCCCTTTCGGTATTGGCAATCATCGCCTTCCACACCGGGCTCAACTCGGTGCCCGGAGGCTTCTACGGCGTCGACTCTTTCTTCGTCCTCTCCGGATTCCTCATCACGTCCCTGTTGGTCAAGGAGTGGGCGGGCACCGGGACGATCCGCCTCCGACGCTTCTGGGCCGGCCGCGCCCGGCGCCTCCTGCCCGCGCTGTTCCTGCTCGTCGCCGTCATCGGCATCGTCCTGACCGTCGCGCCCAGAGTCCTGGCCACGCCGCACATCCTCGGTGACGCGCTCTCGGCGATCTTCTACGTCTCGAACTGGTACTCCATTCACGCCGGCGCGAGCTACTTCACGCTGTCCTCCCAGCCGTCGCCCCTCCTCCACACCTGGTCCCTGGCGATTGAGGAGCAGTTCTACCTGGTGTGGCCGCTGGTCGTGCTGGGCGTGCTCAAGCTCGGCACGGCGGGTCGGCGACACCGGACCGCCGGACGCCTGGGCCGCCGACGGGCCCGACGACGCTCCATCCCGGTGCTCGGCGGAGGCCGCCTGGTGCTCGGAGGCCGGACGCCCGCCCGGGCCGACCCGGCATGGGCCCGCCGCCGGCGGCTGCAGCTCCTCTTCGCCGTCGCCTGTTTCGGTTCGCTGGCCTCCGCGCTGCTCATGGTGCGCGCGGCCCCCAACGGGTACACCAGCCGCGCTTACTACGGAACGGACACCCGAGCGCAGGCGTTGCTGGTCGGCGCCGCGCTCGCCGTCGGGTTGACGCTCTGGCGGGAGCGGGCCGGCCGCCCGTGGTTCACCCGCGCCGCCTCGGTGCTGGCCCTCGCCGGTGTCGCGGGAACGGCCGTGCTGTGGGCCACGACGTCGCAGACCTCGACGTTCGCCTTCAGCGGCGGGTTCATGTTGGCCAGTCTGGCGGCGGGCGGGGTCGTGCTCGGCTGCGCGGTGGCGCCCCGCTGCGCGGTGGTGCGCCTCTTGGAACTGCCGCCGCTGCCCCAACTCGGCCGGATCTCCTACGGCATCTATCTCTGGTACTGGCCGGTCGTGCTCATCATGAGCGGGCAACGGCTGGACTGGAGCCCGTACCCGCTCTTCGTGGCCCGGGTCGCCGTCACCGTGGCCATCGCCGCGCTCAGCTACGAGGTGGTGGAGATGCCGGTCCGCCGCGGCGCGCTGCGACGCTGGCGCTCCTGGGTGGCGGCGCCCGTCGGGGCGGCGGTCGCCATCAGCATGGTCTCCGTCAGCATGCTCGTCCCGGTGGGGGCGGCCGAGTTGCAGGGGACGCAGCTCACCGTGAGTGCGCCGTCCTCGGTGAAGACGTCGCCCGGGACGGCGACGCTCGCCGGCTCGCTGAGCTCGGTGCCTTTCGCCCCCGGCTCGCCGGCGACGGCCCCCACCACCACCACCACCACGACGCTTCCCCCGTTCCTTTCGCCCGCTGTCCCCGCTGTCCCCGCTGTCCCCGCGGCGACCTCGTCCAAGCCCGTCAAGGTGCTGCTGGTCGGCGACTCCGTCGCCGGCTCGCTCGGCGTGGGTCTGGCCGCGGAGGCGCAGCCCTACGACGTGCAGGTCGTCAACGAGGGGGCCCCCGCCTGCTCCGTCTCCATGCAGGGCCAGCTCCGCGTCCTCTGGTACACGGTGACCCCGACCGCGCCCTGCGACGTCGGGGGCAACCCCAACTCGCTCTTCGACACCTGGCGCGCCTGGGTGAACGCGTACAATCCCGACGTCGTCGTCTACCTGGCGCGAGGCGAGACCTTCGATCAAGAGGTCGGGGGCCAGTGGCAGAACATCGGCCAACCCGGTTTCGACAGCTATCTCGCCAACCGGTACCGCCAGGCAGTGTCCGTCCTCGGATCCAAGGGCGCCAGCGTCGTGCTGCTGACGACCCCGTACTACGACAGCGGGACCTCACCGGCCGGCACGCCCTGGCCCGAGGATGCGCCCGCGCGCGCGACGGCCGACAACGCGACCATTCGAGAGGTCGCCTCCACCACGCCCTCGGGGAGCGAGGGGAGCCGGGTCTACGTCTTCGACCTCAACGCCCTGATCTCACCCGCCGGCGCGTTCTCTCCCACCGTCGACCAGGTCAACGTGCGCTGCACCGACGGCGTGCATTTCACGCGCTCGGGCGGGATCTATGTGGGGGAGCGACTGGCCCCTGAGATGGCGGCACTGGGCCAGGCCCACGCCGCGGCGTCGCCGGGTGGCGCATGGGCGGGGCCTCTGCCACCATCGACTCCGTCATGGTTCTCGAAACTGCCCTGCCAGTAGTCCGGCGCGCCACGGAGGACGACGTCACCTCCATGGCTGCGCAATTGGCGCGGACCTTCTTCGACGACCCGGTGGCTTCCCACATCTTCCGCAACCCGGCACGCCGTGAGGCCGGACTGCGCGCCTTCTTCGGCACGCAGATGCGGGCCGACTATCTCCCCTTCGGGGGTTGCTACACGACCGAGGGTTACAGCGGCTCGGCCATCTGGGCCCCCGCCGGCAAGCCGCTGCAGACGGGGCTCGGTGGGCTCCTCGCCCTGCTGCCCGTGCTGCCCTACGTGGCCTCGAACCTCAGGACCACGCTGCGCCTGTTGACGGTCATCGAGAGCAAGCATCCCCACCAGCCGCACTGGTACCTGGCCACCCTGGGCACCGCCGTGGAGCAGCAGGGCAAGGGAGTGGGTACCGCGTTGCTGCGTCCGGTCCTCGAGCATTGCGACGCCGAGGGCATCCCCTGTTACCTCGAGTCGTCCAAGGAGCGCAATGTGCCCTTCTACAGGCGCCACGGGTTCGAGGTCGTCGAGGAGGTGCCCCTCCCCGACGACGGGCCCACCCTCTGGACCATGTGGCGGGAGCCCGCCGACCCGGCCTGAGGGCAGGTCGCCACGGCGGCTCTGCGCCGAGTTCTGCTTGTGGGGGGCCGCGCTCCGGCCGACGGGCAGGGTTCAGGTGGGGTGGATGCCCTCGGGCATGGACAAGACGTCGTTCACCACGATCCCGAGGACGTCAACGACCGCTCGCGCCGGCGCCGAGGGGAGTCCGCGCCGTCGCTGGGCCACGCCGACGCCGCCGGCGGGGGAGACCGACGACCGGGAGCACCGAGAAACGACCCCGCAGATGGCCGGGCACCGCGGTGGCGGGCAGGATGGCCGCGCCGTAGCCGTCGAAGGCCAGGGAGGCGATCAGGCGCACGCCGTCGAGCTCCATGGCGGGCCGCAGCTCAATGCGGGCGGGTACCGTGGCCGCGTCGATCTCGGCCCGAAGCGCCGTCCCCGGCGCCGGCAGCAGGAGCTCGACCTCCGAGAGGCGCTCCAGCGGGAGCGAGGTCTCCCGGCTCAGGGCATGTCCCGGCGGCAGGACCGCCACCAGGTCCTCGTCGAAGAGCTGGGCGGCCATGATCTCGTCGCCGCTCAGGGGGAAGGTGACCACGGCCAGGTCGAGCTGGCCCGAGGCGAGCTGCTGTTCGAGCTGGACGCTCGAACCCTCGGCGACATTGAGATGGATGTGCGGGTGCCGTACCCGGAGCAGGTCGAAGAGCTGGGGCACGAGCCAGCGTCCCGTCGTCCCGATCATGCCGAGGCGCACCGTGCCGACGACCTCCTCCCGCAGCGCCGACACGTCGGAGACCAGCGCTTCGAGCTCGTTCATCACCTGGCGCGCCCGGGTGACCACGACCTCGCCCTCCTCGGTCAGGCGGCCCGAAGCCGCGATCGACGAGCTGGACGTCGAGCTCTCGTTCCAGCCTGGCCACGTGCGCCGAGACGTTGGACTGCACCGTCCCGATCGACATGGCGGCGGCAGAGAAGCTCCCGGTGTCCGCAATGCCCAAGAGCGCTTGCAAGTGTTTCAGTTCCATCGGCCCTCCTTCCCGTAATCGCTTGCCGGAGTTATCGTTTGCATCACTATAACTGATAGAAAGTATCTGCTAAAGCTGCTTGACTGATCGCCGAGATACCGGCAAAATAAGACCCAGACCGCAGGTAATCGGAAGCCCCCCCTCTGAGCCTGATGAGTCTTGAGAAGGGATCGCCCTCCCCCCCGGCGATCCCTTCTCCTAATTCCAGGCCCAGTACGGGGAGCCCGTGACCCCCCTGACACGCCCCCAAACTGCTTTAGGCTCCCTACCCGTGGCGAAGAGCGCCGTCTTCATCGATCTCGACCGCACCCTGCTGTGCCGGGCCTCGGGCCAGATCCTCAATGGTGCCCTCATTGAGGAGGGAGTGCTGCCCGAGGGGCGGTCGCTCCCGGGCGACAAGCTCCTCTACGCGGTCAACGACCGGCTGGGCGAGAACCTCCTCTCCATGGGCCTGGTGCGGGCGGCCGCCCGGGTGGCCAAGGGCTGGCACCAGGAACAGGTCCAGGCCGCCGGCCGCCGGGCCGTCTCCGCGCTCAGCGCGATCGTGGCCCCGTTCGCCCCCCAACGCCTGGCCGAATTCCGGGCCGACGGCCACCGGCTGGTGCTCTCGACCACGACACCGGCCGACATGATCGCCCCCTTCGCCGAGGCCCTCGGCTTCGACGATCTCATCGCGACCGCCTACGAGACCAAGGACGGCCGCTACACGGGCCGCCTCTACGAGGGCTTCGTCTGGGGGACCGGCAAGCTGCGCGCCGTGCGCGCCTGGGCCGACGAGAACCGGATCGACCTGGTCGATTGCCACGCCTGCAGTGACAGCATCTTCGACGTGCCGCTGCTCGCCAGCGTGGGCACGCCGCACGCCGTCAACCCCGATCCCTCGCTGACCCTGGTGGCCACGACCCGGCGCTGGGCGGTGGAGTACTGGGATCGCCCCCACGGCGTCCCGAGCGTGGTCGGGCTCGAGCCGTACCACATGCTCCGCCCGTTCGTCCGCAAGCTGTCTTTTCCCTACGCGCGCTTTGACATCGCGGGCGTCGAGAACGTGCCGCGACGCGGTCCGGTGCTCTTGGCCTCCAACCACCGCAGCTACTTCGACGTGGCCGCGCTGGCCCTGGTGGCGCGCGACATCGGCCGGCCGGTGCGCTTCCTCGGCAAGAGGGAGATCTTCGACGCCCCCGTCGTGGGGATGATCGCGCGCGCCATCGGGGGCATTCCCGTCGATCGCGCCAGCGGCTCGGGGGCGTCGCTCCGCGCCGCCGAGTCCGCGCTCAAGGCGGGGGAGGTGGTGGTCGTCCTCCCGCAAGGCACCATCCCCCGCGGCTACGACTTCTTCGACCCGGTGCTCCACGGCAAGACGGGGACGGCGAGGCTGGCGGCGTCGACGGGCGCCACGGTCGTTCCCGTCGGGATCTGGGGTACCGAGAAGGTCTGGCCGCGCTCGGCGCGTGTGCCCGACTTCACCCTCGTGCGCAATCCGCCGAAGGTGACGGTGCGGGTGGGCCGCCCGGTGCCACTGTCGCTCACCGACGCCAAGACGGACACCGACACCATCATGGAGGCCGTCGAGCGCGCTGCTGCCTCCCGAGGCGAGGGTGCGTCACGAGCCGACCGCCGAGGAGCTGGCCCGCAGCAAGCCCCCTCGGTGAGGTCGCAGCTCGCCAGCGCGACGACGCGCGTGGTCAACGCCACCTCACGTCGGCTCGGGCGCGGCCAGGGCACCGTCGCCGGAGGTCGGGCCGGCCTGCGCCTCGACCCCCGGCTGCTCGAGCACCTGAGCGCGCAGCGCCAGGTCGCCCTCGTCACGGGCACCAACGGCAAGACCACGACGACGCGTCTGCTCACGGTGGGGCTCGGCGCGTCGGGTGACGACGTCGTGAGCAACGAGACCGGTTCGAACATGCCCCCCGGGCACGTTGCCGCGCTCGCCGGCACGAAGGCGCGGCGCGTCGTCCTCGAGACCGACGAGGTCTATCTGCCGCGCGTCCTCACGGCCACCGCCGCCTCGGCGGTGCTCCTCTTGAACCTCTCGCGCGACCAGCTCGACCGGACCAACGAGGTGCGCATGATCGCCGGGAGCTGGCGGGCGGCGCTGGCGGCCGCACCGCACACCCACGTGGTGGCGAACGCGGACGACCCCCTCGTCGTGTGGGGGGCGGGGGTCGCCCGAGATGTGCACTGGGTGGGTGCGGGGCTGCGCTGGCAGCACGATGCCGTGGGCTGCCCCTCGTGCGACGGGCGTATTCACTTCGCCGAGGGCAGCTGGTCCTGCGCCAGTTGCGGCTTCGCCCGCCCCGATCCCGAAGCCTCCCTCGTGATCGCTGCCGACGGCACGGCCCGTGGCGAGTGGGCCGACGGGCGGAGCGCCCCGGTGCGTCTGTCGTTGCCCGGCCGGTTCAACCAGGCCAACGCGTTGATGGCAGCCGTGGCGGCCGAGGCGTCGGGCGTCGACGCCCTCCAGGCCCTGGCCGCCATGGAGGGGGTCGAGGAGGTGGCGGGGCGCTTCACCGTGCGCTCGTTCGGCGAGGTGCGGGCCCGGCTCATGCTGGCCAAGAACCCGGCGGGCTGGGGCGAGCTGCTCGATCTGGTGGCCGGCTCGGAGGCACCGCTGGTCGTCAGCATCAACGCGCGGATCGCCGACGGGGCCGATCCCAGCTGGTTGTGGGACGTCCCCTTCGAGCGCCTGACCCAGCGGTCGGTGGTGGCCACGGGCGATCGCTACCGCGACCTCTCGGTTCGCCTGCACTATGGGGGCGTGACCCACACCACCGAGCCTGAGCCCGTGTCGGCCGTGGCCGCCGCCGCCGCCGGGTCCGACGAGGTGATCGACGTCATCGGGAACTACACCGCCTTCTACGACCTGCTGGGCGCGCCGTGACGACGACGTTGCGCATTGCGGTGGTCTACCCCGATCTCCTCGGGACCTACGGCGACGGCGGGAACGGCCTGGTGCTGGCCCGGCGAGCCGAATGGCGCGGCCACGAGGTCGCGTTGCTGCAGGCCGCTCGGACTGTCCACTGCCGGAGGCCGACATCTACTGCCTGGGTGGGGGAGAGGACGGCCCTCAGGTCCGCGCGGCGCGGTCGCTCATCGACGACGGGACCCTGGCGCGCCGCGCCGCACAAGGGGCCGTGGTCCTCGCGGTGTGCGCGGGCTTCCAGATCGTCGGGCGGACCTTTCCCGACGCCACCGGCGAGCCGCACGACGGAGTGGGGCTCCTCGGGGTCGCGACGGTGAAGGCGGTCGGGTCGCGCGCCGTGGGCGAGGTGCTCGCGGAGGTGGATCCCGCCTCGATCGGACCGCTCCCGCCGCTCACCGGCTTCGAGAACCATGGGGGGGCGACGTCGTTGCTGGAGGGAACCGCCGCGCTGGCCCACGTCGTCGTCGGCGTGGGCAACGGCGCCGGTGACGCGAGCGAAGGTGCGGTGCAGGGCCGCGTCGTCGGGACGTACCTCCACGGCCCCGTGCTGGCGCGGAACCCCGCGCTGGCCGACCAGCTCCTCTCCTGGGCTCTCGGCGACGTGCACCTCGGTCCCCTCGACGACGGGGCCCCGGAGAGCCTCCGCGAGGAGCGGCTCGCCGCGGTCGGAGGCAAGCGCCGCCGGCGCAGGCGCGCCTAGCCTGGACCTTCGGGAAGGACCGGCCGCCATGCGCACGCTGCTCAATCTGCTCTGGCTGGTGTTCTCCGGCCTGTGGCTGGCGATCGGGTACGTGCTGGCGGGCCTGGTGCTGTGCCTCCTGATCATCACCATTCCCTTCGGCGTGGCCTGCTTCCGCTTGGCCGCGTTCGTGCTGTGGCCTTTCGGGCGGGCCGTGGTGCGGAACCCGGATGCGGGCGCGCCTTCCACGGTGGCCAACGTCCTGTGGTTCCTCCTGGCCGGTCTCTGGATGGCCCTGGCGCACCTGGTCCTCGGTGTCGTGCTGTGCGTGACCATCATCGGCATCCCTCTCGGGCTCGGGAATTTCAAACTCGCCGCCGTGGCCATCGCCCCGTTGGGCAAGGAGATCGTGCCGAGCAGTGATCCCCGCGCCCGGGCCGGCGCCATCGTCTTCTGAGCGCTCGCCGCACGCTCGCCGCACGGGCGGCGCAGCGCGGCCGACGTGGATGTCGGTGTCACCCGGCCGGCGCACCGGAGTAAAGAGGCCGGCCCGCCATGGAGTACGCCGACGCCTGGCGGTACACGTCGGACAACGGCGTCAGGCGGCCGGGCCCACGTCCAATGGCAGAAGGTCGTGGGCCACGATGACGGTGCCGTCGAATTGGGAGGCCGCCATGGCGATCCACTCGTCCTCGGTGCCCGGCTCGGGAGCGGGAATGAGATGGGTGAGGACGAGGGTGCCGACACCGTTGCGCGCCGCCGTCCTTGCCGCGTCCTCGACCGACGAGTGATAGTCGAGGACGTCGATGAATCGGGGGAGGCCGATCGCCCTGATCAGGTCCGGTCGAGCCACCGTGTGCACCAGCATGTCCGCTCCCGCACAGAGTTCGTCCAGTCCCTCGCACGGGACCGTGTCACCGGCAATGACGACGGACCGCCCGTCCTCCTCGACCCGGAACCCGACGGTCGGGCGGACCGGAGCGTGGTCGGTGGGTGCGGCGGTGACCCGGACCGCTCCGAGCTCGAGCACGGTGCCACGTTCGCACTCGACCACGTCGGCGCTCGGCCGCCATTGCAGATCTTCGTGGTGGGCCAAGCGGTAGCCGATGTCGAGCTCCAGCATGGCCTCCGTTGCCCGCAGGAGCGACGCCGTGCCAACCGGACCGTAGACGAGGAGCGGCTGGGGCTGGAACGACGTGATCCACTGCGAGGTGACGATGTCGTTCAGATCGGTGGTGTGATCGCTGTGCAGGTGCGTCAGAAAGAGCCCGCGTAGCGCTCCCGCCGCCGCTCCGGCGGCTGCGGTCCGCATGAGCACGCCGCGCCCGCAGTCGAAGAGCAGATCACCGGCGGTCGTGCGCACAAGGGTCGAGGGCCCGGCCCGCAAGGGATGGGGCAGCGGGCCGCCGCTGCCGAGGATGATGGTCTGCACGCGAGATGATCTCCTGACTTCGCAAGGCGGCGAGCGCAACGGGCGCCGGCTCGCCACACAGCCTGACACCGTTGCTACCATCCGCGGGACGCCTTCGGGAGGAGCCTTCGTGGCGCTGTGGAACGACGAGGATGTGGCGGTGCTGCTCGGTGAGCTCGGGTCGCACGGCTTCGGGGGCATCAACCCCGACGAGGAGCAGCTGCGTGCTCTGCTCGGGTTGCCGGAGGTGGGCCCACTCCAGTTCGTGAACCTGTTGTCGTACCACTCCGAAGCGCACTACCCCGAAGGACACGAACTGGCCCGCGCCGGCCTCAGTGGTGCCGATGCCTACGGTCGCTACGGCGCGGTGGCGCTGGACCACGTGGCGCGGCGGGGCGGCACCCTGATCCTCTACAACGACGTGCTGCAGGTGCTCATCGGCCGGACCGGGCCCTGGGACCAGATCGCCATCATGCAGTACCCGGGGATCGATGCCTTCGTCGACATGATCCGGGACCCGGACTACCAGGCGGCCCTCGTCCACCGCGACGCGGGCTTGGCCGAGACGGCCATTCTCGTCTCGCATTCGCTGCTCTGATCGCGCCACGCTGCCGCGGAACGCTCCGGCCGTTCCGTCGGCCGGAGGTCAGGAGCTCAGCCGGGCCAGTCGGACCCGCGCTGGCGCGGCGGGGGCTCGTCGAGCGCCCAGGCGCGACGCCACGGTGCCGCTGCCGGTCCTCGGTGCGCCGTCTCGGCTCCTTCGACCGGCGCCACGGCGCTGACCGAGCGTCTGGCCTGCCACCAGTCCGAGTGGACCTCCCGTGACAAGGTGGCGACCGCGGCTTCGATCCGGTCCGAGAACCGGTGCGTGTTCTCGCCTTCGTCCGGGGAGAGCGGTGCGCCGAAGAGCACGGCGATCGGTGCACGGCGCAGGGGGCTGCTGCGTCGCGACTCGGTGCCCGAGCCTCCTGGTGCTCGCGCCTCGGACTCGGCGCTCTTGGGCAGGACGTGCCTGGTGCCGTGCAGGTAGACGGGTACGACCGGGCGACCCGTGCGCCGGGCCAGATAGGCGGCGCCGGCCGTGAAGGGTTGGGTCCAGCCGTCGGGGGAGCGGCCGCCTTCGGGGAAGATGACCAGGTTCCAGCCGTCCTCGATCAACTCGGCTGCGGTGTCCCCCGACTTGCGGTTGACCCTGCTCCGCTCAATGGGAATGGTCGCCAGGGCGAACGACGAGAGCACCGCCTTCCAGGTGCGGTCGAAGAAGTAATCCGACGCTGCCGCCACAACGGTCCGGTGCCGGAACTCCACCGGCAGGGTCGTCAAGAGCAACGGCGTATCCATGTGGCTGAGATGGTTCGCTGCGAAGATCACGGGCTTCTCCAGGTGTTGGAGGTGCTCGAGCCCCCTGACCGTGGCCGGTGCGAGCACGCGGGCAGCGGGGCGGGCGAGGTTGTCCATCACCATGGCCCGGGCCAGACGGACCGGGTAACGGCGCGACCAGTCGTGGTCGTAGTCGAGCCCGACCTTGCGTTCGGGATCGGGTCGATCGACGGTCGTCGGCCACGAGGGGGCGGCCAGAGGGAAGCGGGCCGAGCGCAGTCGGCCCCGCAGACCCGACCCAGCCATCAATGCACGTCCGACATGAAGATCGGCGGGTTGTGCATGTGTGTCAGGCTCGGCGACGGGCCGACGACATCGGACGCGATCTCGAGAGCGTCGTCCAGCGAGCTCGCCGGCGAGAAGCCGAGCCGGCGCACCGCCTTGGGGTCGCCGCCCACGACGATGACCCGTCCCAGGTGCGCCATGGCGTGCGCGCACCAGTACCACATGTAGAACGGGTGCACGCCGTGATACGCGTGCCCGGTCCGGTAGAGATGCACGTACCAGGGGTCGGTGGCGAAGGACTCTTCGAACTCCTTGTGCATCTGCACGGGGTCGACGGTCTGCGTCAAGACCTGCTCGTAGAAGTCGATGTAGCTCGGGTGGTGGCCGGGGTGGAACTCGGGCCTGGTCGGATGCTTCATGATCACGACGCCGCCCTCGCGTACCAGCGGCTTCCCCCGGTACATGTTGAAGAAGTAGCCGAGGCCGAGGCAGGCCACCAGGATCGGGTTCATGATGGAGTTCACGTTGTAGGGGCAGATGTAGGGCAGCCCCATCGTCAGGATGTCGGTCTGGCCCTCGACGTCGACGCCCTGCTGGGCCCACACGTTGGCCGTCGTGAGCGCGTGGACGGCCTCCACCTCGCCCGCCTGCACCGAGGTCAGGGCGTGGGGAGAGCGGATGGAGTGGAAGATCTGACGTGCCAAGCGAGGCGGCGCCAGGGACAACGCCTTGGACGTGGCCGCGTAGGAGGCCCGATCGCGCAGCGACCACTCCCACTCGCGCTTCTGCAGGAATCCGAAGTTCGAGGGGAACGTGTCGTTGTTGAGCGTCGTCTCAATCTGGAAGATCTTGACCCCCGACTCGGCGATGAGGCGTCCCATGCGCCAGTTCGCCGAGTGCAGCTCGGAGGCCGGCTGGTCCATGAACGATTTCGAATGGCGCATGGTCTGCGGGTTGTGGTGGTGGCGAAGGCTGCGGTAGCTGGCCAGGCCCGTCGCCACGCTCTTGTGGCCACCGTCCATGGCGACCAGGTTGATGTTGACGTACACCAGCAGGTCCGACGTGGCGGCCCGCTTGTTGATCTCCACTTCCTCGCCCTGGTCTGTCTCACCGATGAACAGGAGGTTGTCGGGGTCCTCGGCGTCGTGCTGGGTGAGCAGCCCGTGCGGTGCGAAGGCGTCGTAGACCCGGTCGCCCAGGGCATGGCGCAGCTCCTCCTCCGTCATGCGGCGATGCAGGGCCAGCGCCGCGACCAGCTGCACGTCGTCGACGCCGGCCTCCGCCGCCATGTCGAGCACGGTCTCGATCACCATTTGACGGATATCGGGCGCCTCCATGGGTGGCAGCGGCAGCGAGACGTCGTCGAAGCAGATGGTGAGCTTCATGCCCGGGCGCAGGAGGGCCGGCAGGGGGTCCCGGTCGCCCTCCGGATGGAGCAACGCATGGCGAATGGCGCGATAGGGATCCTCGATCGCCTTCATGGGCTCGGGCGCATACACGACGCGGCTGCCTTCCGGCAGCGTCTCGAGGCTGAAGGCCTCGCCGCTCCAGAACAGGGTCGGTGGCGTCGACTTGTCCACCTCGAGGACGAAGCCTGGGCGGCGACTCATCGGATCGGTCCTTTCCGTACGTCGAATGCGATCTTGACGGCCCCGCGTCGTCCGGCGGCGCCGGCATGGGCCACGGCGTCCTCGAAGCGGGCCAGCGGATAGGTGGCCGACACCAGTCGGCCCGTCTGCAGCGCGGCCGCCACGTCGAAGGCCAGCGAGAAGGTCGAGACGCCGCCGTCGGTTCCTGGGGTCCGTTCCGTGCCGTAGGCGTACGCACCGGCCAGCCGGACCTCGCGGTGCCACAAGGGAGCCAGGTCCACGGTCACCTTGCCCGGCATGCCCACGAGGGCCACCGTGCCCCGTGGCCGCACCATGGCCAGCGAGTGTGCGATCGACTCAGGACTGCCTACGCAGTCGAACACGACGTCGGCGCCCCCGGAGAGCGTCGCCGTCACTCCCGATGCGCCGCCGAAGGAGAGTGAGCGCGAGTGCCGGCGCACGGCGCGGCCGAGCTGGTCGGAGGGCAATGCCTCGGTGGCACCCAACTCGCGGGCGAGGCGCTGCTGCTGTGCGTAGCGCGCACCGACGAGCACCGCCGCCGGCGCGGCGCAGCCGCCCGCGCCGGCGAGATGAGTGAGGGCTGCCGTCACCAGCAGGCCGACCGTGCCGGCGCCGATGATGGCCACGACGTCACCGTTGGTGATCGGCGCACCGAGCACCGCGTGCACCGCGCAGGCCACGGGCTCGACCGTCACGGCATCTGCGTCGCTCAACGCGTCCGGCACGGCGTAGAGCTGGCTCGAGTGCGCCACGAGACCCGATGTCGACCAGCCGCCCCCGGTGTCGGCGCAGAAGCCCGTCTGCAGGCCGGGGCGGATGTGGCCGAATGCGACGTAGCCGCAGTTGCCCACGTCACCGGCCTGACAGGCAGGGCACATGGGCTCGATCCCCCGGGCGGCGCAGCCGAGCACGGGCTGCAGCACGACCCGGCTGCCGGCCGGCAGCATCGCGCCTTCGGCACCGCGCGCCTCCTCGGCCAGCGTGCCGACCACCTCATGGCCCGGCACGAAGGGAAAGGAGACGATGTCCTCGAAGTAGCGCGAGCTGCGCCCGTCCAGGGTGGCCAGGTCGGACCCGCAGATCCCCGACAGGATGGGGTCGACGTGCACCCAGTCCGCAGCCGGCGCAGGAGGAGCGTCGCGTTCGATCAGGCGCAGTGGTCCGACGCCGGCTCCACGTCCCGATCCGAAGGACGACACGACACGCGCCGCGGCGAAGCGCGGCAGCGAGCGTTCGAAGAGAAGCGTGCTCATCGCCCCATCACCGCCTTGGGTTGCCGCACGTCGAACGGCCCGAGCGGCAGCGGCCGGTGGGACCCGCCCTCGGCCTTGGCCCAGTGCTCCACGTGCCAGCCCCGGCGCCGGGCGATGGCCGAGAGGCGCGATTCGGGGTTCACGGCGACCGGGAAGCCCACCGCCTCGAGCATGGCGAGGTCACTGGCCGAGTCGGCATAGGCCACCGACTCCTCGAGGGAGAGGCGATGCAGTGCGGCGTAGTCGGCCAGCACCAGCGCCCGGGCCTCACCGATGGGCGGCAGTGTCGTCAGGTGGCCGGTGAGCCTTCCGTCCTGAGACTCCATCTCTGCGCAGATGATGTCGTCGAAGAGCGGGCGGATCGGCTCAATGATGAAGTCGAGCGCTCCCGTGATGAGCAGAGTCCGGTGCCCGGCCGCCCGGTGCGCGCGGACCCGGGCGAAGCCATCGGGGAACGAGCGGGTCAGGAGCTGGCGGTGGAACAACTCCCATGAGTCCTCGCGCAGTCGATCGAGGGGCGCATCCTCGAAGCGCCGGTAGAACGAGCGCAGGAAGTCGCCGCGGTCGCGCCGGTCCAGGGCGAGCAGGGACGGTGCCTGTCGCAGGAGGTCCGCCACGAAGCGTGCCCGTCGCGCCGGCGACAGGTGTCGGCTGGCGAGCCAGGCGTAGGTGTCGACCACGTTCGACGACATCAGCGTGTGTTCGAGGTCGAACACGGCCAGATGCCGGTCCGGTGACAGGATGGCGCGTCGCTGCCGGTCCGGTCGCTTGTCCACCACCGACTTGCCCGGCTTCGTGCGCACGCGGGTGTGCTCGAGCACCGAAGGCAGGTGGATTTCGTGCACGTAGTGGTCCCAGTCGATGACGCCCGGATCGAACTCGAACCGGGCATGGTCGCTCTCGTCGCCCGTATCGGAGAGCTCTATCAGGTTGTCGACCCGATACCGCGCGTCGGTCTCGGTGTAGGCGCCGTAGAGCTCGACGTACCCGAGCGCCCGCTTGGCCAGCGCGTGCCTGTCTTCCATCCGGGCGGCCAGCTGCGCCTGCTTGCCTCGTATCGGCAAGGCAGTGATCACCTTCTCCACGAAGGTCATGGCGGTGTCGGCGCGCTTGAGCTGGCGCTGCACGCGTCCCCGTCCGGGGAAGGACCACTCCGGTACGTTGATGGGCTGCCCCCGCTCGTCGTAGAGGGGGTTGCGGCTGAAGAAGTCCTCGGAGAGCTCGACGAGGTGTCCATAGCGCAGCGGGTTCCGCACGCCGGATGCGACGTGGTACACCTTCGGTCGTCCCGGCTCGGGACCCCGCGCCGCAACAGCGAGGATGGCGGCCACGACGAGGTCGACGGGAATGACGTCGACGATCCCTTCGGGAACGCCCGGGAACTCACGCAAGAGGCCGCGGGCGTACGACACAATGATCGGCTCGGCCATGCGGAAGCCGCGGATCCATCCGGCTCGGGGTTCCGACAGCGCCGACTCAATAATGGAAGGCCGCACGACCGTGATGGGTACCCGGCCTTCCCATTGCTCCACCAGCGCTCGCTCGCCGAGCGCCTTGGTGAAGGGATAGGCATCGGGCCATCCGAGGGAGATCGCGCGCGCCGTGCCCGCCGTGACCAGTTCGTTGCCGACCCATTCCTCGCGCAGCTTCTCGGCCTTCGATGCGATCAGGTGGTCACCGGCGGCACCGATTTCCGCGCGGGCCTGCTTCGTGAATGTCCGCAGCTTCTCGGGCTTGCGGGACTCGGCTTCCAGGTCGTCGCGCAGGCGCCGGGCCGATGCCACCTCGGCCTCCCAAGGGACGTCGAGGGTGAAGCGGTTCTCGCTGAGCAGTTCCTCCTTGGCCTCGCCCTGATGGGTGCTCGCGACGTACGCCGTCGAAACAGCGACGAGGTGGGCGGCCGATCCGGTCTCGGCGATCGCGGCCGCCACCCGGGAGGGGCCGAGAAGGTTGATCTCGACGGCCTGGGTCAAGGGGGCATCGAACGAGACGGTGGCGGCAGAATGGATCACCACGTCCGCTGCGGCGAGGGCCCCGCGTCCCGCGTCGTCGAGTCCGAGCCCGTCGCGGCTGACATCGCCGGGCACGGCGCGGACCCGGCGCGCCACCTCTGCGTCGAAACCGTCTCCCAGTTCCGAGCGAAGACGGTCGAAGCAGTCGTTCTTGATCACCTCGCGGGCGAGCCTGGCCGCCGCGTCCGATCGGCGCCCGGGCCGTACGAGCACCGTCACGTCGGCCTCGGGGACGCAGCGGACGATGCGCTCGACCAGGGCGGTACCGAGGAAGCCGGTGGCGCCGGTGATGAAGAAGCGTTTCCCACGGAGGTCCCGCTCAATGGGCATCGGAAATGTCTACCACTGACCGCCGATTCTGTCTACCATTTGGTAAGTGCCCAGTACATCGACCAAGGACCGCATCCTCGATGCCGCTCTGGCTTCGTTCGCCAGCAGGGGATACGAGGCGACGTCGCTCGACGCGGTAGGCCGGGGGCTCGAGCTGACCAAGCAGTCGATCCTGTACTGGTTCCCTTCCAAGGACGCACTTCTGGAGGCGGTGATCGCCCGGAGCGCGGACGATCTTTCCATGGCCCTGGAGACGGCGCTGCGCGGAGCGGGGGAGGGCTGGGGGAGGGTAGAGGCCGTCGTCCGCTCGGTGTTCCGCCTGGCTGCGCGCCAACCAGAGCTGCTCGGGTTCTTGCGCGAAGTGGGCCGATTGGGTCCTCCTGCGGCGACCCAGATGACGCTCGCGCTCGATCCCCTCATGGTGCGGGCCTCGTCCTTCTTGGAGGCGGAGATGGACGCCGGCGCGATGCGTCGCCACGACCCGCGGCTGTTGCTGTTGGCCATCTACTCCACGGTGATCGGAATGGTCACGGAGGTCGAGGTCCTGCGGGCTCTGGGGGAGGAGCCGACAGCTCGTTCGCTCGTGCGCCGGCGGACCGACGCGCTGCAACTGTTGCGCTCGGCGCTGTTGATCGAGCCGGCCGATTGAGCTTCTGGGATCAGAACGCTCTCCGGACGCTTACTCGGTCTCTTTGGGAATCTTCTTCCTGGCGGGGGCCTTCGGGGTGTAGCGCTTGCTGGCGGTCGGAGGCTTGCGCGCTCCAGGGTTGGATGCCGTTTTGGCCGTGGACCGGGCGGCTTCCTTGCGCTGTCGTCCCCGGGGCTGAGTCGCCGCCAATCGTCGTATGACCTTCGTATCGGTGGTTCCGTACTTGCTGAGGCGCCAGGCTCGCAGCATGAGCCAACCGCCGAGAAGGATGAAGGCGAACCCGGCGAGCCCGATGAAGATCGTGAATGCGAATCCCACGAGGAAGAGGACGAACGCGACAAGGGTGCGCTTCCGCTTCCAGAGCGCGGCGAACCCGATAGCGCAGATGACGAGGATGGCGCCACCGAGCAGCTTGGCGTCGGGAGCGACCGCAATGGAGTTCTTACCGGCCTTGGTGACCTTGTTCTCCGCGATGAAGTAGAGGGGGATGGCAATCCCAGCCACGGTGGCCAAGACGAGGGCGCCGAGGGCCCACTTGGCCTCCTGCTGGTTCAAGGTCGACATCGCTGCCTTGCGCTCGCCGCCGGACAGGACCTCAGGGGTCTCCTCGGCGTCCCCGGAGCTGCCGGAGGACGCCGGTCCGTTGAAGACACCCATGATGCGGCTCGTCAGGGTCTGCGGAGGCTTGCTGTTGCTGTTTCCGGCGGGGGGCGACATGGCAACCTCAGGGTATCGGCGCCACTGGGGCGCCCCAAATCACCCCGGACCCGCAGGGTGCCGTAGTCACAGAGGCTACGGTGATGGTCCGGCAAATCCGCCAGGGCGCTTAGCTCAGCTGGTTAGAGCGCAGCCTTCACACGGCTGAGGTCGTGGGTTCGAGTCCCGCAGCGCCCACTCAATAAGTCCTGTTCACGGAGCTGATGTCGAGGAGGGGTGCGAAAGCGTCCCCCGGAAGTCATGACCCTCGTTCCACCGCTTCCTAGCCGCAAGTCTGGCTGATTGTTCCCATGCCGTACTGCCTGGCGAGCAAAATGGGGCGAGAGCCGAGGCGGAATCCATAGGTGCGGCCGTGGACGACCACAAGAACCGTGCTGACGCCTTTCGGGCAGACCTGGAGCACCTTCAGTGGAGAGTGTTCGCACGCTGAAATGGCTGCGGTGGTCACCCTTTGATCCTCGGTGACCATGCTGACGCAGCGAGACGTGTCGGCTCTCTTTGCAATCGGCGCTTTGGCCGAAGCGGCGGAGATGCCCATTGCGAAAACGGAAAGGGCGGCAAGAGCGACGACAACGAGACGACCTGTCATTTTCTCAACCTTGCCATGCATGCCCACGACCTTCGTTCGATCCCCCGGGGAACCTGCTCACCCAGCGTTCCGCTGAACATAGACAAACAGTCCCGTCTGTCTCATGACCGCTTCGACACGGTTCTCGTCACCGCTCGTACCGTGCATCGTCGCGGTGAAGATCCAGACACTCGGTGGCTCGAAGCTCGAGAATGCGGGCAACGGTCCGCCCGGGAGCCGCCGGAGCTGTCTTGCGAGCGCGACCAGCTGTTGCTCTGTCACTCCGGCCTTCGTTTTGGCCTGAATGAGCCCAGTTGCAGTCGAGCTTGGTGGCAGCTGCCGTTGCACAGAGTTCGGGAGCGAATCGACCACGGTCGGACTTGTCATCGGGTCGAGCCAGTCAACGACGATCTTGGACGATCCACCCTCAGCGGCGATTCCATGTGGAGCAACCTCGTTGACGAACCCCTGGCTAGATCCCTCAAGTGCCGGATCCTGGAAGTTCGTCGCCTCGAGCAACGCCCCCGTCGATGGGGACAGGACAATACTCATCTGTCCGAGACCGGCCTGTGCCGTGAAGCCAAGACCCGTACTTCCCGAGTGCGTCGTGACGGTGCCGAGCGACGAAACGCCCTTCATGGTTGCCATCGCATTCAGTAGTGCTGACCAGAACGAGGGCGATCCGCCGACCGTGGGACCAACCAAAATGGCCACGGCCCGAGCGAAGTCCGGATTGACGCCACTTTGAAATGGCGCGAGCTGGTCGAGACCGGGGATCCCCGTGGTGCCCGCCTCAAGCTCTTGAGCAAGGGTCTTTGGATTGGACGGCAGGGACGAGATGTCGAAGACGCCTGTACCACCGCCCGCGGCGCTGCTCACTGGCCCGTTGACAGTCGTGCACGAGACTGAGGGGCCGGTGGGATTGACCAGAAGACCTGCGGCTACCCACGCTTGTTGGTTGACAGGAGAGGCAAACCGGGCGGCGCTGAAGGTGCTCTCGGCGCATGTGGTTCTCTTCGTATTGGACCACTCGTCGATCTGGGCGCGTACGGTGGCCGAGGCATTCGGAGTTGATGTCGTTCCGACGCTGAGTATCGAGGCGTCGAAGGAGACCTCAACTTTCTGCTCGAGCCATTGGCTGCTGCCAGGTATCACAGACGACTGCGCGTCGGCGATCTGGGCGAGCGACCGAAGCGTTGCTGCAGCCGAAGGCGCCGGGCGGAACCCTGCCGTCGGTAACAGTTGCGCGATCAGCAGGACTGTCGCCACAACGACGCCGAGAGACAATGCGGGGAACAGGACGCGTCGGGTCTGGCGGCGGGGTCTTGCTACCGATCGATCCCCCTGGCTGTTGATCGTTGCCCAGATTTGCTCAAACACCGGCGATGCGATGGAAGGTATGGCCGTGCGATCCCCAGGATCGGATTCGAGCAGCACCGTGTCGAGGTCCGTGTTCATTGCGGTGTCTCCAAGTCAAGGTCGATCGGGAGAGGTTGAGTTGAGGCGGTCTCTGCGATTCCGAGCCGTCGAGACAGCCGCCTCTTCGCTCGGTGCAGGCGGATTCGGAGTGCATTGGTGGAGCAACCGATCACAGTCGCCGCGTCGTCTTGTGACAGGCCATCCCAATAGATGAGCTGTATGACCTCTCGCTCTCGTTTGGGCAGATGCGCGACAGCGTTGGTGACCTCGGGATGACTCGAACTGGTTTCGACAGTCGGAGTGCCGGCGTCAGCATGTGAGGAGAGTCGAGTGAAGAGTCGCCTTCGCCGTCGACCGGATCGATCGAACCGGGCGAGCATGTTACGGGCGACTCCGTACATCCAAAGGCGGTCATTGGGTGGAAGAGGTACGTCATTGATTCGTCGCCAGGCGGCCAGATAGATCTCCGCGACGACATCATCGGTGTCGCTGCCAGAGCCCTGGCTCCGAGCTACGAAGGCGTAGATCTCGGCAAAGGTCGATTCGTAGAGGTACCGAAATTGAGTGCGGGAATCACGGCCGCTCTCCCCACGATCCCCGTCGTCTAGCTCCACGCTGCGTACATCCCCGCCAAGGTACGGAGTGTTTCAGATTCTTTCCCGCCGGCAGGCCAGCGGGCCTTTGGCACCAATGATGGTGGTCGCCATGAACAGGTTCTGACGCGGGAACGTCCTCCCACGGGTCCAGGGAGTGATCCAACCGGGACTCCGTGTGCCCCCTTGTGCAGGCTGATGCCGCCTTGTGTGCGGGCCAGGGCGTCGGCCGATCCATCGTCAGATTCCGTACTGACCTCAGGTTGATACGGCTGAGATCGTGGGTTCGAGTCCTTCAGCGCCGAAGCTGGGCTACGCGGCTTCGATGCCCTGACCGATCAGGACCACACCGAAGATGAGGAACAGAACCGACATGACGGTCGCGTTGTTCTGAGCCAGCCAGACCTTCCAGCCATCGAGAACTTTGGGCGATCGATCTCCAAGGAAGGCTGTCACCAAGATCGGTGCGGCAACCCCCAAGACAGCGACCAAGACATAGATGGTGATGGCAGCGGTTTGCTGTCCTCGTGAGAGGGCGGCAGAGGCGATGCTGGCCGCTGCAGCGAGACCAACGACCACGTTCTTCGGATTGACGGCACCCAGCACCAGGCCTGTTCCCACAGACCGCCCAGGCCTAAATCCGGCAATCCCATCCATCCACTTCGGCATTGCCCCCTCTTCCCCGGCTCGGGGTCGGCCGCGAAACTTTCGGACGGCTGCCACCAGAAGATATGCACCCAGGGCGAGTTTCAGAACGCCCACCCACGTCGCATGCCCAGAGCCGGGAGAGAGGTCGACCGCCGCTGCGATGGCAACGAAGGCAACGAGCACGGCCGCGACTCCGGCAATGAACCCGATCAAGAAGCACGACGCATTGACCAGGGGTCTCTTGGTGAAGAGCAAGAGGATGACGGGGATGACGTTGATGGGCGAGACGGCCACTACTAACGCAAGGGGAAGTATCTCCCCGACAACGACCTTCACCCAGAGCTCCTCTCAGATGGTGCGGGCGAAGCTAGCGGGTTCGGGCTCCTGTCGAGGATTCATCACGGCGCGCCTCCCCGTAGGCCCGCGGCCGCGTCACGGGATCGGTCGCGCCCGAACGGAAAAGTGCGTCGAGGCATTCAGACTGGCTCATCGGCTTCAGCAGGATCTGACGGTGACGGTTCCTCCTTTTGCCTCTGGAGATCTGCGCCCGATCAAAAGGGCTGGTGCCTGCAGGCGTTCGGACCAAGTTGCATCGTCTGGCTTTCGGCCTGGGCAGTGCGTCTCCGTCAACGGGACGAGTCCGCTTCTGAGATGCCACCCTTCAGCAGTGCCCAACTCTGTGTCTACGCAAGCTTGGAGAGGCTCTGCTTGGCCGCGGCCGCTCTTGCATGAGCTTCTTGAGAGTGTCGCAGCGCCTGGGCTTGCGCTGACTCGAGCCGGGTGAGTTCTTCTGCGGCTCTCTCGACGGCTTGGCTCGCCCTCTCCAGATGAGCATCAGCGCGTTCTGCCTCATGCTCTGCCTTCGCCAGGCTGCGCTCTGCCGCGATCCTGTCAGCCGACTTGGCGCGTCGTCCGGAAGCGGAGCTTTTGGCGTCGGTGGTCGATGCCGTAGCCGCCTGCTCGCCGAACCCGAGTCCCGAATAGCGGAGCCCGGTGTCCAAGCCTCCCTGGAGAAGGTTCTGCGCAGCTTGAGGATCCGCAAACGCGGCATCGAGTGTCGCCTCGAGCTCTCGTGATGCTGCGGCGGAAACGGACTGGCCTTCTCGAGAAGCGAGTGACCTGGCGGCTTGTACCAGAGCCGCGACTGCGTCGCCCTTTTCCTTCGAGACCCTTCGAATCTGGTCTCCTTTGACCTTTTGTGTTGGGGCGCGCAGTTCGGCGCCCAATGCGACCAGCCGTTCGACATCGCGTGAGTGCTCGAATGCAAGAAGGTTCGCGAGCCACGCACCAACCGAAGGTTTGCGCAGCTTCCTCAGTGACGATGCAAGTTCGCGCTGGCCCGCGTCGCGGGCCTCTGCGGCCATCGCATCTCGGGTCGACGTGAATCGAGCTGGAACGACCCGATACAGCTCCCGGGTCGCGCTTTCGAGATCCATGGGCCAATTGTGCCGACAATCGACGCCAGAAGCGACACAGTGCGCGATTCCCGGCGCAATCGAACGGAGAGCTAGGTAACGCGGTCGGGTTATGGGTCTGACCTGAGGACAAGATCATGCCTCCAATGACCGGTCGGGAGTGTGAGCCCCCCGATGCTGACGACCAAACCTGGCAGACGCCGTTCGGTCCTTCACCGTGAAAGACGGCGCTCCGAGGCGCCTGTCCGCGGGTCCGGGACACGACCCAGTCAGAACTCAGATGAAACTGACAGACTCCCTCCCGGAACGGTTCGTCCGAAAGAGAGGTAGCGATGGCCCAGAAAACGAACTCGGTGGTCTTCATCCACGGCTTGTGGCTGCACGCCAGCTCGTGGGCGCAGTGGGAGGACTTCTTCGGGAAGGCCGGTTACGACACCATGGCCCCGGGCTGGCCGGGCGACCAGGACACCGTTGAGCTGGCCCGCGCCAATCCGGACACTGTCGCCAACAAGGGCATCGACGACGTGACCGATCACTATGCCGCCATTATCGACTCCCTACCCGCCCCGCCCATTCTCATCGGGCATTCCTTTGGGGGCATGATTGCCGAGAAACTGCTGGGGATGAACAAGGGAGCGGCTGCCATCGGTATCGATGCCGCCCAGATCAAGGGCGTGTTGCGGCTCCCGCTCTCCGCGCTGCATGCCACGCTGCCGGTGTTCAAGAACCCGGCCAACAAGCACAAGGCGGTATCGCTCACCGCCGAGCAGTTCCGCTTCAGCTTCGGCAACGCCATTCCCGAAGAGGAGTCCAACGAGCTCTACGAGAAATGGGCGGTCCCCTCTCCGGGGCGACCACTCTTCGAGGCGGCTGCCGCGAGCCTCTCGCCCCATTCGCCGGACAAGGTCGACACCGAAAACCCCGACCGGGGTCCGCTCTTGCTCACCATGGGCGGGAAGGACCACACCGTCCCCGAGGCGATCACGAAGTCGACTCTCAAGCAATACCGGCACTCTCCGGCGAAGACCAACCTGGTTGAATTCGAAGATCGTGGTCACTCCCTGACCATCGACAGTGGATGGTCAGAAGTGGCCGAGGCCTGTGTGACCTGGCTGGACGAACAAGGGTTGTAGACCCGCGGCTGGCACAACTTGGAAAGCTGGGTCGGCCTCTACCTGCGTCTTGCAGCGACCTGCCAGGCGAGCGCTCCGGCGGGATCCCAAGTGAGATCGATGACGCTGGGCTCGATGGACTCGACCTCCCATCCTTCGGAGAAGGCAGTCCGAACCTCGTCCTGTGTCACCCGACGCGGTCCCCAGTCACCCGGCTGGCCGTCACTGAAACAGAGCATGTGATAGCGGCCACCCGGAGGCACGACTGCTGCCAGGCTCTCGACGTAGCGCTTGCGCTCGTCGTCATCGAGAACGTGAAAGAGTCCGCAGTCGAGCACCGTCTCGAACCGTTCACCCAAATCGACGAGGCGAAGCGCATCCGCCACTAGGAAACGCGCCTCGACGCCCCGCTCGGCCGCCTTCGTCACGGCCGAGTCGATGGCCTTTGCCGAGAGGTCCACCCCCAGAGCCTCGTGGCCGAGTGAGGCCGCCAGAAGCGCGTGCTCGCCGGTGCCGCATCCCGCGTCGAGCACGCTTCCGACCAGGCCACCGGCTTTGGAGAGGCGGTCGAAGGCCGGCTGCGGTCGGCCGATGTCCCACGCTGGTGGGATCTCAGACGCATAGCTGGCATCGAAATCGTGAGGTGGACGTTGCATGGGAACCATGCTGTCAGGGATCACCCGGAGTGCCCCGCAGGGGTAGGAGACGGTCTCGTCGTCTGAGAGTGAGCGCTGCCCTCGTGCACCCGGCTACGTGCTTGGGCGTGTGAATCGAAGCAAAACCTTCTGACGGCTGTAGTAGTCCAACCACGCGAGAAGGTCCCTTCGATGGTCATGCCCGTGCCGATGCGCCGAGACTGGGACGAAACCTACCTTTAGGTTGGCCACGGACGCGCAGAAGCCAGCGCTCTCGAAGGTCTCAGCCACCTCATCGAGTCCGTAGAGTCGTGGCAGTCCCAGTCCGACGGCGCTTTCCGCGTGCCACGCCGACATCATCGGGCTGTCCTCGTGCACACCCATGACGGCGAAGTAGGCGCCACCCGGCAGCAAGGCATCAAAAATGCTGGCCGCGTGAGACGTGAGGTCCCCCAACAAATAAAGGACTTCATGGCTGAAGGCCATGTCGAATTTGCCCCAACCATGCGGCACGGTGTCCGCAATTTCGAAAACCAGCGCTCTGTTGTTGGCGAGGCGGCGGGCATCAGCGACCGCGCCCGAGGCCGGGTCGTACCCGTAGCCCTCGGCTATTCCCGCCGCATCGACGAGCAGTCGCAGGAATCCCCCACGATTGCAGCCGGCATCCAGCACCCGCTTCCCCGCCAGGTCGACGTCGATGGTGTCGAGCATCGCTTTCCAAATGAATCCGTGCTCGTCCTGCATGGCCTCGTCCTCAAGGGCGCCACGCCAGTAGGGGGTGCTCATGCAGGCACCTTACGTCGACTCGACCCGAGAGTACCCCGAGCATCGAGACTGAGACATCCCGCCCTCCTCGCACCGTGGACTCGCCACAGTGGTCGGGATCCCGTACTTTCACGAAAGAGCGAGAGGCGCGCCGACGGCGTCACTGTCAGCGCCGGAGACGCCGAGAGCCGGGTTGCGCAATGCAAGGGAAATGCTCACGAACAGCACCCACAAGGCCGTGGCGACAAGGGCGAGGAACGTCAGGACAAACGACGCCGCCAACACGCCGAGCAGCCACGACACCCACGCCAGCCATACGGGGAGAGCCCTGGACCTGTAGATGATGAAGCCCGCGCTCAGGTACAGGATTGCGAGTCCCGAGGCGATCATGGCCACGTTGAGGTCCATCGCCATGGTGTTGAGGAGTTGAAGGGAAGCGGCACTCAACGAGACTGGGGAATCGCCCAAGACGGCATCGACCCCGCCTGCCAGGGTGCCGCCGACGCCGAAGACGATCGCACCGCCGAAGAAGAGCGCAGAGAGCCACTCGACGCCGGGTCGACCTCGGAAGAAGGCGCGCAGGTACCCGTAGAAGAACAGCCCGAACACGACCGCCAATATGGAAAGTAGAGCTCCCAGGCTGTAGTGATTCTTGTGAGACAAGACATAGGCCCGAACCTTGAGAGCGCTGGCGTTGGAGTCAGGCGAGCCAGACGTCACCAACACCGCCGGCACGAGAATCACGACGAAGATCACGCCGGTCAGTGCCGATATTCGAGTCCATTGGTTAGCCATGTCATTCCCTTCGCTCTCATCATTGATTCCGATCGTTCGTCCAACTGTCATTGACGCTGATCGCAACAGCAATGGTGGTAGGCACCCCGACAACGGGTGTGGCTAGCCCCCCACCGATCGACCATCCGGAGGGTTCACCCGGCGATGCGCTGCTCAGGCAGGCGGGAAATGAAACGGTTGAAGGGTCTCACGTGGCTGCGCTCGCCGGTTCGAGTCCCGCCCCGACCACCAAAGAGGTCCCGTTCGCGATCCCGTGCGTGATCGATCACTTGCTCAGGGGGTTCGACGTGGCCGCTGCAGGCAGGGGGTCCGTCGGGCCCGAATCAAAGTGGGAGCGGAATGGGAATCGTGATGATCGTCGTCGGCGGCCCGGTCGTTGTCGTTGTGGTGGTCGGCGGAACGGTTGTCGTGGTGGTCGTCGTGGTCGTCGTCGTCGTCGGCGGCGGCGGCGGCACCTTCCTCGTCGTGGTCGTGGTGGTGCTCGGCGGCACGGTTGTCGGAGTGGTGGGCGTCGTTGTCGTTATGGGCGGGGAGGGCGTCGTGGTGGTGGTTGGAACCACCGGCGTGGGGTCATGCACTGTCGGTGACATCGGAGCCGTGGATGCACTGGTCTTGGGAGTGGCCAGGGCCGAGAGAAACTTCCCGAGCAACGACGAGTTCACCGACGCAGCGCTCGGCTTGGCCGGAGTGGACCTCGTGGTCGTTTTCGGTGGGTTCGACGCCCCGGTTGTCGTCGTCGACGTGGTGGAGGCGGTTCTCGGAGCGGCAACCTTCGACGCTGGCGGCGGATTGGGCACGTCAACAGATACAGACGGCAATGAATCTCTCTGCACGAAGCCGACGTACATGAGCCCCAGACAGGTCGCCACTGTGACGACGATCAGCCCTACGGCGAACACGCGGCGTAGCGGAGCTCGAAGCCGGGGCGACCGATGGTATTTCTCGTAACGCCTCATCCTCGTGGCCCCGCCTTACGTGTCGCTTCTCTTGAGTTCCGCCAGCACGGGCGCGAGATGGTTTGGCCGAGAACCGAAGTCTCGTGTCGGGCCGTCACCAAAGGGATCCTGAGGTTGGACCCATCACTAGTCAGCCAGGAAAACATGCATGTTGGCGCCCTCCGTCGCCTGTCACCGGAACGGTCTTTAAGGTATATACCCCGCGCCCCTCCAAATTGCGTTTCATCGATCATCGCTGGTCGCACGTGGTGATTCCTCTCCTCTTGACGGGTTCCCGCGCCGGGACCGACCTCACGGGGGGTGTCCCATCGGCCGGAGCGTCGCACCGCCGCGCGCCAAGTCGTCTCGAACCGCAACGGTGGTGCGGGGATGCACCACTCCCTTGTGAAAGCGACAATGGTCAAGACGAAGAGCTCAGCTCCCGTGGTGTGCGGGAACGAGCCAGAACCTCGGGAGGTGCACGTTGGCTGAACTCGAAGGGCCCGAAGATGACATGGTGTTGTGCCACTTCATTGTGTCCGATGACGTCGAACGCTCGCGCCGGTTCTATACAGAAGTGCTCGGCGGCAAGGTGGTCTTCTCGGGATCCGTGACGAATGTCAATGTCGCGTTGGCCAACGGTTTCATCGTCATCAATATCGGCGGAGGCCCGACAGACGACAAGCCCACCGTGACTCTGGAGACCCCACCGCGACCCGGACCGGACCAGCAGCTTCCTCAATATCCGGGTCAAGGACATTCAGGCCAAGTACGAGGAGTGGAGTGCCCGGGGAGCCGAATTCCTGACTCCGCCCAAACAGCACCCGTACGAGATTCGTTGCTACATCCGCGATCCCGACGGGTATCTCATCGAGGTGGGGCAGACCACCGACCCGGAGGGGGACTGGTCACCGTGGTAGCGGGCGGACGCGGAGTCTTGGAGGCCGTCGAGGGACGCGCCGCCACGTGCATCGCCCGACCTCGGCATCGAGCGTGCCGTCATGGTTCCGAGGACGATGTCGGGCCAGGCGCATCGTCCGAACAGCCTGCCTTCTGGTCGGGTCCTCTCACTCGCCGGGTCGCATCCGCCCCCCTCCGGTGAGCCCGAGCCGATAGCCGAGGAGGACGAGCGGCCGCCCCGGCGCCACCCCAAGATCATCGAGATGGCCCATCGCCTCGAGCTGGGCTCGTCGAGCCCCGTCGAGATCACCCTGGGCCAGCCGACCTTCGATGATCAGGCGATGACCCGCTTCTGACCAGGGATCGATGCCCAAGGCCAGGCGCCCGAGGTCGACTGCGAGTCCCAGGTCGTTGCTGTGCAGCGCCAGATCACCGGCTCGGCAGGCGGCCATGAGGGCATGGTCATCGAGGCGCCGTCGGTAGGGGGTACACCAGTCGCCGATCGGGGTGGCGTCGAGAAGCGGCCCTGTGCGCAGGGCCAGGAGCCGGCGAGCATGGGCGAGCACCGAGGCGCGCTGGTCATCCGGTGTGGTCATCACGAGCTCGGCGTGCCGTTGGACCTCCCACACGTCGACCCGCAGTCCCGAGTTCGGGTCGAGACAGATGATGCCGCTGCTCTCGCGCAACAGCCGACTTCCCTGCGAGCGTCCGCGGTCGGGGTCGAGGACGTCGAGCAGATGGCTCAGAGTCACTCGGAGGTTCTGTCCCGCACTCCGTTCGTCGCGTTCGGGCCAGAGGGCGGCGGCGACCTGGTGCCGCGGTGCCTGGGTGACGACTGCCAGGTGGAGGCAGAGCTCGCGGACCCGGGCCGCGTTGCCAGGCGGGATGATCGACGACTCGGTGGTCGCGCCGTACCGTGCCGATGCCGAAGAGGCTCACGGTCGTCGATGCCGGGCTCGGGACACACCATCGTGCAGGGAGGAAGGGACGGTGGTGCACCTCGGCGAGTGGGCCACCGGCGAGCGCCCGCTGACCGGCCGCGCCGGCGGCGAACGCCCGATCGAATCCGGGCATCTCTGGAGTTGGTGTCGTCGGTGCGCCGACCGGGGAGAGAGCTCGGAGCAGCGCCTGGCGCCAGAGGGATGATCGGACTGGGCGGTCGAGCACCTCGACCGACTCCAGAAGGGATCGGGCTGCGTCGGGATCCTCAATGTGGAGCAGGGCCTCGGCCACCGCCGTCAGTGCCGCTCCCTCGGTCGACAGGAGGGGACCCCCGCCGTGGATCTGCGCGAGGAGGGCGTTCGTCTCCCCCTCCTGGCCCGTCGCAGCGAGCAGACAGGCCAGCCAGGCCTGGGAGAGCTGGAGGCGCGCCGGCGGCCCGATCCGTGCGGCATGGGAGACCGACAGCGCAGCATCGTCCAATGCACCGTGGGGATCCCCAGCCTGCCAGCGCGCCGTGGACAGCAAATCATGAGCGGTGGCCAAGGAGCCTTCCGAGCCTTCGCCTGTCGCCGCCTCGAGACAGGCGACCGCCGCCTCGAACCTCCCGCCGAGGAGGAGGTTGACACCCCGGATCATCAATGCTTGCGCTGCCCAGTCCGCCGGCAAAGAACCGGCGGCCACAGAGTCCACGGCGCGCACGGCGTCATCTGGCCGCCCGGCCAGCTGTGCGGAGATCGCCTGCCCCAGGGCGACGAGGCTTCGTGCCCTCTCGTTGCCGCGAGCGGCCAACACCTGGCCTCGAGCCAGGAGGGCCACGAGGGCGCCGGTGTCTCCACGGGCGCGCGCCAGACTGCCCAGCTGAAGGAGCACGTCTGTTTCGCCATCGAGGTCATCTCGTGCTTCGAACGCCTTGCGGACCTCCTCGAGTCGCAGGAACTGCGTTGCTTCGTCGTCTTCGCGAGAACGGAGGACGGCGTCGAGCCACATGCGCTCGGGAAGGTCGTCGCCCAGACGGTCGGATCGTTGCCACACGCGCAGATCGTGGACCGAGGCGATGACCGGCACGCTGGCGAGAGCTGAGCGCACGACGGCACGGAGGGCATCGGCGCCCGCCACCTCCACGGCCATTCGACCCGCCTCGCTCACCGCCCCACGGTCGAGCAGTGCGGCGATCCGCCCGTCGACGACAAGCCGGCGCTCCTCTTGGTCCAGAGTCGATCGTGTGGCGCGGACCCACACCGGATGGGGCCAGCACCCGCTGAAACCCCGTCCGACCAGCGGCAGTTCTGCCACTCGATCGAGCACGTCGTCTCGGACGATCGACGGCAATCCTTCCAGTACCGGCGCCGTCGCATCGGCGAGGTCGTCGGTGGCACAGCCACCGATGGCGGCGAGGGCGGCCAGAGCGCGGACGACGGCCGCCGGCTCGTCGGCCAGCACCTCGTCCTGCAAGTAGTCGGTGATCAGCTCGGAGGCGCCTTCGGCCTGCAGAAAGGCGAGCGCGGGCCACACGCCTGGCACGTCGGCCGGGAAGCCTGTTGCATCTTCTCGCACTCCGAGAAGAGCCAGCTCCGTGGGGTCGAAGGCGAGCTCGCGCCAGCCGAGGAGGCATCCCCGGCCGGAGACGACGAGACGGCCCAGGCCCACGTGCCCGAGGCGTCGCGCCGACACCACAATGTGCACTCCGGCCGGTGCGTCGGCGACGAGGAGGCGGAGGAGTTCGGTGCCGGCATCTCCCGCCAGTTCAAAGCGGTCGAGAATCAGTGCGGTGGGCTGCCGGCGATCGCAGGTGCTCAGCGCCGCCGACAGGTGTGCAGCCGACCCAGCGACATCGTCGGAACGGCGAAGGCTGGCCTCGGTGCCCGAGGCCTCGGCGAGCAGACTCGCCAGACGGGCAGCGAGCTCGCCCGGGCGTGCGTCTCCGGGGGAGCAGTCGTGACGGATGTCGATGCCCTCGGGGCCGAGTTCGGCTGCAGCCTGGTCGAGGAGCACGGTGCGCCCAAAGCCGGCGGGCGCGACCAGGCCGCACAGGGTGAGCTCGTGCCGCAACCGGAGTGTGGCCAGGAGGCGGCCGCGCCGGACCAACGTGCTCATCACCCGAGCGTATTTCGGTCGCCGCTGGTCCGTCTGCGCTCCTGTGGCAGGCCGGTGAAGGAGCCTTCGGCGAACACAAGCCCCACAACTGGTGGTTTGCGTCTGGTTAACGCGCCGTCGTGATACTGCGCTCAGCAGCTGGCACGCCGCTGCCCTTGGCGAGGGGTGATGCGGTCATTGGGCATCACCGTGGCAGCCGGCGGGCCGCTGCTCAGCGACGACACAGGACGTGAGCCGCCTGGAGGGCGCGCCGGCGCCTGCGTCGTCAGGCCGGGGCAGACGGCCACTCTCTTGCACCTCTTTTACCCCGTGCCGCGGATCACGGGGGGAGGCGAAAGAGTGCGCAAGAGAGAGGGGGGCGGAATGATGCGTGTACCCGTACACAAGGGCATCGGCAACCACTCCGCCCCCGCCCCGATTCTGGCCTGGACGACTCCCGGCGCCTAGAGCCGTCGGACCCGATCTGGCACAACACGGGCACAACCACGGCGACAAGCGGACTCGGTGCTTGGACCAGCGCACGCACCACAGGCCGTTGCGGCCGGGTCGAAATGCCCGCACCCGGCCGTCCGGAGACGATGGGGTGCGGCAGCGGACGACTCGTCGCGAGGTTGACGCGACGACGAGAGTGGATGGATCGTCCCCACGCGGAGCGCCATCGTGCGCCGTCACCGCACCGTAGGATCTGCTCGATCCGGCGACAGGAGTGCACCCGTGACGCGAATCGACGAGAATCGCCAGCTGATCGAAGGATTCTGGGTCGATCTCTATCGTCAGGACTTTGCAGCTCTCGGGGCGCGCTTTGCCGAGAACGGGGAGTACACCGACATCGTGACACCCGACGACGACGTCGCCCGGGGTCCCGTCGAGATCACCGCCCGCCTGCGGCTCGCTTTCGACAAGCTGTCCAAGCTGTTCGACGAACCGCGCCACCTGGTGGCGGGCGACGACGTGGTGATGACCGAGCACGTGGAGCACTGGGAGTGGCCGACCGGCGAATCCATGGCCCTGCCTGTCGCGTCGGTCCACGAGATCCGCGACGGGAAGATCGTCCGGTGGTGCGACTACTGGGACATGAACGTACTCACCGCAGCGGCTCCGCAGTGGTGGTTCGAACACGTCCTCCAGGGCTGGAAGTAGTTCTCCCAGCCGAATCTCATTCGCGCAACGCTCTGACAAAGGTGGTGCATCTCCCGACGGCGCGAGCCGACACAAGGGTGGTCAGATTCCAGCGCGGAGGGGGCGATCGATGTTCGACAGGCACTTGGACTTCGAGTTCGAGGTGGGGGAGACCGAGCGGCACAACGTGGCCTTCCAATTCGACCAGCTCTGGGGACCGCTCGAGATCTCCGTCGACGGGAAGCGCGTCATCCGCAAACGAGGGATGTTCTCCCTCCGTCGGACCAGTGGCTACGAGTTCTCGGTGGGCTCGAGCGAGCCGCACCAGGTCCGAATCGAAAAGACCCGCAAGGCGCTCGTGGGGGGCTTCCAGGCTCAGGAGTGCGTCGCCTACGTCGACGGCCGGGAGATGGGCCGCTACTCCAACGCCGCCTGACGGCGAGGTCTGCGACAGCCGGACGCCGCTGCCGTCGGCCCGGACCGACGCTCACGCATCTGCTCACCGCCCGGTCCAGACCGGCGGTCGCTTCTCGAGGAAGGCACGCACCCCTTCGCGGGCGTCCTCTGAGCCAATGGCGGCGGTCAGGGCGTGCCGGGTCTCCTGCCAGCCCAGCTCGTCCTCGGAGGCGACGATGTCGTTGACGGCAGCGAGGCACGCCTGCACCGAGACCGGGGCGTTCTCGCAGAGCTGTTGGGCCAGCGACACGGCTTCTCCCAGCGCCCCACCCGGCGCGGTCAAGACGTTGACGAAGCCGACCTCGTAGGCGCGCCCGGCCTCGATCGGCCGGCCCGTCAGGATCAGCTGCTTGGCGAGGTTGAGGGGCAGGGCCCGCGGTGCCGCGGAAGAGGCCGGCGCAGGTCGGCACGACACCGATGCGGACCTCGGGCAAGCCGAACCGGGCCGTGCTCGCTGCGACCACGAGATCACAGGCGAGGACGATCTCGAGGCCACCGCCGAGAGCGGGACCCTCGACCGCAGCGATCAGCGGTTTGCGGCGGCGGCGGCGGATGATGCCGTACTCACCGCCGCGCGCCGTCACGTAGTCGCCTCCGGCCGTCAGGTCACTCCCTGCGCTGAAGACGTCGGCGCCGCCGGTCAGGATGCCGGCCCACAGATCCGGATCGTCGTCGAGCTCGTTGAGGGCGCCGTCGAGGGCGTCGGCCATCGCCCTGTCGACGGCGTTCCGCTTCTCGGGCCGTTCCAGGCTGATGACCAGAATGCGGCCGTCACGTCGTCGCCCGACCAGATCCCTGGCGCCGGCAGAGTCGTGCACGCCTACCCCTCCCCTTTGAACGCTGAGCTGGGAAAAGGGGATCAGGTTACTGCGGCGGACCTGCCGGGGGAGTGGTGACCCGACCCCGGCACGAGCCGCCGCGTGGTGGGATCAGGTCCCGGACATGGCGACGACAGGTTTGTTGAGAGGCTTGCCGCCCATGGACCCGTAGAAGGGGGCGTTGTAGCTGAAGATGCCGCCGTCCGAAGCCACGAAGCGATAGCCGGCGCCGTTCCCGCTCGCCTCCATGCCCACGATCGGTGCGTTCAGGCGGATGCTGCCGGTGGACCCGTAGAAGGGGGCGCCGAAGGAGAAGATGCCTCCGTCAGCGGCCACTTCCCAGTACCCGCCCGTCTGCGCGTCCGCCGCCATCCCGACGATCCGCTGGTTGAGCGGTTTGCCGCCCATGGAGCCGGAGAACTTCGCGTTGCCGTAGCTGAAGATGCCGCCGTCGGAGGCCACCAGCCAGTAGCCGCCGCCGCCCGACGTGGCGGCCATGCCCACGATGGGTTGGTTGAGGCGGATGCTGCCCGTGCTGCCGTAGAACTTCGCATCGCCGAAGCTGAAGATGCCGCCGTCGGAGGCGACCAGCCAGTAGCCGCCGCCGTCCGGCGTTGCCGCCATGCCGACGATCGGCTGGTTCAGTGGCTTGCCCCCCATGGAGCCGTAGAACTGCGCATCGCCGAAGGCGAAGATGCCGCCGTCCGAGGCCACCTCCCAGTAACCGCCGCCGTCGTGCGTCATGGCGGACGCGACCACCGGCTTGTTCAAGTGGATGCTGCCCGTCGAACCGCAGAACGGGATGTTCCCGTAGTTGAAGACGCCACCGTCGGACGCGGACAGCAGGTAGCCGTTGGGCCCGTCGGCGGGTGCGTTGCACGGCACCTGCAGCGTGGGCTGCGGTGTGCCGGCATCACCGGTCAGCTGGGGGTCGTGGTGAAACTGCGGCCACGCGCCGGCTTCGTTGACACTCGATCCGGACCCGCTGGTGTTGTCGATCTCCCAGTGCGCGATGTACCCCGTGTCGTTCGAGCCGTAGTACCCGGCGGCCGTGATCCCGATATGGCCGTCGGGGTCGTCGGTCACCAGCGGCGAGCTCTGGAAGCCGTAGCTCTGGTCCAGCACCGCCACCTCGGCCCCCGACTTCCCGTCGAAGATGTCGATGCCGGCGGTGGTGGGCACAATGACGTCCTGGTAGCCGCCTCCGGTGAGGTCAGCCGTCACCGGTGAGCCGATGACCTGACCCGTCGTGCCGGCCGACCAGATGGTGGCGCCGTTCGTCCCGTTGAGCACGTAGACGGTGTTCGCCGCGGTCCCCTCGACGACGTCGAGCTGTCCGTTGCCCGTCACGTTGGCGAGGGCGGGTGAGTCGGCGGTGACGCCGTTGAGCTGGTCGCTCCAGGCCAGGCCGCAGCTCGTGTTGATGGCGAAGACCTTGTTCGCATCGGAGACCGACGACCCGTAGATGCTCCCGTCGCCGATGGCGATGCCGACGGCCCCGCCGCCGAGGAACTGGCCGACGGCCGGTGACGAACGGTCGATGTTCTGGGTCGTGTTGTACTGGCAGATGAGACCGCCCGACGGGGTCGGCGCGCCCGCGTTGCCGGCGCTCGAGAGGATGCGGATGTGCCCGCCGTTGCTGTAGGTCTGCCCGTAGGCCAGGCCGGCGCTGGAGTCGCCGCCGCTGATGAGCTCGTTGTTGCCGTCGGCGTACAGGTCGGCGACCGCGGCCGTCGAGAACACGGAGTCAGCTTGGAACCACGGGAACCCGCCCAGCAGGGCGCCGTTGCCGGCACCGAGCGCGTAGGTGTTCTGGCCGAGTGATCCTGCCTCCACGCCATAGCCGCCGGCATAGTTGCCCACGGTCAGCGAAGCGGAGACACCCGAGTGGGCCACCGAGTCGGTGCCGGGGTTGGTCTCCTGGACGAACCACTGGTCGCCGCCGGTGTTGGTGATCGCCTGGTACCCGCCGATCGTGGGATTGCCGGCGTCACCGGTCCCGACGAAGACCGAGTCGGTGCCGCCGGGAGAGATCGGAGCGACGGACGGCGAGGACTGGACCGGCGCACCCGCGTTGTAGGGCCAGCCGCCCACACCCGTTCCGTTGCTGAGGTGGTAGGCGTACACCTCGCCGGCGAGGTCGCCGACGACGACCGCCGGTTGCCCGTCCAGGTTGGCCACGTTGGGTGAGGAGAGGGCGACGGCGTTGCCCGCGTCAGGGAGTGACGTGCTCCACGTGAGGTTGGCGTTGAAACCGGCCGCGTGCGCCACCTCGTCCGCCTGGGCGACGGGTGCCGCCTGCACGGTTGTCGTCAGGAGCATCGCGGCGGCGCCAGCCACCATTGCTGTCGGGAGGAAGAACCTCCGCGCATGTTGTTTCACATCAGTCCTCTCGGGTCCGGTTGCGGTCCGCTCCGCCGTCGGCACGCCACCGGTACTCACGGGGCGCCGCAAAGAGCGTGTACCCAAGCTGCGGAAATGCACGCCCTACAGAAGAACAATCGGCACCGAGGCGCATTGTCTTGATGCATCGGCCCACACCGGCATGGTCATTGCGGCTGCACGCATCGAACACGGCATGGTCACCCGCCTGGCGACATAGGGGTGAACGGAGCGCACAGAGCGCACACAGGAACCGGGCATGAAGCCATCGCGGCAGGACTGCCGCCTACCATGCACGCAGTGACCGGCTCGTCCACGACTCGGTTCGCGCGCTGATGGGCCGCCGGATCCGCTGGCTCGGCATCATCATGGTCGTCTGCCTCGGCCTCGTGGTGGCTCAGCTGGTCAACATCCAGCTCGTCAAGGCCAAGCAGCTGCAGAACTCGCCGAACAACCCCCAGATCGCGGCGCAGAAGTACGACAACCCCCGAGGGATGATCCTGGCCGCCGACGGGACCGTTCTCGCCAAGTCGGTGCGGACGCCGGCAGGAACCAATCAAACCGATTATCCCTACACCTACGTCCGTCAATATCCGCAAGGCCCTCTGTTTGCCGGGATCACGGGATACGACTCCGCCCTCTATTACGGAACGGCCGGCATCGAGGAGCAGTACGACTCGTTTCTCGGTGCGCACCAGCAGTCGCCGCAGACACTGAGCCAGCTGCTTTTTCGCCAGAGCCAGCCGACGACCACCGACAACGTGACGCTGACGGTACAGCCGGCTCTGCAGCAGGCCGCCTGGGACGCGTTGACGTCGACGGCAGGGCACAACGACGGCGCGGTCGTGGTGATGCAGCCGTCGACGGGGAACATCCTGGCCATGGTGTCCAACCCGACCTTTGATCCGAACCCGTTGGCGGGCACGTCGCTGCAGGCGGAACAGCAGGCCTACCTGAACGACACCCAGAAGGACGACGAGAACTTCCAGCCGCTGCAGCCGATCGCCACCGGCTACGCCTTCCCCCCGGTTCGACCATGAAGGTCGTGACCAGCACTGCCGCCTACAACCTCAAGCCCGCGCTGGCCGGCTTCAACTACCCGGTCCAGAAATGCCAGACGTTCGCCGACGCTCCCGGGCCAGCCGCTCTGCGACCAGTCGGGGCCGTGCGGCGGGATGATGACGCAGATGCTCCCGTTCTCGTGTGACCCGGGCTACGCCGAGCTCGGGGTGCAACTCGGCGTTCCCATCATGACGAAGCAGGCCGAGTTGTTCGGCTACAACTCGGTGCCCGGGATCGACCTCCCGAACGTGTCGAAGTCGGTTTTCCCGGACCTGCCCGACAAGTCCCAGTCGCAACTCGGCCAGAGCGCCATCGGCCAGTTCGACGTCTCGGCCACCGCGCTGCAGAACGCCATGGTGGCGGCGGGCATCGCCAACAAGGGGGTGCTGATGACGCCGCACCTGATGTCCTCCATCCACGACTCTCAGGGCTCGTTGGTGCAGACCTACACGCCCAAGGCGGCGGCCACGGTGGCGACCGCCCAGGCCGCCCAGCAGGTCACCTCCCTGATGGAGAGCGTGATCACCGAGTCCACAAGGCACCGCGGCCGGCGTCGGCTTCCCGTCCTACCTGTGCGCGGCGGTCAAGACCGGAACGGCGCAGACCGACAAGGCCACCGGCCTGACCGACACGTGGATGATCGGATTCGCCCCGGCGAACAACCCACAGGTGGCGGTGGCGGTCGTCGTGCCGGAGCAGGCCAACAGCTCCGACGGTGCCCACATCGCCGGGCCGATCATGAATCGTGTGCTGCAGGCCGCGGTGCCCCAGTCGTCGGTCTCCCAACCCTGCACCGTGCAGCCGGCGCCGACGTCGAGCTTCGCCTCGGCCCCCTGATCTCCGCTCTCCCGCGGGCGGTACACTATCTGCGTGCCTACGCAGGTAGTGAGAGCGAGCGACCGGGGAGGAGGTCCACTCGGCCGTCGCGATGCTGAAGCTGCTGGCGGACGAGACCCGGCTGCGGGTCATCTGCGCCCTGCTGGAGGGGGAGCACCCGGTGAACGAGCTGGCGGAACTGGTGGGCGCCCAACCCGCTGCCGTCTCCCAGCACCTGGCCAAGCTGCGTCTGGCCCGGCTGGTGCGCAGCCGGCGTGAGGGCACCCGGATCTACTACGTGCTCGACGACGCCCACGTCCGCCGCCTCGTGCGAAGAAGTGCTCTCCCATGCGGACCACGTGACGGCCGATGGCTGACGACCACGGGCACCACGCCGGACCTCCATCGGTGGACACCGACCGCCGCGCCCTGACTGTCGCGCTCGCCCTGCTCGTCACCTTCATGGTGTTCGAGGTCGGGGCCGCCATCGCCTCGAACTCGCTCGTCCTGCTGGCCGACGCCGGCCACATGCTGGTGGACGTCGGCGCCATTGCGGGCTCGCTGGTGGCGATCAGGCTGGCGGCCCGACCGGAGACGGGCTCGCACACCTACGGCATGAAGCGGGCCGAGATCCTCGCCGCGGCCGGCAACGCGATCGCCCTCCTCGTCGTCTCGGCCCTGGTGACGTACGACGCCGTGGTCCGGCTCGCGCACCCCACTTCGGTCGACGGCGCGGTCCTGATCGTGGTCGCCGCGGTGGGCGTGGCCGTGAACCTGGCCGCGACCCTCACGATGGCTCGGGCCAACCGGCGTTCGCTCAACGTCGAGGGCGCCTACCGCCACATCCTGACCGACCTCTACGGGTTCGGCGGCACGCTGATCGCCGGTGCCGTGATCGTCGTCTGGGGCTTCGACCGCGCCGACGCCATCGCGTCGCTCGTCGTCGTGCTGCTGATGCTCAAGGCGGCGGTGGAGCTCTTGCGACCGGCCCTGCGCATCCTGCTGGAGGCCACGCCCGAGGACATCGACGTCGAGGAGGTCCGGCAACACCTCATGGAGCTGCCCGAGGTCCAGTCCGTGCACGACCTGCACGCCTGGACCCTCACGTCCTCGCTGCCGGTGCTCACCGCGCACGTCGTGGTCACCGACGAGTGCTTCACGACGGGCGAGGCGGGGCGGGTGCTCGACCACCTGCAGGAATGCCTTTCACACCACTTCGACGTGGCGCACTCGACGCTCCAGTTCGAGTCGGCCGGGCACATCGACCACGAGCTCGGCGGGCACGCCTGACGCCCGAACCCCGAACGCCTATCGCGGCCCCGTCGGCCGGAACGCGGTCCAGCGCTGCCACGAGCTCGACGTGCTCGGTCATGGGAAAGATGTCGAAGGCGCGCAGGCCGCGGAGGCGCCAGCCCGCATCGAGCAGGACACGGCTGTCGCGACCGAAGGACGACGGGTCGCACGAGACGTAGATCACGGTGCGCACGGCGGGTGCGCGGGCGGCGAGGGCCTGCATGACGGCGGTCCCCGCGCCCTCCCGGGCGGGATCGAGCACGACGATGTCGGGCCTGCCCAGCGCGGACTCCACGAGCGCCGGCGTGACCTCGCCCTCGAGGACGCGCAGGGTCGGGAAGGTGGCGCCGTTGTGCCGGGCATCGGCGCAGGCGCGCCGGTCCCGCTCGACGGCGAGGACGGAGCCCGACGGGTCCCACCGCGTCAGCCAGAGGCACGGAGAAGAGGCCGGCGCCGGCGTAGAGGTCCACCACGGACCTCCCCTCGCACGGGCCCACGAAGCCCAGCACCGCGTCGAGCAGCGCTGCGGCGTGCGCCGGTGTGGACCTGCCAGAACACCCCGGGCGAAATCCGGTAGGAGCGCCCGTCCACGACCGCGTGCACGGCGCCGGGCGGACGGCGGACCTTCCCGTCGACCACCACGCCGGTGCCGACGTCGGGCAGGCGCGGGGCGGCGCGGCCACGCGGCGTGACCGAGACGACCGCTTCGGCCGGATCGGTCCCCGTCGCGACCTCGAGCTCGGCGACGCCGGGCCACAGGGCGGCGAGGGCGCCCGTCGCGGTCACGCCCGGGCTGGCGATGGGGCACACCCGCACATACTCGAGCCGGTGGGAGCGGTGGCGCCGGAACCCCGCCGCCCCGCGGCCGTCCACCGCCACGCGCACCCGGGTGCGGTAGCCCAGGCCCGCCGCATCACCGGGAACCTGTTCCACGTCGACGGGCAGCGTCACGCCGGCCAGCCGCTCCAGTTGCTCGGCGATGCGGAACGCCTTCAGGCGCCGCTGGGCCCCGATCTCCACGTGCTGGAAGTCGCAGCCGCCGCAGCGCCCGGGGCCGGCGTGCGGGCAGGGGGGATCGACGCGGTCGGGGGAGGCACGCAGGATCTCGACGGCGTCCGCCCGCAGGTACGAGGTCGTCGAGGCGGTGACCTGGGCCCGCACCCGCTCACCCGGGAGGCTGTGGCGGACGAAGACCACCTTGCCGTCGGGCGCCCGGCCCACGCAGCCCCCGCCGGCGGCGATGGCGCCCACCTCGAGCTCCAGGAGAGTCCGGAATTTCGGCGGTCGTCATCGCAGGTGAGCGTAGGACGGCGAAGTTGGTCAAGATTTCAGGACTGGGTTGTCGATCCGGGCGGTCCCCGATCGTCGTCAAGGCGAAACCAACCCACCAAGGAGAACACCATGCGATACCTGTTGCTGATCGCCCTCGACGAGAGTGCCGGCCTGCGGGACCCCGAGCTCGAAGGCGCCGACATCTCGCCTGAGTACGCCGCCTTCATGAAGGACGCCGCCGACCGGGGCGTGCTGCTGGGGGGCGAACGCCTCCGGCTGACGAGCGACGCCACCACGGTCCGCGTGCGCAACGGCGAGACCCTCACGACGGACGGCCCCTTCGCCGAGACCAAGGAGCAGCTGGCCGGCTACTTCCTCGTCGACTGCAAGAACCTGGACGAGGCCATCGATGTGGCCTCCCGCATCCCCGGGGCGAAGGACGGGTCCATCGAAGTGAGGCCGATCTGGGAAATGTGACGGCCGATGTCGAGGCCGCTGTCGCCGACGCGTTCCATGCCGAGTGGGGCCGGGTGGTCGCCACCTTGGTCCGGCTGACCGGGGACTGGGACCTCGCCGAGGAGTGCGCGCAAGATGCCTTCACGACCGCCCTGGAGCGTTGGCCCCGTGACGGCATCCCGCGCCGCCCGGCGCGTGGCTCACGACGGTGGCGCGCCACCGGGCCGTCGACCGCGCCCGGCGGGCGCGCCTCGGCGAGTCCAAGACGCGGGAGGTGGCGGTGATGGCGGCAGGCGGGGGAGGACATCGATACGTCGCCGGACGGGGACGTGCCCGACGACCGGCTGCGCCTGATGTTCACCTGCTGCCACCCGTCACTGTCCTTCGAGGCCCAGGTGGCGCTGACCCTGCGCACGCTCGCCGGCATGACGACATCCGAGATCGCCCACGCCTTCTTGGTGCCCGAAGCCACCATGGCCCAGCGGCTCGTGCGGGCCAAGCGCAAGATACGCAATGCGGGCATCCCCTTCGAGGTGCCCCCGCCGCACCAGCTGGTGGAACGGACGGCCGCCGTGCTGGCCGTCCTCTATCTTCTGTTCAACGAGGGCTACTCGGCCAGTGCGGGCACCGACCTGGTCCGCGGCGAGCCTGACGGCCGAGGCCATCCGCCTGGGTCGGGTGCTGTGCGCGCTGATGCCCGACGAGCCCGAGGCGCTCGGCCTCGTCGCGCTCATGCTGTTCCACGACGCCCGCCGCGCCGCCCGCGTCGATGCCGACGGCGACCTCGTCGTCTTGAGCGAGCAGGACCGCACGTTGTGGGATGCGGCGGCCATCGCGGAAGGGCGTCTGCGGCTGGACGCGGCCGCCCGTCTGGGCCGTCCCGGCCCCTTCCAGATCCAGGCGGCCATCGCGGCGTGCCATGTCCGGGACGACCGGACGACGGACTGGGCGGAGATCGCCGACCTCTACGACGACCTGTTCGCGCTGACGCCATCGGCCGTCATCGCGCTGAACCGCGCCGTCGCCGTCTCCATGAGCGAGGGGCCCGAGGCGGGCCTGGGGCTGCTCGACCGCATCGCAGCGGACGGTGAGCTGCGTGCCTATCACCTCCTCCCCGCGGCGCGCGGCGGACATGCTGCGTCGCCTGGGCCGTCGTGCCGAGGCCGCCGAGTCATACCGCCGGGCCTTTGACCTGGCGGGCACCGACGCCGAGCGCCGCTACCTGGAGCGCCGGCTGCTCGAAGCCACCGGCTGACGGACAGGTCGGGCGGCGCAGGCGCTGCGCGTCGGTTTGACAGGCCGTCGCGCCGTTGCAATCGTCTCGCCCGGACCACCGCCCGCCGGCGGCGGTCCCCGACGAATGCGAGAGGACGGCTGGACGATGCTGCAGGACAGAGTGGCGATCATCACCGGAGCGGGACGGGGCATCGGACGTGAGCACGCCCTCTTGTTCGCCTCCCTCGGCGCCAAGGTCGTCGTCAACGACCTGGGCGGCGCGGTCGACGGTTCGGGTGCCGACATTTCGGCGGCACAGTCGGTGGTCGACGAGATCACCGCGGCGGGTGGCCAGGCCGTGGCCAACACCGACAGCGTGAGCTCCTTCGACGGGGCCAAGGCGATGGTCGACCAGGCGGTCTCGGCGTTCGGCGACCTCCACGTCGTCGTGAACAACGCCGGCATTCTGCGCGACCGGATGCTCGTGTCCATGAGCGAGCAGGAGTTCGACGATGTGATCGCCGTGCACCTGAAGGGCACCTTCAACCTGACCCGGCACGCGGCCGATGTGTGGCGCGACGCCGCCAAGACAGGAACGATCACCGACCGGGCCATCGTGAACACCAGCTCCGGCGCGGGGCTGCACGGCAACGTCGGCCAGACCAACTACTCGGCGGCCAAGGCGGGTATCGCCATGATGACGGTGGTCAATGCCATGGAGCTGCAGCGCTACGGCGTCCGGGCCAACTGCATCGCCCCGGTGGCGCGGACTCGTCTGACCATGCAGACGCCCGGGATGGGCGAGGCGATGCAGCAGCATCTGTTCGATCCCGAGAACGTCTCGCCGCTCGTCGCGGTACTGGCGTCCGAGGGGTGTCCCTTCAACGGCCAGGTCTTCAGCGTGTACGGCGGGTCCGTCGGGATCTACGCCGGCTGGTCGATCGCCGAGTCGGTGGATACCGACGACCGCTGGACCGCCGAGAGCCTGGCCGCGGCCATGGACACGTTGCCCCGCACCGTCGAGGTGAACAGCCAGATCGCCGAGCTCGGCAAGCACATGGGCCGCTGACCACCCGGCGGGACGCGTCTGCGTAGGCTCGTCGGCATGGGTGGGGATGTCGCAGCAGCCTGCGCCGCGGCGGACGTGCACCCAGCTGCTGTGCGCGGTGGCGCACCGGACGGGCGACCTGTCCTTGCTCCGGGACGAGTTCGCGCCGGATCAGGCCCAGCTCCTCGTGCCCGGGTGTGGCCTCGGTCCCGCAGGAGATGTCCGAGGCACGGGCGCTGGCGGTCGCCGCCCTGTCGGATCACCTGGCCTCGGGCCGTCCGGACCATCAGCTGACGCCGGAGGAACGCCGGCGCATCTTCGCGTTCCTGGTCGGCTCGGGAGCAGCCGAGCAGTGGGAAGCGTTCTTGAGCGAGGAGCTGGCGCTCGAAGGCACCGACCCGCGCCGACCCTCGTGGCACACCGCAGATCTCGGACGCGGGTTTCGCTGCGCCGTCATCGGCGCCGGCGCCTCGGGCCTGGCCGCGGCGCACCGCCTGCGCCAGGCCGGCGTGACGGTCACGGTGTTCGAGAAGAACGACGACGTCGGCGGGACGTGGCTCGAGAACGTCTACCCGGGCTGCCGGGTCGACGTGCCCAATCAGCTCTACAGCTTCTCCTTCGCGCAGACGAACGACTGGGTCTCCCGCTTCTCGGCCCAACCCGACCTGCTGGCCTACCTCCGGTCGACGGCGAAGGATCTCGGGCTGGGGGAGTGCATCCGTTTCCGGAGCGAGGTGACCGAGGCCCGCTTCGACGAGGCCGCCGGGCGGTGGTCGCTGACCGTGCTGCGCCGACGGCGCCGAGACGACCGAGGTCGTCGACGGGATCGTGTGCGCCGTGGGACAGCTCAACCGCCCGTCCTTTCCGGACCTGCGGGGCCGGGAGCGCTTCACGGGCTCGTCGTTCCACTCGGCGGCCTGGGACGACACGGTGGAGCTGGCCGAGCGGCGCGTCGCCGTCATCGGGAGCGGTGCCAGTGCGGCGCAGTTCGTGCCCCACCTGGCGGGGGTGGTCAGCCACCTCGACGTCTATCAGCGCACTGCGCCCTGGCTGCTCCCGACCGACAACTACGCCAACCCGTTCCCGTCGGAATTCCACGAACTGCTCCGGCTGCTCCCCGGCTACGGGCGCTGGGACCGGCTGTGGCAATTCTGGCTGCTGCACGAGGGGCTGCTCGTGGCGGCCCGGGTCGACCCCGAGTGGGACCGGCACACCGAAGCGGTGAGTGCCGGCAACGACTTCATTCGTTCCATGCTGCTCGACGTCCTGCGGGCCCAGGTCGACGACGACGCGCTCTTCGAGAAGATGGTCCCGCACTTCCCCCCTTTCGCCAAGCGGGCCCTGCGCGACGACGGCCGCTGGGCGGCGGCGCTGAGCCGACCCGACGTCGACCTGGTGACGTCCCCCATCGCCGAGATCACGCCGGACGGCGTGCTGACCGCAGACGGGGAGGAGCACCCGGCGGACGTGCTGATCTACGGGACGGGCTTCCGCGCCTCGGAGTTCGTGGCACCCATGAAGGTCTACGGCAGCGGGGGCGTCGAGCTCAGCGAGGAGTGGGACGGCGACGCCCAGGCGTATCTCGGCATGACCGTGCCTGGCTTCCCGAACCTCTTCCTCTTGTACGGGCCCAACACCAACCTGGTCATCAACGGCAGCATCCTGATCATGGTCGAGTGCCAGGTGCGCTACGCCGTCGAGGCCATCGGCCAGCTGCTCCGGAGCGGCCATCGGACCATGTCGTGCCGGCGCGACGTGCACGAACGCTACGGCCGCGACATGGAGGAGGGCAACGCACACATGGTCTGGGGCGTGGCCGACGTGCCGACCTGGTACCGCAACGCGCGCGGGCGGGTCACGCAGAACTGGCCTTACGACCTGCACACGTACTGGGACCGCACCCGGGAGCCCGACTTGGCCGACTACGAGTTGGGCTGAGCGGGGTGCCCAGCAAGGAGCTGACCGAGATCCTCGCGCTCGTCCCGGGCGACTTCGCCGACCCGGACGCCGACTACCGGGCCGTGCGGACGATGATGGCGCCGTTCCACGGTCACCCGCTGCCCGCGCACGTCGGCGTGACCGAGGTGGAGCTCGGCGGGGTGCGCTGTGCCTGGTACGAGGACGCTCGCCGACCCCGCCGCGACCGCGTCGTCTTCCATTGTCACGGCGGCGGCCTCGTGTCGTCCCCGCTCGACGACTATCACTTCTACGGGGCCATGCTGGCGGAGCAGCTCGAGGCCCGCGTGGTCATGCCCGACTACCGGCTCGCACCCGAGCACGTCTTTCCCGCCGCGCACCGGGACTGCTCCGCGGCCTACCGCGGGCTCCTGCGGAGCGGCACCGATCCCGGCCGCGTCGTGGTGAGCGGGGACTCGTGCGGGGGTCTGCTGGGGTTGGGCGCGCTCCTCGACGCACGGGACGAGCAGCTGCCGTCGCCCGCCTGCTTCCTCTCGATCTCGGGTTGGTTCGACGTCTCGGTGCCCGATCCCGTCGAAGGCCGAGATCCCTTCCTCGAGCGCGGCATGGGTCCGGAACCGGGCCCGGGAGTACGCCGGCGGGTCAGGTGGCGCTGGGGGACCCCCGCCTCTCGCCCGTCTCCGCCGACCTGGCCGGCCTGCCCCCGCTCTACCTGCCGGCGGGGCAGTACGACACGCTCCGCAAGGGGACCGAGGCGCTGGCGCGGGCGGCCATGGACGCGGGGGTGGCCGTGACGGCCGAGTCCTGGCCGGGCATGGTGCACGGCTGGCAGGGACTGGTGACCGCCGGCGTGCCCGAGGCGGTGGCCGCCTTCGCCCGGGCGCGTGCGTACCTCGACGGCCTCGGGGTGTGATCAGGCGCCGAGAATGGTCAGGTCGAGCGACACGCAGGCGGTCGGGGTCGGCGAGGATGTCGAGCGCGACGACCTTCCCGCCGCGCACCGTGAAGGCGCCGACCGAGAACGCCACCCCGTCTCGCGTGGTCACGGCCCCGGCGACACCGTTGACGAGCGCCGGCTGCGTCAAGAGCCCGAGCTGGGCGTAGACCATCGCCCGGCGGGCCACCTCGACCGCACCGCGCACCGGACCCGATGCCGCTCCCGCGCCGCCCGTGGTACCGGTGCCGGTGCCGGCCGGGACGGCGCCCTGGTCGGCCCGCACCACCACGTCGGGGTCGAGGACGGCGAGGAGCGCCTCGAAGTCGCCGTCACGCGCCGCGGCCAGGAAGGCGTCGACCACCTCGCGCTGGCGTCTGCACGTCGACGTCGGGGACGGTCGCCTCCCCCTGAATGCGTCGGCGGGCCCGGCTGGCGAGCTGGCGGGCTGCCTGGGGGCTCCGCTCAATGATCGGGGCGATCTCGTCGAAGGGCACGGCGAAGATGTCGTGCAGGACGAACGCCAGCCGTTCGGCCGCGCCGAGCGTGTCGAGCACCACGAGGAGCGCAACTCCCACCGAGTCGGCCAGGAGCGCCTCGTGCTCGGGATCGGTCCCGCCCGGCCGGTCCAGGATCACGTCGGGCATGTGCGTCTGCAGTGAGTCCTCGCGCCGGGTGCGCCGGGCGCGCAGGATGTTCAGCGCCACCCGGGAGACCACGGTCGTCAACCACGCCTGAAGGTTCTCGACGTCCGTGGTGTCGGTGCGGTCGAAGCGGATCCAGGCCTCTTGGACGGCGTCGTCCGCCTCACTGAGCGAGCCGAGCATCCGGTAGGCCACGGCACGCAGGTGGGATCGGTGCTCCTCGAAGCGTGCGCTCTTGTCGGCCGGGTCGTCCATGTGTCCAGCGTCCTCCCACGTCGTCCGTCAGTCCAGCAGACCCCACGGACCGCGAGGATGTGACGGCATCGACAGGATGGCAGGATGCCGGACGTGTCCGAGCGTCAAGGGATCTCATCTGGATCGCCCTTCGAGCCCACGATCGGCTTCAGCCGCGCCGTGCGGGTGGGGGATCGTGTCCTCGTCTCGGGCACCGGTCCGGTTCCCGTCGAGCCTGGTGGCCGCTGTCCCGAAGGTGCCGCGGCCCAGGCCCGGCGGTGCTTCGAGATCATCGGGGCGACGCTGGCCGAGGCGGGGGCCTCCTTCGACGACGTGGTGCGGACCCGGATGTACATCACCTCGGCCGACGACGCCGGCGCCGTCGGTGCTGCGCACGGCGAGTTGCTCGGGCGGGTGCGCCCTGCCGCCACCATGATCGTCGTGGCGGGCCTGCTCGACCCCGCCTGGAAGGTGGAGATCGAAGCCGAGGCGGTGCTGCCCTAGGAGGCGAGCCCCTCGACGGTGGCGGCGACGATGTTGGTGCCGCGCAGGTCGCCGACGAGCCCGGACTCCATGCGGTTCATGACGTAGCAGACGACGAGCTCCGCGTCCTGGTCGATGATGACGACGGACCCGCCGTAGCCGCCCCAGTAGCAGGCGCGCGGACCCAGTGGCATGTCGGGCGGATTGCTCAGGCCGTAGCCCATGCCCATGCGCTGGGGCACGCCGAGGACCTTGTCGATGCCTTCCGCCTGGACCTCGAAGATCGGGTCGGTGCCCTCGGCGGAGAGCAGGCGCACGCCGCGGGCCTCGCCCCTTCCGGCGATGATCGACTGGATGGCGGCCACCGAGCGGGCATTGCCTTGGCCGTTGGCGGCGGGGATCTCGGCGCGCCGCCACCACTCCCGATGCGCCATGGTGGCGTCGATGGGCGGGTTCATGAACGTCTTCATCATGAGCTCGGAGACCTGCCCCTCCATGGCGGCGACGTCGATGGGCGGGGGCGGGATGACGTTGGACACGCGGCTGTCCTCGCTCGCCGGCAAGCCGATGTGGAAGTCCGCTCCCAGCGGCTTGGCCACCTCGTTGGCGAACCAGGCGCCGATGCTGTCGCCCGTGATGCGGCGGACGATCTCGCCGATGAGGTAGCCCTGCGTCAGCGCGTGATACCCCGATCCGGTGCCCGGCTCCCACCAGGGCGCCTGCTCGGCCAGCCGGGTGATGCAGAGCTCCCAGTTGGCCAGGTCCTCGGGGGCGAGCGGCTCTTCCCAGCCGCTCAGTCCCGCCGTGTGCCCCATGACGTGTCGGACCTCGATCCGTTCCTTTCCGTTGGCGGCGAACTCGGGCCAGTACGTGGCGACGGGCGCATGGAAGTCGAGCTCCTTGCGGTCGTGCAGCATGAGGGCGACGAGGAAGGTCATGGTCTTGGTGGTGGACCAGACGTTCGTGATGGTGTCGTCCGCCCAGGGCCGCGTCTTCTCCGCGTCGGCCCAGCCGCCCCAGATGTCGACGACCGGCTCCCCGTGCAGGAAGACGGCGACGGAGGCGCCGAGGTCCGCCCCCGTCTCGAGCTGGTCGGCCAGCGTGGCGCGCACGGCTTCGAAGCGTGGCTCGTACGTTCCGTGCACCTCTGCCATGGGGACCCCCTTCTCGTGTCGGTGGACGGGCCGGTCTTTCCCTGCCCCTGGGCGCAACCTATTGACCCCGCGGCCGGCGCGCCAGTGCGCCTCGGGGGGCGCCGCCACACCCGGCGGGACGGCGCTCTGTAACGTCGCAGCGTGCAGCGTGACAGATGCGGTCGTGGTGGGCTCGGGACCCAACGGCCTTGCCGCGGCCTTGACGTTGGCCCGGGCCGGGCTCGGCGTGGAGGTCTTCGAGGGGGAGCCGACGATCGGAGGGGGGACCCGGACCCAGGCCCTCACGCTCGAGGGGTTTCGTCACGACGTGTGCTCGGCGGTGCATCCAGCGCTGGTGGCCTCACCCTTCTTCCGCTCGCTCGACCTGGCCGGCCTCGGCGTCGCGCTGCGCCAGCCCGAGATCGCCTTCGCCCACCCGCTCGGCGGCGACGCGGGCGGCCGCGTTGTACCGGGACGTCGGCGAGACGGCATCCCACCTCGGCGGTGACGCCACGGCCTACGAGGACCTGGTGGGCCCGCTGGTGGACTGGCTGGACCGCATCGTGCCCTACGTCCTGTCGCCCATGCGCAGCGTGCCGCGCGACCCGCTGGCGCTCGCCCGCTTCGCGTTCGTCGGGACGCCGTCGGTGCAGCACACGGCCCGCCGCTTCACGACCGATGCGGCGCGCGCCCTGCTGGCCGGGCACGGCGGCGCACTCGATGGAGCCGCTGACGGCCCCGCTGACCTCTGCCTTCGGCCTCCTCCTCACCGCGCTCGGCCACGGGGCCGGCTGGCCCGTGGTGGCGGGAGGCAGTGCGGCCATCACCCAGGGTCTGGTCAACGAACTGCGCCGCCTCGGTGGCGTGGTGCACACCGACAGCCCGGTCGCGTCGCTGCGCCGAGCTGCCGCCGGCGCGGGCCGTGCTCCTCGACACCTCACCGCGCGCGTTCGTCGCGCTGGCCGGGACACGGCTGTCGCGCCGGGCCGGCCGGCCGTGGGCGCGGTTCAAGCCTGGCGCCGGGACGTGCAAGGTGGACTGGGCGCTCGACGGCCCGGTGCCCTGGGGCGCCGAGGCCTGCCGGCGCACGGTGACCGTCCACGTCGGGGGGACGTTCGACGAGGTGGCGCGGGCGGAGGCGGCCGTCCAGGCCGGGCGGCACGCCGAGCAGCCCTTCGTGCTGGTGGCCCAGCCGTGTGTGGTCGACCCGACGCGCGCGCCGGCGGGCAAGCACACGCTGTGGGCCTACTGCCACGTCCCGAACGGCTCGTCGGTCGACATGACCGAGCGCATGGAGGCGCAGATCGAGCGCTTCGCCCCCGGTTTCCGCGACCTCGTGCTGGCCCGTTCCGTGCGCACGGCCGGCCGAGGCGGAGGCGCACAATCCCAATCTGCTGGGCGGCGACGTCAACGGTGGGGCGGCCACGTTGCGCCAGACGGTCTTCCGGCCGGTGGCGCGGTGGAATCCCTACCGGACGCCGGTCGATGGTGTGTATCTCTGCTCGGCCTCGACGCCCCCGGGGGGCGGGGTCCACGGGATGTGTGGTGTGGCGGCGGCCGAGGTGGCGTTGCGGGAGCGGTTCTCGTAGAGACCTCAGGCGGCGACGGTCGTCACCGGGACTCGGCTGTCAGCTGCTCGAGCATGTACCAGGACTCGATCTCGTCGGCCACGCAGCACTGGAACTCGCCCTGGGCCACGACGTAGCGCAGCCAGCACGGGTGGATCCGGAGCATGTGGGTGCCGGGACCCGACGCCACCTCGATGTTGTCGACGTCGCTCGTGAGCTCGTATTCCCAGGCGGCGCCGCCGTGGGACCGGTTGGCCGAGGCGATCAGGCCTCGCACCATGGTCTCGGCTTCCTTCAGGTTGTTCGTCATGCTGGTTCCCCCCTGTACTGCACGGCCCTGCGAGTCTCCACCCTGCAGTCCCGGTACCGACGGCCGCACAACGCAGCATGGACCCGTGGAGGTGATGCCGCGGCGCTGGGTGGTTGCGATCGCGGTGCGGCGAGCCTGCCCACTGCGGGAACGGCGCAGGCCTTCAGACCTTGCGCAGGCCCCTGGACTCGTCGTGGCGTCCGGGGAGCTCCACGCTGCGGGTGATGGTCACCGTCTGGAGCAGGCGCCGGTCGTGGGAGACGAGCAGGAGCGTCCCGCCGTACTCCTGCAGCGCCGACTCCAGCTGCTCGATGGCCGGGAGATCCAGATGGTTCGTCGGCTCGTCGAGGACGAGGAAATTGACACCGAGCGCGGCGAAGGCGGCCAGCTCGGCCCGGGTGCGCTCGCCCGGCGACAGCGATGACGAGGGACGGCCCACCGCCTCCGCCCCCAGCCCGAATTTGGCCAGCTGTGATCGGGCCTGGTCGCGGGGGAGGCCGGTGGCGGCGATGAAGGCGTCGGCGAGGTCGGGGACATCGCCGAGGATGCGACGGTCCTGGGCGAGCTCGCCCACCACGACGCTGGGACCCAGTCGCCGCGTCCCGGCGGAGAGCGGGAGGCGGCCGAGCAGGGTCTCGACCAGGGTGGTCTTGCCCGAACCGTTGGGGCCGACCAGCGCGATGCGCTCGGCCCAGGCAATGTCCAACGTGAACGGGCCGAGCGTGAAGTCGCCCCGCTCGACCACTGCATCCTCGAGTCGTACGACGACGTCGCCCGACGCGCCGTCTCGCTGATGCTGAAGCGGAGGTCCCAGCCCTCCCACGGTTTCTCGACCGGCCGCAGCGCGTCGAGGGCACGCTCCGTTCGCCGAGCCCGCCCGGCGAGGGTCTCGGTCCGCTCCATGCGGAACTTCCGCTGCGAGGTGTCGTTGTCGCGGGGATGTCTTCTTCTCGCGGGCCACGCCAGTGGTGGCCCACTGGCGCTCGCGCTGGGCCCGGCGCCGCAGGTCGGCCCGCTGCGCGTCGTAGACGGCGTAGTCGTCGGCGGCGTGTGACTGGTCCGCGGCGCGCTCACGTTGGTACGCGTCCCAGCCGCCCCCGTAGGTGGTCCCGGTCCGGGAGTGCTCGTCCAGTTCGAGGACGTCCGTGACAGTCCGTTCGAGGAAGGCCCGGTCGTGCGAGACGATGACCATTCCGCCGGACCGCCGGGCGACGATGTCCTCGAGCCGGGACAGGCCCTCGAAGTCGAGATCGTTCGTCGGCTCGTCGAGCAGGGTGAGGTCGAAGCGGGCGAGCAGAATGGCGGCCAGGGCCATCCGCGCCTCCTGGCCGCCGGACAGCGTCGACACCGGCTGCTGCGCCACGTCGGGTGGGAGATCCACCTGCGTGCACGCGCTGACGAGGCGCGCCTCGAAGTCACCGGCCGAGGCCGCTTCGTAGCGGGCCAAGCGCGGCCGCGTAGCGATCCTCGGCCTGGGGTTCCGCCCGCCGCAAGACCTGAGGCTGCCGCGGAGAGTTCCAGCTTCGACTGCAGCGATGCCGGCGCGTCGGTTGAGGGCCGCGCTGACCGTCTCGTCGCCTGCATGCGCATGTTCCTGGGCGAGGTACCCGACACTCGCTGTCGGCGGGTCGACCCGGACCTCACCCGCAGTCGGCACCAGCAGGCCGGCCAGGATCTGCAAGAGGGTCGACTTGCCGACCCCGTTCGGGCCGACGACGCCCAGGCAGGTGCGCGGGCCCGACGGAGAGCGACACGTCGCTCGAGCACGACGTGACCCCCCTGCTCGTGGTGCAGGTGACGGGCGACCAGGGTCGCGTGCGGTGCGGCGGAGGAAGCAGGCATGGGGAGCTCCGGGATCGACGGGAATAGCGGTGGGTGTGACCTGCCGCAACGTGCTGCGGCTGCCGGACGCGTCGTGCTCTACCTCACGGCGTCATGTATCGCTCCGGACGCCGTCTCCTCGAGATCGGGGTGCCCGACGGATTGTGGCCGGGGTCGTCGGCAGTGCACGGGAATGGCTCGGCAGGGCGCGATCCCGGTCGGACGTGCGTCGTGCCGCCGAGCGGCTGAACGAAGCGACGGGATCGCAACCGCCTTGCGACGCCGCCGTCTCGGGGCGCGCTGTACGGTGCACGCAGGGACGCCGGTGGGGGACCGGTAGAGGGGGGAGCAGTGCAGGCGAGCGCCCGGGTCGTCGAGACCTTCGATGTACCGACGACCGGCGCCGCCCCTGCACGAGCGGACCTGCAGGTGACTCCGCGCGGCGTCGGATCCCGCAACGGGCGATCGAGATCGTCGGCATCGTTCTCGGCATCGGACTCGTGGCGACCGTGGCGCGTTCCACCGCGTTGTCCAACGACGAGTTCTGGTCGCTGGCGGCCGGCCAGTGGATGCTGGGCCACCACTCCTTCATGGGGTTGGATCCGTTCAGCTATACCGAGTCACACCGCCGCTGGGTGACCGACGAATGGGGTTCGGAGATCGCCCTGGCGGAGATGTACCGCGTGTTCGGGAACGCGGCGTACAGCCTGTACGCGATCGTCCTCGGTGGATTGTGCCTCGTGGCCACGCGCGGCCTACGTGCGGGCGCTCGGGGCGCGGGGCGGCCGGGTTGCCGCCATCGTCATCCTGCTCGCCCTCGGCATCGCCGGGATCGCGGCGAGCGACCGTGGGCTCGACTTCTCCCTGGTGTGGTTCCCGCTCGAACTCCTGATCCTGACCAGGGCGCGGCAAGATCCGCGCTGGCTGCTCCTTCTGCCGCCGCTCTGCCTGCTCTGGGTCAACACCCATGGGTCGATACTCCTCGGACTCCTCGTCGTCGGGGTCGAGTTGGGATGGTCGCTTGTCCCGGAACGGTTCGTGCACGTGATCGGCGGCGTGCGCCAGTCGCCGTTCACCGGCTCGTTGGGTCTCGCGCTTGCTGGGGAGCATCGTCGCCTCGTGTCTCACGCCGTACGGGCCGGGCCTCCTGGCCTACGACTTCGACGTCTCCCGGAACGGCCAGATTTCGCGGTACATCACCGAGTGGAACTCACCGAATTTCCATTCCGTCTTGACGCTTCTCCTGTATTGCGTTCCGCTGGCCGTTCTCGTGGCCTGCGTCTGGACACGACGGATCCCACTCCTCGAGGGGTCGCTCGGCCTGTTCCTCTTCGTGGAGGCGCTCCGGACCGAGCGACTCGACATGTATCTCATGCTCGTCGCCGCCGGTTTGGCCGCGACGCTCCCGGCCCGGGCGGCCTGGGGGGCCACGGCACGGCGCTGGACGGGAGCAGGGATGCTGACTCTGGCCATCGTCTTCGTGGCCATTCCTGCGGTCCCGGCCGGGACAGGTCGCGTCCTCGCAGCCGATCGGCGCGTTCAACTACCTCAGCGGGCGCCCGGGACGGATCTTCACCGAGTACACCTGGGGCGACTACTCGGTGGCCCGCCACCGGGCCACCTTCGTCGATGGGCGGACGGACCTCTTCGAGGGCCCGGTGCTCACCGAGTTCATGGCGGTGACGAACCTGACCACGAACCCCGACCCCGTCCTCTCCGCCTACCACGTCTCCTATGTCGTGTGGGCTGCCCGCACACCACTGGCGCAGTACCTCGGCCCACGACTCCCGCTGGCACGTGGTGGACCGGACGTCGGTGGCCCTGGTCTTCGCACGCCGCTGAGAGGCCGCACATGCTGGCGCGAAGTCAGCCGTACGTCGCCTCCAGGCCGCGCAGATCCCCGTCCTCGTCGGACCAGATCCGGACGGCGGCTGTACCCGAGGTGGTCGAGCGTGGGGCGGAGCAGGTCGGCCTGGTCGCCGCCCAGCTCGAGGAACACCGCACCGCCGGGGCGCAGGAAGCCAGGTGCGTCGGTGACGACGCGGCGCAGGAATCGGCGCCGTCCGGGCCGCCGTCGTAGTGGGAGGCATCCTCGAACCTCAGCGTGTCGCGGGGCAGGAGATGGAACTCGGTCGACGGGACGTAGGGCACCACGGCGACCACGACATCGGTCGCGCCCCGGAACGAATCGCGGCACGGCCGCGAACAGGTCGCCCTGATAGGCCTCGACTCCGTTCGCCCGCGCGCAGGCGACGGCCCGGTTGTCGTTGTCGGTGGCCACGATGCGCGCCGCCGGCCTGGCTGCCCGCAACGCGGCCGCGACGGCACCCGTCCCGGTGCACAGGTCGACCGCCGTTGCCGTCGTAGGGGAGGCGGGCAGCGGCCCGCGTGGCCAACTCCACGCTCTGCCAGCGGGGGACGTAGACCCCGGGATCGACGAGGACGGACTGGTCGCCGAAGTCGGCTCGGCCGGTGATCCAGGCCAGGGGTTCGCCCGCAAGGCGCCGGTCGGCCAGTGCGCGCAACAACGACGGGTCCCCGTCGGCGCACGCGATGAGCTCCTGGGCCTCTTCTTCGGCCGCGACGCACCCAGCCCGAGAGAGCTGGGTCGTCAGATCGATCCGGAGGCGATCGGGTCGTGCCGTCAGTCGAGCATCGCTCCGGCGGTCGTGCGTCCCGGTGACCGGCATCCTCGACCGGCGCCGCCCCTCATCGCTCTGGGGCGCAGCGGCGCGCCGGGGCATGGTTGGGCAGGAACAGCGTCGGAATGAAGGCGAGCAGGATGGCCCCGATGGCCCACCAGAACGTGTGCGCGAACGCCGCCGCGACCGGGTCGGCGACCTGCGGCGGCAGCGTGGCCGTGGAAGAGATCACGCCGGTGCTCCCGCCCGCCTTGGCTGCGGCCGGTCCGAGCTGGGTCACGATCTGTCGCTCGAGCACCACGGCGAAGAGGGCAGTGGCCACGGAACCGCCGACCTGGCGCACGATGTTCATGGTCGTGCTGGCCTTGGGGATCTCGGCGTGGGTGAGTCCGAAGTAGGCCGCCGCCGTCACGGGCATCATCGTCAAGCCGAGCCCGAGACCGCGGATGAAGAGTGTGCCGGCGAGGAGCACCTCGCTGGTCGAGGTGGTGACGAACGCGAAGGGGATCGTGGCCGCCGCCATGAGGAGGATGCCGAACGGCACGATGCGCCGCGGCCCGACCCGGTCGGTGACGCTGCCGGACCAGCGCATGATGCAGGCGGCACCGATGCCCTGCGGGGCCATCAGGAGCCCGGCCACCCACGCCTCTTGACCCCGGGCGATCTGGTAGTAGAGCGGGAGCAGGAACATGGAGCCGAACAGCGTGAACCCCAGCATGAAGATGCAGATGTTGGCGATGCTGAAACTGCGGTCCTTGAACAGGTGCAGCTCGAGCAACGGGTTCTTGATGTGCAGGGCGTGGACGATGAACCCGCCCATCAGCACGATGCCCAGGACGAAGCTGACGAGGACCGAGGTGCTCGTGAAACTGCCGGTGGTGCCCACCTCGGCCAGTGAGTAGACGAGGGCCGCCAACCCGGGTGACAGCAGGCAGAACCCGAGGGTGTCGAAGGAGGCTGGGAAGCGCTCGTCGGTGTCCCACTTCGGGAAGCCAGCGGCTGGAGAGGATCAAGCGTGACGATGCCGATCGGCAGGTTGATGTAGAAGATCCAGCGCCAGCTGAAGTTCGACACGATGAGGCCGCCGATGACCGGCCCCAGGATCGGTCCGAGGACCATGGGCACGCCGATGATGCTCATGACGCGGCCCATGCGTTGCGGCCCGGCGGCGCGGGCCAGGATCGATTGGCCGACCGGGAGCAGCATGCCGCCGCCGATCCCCTGGAGCACCCGGAAGGCGATCAGCGAGTTGGCCGACCAGGCGACGCCGCACAGGCACGAGCCGACGATGAAGAGGCTGAGCGAGGTCATCCAGACCAACTTGGCGCCGAAGCGGTCCACCGCCCAGCCGGTGACAGGGATCACGATGGAGAGGGCCAGCAGGTAGCCCGTGGCGACCCACTGAATGGTGGTGACCGAGACGTGGAAGTCCCGGCCGAGGGTGGCCAGCGCGACCGCCACGATGGTGGTGTCGAGGATCGACATGATCGATCCCAGGACGACCACGCCCGAGGTGCGCCGGAGCTCGGGCGAGAGGGTGAACGAGGTGCTTGCGGAGGAGGCCATGGGAATACTTCATATTACTCAAAGATATGAGGTTGTCAAAGAGTTTGCCCGGTGGGACAATCGCACCATGGGAATGGCCGAGGACGCCTTCGAGCGCCTGCGCCGCGTCGCCTTCGAGGGCGAGCACGTGGAGCGGATGGCAGGGCTCGGGCGCGCGGCTGCAGCTCTCGCCCGGGGTGATCAAGACACTGGTGCGGTTGGCCAGGCACGACGGTGTCTCCATGGGCGAGATGGCCCGGGGCATCGGCTGTGACCCGTCCTACATCACCGCCCTGGTCGACGACCTGGACGCGCGAGGCCTGGCCCAGCGGGAGCCCTCGCCCGATGACAGGCGCGTCAAGATCATCGTGCTCACGGATGCCGGCCGGGCTCTCGCCACGGAGATCGACGAGGTGCTCTCGGTTCCTCCGTCGGCGTTCTCGGCGCTGTCGCACTCTGAGTTGCGGCAGTTGCGGGACCTGCTCGACAAGGTGCTGTGGGCGTCGGATCACGCTGCGCCCGGGAGCGAAATGTCCGGCGACAAGGTGAACGCAGCCAGTTTCGTCGTAGACGGTCGTGCGCGGTCGCGGGCGGCGCGCTCCGGTAGCGTCGCACGACGTGGTGTCAGGGAAGCGGTTCGTCGTCAGGCGCTGCATCGTCTCGCGTTCATCGGGGGAACCGTGGCTGCAGTGAGCGTGGAGCATCTCTCGAAGTCCTACGGGGACACGCGTTGCCGTGCGCGATGTCAGCTTCGAGGTGCAGAAGGGTGAGGTCTTCGCGCTGCTCGGGCCCAACGGCGCCGGCAAGACCACCACGGTCGAGATCCTCGAAGGATTTCGCGACCGCAGCGGCGGCGCAGTGCAGACTCTGGGCGTCGATCCCGCCGACCACAGCACCCAACGTTGGTTGCGCACGCGCATCGGGGTGGTGCTGCAGGAGCTCGCCATCGAGCCGTACTACTCGGTGCGCCAGGTCCTGAGTCGTAACGCCGGCTACTACCCCGACCCGCGACCGATCGATGAGGTGATAGAGCTGATCGGTCTTCGTGAAAAGGCGGACGAGCGGATAAAGAAGCTCTCAGGTGGTCAACAACGTCGCCTCGACGTCGGTCTGGGGATCATCGGAAACCCCGACCTCCTGTTCCTCGATGAGCCCACGACCGGACTCGATCCGGCCGGCCGTCGTGACACGTGGGACCTCATCAAGCGGTTGTCGGCGGCCGGCACCACCGTGCTCCTGACGACGCACTACATGGACGAGGTGGAGGCGCTGGCCCATCGGGTGGCTGTCTTGTTCGGCCAGGAGATCGTGGCCAGCGGCACGCCAGCGTCCATCGGAGGGCGCGACCTCGGCGCCGTGACCATCCGCTTCCGGTTGCCCGAAGGCGTGACCCTCGGGGAGCTCCCGATGAAGGCCGAGCCGGACGCCGACGGCCAGGTGGTCATCCACACCGAAGACGAGCTGGCCGTGCTGCACGAGCTCACGGGCTGGGCCTTGGCCGGCGGGCACGCGCTGGCGGGACTCTCCGTCCTCCGCGTCTCGCTGGAGGACATCTACCTCGGGCTGACGAGGTCGGGCGCATGAGCTGCCATTGCGCCGGGGAGCGACACCGGCACGCGCGACGTCCCGGTGAAGGGATCGTTTCGCGGGCTGAGCGACCTGCCCCTCGTGGCCCGCCAGGTCGGATTCGAGCAGCTGTCGTTCTGGCTGAACCCCATCGGGGCGCTCATGACGATCGCCTTCTCGGTCGTCTTTCTCATCCTGCTCGGCGCCACGGCGGGCACCTCGACGGTGAGCTCGTACGGCCACATCAAGCTCATCGACTACTACGTCGCCGGCTTCTCCGCGTATGGCGTCATGGCGGCGTGCTTCACGATCCTTGCCATCACGCTGGTGAACCGACGTGAGGTCGGTCTGTTGAAGCGCCTGCGCCTGAGCCCGCTGCCCACATGGATGGCGATGTCGGCCGTCCTGCTGAACGCAATGATCGTTGCCGCGTTGGGCGTCATCTTGCTGCTGGTGGTCGGCCGACTGGGCTACGGCGTGCACGGGCCGGCGCACTGGCTGCCGTTCATCGTGACGCTCATCGTGGCGATGCTCTGTTACAGCGCGCTGGGTGTGGGCGTCAGCACCCTGGTCCCCAACGCCGACGCCGCGGGGCCGATGGTGAGCCTCACGTTCTTCATTCTGGTCGCACTGTCCGGTCTCTGGTTCCCCATCGCGCCCGGCTCGGGGCTGGCCACGTTCGCCGACTACTTTCCCATCCGCCATCTGATCGACGCGTTGGTCGGCTCCTTCACGGGCCAACCGGGCGCGCCTCAGTGGCCCTGGCGCGACCTCGGTGTGATGGCCATCTGGGGCGTCGGGGGTGCCATCGTCGGGTTGCGTCGCTGGAGCTGGTCACCCAAGCGGGGCTGAAGCGCGCCTCGGCGGTACGCTCGGTACCGTGAACCGGCGCAAACGACATGGCGGTGCTGGGCCGTCCCGGGTCGGCCCTCAGGACGGCCTCGGTGGGCGCGGCGGCAGTCCCGTGAGCTAGAAGAGGGCGGTGAGCCCCGACGACACCAGCCCCACCCATTTCCGCCCCGCCACCTACGCCGCCAGCGACGGAGAGCGGCCCGCCGTGATCACCGCCTCCGGCCGGGTCGTCACGTTCGCCCAGCTCGAAGAGCGCTCCAGTCGCCTGGCCCAGGCCCTGTTCGCCCATGGACTGCGGCCGGGGATCACGTGGCCGTGCTCCTGCCCAACGACGAACGGACCCACGAGGTGGCGTTCGCGCTCCAGCGCTCGGGTCTCTACTACACCATGGTCAACACGCACCTGGCCGCCGACGAGGCGGCCTACATCGTGGTCGACTGCGGCGCCCACACGCTCATCACGTCGGATGCGCTGGCGCCCCTGGCGGCAGAGCTGGTCACCCGCACCCCGGACGTGGACCTGCGGCTCATGATCGGGGCCACCCCCGCCGAAGGCCACACGTCCTACGACGAGTTCGTCGCCGGCTCGCCGGGGGAGCCGCTCGGCCGAAGAGGTCGAGGGCTCGGCCATGCTGTACTCGTCGGGCACCACCGGCCACCCCAAGGGGATCCGCCGACCGCTCACCGGGCAGCCCTTCGGCTCCGACGTCGTGCTCTCCGGCATGCTCGGCGGGATCATGGGCTTCGCCCCGGGGGACGTGTACCTCTCTCCGGCGCCGCTCTATCACTCCGCACCGCTCGTGTGGTCCATGACGGCTCAGCGCATGGGCGGCACGGTCGTGCTCATGGAGCACTTCGACCCCGAGCGCTGCCTGGCCCTCATCGAACAGCACAAGGTCACGCACGCCCAGTTCGTCCCGACCATGTTCGTGCGCATGCTCAAGCTGCCCGACGCCGTTCGGGAAAAGTACGACCTGTCGTCCCTGCGCTCAGTGGTCCACGCTGCGGCGCCGTGTCCGTCCGAGGTCAAGCGGCGGATGATCGACTGGTGGGGACCGGTGATCCACGAGTACTACTCGGGAACGGAAGGCATGGGCATGACGTGGATCACGGCCGCGGAAGCCCTGACGCATCCCGGATCGGTGGGCAAGGCCATCTGGGGCACGGTGCACGTGTGCGGCGACGACGGGAACGACCTCCCCGTGGGCGACGACGGCGTCGTGTACTTCGCCGGCCGGAGCGGCGCCGCGACGTTCCAGTACAACCACGATCCGGAGAAGACGCGCCAGACCTTCAACGACAAGGGTTGGGCCACGCTGTGGGACGTCGGCCACCTCGATGACGAGGGCTATCTGTATCTGACCGACCGCAAATTGTTCATGATCGTGTCCGGCGGCGTGAACATCTACCCGCAGGAGATCGAGGACGTCCTCGTGCTGCACCCAGCGGTGGCCGACGTGGCCGTCTTCGGGATCCCGGATCCCGAAATGGGGGAGGAGGTCAAGGCGGTCGTCCAGCCGGCTCCCGGCGCCCTGCCCGGACCGGAGCTCGAGGCCGAGATCATCTCCTTCTGCCGGTCCAACCTGTCCCATTACAAGTGCCCGCGCTCCGTCGACTTCACCGATCTGCTTCCCCGGGGAGAGAACGGCAAGCTGTACAAGAAGACGTTGCGCGAGGCCTACTGGGCCAGCTCCACACCCAGCACCACCTGAACCTCGGGCGGCGTCCGCACGTCGGCGTACCAGGCGAGGGCGAGGGCGACGCCGGCGCCGAGAAGCAGCACGGTGGTGATGCCGATGGCCTCCACCACCGGTCCGATGAGCAGGTTCCCCACTCCGACGGTCCCACCGAAGCCCATCATCCAAAGCGCCATGACGCGGCCCCGCACGTTCTCGTGGACCCGGGCCTGCAACGTGGTATTCAGCGCCGTGATGAATGCGAAGTAGAAGGCACCGGTGATGGCCACGCACACGTCGGCCGGCACCGGGCTCCGCTGCAGCGCGAACGAGCAGAGCGCCACCGAGTAGCCCACCAGGCAGACGCGTACGAGCATCGGCTTCGACGTCCGGGCGAAGACCGTCCCGATGGAGATGGCGCCGATCAGGGCTCCCGTGCCGAAGGAGGCGTACAGGATGCCGTAGTCGGCGGACTTCGAGAGGTCGATGCCGAGGTTGTGCGCGGCCACCACCGGCATCTGCCCGATGAAGGCCAGAGCCAGCAGCGAGAACACGAACACGGTGACCAGGCACCGGCCCACCACCCTGTCCTGGCGGGCCACGGTGATGCCGGCTGTCAGCTGACGCCAGCGACTGGCCCCCGTCGGTGTCTGCTGCACCTTGGGAAGCGTCACGATCATGAGTGCACCCACCACGAACAGGTACGTGGCGGCGTTGCCGGCGAAGATCCACGCCGGCCCGACCAATGAGTAGAGGACGCCGCCGATGACGGGACCGATGACGCGGGAGGCGTTCATCTGGGCCGAGTTCAGCGAGATGGCGCCGGGCAGGTCCTGCTTGCCCACCAACCCGGGCAGGACGGCCGAGTACGCGGGCCCGAACATCGCGCTGCCCGCACCACGCCGAGCACCATCACCACCAGCAGGACGTGCGAGGGGTGGGGGGAGGACGCCACGAGGGCCACCCCGAGCGAAAACACCATCTGTTCGATCGACAGGATGATGAGAAAGCGCTTGCGGTCGATCTTGTCGGCCAGGAGGCCGCCGACCATGGGGAGGATCAGGGTGGGGCCGAGCTGGGCAAAGATGATGACGCCCACGAACGTGGCCGAATGCGTGAGGTCGTAGGCGTAGGCGCCGAGAACGACATTCTGCATCCACGTGCCGATGTTGGAGGCGAAGGCACCGATGAAGACGATGCGGAAGGTCCGGTGCGACAGCGCCGCCCGTGCGGTGCCGGACCGGGCGGGAAGGGGCGTGTCCCCGTCGACGACGGCGTCCTCGATCTCCTCTATGGAGATGGAGCCGTCGTCGCCCCAGGCGCAGATCCGGACCCAGAGTTCCCCGGGCCGGCGGTCGTCGGGCGAGGGCGGCACCCGCCCATCGTACGGGAGGCCCTCAACCCCCCTTGTGGCCAGGCGCCCGGTCGCGGACCGCCTCGACCAGCTGTGACGTCGATCGCCGACATCGGCCTCGGGCCCGTGAGCCCCGGCGCCGTCTGGGCGGTGTGTTGGACCTGCTCGTCGCCCTACGGGGTGCAGCGGCCGCCCAAGGAAAAGAACGGGTGCGGCGTGAGGGCGTTGTGATGCTGAACCGTGCCGGCTGGTTCTAGCCCTTCGACGCCGGCTCAGACCGTCGGAATGGCCGGCGCGACGCCCTGTCGCCAAAGCCGACACCCTGGTCCACAGCGGCGAGGGGCGCGAGGTCATGACCCGGCCGCTCGGGCCGACGAAGGTGAGCTCGGCATTGGCGTCGCCCGACATGGTCCAGCCCTTCCTGTGCACCATTCCATGGTGGAACAGGCAGAGCAGAGCGAGATTGTCCAGGTCGGTCCGGCCCCCGGGCTTCCACGCCACGACGTGGTGGACGTTGGTGAAGGTCACGTTGGTACAACCCGGGAAGCGACAATGCCGGTCTCGGCGCATGACCTCTCGGCGTTGGGCATCGCTCGGGAACCGTCTGGCCCGGCCCTCGTACATGGTGTGCCCGACGTCGTCGTCGAGCGCCACGACGACGGTGGCGTCACAGGCGATCCGCCGCACCGTCTCAGCATCGATCAGGCCGCCGTGCTCGAGCTCGCCGGCCAGGGCGCTCGCCTCGCCTGAGTCGTCGACCAGGGCGCCCAGGGGGACGTGGGCGACCACGACATAGGGGCTGGTCGTGGTGGCCGCGGCGAGGGACTCCTTCGAGCCTCTGGACGACCGAGTGGACGATCCCCAAGAAGGCGTCGGCAGCGGCGCTGGTCCAAGGGTGTCTCGCCGTCGGAGGGGATCTGCTTCACTTGCGCATCGATCCCGGCCTTGGTCTGGGCGTAGGAATCGGCGGGCAGCTGGGCACTGATGGTGCGGTAGCGCGTCGTTGAAGCGCAAGAAGCGACCATCGTGCTCGGAGCCGGAGCGAGACGGAGACGAGGTCCGGGCGAGCTCCGCTTCGCGAGCGGGCGATATCGGCCAGCTCGCGCACCGAGCATTCCTTGGCCTGCTCGCACAACTCGCGCTCGGTCTCGGGGGTGGCCACGTCGGCCAGCACCCGCACCTTGTCAAAGGAGATCTCGCCCTCGCACAGCGCGCCGACGAGGTGAGGGAGATCCCACGCCTTCTCGGCGACATGGCGTGAGCGACCGTGCGGTGGGCTTCGAGACCCCGAAGCGCTCCACGACCCAGGACTCCGGCGAGGTCGCCCCGTCGTCACGGAACGCCTCCTGCCGGTCGGCCTCGCCCAGCTTCTGGACAATGGACCCATCGACCGAGTTCCGGATCCGGAACAGATCGTCGAGGTCCACTCCTCGGAACAGGTCGTGGAGCGCCTCGCCGGAGAGCCCAGCCACACCGCCGGCACCGAGCGCTGATGTCGGCGGTGTGGTCGTCTGGGCCATCGCCCGGGAAGATGCAGCTTTGGGAGGTGCGGCAGCCTCGGGCACGAGGAGAGAATGGTCGTGCCGTTTGCTCCATGGAGCGCGTGAGAATATTCCGGCGCCGTACCCCGGCGTCGCCCTCCCACATGACCTCGGTGCTGGCCCAGATGTCGTGGGAGGACTTTCCCACCAGCAGCTCGTAACGGCCGGGGTCGGCCCGCCACGCGTGCGTGTCGACGTCCCAGTAGCGGAACGCAGCCGGCGCCAAGGGGCACGCGGACGGTCTCACGACCGCCGGCGTCGACGGTCACCTTGGCGAAACCGACGAGCTCGCGGTCGGGCCGACGTACGAGGGACTCCGGCGCCCGCACGTACACCTGCACGACCTCGGTGCCCCGCCGCGTCCCGTTGTTGACCACCGTCACTTGGACCTCGAACCCACCGTCGCCGTCGCCGTCGCCGTCGCCGCCGACCGTCCGCACATCCTCGAGAGCCATGTCGCCATAGGAGAGCCCGAATCCGAACGGGAACAGCGGCGACAGGCGCGTCGTCTCGTAGAAGCGGTAGCCCACGAGGACGCCCTCCCCGTAGACGACCTTGCCCTCGATCCCCGGATAGCGGTCCCCTTCGACACCCGACCCCGCCGGACCGTCCTCCACGCGGGCGGGGAAGGTCACCGGCAGCCGCCCCGACGGCTCGGCCACCCCGACCAGCATGTCGGCCAGCGCGTCCGCGCCCTCCTCGCCCGGATACCAGGTCATGAGGACGGCGCCCGCCCGCGACGCCCACGGCATCTCGACGGGGGAGCCCGCGTTGACGACCACCACGGTGCGGGGATTGACCTCGAGCACCGCCTCGACGAGCTCACGCTGGCGCCCCGGCAGTGAGAGGTCGGGACGGTCGTGGCCCTCGGACTCCCAGTGCCCGTTGGAGCCGACCACGACCACGGCGACGTCGGCCTCTGCCGCGGCGCGCACGGCGCGCTCGAACTCGTCGCCCGTGTCCGGGGGCGAAGCCCCGATGCGTGCCCCCATGATGGGGGAGGAGGAGGACCGCGGCCAGATCTCGACGGTCAGGTCGTAGGCGTGTCCGGCCGCGAGGTCGACGGTCACCTCGACCGGTTCGCTGCCGGCGCCGTAGAAGCTGGAGCCACGGACGGGGTCGGTGTTGTCGACGACGACGGCACCATCGAGGCGGAGCACGGCCCGCCCTGCGCTCTCGAGCCCGAGCTGCCACGCACCCGACACGTCGGGCGTGAACGTCGCGGACAGGCGCACCGAGCACGCGCCCACGGTGAGTCCCGGCTGCGGGGGGCCGATCCACAGGACCCGGGCCGTGTGCGCCGCCTCCGTCGCCACCGGCGCGCCCTCCAGGGCGGCGTTGTCGAAGTAGTCGATCTGCAGCGTCTCGTCGCTCAGCAGGCGCAGGTCGATCGCCGGCACGCCCGGGTCGATGCGGCAGCCGACCTCGGAGGTGATCACGGCACCGGGGAGCCGCTCCGCCAGCGCCTCGTCCACGCGCCGTCGCCGGTGCGGGGTCACCTCCGAGCTGCCGCCACCCATGGCGAGCTGGCCGGCGTTGGGCCCGATCACGGCCACGCTGCCGACGCGCGCCACGTCCAGGGGCAGCACTCCGTCGTTGACCAGCAGGACGGTGCCCTCCGCCGCCACCTGTCGGGCCACCGCCCGACGCCCCGGATCGTCGACCTCGAGCTCATCGGGGACGGTCGACCCGCCAAGGATCCCCACCCGGCCCAGCAGGCGCAGGACGTGGCGGACCTGGCCGTCGACCACCGACTCGTCCACCCTCCCGTCGCGCACGGCGGCGGCCAACGAAGGACCGAGCCAGGCCGACGGGCCCGGCATCTCGAGGTCGAGCCCTGCGAGCGCCGCCGCCACGGTCGAGTGCGTGCCGAACCAGTCGGACATGACCAGCCCGTCGAAGCCCCACTCGCCCCGCAGCACGCCTTCGATCAGGTCCGGCTGCTCGCCGCAGTAGACACCGTTGACCTTGTTGTAGGCGGTCATCACGGACCAGACGCCGGCCTCCCGTACGGCGTGCTCGAAGGCGACGAGGTGGATCTCCCGCAGGGTCCGCTCGTCGACCTCGGCGCTGATCGTCATCCGCTCGTGCTCCTGGTCGTTGCAGGCGAAGTGCTTGATGCAGCAGGCGACTCCACCCGCCTGGACGCCCTCGACGTAGGCGCCGGCAATGCGGGCCGTCAACAGCGGGTCCTCGGAGAAGGACTCGAAGGTCCGACCGGCAAGCGGCGTGCGCACGATGCAGACCGTCGGACCGAGCAGCACGTGCACGTTCTTGGAGCGGGCCTCGGCGGCCAGGACGTCACCGAGCCGGCGGACGAGGTCGGGGTTCCAGGTCGACCCGACGGCGGTGCCGCAGGGGATCGACAGGGAGCGCCGGCCGATCAGGCTGTCGCCCCGGACGCCCGACGGGCCGTCGGACACCTTGAGGGCCGGGATGCCCAGTCGCTCGACGGGCGGCAGGTACCACATGTCGGCGCCGGCGGTGAGGGACGTCTTCTCGTCCAGGGTCATGGCGCCGACGAGGCGCTCGATCTCGCTCTCCATGTCCGCGTCGTCCGTCTCCATGTCGGCCTCCCTCTCGGATGTCATCTCACCACGTGTCGACGAAGGGCCGCCGACCGCCGCCGGACGTGCCGCCCGTCCCCGCCGCATCGAGGGCGTGCACGAAGCGACGCCTCGTGAGCGCCGGGTCGATCACGTCGTCGATCTCGAAGTGCTCGGCCACGTGGACCGCCTTGCCGTGCTCGTACGCACGCGCCACCATGGCGTCGAAGGCGGCGGCCCGCTCGCCGGGATCGTCGATGAGGTCGAGCTCCCGCCGGAAGCCGAGGCGCACCGCTCCCTCGAGGCCCATGCCGCCGAGCTCGCCGGTCGGCCAGGCCACGGTGAACAGCGGCCGGCGGAAGCTGCCACCGGCCATGGCCTGGGCGCCCAGGCCGTACGCCTTGCGCAGGATCACGCAGGCGAACGGCACGGTCAGCGACGCCCCCACCACGAACATGCGGCTGACGTGGCGCACGAGCGCCGTCTCCTCCGCCTCGGGCCCGACCATGAAGCCCGGCGTGTCGCACAGCGAGAGGACCGGCAGCCCGAAGGCCTCGCACAGCTGCAGGAAGCGGGCCGCCTTGTCGGCGTTGGCGGCGTCGATGGCGCCGGCCAGGTGCAGCGGGTTGTTGGCGATCACGCCGACGGCCCGGCCCTCGACGCGGGCCAATGCCGTCACCATGCCCGGGGCGAACGACGGCCGCAGCTCGAGGACCGACCCCTCGTCGGCCAGCAGCTCCATCGCCCGCCGCACGTCGTAGACCCGCCGGCGGTCCGGCGGCACGACCTCGCGCAGGCGGTCCTGGTCCGGCGCCGTCCAGTCCCGCACGTCCCCCTGGAAATACGCCAGGTAGCGGCGGGCCACCTCGACGGCCTCCTTCTCGTCGGCGCAGAGGACATCGACGACCCCGTTCGGCACCTGCACCGACACCGGCCCGATGTCCTCGGGGCGGTACACGCCCAGTCCGCCCCCCTCGATCATGGCGGGGCCGCCCATGCCGATGTTGGCGTCGGGAGTGGCGATGATGACGTGGCAGCATCCCAGCAGCGCGGCGTTGCCGGCGAAGCAGCGTCCCGAGACGACGCCGACCAGCGGCACCTTGCCGCTCAGCGCGCCGAACAGCGCGAAGGCCTCGGTGTCGAGCCCGGTCACGACGGCCATGTCCGTGTCGCCGGGGCGGCCACCGCCGCCCTCGGCGAAGAGGACCACCGGGAGGCGCAGGCGTTCCACGAGCTCGAAGAGGCGGTCCTTCTTGCGGTGGTTCATCTGGCCCTGGGTGCCGGCCAGGACCGAATAGTCGTACGAGAGGACGGCGCAGCGCGACCGTTCAGTGTCGAAGAGGTCGCCGTTGACCCGGCCGATGCCCGCGACGAGCCCGTCGGCCGGCGTGTTGGCGACGAGGTCCTCGGTGCTCCGGCGCGCCCGCTGGGCCGCGATGACGAGGCCGCCGTACTCCTCGAAGCTGCCGGGGTCGCACAGGTCCTCGATGTTCTCCCGCGCCGTGCGCCGCCCACCCGCGTGCCGGCGCTCGGTCGCCGCCGGACGGCCGTCGTCGAGCGTGGTGGCGACGCGGGCGCGCAGCTCGGCCAGCTCGGGACGTATGTCGTCCCCCGACGGCTGGAGCGACGTTCCCGGTGCCGCCGTCGCCGCGCCGGCGCCGCCGTCGCCGTCGCCGTCCTCGTCGATCCGCACGAGCACGTCCCCGGCCTGCACCGCGTCGCCGGCCGAGACGGCGACCGAGTCCACCGTCCCGGCCGCCGCCGCCTCGAAGACGTGCTCCATCTTCATGGACTCGACGACGAGGAGGACGGCTCCGGCCGGGACCACGTCGCCGGGGGCGACGGCCACGCGGAGCACGGTGCCGGCGAAGGGCACCGTGAGCTCGGTCAGCCCTCCCACAGGGGTGTGGGCACCTCGAAGCCGACCTCGGTGCCCCACGTGTTGCGGTAGGCGACCTCGTGGACCGGGCGCCGCGGCGCGACACCCCAGGTGCCCGTCGGGTAGCCGAAGCTCACCGTGCCCGAGAGGATCCACCCTTCGTCGGTGGGGATCTCGAGGATCTCGAAGGTCTCGGTCGGGTGGAAGAACTGCAGCAGCGCGGTCAGGCAGCTGCCGACGCCCTCGGCCCGGGCGGCGAGCATGGCGTTCCAGACGGCGGGGTAGATGGAGCCGCCGGTGGGGTCGTACTGGCTGAACGGGAAGAGGAACAGCGGCACCGTCTCGAAGTTGTCGGCCAGCCACTGGGCCGAGCGCTGCACCTTGAACATCTGCACGGACTCGGGCGCCTCGGGGTCGGCGTGGGCGGCCTCGAGCTGGTCCTTGTAGACCGTCGTCCAGAGCTCGCCCATGGCGTGCTGGTAGAGCGGGGCGAGCGCGGCCTTCTTGGCGGGTTCGTCGACCAGGAGGAAACGCCAGTTCTGCTGGTTGCCGCCCGAGGGGGCCCGGATGGCCGCATCGAGGATGCGGGCCTGCACGTCGTAGGGGATCGGGTCGGGCCGGACCCGCCGCATCGCACGCGTCGTGTACAGCGCTTCGTGGAGATCCATACGCCCGGCACCTTACGTCGCCGGGATGGTCCCGTGAGGGCCCCGGTGATCAGCCGACGGCCGCGTCGCAGATGTTCGGATCGGCGGCGAAGTCCTGACCCTTGTTGTAGGGGCCGTAGGCCCCCGGCGGGGCCACCCACACGTGGCCGGCCGAGTCGTATTCAATGACGTAGTACTTCGTTCCGGGCGGGCTCGGCAGGAAGGGGCCACCGCCCGAGGCGGCCGTCAGTGGCTCGAAGTTGCCGGCGTACGTGGCCGCGCTCCACGCCGCGCGGAGGGGAGGGGTACGCGCCCTTTTCCGCCATGTAGGTGTCGAGCGCCTCCGTGAGGGCCTGGGCGTCGGCGACACAGGTGGCGAGCTCGGCCGGATTCTGCTCCGGCACGGTGACAGACGACTGTCGTGGCTGCGGGCTCGAGGACGCGTGGTCGGCGCCGAGCTGCAGGCGGGGATGCAGGGCGAGGAGCGCGACGGCGCCGATCACCAGCCCGCGTGTCGCGCCGGCGTGCCGCCGTGCCGCGTCGCGCCATGTCCCACTGCCCCCTGGAGCACATCGCTCCTCCGCTCCGCCTCGCGCCATCATGCCACCCGTTGCGCCGATGGCCGGCGTCAGGCGGTGGCGCCCTCGTTCACCGCCTGCAGCCGGTCCAGCGCGTCCACGTACTCCTCGACCATGCCGAGCACGACGTCCTTGGTCCGCCGCACCGACGTCGCGGCGCCGATGATCTGGCCCGCCGGGTTGAAGTTCACGTCCCGCGCCTCTTCGGGGAAGGCGTGCCCACGCGACACGCAGTCGATGGCGACCATCATCTGCAGCGGCATGCCGAGCGGCTTGGGGTTGCCCGGCGCCTCCCAGGCGTCCGTCCAGTCGTTCTTCAACAGCCGGCAGGGCTTGCCGGTGAAGGAGCGGGAGCGCACCGTGTCGCGCGACGTCGCCTTGAGGTAGGACTCCATCTGCTTCGGCGGCACGTCGGCCTCCTCGACCGTGAGCCACAGCGAGCCCGTCCAGACGCCCGCCGCGCCCATGACCATGGCGGCCGCCATCTGGCGCCCCGACCCCACGCCGCCGGCGGCGAGCACCGGCAGGGGAGCGACCGCGTCGATGACCTCGGGCCACAGGACGATGGACCCCACGTCGCCCGTGTGCCCGCCGCCCTCGGAGCCCTGGCAGATGACGATGTCGACGCCGGCCGCCTTGTGGTTCAGCGCGTGCTTCACCGACCCGGCCAGGGCGGCGATCAGCATGCCGTGCTCGTGCACCTGCTCGATGACGTCGTCGGGGGGCGTGCCCAGCGCGTTGGCCACCAGCGCCACCTTCTCGTGGCGCAGGATGACCTCGACGAGCGGCGCCGCCGTGGCGGCGGTCCAGCCGAGCAGCTCGCGCCGGGGCCCGCCCTCTATCTCGGGCACGCCGTGGTCGGCCAGGATCTTCTTGGCGAAGGTGCGGTGCTCGTCGGGGATCATCGCCCGGAGCTCCTCTTCGAGCTTCACCGGGTCGAGCTCGCCCATGCCCTCGTACTTGCCGGGGATGACGATGTCGACCCCGTAGGGACGGTCGCCCACGTGCTCGTCGAGCCAGGTCAGCTCCACCTCGAGCTCCTCGGCGCTGAAGCCGACCGCGCCCAGGACGCCGAGACCGCCGGCGTTGCTCACGGCGGCGGCGACGTCGCGGCAGTGGGTGAAGGCGAAGATCGGGAACTCGATACCGAGGCGTTCGCACAGTTCGTTGTGCACGGGGATTCCTCCTAATTGGGTCTCCGTTGACATTTGCCACGAAGATTGCGACCGGTTGCCCGGGGCGTCCCCGGGAACTAGAACAGATTCTACTTTTCATCGGCCGGTCCTGCAGGTCCGGCCGGGACACGCCCAGGGGGAGGAACAGCCAGCAATGCCCATCCGCACCGACCCGGTGCTCCCCGAGGAGGACTGGCAGCTCCGCCTCGACGTCCCCGAGGACGGCTCGGGCGTCGGCACGCTCACGCTCGACTACCCCGAGAAGCTGAACATGTGGTCGTGGGAGGCCACGCGCCAGCTCGGCGTCCTGGCCGACCGCGCCCGCTTCGACGACCGCATCCGCGTCCTCCTGGTCAAGGCCGAGGGTCGCGCCTTCTGCGCCGGCGTCGATCTCGGCATGCCCGAGGACCGGGTCACGGGCCGCTCGCCGGCCGAGAAGGTGCGCAACTACTACGAGGGCATCCGCTGGGTGCACGAGCGCTTCCGCGTCTTCCACGACCTGCCGCAGCCGATCGTGTGCGCCGTGCAGGGCTACTGCCTCGGCTTCGGATTCGAGCTCGCGCTCATGTGCGACATCCGGGTGGCGGCCGACGACGCGCTGCTTCGCCTTGCCCGAGGCGCAGGTCGGCGTGTCCATCGACGCCGGCGGCGATCTCCGGCTGGCCCACGAGATCGGGGCCGGCCACGCCAAGCTGCTGGCGCTGACGGGTCGTCGCATCACGGCAGCGGAGGCCGAGCGTCTCGGGATCGTGCAGCAGGTGACGACCCGCGAGGACCTGGTGCCGACGGCGGCCGCCATCGCCGCCGAGATCGCGGCCAACGCGCCGCTCGCCGTGCAGTCGATCAAGCGCACGATCGACGCCTTCGCCTACCGCGGCCTGTCCGAGGCGCTGCGCTTCGAGGCGCTGAGCGCGTCGGTCGAGTTCGTCAGCGAGGACATGCCGGCTGGCTACGCGGCCAAGGCCAAGAAGCAACAGGCCGAATTCGAGGGCAAGTAGCCGCCGTGGGACTGCCGGAGCCGCCGCCGGCGGGGTCGCCCTTCCTCCCCGCCGCCACCTTCGCCGGGACGACGGCCATCGTGACCGGGGCGGGCACGGGCCTCGGGCGGGCCATCGCCGTGGAGCTGGCGCGGGCGGGCGCCGCCATCGGGGTCATCTCGCGCGCGGAGGAGCACCGCCTGGCCGGCGTCGCCGCCGTGGAGGCCGTCGGCGGCCGGGCCGCGCACGCGGCGGCCGACATCCGCGAGCCCGAGCAGATTGCCGAGGCCTTCGAGTCCGTGGAGCAGGCGCTCGGGCCGGCGACGATCCTCGTCAACAACGCGGCGGCCAACTTCCCCGTGCTGGCCGCGTCCATGCGGCCCAACGCCTTCCGGTCGGTGACCAACATCGTGCTGGACGGGACGTTCTTCTGCAGCCAGGAACTGCAGCGACGGCTCGCCGCGCGGGCGCCGGGGGCGCCATCGTCAACATCCTGGCCACGCAGTCGTTCACGGGCGGGCCCGGGCATGGCGCACAACGCCGCCGCCAAGGCGGGCGTCGGCAACCTGACGAAGTCGCTGGCGGTCGAGTGGGCGCCCGACGGCATCCGGGTCAACGCGCTGGCGCCGGGACTCTTCCCCCACGAGGACATGCGCGACGACCTCAAGGCACTGCGCCCGGAGGGGGAGTCGGTCGACGCCCGGCGGAGTCCGGCGGGCCGGCTCGGCCGCCTGCACGAATTGGGCTGGGCCGTCACGTGGCTCTGCTCGCCCTACGCGGCGTTCGTCACCGGCCACACCCTCGTGGTGGACGGCGCCAACTGGCTGCGCCGTGACTTCGTGATGCCCGAGTTCACCCCCGTCGCCGATCAGCTCTCCCAAGTGCTGCGGCCCACCGACTGATCAGGCGATGGTCTCCTCTTCCTGGTCGGCGAACTGCGTGCGGTACAGCTCGGCGTAGAGGCCGTTCTCGGCGAGCAGGCTGGCGTGCGTGCCGCGCTCGACGATGCGACCGCCGTCGATCACCAGCAGCTCGTCTGCCTCGCGCACCGTGGAGAGGCGGTGGGCGATGACGAGGGAGGTGCGGCCGGCGAGCGTCTCCCGCAGGGCGCGCTGCACGGCCGCCTCGGACTCGGAGTCCAGGTGGGCGGTGGCCTCGTCGAGCACCACGATGTCGGGCGCCTTGAGGAGCAGCCGGGCCAGCGCGACCCGCTGCTTCTCGCCGCCCGAGAGCCGGTAGCCCCGCTCGCCGATCACGGTGTCGAGGCCGTCGGGCAGCTCGCCGACCAGATGCCCGATCTGCGCCTGGGCCAGAGCGTCCAGGACCTCGGCTTCGCTCGCCTCCGGGCGGGCGTACATGAGGTTGGCTCGCAGCGTGTCGTGGAAGAGGTGGGGGTCCTGGGTCACCACACCCACCGCGTCGCGCACCGAGGCCATGGTGGCCTGTCGCACGTCGATGCCGCTCAGGCGCACCGACCCCGCCGTGACGTCGTAGAGGCGCGGCACCAGGTTCGAGATGGTCGTCTTCCCGGCCCCCGACGGGCCCACCAAAGCCACCATGTGGCCGGGCTCCACGGTGAAGGAGACGTCGTGGAGGACCTCGCCGCGCTGGCCCGCCTCGAGCACCGCCACCGACTCGAGCGAGGCCAGCGAGACCTCCCCGGCACTGGGGTAGGTGAAGTCGACGTCCTCGAACGCGATGGAGGCGTTGCCCCGCGGGACGTCGACGGCGTCGGGGTCCTCTTCGATCATCGGCTCGATGTCGAGAACCTCGAAGATGCGCTCGAAGGAGACGAGGGCGGTCATGACGTCGAGGTTGACGTTCGAGAGCTGCGTCAGCGGCTGGTAGAGGCGCGTCAGGTAGCTGGCCAGCGCGACGACGGTACCGACCTGCAGCTCACCGTGCACCGCGGCGATGCCGCCGAAGCCGTAGACGAGCGCGGTGGCCAGCGCCGCCGTCAGGGTGAGCGAGACGAGGAACACGCGCGAGTAGGTGGCCTGCGAAATGCCGATGTCGCGCACCCGGCCGGCCTTGGTGTCGAAGGACTCGGCCTCGGAATCGGGGTGCCCCATCAGCTTGACCAGCATCGCCCCGCCCACTTGGAAGCGCTCCTGCATGATCATGTTCATCTCGCTGTTGAGGTTGTACCCCTCCTTGGTGAGCGAACCGATGCGCTGCCCCACGAAGCGGCCCGGGATCAGGAAGACGGGGACGAGGATGAGTGCGGCCAGGGTGATCTTCCAGCTCAGGAAGAACATGGCGCCGAGCACGATCACCACGGTCACGAAGTTGCCGACCACATTGGAGAGGAGGTCGGTGAAGGCCTGCTGGGCCCCGATCACGTCGTTGTTGAGCCGGCTGACCAACGCGCCGGTCTGTGTGCGGGAGAAGAAGGCCAGCGGCATGCGCTGGATGTGGCGGAACACCTTGGAGCGCATGTCGAAGATGAGGCTCTCCCCGATGTAGGCCGAGATACGCCGCTCGGTCAGGACGAGGCCGGCGTCGGCCAGCGCCAGGACCGCCACCAGGACGGCCAGCTGGACGACCAGGCTCGAGTCCTTCTTCAGGATCCCGTCGTCGATCAGGGCCCGCAGGATGAGGGGGTTCACGGCGCTGATGACCGCGTCGACGATCACGACCGGCAGGAAGACGGCCAGGATCTTGCGGTACGGGACGGCGAAGGTGAGCATGCGCCGCGCCGTGCCCTTCTTGACCCGGTGCTGCAGCACGGCGCGGTCCTGGCGTACCGAGCGCATGCCGCCCCAGCCACCACCGCGGCCGCCGCCTCCCATGCCATGGCCGCGCATACTCATGGCTGCAACCTACCGTCGGCGCCTCGCTGTTCTGGTCGGTCAGGCCGACCCGCCGACGGCGTGGACACCGCCGTCGACGTGCAGGATCTCCCCCGTGGTCATCGGGAGGAGGTCGCTGAAGAGGGCGAGGCAGGCCTTGGCCACGGCCGTCGAGTCGTGGATGTCCCACCCGAGCGGCGCCCGGTCGGCCCAGGTGTCCTCGAAGGCGCTGAAGCCCGGAATCGACTTGGCGGCCATGGTCCGCACGGGCCCGGCGGCCACGAGATTGACCCGGATGCCGCGGGGCCCGAGCTCCTTGGCCAGGTAGCGCGACAGCGATTCGAGCCCGGCCTTGGCCACACCCATCCAGTCGTAGACGGGCCAGGCCACCGTCGCGTCGAAGTCGAGGCCGACGACCGACGCGCCGCCGTCTTCCCCGGCCGCCTCCAGCAGGGGGAGGCACGCCTCGACGAGCGCCTTGAGCGAATAGGTCGAAATGTGGATGGCCGTCGAGACGTCGTCCCAGTCGGCGGCGAACATCCCGCTGCCCAGGCAGTCGGGCGGCGCGAAGCCGATGGCGTGCAACAGGCCGTCGAGGCGATCCCAGCGGGCGGCCAGGGCGGTCCCCGCCGCCCGCAGCTGCTCGGGCGAGGTGACGTCGATCTCGAGGACCTCGGGCTCGCGGGGGAGCTTGCGCGCCGTGCGCCGGGTCAGCGACAGGGCGCGCCCGGCGCCCGAGAGCACGATGTCCGCACCCTCCTCCTGCGCCAGGCGGGCGACCGAGAAGGCCAGTGAGGCGTCGGTCAGGACGCCGGTGATGAGCAGCCGCTTGCCGTCGAGGAGTCCCACTGCGCCAGGAGGTTATGCGAAGGTAGGGGCGTGCACGTGGGAATCCTCGGTGGGACCGGTCCGGCCGGGCGCGGCGTCGCGGTCAGGCTGGCCGAGGCCGGTATCGGGGTCACGCTGGGCTCACGCGACGCCGAACGGGCGGCGGCGGTGGCGAGCGAGGTGGTGGCCCGCTGGCCCGACAGCGACCTGGCCCTCGGCGGGGCGGACAACGCCGGGGCGGCCGAGGCGGACATCGTGGTCCTGGCCACGCCGTGGGACAGCGCCCTTGCGACCGTGCGGTCCCTCCACGAGCCGCTCGGGGGCAAAGTCGTGATCTCCATGGTGAACGCCCTGGCGAAGGAGGGGCGCGAGATGCTCGCCCTCATCCCGCCCCGCGGGTCCATGGCCGCGGCCGTGCAGGCCGCCCTGCCGCAGAGCCTGGTCGCGGCCGCCTTCCACCACCTGCCGGCCTCGGAAATGGAAAACCTCGAATCGGGGTTGGAAGCTGATGTGCTCGTGTGCTCGGACCATCCGGAGGCGACTGTCATGACGCTCGCCCTCGTGGAGCAGATGCCGGGCCTGCGACCACTCGACGCCGGCAGCTTGAACCAGGCCGCGGCGATTGAGGCGTTCACCGCCGTCTGCATCACCCTCAACATCAAGCACAAGGCACATTCCACGCTGAGGATCGCTGGTCTGTAGCTGTGCAGCTGTACGACACGGCGCGTGGGGAGATCGTCGAGCTCGAGGCGGGACCGCTGGTGACCATGTACTCGTGCGGGATCACGCCCTACGACTCGGCGCACCTGGGGCACGCCGCCGTCTACCTGTACTTCGACATGCTGCAGCGCCGCCTGCGCGACGCCGGGCATCAGACCAAGTGCGTGCGCAACGTCACCGACGTCGACGACGACATCCTGCGCAAGGCCCGCGAGCTCGGTGTGCACTATCTCGACCTGGCCGCCGAGGAGATGGCGCGCTTCGACGCCGAGATGGGCCTGCTCAACCTCCTGCCCGTGTACTCCGAGCCGCGGGCCACCTCGGCCATTTCGGAGATCCTCTCGCTGATCGGCGCCGCGCTCGAGGGCGGGTTCGCCTACGAGTCCGGCGGGTCGGTCTATTTCAGCGTGGCCACCTTCCCCGAGTTCGGCCGCATCAGCGGCTACGACCGCGCCCGCATGCTGGTGCTGGCCGCCGAGCACGGCGGCCACCCCGAGGACCCGAACAAGCGGGACCCGCTCGACTTCGTGTTGTGGCAGCCGTCGCTGCCCGACGAGCCGGCCTGGGAGTCGCGTTGGGGCCCCGGACGGCCCGGATGGCACATTGAGTGCTCCGCCCTCGTGCTGCGCGAGCTCGGTGAGACGATCGACATCCACGGGGGCGGGCGCGACCTCGTGTTCCCCCATCACGAATGCGAGACGGCGCAGTCCGAGTCCGTGACCGGCGAGCGCTTCGTCCGGCTGTGGTTCCACGTGGGCCTGGTGGGACTGGGCGGCACGAAGATGTCGAAGTCGCTGGGCAATCTCGTGTTCGTCGGCGACCTGTGCAAGGAGTGGGACCCGGCCGCCGTGCGGCTCGCCCTCCTGGCGCACCACTACCGGGGGGACTGGGACTGGCGCACCGACGAGGACATGCCGGCGGCGGCCGCCCGGCTGGCGCTGTGGCGGCAGCGCGCCTGACGACGGCGACGGTGGGCCGGCCGGGCTGGCCGCCGTGCGGGCGGCGCTCGATGCCGACCTCGACACCCCTGGCGCGTTGCGTGCCCTCGACGACGAGGCCGCGGCCGGCCGACCGGTCGCGGCCGGGGCGGGTCTCCTCGGCGTCACGCTCTGAGCGATGGGCCGGCCCCGAGAGGGTCGTCCGGTACCCTTGGTGCACCACCAGCGGAGTCCGGACCAGGCAAAACCGGCCGGCGGACGAGGAAAGGAAGCGCGATGCCAGGCGTCATCTCAGTTGATCTTCCCGATGGCTCGACGCGGGAGTTGACTGAGGGCACGACGGGCCTGGAGCTCGCCCAGTCCATCGGTTCCCGGCTGGCCAAGGCGGCCGTCCTCGTCACCGTCGACGGCCGCGAGGCGGATCTGGAGCTACCGCTCCCCGACGGGGCGCGGGTCGCCATCGTGACGGCGGAGTCCGACGCCGGGCGCGAGGTGCTGCGCCACTCGACCGCCCACGTCATGGCCCAGGCGGTCCGCCGGCTCTGGCCCGGGGCCAAGTACGCCATCGGGCCGGTGATAGAGAACGGCTTCTACTACGACTTCGAGCTGCCCGGCGGCGCCCACTTCAGCGATGACGACCTGGACCGGATCGACGCGGAGATGCGGCTCATCATCAAGGAGGACCAGCCCTTCGTCCGCCACGTCCACACGCTGGAGGAGGGGCTCGAGATCTTCGCCGACCAGCCCTTCAAGCAGGAGATCATCGAGGCCGTGGGCATCGGCGCCGACGAGATCGACGCCGCCGGTTCGGTGGTCAGCACCTACCGCAACACCGACGCCTTCATCGACCTCTGCCGGGGGCCGCACGTGCCCTCGACCGGCCGGCTGGGTCACTTCAAGCTCATGCGGGTGGCGGGGGCGTACTGGCGCGGCGACGAGAAGCGCGAGCAGTTGCAACGCATCTACGGGACGGCGTGGGAGTCCGAGAAGGCGCTCGCCGCCTACCTGCTCCAGCTCGAAGAGGCCGAGCGGCGCGACCACCGCAAGCTCGGAGCCGAGCTCGACCTCTTCAGCTTCCCCGAGGAGATCGGGTCGGGCCTGGCCGTCTTCCATCCGAAGGGCGGCACCATCCGGCGCCTGATGGAGGAGTACTCGCGGCAGCGCCACGTGGAGTCGGGCTACGACTTCGTCAACTCGCCCCACATCACGAAGAGCGCCCTCTTCGAGCAGTCGGGCCACCTGGACTGGTTCGCCGAGGGCATGTACCCGCCCATGGAGCTCGACGGGGGGCAGCAGTACTACCTCAAGCCGATGAACTGCCCGTTCCACATCCTCGTGTACAAGAGCCACCAGCGCTCCTACCGCGAGCTGCCGATGCGGCTCTTCGAGTTCGGCACGGTCTACCGCTACGAGAAGTCCGGCGTGCTGCAGGGCCTCACCCGCGTGCGCGGCATGACCCAGGACGACGCCCACATCTTCTGCACCCGCGAGCAGATGGACGTCGAGCTCGTCCGCACGCTGCACTTCGTGCTCGACCTGCTGCGCGACTACGGGCTCAACGAGTTCTACCTGGAGCTGTCGACCAAGCCGCCCGGCAAGGCGGTCGGCTCCGACGAGGATTGGGAGGTGGCCACCGAGGCGTTGCGGGCGACGGCGCTGGAGATGGGCCTCGAGCTGGTGATGGACGAGGGTGGCGGGGCCTTCTACGGCCCCAAGATCTCCGTGCAGGCCCGCGACGCCATCGGCAGGACGTGGCAGATGTCGACCGTGCAGCTCGACTTCCAGCTGCCGCACCGCTTCGGGCTGGAGTACATCGGCGCCGACAACCAACGCCACCAACCGATCATGATCCACCGGGCGCTGTTCGGCTCGGTGGAGCGCTTCATGGCGGTCCTCATTGAGCACTACGCCGGTGCGCTGCCCACGTGGCTGAGCCCCGAGCAGGTGCGCGTCATCCCCGTGACCGACGCGCACGCCGACTACGCCCGCTCCGTCGTCGACGCCTGCGCGAAGGCGGGGCTGCGGGCGACGGCCGAGGGCAGCGGCGAGAAGTTGGGGGGACTGATCCGCCGGGCCAAAATGGCCAAGATCCCCTACATCCTCGTCGTGGGCGACCAGGACGTGGCGGCCGGGACGGTGGGTGTGAACCGGCGCAGCTGGACGACCAGGCCCGAGCAGGGCGTGCCCGTGGCCGACCTCGTGAGGGAAGTCGTCGACGAGGTCGACCGCAAGGGCCTTCCCGAGGACAGGGCGCCCGCCCCGGCGAACGCGTGAGCGGGCGGCGGGCTGCGCCGTGAGCCTCGAACATCTCTGGGCCGGCTGGCGCCGCGAGTACATCGTCGAGGCGACGGAACGCGAGCGCCGTGGCGGCATCTCCCAGGACGCGGCCGACTGCGTGTTCTGCCGGCTGGCGGCCAGCGGCCCGCCCTCGGAGGACAACCTCGTCGTGTGGCGCGGCGAGGCGACGTTCGCCGTGTTGAACGCCTATCCCTACGCCAGCGGGCACGTCCTCGTCCTGCCCCTGCGGCATGCCGGCTCTCTGGGCGACCTCACCGCCGACGAGTCCGGCGAATTGTGGACGGCCACGCAGGCGTCGGTGGCGGCGATCGACGCCGCCTACGACCCCGACGGCCTCAACATGGGCGCCAACCTCGGCCGGGCGGCGGGCGCGGGCATCCCGGCGCACCTCCATCTCCACGTGCTGCCGCGCTGGTCCGGCGACACCAACTTCATGACGTCGGTGGCCGAGACACGGGTCATGCCCGAGACGCTGCAGCTCTCCTGGAAGAGGCTCACCGACGCCTGGCCCAGCTAGCACGCCGCCCGAGGGGCCCGACGTCCCCGCGGGCCGGGGGTGCGCCGTGGGGACGCGCCCCGACGGGGTCGTCACGAGCGAGGGTGGATCCGCCGCGACGACGACCGGCCCCGCCACGCCGCCACCCGACCGGGGCCGTCGGCGGCTGCGTGGCGCGCTCCGGAAGGCGTGGCCGGCTGCCCGCATCATCATCGGGTTCGCGCTCGTCGGGGTCGCTGTGTGGGTGCTCTCCTCCAAGACCTCCGAGCTCGAGGGCTTCAGCACCGTCTTCCGGACCTTCGACTGGTGGTGGGTGCCGCCGGCGGTGGTGGCCGAGGTCGGCTCCTACTACTGCTTCGCCGCCATGCAGTTCGAGCTCCTCAAGGCGGGCCACCTGCGCGCCCCTTGGAGGCCGTTGGTCAAACTGACGTTCTCGTCGCAGGCCATCACCAACTCGCTCCCCATCGGCAACGCCTTCGCCTCGGTCTACGGCTTCCGTTGGTTCCGTCGCTTCGGCGCCGACAACACGCTGGCCGTCTGGGCGCTCGTCGGCACGCTCGTCGCGGCCTCGGTGAGCCTGTCCCTGCTCGCCATCCTCGGCTTGGGCGTCGCCACCCAGGAGGGCGCCTCCCTCGACCTCGTGCCCGTCCTCATCGGCACGTTCGTCGTCCTGCTCGGCATCGGCTCGCTCTTCGTCTACGAACGCCCCCTCCACGCGGTGCTGTCGTGGGCCCTCCGGTTCACCGTGGCGGTCACCGGCCGGCCCCGGGGTGACACCGTCGCCCTGATCGACCGCGTGATCGCCTGGATGACGGCCGTCCGCCTCAGCTGGACTCAGATCGGGCGCATCATCACGTGGGGCACGATCAACTGGCTGCTCGACTGCGCCTGCTTCGCCATGATGTTCCTCGCCCTCGGGGTCCCGATCCCGTGGAAGGGGCTGCTGCTCGCCTACGGCGCCGGCCAGCTCGCCGCCTCGCTGCCCATCACCCCGGGCGGTCTGGGCGTCGTCGAAGGTTCCATCACCGTGGCGTTGGTCGCCTTCGGCGGGCCCGAGGCGAGCACGGCCTATGCCGTGCTGTTGTACCGGATCGTGAGCTTCTGGATGATCCTCGTGGTCGGGTGGCTCTTCATCGGTCAGCTGGCGCTGCAGGTCCGCCGCGGGCGCTGGCCCCGCCAAGCGCTCGCGAGCGAGGTCGAGGCCGGCCCCGAGGCCTACGGGTCGCCGGCGCCGGTCCCGCTCGGAGGTGCCGAGTGAGAGCGGTCCGCTTCCGCTCCCGAGTCGGCGGCCTGGTCCTGGCAGCCTCGTTGCTGGCGTCGTGCTCGTCCGCCCGGACCGACTCGGGAACCTCGGCCAGCTCGTGCTACCTGGCTCTGCCGACGGCGGCCAAGGCGGTCGGGGGCCACGGCCACCTCGAGGGCGTGCGCAAGTACAGCTTGAGCAACCTGCACAGCATCGCCCCGAGGCTCTACGGCCGGCTGGCCGACGACGTGCCCAAGAAGCAGGCCATCTGCATCGCCGGGTACTCCGGCCACTTCACCTCGTCAGAGGTGTCCAAACCGCTGGGGCACCGCTCGGGCACGTTGGCCGTGGCCGTGGTGACCACGCCGGGCAACCGGCTGTTGGGCACGCTCGTCCTCAGCAAAATCCCCGTGCGCTTCCAGCACACCTTCCCGTTCTTGGGATGATCAGCCCGCCAGCGTCGGGATCGACGCCGCGAGGTGCTCGGGCACGGCGTCGTAGCGCTCGTGCGCCTCGGTGAAAGAGCCCCGTCCGCCGGTCAGCGCCCGCAGGTCCACCGCGTAGCGGGTGAGCTCGGCGGTGGGCGCCGTGGCGGTCACGGTCTGGTAGCCGGCGTCGGCTGTCGCCTCGGTCCCGACGATGCGGGCCCGCCGGGAGTGCAGATCACCGAGCACGTCGCCCTGGCATTCGGCCGGGATGGTGACCTCCAGCCGCGAAATCGGCTCCAGCACGATCGGACCCGCCTCCGCCATGGCCGTCCGCACGGCCAGCGCCGCCGCCATCTTGAAGCTCACCTCGTTGGAGTCCACCGAATGCGCCTTGCCGTCGTCGACGGTGACGGCGATGTCGACCACCGGGTAGCCGTGGACGCCGCCGGCGTCGAACGTCTCGAGCACGCCCTTCTCGACGGCGGGGATGTACTGGCGGGGGATCGCGCCGCCGACGACCTCGTCGCGGAACGCGAACCCCTCGCCCCGGCTCAGCGGTTCGAGGCGGAGGTGGCAGACGCCGAACTGACCGTGGCCACCCGACTGCTTCTTGTGCTTGCCCTCCGCCGCCGCCTCACGCGTGATGGTCTCGCGGTAGGGGATGCGCAGCTCCTCCCGCTCGACGTGGACGTTGCACTTGCGCTCGAGCCGCTCGAGCGTCACGGCCAGGTGCACCTCTCCGCTCACCCCGAGGATCGTCTGGTGGGTCTCGTCGTCGCGGGTCACCGTCAGGGACGGGTCCTCGTCCAGCAGCCGGTGCAACGCCGACATGAGCTTGTCGTCGTCGGCCCGCGTCGCCGGCTTCACCGCCACCCGGAGCGCCGGCGCCGGCAGCGCCGGCGGCGGCACCACGACCGGCTGGCCCTTGGGTGCGAGGGTGTCGCCCGTGCGGGTCCCGTTGAGCCGGGGCACGGCCACGAAGTCGCCCGCGGGGACGCTCGTCGCCGGCGCCGTGGCGTGGCCGGCGATGCTCTGCAGCGCGTGCAGCCGCTCCTCCTCCCGGGTACGCGCGTTGACGAGGACGGCATCGGGCTGCAGCGTGCCCGAGACCACCTTGCAGAGGGAGATCTTGCCGGCGTGCCCGTCGTTGAAGGTCTTGGTCACCGTCAGCAGCGTCTGGCCTCCGGGGTCGCAGGGGATCTCGGCGGTCTCGGTGCCGGCCGTGGCCAGGACCGGCGGCCGCGACCCCGGGCTGGGGCAGAGCTCCTCAATCAGGCGGGCCAGCCGGTCGACGCCCACACCGCTGGCGGCCGAACAGCACAGAACCGGGAACACGCTGGCCGAGGCGACCCCTCCGGCGAGGCTCTTCTCGAGCTCGGCGTAGTCGATGGTCTCCCCGTTGAGATACCGCTCGGTCAGGTCGTCGTCGCCCACCACGATGCCCTCGACGAGCTGCTCGTGCACCGTGTGCTCCTCGTCCACGAGCTCGTCGGGAATGGGACCCTCGTGGCCGGCCGGGGGCACCGTCCCGTCGATCGCCGCCGCGCCCGCCCGCACGTCGTAGTGCGTGGCCGTGTCGTCGAGCAGGTCGATCACGCCGTGGAAGTCCGCCTCGTGGCCGATGGGGAGCTCCACCGGCGCCACGCCGGCGCCGAAGGAGGCCCGGATCTCGGCCAGCGTGCGGTCGAAGTCGGCCCGTTCCCGGTCGAGCTTGTTGATCACGACGACCCGCGGCACGCCCAAGCGGGCCGCGGCGCGCCAGGCGTCCTCGGTCTGGGCCTGCACGCCGTCGGTGGCGCTGACCACGATCACGGCCAGGTCGACGTTGGCCAGCGCGGTGAGCATCTCGCCGGCGAAGTCCGCGTACCCGGGCGTGTCGAGCAGGTTGACCTTCACCCCGTTGACCGTGAAGGGGGCCAGGCTGGTGGAGATGGAGAGCTGGCGCGCCACCTCCTCGGGCTCGAAGTCCATGACCGTGCTGCCCTTTTCGACCGATCCCCGCCGCGCGATCGAGCCGGTGGCGGCCAGCAGCGCCTCGGCGAGCGTGGTCTTGCCGGCGCCGTGATGGCCGACGAGGGCGACGTTGCGGATAGCGGTCGGGTCGTGTGGCACCTGGTCCTCCGTCCTCCGTCCGTTCAGGTGGGCCTGAACCGGCTCGTTGGTTGGAGTGTACGACCGCTCGTGTGGCGCCGCTCGGGCTCCGCCGATCGGCCGATCAGCCCGGGTCGGGCGTGGCGGTGTCGCCCCGTCCCGCCCGGGCCGCCAGTGCGGCGTCGTAGTCGTGGCGGACCGAGTAGCGGATGAAGAGGGCGATGGTGTCGACGAGGAGCAGCCACACGGCCTTGAGCGAGATCGTGCTGCCGAAACGCTCCCGGATCCGCACCGGCGCCTCCACAATGCGCGTGTAGCCGAGGCGGCGCGCCAACACCAGCAGCTCGAGGTCGAGCGCGAAGCGGCTCTCGCGCAGCAGCGGCAGGACGTCGGTGATGACCTTGCGGTCCACCAGCTTTATCCCGACCTGGGTGTCCTTGACGTGCAGGCGGAACAGCAGCGCGATGAGGTGTTGGAAGCCCCACGAGTAGAGGCGGCGCAGCGGTGGGTAGTGCACCGAGGACTCGGGGTGGCGCTTGCTGCCGATGATGATGTCGGGCTGCTCGGACCGCATGATGGAGACGAACGGTGCGAGCAGCTCGGGGGAGATGTCGCCGTCGGCGTCGATGAAGCCGAGATACCGCCCCCGTCCGGTCGCGAGCCCGGCCCGCAGCGCCCGTCCCTTGCCGACGTTCTCGGCGAAGGACATCCGGCGCACGACGCTCTCGGGGAAGCCCGCGAGCGTGAACGGGCTGCCATCGGTGGACCCGTCCGACACGGCGATGATCTCGAAGGTCATGCCCGACGCATCGAGCACCCGCACCATGTCCTCGACCGTCGCGCGTAGTCGATTGCCGGGGTTGTAGTACGGGACAACGATCGACACGTCGAGGGTGGGGTCGGGCAGCACGGCTCGCAGCGCTCCCGCACTGCTCGGATCGGACACCGGCACCATCACCTCACGTGCGTCCACGCGTGTCGCGCGTGGCCATCTCGGCTGGCGACGCTACCCGACGGCCATGATCAGAAGGCGGCCCCCCCGCCGCCGGCGCTGCTCGTCCCGCCACCGCTGCCGGTGCCGGTGCCGCTCGGCTTGGGCGTGCCACCGACGTTGATGTTGACGTTCATGCCCAGGGCCTTGTGCCCCGGGATCGGGCAAGAGATGTCGTAGGCACCCTTCTTGAGCGTCACCGCCAGGGTGGCGCTCTGCCCGGGCGAGATGTCCTTGGTCATGGCCATCTTGATCCCGGGCCCGGTGATCATGAGGGCGTGGGTGGTGTGGCCCTTGTTCACCGCGTCGAAGACGTACCTGCCCGTTTTGAAGGAGCTCTTGGAGAGGGCGATGTGGAAGTCGGTCTCGGTGGCCTTGACGGTGGTCGTGGAGGTGGACGCGGCTGCCGGCCCGGCCGACGCGACGGTGGCTCCGGCGGCCAGCGTGGCCAGCGTGGCCAGCGTGGCCAGCGCGGCCAGCGGCAGAAGGGGGATGGTTCGGATGGAGTGCACGGTGGTCCTCTGGGGTCGGTGTTGCTCTGATATACGCCCCGGGGGACGCCCGGGATTGCGCTCCCCGCGGCCCGATGGGGCCTGTCACCAGGAATGCAGCACCCTAGCGGCCGTCCGCGGCGCCCACGGGGTCGTGCCCGACGGGCGGGTCCCCCGGCCGTCGGCGCCCCGGGTTTCGGGGGACGGATGGTAACCTCGTGTCTCACAGCGCCGGAACCCTGTCCCGGGCCGCGCACGACGAGGAGCTTCATGTTCGACGGTCGTTGGCGAACCGCCGTGGACCGCACCACCGGTCCGGTGGGCCAGACACTGCACCGCCATGGCATCACCGCTGATGTGCTCACCGCGACCGGCCTCGTGTCGGCGTCGGCAACCGCCGTCCTGGTGGCGTCGGGTCACTTCTACCTCGCCATCGTCTTCTTGATCATCACCGGCATGCATGACCTGTTCGACGGGCCGGTCGCCAAGGCGGCGGGCACGGCGTCGGTCCGCGGCGCCTTCTTCGACTCGGTCACCGACCGGATCGCCGATGCCGTGCTCATGTTCGGGTGCGCCTGGTACCTGCTGAACCGGGGGGACGGCCACCTCGCGCTGCTGCCCATGGGGATCCTGGCCGTGACCGCGCTCGTCTCCTACGAGCGGGCCAAGGCGGAGTCGCTTGGGCTCTCGGCCAAGGGTGGCCTCATGGAGCGCGGCGAGCGCATGTTCCTGCTGGGCGTCTCCTTCTTGAGCACCGTCATCTTCGTGCCCGTGCTCTGGGTCCTCCTCGCCCTCGTTTCGTTCACCGCCGTCTCCCGCTTCGTCAAGGTCTGGAATGCCGCATCCGGACGCGACGCCGTCATCCGGCGCCGCATCGAAGCGTGGCGCGAGGGACGGGTCGACTCGCGTTGGCGAGCCTGGCGCGAGGCCCGCGAGTCGACCGGCGTGCCTCGTCGGGACTTGTCCCGGACCACCGGTGCGCCGGTGGGGCGCTGGCGGGCGCGGCGGCAGGAGTCGTTGAGCAGCCGCTCAGGTCGGACGCTGCGGGAACGCCGCCGTGCGGCCCGGGGACATTCCGGCACCACCGGCCCGCGCCGCGCCACGCGGCGCACGCCACCCGCGTCCTGATCAGCCTCCCTCGCCCGTCGTGACCGACGACCACGAGCTCGAACCCGCCCGCGGCTGGCGCGCCCGGTCGAAGTACCTGACCTACCGCGGCCTCGCCGCCGCCATGGGCCACCTGCCCGAGCCGGTGGCGCAGGGGATCGCCCGGGGCGTGGCCCGGGTCATGGCCCAGCGCGGGGGTCCCGCCCTCGCCATGAACGAACGCCACATGCGGCGCGTGCTGGCCAGCGAGTGCGCGCCGGGCGTGGCGCCCGATCCCGTCCTGGTGCAGCGCTGGAGCAGGCGCACCTTCGACTCCTACGCGCGCTATTGGAGCGACGGCGCCCGGCTGCCCTACGAGAGCGCAGCCGGGGTGCGCGCCCGCTTCCAGATCCTCGAGGGCGAGCACCATCTCCGTGGGGCCGTCGACCGCGGGCGCGGCGTGGTGATGGCCCTGCCCCACGTCGGGAGCTGGGAGTGGGGCGGCGCCTGGCTCGGGCTCGAGGGCATGCCGATGACCGCCGTGGTGGAGCGACTCGAGCCCGAGGAGCTCTTCGAATGGTTCGTGGGGCAACGAGCCGCCATGGGGCTGACGGCAGTGCCCCTCGGCGATGGTTCGAGCTCGGCCTTGCTGCGGGCGCTCAAGGCGAACGAGATCGCCGGGCTGGTCAGCGACCGGGACCTGGTCGGCAACGGGGTCGAGGTCGAGTTCTTCGGGGAGCAGACCACCTTGCCGGCAGGCGCCGCCGCGTTGGCGTTGCGGACCGGGGCGGCGCTGCTTCCCGTGGTCGTGTACTCGGGCCCGGGCAATTGGCACACTGGCGTGGTGCACCCGCCGCTCGACACCAGCCGCCAGGGCAGAATGCGCGAGGACATCGCGCGGGTGACCCAGGACCTGGCCACGACGTTCGAGCACGACATCCGGGCCCGTCCCGAGCAGTGGCACCTCTACCAGCCGAACTGGCCGAGCGACCCCAGATGAGGATCGCCATGCTCTCGCCTTACGCGCTGTCGCGTCCTGGCGGCGTCCAGGGCCAGGTCGTCGGTTTGGCCCGCTCGTTGCGGATGTCGGGCCACGAGGTCACCGTCCTGGCGCCGGCGGGCCGTGGCGACGAGGTGCCGGCGGCCGCCGGCGAGCACTACGTCATCGGCCGTTCCGTGGCGCTGCACTCGAACGGGTCGGTCGCCCCGGTGGCGCTGTGGCCCACCGCCGCGGCGCGCGCCGAGCGCTTCGTGCGCACCGGCGACTTCGACGTGGTCCACCTGCACGAGCCCTTGGCCCCGATGGCGTCCTACGGCTTCGTGCTCAGGGCGCCCCTCCCGATGGTCGGCACCTACCACCGGGCCGGGGTCAGCCGCTGGGTGCGACCGTTACGGCCGCTCGCCGAGCTGGTGGGGCGGCGCATGCAGATCCGCGTGGCCGTGTCGGAGTCCGCGCGCCAGACGGGACTGAGCTCGGGCGGGGGCGACTTCGAGGTGCTGTTCAACGGGGTCGACATGGAGCGTTTCGAGTCGGCCTCGCCGCATGGTGATGCAGGGGGCAGGCCCGCCGTCCTGTTCCTCGGCCGCCACGAGGCACGCAAGGGCCTGCACGTCCTGCTCGATGCCTTCGCCATGGTGGAGCGGACGGCCGTCTTGTGGGTGGCGGGTGACGGTCCGGCCACCGAGGTGCAGCGCCGGCGGCACCCCCCTTCGGATCGGGTGCACTGGCTGGGTGTGCTGAGCGAGGCGGAGGTGGCCTCCCGCCTGGCCGGGGCGGACGTGCTGTGTGCACCCTCGCTGCAGGGGGAGTCCTTCGGCATGGTGCTGCTCGAGGGGATGGCCGCCGGCTGCACGGTGGTGGCCTCCGACATCGAGGGCTATCGCATGGCGTCGGGCGGCCACGCCACGCTGGTTGCTCCCGGCGACGCCCCTGCGCTGGCCCGCGCCCTCGACGCCGCACTGGCCGATGCGGCCGCGCCCTCGACGGCCGTGGCCCTCAAGGCCGCGACCGAGTACGCCCGGGAGTGGTCGATGGAGACGCTGGCCGAGCGCTACGTCGAGATCTATGCGCGGGCGATCGAGTCCTACCGCGCCGGCCACGGCCGCCACCCCGTCTGACCCGGTCCGGGGACGGTGACCGCCAGGTCGTAGGCTGCAGGGCCTCATGGCCGATCAACAAGAGGGTTCGGGGACGTCCGGCCGGCCCGCCGCCGGCGGCGCAGGCGCGGCGGGCGGCTCCGGGGGGGCCAACCGCAACCGGAGCAGGAACCGCAATCGCAACCGCAGCCGCTCCTCGGGCGGCGGTGGTGGCGGCAACAACGCAAGCGGGGGCGGGAGGTCCGGGGGCGGGGGCAACAACCCCAGCGCCCGCGGGGGCTCCAGCGGGCAACGCAAGGCCCAGGGAGGCGGCGGGGGCGGCGGCCGTCAGCGCTCCCCCCAGGGTCAGGGCAAGGGCGGAGGCGGAGGCAACCGGTCGCAGACCCGTTCGGGCTCGCGGCAGCGCAGCGCGCCGCCGCGGTCCTCCGTCGCACTGGCGCCGGTCCCGCCTCCGGCGCCGCTCCCGGTGGCGCCGACCCTCGGTGCCCCTCAGGTCTTTCCCGCGGAGGTGGCCGCGAACCGCCGCCGGGCCATCACCTTGTGTGCGCTGGCCGCACTGCTCCCTGCGCTGCTGCTCGGCGCGCTCGTCGGGGTCACGCTCTCCATCATCGGCGGCATCGTCGTGTTCGTCGTCGCCGGCCTCGCCGCGATGTTCGGCCTGTGGCGCCTGGCCCCTTCCTTCGCCCTCAACCGCATCGGCGCGGTGCCGATCCACGAGGAGGTCGAGCGGCGGCTGTCGAACGTGACCGAGGGCCTGTGTGCCACCTTCGGGTTGAGCATGCCCTCGCTCTACATGCTGGACGACGACGTGCCCAACGCCTGCGCGCTCGGCCGTGACGCCCGGCGCTCCGTCCTCGTCGTGACGACCGGGCTCATGCATCGGCTCAATCCGATTGAGCTCGAGGGCGTGATCGCCCACGAGCTGGCGCACGTGAAGCGGGGCGACAACGGTGTGTCGTGCGTCGGCATCACGCTGGGGACGATCTTCGGCGGGGCCGGCACGCTGCGGCGCTGCGTGGGCGAGAGCCGCGAGTACCGGGCCGATGTCGTCGGGGCGTCGGCGGTGCGCTTCCCGCGTGGCCTGCTCGGCGCCCTCAAGACGATGATGGCCGCTCCCGCCCCGGCGGTGGGCTCCTTCTTCGCCTCCGCGTCCCGGTTCGGGTCCACACGCTGGGTGTGGATCGACCCCTCCGTGGGGCACCGTGACGACGTCGTGCCCCCCGGGGACCTCGACGCCACCTCGGTCAGGGCCGCCGCGCTGAGCGAGTGGTGAGAAGGGGCGGCCAGCCCTCGTAGACTGGACCGATGACAACCGGGACCTTCACCGTGAAGCGCGGGTTGGCCGACATGCTGCGTGGTGGCGTCATCATGGACGTCGTCAACGCCGAGCAGGCCAAGATCGCCGAGGACGCCGGCGCGGTCTCGGTCATGGCGCTCGAGCGCGTGCCGTCCGACATCCGCCGGGACGGCGGGGTGGCCCGCATGAGCGACCCGGTGCTGATCGAGGGGATCATGGAGGCCGTGACGGTCCCGGTCATGGCCAAGGCCCGCATCGGGCACTTCGCCGAGGCCCAGGTGCTGCAGTCGCTCGGCGTCGACTTCATCGACGAGTCCGAGGTGCTGACACCGGCCGACGAGGCGAACCACATCGACAAGTGGCCGTTCACGGTCCCGTTCGTCTGCGGGGCCACCAACCTGGGCGAGGCCCTGCGCCGCATGTCCGAGGGCGCGGCCATGATCCGCTCCAAGGGTGAGGCGGGCACGGGGAACATCGTCGAGGCCGTGCGCCACCTGCGCTCCATTCTCGGCACCATCCGCGCCCTGACGCAGGCGGACAGCGCGGAGCTCTACGGCTGGGCCAAGGAGCTCGGCGCGCCGATCAGCCTGGTCCAGGAGATCGCCGAGACCGGCAAGCTCCCGGTGCCGCTGTTCTGCGCCGGCGGCATCGCCACGCCGTCGGACGCCGCGCTCGTGATGCAGCTGGGCGCGGAGGCGGTCTTCGTGGGCTCGGGGATCTTCAAGTCGTCGGACCCCGCCCGCACGGCTTCGGCGATCGTCGAGGCGACGGCCCACTACGCCGACGCCGAGCACGTCGCCAAGGTGTCGCGCGGCCTCGGTGAGGCCATGCGGGGTCTCGAGGCGTCGCAGTACGGCGAGCATCTCGCCGACCGGGGGTGGTAGCGGGCTCCTCGGAGCCGGGGACGGGACCCGTGGTGGGGATCCTGGACCTGCAGGGCGACGTGCGCGAACACCGGGCTGCGCTGTCCGAGGTGGGCTGCGAGGCCCGTCCCGTCAAGTGGCCGGGCGATCTCGAGGGACTCTCGGGCCTGGTCCTGCCCGGTGGCGAGTCGACCACCCTGTCGATGCTCCTCGAGTCCACCGGCCTGTTCGACGCGGTAGCGGCGCGGCTCGGCGACGCGGAGCACCCGCTGCCCGTCCTCGGCACGTGCGCCGGGCTGGTGCTGGTCGCCGGCGAGGTGCTCGACGGCCGTCCGGACCAGCGCACCTTCGGCGTGCTCGACGCGGTCGTCCGCCGCAACGGCTACGGGCGCCAGGAGCGGTCCTTCGAGGCCGACATCGTGTTCGGGTCGGGCGAGGGCCCGGCCCTGCCCACCGTCTTCATCCGGGCCCCTCTCGTGGTCTCTGTCGGCGCCGCGGTCGACGTACTGGCGACGCTCGACGGCGTGCCCGTGCTGGTGCGCCAGGGGCCAGTGCTGGCGTCGTCGTTCCATCCCGAGCTCACGGCGGACCGCCGGGTCCACCGCCTCTTCGCCGGGATGTGCGTCTGATCAGCGCCCGAGGTGGGCGACCAGGGCAGCGATCCGGTTGCTCACGACCGCGTCGACGCCCGCCTCGAGCACCCGCGTCATCTCCTCGGGCGCGTCGACGGTCCAGGTCGAGACGCGCAACCCGCCATGGTGCACCGCGGCCACGCCCTCGGGGGTCACCAGGTCCGCCATGGGATTCCAGTACTCCGCCCGCAGGTCGCGCAGGAGTGCCAGCGGCGGCTCCGGACCGTCCAGCCAGGTGAGCCCGATGCGTGCCGCCGCCGAGAGGTCCCGCAGTTGGCGCAAGGCGGCCACGTTGCCGGTCACGAACAGGCAGCGGTCCAGCGCCCCGGCCTCCTGCACTGCCTGCAGCCCGCCCGCCACCGTCTCGCGGCGGGTGAAGTCGACCATCAAGGGCAGCGCCACCGCGTCGAGCACCGCGGGCAGGGTGGGGATGCGCACGTCGCCCTCGCCGAGCGCGGCCACGTCGGCCAGGTCCACGTCGCCCACCGAGGCGGCGCGGCCCCACAGGCGCTCGAGCGTCTGGTCGTGCAGGACGACGATGGCGTCGTCGCGGGTGCGGCGCAGGTCGATCTCGACCATGTCCGCCCCCGCCGCGGCGGCCGCCTCGAAGGCCGGCAGCGTGTTCTCCCGGTGACCGACGGGCTCGCCGCGGTGGGCGATGGCCGTGACGGTCACGCCGCCGCTGGGCGCCTACGCCCCGCCGGCGTAGACGGCCCCCGCCACGTTGGCGATGATCTGGTTGAGGGCGGGCTCAATGAGCGTGTCCACCCCCGCCTGGGTGATGTGCACCCCGTCGGGGCCGCGGGCGACGAGGCCGTCCACCACCGTCGAGTAGGCCCCACCGGGGTCGAGCACGGTGAAGAGGTCGTCGATCGACACGTAGGGGTACGCCGAGGCGACCGACTGCACAATCTGGTTGTAGTCGTCGACGAGGGCGTTCGGCGTCCCGTCGTCGAAGTAGGGCGACGTGGAGAGGATGACCGCGCCCCCGTCGGAGTGGGCGATCTGCACCGCCTGGGCCAGGTTGTCCTGAATGAAGGCCGCGTAGGCGGGGTTGGCCAGCGTCGTGTAGGCGCCGTTGAACTGGCGGTCCTGCGTCTCCCAGTAGCCAGTCTGAATCACGGTGACGTCGGGATGGAAGCGCGAGACGACCCATTGCAGCTGCGTCGCCCACAGCGCACAGGCCCCGGGGCTGATGTAGACCGAGCGCGGGTTGCTCCACGGGATGGTCGGCTCGCCGTCGGTGTAGCCGCAGCCGGCCGCCGCCCCGTTGTCGACGTCGTAGGGCGGGTCGGTCTGCTCCACGTAGTCGCCTTCGTAGAGGGACAGCGAGTCGCCCGAGAAGGCCACCCGCTGCATGCCCTGGTGGGTGGCTTGCGGTCCCGTCCCCTCGTTGATGATCGTCACCACGGCCGGGATCGGATTCGACAGGGGTTTGGGGAAGTAGGGGGGATGGAGCGGCGACTGGGCGCTGCCCGAGAAGGCGGCGTCGCCGTAGGTGAAGACACCGGCGTCCTGCCCGACCAGCCAGTACCCGTTCCCGTCGGGTGTCGGCGTCATCGCCACGATGGGCTCGCTCAGGTGGATGCTGCCGGCGGAGCCCCAGAATTCGGCGTCGCCGTAGGTGAAGATGCCCCCGTCGGTGGCCACCAGCCAGTACCCGCTGCCGTCCGCGGTCGCCGCCATGCCCACGACGGGCTGGTTCAGGTGGATGCCGCCGGTCGAGCCCAGGAACGGCGCCGTGCCGAAGGAGAAGATGCCGCCGTCGGAGGCCACCAGCCAGTAGCCGCGCCCGTGCGCCGCCGCCGCCATGCCGACGATGGGCTTGTTGAGCGCCATCCCACCGGTCGAGCCGTAGAACTGCGCGTCGCCGAAGGAGAAGATGCCCCCGTCGGACGCCACCAGCCAGTAGCCGCCACCGTCGGGTGTCGCCGCCATGCCGACGATGGGCTTGTTGAGCGCGATCCCACCGGTCGAGCCGTAGAACTGCGCGTTGCCGAACGAGAAGATGCCCCCGTCGGACGCCACCAGCCAGTAGCCGCCGTTGGGATCGGCCGTGCCGCCGACGATGGGCTGGGTCAACGGGACCTCGAGCGTGTCGCCGTCGTAGGCCGCGCCGCCGAACGTCATGACGCCGCCCGCCGCGTCGACAATGGCGTAGGAGCTGTTCGTGGCGCCGGGCGGGGACGCGGCGGCGGCGATGGAGCTTCCCGGGTGCGCGGCCGGGAGGGCGACGAGCACGGAGGCGGCGAGGAGGGCCGCCAGGCCCAGGGCACCCCGGCGGCGCGCCCTCACGATCGACGTTCCGCCCGGCATGAGGCCACGATCATAGGGAGCGCACGGCCCCGCGTCGCCGCGCCCCTCAGAGGAGGCGCAGTTGCTGCCCTGCCTCGCCCGCCGGTGTGGCCGGCGCCGGCGGCTGGGTCTCGGCCCCGGCGTCGACCGGACCCCGGCGGGCGCGGGAGCGGTTCGGACCCGTCACCCCGCACCGCCGTGCCGCCCCCTGCACCAACCCCTCAATCCGTCGGCGCTCGTCGTCCTCCTGGTAGGCGCCGCGCCGGAAGCGCTCCCGGTGGAGGCGGACGAGGTCGGGCCGCACGCCCTGGAGCCAGTCGAAGTAGTGCGTGCGCATCGGGCCGCGCAGGTGCAGGGCCACACCGGAGACGGACACCGCCCCGGCATCGGCGCAGGCCTCGACCACCTCGGTCAGCTGGGCCTCGGAGTCGGAGAGCCCCGGCAGCACGGGCGCCACCAGGACGCCGCACGGGACGCCCATGGCGGTCAACCGGCGCACGGCCTCGACGCGGCGGTCCGGCGGGGGAGTGCCGGGCTCGGTCAGCTTCCACACCGAGCGGTCGAGCGTGCCGATGGAGAAGCTCACGCCCACCTCCGTGCGCTCGCACGCCGCGGCTAGCACGGCGGCGTCGCGCAGGATGAGCGTCGACTTGGTCAGGATGCTGAACGGGTTGCGGGAGCCCGAGAGCGTCTCGACGATGCCCCGGGTCAGGTGGTACTTGCCCTCGGCATGCTGGTACGGATCGGTGTTGGTGCCCATGGCGATGTGGTCGCCGTGCCACGCCGGGGAGCGCAGCTCGGCGCGCAGCCGCTCCACCGCGTTGACCTTGACGACGATCTTGCGCTCGAAGTCCGTCCCGATGCCGAGACCGAGGTAGTCGTGGGTCGGCCGGGCGAAGCAGTAGACGCAGGCGTGGCTGCAGCCTCGATACGGGTTGATCGTGTGCCGGAAGGGCATCCGGCTCTCCGCCGGCACCGCGTTGATGATGCTGCGGGCGTTGACGTGGAGGAACTCCATGCCGGCGTAGGCACCCTTGCCGACGTGGCGCTCCGCCAGCCGCTCGTCGGCGAAGAGCGTGCCGCCCGCCTCGCTCTCCGCCAGGGCCCAGCGCAGTGCCATGGAGGGCTACGATAGCGAACACATGTTCGTAAAGCAACGGGCGGGGTGTCCACAAAAAGGACCAGGTCAGCCACTAATCTCGACCGCACTGTGGTGACCAAGACCCGCGGGGGCGCTTCGGCGCGCCCCGCCGCCCGTACCACCAAGAAGCCGGCGAGCCGGGCCAAGCGGCCGCCGGCACCACCGCCGCGGCCCCCGTTCTGGCGGCGCCAGGCCCGTGACCTGTGGGCCGTCGGGCTGATCACGCTCGGCGTCCTCCTGGCGCTGGCCCTCTGGGGCAAGCAACTCGGCCCCATCGGTCACGGCATCGACACCGGCCTCGGGCTGGTGGCCGGCTGGGTGCGCGTGCTGCTGCCCCTCGTCTCTTTCGGCGCCGGTCTGGCCCTCCTGCTCGACCGGGCCGGGTTCGACGAGGACAAGGACGAGGAGCACGAGGGGGCGGACCCCTGGCGCCTGGCCGTCGGTTCGGTCCTCGGCGTGCTGGGCGTCTGCGGACTGGCCGAGCTGGCCAAGGGTTCGCCGCGCTTCTCGAACTCGGGTGCGCTCAAGGACGCCGGTGGGTACCTCGGGGCGGCCATCGGCGGCCCGCTGCACAGTGGCCTCGGCCCGGCCGGCGCGGCTGTCCTCCTCGTCGCGGTGATCCTCGTGGCCGTCCTGGTGGCGACGGGCGTGTCGCTCGCCACGGCCGGACGGCGCGCTCGACGTCGGCCGTCAAGAACATCTGGCGCACGTTCGCCTCGCTGTGGGCCGGCAAGCCGTTCGTGATCACGTCCGACCTCGGCGCCGATGCTCCGGTGGAGGCCGCCTCGCGCCGCGCCGTCCCCTTCGACGCGGAGGCCGACGACGCTCCGCCGCACCAAGAGGAGGACCCGGCCGACGAGATCGACGTCGACGAGCCCGATCCCATGCCCGAGCCCGTGGCCTCGGTCCCGCCCCCCGCCGCCCCGGCGACGCCGCGCGCACCGGGCGCCTGGGCGCTGCCGAGCATCACGCTGCTCGAGCAATCCAAGAAGATGCGCCAGGACCAGCGCCAGATCGACGCGCTCGGCGACGACCTGGTGCGGGCGCTGGAGGCCCACGGCGTCGAGACCAAGCTGGTCGGCTGCCGGGTCGGGCCCACGGTCACCCGCTACGAGCTCGAGCTCGGCCCCGGGGTCAAGGTGGCCCGGGTCACGAGCCTCTCCAAGGACATCGCCTACGCCATGGCGTCGCCCGACGTGCGCATCCTGGCCCCGATTCCGGGCAAGTCGGCCATCGGCGTCGAGGTGCCCAACCGCACGCGCCAGCTGGTGTCCCTGCGCGACATCCTCGATTCCCCCGAGGCCAAGAAGACCACGACCACCCACCCCCTCGAGGTCGCCATGGGCCGCGACATCGCCGGACGCGCCGTGATGGCGAACCTCGCCGAAATGCCGCACATCCTGATTTCGGGCTCGACGGGCTCGGGGAAGTCGTCGTGCATGAATTCGATCATCACGTCGATCCTCATGCGCGACACGCCGGACCAGGTCAAAATGATCCTCGTCGACCCCAAGCGCGTCGAGCTGGGCCAGTACGACGGCCTGCCGCACCTGCTCAACCCGGTCGTCGTGGACCCCAAGAAGGCGGCGAACGCCCTCGCCTGGGCGGTCAAGGAGATGGAGCGCCGCTACGACATGCTGGCCGAGAACGGCGTGCGCGACATCACCGGCTACAACCAGCTGGTCGAGCAGGGCCTGATCGCGGCGCCGCCGAAGTCGGACCGTCGTCGCATGCGCGAGGTGGCGGCCAGAGCGCTGGGCGAGGAGCACGCCGCGGTCGACGACGAGGACGAGCTCGACCCCGAGCCCGAGCCGCCGCAGCCGCTCCCGTTCATCCTCGTGATCGTCGACGAGTTGAACGACCTCATGATGGTGGCGGCCCGCGACGTCGAGGACTCCATCGTCCGCATCGCCCAGATGGCCCGCGCCGTCGGCATCCACCTGGTCATCGCCACCCAGCGTCCGTCGGTCGACGTCATCACCGGTGTGATCAAGGCCAACATCCCCAGCCGTATGGCCTTCTCGGTGTCCTCCCTGGCCGACAGCCGCGTCATCTTGGACCAGCCCGGCGCCGAGCGTCTCATCGGCAAGGGGGACATGCTGCTCCTGACCGCCTCCTCCAACATCCCGCGCCGCCTGCAGGCGCCCTGGGTCTCCGAGGAAGAGGTGCGCACGGTCGTCAGCCACTGGCACGCCCAGGGCGGGCAGGCCGAGGCCATCGTGGGGATCGAGCTGGCCGACGACGGCCCGGCGGGGAGCGACGGCTTCGGCGACGACGACGACGAGTTGCTGGCGCAGGCCCGGGACCTCGTGGTGCGCTCCCAGCTCGGATCCACCTCCATGTTGCAGCGCAAGCTGCGCGTCGGCTTCGCCCGGGCGGGGCGCCTCATGGACCTGCTCGAGCAGGCCGGTGTCGTGGGGCCCAGCGAGGGGTCGAAGGCGCGGGCCGTCCTCATGACCCCAGAAGAGCTCGACGGGCTGAACGGGAAGTGAGCCCGGAAGCTCCGGCGCCGCCGTTCATGGTGGCGCCGTTCCGGCTCGACTCGCTGCACGAGACCCCGGCGCCGGTCCCTCCCGCCCCCGAGCACGGCCGCCACTCCGCGCCGTCGCACCAGCGCCGTCACCGCGGGCACCGCCGCCGCGCCTTCCTGCTGGCGCTCCTCATCCTCGTGGCCGCCGTGGGCGCCTTCGTCGGGGTGCGCCTGCGCGCGTCCGAGCCGGCACCGGCGGTCTCGCCCTCCCTCGTCCGCACCGTGCACGTCCCCGACGCGACCGTGACGCTGCCGTGGCCGACGGTCGGCCAGGGCGCCGTTGCCGTCCCGTCCGTCGGTATCACCGTGGCATCGGGACCGGAGAAGGCGGCGCCGGTGGCCAGCCTGACCAAGCTGATGACCGCCTATGTCGTGCTGCACGACCACCCGCTGGCACTCGAGCAACCTGGGCCGACCATCACCGTCACGCAGGCCGACGTCGACGACTACGACAACGCCACCGTCGACGACGACTCCAACGCGGAGGTGACGCTGAACGAGCAGATCCCCGAGTCAGCCGTCCTCGGCGGCATGCTGGTGCACTCGGCCGACAACTTCGCCGACCTCCTGGCCACCTGGGACGCCGGGAGCATGCCCGCCTTCGTGGCGAGGATGAACGCCGCCGCGTCCCGCCTCGGCATGGACAACTCGCACTTCGCCGATGCCAGCGGCGTCGATCCGGGGTCGGTGTCCACCGCCTCGGACCTGCTGAAGGTGGCGGCCGTCGACATGGACGATCCCACCTTCGCCTCCATGGTCACCATGTCCTCCATCACGCTGCCGGTCGCCGGGACGATCTCCACCTACACGCCGCTGCTCGGTGTGCAGGGGGTCATCGGCGTGAAGTCCGGTTTCACCTCCGCGGCCGGTGGTGGTGACGTGCTCGCGGTGGACCGCACCGTGCACGGGAAGTCGGTGTTGCTGCTGGCCGCGGTGACCGGGCAGACCGGCCCGGTCGTGCTGGCGCAGGCGGGGCTGCACGCCCTGGCCCTGGTGGATGCGCTGAGCCCGTTCATCGGCTCGACCCAGGTGCTCGCAGGGGACCAGGTGGTGGCCCATGTCAGCCAGGCCGGCCACACGCTCGGCGCCACGACCTCGTCGTCGGCCTCGCTGCTCACCTGGCCCGGCGTCAGCGCGACTCGGGTCTTCGTGCCGGCACGCCACATCGAGGATCAGGCCCGTCGTGGCACGCGGGTCGGCACCGTCGTCGTCACCGTCGGCACCCAACGGGTCGACGTGCCGGTGCGGCTCACAGGGGACATTCCGCCCCGGACCCTCCTCCAACGGTTGTTCTGACCGCCTAGTCTCGCCCCGTGCGTGCCCGGGCCCCTGCCTCGTCGGCCAACCTCGGGCCCGGTTTCGACACCTTGGCCGTTGCCCTCGACTGTTACGTGAGCGTCGACATCGAGGAGGCGCCCGCACTGCGCGTGCAGAGCGAGGGCGAGGGATCGGGCCTCTTCGACGACGCGTCGCATCTGGCGGCGCGCGTGGCGGCCGAAGTCCTGGGGCACGACCACTTCTCGGTGACGGTGCGCTCCCAGATCCCCGTCGCCCGGGGGCTGGGCTCGTCCGCCGCGCTGGCCGCGGCGGCTGCCGCGGCCGCCGGGGCCGAGGATCCGTTCGCGGTGGCGGCGGCCTACGACGGGCATCCCGAGAACGCGGCGGCCAGCGTGTTCGGCGGCCTCGTCGTCGGCAGCACGGTCGGTGGACTGCCCGTGCACGCATCCCTCCCCCTCAGCCGCGAGCTGGCCTTCGTCGTGGTCATCCCCGAACGCAACCTCGCCACCCCCGAGGCGCGCGGCGTGCTCCCTGACCGGTTGCCCCTGACGGACGTGGTGTTCAACCTCGGCCGCATGGGCCTCCTGGTGGCCGGCCTGGCCGATCCCGATGTCCTCGTGCCCGAAGCCACGGAGGACCGCATCCACCAGCCGGCGCGCACCGCCCTCTTCCCCGAGGCGCCGCAGCTCCTGCGCGCGCTCGTCGACGCCGGGGCTCTGGCGGCGAGCTGGTCCGGCGCGGGACCGACGCTCATCGGCGTGGTGCGGGAGGGAGCGGCCGCCTCCGTGCTCGCCGGGGCAAAGAACGCCCTCGCCGCGGCGGGGGTGGCGGGCCGGGCCCTGGTGCTGCAGGCGGACCGGACCGGCATCGTCTACGGGGACGAGGCCGAGGTGCCCCTCTAGGGCCTCACGTCACTTGCCGAGCGTCCCGTCCAGTTTGGTCACGTCGCGCTGGAGCTGGGTGATCGCCGAGCTGACGTTGAAGGTGTTGAGGACCTGGTTGTAGTTGGCCTGGGTCGGTTGTGCGTCGCCGAGGATCTCCAGGCTGTTGGCGAGCAGTTGCGCCTCGTTGAGCGTGGTGCTCTGGTCCGCTCGTGGCGCGCTGAACCCGTGACCGGTGGCCAGCACGTTGGCGTAGACGTGGATCTTGTTCCCCAGCGTGCGATCGGCTGCTTCGAGGCACACCACGGGGCTCGACTGCTTGGCGCAGCCACCCACCTCGGCCAGGTAGTCCTTCATGGCGGACTGGACGGTGGCGTCGGCGCTCCGGAGCGAGGCGTCGGGCGTCGTCGTCGTGGTCCCGCCGGAGCCGCCCCCCGAGCCGCACCCGGCCAGCACCAGCACGAGCGGCACCAGGGCCAGCGCCCACCGGGCGTGCCGCCTCTGCCTCGTCCCGTGCCGGTCCACGGCCGGAAATCTAGGCGCCCCTGTTCCCTAGACTCCCGCGGATGGCCCGGACCTACTTCATCCGCACTTTCGGGTGCCAAATGAACGAGCACGACTCCGAGCGGCTCGCCGGGTTGCTGGTGGCCGACGGGCTGGCGCCCGCCGCCTCCATGGAGGAGGCGGACGTGGTCGTGCTCAACACGTGCTGCATCCGGGAGAACGCCGACCAGCGCCTCTACGGGACGCTGGGCCGGCTCAAAGAGCTGGTGGACGCCAGGCCGGGTCTGCAGATCGCCGTCGGCGGCTGCCTGGCCCAGAAGGACCGCGAACGGATTCAGGAGAAGGTGGGCTGGGTCGACGTGGTCTTCGGCACCCACAACCTCACCAGCGCGCCCGGGCTCCTGCGCCGGGCCGAGCGCGAGGGCCCCGTCATGGAGATCCTCGACGCACCGGCGCCCGAGTCGGGGCACAACCCGCTGCTGGGCTCCGGCGCGGTCCGGGAGCTGCCCTACGCGGCGTGGGTCAACATCCAGACCGGCTGCGACAACTCCTGCGCCTTCTGCATCGTCCCCTCGGTGCGCGGTCCCGAGGCGAGCCGCACCCTCGACGACATCGTGACGGAGGTGGCGCTGCTGGCCCGCAGCGGGGTCACGGAGGTGACGTTGCTCGGGCAGAACGTCAACTCCTACGGCCGCGACATCACGAAGCGGCGTCCCCTCTTCGCCCAGCTGCTGCGCCAGGTCGGCGCGGTGGAGGGCATCGGGCGCGTCCGCTTCACCAGCCCGCACCCCAAGGATCTGCGTCCCGAGACGATCGAGGCCATGGCGGAGACGCCCGAGGTCTGCGAGCAGCTGCACCTGCCCCTGCAGTCGGGGAGCGACCGGGTCCTGCGCGCCATGCGGCGCGGGTACACCGCGGCGCGCTACCTCGAGCGGCTGGCCGCGGCGCGGGCCGCCATCGCCGACCTGGCGGTGACGACCGACGTCATCGTGGGGTTCCCCGGGGAGACCGAGGAGGACTTCGAGGCCACGCTGGCGGTGTGCGCCGAGGCCGGCTACGACGGCGCGTACACGTTCATCTTCTCGCCGCGTCCGGGGACCAGGGCCGCCGACATGGAGTCGAGCTTCGTGCCGCCCGACGTCATCGCCGGGCGTTTCGAGCGCCTCAAGACGGTGGTGGACCGCTCCGCACTGGCCCGGCACCAGGCGCGCGTCGGCCGCAGCGAGGAGGTGCTGGTCGAGGGGGTCAGCCGCCGCGACGAGTCGATGCTGACCGGCCGCACCCGGCAGGGGAAGCTGATCCATTTTCCGGCCGGGACGGCGGCCGGAAGGCCGGCGCCGGGCGCGTTGGCCCGGGTGACGGTGACCGACGGCCACCCGCACCACCTCTCCGGCCGCCTGGAGGAGGTGGTGGCGCGGCCCCGGCATCGCGTGCGCATCCCGGTGGCGAGCGCTTGACCGCGGTCGCACTCGTCGGCGTCACCGCCTCGGGGAAATCGGAGACCGCCCTGCAGCTGGCGCTGCGGCGGGGCGACTGCGAAATCGTCTCCGTCGACTCCATGTGCGTCTACCGCGGCATGGACATCGGGACGTCGAAGCCCGGCCCCGAGGCGCGCGCCGCCGTGCCGCACCACCTCCTCGACCTGGTCGACCCGGACGAGGATTTCACGGTGACCCAGTTCCAGCAGGCGGCGCGGGCGGCGCTGGAGGGCATTGCGGCGCGCGGGCATCATGCGCTGCTGGTCGGTGGCACCGGGCTCTACCTGCGCGCCGTGGTCGACGACTTCGCCATCCCGGGTCGCTACCCGGACATGGCCGCCGCGCTGGAGGCGGAGCTCGACGAGGGCCGGGCCGGGCCGGCCGACCTGCACGCCCGCCTCGCTGCGCTCGATCCGGCGGCCGCGGCGCGGATGGAGCCCACCAATCGCCGGCGGGTCGTCCGCGCCCTGGAGGTCACCCTCGGCTCGGGTCGTCCCTTCTCGACGTTCGGTCCCGGGCTCGAGGCGTATCCGGCTCGCGCCACGGCGCAGGTCGGCCTCTCGCTGCCGACCGAGGAGATCGACGCCCGCATCGTTGCCCGTTTCGGTCGCATGGTCGAGGACGGCCTGGTGGACGAGGTGCGGGCGCTCGCCGCCCGGCCGGCCGGCATCTCCCGCACGGCGCGCCAGGCGCTGGGCTATCGCGAAATCCTGGCCCACGTGGAGGGCGGCGCACCCCTGGCGGACTGCGTGGAGGAGGCGGTGCGGCACACCCGCCAGTTCGCGCGGCGCCAGGCCTCGTGGTTCCGCCGCGACCCGCGGGTGCGCTGGGCGGGCGAGCGGCACGGAGGCCCAGGCCCTGCTCGAAGAGGCCCTGGCCGTGCACGGTTGAACCACGCCAGCTGCGAGAATGGAGTGATGCAGGCGACCAAGCACGAGGGGGCGGGCAACGACTTCCTGGTCGTGCTGGACCCCGACGACGCCATCCGGTTCTCGGTGGCCCAGGTGCGCCTCCTGGCCGATCGGCGGCGCGGCATCGGCGCCGACGGCATCATCCGGGTCGGACCCGGCCGTGACGGCAGCGACCTGTCCATGCAACTGCACAACGCCGACGGCGGCGAGGCCGAGATGAGCGGCAACGGCATCCGTTGCCTCGCCCAGGCGGCGGTCGACGCCGGCCTCGTGTCCGCACCCCGTTTCACGGTGGCCACGGCCGGCGGCCTGCGCACCGTCGAGTACACGCCCGGGCGAGGCACCCGGTTGGGCGAAGGCCAGCGTCGACATGGGACCGGCCCGGCTCGGCCCGGACCAGCCCCAGGAGTTCGACGACCGCCGGGCCCGGACCGTCGACGTCGGGAACCCGCACCTGGTGCTCCTGGGTCCCGACACCGCTGCCGTCGACATCGCCGAGCTGGGGCCCAAGCTCCAGGCCGCCTTCAGTGGCGGCATCAATGTCGAGTGGATCACCCCCGGACGTGACGAGCGAGGGCGAGCTGCTCGAGTTCCGGGTGTGGGAACGGGGTGCCGGCGAGACCCTCGCCTGCGGCACGGGCAGCGTGGCGGCCGCGGCCGCGGCCCGCAGTTGGGGAGCCGCACCGGACGGCGGCACCGTACGCGTGCGCAATCCGGGAGGGACGCTCGAGGTGACACTCGGGGCCGAGGAGGGCGCGACCACGTTCCTCGCCGGGCCCGTGCGCAAGGTGGCCGACGTCATGATCCACCCGGGAATGCTCTCTTGAGCAACGTGTTGCCGGGGACGCTCATCGAGCGCACCTTCCGGGAGCGCATCATTTTGGTGGGGGTGATCTTCCCCGGCCTGACCGAGGAGATGGTCGCCGAGGAGCTCGACGAGCTGGCCCGTCTGGTCGACAGCGCGGGCGCCGACGTCGTCGGCCGTGTCGTGCAACGGCGCAACGCGCCCGACGCCGCCACCTTCGTGGGTCGCGGCAAGGCCGAGGAGATCGCGGCGTTGAGCCAGAGTCTCGACGCCGACACGGTCGTGTTCGACGACGACCTGTCCCCGGCGCAACACCGCAACCTCGAGAAGCTGTTCGGGCGCACGGCCATCGACCGGACGGCGGTGATCCTCGACATCTTCGCCCAGAACGCCCGCAGCCCCGAGGGCAAGGCACAGGTGGAGCTGGCGCTCCTGCGGTACCGGCTGCCGCGCCTGCGCGGCCGCGGCACCGCGCTGAGCCAGCAGGCCGGTGGCATCGGCACCCGCGGGCCGGGCGAGACGCAGCTCGAAGTCGACCGGCGTCGCCTCGTCCGGCGCATGCACAAGCTGGAGGCCGAGCTGCGCGAGGTGGAGCGCACCCGGACCCTGCAGCGCCGCAGCCGGGCCCGCGGCCGCCAGCGCGAGATGGCGCTCGTCGGCTACACCAATGCCGGGAAGTCGACCCTGCTCAACCGGCTGACCGATGCCGGTGTCCCGGCCGAGAACCGGCTCTTCGTGACCCTCGACCCGCGTACCCGTCAGCTCTCGCTCCCCGGCGGCGAGACCGTCCTCGTCACCGACACGGTCGGCTTCGTGCGCAAGTTGCCCCACGAGCTCATCGAGGCGTTCCGCTCCACGCTGGACTCCGTGCGTCTGGCGGACCTGATCGTGCACGTGGTCGATGCCACGGCGGTCGATGCCACGGGGCAGATGGCAGCCGTGCGCGAGGTGCTCGCCGAGATCGGCGCGTCCGACGTGCCCGACCTGGTCGTGGTGAACAAGGCCGATGCCGCGCCCGAGGAGGCCAAGGTGCTCGCCCAGACCCACGAGGGCGCCGTCCTCATTTCGGCCCGCACCGGCGAGGGGGTCGACGACCTGCTGCGCGTGCTCGGCGACCGCCTGCGCGGATCGGACCGGGTGGTGCAGCTCGTCGTGCCCTGGGCGCGCGGCGACATCCTGGCCGCCATTCACCGCGAGGGCGAGGTGGTCGGCCAGAGCGACGGCGAGGAATCGGCCACGCTCCAGGTGGTGCTGGACGACGTCGGACGGGCCCGCTTCGCCGAATTCGTGGCCGCGCCGTGACGTTCCGGCTGCCGCCCTACCCCTACGACCGGCTGGCCGGCCTGGCCAAGGTGGCGGACGCGCACGTGGGCGGCATGGTCGACTGCTCCATCGGCACGCCATGCGACCCGCCCCTGCCCGCGGTGATCGAGGCGTTGGCGACCTCGGGGACCGAGCGCGGCTACCCGGCCTCCGCCGGCAGCCCGGCGCTGCGAGACGCCGCGGCCACCTGGCTGACGCACCGCTTCGGGGTCCGGGGGCTCGATCCGTCGGCGGTGGCGGCCTGCGTCGGGACCAAGGAGCTCGTCGCCTCGGTGCCGCACCTGCTCCGCCTGCGCACTCCGGACAAGGACACGGTGCTGTATCCCGCCGTGTCCTATCCGACGTACGCCATGGGGGCGGAACTGGCCGGATGCCGCGCCGTCCCGATCCCGTCCGCACCGGGGCGGCTCGGCGGACTCGATCTCGGCGCCATCGAACCGGACGACGCGGCCCGGGCCCTGTTGCTCTGGTCGAACTCGCCTTCCAACCCGACGGGTGGCCTCGGACATCTGGGAGCAGAAGCGGCCTGGGGTCGGTCCCACGGGGTCCCTGTGTTCTCCGACGAGTGCTATGCGGTGTTCACCTGGGACGGTCCGCCGCGCTCGGTGTTGCAACACGGCTCAGACGGCGTGGTCGCGGTGCACTCCCTCTCCAAGCGCTCGAACCTGGCCGGAGTCCGGATCGGCTTCTACGCCGGGGATCCCGAGCTCGTCGAGTTCCTCCGCGCGGTGCGCCAGCACGCCGGCCTCATGGTGCCCGGCCCGGCACAGGCCGCGGGCGTGGCCGCGCTGGCCGACGAGGACCACGTCGAGTCCCAGCGGGCCCGCTACCAGGAGCGCCTGGCCTTCCTGGCGGGGGTCCTGGGCGGCTACGGCTGCCCGGTCACGCTCCCCGAAGGCGGTTTCTACCTGTGGGTACCCGTGCCCGCCGGCCGCTGGAGCGATGCCTGGGCCATGGCCGAGGCCCTGGCCGGCGACGGTGGGCTCTTGGTGAGCCCCGGCGATCTCTACGGCGAGGGCGGCGCCGGGCACGTCCGGGTAGCAGTGGTCCAGCCGATGGAACGGCTGGCGCTGGTGGGGGAGCGCCTCGCGCTCGCCTCCTGAGCATCAGGTCCCGCGGCGTCGCGGCAGGTGCTCCACGGCGGCACGGATGGCAGCGATGGCCGGATCGGCGTCGTCGCCGTTCCGGTGGGCGTAGGTGAGGGGGACGGTCCAGCGCAGGTGAGGCCGGAGATCCAGACGATGCACCGCACCGTGGGCGGTGTGCACGTCGGCCAGCGACTGCGTCACCATCGCAACGTGGTTGTCTTGGATCGCCAGATGGAGCGAGGTGATGGTGTCGGAGCATTCGGTCCAGCTCCATTCGGGCACGCCGCGCTGTGCGCAATCGCTCCACGAACTCGCTTGCGCCCTGGCCGAAACGGTTGAACGCCACCCGGTGGCCAGCGAGGTCGTGCATGGACGCACGCCGGCCGGCCAACGGGTGTGACGGTGCCACAACGGCCACGACCGGATCGGGGGGCAGGGTGACGAAACGCAGCTGGCGTGGTCGAGCGCCGGGGACGATGAAGCCGGCGTCACAGGCGCCGTCCAAGAGGGCGGCGACGATCGCGTCGGAGTGCGCGTCTCGGACCTTGACGCTGCGGTGGAGGCCGCCGAGCGAGCGCAGCACCAGCGGAACGACGCGGTGGGCGAAGGTCGCGTGGACCGCTACCCGCAAGCGGGGTGCCCCATCGAGCGCGTGCAGGGTTTGGGCCGCATCATCGAGGAGGTCGAGGGTGCGCTCGGCGTAGGGCACGAAGGCATCTCCCGCCGGGGTCAGTGTCGCTCCCCTGGCCGTGCGGTGGAACAGCTTGGCTCCGACCTCGTGCTCGAGTCGCGCCATGCGATCGCTGATGGCGGGCTGGGAGACGAGCAGGGAGCTCGCAGCCCGGCCGAAGCTTCCTTCGCGGACGACGGCGAGGAAGGCAGCGATATCGTCTGTCTGTATAGCCATAAGCAAATCCTATGACTCACACGAGGCGTTTCCCCGCTAGTGGACGGCGGCCGTTCGCCTCAAGCTGGACAGCATGACGAGTGCACCCGCCTTCACGCTCGACCGTCGCACGGTGCTCCACCTCGCCCCCGACCAGTCGGCCGCCACCGTGCCGGTCGACGAGGAGTTCTGGGCCCGCCGCGAGACGGCTGGGGTGCTGCACGAAGGACGGATCATGTCCGTCTTCACCTACGCAGCGAGCTGGACCTGGTGGGAACGGCACCCCGCCGGCGCCGAGTTCGTCCTCGTCCTGTCCGGCGCCGTGGTGTTCCATGTGCACCATGACGACGGCTCCCAGAGTCGCTCGGTTGCGCTCGCCGAGGGGGAGTGCTTCTTGATCCCCGAAGGGACATGGCACCGGGCGGGCATCACGACCCCGGCCACCATGCTCTTCGTCACCCCCTCCCCGGCTCTCACCCAGCACCGGGACGCCTGACCGGGGGTGCTGGCTAAGGTGCGGCATGGCTGATCTCCGGGCGAGCATTGAGGAGTTGTGGGAACGCCGCGCCGACCTGTCGCCGGCCGACACCGACGCGGCGAAGGTGGTCGAGGAGGCCATTGAGCTCCTCGATACGGGAGAGGCCCGTGTGGCCGAGGTCGACGCCGTCACCGACGAGGTCGTCGTCCACGAATGGCTCAAGAAGTCGATCCTCCTCCTCTTCTCGCTGCGCGGCATGGAGACGATCGAGGCGGGGCCGTTCGAGTACGCCGACAAGCTGCCGCTCAAGCACGGGTTCGCCGAGGCGGGCGTGCGCGCCCTGCCGGGCACGTCGGCGCGCTGGGGCTCCTTCCTCGGCCGCGGCGTCGTGCTCATGCCCTCCTACGTGAACATCGGCGCCTGGGTGGGGGCGGGTTCCATGGTCGACACCTGGGCCACCGTGGCCTCCTGCGCCCAGATCGGGGAGCGGGTGCACCTGGCGGGCGGCGTGGGTATCGGGGGCGTCCTCGAGCCCCCGAACGCGGTGCCGGTCGTCGTCGAGGACGACGCCTTCGTCGGCAGCCGCTGCATGGTGACCGGCGGGGCGCGCATCGGCAAGGGCTCGGTGTTGGGTGCGGGGAGCTTCCTCGACCCCTCCATCCCCGTCATCGACGCCGAGACCGGGGAGGAGATCTCCCGCGGCGTGGTGCCGCCGTGGTGCGTCGCCATCCGCGCCAGCCGCCGGTCGCGAGTACCCCGGGGGCGAGTTCTTCATCCCGTGCGTCCTGGTGATCAAGCGTCTGAGCGAAGGGGAGCGCCACGACAAGGCCCAGCTGAACCAGGTCCTGCGGGACCACGGCGCCAGCACCTGATCCGGTGGTCGATCTTCTGGCCGCGACGCGGGAGCTGATGGCCGTGCCGTCGCCGAGCAGGAACGAGGCGGCGCTCGCCGACCTGGTCGACGACGCGCTGCGCGCCTGCCCCTGGCTCGAGTCCGAACGCGTCGGGGACAACGTCATCGCCCGCACCTCTCTCGGCCATGGCCAGCGGCTCGTCCTGGCCGGCCACCTCGACACGGTTCCTGCGAACGGGAACCAGGCGCCGAGACTCGAGGGCGACACGCTGTGGGGGCTCGGTGCGTCCGACATGAAGGGCGGCTTGGCCGTCATGCTCGACCTCGCCCGGTCGGTGCGCCGGCCGGTAGTGGACGTCACGTGGTGCTTCTACGCACGCGAGGAGATCGGCCGCAGCGAGAGCGGTCTGCTCGAGCTCTGGCAGGAGCGCCCGGACCTCCTGGCGGGCGATGCCGCCATTCTCGGGGAACCGACCGGCGCCGTGGTCGAGGCGGGCTGCCAGGGCACCATGCGCGTGCGCGTGACGTTGCGTGGCGTGCGCGCCCACACGGCCCGCCCCTTCACCGGGCGCAACGCCATCCACCGCGTGGCGCCAATGCTCCAGCGGGTCGCTGACTGGCCGGGCCGCGCGGTCGTGCTGGACGGTTGCACCTACGCCGAGCAGTTGCAGGCCGTGGCGGTCGAAGGGGGAGTGGCCGCCAACGTGGTGCCCGACGAAGCCCGGCTCACGTTGAACCATCGCTACGCGCCGGACCGCAGGGCGGCGGAGGCCGAGACGTTTCTGCTCGAGCTCCTCGGAGGGACCTGGGACCCCGATGCCGGCGACACCTGGGAGGTCCTCGACGCCGGCGACGGCGCGCCGCCCTCCCTCGGGCACCCGCTGCTGCACGCGTTGGTGGCCAAGAGTGGCGCCCCGCCCGAGGCGAAGGTGGGATGGACCGACGTGGCCTCGTTCTGGGAGCACGGGGTGCCGGCCGCCAACTTCGGCCCGGGCGACCCGCTCCTCGCCCATCACCCCGACGAGCGGGTGTCGGCGGCACAGCTGGAGCGCGCCCGCGAGGTACTGCTCGCCCTCATCACCGAGGCGTAGGCCCGTTCAGCGGACGACGATCGTCCCCATCATGTACTGGTGGATGTTGCAGATGTAGCTGTACGTTCCCGCCTTCATGGGCGCCGTGAAGGTCTTGGTCTGTCCGGCGCCGATGTCGCCCGTGTCGAACTGGCCACCGGTCGCCGACAGCGTGTGCGTGACGGAGTCCTTGTTGGTGACGCTGACCGTCGAGCCGGGTGCCACCGCCGCGTGCATGGGTGAGAACATGAAGTTCGAAATGGTGATCGCCTTGGTCGACGTTGCCGCGGACCCGCTCGAAGAGGTCGCACTCGACGAGCCCGACCCGCCCCCGTTGCTGCACGCGGCCAGGAGTAGTGCGGCCCCCAGGACAAGGACGACCGCACCACCCCTGAACCGTCGCGCCGGTTCCCGCGCCACCTAGACCGCCTGCGACGTCGGGTTGAAGGCCAGCGGCGTGCCCGACGAGGTCTGTGCCCCCGGGTACATCCCGAGCACGTAGTAGAGGACGGCGATGTGCTGCATCTCGACCGGCTGGATCGATGACGAGAGCGCAATAGCGGCGCTGCTCTGGAGCTTCGATGTCTCGACCTGATAGGTCTGCGCCGCAATGGTCTCCAGGGTCAGGGCGAGCTGCGCCAGCCCCGTGATGTCGGTCACCTTGGCGAAGTCCGACTGCACCGTCGGCGTCAACGTCGGGTTCGTCACCGTGACCGGAGCCTTGCCGTGGGACTTCAGCACGGCATTCCATGCCGCGGCGTGCTGCTGGTGCTGCCCCTTGACGGTGGTGGCGAACGTGGCCACGGCAGGCGGCACCGTGCCGAGCTTCCCTGCCGTCGCGGCCGACAAGCCGGACGTGTAGGCGAAGACGGCCAGGTTCTCCAGGCTGGCGGCCACCGCGGCCACGGCGAGGTCACCCTTCAGGCCGGCGGGCGGGAACGCAGCGGCATCGACACGCGACAGGCGGCGGGTCGAGGCGGCGGCCAGCGTGGGCACCGCACCGCTGCCGACGGCCAGCGCGGCACCGCCGGCCACTGCGGCGCCGGCGCCCATGAGGAAGGTGCGCCGACTCGTGCCGCGCATGTCCGCCAGTGCCTCCGCCATGGCGGGCATGCCCACGTCGTGGTGGAGCTCGTCGAGCTCGGCGGTCCGGGCGTGCAACTCGTGCTCGCTGCCCTCGTACTTCTTCGTCTTGTCCTTGCTCACTTGACGGCTCCTTGCGCTGCGGGGGCGGCTTTGTTGGTCTGGTAGAACGCGTTGGGGAAGCCGACGCTGCCGGCCGCGGCGGGCAACATGGCGGCCGTGCCCGGGGCCAGCGAGATCAGCTGCGGTGCGCCCGCCATGAGGAGGGCCTGGACCGCCAGGAGGGTGGCGACGTGCTGCGCCTCGATCCCCATGATGCTGGCCAGCAGAGCCTTGTTCGACTCCTTCTTGGCGAGGACCGTGTCCTTGACGTAGGTCTCGGCGGCGATGTTCTCGAGCTCGAGGGCCAACGCCACGACGCCGAGTGCACCCTGGGTCGGCGTGGCGGAGCCGAGACCGGCCACCGCCTTGTTGACCACGGGGACGAAGGCCGGATCGGGCTTGGATTGCGCCTTGCCCCCCAGGCTCTTGACGGCCGCGTTGAAGGCGTCGGCATGCTGCACGTGCTGGCCCATGGTCACCTGGGCGAACTTCGTGACGACCGGATTGGCCGACGACCCGCCGATGTAGGGGAGCGTGAGTGCGGTCTTGTAGGTGGAGACCGCCAGGTTCTCGAGGGAGGCCGCCGTCTGGAGGATCTGCACGTCGCTGGAGCTGCTGGCTCCCGCGGCAGAGGCCAGAGCGCCCACGAGCACGGCGCCACCCGCCGCGCCCAGCAGGGCGGTGCCGGCGACGCTCGCCGTCAGAGCCTTCGTGTGCGTCTCGTGAAACGCCCGATTCGCTGCGGGGTCATCCTCTCGCTGCGCGTGCGCAGTCTCGACGAGTTCGTCGAGCGCCTCGTGGGTCGGACGCAGTGCGTCCGCCTGTAGGTCCTGGGACTCTTCGAGCAGCTCGGTGAGCGCCCGGGGATCTGCCGTCATGTGGCCTCCTCGAAAGTGGATTGCCCACTGTTCGGAGTGAACCCCGTCGTGGATGACGCAAAGACGGCGAGACGGAAAAGTTCTCTACGACGGAGAGAGGCGCGACGCGGCACGCGCGAGCAGATGCAGGTCGCTCTGACCCGGCAGCCGGTCGACCCGGCGGTCGATGCGTGCCAGCACGTCGGCGCCCTTGCTCCCGTCGAACAGGTAGTTGATGAGAAAGCGGACTTCGTGCTTCGGCATGACGCCCGAGCCGACGGGGCGCCACCAGTGCGACAAGGCGAAGCGCGTCATCCTCTGTGCCTTGACGCTGTCGCCGAGGCGGCGCGTCGCCTCCGACGCGTAGAAATCGATGTGCCCACCCTCCTGCTTCATGATCCGGCGCAGGAGCTCGCGCAGCGTCGGATGGCCCGCTGCCTCGGCGAGGCGGGCGTACCCGGCCTGTGTCGTCCACTCGTTGATGGCACCCCAGGTCATGTGGAGGGCGATGAAGGCGCGGCCCGCGAACGCCGCCGACGCAATGGTGCTGAGCGCGCTGGCCGCCTGACGGCGGCGGCGGCCCTGACGGAGCGCGGCGATGCGCGGCGTGCCTGCCTCTTCACCGTGGGCCTCGAGCACCTGCCCGATGGCCTCGCCGTGCCACATCTCCTCGAAGGCCCAACAGGAGAGGAACGAGGTGATGGCGGGGTCCTGGTGGGCTGGCGTCAGCAGGAGATCGCGCAGGTAGCAGATGGTGTGGTGCTCGACGTCGTGCATGTAGCGCAGCGAGCGCAACGCATCGGCGGGCAGTGGGTGGTCCCGGAAATCGTCGAAGTCGATGCCTTCGAGGTCCAGGCGGCCCGCTCGGGTCTTGTAGGAGTCGATGGTGGTTCGCATAGCGCCTACTATTCGGAACTCAGGGTACGCCCGGATGGGCGAAATTCCCGACATCCAAAGGGGAGGGCGGGTCCGAACAGGTCCGATATGCCGCGTATCGACGAAGTGAGCGATGCCCAGCTGGTGACCTCCATCGCACGCTACAGCGAGGTGGCACTGGCGGAGTGCTATCGCCGGCATGGGGGTGCCGTCTTCGGCCTGGCCAAGAAGGTCCTGCAGAACCCGACCGATGCCGAGGACGTGACCCAGGAGATCTTCCTGCGGCTGTGGAACCAGCCTGACCGCTTCGACCCGGCCCGGGGCTCCCTGCGCTCGTTCCTGCTCGCCCAGGCGCACGGCCGGGCCGTCGACGCCGTCCGCTCGTCGAGCTCGCGTCGGCCAGCGCGAAAGCCGCGACGCCCTGCGCACGGCCTCGGCGGACTACGACCTGCAGCGCGAGGTGTGGGATCTCGCGGTGGCCGACCAGGTCTCGAACGCCTTGGGCGAGCTGCCCGAAGAGGAGCGTCGGGCCATTGAGCTGGCGTACTTCGACGGCCGCACGTATCGAGAGGTGGCGGAGCTGCTCAACCAGCCCGAGGGCACCGTCAAGAGCCGGATCCGCAACGGCATGCGGCGGATGCGCGCCGTTCTCGCCGACGCCGGCGTGCGAGGTGTCGAAGCGTGATGTCGCACGAAGAGGCCAGCGATCTCCTGGGTGCCTACGCGCTCGATGCCGTCGACGGCGACGAGTGCGCCGAGCTCGAGGAGCATCTCGAGACCTGCCCGCGTTGTCGCGCCGAGCTCGACAGCCTGCGTGAGGTCGCCGCCGCCATGGGCAACTCGGTCGAGCCGTTGCCCGAAGGGTTGTGGTCCCAGATCGCGCTGCGCCTGCCCGACCGCCAGGAGGGCGAGGAGCCGCCGCCGATGCCGCAGCTGGCGCAGGAGCCGCGCGTGGCCGTTCCGCGCGCCCACCGCAGGACCGACGCGCCGGCGCCGCGTCATGATCGGCACCGTCGGTGCCATCGCCGTTGCCGCCGCCTCGGTGGCGGTGGTGCTCGGCGTCGGTCTGGTGCGGGCCGACAACAAGGTGTCGAACCTCCAGGCTGCGTCGCCCGCGGTGACGGCTGCCCTGCGCGCGCCCGGTCACCAGCTCGTCGTGTTGGACTCGACGACCTCCAAGACCGCGCAGGCCAAGGTCGTGGTGCTGCCCTCGGGGCAGGGCTACCTCGTCTCGTCGACGCTGCCGTCGCTCGACAAGGGCCGGACCTACCAGTTGTGGGCGATCGAGGGGAACCAGCCCATCTCCCTCGGGCTGTTGGGCCACGCGCCGGGCCAGGCCGCCTTCACCATGGCCGGATCCACCCGGCCCTCGCACCTGAGCATCACGGCCGAGCCGGCGGGCGGGTCCGTCTTCCCGACGGGCCCCATCATCGCCACCGGGACTGTCTGACGCCTGTGCGCAGCTGTTAGGTTCGCAGCTCATGTCCGAGGACGCAGCACCCAAGAAGCGCAAGCCCATCGAGATCTTCGCCGATGCGGAGCCGATCAAGCTCGGCTCCATGTTGCTGACCCTGGTGGAGCCCCACCGCGGCCACGAGGTGGCGTACAACCGATGGTACGAACGCGACCACTTCTACTCCGGCTGCATGGTCGGTCCCGTACAACTTCGCGGGGCGTCGCTTCGTTGCCACGGCCGACCTCAAGACGCTGCGGGATCCCGATTCCTCCACCATCACGGGTGAGCCGGCACGGGGCTCGTACATCTCGGCCTACTGGGTGCTCGACGGCTACTTCGACGCGTGGAACAAGTGGGCGCTGCGTCAGGTCAAGGCGCTGCACGCGGCCGGCCGCATGTTCGAAGAGCGCGACCACGTCCACACCCTTCTCTACAACTTTCAATGGGAGTACCGGCGCGATCCCGACGGCGTCCCGGTCGAGCTCGCTCTCGACCACCCCTACCGCGGCTTCGTCACCGTCTTCATCGACCGTGACGACGGCATCACCAACGAGGAGCTCTGGTCGTGGCTGCGCACCGAGCACCTGCCCGCGCTCCTGCCGGGGAGCGACGCCGATCTGGTGGCCGCGTTCACGCCGATTGCGCTGGAGGTGGACGCACCCGGTGACGTACCCCGCGAGAAGGCCCGGGACAACCGCACGGTGTTGCTGTGGTTCCTCAACACGCCGCCCGAGGTGGCCTGGGAGCCCGTCATCGCCCAGCACCGCAGCCAGCTGGAGGCGGCAGGCAAGGGCACCGTCATTGCGGCGCTTCCGTTCATCCCGACCATTCCGGGCACGGACACCTACACCGACAAGCTCTGGACGGACTGACGCCGCGGGCCCCTGGGCGTCAGCCTCGGGCCAGGATCTCGACGTGGGGGATGACGATGACCGCGTCGTCCGAGTCGGCCCACCGCAGCCAGGCCTCGGCAATGCGCTGCAACTCGCCGGCGTCGCTCAGCCCGTACTCCACCGCCTGCTCGGCAAGGCGCGAGGAGCGGATCCGGTCCGCCCACAGCCCCCCCCACCAGGCCCGGGACTCGGGGTCGGCGTAGGTCCAGGTCGAGCTCGAGACGGTGACGTCGGAGAACCCCGCGGCGTGGGCGTGGCCGAGCAGGCGCGGCCCGATGCGAGCATCGTGGCCGTTGCGCTCGGTCACCTCGAAGTAGAGCTCGCGCCAGCGGTCCAGGACCGGATCCGACGGGGCCCAGGTGAAGGCCCCGTAGTCCGAGTCGCGGGCGGCCAACACGCCCTCGGGGTCCAGCACGCGACGGAGCTCGACCAGGGCAGCCACGGGGTCGTCGAGGTGCTGGAGCACCTGGTGCACATGGATCACGTCGAACGACGCGTCCGGGAACCCCAGCGCGAAGAGGTCCGCCACCTCGAAACGCAGGTTCTCCACGCCGAGCCCCTGGGCGTGCTCCTGTGCCTGCGCCACCACTTCGGCGGCCGCATCGATCCCGACCACCTCGCCCGGCGCCACCAGGAGGGCCAGGTCGGCCGTGATGGTCCCCGGGCCACAGCCCACGTCGAGCAGGCGCTGACCGGGGCGCAGCTGCGGAAGCAGGTAGGCGCTGGAATTGTCGGCTGTGCGCCAGGTGTGGCTGCGCAGCACCGATTCGTGGTGCCCGTGCGTGTAGGTCATGCGTACATTGTGGCGTGCCCGAATTGCCCGAGATGCAGGCCCTGTCCGAGAGGCTCGACGCGCTCCTGGCCGGCACGACGCTGCGCCGGGCCGACCTGCTGGGATTCTCCTCGCTCAAGACCTACGACCCCTCGCCGGACTCGCTCCGGGGCCACCGGCTGCTCTCGGTGGGCCGGCGGGCCAAGTACCTGGTCTGGGAGTTCGAGGGCGGCACCCGCGTGGTGCTGCACCTGTCCCAGGCGGGCCGTCTCGACATTGAGCAGCCGCCCAAGAAGACGAAGCCCCGCGGCGCGGTGGCGCGCTTCGTGTTCGGCGACGGTGACGCCGGGCTGGACGGCGAGGGCCTCGGGATCCTGGTGCGCGAGTACGGCACGCAGCGCAAGGCGTCGTGGTGGGTACTGGCGCCCGGTGACGAGGGACCGCTCGGCGGCCTCGGGCCCGAACCCGGCAGCGAAGCCTTCGCCGCGTTCATCCGTACCAGCGACTCGAGGCGGCATCTCACGACCGACCTGCGCGACCAGCACGTCGTGGCGGGCATCGGCCGGGGCTGGGGCGACGACATTCTGCACCGGGCCAAGTTGTCGCCCTTCGCCTCGCTGCGCTCCCTGACCCCGGACCAGCGCGAGGCTCTGCTGACCGCGGCCAACGACGTCATGGCCGAGGCGCTCGAGCTCGAGCGCACCCGGGAGGGCGGCCTTTCGGAATCCAAGCTGGGTGGCCGCTTCAAGGTCCACAACCGCTTCGGGGAGCCCTGCCCGACCCCGTGCGGCGACACGCTCGAGCGCGTCTCGTTCGAGTCCTACGAAATGGCGTACTGCCCGACATGCCAGACGGGCGGAAAGGTGCTGGCCGACCGCCGCCTTTCCAAGCTGCTCAAGTAGACTGAAGATCAGTTGAGCTGGCGTACGACGGTGACGACCTTGCCGAAGATCGTCACCTCGTCGGGTGCGTCGAAGACCATCGGCTCGTAGGCCGTGTTGGCCGGCGTCAGTACGACCCGTCCGTTCTTGCGGCTGAACGTCTTGACCGTGGCCTCGCCGTCGTTGATGCCGGCGACCACCACGTCACCGTTGTCCGCCTCGGGCTGCTGGCGCACCACGACGTAGTCGCCGTCGAAGATCCCGGCGTCGGTCATGGAGTCGCCACGCACGCGCAGCATGAACGAGGGCCCGCTGCCGGTGAACTGCTCGGGCATGGGCAGGAGCTCTTCGATGTTCTCCTCGGCCAGCACGCCGGTTCCCGCCGCCACCTCGCCGACCAGCGGCACGTTGTGCACCGCCGAGGCGGGGAGCCGGGAGGACGTGTCGGGGTCGAAGTGGACCTGGATCGCCCGGGGCTTGCTCGGGTCCTTGGACAGGTACCCCTCGCGCTGCAGCACGGCCAGATGCGTGTGCACGGTGGCCGAGGAGGCCAGCCCGACGGCCTCGCCGATCTCGCGCACCGACGGGGGATAGCCCCGGTCGCGCTGGCAATCGGCGATGAAGTTGAGGATCTGCAGCCGCTTCCCGCTCAGGACCTCGGCCATCGGCGTCTCCTTTGGTACCCACCCCGGCCGACCGCCGGGCCCCTCCCGGGGGCGAACATCCGTTCGTGACCGACCAACCTACCCAAGCGGAGGGGGCAAAGCAAACACCTGTTCGATAATTTCCTGGCCGGACCGTCGGGCGCGGCCGAGGGAGGTCGTATCGTGGCACCAGGTCACTGTGTTGCCCTTCGGCCCGCCCGGGCCGAGGAGCCGGCGCTCGGTCGGGGACGAGCACCGTCATCCTGAGCGCCTGATGAGGCCGAGATCTCCCCCATGACCGCAGCCGACGACCCGCACATCGATCCCGACCTGCGAGGTCGAGCGCAGGACGTCCTCTCGCTCATCGCGGGACCCGATGCGGTGTTGCGCGACGACCAGTTCACCGCCATTGACGCCCTCGTCACCGACCGCAGTCGAGCCTTGGTCGTCCAGCGCACGGGATGGGGCAAGTCCGCCATCTACTTCGTCGCCACGGCGCTGCTGCGTGCCTCGGGGGCCGGTCCGACGGTCATCGTCTCGCCGCTGCTCGCTCTGATGCGCAACCAGATCGCCGCCGCCGAGCGTGCCGGGATCAGGGCGGTCACCGTCAACTCGACGAACATCGAGGACTGGGAGGCGACCTACGCCGACATCACGGCCGGCCGTGTCGACGTCGTGTTGGTCTCGCCCGAACGTCTCAACAACCCGGGATTTCGCGACCAGGTGCTGCCTGCCCTCGCGGCCAGTTGCGGATTGTTGGTCGTGGACGAGGCGCACTGTATTTCCGACTGGGGTCACGACTTCAGGCCTGACTACCGCCGCATCGGGACCCTTCTCACCGAGCTCGCCCCCCGGACCCCGGTGCTCGCCACCACGGCGACCGCCAACGCCCGGGTGGTCGACGACGTCGCGGCCGTGCTCGGTCTCGGCGCTGACGACGCCGACGTGCTCGTCCAGCGCGGCCCCCTCGACCGCGCTTCGCTTTCGCTGAGCGTGCTGAACCTCCCGAGCCACGCTGAGCGACTGGGGTGGTTGGCCGACCACCTCGCGGAGTTCGCGGGCTCGGGCATCATCTACACCCTGACCGTCGCCGCGACGACCGAGGTGGCCGACTACCTGCGCACCGCCGGCTTCGACGTGGCGGCGTACTCGGGCAAGACCGAACCCGCCGAGCGTGCCGCAGCCGAGCAGGCTCTGCTGGACAACGAGGTCAAGGCCCTCGTCGCCACCTCGGCACTCGGCATGGGCTTTGACAAGGGCGATCTCGGCTTCGTGATCCATCTCGGTGCACCCTCCTCGCCCATCTCCTACTACCAGCAGGTGGGCCGGGCCGGCCGGGCCACCGCCCGCGCCGACGTCGTCTTGTTGCCCGGTGCCGATGACGTGGCCATCTGGGACTACTTCGCCTCGCTGGCCTTCCCGCGCCGGGCGGTCATCGACACCATCCTCGACACGCTGGCGGCCGCCGGCGGCCCGCTGTCGACCCCGGCTCTCGAGACCAGCGTCGACCTCACCCGTTCGCGTCTCGAGGCGACCCTCAAGGTCCTCGATGTCGAGGGTGCGGTGCGCCGGGTTCAAGGGGGCTGGGAGGCCACCGGCTCGCCCTGGCAGTACGACAGCGAACGGTACGCCCGCGTGGCGGCAACCCGCCGCGCCGAGCGCGATGCCATGTTGGAGTACGCCGCCACCGACCACTGCCGCATGCGCTTCCTGCTCGACCAGCTCGACGATCCGTTCATGAGGCAGGATTGTGGCCGCTGCGACAACTGTGCCGGCCGGGGACCGGCATCGTCGGTGTCCGCGGCCGCCCTCGAGAGGGCGCGCCGCACCTTGGAGAGGGTGGGTGCGCGCATTGAGCCCCACAAGCTGTGGCCCTCGAACCTGGCCACGCTCGACGTTCCGCTCAGTGGTCGCATCAGCGCCGACGAGGCCGCCGAACCCGGTCGCGCCCTGGCTCGCTTCACCGATCTGGGGTGGGGGAGTGCGGTGCGTGCCGCCGTCGACGCCGCAGCGCCTGACGCCGATGTGCCCGAGCATCTCGTCCGCGGCGCGGTCGAGGTTTTGGTGGAATGGAAAGGGGAGTGGGCCGAGCGTCCCTCGGCCATCGCTTCGGTCTCGGGTCGCACGCACCCCCGGCTCGTGCGCACGCTCGCGGACGCGCTGGGCTCTGTCGGCCGCTTGCCGCACATCGGTGCCATCGTCCACGACGGCCCGCGTCGCCCGGACGCCCGCACCAATTCGGCGCAACGCCTGGCCCGGCTCTGGGGCACGCTCACCCTCGACGAGGGCCTCGTCGACGCTCTCGTCGGTGACTTCGCCGGCCGTCCGGTGCTCCTCCTCGATGACGTCACGGACAGCGGCTGGACGCTCACCCTCGCGGCTCGGTTGTTGCGCCGGGCCGGTGCCGGCGCGGTCTATCCGTTCACCCTCGGCATCGCCGGCTAGAGCCGGAGGGCGTCAGCGCTGTCCGGCGAGGACGCCGAGCTCGGCGAGGAGCCGATCGCGCAGCTCGTCAAAGTCCTCCCCACCCACCCGCCGCGGCCGGGGCAGCTCGACCGTGCGGTCGAGGGAGATCCTCGAGTCCGTGAGCACGAGCACGCGGTCGGCCAGCAGAATGGCCTCCTCCACGTCGTGCGTGACCAGGAGCACGCCGGGGTGGTGGCGCGCGCACAGCTCGGCCACCAGGCTCTGCATGCGGAGACGGGTCAAAGCGTCGAGTGCAGCGAAGGGCTCGTCGAGGAGCAGGAGCTGGGGCTCGCGGACGAGGGCCCGCGCCAGTGCCACCCGTTGTGCTTCGCCGCCCGAGAGGGTGCCGGGCCAGGAGTCGGCATGGTCCTCGAGACCCACCTCACGCAGCGCGGTGATGGCGCGCTCGCGCGTCCCCTCGCTGCGGGGCAGGCCGATGACGACGTTGCGCCAGACGCGCATGGAGGCCACCAGCCGCGGCTCTTGGTACACGACCGTGCGCACCTCGGGGACCAGGACCTCCCCGCTGCTGGCGACTTCGAGCCCCGCCAGAATGCGAAGCAGGGTCGTCTTCCCGCTGCCCGAGGCGCCGAGCAGTGCGACGAACTCGCCCTGGGCGACCGTGAGGTCGAGCTCGCGCAGGACCCTGCGGTCGCCGAAGGACTTGGAGACCTCGACCACCATGGCTGCAGGCTGGGTTGTGGGCAGGTTCATCGGACCGCCTGATGACGGCGCCAGGGCATGCTGAAGTGCTCCAGGACGCGGACGGATATGTCGGCGCTGATCCCGATCAGCGCGTAAATGATGATGCACACGACCAGGTTGGGGATCTGATCCAAGCTGTTCGCCTGGCTGACCAGGTAGCCGATGCCCTGGCTGGCGCCGATACTCTCGGTGAAGACGAGTGCGATGACCGAGATCCCGGCCGAGAACCGCAATCCCGTCATGATGGACGGCATGGCGAGCGGCACCACGACACGGCGGACCAGCTGCCATCGCTCCACACCGAAACTGCGGGCCGCCTCGACGACCCGGCGGTCCACGTTGCGCACGCCGTTGAACGTGTTGAGGTACATCGGGAAGAGCGTGGCCAGGGCAATGAGCAGGACGTGGGACAACTCGCCGACCCCGAACCAGACGATGAAGAGGAAGATCAACGCGGGGTACGGAACCGTCCTGAGCATCTGCATCGACGCATCGAGAAACTCCTCGCCCAGACGGTACAGCCCCACGATGATCCCGAGGATGAGGCCGATTCCGGCCCCCAGCGCGAGGCCGAGGAGGGCGCGGCGGATGGAGATGCCGACGTCGCCGATCAGATCCTGGTGCAGCAGAAGCTGTACGAAGGCGTCCCAGGTCGCGCTGGGTGTCGACAGTGTCGTCGGCTGAATCACGTTGGTCTCGGTGAGGATCCACCACGCCGCGAAGATCCCGATCGGCAAGACGAGGCGGACGGCGAGCGAGCGGCGCCGGGTCCGCTGCTGGCCGTCCCCGACGGGAAGGTGCACCAGGCCGCTCGGCGTCGTGACTCCCTGGGGCGCTCCCGCCGACAGCCCGGCCGTCCCCGGGGGATCGGTCCGCCCGCTGTCGGGTTTGCCCGCGACCTGCACCGTCACGACGTCAGGTTGGAGTTCTTGGCCACGACCTTGTTATAGGGCAGATCGAAGATGTTCTTCACGTTCAGCGTGCTCGGTATCAGTCCGAGCTTCTGGAACGTATTGGCCTCTGTCTGCTGGTAGCCGATGATGGCCGGGGTGATCGGCGTGCCGACGGCCTGGACCGACGCCACCGCAGCCTTGGCGACGGGCAGCGTGACGCCGTACGTCTTCACGTAGGTCTCGGCGGCGAGCTCCGGATTCTTGCGCAGGGTTGCCGCCGCCTTGTAGAAGCGCTTGATGAAGTCCTGCAGCGCGGCCGCCTTCTGGGGGTTGGCGAGGGCGGCGTTGCTCGCCGTCAGGTAGCCGAGCACCTGGAGGTAGCCCGCACCGGTGGCGAGGATCCTGACCTTGCCTGTTGCCTGGTCCAGCGCGGTGAGCGGTTGGGAGATCACGGCGGCCGCAACCTGGCCGCTGGTCACCGCGGTCGAGGCACTGGTGACGGGCAGGTTGCTCAGGTGGACGGCGGTGTAGGGGATGTGGTTCTTGGCGAGGTACTGCACCAGGAAGTACTGCTCGACCGTCCCTTCCTGGACCGCCACCGTCTGGCCCCGCAACTGCGCCGCTGTCTTGATCGGCGAGCTGGTCGGCACCACGATGTCGTACGGCGAGACCTTGGGGTTCGCTCCCGCCGTTGCCGCCACCACCTTGACCGGATCACCCGCCGACTGGGCGAAGATCGTCGGCGTCTCGGCCATGTCGCCGAGATCGACCGATCCGCCGGTCTCGGCCGCGATCACCGGAGGCCCGCCGACGAAATTGGTCCAGTCGACCTTGTACTGCGCTCCCTGGAGGGCGTTGGTGGCAGCAAAGATGGTCTGGTACTCCTTGAGCTGGTCTCCGAAGGTGAGGGTCACCCCGCTCAGCGAGACGGTCTTCGTCGCGGCGGATGCGCTCGTGGCGCCGACTCCGAGGAGGAGGCTGGCGGCCAGCCCGGCCGGCAGCACGAACGCGGCGACGCGGCGAATGCCTGCGAGAGGCGCGGCGTCTGGAGGACGTCATTGATTGCACTGCACTTCCTTTGTGGTCGAGGGCCGGGCCGCCGCCGGGCCGGTTGGGGGGAACGCTGACCCGGCGGCGGATTGCCGGCGGGGTCAAAAGGGCTTGTCGCCTTGAATGGTCACACGCTGGATGACACGGTGGGCATCGCCATAGTCACCGATGGCGTAGTGCATCGTCGTCCGGTTGTCCCAGAAGCCGAGGTCGCCTTCCTCCCAGCGATAGCGGACGACGTATTCGGGTGTCGCCATGTGCTCGTAGAGGAAGTGGAGGAGGGTGTCGCTCTCCTTGGTGGTCAGGCCCTTGATCCGCTTCGTGAATCCTGGGTTGACGAAGAGGTTCCGGCGCCCGGTCTCAGGGTGTGTCCGTACGACGGGGTGCTCGGTGGGGGTCAACTCGGTGAACGTCACTCCATCCCACTCACCCTGGCCGACCGCCTCGAGGAGCGAGCCGAAGGCGCGGGTGCCGTCGTGGATGGCCGTCAGGCCGTCGACCAGGTCGCGGATGGGAGCCGACAGTCCCTCGTAGGCAGCCTGCGTGTCGGCCCAGAGTGTGTCGCCGCCGGCCGGGGGTATCACGATCGCGTTGAGCACCGAGCCCAACGGAGGGGTCTCGACGAACGTGACGTCGGTGTGCCAGCGCTCCCGGTCGCCTTCCTCGCGGCCCACGCCGTAGGAGAACTGCCGGGCCTTCGTGTAGTCGATCTCGAAGACCTCCTTGTGCTCCTCGATCCCCGGGATGACGGGGTGTGCGACCGTGATCGGGCCGAACGCGGCGGCGAAGTCCTTGTGCTCGGCCGGCGAGAGGTGCTGGCCCGGGAAGAAGATGACCTTGTAGTCCAGGAGGGCCTGACGGACGGCGCCCAGCGTCTCGGGGTCGAGCGCTCGATGGAGGTCGATGTTGCGGATTTCGGCTCCGATCGTTCCCGAGAGGGGCGCGATGTCGAGCTGGACGGAGGTGGTGCTGGTGGTGGTCATAGGGGTTCCTCGCAGAGATCGGAGGTCGAGCTGGGTGGGCGTCTCTAATCCTGACTAACTCTATCGGGATTGTCCAATCAGGGGACGTCGGGGCTGTCACACCCCTTCCGTAGGGTGCGAACAGCTGTTCGACAAAGGTGTTGACACGAACAGGTGTTCGTGGTGGAATCTTTGCGAAGCGAACAGGTGTTCGAAAGAGGGAGACGCCATGTCGATCGCATATGAACTCGATTTCGAGACGTACCGCCCCCAGCTGTACGTCGTTCCTGCTCCATCCATCAGGATCGGCGTTTCCCCCCGGGTGCGCCGGCGCCGCATCGTCCTCGCCACGGTCGTTGTCGCCCTGCTGGTTCTCCTGGCCCTCCCCATCCGCGCCGTTCGGTGGAAGCACCCTGGCCCAGGCGGCGCCGGCGCAGGGTCAGGAGTACATCGTCAAGGCGGGCGACACGCTGGCATCCATCGCAACCCGAGCCGACCCGGCACACGCGGCTTCACTGACCGAGAGGCTCGTCCGCGAGACCGGGACCAGCCTGGTCGTGCCGGGGGAGCACGTCTTCATTCCCTGACTATCGTCGGCGGTGTGCGGTGTCCCTGGTGCGGTGTCGATGACGACCGCGTGGTGGATTCTCGCCAGGCCGAAGAGGGCGGCGCCATCCGCAGGCGCCGCGAATGCCTTGGCTGCGAGCGCCGCTTCACGACGTTCGAGCGCGTCGAAGAGGTCCCGCTCTGGGTGGTGAAGCGCAGCGGCGTACGCGAGCCGTTCGATCGGGCCAAGGTCGTCGCGGGCGTGCGCTCGGCCACGAAGAACCGCCCGGTCACCCTCGAGCAGATGGATGAGCTGGCCCAGGCGGTGGAGGACGCATTGCGGGCGGCGATGACCGAGGCGACGAGCCAGCAGGTCGGGGTCGCGGTGCTGGAGCGCCTGCAGAGCCTCGACGACGTGGCATACCTCCGCTTCGCCAGCGTCTACAAGGGATTCGAGGAGGCCGGCGACTTCCAACGCGAGGCCGGGTTGTTGACCAAGACGACGGAGCCGAAGCGGAAGTGATGGACGCCACGCCTGGCGTCGTCCTGGCGGTCTACGCCCATCCCGACGATGCCGATGTCGCCTGCGGAGGCACATTGGCCCGGTGGGCCAAAGCGGGGAGCGCCGTGCACCTGGTCGTGTGCACCGACGGCGGCAAGGGGACGACCGACCCGGCTGTCGAGCCCAAGGCGCTGGCCCTCGAACGCGCCGCGGAGCTGGAGTCGTCGTCCGCTCTCATCGGCCTGTCCAGTGCCGAGAACCTCGGCTTCCCCGACGGCGAACTCACCGATTCCTTCGACTTCCGGCGCACATTGGTTGAGCGGGTGCGCGCCCTGCGCCCCGATGTCGTCTGCGGTCATGACCCCACGGCCGTCTTCTTCGGACAGGACTATTTCAACCACCGGGATCACCGGATTGCCGGGGCCGCGTTGCTCGATGCCGTGGCTCCGGCCGCTGCTCTGCCGCACTATTTCCCCGACGCCGGGCCTCCCCATCAGGTGCTGACCGTGCTCTTGTCGGCGACCCTCGAACCGGACGAATGGGTGGACATCTCCGACACCGTCGAGACCAAGGCGTCTGCAGTCGAGTGCCACCGGACCCAGTTCGCCGGTCAGGACGGTTGGGCCGGGGAGGCGGTGCGCCGGCGGGCGGCCGAGGAGGGCCGGAGGGCCGGCGTCGCCTACGCCGAGGGGTTCCGCCGGTTGACCCTCGGTGACTGAGCGACCAGCCCTCCCCACCATTTTGCACATCGACATGGACGCGTTCTTTGCGTCGGTCGAGGTGCTCGACGATCCCACCCTCGCCGGAAAGCCCGTCATCGTGGGTGGGGCGGGCGCGCGTGGCGTCGTCGCGTCGTGCACGTACGAGGCGCGCCGGTACGGGGTGCATTCGGCCATGCCCTCCGTGCGGGCCCGCCAGCTCTGTCCTCAGGCCATCTTCTTGTCCGGGCGCCACAGTCGGTACGCGGAGGTCAGTGGGGCGCTGCACAAGGTTCTCGCCGACATCACGCCCATGGTCGAGCCGATCGGCCTCGACGAGGCGTTCGTGGACGTGGCGGGCGCGGTGCGCCTGCTCGGGGCGCCGGCGCACATCGCGCAGGGACTGCGCCGCCGGGTGCACGATGAGCTGCATCTGGAGTGCGCGGTCGGCATCGGACGCTCCAAAATGATCGCCAAGCTCGCCTCGCGGGCAGCCAAGCCGCGGGCCAGCCGAGCTGGGCTCGAACCGGGCCCCGGCGTGTTCCTCGTGGAGCCGGCCGACGAGCTCGAGTTCCTCCATGGCCATGCTGTCGAGGCCTTGTGGGGCGTCGGTCCCGCCACGGCGGCGCGCCTGCACGATCTGGGCGTGCGCACGGTCGGGGACTTGGCGGCGTTGCCTCTCGACACGGTGGTGCGTCGACTCGGCAAAGCCAGTGGTGCTCATCTGGCGGCTCTGTCCCGCGGCGAGGATCCCGATCCCGTCAACCCGAACCGGCCCAACAAGTCGATCGGTCATGAGGAGACCTTCAGCCAGGATCTCGTGGACCCGCTCGAGCTCGAGCGCCACGTGCTGCGGATGGCCGAGTCGGTTGCCACCATGTTGCGCGGCGCGGCGAGCTCGGCGCGGACGATCACGGTCAAGATCAAGTTCAAGGACCTGTCGCTGGTGTCGCGGTCGCACACCATGGAGCGCCCCATCACCACGGGCGGGGCCATCGGGCGGGTGGCCGCGGCCTTGTTGGCCGGCGTCGATCCGGGCGAGGGGATCCGTCTCCTTGGCGTGAGCGCCTCCGGGCTCGCTGCCGGTGGCGTCGATCAGCTCTCCTTTGATCTCGGAGACGGGCTCGGCGGGGACAACGAGAGCGCGACGGCGCGCGAGCAGTCCTGGCAGGACGCGACGGCGGCGATCGACGCCATCCGCGATCGCTTCGGGCGCGGCGCCGTGGGCGCGGCCTCCATGGTCACCGAGGAGGGCATTGAGGTGCCGGCGCGGCGTGACGCTCCCTGGGGGCCGGACGACTGAAGGAGAGGATGGCGAGAGGCAACTCCCGTGGCTCCCGACGGCCGAGAGCTCTGCGTGTCACCGGATGCGTCCGATGAGGCTCCATGTCACGGATTGCTGCGGTTGTCTGCGTGACCCGCCCGTGCGCCCACCATTGCGCCGGTGCGTCCCGAGAGGCGTCGTTCGACCTCTGCGTCGAGGCTGAACCGGCCCGATCCGAGGAAGGCCACGACCAAGGCCAGGCCCGCGAGCGCAAGGTTCAGCTGGTAGCCGGGAGGGGCCGTGTGCGAGTTGATCCCGGTGGCCCAGGTGATCGTGATCATCGCCATGACCATGTCGCCGAACAGCGCAATGCCCGCGAGTCGCGAGAAGAGGCCGAGTCCGACGGCAATGGCTCCGAAGAACTCGATCACACCGCCCAGCACGGCGAAGAGGCCGCCCGGACGCAGGTGCGCCGCCTGCGAGAAGTAGATGGAGGTCCCATGGATACCGGGTCCGTTGAACCATCCGAAGAGCTTCCCACCGCCGTAGTAGAGGAAGATCCACGCGAGCACGATGCGTGCGACGAGCAGTCCGCAGTCCGCTGGGAGCTGTGAGGTGCTGCGGGTGCTCACCACCGCCGCGAGCAGGGTCTTCCATGAGCGCAGGGTCTCGACCGAAGCGGTCACCATGGAACCACCTTCCCTCTTCTGCATGCCCAGCAACCTCAGGGCTCTCCGAGCGTACGCGTTGTCTCCGACGCCGGCTGCCGCATATCCCGCCCTCCTGCGCCAGCGGCGTTCGAAGGTTGTTGGGAGAGGTCGCGGACGGGCCGGAAGGGCGCCACCAATTGAGCCACGAGGACGGAGACGTGATGTGGTCGCGCTGTCTCCTGCTCGACGATGAGGGGGCGACCAGGCAGTCCGGTGTCGGTCCTGATCGTCTCTTCCGTCGGGAAGACCGCTCGGTGGAACATCTGGTCCCACACAGTCAGTGCGAAGCCCAGGTTCACGTCCTGCGGCCCATCCAACTTGTGATGGATCCTGTGAAAGTTGGGACTCACAAGAACCCGCTCCAGAGGCCCGAAGCTTGCGCGTGTATTGGAGTGCGCAAAGGCAACGACCCCTCCATAGAGGACCAACACGGTGACCGACAGTGCACCGTTCGAAAGGAGCACCACTCCCGGAATCAATGCCAAGAGATAGGAGACGTGGATCAACGGGTGCGTCCGAAAGACCGTGAGGACGTTCATGTCCTCCTGGGAATGGTGCAGTTCGTGAAAGCGCCACAACATTCTCACTCGGTGATTCGCCAGGTGAACGGCCCAGTTGCAGAAGTCCATCACAACGAGGATGGCGACGATCGCGCCCCAGCGTGGAAGCACGCCGATCCTCGGCAGGACGATCCAGGGGAGACCCCGTTGGACTACCGCGACAAAGGCGAGCGTCAGCGCGGTGACGAGGGGCGCCACGACGAGCGCGTTCATAGCGGTGAGCAGGAGATCATGACGATGGCCACGGGCGAAGAGGGGTCGCTGCTGGGCCGGCCAGATCCGCTCGACAACCATGAAGCAACCCAAGATCACCAGTGCCAAAGGACCAACCAGCACGACCCGGAGCAGCGTCACCGACCCGGTGAAGCTCTCGCCACCCCAGCCTTCGGACCACCCGAGGGCGATCAGGATCAGGGCCAGAGCGGCAATGGAGAAAGAGGGAAGGGAGAGGCGCGAGCGCAGGCGAACCTGCGATTGGGCGCTCTCGTCAACAGCCTTCTCGTATTCCTCGGTTTCGGCTGGCCGGCCCGAAGGCAGGAGCAACGTCGACATCACCATCGTCTCTGGCACTCGCGAGCTAGAAGGCTGCTCCGCCGCCTCCGGCGCTGGAGTTACCGGAACCGGAGGTCGTGCTGGTGCCGGAGCTGGCCGCCTTTTTCGTCACGACCGCGGTCCACGTCCCCCACGTGTCGGTCACGTCGCCGTTCACCTGGCCTGTCGCCGTGTCCCCGACGAAATGGTAGAGCGGCTTTCCTCCGTACGTGACCTGGACGACACCGTTGCGCTTCACGGTGCCGAGCTTGGATGCGCTTACTCCCGACCCCGCTTTCGCCTTGGTCACGCCGGCGGGGAGCGCGAGCGCAGGCCAGATCTTCAGACAGGCGGCCGTGCACGCGGTGCTGCCAGGCTTCAAGGTGTACAGGGTCTTGCCGCTCACGAGGATGGTCCCCAACTTGGCGTTCTCTGTGCTCGAGACGGTCACGGCGCTCGCGGCGCCGGCTCCGGTGGAGGCGAGAGCCGACAGCGAGATTCCGCCGACGGCCACGATCGCTCCGACCCATCGTGCCAAGGCGGCTCCGTGGGCCGATTTCCGGTTCTGACGATTCTTCTGCATTTCGGTTCACTCCTGCCTCGGTCCGAGTCTTCCTACAGCAGCTACTACGGTCCAGCCCCCGGCAGGGATCACTTTCAGATCGTGATCTCGCCCCCGTGCCTGGCCGAGAGGTGAAGCCGAGTGGAGTCGATCCGGCGCGCGTCGAAATGCCCATTGCCCCAGGAGCGGTGCGTACGGCACAGCGTGGCAGGAACGGGCCGGGTCAGGGCTGTGGCCACCAGCGGATCCAGTACCCGTGCGGGTGGGTGTCGGCCAGGCGCACGGCGTGTTCTCCTCCGGGGCCGACGTGCACCAGCGTGGTCGCCAGATCCGGTCCCTCCCGCAGCACCGGTGACGGGGGGGTGGGCAGGCCGGGCGTCTCGAAGGGGCTCTCGCAATAGAGGTGATGGACGGGGCGGTGCGCGTCCAGCCCGGCAACCCGTTCGGCCAGAGACCGCTGCTCGTGCTCGCTGAGGTACGCAGCCACCCAGGAGTGGAACACCACCAAGGGCCCGTCGCCTTCCATGGAGGCGGCAATACGGGAAAGGTCGGTCAGCATGTCGCCTCGCTCGAGGCGCGGAGGGTGTGCCGCGGCCCGCACGTTGGCCAGCGCGGCGCGCAGGCGTCCGAAGCGCGGCGGGTTGTCGGGCCACTGGCAGGCCAACAGCCAGAGGGCTTCGTCGTCGGAGAAGGGGTCGACGGGTGAGAGATCGAGCCCGACCCGCTCGGCCATCACGGGAAGGCGGAGCTCGGGGAGGCACGTCAGGTCGTCCCGCGCAGAGCACTCGAGCACGACCGCCGAATCGGTCGCCCCGGCGGTGCGGACGCCGCCACCATTGACCGCGCGGTAGGCGTACCGGTAGTCGTCGAAGAGCAGGTTGAGTCCCGCCGAAGTGCCGAGGTCGAGGAGGGACAGCGGCTCGCTCCAGTCGTACTGCGACGCAATGAGGCAGAGGCCGGGCAGGAGAGCCGAGCAGCGACCGACCTCGTTGGTCTGGGTCGAGCGTGTGGCGACGAGCCGCTCGACCTCGGCGCGGTGCTGGTGGCAGAAGTCGGCGAAGGCGGCAGCGGCATCCCCGGGCGAAGGGGCGGATGGGATGCCGCGTACGGCTGCCACGGTGTCGTAGAACGCCGCCAACGGGTGCTCCATACCCGAGAGCAGGAGGAAGTGCACGGCCGCCAGGAGCAGCAGGGGACGTCGCTGGGGGAGCGGCGCGCCATCGAGGAGCGACAACAGATTGTCGTCGTCGGCGACCGAGCGGCAGATGGCGGGGTAGGTGGTCCCGCCGTCACGCTCGACCACTGCGGCGAAGCCCCGGAAGTGATCGGCCAGTGGCTCCTCGACGAGCACGCGGGCTAGAAGCTGGCGGGCAGCAGCGGGGTGATGGCCCCGAAGAAGAACCAGAGCAAGACGAGCGTGCCCACGGCGCCGACCCCGTAGATCACCCAGCGCTGGCGCCGGAATCGCCAGGCGGCAGAGAAGATCCCCGCGACGACGAGGGCGGTCGCGAACCCCCAGAGCACGGTGCTGGTGAGCGACACATCCGAGTCGCCGGCCAGGTTCTGGCTCTTCGGGTCCGAGTGGAGGTGGTGCACGCGCAAGCCCGAATTCGGGAACAGTTGAGAGTGCGCGAGCGTGGCCTGGACGACCAGGCGGGTCGTTGCGCTGAAGCGCGGATTGCAGGTCGTCAGCGTGAGCTGGTTGGCGAAGACGTTGTCGACCACTGTCGTATCGCTCGGGGACACCACGAAGCTCTTGGTGGTGTCGTAGACGAAGATACCCTGCAACGTGGTGAGGACGATCGGGTCGCCGACCTTCACCGAATCGAGGTTGTAGAACGGATGGCCGTAGGTGGTCCGGTGGCCCGCGATGGCGACGTTGCCGGATTGGCCTGGAAGCGGCGTCCCTGTGTAGTGCCCCGGCCCCTTGCGGAGGTCGGGCGTGTTCGTACCCTCGACCACGACCTGGTTGATGCCGATGACGGGGATCCGGATGTCACCGATGGGGTTCCCCTCGGCGGGGGCGGCCGTTGACGGTGCCGGGACGGCGGGTCCGGTCGGGAGCTTGTCGAGCGCCGATTCCTCAGCGAGGGCGCGGCGCACTGCATCGCTGTTGGACTCCTGTTGGAGCTGTGTACGCAGCCCGGACTGTATGTGGGCCTCCTGCACCGAGGTGCCCCAGATCTGGTAGGCCGTGAACAGGAGCAACAACACGCCCAGCCCGATAAGGACCCGCCCGATGATGTCGACGACCCGTCGTAACGTTGACATCGAACACAGACATTAGGGCGTAGAGAGGCGCACACTCGTGCACCTGTTCTCAGGCCTGAGCGGTGATTCTCAGGCCTGAACGGTGACGAGGGTCCCGAGCGGTGTCAACGGGAACACAACTGCGGCGTGCGCGACGGGCATCTCGACGCAACCGTCGCTCTGCGGGAAGCCGTACGAGCCCCGGACGAAGCCGTGGAGGGCGTCACCCCCGTTGAAATAGCTCACCCACTGGATGCCGGGGTCGACGTAGTGCGAGCCGTCCGGATTGGTGCCCGACATGGTGGTCACGGCGTACCGCGCGTACACGGGGAAGGTGCCGTTTGCCGTGGTGGCTCCGGCGACCCCTGTATTGACGGGTGTGCTGTAGACCGCGGCGCCGTTGGAGTAGACGGTCGCCGTCTCGGGGAGCGACTGGCTGACGAGGACGTAGTTCCACGGGTTGGCGTCGCCCTTCCCGCTCTGCACGTCCGCGAGGAGGTCGGTCCACACCTGCGGCCCGGCGACGCCATCGGTCTTCAGGCCGTTCTGACTCTCGAAGTTCATGACGGCACCCATCGTGATGACGTTGCCCACTCCCGGCGTCCACAGCGTCTCGAGGGCGAGTGGCTGATTCGCCCACCGCCAGCTGAAGGATCCGACTTGATCGTTGCCCTCCTGCGTCGGCGATGTCAGCGGTGAGGCCGGCGTGAAGGTCAAGGGGAGGTATCCGAGCTCAGCGAGGAGCTGTTGGAGCCGGAGAATGGACCCGGGCGCGACGGTGAACTGCGACGTGACCGGCTGAGCCAGGCGCTGACCTTCCGAACCGATGACGCCGGAAGTCCCACCGGGCACAGTCACGGTTTCGGTTGCGCCGGGCACGAGCGGCCCTGTGGCCTGGTACTCCAGCAACGACGGCGACAGCACGGCCCAGCTGCCGGTCACGGGCGGGCTGAGTGTCGGGAGCGGGCTGTTTGGCGCGAGGTCGGTCGAGAATCGCACCGTGATGGTGGAGCCGGCGGCGACGCCGGTTCCGGTCGGCGAGACGGAGGAGACGGTCAGCGCTGGAGGTGGGCTGGCCGAGGTCGCGGCGGCCTGATTGCTGTGCATGCGGTCGACGGCCACGAAGCCGCCGGCTGCGATGGCCAACACGGCCACGCAGATGGCGAGGATCACCCACCGCCGGATTCCGCTCTTGGGACGGACGTGTTCGCCAGACATGACCAGGGGATTCTACAAGGGAAAACTCAGCTCTAGAGTCCCAATTCAGCCGCAATTTTCTGGGTGATCTCTGAGATTCGGCTGTCATCGGTCACCTTGCCTCCTCCGGACTCCCGAACGTAGAAGGCGTCGACGACCATTTCGCCCAGCGTTGAAACCCGGGCCGAGACCACATCGAGCCCCGTATCGAAGAGGACACGGGTGATGCGGTGGAGCATGCCGATCTCGTCCAACGCCCGAATCTCCAGGACCGTGGCGGTGTCGGAGGCGTCGTTGTCGACCTTGACGTCGCTCCTGGGCAGGTGGGCCGCGGAGCCACGGCGGAGCGGGTAGATGCGCTCGCGCTCGGAGAGCCGCTCTCCGAGCGCGAGGCGATCCGAGAGCACCGCGGTGAGGTCCTCCCGCAGTTTGGCGGTGTCGGGCCACGTCCCGCGAGCGACCTCGACGGTGAAGACCTCGACCGCAATGCCATCGTCGCCGCCGACGTTGGCGGCGCGCACGTCCATGCCGTTGAGGGCGAGGGCGCCGGCGACGGAGGAGAACAGCCCGGGCCGGTCTGGTGCCGCCACAATGACGTGCGGCGGTTGCAGCGAGACCGACGGAAGCCCCGAGGCGCGCACCTCGTTGATGAGCTCATGGTTCGACGTCACGATGCGGTCCGGCGCGGTCGGCTCTGCCTCACCTTGGAGCACGCGGTCGGTGCGCTCGACGAGGTCGGCGACGAGGCCGGCCTTCCAGGGACCCCAGGCAGACGGGCCGGTCGCCCTGCTGTCGGCCTCGGTCAGAGCGGCCAGCAGATGGAGGGTCAGCCTGTTGCCGACGGCCTGTGCCACGCGGGCAATGGTGGTGGGGTCGTCGAGGTCACGTCGAGTGGCGGTGTCCGGCAGCAGGAGGTGCTGACGGACGAGGTCGACCAGCACGGCGACGTCCGCGGGAGCGAACCCCATGCGCGTGGTGATGCGCTCGACCACCTCGATCCCGACTGTGGTGTGATCGCCCGGGAACCCCTTGCCGATGTCGTGCAGGAGGGTACCGACGAGAAGAAGATCCGGCCGTTCGACGGTGTCGGTGAGCCCAGCGGCCAGTGCGGCGGCTTCCAGGAGGTGACGGTCGACGGTGTAGGTGTGGTAGGCGTTGCGCTGGGGCTTGTTGCGGACGGCCGCCCATTCGGGGATCAAACGCACCAGCAGACCGTGCTGATCGAGGGATTCGATCTTGTCAACGGCGGGGCGGCCGAGGGCCAGAAGAGAGACGAGCGCAGCGCGCGTCTCGCCCGTCCATGGGTCGCCCGGTGGTGGCATACGGTCGGCTAACCGGTGCAGGGATCCCTTGGCGATGGGGCGCTCCAACTCGGCTGCGGTAGCGGCAAGACGCAAGGGCAGCGAGGCGTCGTCGGAGACGGGGGCGAGCGACGTCAGGGCGATTTCGCCGTCGACCTCGACCAGGTCGGGGCCGAGATCCACCGGACTCGGGGGTGTGGCGTGGTCGGATGCATGGCGGCGAAAGCGCCGTTTCGGCGGCGGTGTGGGATCCCACAGGCGCCGCCGCTGCCAGACGTCGTCGCTCACCCAGGCGATCTGCCGGCCCGCTGTCGAGACGGCGAGCATCAGCGCGTCGGCATCGATGAACCCGAGCGCTGCGGCCACCTGGTCCTGGTCCTGCAGGAGGAGTTTGTCGTGCTCGCGCTGAGCCAGGCGGTGCAACTCGACCCGGATGTCGGTGAGGAGCGCCGTCGCGCCGTTGAGGGAATCGAGGTCCGCGTAGTCGGCCAGCAGCGGGGCGAAGGCCGAGATGGCACGCAGCACGCTGACGTCGCGCAGCCCGCCGTGGCTCTCCTTCAGGTCGGGCTCAAGGAGGAATGCCACGTCACCGGCTGTGGCACGGCGCTCGGCCATCTGCTGCTCGAGCAGGGGGAGGTACCGGGCACCCAACCGGTCGCGCCAGGCGGCGCGGGCCTTCTCGAGGAGCGGCTCCGCGACCTTGGCCTCGCCCCAGACGAGCCGGCCGTCGAGGAGGCCGAGTGCCACGCGGACGTCATCGGCGGCCGCGCTGAGGACCTCAGAGGGGCGCCGGACCGAATGGTCGAGGTGGACCCCCTGATCCCAGACCGGGTACCAGATGGCGTCGGCGACCTTCCCGATGTCGCGGTGGCCGTTGTGGACGAGCACCACGTCGAGGTCGCTGTACGGGCAGAGCGAGCCCCGTCCGTAGCCCCCCACGGCCACGAGAGCCAGGTGCCGTTTGACGTCACCGGCGGCCCGTTCGGCCAGGCCCGAGAGCCAGGCGTCGGCCTCGGCTGCGTAGCGGCGGCAAAACTCCTCGCCCCGCAGGCCCGGCTCGGCCAGCAGCCTGCTGCGCCGATCACGGAGTGACGTCTCGGCGACCATGGCGGGAACGTAGCATTGGGCTCGTGAGCAAAGACGTGGAACGCAGTCAGGGCAAGAGTCCCATGACCTTCACCCATGCCGTCACCATGACGGCGGTGGCCGTGGTCGGGATAATCGTGGCCTTCTGGATCCTGAGCAGTCTCGCCGGGGTGATCTTCTTCTTCGTGAAGATCGCCGTCGTGATCGCCCTCATTGCAGCCGTCTTCTGGCTGGTCTCCCGCTTTCGGCACTGAGGCGAATTCCGGCCCGGACCCGTTTGGGGCACGTGGCCGAGGGCGGGGAACGTGGGCCGTTAGGCTGGCCGCCCGTTCGTGCGTCGACGCGGCGGCGTGGCCGAGTGGTTTAGGCAGGGGCCTGCAAAGCCCCGTACGGCGGTTCGATTCCGCCCGCCGCCTCCAAGTGTTGTCCCTGCTTGGGGCAAGGTTCTTCGATCCAACGTTTCGCTTCTTTTCGTTCCACGCCATACCCATGCCACATCCGTCACGGACGGAAGCGGACGGCGACGGGCGATTTGGAGCTGTCGCAGCGGTGATCACACCATCGAGGTAGGTGGCGATTTCCCTGCTCCGCTCGGCGGTGGCGTGCTGGTAGCGGAGGGCAGCAACGTGCGACGAATGGCCGATCGTGGTCATGAGCTCGCGCAGGGTGACGTTCGGATTGCGGGCGATCACGGTGGCGGCATGGTGCCGGAGGTCGTGGGGCGCACACCTTCGATCCCCACGACGGCACAGGCGGCGGTCCACGCGTGGGACAGATCCTGCCGGCGGAGGGGGAGTCCGGTAGGTCGAGTGCAGACGAAGGAGTCGACAGGAGCCGCCACTCAGTCCTCGAGGTGGTGTTCGAGGGCATGAAGGACGAAGGTGGGGAGCGCGACCGTGCGGCGGCCGGCCTCTGACTTCGGGGGAGTGAGCACCCGACCGAGCCCGGTGAGCTCATGCGCTTGGCGCTCCACCGTCACGGTGCAGTGGAGCGGGTCGACATCGTGGCGCTGAAGGCCGAGCAGTTCTCCGCTTCGCAGGCCGGCGAAACCGCCGAGGAGCACGGGGCATCTGAGCTGGGCCCCGATCGCATCGGAGGCTCCCGAGGTGCCTCAAGCGGGCACTTCGGGGCTACTCGGGGCAACAGCCGCCAGAAGCTTTCTCACCTGGCGAAGAGGGGCCTCGAACAGGCAGTGTGAAGTGCCCGAGGGTTCAGGACCGAGCGCACCGAATGGGACAGCGGGCGCAGAAATGCGGTGAGAGATGCCTGATGATGGCCCGCAGGAGCCGACTCCGGAAGAGCTGGCAAAGTCGATGGCGGCGCTCGGCATGCCGGGGACCCTCCAAACTCCCCTCGGCACGTTCGACCTCGTTGATGGAGTACCGACGGCGGACTCGACCGCCGATCTCTACGATGCCCTCGACTTCATACGGGGGGTCGAGGTCTTCCTCAACGCCGTCCCCGGCGCTTCGCTGGTTGCCATGCGCAACGGGTTCCGCAGCATCGGGCTGAGAGAACCAAACCAGATTGGCTACACCGAGCCGCGTGCCAACTCGGGGAGCTACTTCTTGACCCCCAACACAGAGACCACCTACGGCTCCATGTTTCTCGACCTCAAGGCCACCGGCCCGTTCGTGATCGAGCCTCCAAAGCAGTCGTTTTGCGTGGTCGACGACTTCTGGTTCCGTTACGTCACCGACATGGGTATCGCGGGTCCCGACAAGGGCGAAGGCGGCAAATACCTTTTCCTGCCGCCCGGCTACGACGGTGACATCCCGGACGGGTATTTCGTCTGCCGCACGCCCACCTTCACGAACTGGGTCGTCCTTCGGGCCTTGGGTGGAGTCCCAGCCATGAAGGAGACCAAGGTCTACCCGCTTTCGGCCGCCGCTGCCCCTCCGCCGGTTGAGTTCATCAACATCGCCGCCCGCCACTTCAACACCGTGCATGCCAACGACTTCTCCTTCTACGAAGAGATCAACGCCATCGTCCAAGAAGAGCCTACGACGGCCCTCGACCCAGAGCGGGCGGGCCAACTGGCGGGAATTGGCATCGTGCACGGTCGGCCCTTCACCCCCGACGAGCGACGGCACGGGATCCTCGACAATGCCGCCCGGGCAGCAGCTGCAATCAGCCGTGCCTTGGTCTACTCACCTCGGGACCCGGATGCCGCCATCTTCGAGGGGTCGTCATGGTCCCAGGCGTTCATCGGCGGCAGCTACGAATTCCTGCGTGACGGTGCACGCCTGCTCGACGCCCGAACCAGCTTCCACTATTTCGCCACTGTCATCACGCCGGCTATGGCTCACGCCCAAGTTGGAGCTGGCTCGGCCTACGCCTACACGGCCCATGACGCCGACGGCGACATTTTCGACGGGGCCAAGACCTACGCGCTGACACTTCCGCCCGATCCTCCGGCGAAGAATTTCTGGTCCATTGACATCTACGACACCCAGACACGTTCGCTACTCCAGACGGACAACCCTTATCCGAGTGTGATGAGCCTTGGTGGCACCGTTGTTCCAAATGACGACGGTTCCTTCACCATCTGGTTCGGACCACAACCGCCGGAGGGACACGAGCACAACTGGATCCAGACGGTTCCCGGCAAGAGTTGGTTTCCCATGCTCCGCCTCTATGGGCCACTGGAAGCATGGTTCGACAAGACTTGGAGGCCGTCGGAGGTCCGGCTGGTCTAGGCCACAATGGCCCTGGCATGCTCTCGCGCCGAGACTGGGACGGGCGCGCGACAACGGCTCGCGCTAAGGGGCCACGAGACTAATGGCGGGGTCGAAGTCCTCCATGACCCCCGCGGAAGCGTCAAGCGCCTTGAGGTCTCCTTCGGTCGTGATCGCGCCTGATCCGAGAATGGCTTCTCGGTTTGACGGCTCTAACAACAGTCCCACTGGTGCGACCTTGGGTCCCACCACCGTGAGCTGCACGTCGGTTTCATGAGCAGGACGAGCTTTTGGGATCCCGTGAGCGATCCAGGTTGTCCAAACCTCGTCCCGGTCCGTCACGGTGATGTTGATACGCATGTCCGGCCCGGCCGCCCTCGAAGCCCCGTACGGGGTTCGATTCCCCCACGGCCTCAAAGAAGCAACCCGCCTACGTTGTGGTTGCTCCTCCTACGGCCCTGTCCGGGGGTATCGGGACACGGATCGGGCCCGCCAGGCAGCGAAGGAGACACAAACCGGCTCGTGGCGCAGATTTGAGCGCGGCCTTGGGCTTCTTGACGCTGCGGCGCAGGTGCTCTGCGGCGTGGCCCCACTCTTGGGTTCGCCATGCGGACGAGACCGCCTTGTGTTGCGACGGCGTATTGAGGGGCGACTTGAGCGACTTCGCAAGGACGGAATTGAAATCCTTGTGGCTCAAAGGATTGGTGCTTGCTTGGGCGGGATGTGCCCGGTAATCGACGATGACTTCGTTCACGAAGGCGAAGTCCCCCAAGCGCGACGATCGGATCACGAGGTCCCAGTCTTCGAAATTCTGGAACCAGTTGTCGAACCCGCCCGTCAGTTCAAAGACCGACCGGGAAAGAAGCCACAGGCCGGGGGGGTAGACGGTGCAGGAGTGCACCAAGCTCTCGAATGTGCTCGGTCTGTCCAGTGGCACCGAATACCTCCGGAGGTGTTTCGAGACAAAGCGGTCCCGACCAATCTCGATGAATGAGCCAGGCCGGTAGGGCCTGCCCAAGGCGTCGATCTGGTCGCCGAGCGCGTGCGCACCCGCACCCCCGAGAGCGCTGGCTGCTTCCACCAATGTCTTCAATGCGTCGGTGTGCCACACGTCGTCCGCATCGGGGAAGGTCAAATATCTTGTTGGAGGGAGTTGGCTCGCCCCGAGGTTGCGGGCGGTCGAAACCCCTCCATGAGCTTGTTCGATCACTACGAATCGGTCGTCATCGGCCGTCAGGCGGCGGGCGAGGTCGCCGGTCTCGTCGTCAGAGCCATCATCGACGATGCAACAAACAAAATCAGCGAACTCTTGCTCAACGACGGAACGGATCGCCTCCGAGATGAACGGCACAGCGTTGTAGGCCGCCATCACAACTCCCACGACGGGCAGTTTTGTCACTTCGTGAAATGTACATGGAGCGCACTTCTCGTTCGTGGCGTCAGTCGGCGGTAGTTCGATGACTCCGACTTCGGTGCAGTGGATACCCAGGCCCGCAAAGCCGGAGCAGCGGTTGTCGTTCCCCGTGCCGCCTCAAAGAGCTACAGCGAGAACTGAGGGTCTTCTTGTGGGCCAGCCATCAGAAGATGCGCGTCCCTCCCGCGTCTTTCCTGACAGATATGGAATGACGCTGATCCCCTCCGTTCGCTGCGGTAGTGACGCTCGAGCGACGGAGATCGAACAGACGAGACGCTTAGACGAGTATCCAGATCATCGACGCGATGAGCGCCCACGTCGCCAAGATCACGATGAGCCCGAGCACTCTGCCGAGGCCGAATGACGGCGGCGGCATCGGCGCATAGACACCTTGATTGAACAGACGCATCTGCTGCGCGGTTGCGGTCATGCAGAAGACTTGCCCACATTGCACCCGCCGTTAACAACCCATACACAACGGCGATTGAATTATTGCGCCATCCGTTGCGTGGCTTTCGTGGAACGTTGCGTGCCCCAGGCGAGCCCCTGGCAACAACCAAGGACCGCCAGGCAGGGGCAGAATCCGATTTTGTGCAATGCGTGTCAAGTCCATGCGGCAACGACACTCTGCGCCAAGCTGCTCGCGGCCCCAGATCAGTGCGCACGTGAGTTGACCTGCACTTTCCTTGGCCAAGGGGTCGCCGTCCATTTTCGGCGAGCCGACCTCGTGCGCTACTCAGGGGGGAACTTATGGGTCTCTACGTAGTCGAACATCCTGTCGGTGATCTCACCAGCGACAGCGAGAAGGGCTCCAGCTGTCTCGGTCGTGAGCACGGTCACCTCCGGGAACGCCTCCCGCACGACCAGCTCTGCTGCCGTCCTGTCGCCGAGCGGGCGAAAATATCGGGAGAGTCCGCCGAGCACGTAGCAGTCCAACGCACCGGCGATGGCAAGCTCTTTGATTGCTGGCATGAACTGCTTTGCGGCGCGATCCCGGTCGGCCTGGAGCAAATTGCTGCTCTCCAGGTGCTCTCGGATCCACCCTTCGACCACGGCTTCCGCATTGGCTCCCGACACGATGTCCGGTATTCCGAGAGATCGCTTCAGGACGACGAACCAGTCCGTGTATGCCTCGTCTTCTGACACCATCTCGACGCTATCCGACGGGGGAGTCAAATCCCCCGAACGCCCAGGCTGTTCCGGCCTCGGGGCGGTCCGCGCGACGACCACCAGCAGACGCGCTGGAGACGACGTTGCCGGGCCTTCGGATGCGTTTGCCCCTGATGGTGGTGCGTCGGGGCCCGACGCCGTCCAGGCTCGTCGGTCAAGGCCTCGACGCCGCGATCGCCGGGGTGGGGAATTTGGGGATTGTAAATGGGGGTAGCATGGGAGGGCTGATCGATCCCCTGGCACCCTGCCACTCGCAACCTTCGGCGGAATGGAACCGCCGTGGTGCCCGAGTTCAGCCTCACTTCCCGCAACCTTCCCGATCTCCACATCGTGGCGCTGCATGGCGAGTTGGACCTCGCATCCGCCGACGGCCTGGCTGAGGCGCTGGTGGAAATAGCCGGCTCGACTCTCGTGGTGGATCTGGCGGACCTCTCGTTCATGGACTCCAGCGGCATTGGTGCGCTCGTGGTAGCGAGGAATCGCATCCGGGCCAAGGGTCTCGGGGAGCTGGTGGTCACCAGGCCGACTGCGATCGTGCAGAAGGCGTTGGAGATCGTGGGGCTCGCTGAGTGGATCGCGGAATGGTCGCCGGACTGGGACGATCTGTCCTGACGATCCCCGAACATTCCTGCCGTGACGAGGCGGAACGGTACGAACTGGGGCAAGCGGCCGCCGACGTCTCTGCCCTCTGAGCTGGGTATGTGAATGATCGGTGGTTGCGTGCGAGCCGGTTTTGCTCCCGCAGAGCCCTGTACGGCCATTCGATTCGGGCCGTCCCGCCAGGAAGAAGTCCGGTGTGAGCATCACCTGCGCGACGCTTCGTCGCCGGGCACCTTGCTATTTCGGCGCAAGAGGTTCATTGTTGGCTGCCCGGGCCACTTCACTCCCCTCTGCGTCAGTCACGAGTCGTGGCGGGGACGTGGCCCGGAACTGATCGTCGCATTCGCCACCGACCTGAGCCCCGGTCAGGGCCTCAGCGTCGCCGGGGGTCACCTACGAGGATGCCTCCCGACCGGCACCCGGCGGAGGGTCTGTCCCGGGGACGCCGCCGTCGATCACGTGGTCGGTCCATTCGGATCCCGACCAGTACCGGTGCTCGTGGCGACCCGTGGGGTCGACGAGCCAACCGGGCGCGATGCCTGTGTAGGTGATCTTGCCGGGTGATGCCTCGGCTGACTCCGCCGCCGGGTGCCGGGTCGTGCCGGTGAACGAGCTGGTCGGACCGGGGACTCGGGGCTGCTGTCCTTGTCGGCGACGTCGCGCCGGCAGGATCCGCATCACGAAGAAGGCGACGAAGACGACGAGGAACAGCCAGGAACCGTGACCGTAATAGAACGTGACCTCAGACTATTGGGTCGGGTCGGCCTGGTGGACGTCGGGCGGTGCCACGGTCCAGCCGAGGGTGCTCCCGCGCGTCTTCACGCCATGAGGCGATCCCGACTCGCTGGCCTCAACCAGGGAGCCGGCGGCAGGCCCGGCCGCCAGGCACGGTCACCTGGAGCGCAGTGAGTTGTCGGAGGGTTGTCGCGCCAGGGTACGAACGGCCCTATGGATCGTCGCGTGCGCTCGCCAGAATCCCAGGAGGGGCCGTTCCGGCGCACCACGGTGGTGCGCCTCTGATCCTTACCCTCGAGAAGATCGTCATGGACCAAGAACTTGAAACGCAACAGTGGCTCCTCAAAGCGGGGGCCGACCTGCGCCGGGTGACCAACGCCGAGACACGATTCTCGGCCGCGATGAGCATGAACCACGTCACCATGTTGGCGGCGGCGGACGAGCTCGAAGCCGCCACCAGGGAGGCGATGGCGTGGATTGCGGGAAACCCCTGCCCGGACCCGGAGGTCGGGGCACACGTGGGCCTGATGCTCAGCACCTGCGGGGAGGTCGCCTTCACCGCAGAGATGGCGCTGACCAACTCCGCCGCCGACATCGAGGCGGTGTTCGGCCGGCTCGGCGATCTGCTGGCCATCATCGATTTCCACTCGGAGACGCTCAAGGCCTGGTGAAGCGCTGGGCGGGTGGGATGCTCAGGGCTGCACCTGCACGTCAACCACGATCGGCGGAGAGTAGAGGACCGCTGCTGGTTCTGAGGTTCACCCGTAGCGAGGCGTCGCCCGTGGCAGTGCCGGGGGCGGTGACGCTGAGCGATTGCGTGGCGGGGGCGGTCGGGCCGCAGTTCACCGGCGTCAGGGTGAGGGTTCCCGATGAAGGGGTCACCGCCAGCCCGCCCGGGTCCGGCGCCGCCTGCCAATGGACGGTCGTGGCCTGATTCCCGCCGCCGCCACCCCGATGGTGATGCGTCTTCGGCTGCCCTGCCACCACGGGCGTCGCGCCGCTCGGAAAAGAGAACCCGACGGCCGGGAGCTGGCCGGACCCCGAGGAGGGTGGGGCCGGCGTCCGGTGACGAGCCCCAGGTCGGGTCCGGCGTGCCCGAGAGGGTGTAGGTCGAGGTTCGCCACCCGAGTTCAGGACGGAGGCGGGGAGCCAGGGCATGTCCCAGGTCCCGGCGTGGGTGCTGCTCCCGCGTGCTCCGGTGCATGCCGGCGTGGCCCGGGACTGGGTCGGGTCACGCCCGAGACCGTCGGCACGCGTGCACGTAGGGCCGCGAGGAGCTCGCCCCCGGGGCCGTCTCGACGAGGCGTCGACCATCCGGGAGCGCAATGGTCACGGAGGGGAAGAGGGGGCTGGCGAGCGCCAGGTTCGCCTCTCCAGGGGTCACGGGGAACAGTCCGAGCGCTGCCCAGACGTACCACGAGGCCAGGGCGCCCAGGTCGTCGTTCCCCGGTTCGTCCACCGGGGCGTCGGCATACTCGCTGTTCGCGATGGTCGCGCACGAAACGCTGGGTCTGGTCCGGCGCTCCGAAAAAGTCGAACTCCCATGGCGCCCATTCGTCGGGCTCGTTGCCGGACCAGTCCTCGGGGGTGTCGCGGCTCGCGTTCAGGGAGCTCATGAACGCATGGAGCTTGTTGGTGGCGGCCGCGTCGCCCCCCATGAGCGACGCCAGCGCACCGAGGTCTTGTGGTACCGACCAGGTGTACTGCACCGCATTGCCTTCTTCGAAGCCGAGTTGTCCTCCTGGTTCGAGCTGGGACGCCTCGAATGCGTCCCCGGGCGGGAAGCTGCCGTCGGCGCCGCGGGCCTGCACGTAGCCAGTGGCGGGATTGAACTCGTACTCCCAGTTGGCGGCGCGCCGGCATCATGGCGGAGGCCAAGGACCGGTCGTGCTGCCGCGGTGGCGACCTGGGCGATGGCGAAGTCGTCGATGGCGTACTCGAGGGTGACGGAGCCGCCGATCGAATAGTCGATGGACGTCAGGTCGAGCGATGCGGCGTTGACATAGTGCTGGGACAGGTACTGGCTCAGATATTGCCGCTCGATCTCGAGGCCATGGGCCGTCTCGTCCTGCGTCGCCCCCTTGACCATGTACTTGAGGGCCGAAGCCGACGTCGAAGTTGTGGACGCCCATGGCCAAGGCATCGGCGATGATCGGATCGGCCGAGTCGCCGTTCATCTGTGACTCGTCGCCCGCCGACGATGGCCCACTTGGGGAGCCACCCCGTCTGTTGTGCGTCGTCGAGCAGCGACTGGACCATGTCACCGACTGCATGCGGATCGAGCAGGGACTCGAGTTGCACCTCACTGCGGTAGATGTCCCACTCGGAGAAGTTGGCGTACACCTCGCGGTTGCCGGCCGTGTGGACCTTGCCGTCGCTCCCTTCGTAGCGACCGGAGACGTCGGAGACCACGTTCGGAAAGAGAAGCGAGTGGTACAACGCCGTATAGAAGGTGTGCTGTTGGCCCGCGGTGCCGCCGTGAACGGCGATGCGCCCGAGAAGGGCGTTCCAGCGATCGTGCGCCTGCGTGCTGACCCGTTGCAACGACCAGCCCGGATCCTCCGACTCGAGGTTCTGCATCGCGTCGTGCGTGCTGACGAAGGAGATGCCGACCTTCATCAGCACCTGGCGATCCTTGGTCGTGTCGAACGTCACGTAGGAGCCGCAGCTGGTGCCGGTACACGTGGTGGTTCCCGGCAAGGTGCCCGAGTTGCTCCACGCCCCGGCCGAGGAGAACGCCCGGTCGAACAGCGCGACGAAATGGAGTGTGTAGGCGGTGCCGGTCCCGCAGAATTGCCCGCTCGACACCTGGCCCTCGACCTCGTCGTGGCCCAGCACCTGGACGCTGGCGGCGGTGACGGGGTTGGTGCTGTCGGCCACCTTGAACAGGACGTTGGATTGGGTTCCAGCTGGGAAGGCGAACCTCGAGATCCCCGAGCGCGTGGTGACCGAGAGCGAGACCGAGATCGGAGCCTGCTGTCCGAGCGCAACCTGGTAGAGGCCTGGAGATGCGTGTTCGCCTTGGTGCGAGAAGCTCGCGACCGTCGTGGCGGGAGAGGTGATGGCGCCCTCGGTGGGCAGTATCGGGACGTCCTGGTACGACGGGCAACCTGTTCCACTCAGGTGGGTCAGGCTGAAGCCATTGATCGCGGAGTCGCCGTCGGAGTAGCCCCCGCCGGCCTGCGCCGCGTTCGGGCTGGTGTCAGGGCTCCACTGGATCATGCCGAAGGGGAGGTCCGCTCCAGGGAACTGGCCCACGGTGCCCGGGCTGACGGGTCCGGTCCCGGTGCCGTCGAGCGGATGGACCAGGGCCGCCGGGTCGGTGCCGGCGGTCGCGGGCGGTGGGGATCCCGAAGCAGGGGACGGAAGACCGGCAACGGTCGCAGCGCTCAGCACGCCCAACCAGGAAAGCGCCGACGCGCTGACCACGAGTGTGCAACGTCTCCGGAGACGGATCGTGCGGGCCATCAGGATGACCGTAGCAATGGGGAGTGCGGAGGGGCGGGTCGGCCGGGATCGAAGGGCTGACGACACGTGGGGGCATCCGCGACCATGTCACAGCTCGCTGCAATGCTCGCCTCGTGGGTGCGTGGCCGACAGGTGAGCTACTCGGGCTCGATTTCGAGACGACGGGGATCGACCGTTTCAACGACGTCCCGGTGTCCTACGCGCTGGTGTCTGTCGTGGAGGGCATCGTGGTCAGGAGCTGGTCCGGCCTCATCGACCCCGGCCGTGAGATCCCGCCGGAGGCGACCGCCGTCCACGGCATCTCGACGGAGCGGGCGCGGGACGAGGGCATGCCGCTACGAGAGGCGATCTCCCTGGTCTCCGACGCGGTGGTGGCGGCGTCGGCGCGCGCGGTCCCCCTCGCCGGGATGAAGCTCGACTACGACCTGACCATCCTGGAAACGCAGGCACGCGATCTCTGCGGCTGGGGTCCCATCGAGCGGGGATGGCGCGGCCCGGTACTCGATGCTGTCGTCATCGACCGCCACTTCGACCCTGATCGCAGAGGCAGGCGCACCCTCGTCGACCTCTGCGTGCAGTACGGGATTGAGATCGGGCACCCCCACGACGCCTCGGCGGACGCGACTGCTTCCATCGAGGTCCTCTTCGCCCTTGCTCTGCGCTACGACGCGCTGTGGGAGTGCGATCTCGCTCGGCTCCACCACGACCAAGTCGACTGGCACCGGGAATGGACGGCAAGCCACGACTCGTGGCGACTCGCCGAAGGGATGATGCCCAGCGACCCGCGCGAGTACGTCTGGCCGGTCGCCCCCGCGGCGCTGCCGGCGGCCTGAGCGCGATCAGGTCTTCAGCAGGTCCCAGACCATGTCGACGCCTTCGTCCTCGGCGAGGACGACCCGGGCCGGGTGCTTCTTGTCGATGTGGCCGACAAGGCCGTTGTAGACCGAGTAGCCGATCAGTTCCTGCAGGCGGCGGGGGAATGTCTTGACCAGGGCGGGCGGGATGCCCAGCTGCTGGTTTTCCTGTTGCCGTATGTAGCCGGCGCAGTAGTTCATGGCAATGCCCACTCGGCGGGTGTCGGTCTGGTTGGCGCCGCCGCCGTGCCAGAGGCTCCCGACCCAGACCAGGACGCTGCCCTTGCGCATTTCGGCGGGGATGGTCTCGTAGTGCTCGAGCGGGTTCGGAGGCTCGTCCCGCAGATGGCTGCCCGGGACGAGGCGGGTGGCCCCGTTCTCCTCCGTGAAGTCGCTGATGGCCCACATGGTGTTGCAGATGATCGGCACGTGCGGTCGGGTGAGCGGGATGAGTTGGTCGTCGGCGTGGATCGGCTGCGCCTGCTCGTCGGGCCCGATGGCGATGGAGGAGAGCGAGGAGATCAAGAGGCCGGGATCGAGCACCGCCTCCACCACCGGGAGCACGTTCGGGTGCACGGGGATCTTCTCGAAGGTGGCGCCGTGGACGAGAAGGTTGTACACCCGCATGGTTCGCACGCCCTCGAAGAGATTGTCCGCCGGGACGGTGTCCAGCTCGTGCTCCAACTTGAGGAGAGCCTCGTCGATTTCGTCTACCAGCTCCGGTTCGATGGCGTCGGGGAGAATGGTGTAGCCCTCCTCGGCGATCCGTGTGATGTGGTCTTCGAGGTGGGGGAGCGGGTTCACCGTCGTATTCCCGTGAAGTGGGTGCTCGGCGGGGGTCACGGCGCCAATTCTAGGGAGGATCCCTGCGGTCTGCCCTGGTGGGACGGCGGGGCAGCCCAGGGGCGAAATGACCCGGTGGTAGGGTCTTGCGTCACGGGCCGTTGGCGCAGTCTGGTAGCGCACTTGCATGACACGCAAGGGGTCACAGGTTCAAGTCCTGTACGGCCCACCAGTTCAGAGCCTCTCTTCGTAAGCTCCTGATCGGGTGGAAATTTCGCCCTCCGAGTGGCCCCCCGGTAACGGTGGCGTCCTCTGGGGACCGTGTGGGACACACGAGTAACGCACGGCCGTTGGCCATGAGGGTGTCCCACTCCGGCATTTCGGTGTCAGCCTGGACTTCCGCCCGCATCTTCGGGAGCTGACGAGGGGACATTCCTGAGGTGATGCGCAGCTGTAACAGAGGATTCGCAGAAGTTCTGAGAGACGGATTGCGAGAGTACGCAGCCGGACCATCAGACCAGGGAGAATCCATGTTTGTAACTGTCATCCACCGGATCCATGTCCCCAAGGGTTTTGAAGCTGCTGAGGCCAAGGCACTCGAAGCTGGACTTCCGTCACATGTAGCGTTGCCGATTCACGCATCGAACGACGATCACACCTTTGGGATTTGCATCTGGGAGGGGGAGTCAGTCGAAAGCATCAAGGAGGTCGTCGAAGGTGCGGTCGGACCGTGGGCAAACAACGAGTACATCGAGATGTGCGTGGATGGACTCGACCCGCAACTCGCCAACTGAGACCGTCTGCACACTCTGACGGTACCCAACGGCCTTGGATGGAGCGGGCTTTCCCCCTACGCGTGAAGCGAGAGCACCTATCTCAGGCCTTCAACGATTCCAATGAGCTTGTGCCAGCCTCGTCGGTCCGGAGACTCAATCAAGAAATCGGCAATCTCGATGACTTCGTCGCGCCCGCCACGAACACCGATGCCGACCCCCGCCTGGCGCAGCATCTCTACGTCGTTGAGTCCATCACCGACCGCGGCGACTTCGTGGGAGGCGATGCCGTGGAGGGTGCAGTAGGCCTCGATTCCGGACCATTTGGAGACTCCGTGAGGATTCACGACGATTCCGAACTTGCCGTAGTCCGGTTCGGGATAGAGCACGACCGTGGCTCCAACCGCATCGGCCAGCTCCCCGGCCACCGGCGCCAGAACCTCGCGGTCAAGGCCCAGTACGGAGAAGGCGTAGACGGGCATCGTTGAGACTGTCTCGGCGAGGTCGCCGGTTCCAGCGAGTCGACCCAGCTTCTCGAGGTGTGGTGCACAGGTCGAGGGACTGCTCGACACGGCGATGTCGATCTCGGGGTCCTCCACATAGAGACATGGGTCCAGGCCATGCGCCTGGAAGGCCGCCAGCGTGTCATGAGCAGCCTCGGCTCCGAAGACGGCCTGGTGGAACCGCTCGCCCGTGCGAAAGTCGATCCCGACGGCACCGTCGATGAGAACGGCGGGTAACGCCAACCCATGGTCGGCAAGACGCTGTTTGGTCGGCCTGGGGCGTCTCGACGTTGCGGCCAGAACGGTCACACCTTGACGCACCAGCTCATCGACGGCAGCCACGTGCTCCTGGGGGGGAACAAAGTCCGGTCCCCAGAACGTGCCGTCAAGATCGGTCGCCAGCAGTCGGATCACGGCCTCAGTATGTCGAACGATCTCCCCGACGGCCGGCTCAGGGGTGTCCTCGGAACGCCGGGATAGGGGAGAGTTCGCCCAAGCTAGCCCGGCCTGCGAATTCGCAGTCGGTTGTCCGACAACGCCACGCTGAAGCGACCTTCGGGTGACACATGGAGCAAGAGGCCACGAAGGTCTTCGATGAAATCGCCGAGGTGATCTCCGAAGAGATGGGGTGCGGTTGACGAGGTCGAGAGAACCCAGGCCACGACGTCATCGACCGAACGCTCGAGGACCCGGTCGTCGGGGACGATCACGAGTTCTTCGGGGGCGAACCCGGCGGCCTGGAACACTGCGTCCTCGCCGTCGGGCGACGTGTTCCGGAAGCCCTGACCGGCACGGCGGTCGGGACCGAGCCAGCGGCGACGCAGCTCATCGACCGCTGCCTCGGGGATTGGTGGGTAGCGCCCGCTCGGAGGCACCTGCTTCGGCGGGCCGGAGTGCCAAAGGTCGACTTGGACGACGGCGCCATTGGCATCGAGCATTTCGCGAACGGCAGCCGCAACCCGGGGCCGGTCCATCCAGTGGAACGATTGGCCGAAGCTGATGACTCGGAAGGTTCCGAGGGGTCCGGGGAGCTCCTCGGCTCGTAGCCGGAGCCAGCTGGCGTTGCTGATTCGTTCCTCCAGTGCGGCTCGTTCGGCCTCCGCCAGCATGCCGGGATCTGCGTCGAGTCCAATGACGTCCTCGAAGAGATGGGCGAAGAACAGAGCGACGGTGCCCGGCCCGCAACCGAGGTCGAGGAGGTGCCCACGACCATCGAGACCGAGGTGCTCGGCGAGAGCACCGGCCAAGGCTGGGGCATAAGGCTTGCGACCCCGGCGGTAGTAGGCGGCGGTGCCCTTGAACACGGTTTCGTCCCAAACCCAATCTTCCCAGGGGTGGCGCGTCTGGCCTTCCGCCATGAGGTCAGTGTGGCAGAGATGGATCACAATGGTCTGGTGCTCGACCCACTGGAAGGGGAGCGTTTTGTCAGGGAGGGCTACCTCGTGGTTCGTTCCGCGTTTCCGCCGCAACTGGCTCAAGAGTGTCGTCGCTCGGCAGCCCAGCAGCTAGGCATTGACCTCACAAGCCCCAAGGCGTGGCGACGACCGGTGGTCAGGGGTGTGCCGACGGGGGATTGCTTCAGCCGGGCAGCCAACGCCCCCCGCTTGCTCGCCGCCATCGGCCAGTTGGTCAATCCAGATGCCTGGCAGGCTCGCCCGAACCTGGGTGCGTTCGTGGTGAGATTCCCCGGCGAGGAGGATCCCGGGGATACCGGGTGGCACATCGATTCGAGCTTCCAACCAGCCGGTGACCCCCGGTGGTTCGTGAACTACCGATCGAGAGAGCGGGCGTTGCTGTTGTTGTGTTTGCTCTCAGACGTGGGTTTGGACGACGCGCCGAGCCGCCTGCTCCCAGGCTCCCACCTCGAGATGGCCAGGCTGCTTGCTCCCGCCGGTGATGCGGGCCTGCCCGGTGCCTACGCAGGCCAAGAATCGCAGATCCCACTCCCAGCATCAAAGAGCGGGGAGGTGTTTGCCACCGGCGCCGCTGGCGACGTGTTCGTCTGTCACCCCTTCCTCGTGCATGCAGCCAGTTGGCCCCACCGTGGCGTGCAACCCAGATTCTTGGCTCAACCACCAATAGCCGGCTCGGATGGACTGGATCTGGACGGTCCTCTGAGTCGGCTGTCTCCTGTCGCCAGAGCAATTCGACTCGGCATCAGCGAGGGTGGAACCTGATCAGGGCCGCAATCCCAGGCCCATCGCCGGGTACGCCGGGACGGGGGGCTGCTCGGCACCGGGGGGATCGGTTCAGCCATTGTCCGCCGCCCGTCCTGTGCCGTCGCGCCGTTCTGCCTCGTTGCACCGAATCGGCGGGTACCGATGTTCCGCAGGCGTCCACAAGGGATGACACGTACTGGGGCTGCCGCGCTACGTGTTCGTGTCGTCGGTCGGGACGAGGTCCGGACTGGGTAGCGGTGCTGCATGGCCGAAGGATGGCCGTTCAGGGAGGTCGGCCTCGAGGGTAAACGATGTCATCGACAGCGACCCGTAGGTGTAGCCATCCACAAGGACATTCGTCGTGGATCCCGCGGCGTCGGCCAGTCCGGCGAGGTAGAGGATGGGGAGGAAATGATCGGGCGTGGGGACTGCGTTCGGAAAATCAGCGTGATGGCGCAGGCCGAGGACCGCTGCCGGTGATGTCGTCAGGTACTCCCTCGCAGCATCATCGAAGCGATGCGCCCAGTCGAGCCCGTCCTCGGGGTGGCTCCAGTCGATGCGATGCAGATTGTGGACGACGTTGCCGCTGGCGATGATGAGGATGCCGCGCTGGCGCAGCGGCGCCAGCTGCGCCCCGAGTTCGAGGTGGTACTCGAACGGCCTTTCAGCATTGATCGATAGCTGCACAACAGGAATGTCAGCGTTGGGAAACGCGTGCACGAGGACCGACCAGGTGCCGTGGTCAATGCCCCAGCTGTCGTGGTCGAACCCGACCCAGGTGGGTTTGACCACCTCGGCTACCTCCCGCGCAAGGGTGGGATCGCCCGGAGCGGGATATTGCACGTCGAAGAGTTCATCTGGGAAGCCGTAGAAGTCGTGAATTGTCTTGGGTTGAGCCATGGCGGTGACCGCAGTTGCGTTGATGTACCAATGTGCGGAGACAGCGAGGATCGCACGAGGTCGGGGCACGGACGCTCCGAAGGCCACCCATGCCTCGGTGTAGCCATTGTGATCCAGCGCGTTCATCGGGCTCCCGTGCCCCAGGAATGCCGCCGGCATCAAATCACTCATACGCCGCGTCCTTGCCGAGCTCACTCGATGTGGTGGGTTATCGTCCGTTGATCACCCGCGCTCCATCTCATCACAGTATGAGACTGGACGCAGCAGGTCGAGAGCGCCCCCCTGATCGCCGGCGGTACCGCCAAGGTTGCTACGAAGTCAGGAGGGTAGATCCCTCTTCGTCCGCAGGCAGATGGTACTGAGAGGTGTCGAAACCGATGAGCAAGACCGCTCAAAAGAAGGCACAGTGGACCTTGACCTGTCGACGCCGAGGTCAGCTCGTCCGCCTGCACCGCCGTGGGGAGCGACAACGCTTTTGGGACCTTGGTGGAGCGTGGCACCCCCGCTACAACCACGAGCGTCCTCATCCCGTCGAGTGGGTCGACGGTGTCGGGATCGACGTACCTCGACGCTTCGGCGTCGAATGTCATTAGTGTTCAGTTCCTGCTCTTGGGCGGCACCCACGGCTATTCAGCCCCAGTGGTGTGCCCAGCCGCGGCGACGGACTACGGATGGCCCTGTGACTGGAACAGGTGGACTGTCCCCAACGGCACCTACGCTTTGGTGCCTGAGGCCTCCGGGACGGGTGGGAGTGCCTTCAGTAATACGGGCGTGAGCATCACGGTCAAGAACTGACGGCCCGGCCGTCGCTCTCGACGAGCAACGGACTTCGATGACTCAGTCGGGGCACTCCGAGACCGTGCGGGACGTCCAGACAGGTGAGATCGTCGAAGCCGGTCACCTATTTGGACCGGAAGCCGTCGAACTGCTCCGCGCCCGCCACGGGCTGCAACCAGTGATGGCGATAGGGCGTATGCAGCTCCGCCGTGGGCGCCGGGAAGTCCGGATCAGAGAAATTGCCCACTGCGATTGCCAAAACCGGACGGCCTTCGAAGGTCCAGAACACGGTTGACGCGCACGTGGGGCAAAAGTGGTAGCTGATCTCGTCACCATTGGTCGTGCCTACGCCTCTGATCTCCAATCCGTCATAGACCTTGGTCTCGCCCGTGATTGTGATGCCCTGACTATCAGGGAAGACCGCGCTGACTTGGAACACACTCCCTGTCCGCTTTTGACAGAAATCGCAGTGACAGGTCACGACAGCGATCGGTTCGCTCTCGACCGTCACTCGCACCTGCCCACACGCGCATTCGGCAGCTCGAGGCATGCTCGAATTGTTCGCATAGACCTACGGTGCGGGCAACCCCCAAGGCAGTTCCTAGCGCCCCCGGACGCCTGATATGAGTCGATGCCGGCCCTCCCAGCTGAGCCGAAGAGTCCGAGAAGTGTGACACTGTTCCAGATGAGCTACGGATCGAACCAAGCCGACGGGGCAGATGTGCCGCCGGCCCGAGTGCTCAAGTTTCTCGCGACGACGCAGGTTGTTGTGAATCGGCTCAGCGGTGGGCGCCTTGGAAATAGGAGGCAGGGACGGGAGGTGTGCTTCGTAACGATGACCGGGGCGATCACCGGACGTACCCTCACGAAGCCAGTGATGTACGTTCCATACCTCGACGGAGTTCTCCTCGTGGCATCTGTCGGCGGAGCCCCGAAGAACCCCGCCTGGTACCGCAATATCACCACCCACCCCGACATCGAGGTGCGTCACAGGGGGCGAGTCATGCACCTGCGGGCACGCATCGCCAGCGAGACTGAGCGAGAATACTTGTGGCCGATCTGCGACGCCGCCTACCCCGCTTATGCCGACTATCGGTCTCGAACGAGCCGCGCGATCCCAATTTTGGTCTGCCAGCCTCTCGACGGCGACCACATGTGATGCAATGCCGTAATCGGGCAGGTGACGTCCGTCAAAGACGGGAAGGCCAGTCTCAGGCGGATACGCGAGAGCAACCCACAGTTTTCGACCGCTCCGAGCGCCGGCTCAGGCTCGGCCAGCGGCGGAGCTCATTCGCCGATGTGATGGATGCAGAAGGGGCCGAGCCGGCCAGCGGGACAGCTTTGAGTTCCTTGGAATCCTCCGAGTTGGGTTGCATAAGCTAATCGGCAATGCCGTCATGGGGAGCGATCGAACAGGCGGAGCCCGAGTTCGCCGGAAGGGCTCGGAGCCTGATGGATGCGGGTCGCCACAAGACCTTGGCGACGTTGCGTGCGGATGGCTCGCCGAGGATTTCGGGTATCGAGTGCGAGTTCACCGAGACAGATCTCTGCTTTGGTTCGATGTCCGATGCACGCAAGGGGGCGGACCTGAGGCGGGATCCCCGATTCGCACTCCATGGACCAACGTTCCACCCCAAGGAGGGCAACGAGAACGACTGGCCGGGAGAAGCCAAGATTGCCGGGCGGGCCATCCCCGCAGGTCCGGTGCCCAAGGGCGAGGTCAACGAGGCTCCCGACGGTGAGATGTTCGTTGCCGACATCACCGAGGTCGTCATCACTTCGCTAAATGCGGAGGCGACCAGGCTCGTGATCGAGTCCTGGACGCCCGGACGAGGGTTGCGAAGGGTCGAGCGGGACTAACGGACCGGGCATGGTAGGTATCCCAGAACGCCGGGACCGGCCCGCCGAGCCCCTCGTCGTTTGCACGAAGTCGATGGCGGGGTCAAACGACTCTTCCCTGAGCTCCGACACAACTGACCGCTGGCGCGCCAGGCTCGAGCAACTACGGAAGGCTCGACAACAGCACCGGATCTGACAACGGCGTCCGGCGGTTCTTAGGGAGTACGAAGTGATCTCGGCCATTGCCGACAGCCAGGCAGCCGTCTCCAGAAGGAGCGCAACCCAGAGCCAGTACGTCTGCGATGGGTGGCGTTGTCCTCGGCAGAGGTATCTGAGTCCAGCTTTGGCCGAAGTTTCGCGTCGATTCGATGGTCGGATGGCTGTAGACCCCATCCGGGTTGGACGAATCGTAGAGGGACAGTGCAATCCAGCAGTCGTCGCCATTCGAGCAATCGACAGCCGTTGGCATGTTGAGCCAGCCCTTCGGCGGCCCTGACACCTGCCAGGTGAGACCGTCATCGCTCGTCGTGACGATCTGATAGTTCGCACCGGTCAAGACGAACATACAGTGCGTCCCCGAGCACGTGTTGTGGACGATCGCAGCATGTTCGATCGCTACTGGTTGTTCAGCCTTCCACGGGCCGCCCCACGAAGCCGAACGCACTGCTATCAGAGAGTTGTAGGTGCTGAGCACTTCAAGACAACTTCCACTCACGTCGCACGTGAGTGCCCAGGACTGCCCAGAGACAGAAGGACTTGGCTGAGTGGTCCAGTGCGTTCCGCCGTCGCTCGTGACTGCGAAGCCCGTCGCCACACCGTTCACATCTTCACGGATCAAGCATCGCAGGACGTTCGCACACCAGAGGCCTCCGACATGCTGAGACCGCACCGGCGTCGAGAGGGACCTCCAACTCGATCCCCCGTCTGCCGTCAACAGAATGCCCGAACTGTCGACAAAAGAGCACGTCTCAGCATTCGTGCAATTGAAATGTCCTTGCAGCAGATCGCCGCTCACCGGTCTGAAGTTCGTGATGGCCGCCCAGTGTCGACCGCCGTCACTCGTCCGGTAGATGGGGTACTTCTGGCCGGTTCTGAAATATGGCCCCGGTGGTGAGAAGCACACCGAGTTGCTCACGCACTGGAGTCCCGGCTCCCCTTGTTCCGAGCCGAGGTCCTTGAAGGGCGCGAGGTTGAAGCCGACCAGGTGCCAAGGAGGGCTGTTTGCGGGCTCTCTTGGGCCGGATCCGGCGACCAGAAGGAGGACGAGTGTGAGGACGGCCAGGCCGACGACGCCAAGAGTGCCAAGGCGGATCGCCCGCCGTCCCCGAGCATGGCCATCCCTCGGGGCACTGCCCGTCCTTTCCTCCGCGAGTATCCGTTCCAAGAGCAGGCGATCCGATAGGGAGGGGGCACTGACGTCGATGCGCAGTGGATTGAGATCCCTTAAATGGTCAGTGGTCGTGGCCGTCGACTTCACAGGAAGGCCTTTCGCTTGAGAGTGGGGCGGGTTCGATTCGTTCTGATCGTGGCGGATCAGCCAACGCGCTGAGCCGGCGGCGTGCTCGGTGAAGACGAACCCGGAAGGCCGTAACGCTGCATCCCAAGGCTCGTGCTGCATCGGAGGTCTCCAAGTCCTCCCACGCAACAAGACGAAGGACCTCCCGGTCAGGCTCGGCGAGGGCAGCGAAGCCGGCCTTCCACTCGGCGCGGGTGGCGGCTAAGTCCGCTGGATCCCGGCCTTCGAGCATCTGCCATGGAGCGGCCGCTGCGAGTTCCCAGAGCCGTTGGTCGCGTTGGACGGTGCGGCGCTGACGCGAGATCTCCAGGGAAGCAGCGCGATAGAGCCAGGGTAAAGGATGATCATCGAGTTGTTCCAACCGTCGCCATGCGGCCAAGAACGTGTCCGCCACGATGTCAGCTACTGACGACGGGGGCACCCGACGGCGAACATACGCAGAGACTCGTACGTAATGGGTCTCGAAGATCAGCGTGAACCGCTCTTCGTCGGTCACACCACCCCCGGATTCACATCTCCTTTACGACAAGCGCCGCACGATGATTACAGAGCAATTCCCCCCGCCCCTCAAACCTTGGATTTGCTCGGCCTGATGTCTCATTTGACGACCGCTCGGTTCCTCTCTCTTTGAGCGCCATGTCGATGCGGCGTACCTTTGACGCGGCCTCCGCCGGTGCCATGACGCGATGGGCTGCCCAGTTCGCCGGCACGGTGATCGCCAGTCGCTGGAACCTAGCCAGAGACGGCTTCGCCCGATTTGGATTCTCTGGTCCCAGGAAGGAGATAGTCGCCAGGGATCTGCACGGCGATGTTGATTCGGTTCCACACGTTGATCAGGCCGATCAGGTACAACAGGGCGCTGAGCTCCTCATCGGTGAAGGTTCCGTTCGCATCTGACCACACCCGGTCATCGACGCGTGCACCATCACCGATCCGGGTCATCGCTTCAGCCAGCGCGAGTGCTGAGCGCTCCTTGATCGTGAACTCCGTCGACTCTTTCCAACCGGCCAACGTGTCGAGCTTGCTCTCAGGGACGCCCCTTGCTCGCGCAATGCCCGCGTGCAGGTTTAGACAGAAAGCGCACCCAGTGATTTGTGAGACCCGGATCTCAACGAGATCGCTCACACTCGTATCGAGAGGACCACCACGGAGATGTCCTGAGAGTGCTCGGACGTCTCTGTAGTACTGAGCGCCGGGGCCGGTGTAGGGATCGAATCGCATAAGGCTGATGACCCTGCCACAGGAAGGTTCGGGCGGGGGGGATGCATCCGGCGGCCCCACCAAAATGCCCTGTCGCCGGCGTGGGGTGCCACCTTGCGACACGAGTGCGGCAGTCACTGGCTGACGTTGAACGGCGTCTGGCGCCGGAGATCAAGGCTCTAGTTGGTGACGTTGATCGTGATGCCCGGGCTCATCGCCGTGGTGCCTCCGGTCTCGGTGGCCACGCTTTGGAGCGTGTAGGTCCCGTCCGGAACTGTGGTCGTGTCCCACAGGAGGATCCAGCCGTACGCCGTGAGACCAGCAGTCCCCACGACATGGTCGGTAAGGGAAGCTCCGGTCACGACGAACTGCATCCCGGTCACGCGGCTGGTTCCGGACGCTGCTGCGTCGAGAACCACCCCCGAACCGCTGAGGGTGGCCCCGTCGGAGGGGACGAGGACCTGGGTGTGAAGGGGCAGGTTGTCGACGGTGACCGAGACCCCGGGGCTGGGTGCCGAGTTCCCATTGGTGTCGGTCGCCACGCTCTGCAAGGTGTACGTGCCGTTCGGAACGTCGGTCGTGTCCCATGCACCGATCCATCCCCACTCGGTGTCCCCAGACGAGCTGACCACCAGGTTCGACACCGCGCCCCCGCTTACTTCGAAGCTCACCGATTTGACACCGACGGCGCTCTGGGCCGATGCACCGAGCCAGATACCTCCCGAAACCGTCGCCCCGTTGGATGGGATATTGACCGTCGACGTTGGGGGCGGTGGAGGGATGACGCTGAGCGTGGCCGGATTGGTTGTTGCCGTGCCGGATCCATTGGTGAAAACCGCCTCGTACTGGTAGCCGTTCTCGGACAAGGTGACGCTCGAGATGGTCAAGGAATCACTCGTTGCTCCCGACACCGGCGAGAACGTGATCCCGCCATCGGTCGACAACTGCCACTGCACCGTGGGGGCCGGAATACCGCTGGCCGCCGCGGAGAAGGTTGCGGTCTGTCCGGCGGACACTGACTGGTCGGTCGGGTTAGTCGTGATGGATGGCGCGACGTCGGGCGCGCTGACCATGGCATAGCCCGAGGCAGAGCCTGGTTCAGATGCCAGTTTCACGGGCGTACTGCCAGGCGGCAGCGAGACCAGCACTGGGGTCGAACTGTTGGTGGTTGTCCCGTCGCCTAAATCGCCGCTGCCGTTGCCTCCCCAGGCGTAGAGCTTTCCGTCCGAACCGATGGCGTATCCGACGAAGTAGTTCCCACTGATGGCCTTTGGCGTCACACCCGAGGGAAGCAATACGACCACCGGCGTGGAACTGTTGCTGGTGCTGCCGTTTCCGAGTTGTCCTCCGCTGTCGTTGCCCCAGGCGTAGAGGTGCCCGTCCGAGCCGATGGCGTAGGCGAACCCGCCGGCACCGGCAAGAGAAGTTGGCGTCACGCCCAAGGGAAGTGAAACCACCACAGGCGTCGAAGCGTTGGTGGTGCTGCCGTTGCCGAGTTGGCCGGAAGCATTCAGGCCCCAGGCATAGAGATTCCCGTCCGAGCCAATGGCGTATCCCGTTCCGCCGCCTCCCGCGATGGCCTGTGGTGTCACCCCCGGGGGGAGCGAGACCACCACGGGCGTATTGCTATTGCCCGTACCACCGTTTCCGAGTTCACCGTAGAAGTTGTCGCCCCAGGCATAGAGATTCCCGTCCGAGCCGATGGCATAGGCGGATTCATAACCACCGCTGATGGCGTCTGCCGTCACGCCCGTAGGGAGCGAGACCAGCACGGGCGTGTCGCTGAATGTGACACTTGTGCCGTTCCCAAGTGTGCCGTAGGCATTGTCGCCCCAGGCGTAGACATGCCCGTCGGAGCCAATGGCGTATCCGGAGCCTTGAGATGCGGCTATTGCGGTCGGAGTGACGCCCGAAGGGAGCGAGACGAGCACTGGAGAGGAGCTGTTCGTGGTGGTGCCATTCCCAAGTGCGCCTCTGGAATTGTCGCCCCAGGCATAGAGATTCCCGTCGGAGCCGATGGCGTACGCGGCGTATTGGGATGGCTGAGGATCACCGAGACCGCCACCGGCGCTGATAGCGGTTGGGGTTACGCCAGAGGGAAGTGAGACCGCTGAAGGTGTGGAGGTACTGGTGGTGTTGCCATTGCCGAGTTCACCGCTGGAGTTGTCACCCCAGGAGAGGAGTACGACGGAACTGCCCGCCGCACCCGCGGGTATGGCCCTACCGACCTGCAACAGGGCTGTAATCCCCAGCACCATTAGCGTGGCTGCCGCGCCGAGCCGGGTTAGAGAAGCAATCGAGCGATTGGCCATACCGAACCTCCGATGAGCGATGGACCAGCTTTCAGCATGGGTCGCGCAGAGGTGGCTCGTGCCTTGGCACTTGTCCGAGAACAAGAACATACTCCGTCACTCGCTGATGTCAAGGCTCCCGACGGAGGTCACCGCCTTGGGACTCTCACGAACGGATCCCTGAGGGATCAGACGGCTTTGCCCTGTCGGAAATGACGCGTTTCCTCCTGGCATCCCTCAGGATGAAACTCAGAATGACATCGACTCCCGCGAATGCCGGCCACGGGCGACGGCGAGGTGCGATTACGTCAGTACCTGGCGACGACCATCTTGAAAGCATCGTTCAGCCCGAACAACTGGTGAGAGATCGTCCATTCCGTCAAAGATCGTCGCTTCAGTCGGCTTTCGGTCTGTGAAGCGCCAGAGTGGTGCGAATGTGTCCGCCGTCTTTTGCGCACGACTTTGGCGAGCGATGGCGCCAGTGTTCTGGCTGGTGAGTTCAAGACGCAGTCCGGCGGCCTCGACCAATTTGAGGGGCGAGAGCCAAATCACGTCCTGACCTCCGTCGAGCCGGAGATATTTCTCGAGGAGCTTGCGCATCGAGATCTCATCAGTAAAGAAGTAGACGCGCTGATTCAGCAGGTGGATCCAGTCGCTGACATCTAGCCCGTCGCCGAGGATCGATTTCTGATCCTTGCGGGCGAACAGAGGACCCTGATCTCTGAGGATGACACTCTCGCCACGGACGTTCAGGCGAACGGACTCTCGGCGAGGTGTCGAAAGCAGAGTTTGCCGTTCCTCTTCAGTCAGATCCGCGTCCAAGATCAACTGTTCGGCTGTCCGGAACCCGTGCTTTGTCACTTGCTCCCAGACGCCTACTGGGCCGACATGGCATATGACTTTGCAACGATTGAGGAACTGTTCTGGGGTCATCGGCTTGAAGGCTCCCACAGTTCCGGGGGGCCAACGTACTGAGTATTCCGAGGATCCGGCGGGACTGTCGCACCGCCCGTTGACGCTGCCCTGATGCGCCGTGAAGGTGGGCACCCGTCGAGCACGACTGGCTCACCGTGCGGGCTGCGAAGGTCTTCCGGAAGTAGGCAGCCGACTCCTCGTAGCCGATCCTGCGGTAGAAGTCGGCCACCCGGCCACCCGGCCACCCGGCGACTGGCGGCTGCCTCAAACTGCCCCCCGTACGCCGGCTTCGGTGTCAGCGTTTGGTTTGTTGGCCCTTTCTGGCCCGCAGGAGATCAGGCCGCACCGATGACCTCACCGAACTGAATGGCGCGCACCGTCACGCCGGGTGCCTCAGCACCTTCGGGAGGAGAGGTAGCCCGGGCGAGCTCCTCGGTTTCGAACACCTCGATCGAGATCCCGTGCGACTCGTCAATCGCCACGAAGTAGGCGCCCACAAGACCCCGGATCCCTTTCAATCCGTGAATGACGTCCTCGTCGAGGCTCTGCTTGGCCTCCGCCAGGTCAGAAATATCGGCGTGGATCACTCTGGCGTGCACGGCTGACCTCCTCGACTCGTTCGCGAGTCATCACGCTAACCGCGGCTGAGCGCCGTTTCTGATGCGTGACACCCACCGGACTGCTCTCGCTCGCCGGGACGGTCGCTACAGCATCGACTCCAGTCGGCTCGCCATCTCCCGATAGCGATTGACGGGAATGAGGTGGACGCCGTCGAATACCTCAGATGCTCGAAGCTGCTCGATCAAGTCACACGCGATCGCTACCCCGGCGTCTCGGTCGGCATCAAGTCGCCGGATGATCGGTTCAGGTACGGCCAACTGAGGCACCTCGGCTGTGAGTTTCCTCGCCATCGAGACACTCGGCAGAACCATGACACCGGCAAACACCGGACCGTCAAAGTCAAAGGTCGCGCGCCAACGGAGAAGATCGTCCACGGAGAAGGACACCTGAGTGAGCAAGAAATCCGCGTCGTGCTTCCAGGCCGGAATCGGCCGAAGGCCGGTGGCAACTCCGAGGCGAAACGCTTCACCGACGTCCTCGCGGCTGGCGAACCGTCGTGCGTCGGCGATCATGGAGCGAACCGTGAGATCGTCCGACCGAGTGCCCGTCTCGGGCCGGTCTCCGTAGACGAAGAGGAATTCGTTCACTCCATATGCCGTGGCGGTCAGAAGGTCCCGGTGAAAGCCGAGCACGTTGCGGTCCCGAGCATTGATGCACGCGACGGAGCGACCCCCCATGAGCTGAACCTCGTGAGCGACCGCAATACTTGAGACGGTCGACCTCCCGATGTGGTTGTCGGGGATCAAGAAAGCGTTCGCTACAGGACTCAGCACTCCAATCTGGTGGCGCACGTGCGTGAGGTCCGGTCGAGTGGCCGGCTCGATCTCACAGATGATTTCGAAGGTCTTGGGCACCGGCAGATGTTACTTCTGGTGAAGGTAGGGTGCCCCGAACATCGGGACGGGGCATGCCGATGGGATTCAGTCTCTGAGGATCCCTGAGCCTGCGGAGACGATCATCACGCTCCCTCAGGCGCGCGTCGTCCGAAGAGAGCACTTTCAAGCATGTAGAAGAAGGCGATCATCGCAAAGAGAACGATGCTCAGCGTTGGCCACCCAAAGGCGACCAAGGTGGCGGTGAGGTAGATCCAAGGCCCGGGGAGAAAGCTCCGCGAGATACCGGTCACCGTCTTCGCATCGGCGTCGGCACGTAGTAGCCGCCTGCCCCTCGAAGCGTAGAACCACAGTGCGTTGTAAGCGAGGGCGGTCAGAGTAAGGGTGAATCCGTAAGTCAGGGCGGCTGCCTCGAGCCCTGGACGATGGATGTTCTCGGCGACGAGCTTCGTGGGGAAGGGGACGAATGCCACAAGCATCAGAAAGACAACGTTGATCATCAGAAATGTCCGGTCGACCCTCTCGATCTGCGAGAAGACGCCGTGGTGATTCACCCACATGATCCCGATCGTAAGGAAACTCACCGCGTAGGCCACATAGGACGGCCAGCCGTGGATGAGCGCCTTTCCCAGGGGGACCCCGGTGATGTTGACGTTGAGGATGAGCAGCGTGGCGGCAATAGCGAAGACGCCGTCACTGAAGGTTTCGAGGCGCGCCGTCGTCACGGCGGCAGGCTAACCCTGCAACCGTTGCCAACGGGAAGCTGGGGCAGTTCGGCGCCATAGGGCGGCCCTCTGGGGCGTGACCGCACGCGCCGGATCACCGCCGGGGTTCACCCCGTGTACCCACGATCGCCGGGCATGGGTTGCACCCTTATTCCGGCGCCAGTGAGGAATTGGCGGATCTGGGAGGCGTGCTCAAGGACGTGTAGCGGCACCCTGCCGACAATCACTCCGTAGCGCATGCCGTGGTATCGGTGGGCATCCGGGAGTAGCCGCGCCGCTGCGGCCTCGGTGAGCGCGTCAAGCGTTCGGTGCACCTTCTCGCGGCAGTAGTCGACGTAGCTGAGGAGTTCGGCCTTGGTGAAGGTGCGATTGGGAAAGGCGTACGTGTTCTCGCCAAAAGGTCGTGGCGGTTCCCAAGGTTCGAATTCGGCGGTGAGGTCATAGTCGAGGGTCAGCAGCGAGTGGTATGCCAGGAACCAGGGGGCTGAGCCGTGCAGTCCTCCATGCTGCGTCGGACCCGTTGGCGCCTCGTCCGGCCACAGGTCCGTCTCCCACAGGTCGGCCGGACAATCCGTCAGAGCTGCCGCCATGAGCCGCAGAGCTTCCTCGAAATTGTTGGCCATGCTCTGCACAAACGGGTTCTCCACGGCCTACGTGATAGCGCACATCGACGCATCCGGGGGAGCAGCGGCTATCCCACCGAGCGTGCCCCTCATCCGTACTGGGGTGTCCCGTTGGCCGCGAAGGTGAGGCTGTTCGGCGCCACGGTGCGACGCGCGGTCCCCGAAGACGCGCCAGTGTCGGCGAGCCCGGGTCTGACGGCTGAGGACTTCTCCGTACGAGCTGGCAGGTGTCGCGAAATGCATGTTTCCGCCCCTGAGGAGCGCTCTGCAGAGGCCAGCACTCGCGGTTGTTACCCGCCGGGAGGCGGCCCGATCCGGAGGTCTTCGCTCGACGTCATGCATGTCTGTGGGGATTCAGCTGTCGGTCGTGTCCGCATCCAATCGGCGCCGAATCTCTGACGTGTCCACTCCGAGGGCGCCCAGCAGCACCGCCGCAGGGTCCGGTGGTCGGAGAGTGAGGATCTGTTCCAGCAACTGCGGGGCCGTCACAGAGAGCCTCCGACGGTTGGATTTCGATGCTGCCTCGAGCACTTTCTTTCCCGCGGGCGTGATGCGGAGGCGATCCTTTTGTGCCACGTCCCTGAGCCTCGGTTTCTTCGGCACGGCGCGCATCGGCAGTGGGGGAGCGTCGGCGCCAGACCCCAGGCCTAAGGACCCCAAGGCTTCGCGATCAAGCGAGTCAAGAGCCTGGCGAGCCTGCTGCAGGCTCACGCCCAACACGGCTTCGATCGAGGGATCCTCGAGCAAGGCGAGCAGGACGTGATCGGTGCCATATCGGCGATCACCTCGGCGACGAGCCTCCTCAGCGGCCTGCAGGCAGATGGCCCAGGCGTGAAGCGTCTGTGGCGCAATGGATTCGGCAGTCATGAGGACTCCTTGTTGTATTTGGTGTGGACGGATTGGCGGGTGACGCCCAAGGCGTCTCCGATCTGCTGCCAGGACCAGCCCTTTTCCCGGGCCGAGGCCACCTGGTTCGCCTCGACCCTCTCCGCCAGGCGATGGAGCGCCAACGAAGCGCGCAGCCCGACCGTCGGATCATCCGAAGAGAGATCCACACTGAGTTCTTCGATGCCCATTGTTGTCAGTATAGACTGACGCACGTGAGTCGTCAACCTAAACTGACATAGCACGTCGCCGCAACGGACTGTGCAATGACGGCGCAGGAACCAGCACATGCGTCATCGTCTTCGACACAGGGGGACATGCCATCGCTGCGATCGCGCCTCTTGACGCGACCTGAAGGTCCGCCGATCATCAGTCGTGGCGTTCACGAAGTCGAGTTCGGGTGAGACCCCGCCCGTCTCCGATCGCCGGGAGGGGACGTCACTGTCCGACGTAGAATTCGTCGATGACGATTGACAAGCAAGAGGATCTCGATGCGCTCCTTCGCGCTGGTCGTGTTGTCGCCGAAGCCCGCCAGGCCATGGCGGAGGCCGTCGCTCCCGGCGCGACCACGGGGGAGCTCGACGCAGTGGGCAGAGAGGTGTTCCGACGCCACGGGGCTCGTTCTGCGCCCCGTGTCACCTACCGATTTCCAGGCTCGACGTGTATCAGCATCAATGATGAAGCGGCCCATGGCATTCCGTCTCTCAGACGCCAACTACGCAGTGGCGACCTCGTAAACCTTGACGTGTCTGCCGAGCTGGACGGTTACTTTTCTGACACAGGTATCAGCATTGCCGTCGGCGAGGTCTCCCCTGAGGCCTCCAGACTGCTCGAGGCCACGGAGCACGCTCAGCGTGACGCCATGAACGCCGCTCAGCCGGGCGCTCGACTCCGTGATCTCGGCCGGGCGGTCCAGAAAAGGGCACGCCGCCATGGGTTTCGCGTCATCAAGAATCTCCATGGCCACGGTATCGGGCGGGGACTCCATGAGGCGCCGTCGGTCCCGAGCATCGATGACGGCCAGGGGATGGTCCTTCGCGAGGGACTGGTCCTCGCTATCGAACCTTTCTTGTCCATCTCCGCAGATCATGTCGTTGAGGATACGGACGGATGGACGCTGCGAACTGCCGACGGGAGCCTCGTTGCTCAGTTCGAGCACTCAATGGTGGTCACCAAGGATGGACCGCTGGTTCTGACCGCGTGATAGGTGCACGACTTCGAGGGGTGCCGTGTCATCGTCGGTGAACTCCCAGTTCCATTTCGGTCCACTGAGATCAGGCTTGAAAACCTGAGCTCGACGGCCAAATTCTCGGCGAAATGACATCGCCCGTTGCAAAAGGCTCTCTGTAGGTTTACTTTACGGGAAGGAACTCGCGTCCAAGGAGCGCCCATGGCGTTCGTTCAGATCATCGAGATCGAGACCACGAGACCCGATGCGGTCGAAGCGCTCGTCAGCGATTGGCGAGCGAAGACCGAAGGGAGGCGGAAGGCGCAACGGGGCACTTTCACCAAGGACAGAGATCGCCCGGACACGTACGTACAGATCGTGGAGTTTCCTTCTTTCGAAGCAGCCATGGCGAACTCTGAGCTCCCGGAGACGGCCGCCTTTGCCGAGAAGCTGAGGACGCTCTGCGACGGACCATTGCTCTTCCGAAATCTCGACGTGCAGAGCGTCGAGGAATTGTGACGGCGGACAACACTGAAGAAGGAGAGAAATATGGGCAGAAAAGTCGCCGACTGCCGCGATTTTCCCAGCGAGAGCGGTTGCACGTTGACCATTTCGGGTGAAGAGGACGAAGTGATCGTCGCTGCGACCCAGCATGCCGTTTCCGTGCATGGACATGAGGACACCGACGAGGTCCGAGCGTGGCTTCGTCAAAACTTGAAGGACGAGATTCCCGCGTAACCGTCCGAGAGGAGAACTTCGTGCCGAGATTGATCCGCAAGAGCTTCGACAAGCCCGATGAGGTCCGGCCCTTCGACGGCGCAACTGGACAGCTGGAGGTGATCAATACGGATGGAGGTGCGGTCGGCCGCGCCACCTTCCTTCCGGGTTGGAGATGGTCCGAGCACGTGAAGCCCATAGCCAAGACGGACAGTTGCCAAGCGGCACACACAGGATATTTCGTTTCCGGCCGTATGAGAGTCGTCATGGATGACGGCGAGGAAATGGAATACGGGCCTGGGGATTTCGCAGTGATGGAGCCTGGGCACGATGCCTGGATCGAGGGTGACGAGCCGTGCGTCGTCATCGACTGGCAGGGATTTACCGATTACGCCAAGCGCTGATCACGGTTGTCGACTCTGGTGCCATGCGTGGCTCGGACGGGCCGGACACTTCGCCCGTGGGTGCCACGGGCTCCGGATCGGCGCAACAGGTTTTCCTTGGAGATCGGGGTCTAGAAGTACCAGCCCGAAGGGATCCATGAGACCGGGACGGCCATGCCGTCGACGAACAAGGACCCGTGTATCTGTGCCGTGAGATGCGCTCGATGGAGGACGTCGAATGCCCACTGCTGGGCAGCGGTGAGACCGTTGACCAGGATGTGTCCCTCGGAGCCGGCGAGGAACCGCCACAGGAGGACGGCGGCTGTCCGCTCGTCAGTTGCCCCCAGCATGACCAGTCGGTCCCGGCGCCAGAGCATCCACCCTCGCCCGGGGCCGCTGTCCACCACGTCAAGGCGGCCGCGCCCGTCACTGAGCGCGAATGCCACGTCCTCGGTACGCGAACGGCCCAGCTGTAGCTCCACTTCGGCCACTAATTCAAGGTCCCCTTCGTCACCATCCCGACCCGGCAGCGAGCGTGGGATGGCCAGGCGGTCGGGTTGGCCACCCATCTCAGCCGTCGGGTGCATGGCCAGTCCGGCCAGGAAGTAGCGGCGCATGGCCCGGGGGTCGGGCGAGGATTGGATCATGCGCTGGGTGGCGCCGGCGGCGTAGCCCAGCGCCGCGTCGAGGAGCTGCCCGCCCACTCCCCGGCTCTGGAACTCGGGGTGGACGAACAGCATGGACAGCCCCCAAAAGCTCCCCCGTCGGACAGATTCGGCGACCCCCACCACCCGCCCGTTCGAGACCGCTACCCAGGCTCCGGGTCCGTCACGCTGCACGAAGCGGGTATGGCCCACGCGGCTGGCCTGCAACTGGGCCTCGCTCGGTGGGGTGCGCGGTGGGAGCTGACCCGCTTCGGCCAGCGCGGCATCGGCGGCCTCGACTACGGCCATCACCGCTTCGACATCGTCGACGGCCATGGGTCGCAGGTCCCACCCCTCGGCGTCACCGGTCGTGCCGCGCGGGGATGTGATGCTCTCCATGGCCCCCATGCTGGCATGCCGTCCGAGCGGCCCGCCTCGCGTCTGAGCACGAGACTGGCGGGGTGCTCCCTCGGCCAAAGGGGCGCGACGTCGGCCGCCGCCGCGGGAGCAACCTGCGTCGCCCGGCAGATTCGCGCTCCCGGAGCCGCGGTGAGCGCGCGAGTGTCCGAGTAGACGCTCACGTGCGAACGTGCGAGTTGGGGTATCGATCGTCAGGAGTCCGCCCTGTCCCAGGTCCGAGTGCACAACTTCTCCATCTCCCTCGCCCGGGAGGCGGCCGGGGATCTCGACGTACGCATCGGCGGCGGCTCGACGGTCGTCCGCGACTTCCTCGCCGCCGATCTCATTGACACGCTCCATGTCGTGTTGGTGCCGATCCTGCTCGGCCGTGGCGTTCGCCTGTGGGACGGCGTCGAGGGCATCGAGGAGCGCTACGACATCGAGGCGGTCTCGTCCCCGAGCGGCGTCATCCACGTGAGCTTCACGCGTCGATAACCGATCCTGCCCCGTCGTTTCGCCTTCACAAGGCTGTCCCGAACCAGGCGGGCCTATCTTTCGGGCTCCTCAAGGAATGCTTGCGCAATTCGCTCCCTGATGAGCTGCTCGACCAGGGGCTTTGGGAGCGGTGTGTCGACCGGGAACTGAAGCGCTCCCTTGGACGTCTTGTAGCCCGCAATGTCGTCTCGAAGCAGTGGAAACACCGAGCCGCTGTGAGGAAGGTAGCTGAGGTGGTTCTTGAATGCGGCGAATCCGGCGACAACCTTCCCGCCGACTCTGAACGCCGGGACTCTGTAGGAGATCCCCTCTTCGGCCTCGGGTACCACCTCAAGGATGGTCTGCCGCAGGCACTGCAGAGTGGCTCGTTTCGGCTCCTCAAGAGCCGCCAAGTACTGGTCGATCTCGTCGCTGGACATGTCCTGATTTTCGTGACGCCTCTCCTCGAGGTCAAGGGGCTGCGCACGTCCGTGCCGAGGAGGAGGCGTCGCGGGCGGCGTGGGTGAATGCTGCAGTGTCCGCAGAGGAGTGCCTTGCCGGGAGGACGACTTCTCGATTGCCAAGGCGGCACCCACCGGTCAAAATGCCCGGGATGGTCGAAACGGGTCCGCTCCAATTCGGGGTCGAAAAGTCGAAGATCAAATGGGGCACCTATTTCCAGGACGCCCTACGAACACGCGGGTCGGCAAGTAGCCAGTTCGAGGACTATTCGGGAGGTGGCCCGTCGGTCGTCGTCCAGAACGCATCCGGGGAGAAGCGGGTCCTGCAAGTCACAAGGAGTATGAAGGAAGCCCGGACTCGCGCCGCCGCCATTGAGAACGACTACAAGACGCTCGGCCCGGCGCAGTGGTGTGAGCGCTATGACGTGCCCGCTTCTTTTGTGACGGGGTGACCCCCCGACGCCGGATCTGTGTGCGCCCATGCCGCCCTGTCGGGACGACTGGACTGCAGCACCACATGGTGGATCGACCTGGCCTGGGAAGACCCACATTCGCTCGGGGTGACGCGCATCTGTAACGGCGGATTTGCAGAATGGCGTACGAAGAGGACTTCGAGAGGAGATTGCGATGCCGACCAACAAGCAGATCATCCAGGGCGCATACCAGGCCTTCGCCGCGGGTGACGTCCCAGAGGTGCTGGCGTTGATGGACGACAAGATCGAGTGGACTGAGGCGGAAGGCTTCCCGCTCCACGGCACGTACGTAGGACCGCAGGCGGTCGTCGAGGGTGTCTTCATGCGACTCGGTGAGATCGGCGACGAGTTCACGGTAACCCCGACACGATTCGTGGCCGAAGACGACACCGTGGTCGCGACCGGCACCTACTCGTGGAAGCATCGCTCGACGGGCAAGCCGGCAGTGGTGCAGATGGCGCATGTCTGGACGTTTCGTGACGGCAAGGTCATCTCCATGCAGCAGCACGTCGACACGCTCAAAGTGCAGGAGCTCTCCGCTTGACACGTCGCTGCCCTTGAGGCTTTGGCCCGGTCCGGGTGCCGCCTCGATCCCCCCGCATGGCGCCCCGTACGCATCCGGCAGCGGGGGAGCCGTCATTTGGTTCCACGCACTGCGAGCCGACGAAGCCACGCGGGAGTGGCGTCTACAAGGGAGCGTCGCCGGTCAGCTGCGCGAAGACCTCCGCAATTCTGTACTCAATGACCGCCAACGTCTCAGCCAGGCCGCTCATCGCCCCCAACGTCGGATTGTGCGTCTCGCCGTCAGACGTCTGCGTCACGTCGAAGGGAGCCTTTTCAATCGCTTCACGAAGGCCGTCGAAGGCCGCGCTCGGGGGGAGCTGCAGCGTGTTCGTCACCAGTCCGAGGTCGACACGTTCCGCCATCTCCACGCCAACCTCTGCGGCAAGGGCATCGAGCTGACTGAACAGAGCGGTGATCTGCAGTCTGAGATCCTTCCTGGTCTCAGATTGCGCAGCCTCTGCGTATTGGTGGACGCGTTCGAGGTTCCTCATTGCGTGCTCGTAGGATGTCCTGAACCTTCGCCCGGCCAAGGCACCAGCGCCATCCGCAAACGGGAGCATCGACATGGTGGCGGCAGCCAGCGCGACCTTGCCGAGAATAGATGCATGTTTTGCACCGACCGGGCTGCCCGCTTGCGTCTCGCCCACGAGCGTGCGCGCAATGCTTCCCAATCGCTCCGACGACTGCCGAAGGTGTCTTCTGTCGGCATGTCGGGCGAAGGTCAGGTCGATCTCAATATCGTCGAGGACTCTCGCGACGTCCGTGAGTCCTCCCGCGGCTTCCTGACCCGCCCGCAGCAGACCCTCCCGGTCCTGCTCTTTGTGCCAATGGAGTGTCGACGAGGGGTCCATCAACTCTTGTTCCGGAGCCGTGGCGGACAGGGCCAAGGAGTGGGAGGGTGTGCCGGGTCAGGTGCGCCCCGTCGACGTTGTCGAGCTTCTGGTCGTTTCGCTGGGCATCGATCCCGCACGGGGTGGATCGACGCGAGCGTGGTCGGGAAGCAGTACGGGTTCGGCATCACATCAATGCAGGGGCGGCGCAGCGGCCTTGGCAGACTGTTGGCTGCAGCAGAACGGTCCCGACCCTTCCTTCCCGCGTCAGTTGTGGCTCTAGCTCGGATCAGTGTGCATGTTGCAGTAGCGCGATGGGGGGAAGTGCATCGCCCTCTGCTGGCAGTCGGCCGCAACACAGTTCCCCGTCTTGTGCCACGTTGCTCTGAGTGCATGACCGTAACGACGCATCCACTCCCAGACCCGCCCCCGCCCCAGTGACTCCATCAGGTCCGCACGCTAGGCCAAGTAAACACAACGGACGGACAACAATTCCAGAACTGGGAGGAAGATGCTCCGCCGTTCTACCAGCCCGTCGCTGCGATGATCGAGCCGTTCAGATGCGTTCCCGCCAGTGACCCCTCGTTCGGGGCGTCTCCATAGTTGTCGACCGATCCGTTGGCCGAGGCCACCCAATAGCCCTCTCCGTCGGAAGTAGTGATGATGGCGGTCGCCGGATTCAGACCCCCGAATCGTCCCGTCGGACTGCCGAAAGTGCCGGCGTCCCCGTATTTGCCGATGGCACCGTTGGCAAAGAGGATCCAATAGCCCATGCCGTCCGGTGTGCGGACGGCCGAGGTCACGGGAACGTTCTGGGGTCCCGGTGCTCCGAAGTACGGGGCGTCACCGAAGCCGTAGACGTGGCCGGACTGCGTGACCAGCCAGTAGCCGTTACCGCTGGCGTCGGGCATGACGGCCACTGCCGCTCCTGAACACCCACCGATGCCCGGACAGCTTCCGGCAAAGCGGGCATCACCGAAGGCGAAGACTCCACCATCGGAAGCCACCATGAAGTAGCCGCCGCCGTCGGCCGAAGGCACCATGCCCACGATCGGCGCATCGAGACTGTTCGGCTTCCCCGACCCCGCAGGATGCAGTCCCAGACCGGGTATGGAGCCGTAGAAGCCCGAGTCCCCGAATGCGAAGATCCCGCCGTCGGAAGCGTCGAGCCAGTACCCGGCCCTGTCCGTTGTCGGCACGATGCCGACCACCGGACGCTGCAATTTGAGAGACCCGGTCGACCCGTAGAACTGAGCGGAGCCGAAGGTGAAGATCCCACCGTCGGAGCCCTCGAGCCAATAGCCGTGGGTCGACGGCGGAGGGCCGGGAGACGTGACCGGTGGCGTGACCGGCGGGGTGACCGGCGGCGTGACCGGCGGTGCCGGTGCGACGAACGTGAAGGCGTCGGCCGCGCCGGCCGAGCTCGAGCCTCCGAGCGTCGTCACGACAACCGGTACGGTGCCCGCCCCTTCAGCTGGGGTGATCACCAGGAGCGAGCCGTCGGGAAAAGAGAGGTAGCCCTGGGCCTCGAGTCCTCCGAACGTGACCGCCGTCGCTCCGGCGAGATAGTTGCCGTCGATCGTGACGATGTCTCCCCCCGCGGTACTCCCATACGACGGGCTGATGGAGGTCACGCTCGGTCGAGGGGTGCCATAGAGGACCGAAAAACCGCTGGTAGTCAGAGGAGTCGGATAGGCGATGATCATTCCCGACAGATCGGTCAGATCGACATCGGTGTACCCGACAGCGGACGTGTCTGCGCCGTTGATGCCCAGGGACGAAAATGTGGTGGACCCGAAGTCGGCCAGCGTCGACTGTGAACCGTTCACGGTCGGGGCCTCTTCGATCCACTCTGCGGTCTGCGCCTGAGCCGAGTACGAGAATGGACTGGAGAAGGTCCAGTTCTGTGTCTGGTCCTCGATGGAGATCGTCCAGTTCCCCGGGGAAGAACCCTCAATGATCGTCGCATCCATGACGTCCCCCGGTGCGACTGGGCCGTTGATCGTCACCGCGTCGGCGGGAAGGAGTTCGTACCAGGCGCTGTAGGACGTGGCACCGCCCGACGTCGCTTCGACTGTTCCGGTTTGGATGAGGTCACTGCTCAGTACTCCGTCGATACCGACCCACTGGGACGCGTACTCGGGCGCGACCGACGCGGCGACTGAAGGTACAGTCCAGTCACCCCCGATGCCGGTGAACGTCGTCCCGCTGGCGATGTAGCCGGACCAGTTGGTGCTCTCGAGGGATTCTCGCGTTCCTGATCCGATGGCGTGCCCGGCGACCTGTGGCCGCTGTCCGCCTCGCCAGTGCGCCGGGGACGGGCCGAACGGGGAGGGGGTAGCTGCCGAACTCGCATGCGTCGAAACGCTGCCGGTGATCGGGCTCACGCTGGCGATCGCCGGCTTGCCCCCGGCATCGGCCGCACCCCCCGAGAGGACGATCCCCGCCGACCACACGATGACGAGTGCCGCCAGCACTCGCACGAACCGCCACGACATCGCTCGACCTCCTCCGAGGACGCTCCAACTTCTGCGCCGCATTCGTGCGAGGTCTCGTTGCCGCCAAGCGTTCGACCTCAGGGGATGACTCTGGCGACCGCCGCCAATCCACCGATAGTGCCATTGGAAGCCCAACACCCACAACTCCTGAGATCCTGTTCTCGGGAACCGACTCGCCGCCTCGGCTCGCGGAGATCCGAAGTGTGCGGCCGATGTTGCCCCGCCCTGACGTCGGTCGTGTACGGGACGGTCGGGCGTAGGGTCCCGCGGTGACCGAGATCAGCGCCACGACAGGGTCCTGGGTCGCGACGCTCTCGCACTGAAGGAGATGGTCAACCCCTGCGGACGGTCTCGTACCGGGCGACCACCAGCCTCCCGATGAGGGTGTAGCCCTTCGTGGTGGCGTGGATGTTTCCTTGCGCGCAGAACCACGTGAGGCTGCAGACGCTGGCGACCGCAGCCGGAATCGTGCCATAGGGGCGGTACCGGACGGTTCGGGTCAACGGGACGTAGGCACCCGTCGCCTTCGTCACATCGACGAGCGTCCCGCCCCCTGCTGCGTACGACTTCGTGAGCGCGGGATTGATCAGGGACCTGAAGGCCACCACCGAGAGCGTGGCGAGGGACACTGCGGCCGCCGGCGCCGGCTGCTTCGGGTAGACGTAGCTGCCGAGAATGACGTCGGGGTAGGTGAGGCCGATGAGAGGGACGCGGGCCCCGGCCGCCGCCCGCAGGGCGACCGCCAGGCTGGTGACGTTCTTGGTGATGCCGGCGACGGCGGTCGCGACGCAAGTGATCGGGTTGGCCTGGGCGGCGCACGCCGTGACGTCGTTGCCCCCGATCGACACCGTGATCAGTCCGATGTGCCCGCGGTGGGCGCTCAGGAAGGCTTCGGCCGCCGCCTCCTGGGTCGTCGTCGGGTACAGCACCGCCCCGGCGGTATGCGGCAAGACGTCCGGACACCCCGTCGAGGACGCGAGGGACGTGGTCGTCGCTCCGCCGCAGCCGAAGTTCACGAGCCTCAACCCCGTGGACTTCGCCACCACCGCCGTGTAGCCCGGCGTCGCTCCGCGCTCCGGCTGGTAGCCGACCGAGTACGAGTCACCGAGCGACACGTAGTAGGTCGGCGACGTGGTCGCCGCCTCCGCCGACTGGGCCGTCGCCAGAACCCCCGCCACTGTGCCTCCGATCAAGGCCAGCGCGCAGACGACCCTCTGACCGAATTGCTCGTGACGCACCCTCCCCCTTTCGTCACCCCGTCGCTCATCTTCGCATGGCTCCGGGTGCGGCGACGGTCGTCCCTCGCTCCGGACACGTCCGCAGCGGCACGGCCACGCCGGGGACCCTCAGTCGATGCCGAACCAGCGCCGCCGGCGAGAGGAGCCGAACGCGACCTTCGATGCGACGATCTCTTCGGAGGCGGCCGTGAAAGAGCCGGTCGGGGTGGGGCCCGACAAGAAGTTGGCGTCGAACCGGGCCACCCGGTCCCCGCCGAACTCGATGTAACAGGTTGCCGTTCCCTGGTACGGCGCCGGCGGGTCGCCGCCCTTGATCTGGTGCACCAGGACCTCGGCGAGGGTGCGGGCTTCGCCTTCGGCGATGGCGCCCACCCTCGGTACCGGCGCGCTCGTCACGTCACCCACCGCGTAGACGTTGTCGAACTTCGTGGCGAACGTCCGATGGTCCACCGGGATCCATCCGTCCTCGGCCAGGGCCGAGTCCGTGACCACCTGGGGAGCCCGATGCACCGGGATCCCGAGAAAGAGCGAGTAGGGCATGGTCCGGCCGTCCTCCAGCGTGGCGACCTTGGTCGCGGGATCGAGCGCGGTGACCTTCGACTGGGGGCACCACTCAATGTCCCGTTCGCCCGCCGCCTCCAAGATGCCGGCCGAGGCTTCGGGCGAAATGGGGATGGGCGTCCCCATGGGGCTGACGATCTTGATGGTCGACGTCGCCCGCTGACCACGCTTCTCCAGGAAGTCGTGCAGCATGAAGGCGGTCTCGAACGGCGCGGCCGGGCACTTGAAGAAGTTGCCCAGCACGCCGATGATGACGTCGCCGCCGTCGAAGGCGGGCAGCAGCTCTCGGACCCGGGCCGCCCCTTCGACGGTGTAGAACTCCGAGCCTTCCTCGACCATGCCGGGCGTCGCCGCCGGGTCCAGGTCCGCCCCCAGCGCCACGACAAGGATGTCGGGTTCATAGGTCGCGGCGTTCGTGACGACCCGGCGGTGCTCCGGGTCGATCGACAAAATGGTCTCCTGGACGAAGCGGACCGCGGGCTTGTCGAGTTGCGAGTAGGGCAGGCGCACGCCGGCCAGATCTTGGCGACCGAACATGAGGTCGAGCTTCGAGAAGCCGAACACGAAGGCATCGTTGCTGTCGACGATCGTGACCTCGACCTCGTCCGGCACCTCGTCGGACAACACGGTTGCCAGTTCGAGGCCGGCAAAGCCGGCGCCGAGTATGAGCACCTTCCTCATCGAATCTCCGTTCCCCGGGAATCGGCCACCGTTCGCCAGATCCGGTCCTGTAATGCCGCCGAAGTCTTGCATGCGCGACCTCGGCTGGGCTGAGAATCTCGCCCTGGGGTTGGCGCGCCCGCGCTAGTGGTGCAGCTCGAGTCCCTCGAGGGTGCCCGCGTCCCTCCACGCGGCCAGGAGCGTGAAGAAGGCCATCGGACCTTTGCCGTAGGAGCTGCCGATGAATCCGTCGGCACTGGGCTGGCCCTCGTTGTTGTAGTAGCCGGGCGTGCATTGCTCCTGAAAGGCGCGGATGTCTCGTGCTGATTCGGTCAACTGCACGAGCCACCCGTCCTCGGCGTCGGCGGTTGCCTCCACCGTGGCGAGGTCGTGATCGACGGCGTACCGCAACACATGGGCGACGTGTTCGCTCGCTTCCTCGAGCAGGTGGGGATAGTTGACCGTGAATCCCCCTTGGGTGTGACCCAGGACGAACATGTTGGGAAACCCGTGCACGTGCATGCCGTGCACCGACCGGATCCCGTCCCGCCAATGCTCGGAGAGGCTGTAGCCCCGGGAGCCGACGACGTCGTAGCCGGCCCTCCTGGCGTAATCGGTCCCGACCTCGAATCCGGTGGCGTAGATCAGGCAGTCGACCTGGTACTCACGATCGGCCACGACCACGCCGGCCGTCGTGATTGCGTCCACGCCACGCCCGTCGGTGTCCACGAGGGAGACGTTGGGGCGGTTGAAGGCCTGGAGGTAGTCGTCATGGAAGCAGGGCCGCTTGCAGAATTGCCGGTACCAGGGCTTGAGTGCTTCGGCCGTCGAGGGATCTTCGACGATGGCGTCCACCCGCGCCCTGATCTGCTCCATCTTCTCGAAGTCGGCCAGCTCCATCACGCTGGCCAGATCCCGACCGGCCCCCGACGACTGGTCACGCATTCTGTTCACCAGCCTGGCGAGAATGTCGGTCCAGCCGTCGTTGACGAGATCCCGCTCGGCGAAGCCGCCGGAGGTCAGCAGCGTGAAGTTCTCCATGCGGTCCCGTTGCCACCCGGGCTCGAGACCGGCGGCCCACGCGGGGTCCGTCGGCCGGTTTCCCCTGACATCAATGGACGAAGGTGTGCGCTGGAAGACGAAGAGCTCACCGGCCGAAGCGGCAACGTGCGGAACGACCTGGACGGCGGTCGCCCCGGTGCCGATGATGCCCACACGCTTGTCGGCGAGACCGTCCAGTCCGCCCGTGGAGTCGCCTCCCGTGTAGGAGTAGTCCCAACGGCTGGTGTGAAAGGAGTGCCCTTCGAACTCCGCGATACCGGGAATCCCGGGGAGTTTCGGACGGTGCAGGGGGCCGTTGCCCATCACGAGGAATCGCGCCGACATCCGGTCGCCTCGGTTCGTCGTGATGGTCCAGCGCAGCCGGTCGCCGTCCCATTCGATGGCCGTGACTTCGGTCGAAAGGCACGCCCGCTCGTACAGGTTGAAGTGACGGGCAATGCGCCGGCAGTGCTCGAGGATCTCCGGGGCCCGGGCGTACTTCTCGCTGGGGACGTACGAGGTCTCCTCCAGGAGCGGCAGGTACACGTAGGACTCGACGTCGCACTGTGCTCCCGGGTACCGGTTCCAGTACCAGGTGCCGCCGAAGTCACCGCCCTTCTCAATGATCCGAACGTCGTCGATACCCGCCTGCAGCAGTCGTGCACCGGTGATCAGGCCGGCGAAACCACCACCGATGATGGCGACGGTGACGTCGTCGAGAAGCGGGGGGCGATCGACCGGCTCCGTGTACGGGTCGCGGAGGTAGGCCGCGAACGGTCCGGCGACCTCGACGTACTGGGAGTTCGCCTCCCGTCGGACCCGCTTGTCGCGCTCCAGCCGGTACCTCTCGCGGAGGGCGTCCGGGTCGAATTCCGGTGCCGTCGTCGTGCCGGCCTTGCTCACCCTCGGGAGGCCCAGCGGCCTTGGCGCGTCTGCATCGGTCCCTCCTGCCTCGGCGACGCAGCGTAGTCCCGCGGACCACCGGGACTCCTCCCGTCGCTACGCGGGATCGCCTCCGCCGTCGCCCCGGGCATGATCGTGGCCGTGACCCTGGGAGAAGGGCGCCACGAACGGCTGCGTCGGCACGGTGACGGTCGTCGTTGTCGTGGTGGTGGCACCGGTCGGTCGCAGGACGTTCGCCACGTCCTGATACTGCCCCGCCGTGATGCCGCCCCCGCCGAGCAGCGTTCCGGCGAGGGAGAGCGCCTGCTGTGCGGAGGCCAGCCGAGCCGTCCCGGGCGGCTGCGCAGCCGTTTCCTGGAGGGCCCTGGCCAGTGCGCCGTCGCCGGGCAGTCCGCCGTTGGCCAACGCGGTGGCAAGGGCCGTGATGGCCGATCCCTCGGTGTCCGTCGGCTGCGGATCCGGACGCGTCAGCGCCTGGGTCCGCCCGCGGTGCGCCGCTGCAGACGTAGCCGGCCCCGTCGGCTGGGTGCCGAACCAGAGGGTCGCGAAGAGAGCGAGGGCGACTGCCGGCACGACGACGGCGGCATGGACGAGTCCGCGGCGTCGACTGCGGGCGCGCCCGTCCCGCGGGCGACTCGGCTGCCGTGCGGTGCCGACGACAGTGCCGGATACCGAAGCTGGAGGCCGCTGCGTGGCGACCGGAGTGGTCGTCGCGGCCGGGCGTGGGGCACGCGGGAGCCGGGGCGTCTGGCCGGTGCCGCCGGCCACGGTCCGCAGCGACTGCACCATTTCGTGCGCCGACGTGAAGCGGTCCCGGGGGTCCGTGGCCATGGCGCGGCAGGCGACCTCGCGCAGGGGTGGCGCCAGCTTCTCCAACGGGGCCGGGCCGGACGCGAGACGTTGTCCAGTCAGCGCCTCCACCATGACGGCGCCGACCGCGTACAGGTCTGACTGCACGCTGGCCGGATGACCCGAACGGCGCTCGGGTGCGAGATAGCCGGGCGTGCCCAGCACGACTCCGGCCATCGTCACGTCGTCGGCGGGCGCAGGCCGATCCGTCCGGAGGTCGAAGCTCTTGGCGATGCCGAAATCAGTGATCTTCGTGTGCCCGTTCTGCTGCACAAGGATGTTGCTGGGCTTGATGTCGCGATGCAGCACCCAGCGGGCGTGGGCGGCCGCCAGCGCGTCGAGCGTCTCGGCCATCACGAGCACGACGCGCTCGGTCGACAAGGGCCCTCGGGCGACGATCTCGTCGCGCAGCGTGGTTCCGGGCAGGCGCTCCATCACGAGATAGGACGACGCGTGGTCCTCGCCGAAGTCCAGCACGGCGACGATGTGGGGATGGGTGAGCCGCGCCGCGAGGAGCGCCTCCTGCTGGAACCGCGCTCGCATGCCGGGGAGCGCTCGTGTCTCGGCTCGCAGGATCTTCACCGCCGCCCGTCGTTCGAGACGCTCGTCGAAGGCGTCGAAGACGCGGGCCATACCACCCTCGCCGAGGAGGCCGTCGATCCGGTACCGCCCTCCGATCAGGGGCGCCGTGCCCGTCTTCACCCGGGGTGTGTACCCCGCGTGCCGGTCCCCTAGTCGTGGAGCGAGCCCGACCTGGTCAGCCGGCCAGGGCGGCCATCTCGCCCATGAGACGCAACGCGTCGGACGGTGACCGGTCGCCGAAATCGCGGTAGAGGGCGTGGACGTTGGCCACGACTCGCTCCGCCTCGCTCCAACCCGCATACGGCCCCAGGTCGATGTCTCGCGCCGCGTCCAGCGGCGTCATCCCGCCCTCGAAGCGGTCCCGGGCCTCTCTGGTCAGGAGCTCGAAATACCCCTTGAGGTCCGCCAGTGCTGCGGGCGCCGCCAGCGGGCCGTGCCCCGGGACGACCACGGTCGGGTCCAGGGCCAGGACACGGTCACAGGCCGCGATCCAGTTGGCCACGGGACCGGACCAGACGATGGGGTGGCTGCCATGGAAGAGGATGTCGCCGGTGAACACGACGCGTTCGTCCGCCAGCCAGACGACGGCGTCCCCGTCCGTGTGGGCCGGGCCGACCTGGAGCAGCGAGACCGGGCGGCCACCGACCTGCAGGTCGAGCTGGTGCTCGAAGGTCCGGGTGGGCAGGGCGAGCGGGACGTCCTCGAAGGAGAAGGGAGAGAAGATCCTCCGGACGAACTGTCCGGCGGCGCCGAGCGAGTCCGCCGAGCGCACCAGGGCCGCCATGGTGGCCGGCGGCAGCTCCACCATCTCCTCGGCGCAGCGAGCGGTCGCAATGATCTCGGCTCCCCCCAGGAGTGCGTTGCCATAGCAGTGGTCACCGTTGGCGTGGGTGTTGACCACCGTGGCGATGCGGCCGGCCGCCGGTGTCGTGGCGCGCATCTGCTCGAGCATCTCGGACGTGAGGCGGAGGTCGAACAACGTGTCGACCAGCAGGGAGCCCTCGTCACCGGCGATCAGTCCGGCGTTGGACCAGCCCCAGCCGCCGTCGGGCTGCAGGTAGGCCCAGACGCCGTCGCCGACTTCGTGCAGCCCTTTGGTGTAGCCCATGGCGCGGCCAGAGCCGGCGTGGCTAGTAGACCCAGACCGTCGTTCCGATCGGGTCGATGTTGGCCGCCCAGACCCATTCGATGGCCTCGTTGCTGATGCGCGCACAGCCGTGTGACACCGGGACCGGCGGGACGGACGAGTCGCCGTGGATGGCATAGCCCTCGTAGAAGAACCGCGGCATCCACAGGGTGCCGAGCGAGTCCGTCACCGTTCCGTTGACCGTCCGGAAGGTGCTGAACACGCCGGTAGGGGTGGTGGCCACGTTGGTGGCACCGTCCTGCGTGTAGGTGTAGCCCCCGCCCGTCGAGGTGTTGAGCGTCCACAGGAGCTTGTTGTTGTTGACCACCATGATGAGGTCGTTTGCCAGGTTGATCTGAATCTCGTAGCCCGACTCGGCCCGTGGCTGGGGGACCACCCCCGCGGCCAGCGCGGCCCAGGTGGCCGGTCCCACGACGCCGTCACGCGGGAGGTTGGCTGCCTTCTGCAGGGCCCAGACCGCCTGTTGCGTGCTGTCGTCGAACGTGCCGTTGGTGGTGTCGACCCAGTAGCCGAGGGTGTAGAGCTGGGACTGCAGGGAGGCCACGGCGGCTCCGGTCGAACCCAGCTGGACGGTGGGCGGAACCGGCGGCGGACTGGTCGGCAGGAGCCAGTACCCCTGGCCGGACGGCGTGGGCACAATGGCGCGGATCGGGTTGGCGTTGGCCTGGCCACCCATGGACCCGAGGAACGGGGTGCCGTAGTTGAAGACGCCGCCGTCCTTGGCGGCCAGCCAGTAGCCGTTTGCCGTGCCGGCCATGCCCACGATGGGGGCGTTGAGCGGCGTGCCTCCCGTGGAGCCGAGGAACGGCGCGGTCCCGTAGTTGAAGATGCCGCCGTCGGAGGCCACGAGCCAGTACCCGCCGCCACCCGGCGCCGCCGCCATCCCGACGACCGGCTGGTTGAGGTGGATCGATCCCGTGGAGCCGTAGAACTGCGCATTCCCGTAGGCGAAGATGCCGCCGTCGGCGGCCACGATCCAGTACCCACCGCCGTCAGGGGTGGCGGCCATGCCGACGATGGGCTGGTTCAGCTTGATCGATCCCGTCGATCCGTAGAAGTGCGCGTCGCCGTAGGAGAACACCCCGCCGTCCGAGGCCACCAGCCAGTACCCGCCGCCGTCGGGCGTCGCAGCCATCCCGACGATCGGCTTGTTGAGGGCGATGCCACCGGCCGACCCGAGGAACGCGGCGTCGCCGTAGTTGAAGATGCCCCCGTCCGAGGCCACGATCCAGTACCCCTGGCCGTCATGGGTGGCGGCCATGCCGACCGGCGGGGCGTTGAGGGTCAGCCCGCCTGCGGGGCCGAAGAAGCCGGCGTCCCCGAAGTTCACGGGCTGGGCGACGTTGTCGGGGTAGGTGGCGGCCGCCGCCGTGCCGGCGGTCACGGCGAGGAGGGCCGGGACGAGTGTCAGGCAGCCGACGAGCGCCGCCAGGATCGACCGCCCCCGCTTGCTTCGCGGCCGCCGGCATCCGCTGCTGACGGTGGGGACGGACGCGGTGTCATGGGCCGGCATGGTGGCTCCTTCGGTGTGCTCCGGGGGTACGCCAACACTCCGGGGATGTCCACCTTGTGGGGGTCCCGGCCGCACGGGCGTTGAATCGCTCGAAATGTCGCTGAACTGTACATCCCGCTCTTGGTCGGCCACAGGGCGGAGGGCGGCGCGGGAGCATCCCCCCGGCTGTGAGGCCGGCCGTGTTCGCCCGGCCCTGTCGGCTCAGTCGGGTCGTTCCCAGCGCACCAGGTCGTCGAGCTGGCCGCTCTCCACGTCGTAGACCAGGCCGGCGATCTGGTGCAGGCGCGAGAGATAGGGCGTCCGGGCCAGCAGGTCCACGTCCTCGCGCAAGGCGGCGGCATGGTCGTCGATCGGCAAGAACCCCAGGTCGGCCCCCGTGATCTCCCGCAGCTGGGCGTCACTGACCCCGACGAGACCGCACTTGGTGTGCTGCATCACGACGGCGGAGTCCACCCCGAGGACACCGCTGGAGAGGGCCAGGCTGCGCAGCACGTCCTCGGTGACACGCCCGCCGGCGTTGCGGATGACGTGGGCCTCACCGAGATGGAGTCCCAGGACGGCGAAGACGTCGATGCGGGCGTCCATGCAGGTGACGATGGCCAGGTGTCGGCCGGGGCGGGGGTCGGCCACATTGGCGCGGGCGGCGGCGTAGGCCTCGTTGGCCCGGAGGAGATCGCTGATCCGTGTCATTCGTCCGGTGGACCGTAACAGCACACGCGGCCGCCCACTCCCGCCCTCAGCCGGGCTCCCCGAAACCCTCGCCGTGATGCTGGTCGAGGGTCGGGACCTGCCGGGCGCCCTCGGGGAGCGGAAGCCGGATCGGGAACCTGGGGAACGGGTGTGCGGCCAGCATCCCCTCCCGGTCCAGCACCGGAGCGACCGGGACGCCGGCGCCGACGAGGCGGGCCACGAGTCGGTCGCGGGGCTGGGTGGCGACGGCCTCGGCCACCATGCGCTGGAGCTCGTCGCCACGCCCGCGGCGCTCGTCGAAGCCGAGGCCGGCCACCTCGCCGAGGCCGAGCTCACCGCACAGATTTGCCCAGAAGTGCTGCTCGTTGAGCACGCCGAGCGCCACCTGCCCGCCGTCGGCCGTCGTGAAGAGGCCGTAGCCGGGCGTCGTCGGCGCGGCCGGGGGATCGGCCTGGGACCGGCCTGCGGTCGCGCGGACCGGCTGGACCGGTCCAGGTCGACAGCACGTCGGTCATGGAGACGTCGAGGTAGGCGCCCTCGCCGCTCGTGGTCCGGCCGAGCACGGCGGCGCAGATCCCGAAGGCGGCCGTGAGCCCGGCGGCCAGGTCGGCGGTCGGGAGGGGCGGGACCTTCGTCGCCGTGCCGCCCTCGGGGGTCAGTGCGCCCGACCACGCCTGGTAGTTGACGTCGTGGCCGGGTAATGCGGAACGCCGGTCGTGCTGCCCGTAGCCGGAGATGGAGCAGTAGACGATGCCGGGGTTGCTCGCCCGCACGGCCGCCTCGTCGAGGCCGAATCTGCCCAGCACGCCGGGGCGGAACCCCTCCACGAGCACGTCGGCCTGTGTCGCCAGCTCGAGCGCCCGGGCGTGCTCGACGGCATCTTTGAGATCGAGCTCGACACTGCGCTTCCCCTCGTTCACCGCGGCGAAGAGGCCCGGATAGAAGCGCATGGGGTCCCCACCGGGCGGCTCGACCTTCAGTACGTCGGCACCCAGGGGCACCAGCAAGGAGGTGGCATAAGGTCCGGGACGCCAGATGCTCAGGTCGAGCACCCGGAGTCCTGCGAGGAAGCCACATGTTGGCGACATCGGAGGAGAGTCTTGCAGCGGGCGGCGGGTAGCCTCGCTGCGTGCTGGGTTTCTTCTCGTTCACCGAGGTGACCGACCCCTCCGCCCACGAGGCCTACAACGCCTGGCACCAGCTCGACCATCTGCCCGAGCAGTTCACCATCGACGGCATTCTGTTCGGCCGGCGCTGGGTACGTTCCCCCCGCTGCCGGGAGGCCGAGGCCGCGACGGGCAGCCTGCTCGACCGGTTCCACTACATGACGCTCTACCTCCTCCGCGACGAGGGCGTGGTGCCCGAATTCTTCGCGCTCGCCAAACGGCTGCTACGCCGAGGACCGTTTCTTCGCTGCTCGGCGCGCCCTCTTGTCCGGTCCCTTCGCGGTCGTCGGCCGCTGGGCCGCTCCCCGCGTCGCCGTCTCCGCCGGGGCGGTCCCGTACCGCCCGGCGCAGGGGGTCCACGTGGTGGTCGGCCCGGCATTGCCGGGCGCGGAGCTGGTGCGCCACCCGGGAGTGGCCGGTGCGTGGCAGTTCCTCGACGCCGAGAGCGACCGGACCATCACGGTCACCTTCGTCGATGGTGATCTCTGGCAGGCCTCGGCCGCCATTGGAACCGGTGGCGGCGACAGCCCGGAATGGGCAGGACCACTGGAGCGAGTTGATGCCTTCCGCTGGGACTGGTTCGCTACGCTGACGCCTCAATGACCAGTCAAAGCAAGTCGAAGGCCCAGCGCAGGGCCGAGAGCCAGGAGCGCGCCGCCGAGAAGCGCGCCGCCGAGCTCCGGGCGAAGCGGATGCGCATCGGCATCCGGGTCGGTGGGGTCGTGGCGGTGATCGCGCTCGTCGTGGTCCTCGTCGTGGTGGTGACCGGCGGCTCGAACAGCAGCGTGCCGCCCAGCGTCAAGAACCCGCACATCGCCTCGCTCGCGCCCATTCCCGCTTCCATGTCCTCTTCGTGGATACAGCCGGCGGCCACCTCGCCCGGACCCGAGAAGGTCCCGGTTCCGAGCGGCCCGAAGTTGGCCACGCTGCTCAACGCGGCCACGGGCCAGTCCGTCGACGGCATCGAGTGCAACGCCGGGGAGCAGACGGTGGTGCACGTGCACACCCACCTGACCATCTTCGTGGACGGCAAGGCCCAGGTGATCCCCTACGGCATCGGCATCCCCGGCTTCCAGGCCGTGAGCACGCCGCAGGGGCCGTTCGTCCAGACGGGCAGCTGTTTCTACTGGCTGCACGCCCACGCGAACGACGGGATCATCCACATCGAGTCGCCGAGCACCACGGACACGTTCACGCTGGGCCAGTTCTTCGACGAGTGGGGCATCCCGCTGAGTAAGACCCAGGTCGGCCCGGCCACCGGGAAGGTGACGGTGTTCTTCACCTCTCCGGGCAAGAAGGCGATGCTCTACACCGGCAACCCCGCGGACATTCCGCTCGGTGACCACTACCAGATCCAGCTGGTCGTCGGGACGCCGATCGTCGCCCCGGTCCAGGTCACCGACTGGGGTGGCCTGTAGATCGGGTGAAGGTCGGCGCCGTCGTCGGGCCCGGCCCAGGCGCCGGGCTGGTCCCCGTGCGTTCGATGCGCTCCGCCTACCCCACGTTCCAGCGCGTCGTGGACTCGGCGTCGTGGTCGCCGCCCAGCAGCGAGGAGAAGATGACCGGCGCCTGATGCGGCAGCAGCGACAGATGGCCCTCGCCGGGAACGACGCGGACCGTGGCCTGCGGAATGTGCCGCTTCAGGAAGGACCGGTAGCCCGGCGGCCCGGTGTTGTCGTCCGAGCCCTCCCAGATGTCGACCGGGACGTGGATCTCCTCGAGCGAGAACCCCCAGGGGTCCCCGAAGATGCGGTAGTCCTGCACGCAGCCCTCGGTGCCCTGGCGCACGGCCTCCCGGACGAAGGCGAGCGCGTGGTCGGGCGGTCCCCATTCCGTCAGCACCGAGCGATCCGCCGGCGGGAACGAGCGCAGGAGGGCCCGGAACAGCCGGGCGTTGCTGGCGTTGACGATGCTGACCTTCATGAGCGTCGATGCCAGCCAGGGGGTCCGTCGACTCAGGAGCAGCAGGACGCGGTCCTCGATGCTGAGCCCGCGGGTGGTGCCGTAGAGGTCGAGTGGGACGGCACTCGAGAGGAGCGCGGCGGCGGTCACGCGATCGGCCATGGTGGCCGCACAGACGGCCGCGTAGGCGCCGCCGGCCGACCAGCCCATCACGGCGAACCGCCCGATGCCCAGCGCCTGGGTGAGCTCCGCGACGTCAGCCGGCCAGTCCCGCAGGCGGCGCCGTGCTTGGTAGGTCGAGAGGCCCATGCCGGGTCGATCAGGGGAGATGAGACGGATGCCTGCGGCGACTGCGGCCTCGTGCGCGGGCGCCGCGTCGAGCCGGGAACTGAGGCCGCCGTGGAAGCTCAGGACCGGGAAGCCCGTCGAGATGCCGTAGTCCTCGTAGGCCAGCACCCGCCCGTCGCGCAGCGGCGACCGTTCCGGTCACTGTTCCGACGCGCCCGCCACGGCGACCACATCGGGGAACGGATGCACGTGCCCGTTCCGTCCGGTGTCAGCAGGTGCCGGCACAAGAGCACGCTATAGGGTGCGGGCATGAGTCCGAACGTCGACGAGCTCGTTGATGGCCTGCTGGCCGACTTCCCGCCGGCGACGACGCCGCCGCAGGAGTTTCTCGGAGAGCAGTTCGACCGCGGCCTGGCCTGGTTGCACTTCCCGCCTGGCGCGGGCGGCCTCGGCCTGACGCCGAGGGACCAACAGCGGGCGCAGGCGCGGCTGAGCGCGGGCGGCGCCCCCGTGGCCGGCGTGCGCAACCCCATCGGCTACGGGATGTGCGCGCCGACCATCGCCACCCACGGCACGCCCGAGCAGAAGGAGCGCTACCTCCGTCCTCTGTTCACCAACGAGGAGATCTGGTGCCAGCTGTTCAGCGAGCCCGGTGCGGGATCTGACGTGGCCGGGCTGTCGACCCGCGCCGAGCGTGACGGCGAGGAGTGGCTCCTGAACGGACAGAAGGTCTGGACCACGCTTGCGCACATTTCGTCGTTCGGGCTCATCGTGGCGCGCACCGAACCCCGACGTCCCCAAGCACAAGGGGATGACGGCGTTCCTCGTCGACATGAAGGCGCCCGGTGTCGAGGTGCGACCGCTCTTCCAGATCACCGGGGAGGCCGAGTTCAACGAGGTCTTCTTCACGGACGTGCGGGTGCCCGACTCGGCTCGCCTCGGCGGCGAGGGCGAGGGATGGCGCGTCGCGGTCACGACGCTGATGAACGAGCGGGTCTCCATCGGCGGTGCGGTCACTCGGCGCGGCGGGGGCCCGGTGGCCGAGGCCATCAGGATCTGGAAGGAGCGCTGGCAGGGGGACACCTCCGCCCATGCGCTCGCCCTGCGCGATCGGCTCGTCTCGAGCTACATCCGCATGGAGGCGTTGTCCATGACCAACGCCCGCGCCGCGCAGTCCCGCCGATCCGGCACCCCCGGGCCCGAGGGCTCCGTGGCCAAGCTGGCCTACGCAGAGGAGAACAAGCGGATCTACGACCTCTGCATGGACCTGCTGGGCAACGACGCCATGTTGTTCCCGGCCGGATACCCCATGGTCCGACCCGACCATGTCGGCATGGGCTCACCGGACGTGCGCAAGATGTTCCTGCGCGTGCGGGCCAACTCCATCGAGGGCGGCACGTCCGAGGTCATGCGCAACATTCTGGGCGAACGCGTGCTGGGCCTCCCGGGCGACGTCCGCAGCGACAAGGAGCTCCCCTGGAAGGATGTCCCGCGCAGCTGAGCGCGCACCCGTCGTGACGCCAACTGACGCGCAGGCCGAGAAGCGCGTCGCCGCGGAGGCGGCGGCGGCGCTGGTGGAGAGCGGCATGTGGGTCGGGCTGGGCACCGGGACGACCGTGGCCGAGTTGGTCCCTCCTCTCGGGGCGCGCCGCCTGGACATCACGTGTGTCGCGACCTCGCCGGCGACCGAGCAACTCGCCGTCGCCCACGGGCTCGAGGTCAGGCCCTTCACCGACATCGACCGGCTCGACCTGGCCATCGACGGGGCCGACCAGGTCGACCCGCTCGGCTGGCTGATCAAGGGAGGGGGCGGGGCGCAGACCCGCGAGCGGATCGTGGCCGCTGCCGCCGACCGGTTCGTGGTCATTGTGTCCTCCGACAAGCCGGTCGACCGGCTGCATGCGCCCGGTCCCGCTCGAGCTCCTGGCCTTCGGGTTGGCGGCCACGCTGCGTGCCGTGCCCGGCGCCGTGCTCGCGCGACGGGCCTGCGACGCCCGACGGCGGCGTGATCGCCGACTACCGCGGCGAGGTGGGCGACCCCGCCACGCTGTCCGCCGCTGCTCGACGCCGTGCCCGGCCTCGTGTCCCACGGCCTGTTCCCGCCCACCCTGGTCTCGACCGTGCTCGTCGGCCGGGGAGACGAGGTGGAGGACGCGCCAGATCGGCTGAGCCGCCCTACGCCGCCGGGCTGAAGGTGACCGGCAGCGCAGTGGGGGAGCGGAAGACGTCGCCGCGGATGTGGGGATCGCCGTCGCCCGCGTCGAGCGTCAGGTCCGGCAAGCGGTCGAACACGCGGTTGAGCAGGGCGCGCGTCTCGAGCCGCGCCAGATGCATGCCCAGGCACATGTGCGGCCCGTGGGCGAACGCGATGTGCGGCAGGGCGGGCCGGAAGATGTCGAACGATTCGGGGTCCTCCCAACGGGCCTCGTCGTGGTTGGCCGAGCCGATGTGGGGCGTGATGCTCTCGCCGGGACCGAGGGTGACCCCGCCGATCTCGACCTCGCAGGTGGTCGTCCGGTTGATGGTGAGCAGCGGGGGCTCGCAGCGCAGGCCCTCCTCAATGGCCTGGGGCAGCAGCGAGCGGTCGGTCCGCACCGCCTCGAGCTGCTCAGGGTGTGTCGAGGAGGAGGTAGAGCAGGTTGCCCGACGATCGGTAGGTGGTCTCGGCGCCCGCGGGCAGCAGCAGGCGGAGGAAGGAGTAGATGGCCTCGTCCGTGAGCTTCTCGCCGTCCACCTCGGCCGAGACCAGGTCGCTGATGACGTCCTCGGCCGGGTGGGCCCGCCGGTCGGCCACCACGCCGGCGAAGTAGTCGCGCAGCGCCTCGGAGGCGGCCAGGCCGCGGTCGATGTCCGCCACCAGGCCGATGAGCTCGACCGACCAGCGTTGGAACTGGGGGAAGTCCTCCTCGGGCAGGCCGAGCAGGCGCGCGATCACCCGGACCGGGAACTCGAACGTCAGCTGGCGCACCAGGTCGGCCTGGCCGTCGGCGGCGAAGCGGTCGATCTGCTCGTCGATGATCGGGCGGATGAACTCGGGCTCCCAGCGGGCCAGGGCCTTCTCGCGGAAGGCGTGGGCCACCAGGTTGCGGTGGCTGCGGTGCTCGGGGTCGTCCATGCCGAGGATCATGTGGCCCATCACCATCCCGATGGTCACGTCGTAGCCCGTCGAGGTGAAGGTCTTGGCGTCACGCAGGATCCGCGAGCAGTCGTCGTAGCGGTAGGCGATCCAGCCCGGCTCGACGTCGAAGCCCTCGGGAAGGGCGTCGGGGGAGATGGTCAGGCCCTTGTGGACCGGTGTGTCGCGGCGCTTGGCCACGAGGTCGGGGTAGGGGTCCCGCGTCGTGCCGGCCACCACGTCGTCGAAGGCACCGAACGGGTCGTACTCCTGAGCATCGGATAGTGCCATGGCGCGATTCCCTCCCGCAGCTGTTCTGTGACGTGGGTGTCAGGCTACGGCGCGCGACGGCGGCGGCGCACGCCTCGCTCCACGGCGCCCCCGGGCCCCGACGGCGTAGGCTCCGACCTGCATGCACACACTCCGCACCCCCGACGATCGCTTCGTGGACCTGCCCGGGTACGACTTCTCCCCGCACTATGCCGACGTGGCCGACTCCGAGGGGGGCACGCTGCGCGTGCACTACCTCCGGGAGGGCGATGCCTACGGCGCCGGTCGTGCTGCTGCTGCACGGCGAGCCATCGTGGTCGTACCTCTACCGCAAGATGATCCCCGTGCTCACGGGCGCCGGGCTGCAGATCGTGGCACCCGACCTGGTCGGCTTCGGCCGGTCGGACAAGCCGGCCGAGCGCACCGACTACACCTTCGCCCGTCACGTCGAATGGATGCGCGAGCTGCTCTTCGACCGGCTCGACCTGGCCGACGTCACGCTGGTGGGCCAGGACTGGGGCGGGCTCATCGGCCTGCGCCTGGTCGGCGAGCACCCGGAGCGCTTCGCCCGGGTCGTCGCCGCCAACACCTTCCTGCCGACGGGCGACACCAATCCGGGCGACGCCTTCTTCGCCTGGCAGAAGTTCTCCCAGGAGGTCGACGTGTTCCCCACCGGCGGCATCGTCCGCGGCGGGTGCGCCAAGCCCGTGGCGCCCGAGGTCGAGGCCGCCTACGACGCGCCGTTCCCCGACGAGTCCTACAAGGCGGGGGCCCGGCAGTTCCCGCTGCTGGTGCCCTCACGGCCCGACGACCCCGCCCACGACGCCAACGTGGCCGCCTGGGTGGGCCTGGCCGCCTTCGACCGGCCCTTCCTCTGTGCGTTCAGCGACAGTGACCCCATCACCAAGGGTGCGGACCGCAACCTCAAGGAGCGGATCGCCGGCGCCAAGGGGCAGCCCCACACGACGATCGTCGGCGGCGGGCACTTCCTGCAGGAGGACTGCGGCGAGGAGCTGGCCGAGGTCGTGGCCTCCTTCGTCACCTCCACCCCGTGAGCAACGAGCACAGCGTCGTCATCGTCGGCGCCGGGTTCTCCGGCATCGGGATGGCGGCTCGCCTGCGCGCCATGGGCGTCGACGACTTCGTCGTCCTCGACCGCGGCAACGACCTCGGCGGCACCTGGCGCGACAATTCCTACCCCGGCGCCTCGTGCGACGTCCCGTCCAACCTCTACTCGTTCTCCTTCGCGCTCAATCCCGAGTGGTCCCGCTCCTTCTCCTCGCAGAGCGAGATCTGGGACTACATGCGCGCAGTGCGTGGACCGTTTCGACGTGGGCGCGTTCCTGCGCTTCGGGCGCGCCGTGGAGGAGGCGCGCTGGGACGAGGCCACCGCCCGCTGGGTCATCCGCACGACGGGGGGAGAGGAGTACGCGCGCGCCGGTGCTGGTGTGGGCGACCGGCTCGTTGAGCGAGCCCTCCATCCCGGACTTCCCGGGTCTCGACTCCTTCCGCGGCAAGGTCTTCCATTCCGCTCGCTGGGAGCACGGTTTCGACCTGACGGGAAAGCGGGTGTGCGTCGTGGGGACCGGGGCCTCGGCCGTGCAGTTCGTGCCGCAGATCGCCCCCGTCGTCGAGCATCTCTACCTGCACCAGCGGACGCCCCCCTTCGTCGTCCCCCGTCGCGACCGTGCCGTGTCGGGCCTGCGCAAGCTGGCCTACCGCAGGGCGCCGTGGCTCCAGCGCCTCTCCCGGCTGCGCATCTACGCCATGTTCGAGGCGCTGCTCTCCGTCTTCGTCGGCCACGGGGAGCGGCGCAAGGCCGCGGTCCGCAAGACCGCGCTCGACCACCTGGCCCGGCAGGTACCCGACGAGGCGCTGCGCGAGAGGCTCGTGCCGCACTACGAGCCGGGCTGCAAGCGCCTCCTGCTCTCCGACGACTACTACCCCTCGCTCACCCGGCCCAACGTCGAGGTGGTGGAGTCACCGGTGGCCTCGTTCACGGCGCACGAGGTGGTCGGCCAGGACGGCATCGCCCGCCCGGTCGACGTGGTGATCATGGGCACCGGCTTCGAGGCCGCCGAGCCGCCCTACGCCGAGCACATCGTCGGCCGGGAGGGAGTCCGGCTGGCCGAGCTCTGGAAGGCGAACGGCGTCGAGGCCTACGCCGGCTCCACCGTGGCCGGCTTCCCCAACCTGTTCCTGATGATCGGGCCCAACTCGACGTTGGCCCACAACTCCATGATCTACATGATCGAGTCGCACATCAACTACATCGCCAGCGCGCTGAGCTTCCTGCGTCGCCCCGGTGTGCGCGCCGTGGAGGTCAAGCCGTCCGTGCAGCGGCGCTACAACGAGCGCCTGCAGGCGCGGCTGGCGCACTCGGTGTGGGTCGAGGGCGGGTGCGCCAGCTGGTATCTCGACCACCGGGGCCGCAACACGACGCTCTGGCCGGACCACACCTGGAAGTTCCGCCGGCTGACCCGGCGCTTTCACCCGGGCGAGTACACCGTCCGCGCGTAGGCCCGCAGCGCCAGCGCGCACAGCACGGCCGCGAACAGCGCGAGCACGCCGATCTCGGGCAGCACGGCGCGCAGCCCGTCGTGGTCGTAGATCAGCTTGACGAACGCGTCCATGGCCCAGGCCTGCGGCACCGCGTGGCCGACGCCCCGCACCACCGGTCCGACCACGTCGAGCGGGTACATGCAGCCGCCCAGCATCCCGCACACGATGCCCAGCACGACCGCCAGGGAGATCGCCTGCTCCTCGGTGCGCGAGCGCATGCTCACGAGCGCGGCCGCGCCGGCGTAGGCCAGCGACAGCATGGCCAGAACGAGGAACACGCCGAGAGGGTCCCCCCAGTGCACCCCGAAGAGCAGGCGCCCGACGACCAGCAGCCCGATGCACTGCACGGTGGCGACGCAGAGGCTGGTGGCGATGAGGGCCGCCACCACCGAGCGCCGGCGCACCGGCGCGGCGGCCAGGCGGTTCATCAGGCCGAGCCGGCGGGACTCGACCACACCCGAGGACAGGAGCAGCACCGTGATGCCGAGGAAGAGGACGAGGTCGGCCGGCGCCACGTAGGAGAAGGGGCTCAGCGCGGCGGGGACGTCGGTGTGGGCCAGGGTGACATCGGTGACCGTCGTGTGCGTGCCCTCGGCGGCCATGAGGTCGAGGAGGGCCACCACGTCCGTGCGCGCCTGTATGGCGCTCGTCGACGCCGACTCGCTCACGAAGTCGACACGCTGTGTCCCGGGTCGGGGCCGGCAGCGCAATGAGCCCGGCGACCACGCGCCCCCGCAGGATGTCGTCGCCCAGTTGGGCCCGGTCGGGCTCGATCCGCACCTTGAGGTCCCCCGTGTGGGCCACCAGGTGGACCAGCCGGGCGGAAGGGTGGACCAGGCCGATGGGTTCCTTGGGGCTCCCGGCCAGCAGGCCCGTCACGAGAATGAAGAGGATCGGGAACAGCGTGGCGACGAACAGCAGGCGCCGGTCGCCGATGGCGCGGCGCAGGTTGACCCGGATGATCGGGATCACGGCGTCACCATGCGGCGCACCCGGGCCATGGCGAGCCCGCCGGTCACGAGCGCGATCAGGCACAGGACACCGAAGGGCCCGACCACCGACGACGCCGGGTCCCGCAGCAGCGCCAGGCGGCCGAACCCGACCAGGGCCCACCCGTTGGGGGTCCCGAGGCTGAGCACCTGGAAGGCCTCGGGCAGGGCACCGGGCGGGAGCAGGTTGCCCCCCAACAGGGCCAGCACGAGGCCGACCACCAGGGAGGCGGCGAACGCCTCCTGGGGCGTGCGGGCGAACGAGGTGAGGAAGGCGCCCAGGCCGCACATGGCGGCGGTGGCCCCGACGCACATCATGAGCACGCCGAGCGGCGCACCCCAGTTGGCACCGAACGCGGCGGCGGTCACGCCCCAGACGATCAGGATGGACGTCAGCCCGGTGACGGCGATGGCCAGCGAGCTTCCCCCACACGATGGCGCTGGGCCTGACGGGCGCGGCGGCGAGACGGGCCAGCGTCCCGGTGGAGCGCTCCATGAGGAGCGAGCGCATGCCGAGGCCGCTGCCGATGAACAGGAAGACCACCGCGATGGAGGGCGCGAAGTAGTCGAGCACGGCCTTGCCGCCGTTGCCGAGCGTGCTCGCCGACAGCGAGATGGCCGCCGTGCGCGTGGCGGCCCCGGGCTCGAGCCGCCCGGCGTAGAGCCGGCTGGCCAGGCCCGCCGCCACCGACTCGGCGTACTCCTGCCCGAGCAACGCGTTGGCCCGGTCCACGATGGCGAATCCGGGTGAGGGCGTGGCGCCCGGGGCCACCATCGGGATGAGGAGATGCGGCAGCGTCCGGTCTCCTCGGTGGAGGACGACGCCGCCCGCCAGGGTGCCGTCCGCCACCTGTCGCCGCACCGTCCCCTCGTCCGGGACCAGCCGCACCACGACGTTGCCCGGGAGCTGGCTGGCGTGCACCGCTGCCTGCCAGCAGCGCCGGTGAGGCGCCCGAGACCCCGATCGGGAGCGTCGCCGTGGAGACGTTCCCGGCGAAGGCGAAGCCCGAGAATGGCGGCGATGGCGAGGGGCGCCACCAGGCAGGTGATCACGGCGGAGCGGTCGCGCACCCGCCGGCGCAATTCGTTGAGGGTGATGATGAGGGCGGTCAGCCGGCGTGCCCCTGACCGTGGCTCCCTGTCCTCACGCGCAGAAACTACCTTTGGCCGTCGTGATCGCGCTGGAGCCCGTCGGGTTCGTCGTCGGTGGGCGGACCGATCCCATCGACGACGACTGGGGCGGCGTCGAGGCGGTGATCCGCCTCGACGATGCGCGGTTCGGGCCCGACGCGGTGGCGGGCCTCGGAGCGTTCTCCCACGTGGTCGTGGTCTTCCTGTTCCACCGGGTCGATCCGGCCGACGTGCAGTCGGGCGCCCGCCGGCCCCGGGGGAACCCGGACTGGCCCGAGGTGGGCATGTTCGCCCAGCGGGCGAGGATGCGGCCCAACCGACTCGGTGTCTCGACCTGCCGCCTCACCGCCGTGGAGGGCCTCGACCTGCACGTGCGAGGGCCTCGACGCCATCGACGGGTCGCCGGTGCTCGACGTCAAGCCCTTCATGCGCGAGTTCGAGCCGCTCGGAACCGAGGTCCGTCAACCGACCTGGTCCACCGAGCTGATGCGGGGCTACTACTGAGGTTGGCCAATGCGGCGCGCCGGGACGACCGGCCCGGCCTCACTTGGTCTCAACCGGCGTGTAGCTTGCCCGGATGCTCTCCCCGAACATTCTCGTGATCATGACGGACGAGGAGCGCTACCCGCCGCCCTACGAGGGCGAGTCGCTGGCCCGCTTCCGGCGGGAGCAGCTGGGGGCGCGCCAGTCCATCCGGGAGGGGGGCCTCGAGTTCCATCGGCACTACGCGGGCTCGACCGCCTGCTTGCCGAGCCGCACGACGCTCTTCACCGGCCAGTACCCGTCCCTCCACGGCGGGACCAACACCGATGGCATGGCGAAGAAGGCGAACGACCCCGCCATGGGCTGGCTCGATCCCAATTCGGTGCCCACACTCGGCGACTGGTTCCGGGCCGGCGGCTACGAGACGCACTACCGGGGCAAGTGGCACATCTCGCACGCCGACCTGCTGATTCCGGGCACCCACGAGAGCCTGATGGCCTCCGACGACGCCGGGAACGTCATTCCCGAGGCGGTGGCGGCCTACAAGGGGGCCGACCGCCTTGATCCCTACGGGTTCTCCGGTTGGGTCGGCCGTGAGCCCCACGGTGCGGCCAAGCCGGACTGCGGCACGGTGCGCGACGGCGTCTTCGCCGAGCAGGTGGTCGAGCTCTTCGCCGAGCTGGCCGCGACGCGCGCCGCGCGGGCCCTGGCTGGCCGTGGCGTCCTTCATCAACCCGCACGACATCGCGTTCAACGGGTGGGCGTGGGAGAACCTGCTCGGCTGCCCACCGGTCGACGACGACACGCTGCCCGACATCCCCGAGGCTCCGTCGCAGGCGGACTCGTTCCGGGCGGCCGGCCTGCCAGGAGGCGTTCGTCAAGGCCTGGCCGGCCATGCTCTACGAGCAGTCGACCGACGAGGCCTACCGGCGCCTCTACTACTACCTCCACAAACTGGTCGACCGGGCCATCGGGCGCATCCTCGAGTCGCTGGAGCAGTCGGGCATGGCCGAGGACACCGTGGTCGTCTTCACGTCCGATCACGGTGACCTCGTGGGTGCCCACGGCGGGCTGATGCAGAAGTGGTACAACGCCTACGACGAGGCCATTCGCGTGCCGCTTCTCGTGCGCGGTCCGGGCGTCGCGGCGACACCCGAGGGCGTGCACACGCCGACCAGCCACGTCGACCTGCTCCCGACGCTGCTCGGCCTGGCCGGCATCGACGTCGAGCGGGCGGCGGCCGTGGTCGCCGTGGACACGACGAGACCCAGCCGCTGCCGGGCCGGGACCTCAGCGCGGTGCTGCGGGGATCGACGACGGCCGACACGCTGGCGGAGCCCCTGTACTTCATGACCGAGGACGACGTCAGCCGCGGCCTCACCCCGACGAGCATCGTGAACGGCCAGGCGTACGAGCCCGTGCCCTACCCCGCGCACGTCGAGTCTGTGATCACCTCGTTGCCGACCGGCGCCGGCGACGCGTCAGAGGTGTGGAAGCTCAACCACTATTACGAGCGGCTCGACGAGTTCGACCGGGCGCACGGGCTGCCGGCGAATCCGTTCGCCCCGCCGCCGGCCGAGGCCGCATGGGAGCTGCACAACCTCACCGCTGATCCCGAGGAGCGCCGCAACCGGGCGACCGAGGACGCCCACGTGCTCGCGGACCTGCAGGGCATTCTCGACGAGCAGCGCGAGCGCAAGCGCCGCCTGCCGCAACTGCGGAACCGGTCGGCCTGACGACGCCGGCGCCTGACGACGCCGGCCGCCCCCTCACTCGAAGCTGGGGCGGCGGTCCCGGGTGCGCTTGAGTTCGAAGAACCCGTCGGTCGCGGTGCAGAGCAGCACGCCGTCCCACAGCAAGCCCGCCGCCTCGCCCTTGGGCGCCGGCGTGACCACGGGGCCGAAGATGGCCGTCCCGTTGTAGTGGATGACCGGCGTGCCCACGTCGTCGCCCACGGGGTCCATGCCGGCGTGATGGGACGCCGCCAGCGCGGCGTCGAACTCCTCTGACGTGGCGGCATCGGCCAGTGAGGCCGGCAGGCCGAGCTCGGCCAGCGCCTCGGCGATGATCGACTCGGACGCTCCCTCGGCGAGGCCCCGCTTCTCCAGGTGGATGCGGTTGCCGAGCGCGGTGTAGAGCGGCCCGAGGATCTCGGGTCCCTTCATCTGCTCCGCCGCGATGCACACCCGCACCGGGCCCTTGGCCAGGGCGAGGCGCGCCCTGTACTCGTCGGAGAGCTCGTCGCGTCCCTCGTTGAGGATGGCCAGCGACATGACGTGCCATTCGACGTGGATGTCGCGCACCTGCTCGACCTGGAGCATCCAGCGCGAGGTGATCCAGGCCCACGGGCACAGGGGATCGAACCAGAAGTCTGCGGTGTCCTTGCCGCTCATGGGATACCTCCGTCGACGCGCAGGATGGCGCCGCTCGTGTACGACGATGCGTCGGTCGCGAAGTACAGCGCAGCGCCGACGATCTCCTCGGGCTCCCCCGCCCGTTCGAGGGCGTGGTGCGGCAAGCCGTGCTCACGCGCCCCCGGGCCCCACGAGCCCTCGGCGATGTCGGTGAGGAACGGGCCCGCCATGATGCAGTTGACCCGCACCGAGGGGCCGAACGCCTTGGCGAAGCCCTCGGTGAGCGTGTTGAGCCCCGCCTTGGCGGCGTCGTAGGGCAGCATGCCCGGGGCCGGGCGGAGGGAGCCGGTGCTCGAGACGTTGATGATGGATCCACCATATGGGCCGTCCGCCATCCTCGTGCCCACCAGTGCGGTGAGCCGGAACGGGCCTTTCAAATTCACCCCGAGCACCTTGTCCCACAGTTCCTCGCTCACCGAGGTCAGGTCCGGGTACAGGGGTGACATGCCGGCGTTGTTCACCAACACGTCGACCCGCCCGAACGTGGCGTACGCCTGTTCCACCAGGAGGTCGATCTCGTCCCAGTGCCCGATGTGGCAGGCCACCGGGAGGGCCCGCCGCCCCTTGGCCTCGACCTCGGCCGCCACCGCCGCACAGGCGTCGAGCTTGCGGCTGGTGACGACGACGTCGGCCCCGGCGTCGGCGAAGGCGAGCACCATGGCGCGCCCCAGCCCGCGGCTGCCGCCGGTGACGAGGGCGACCTTGCCGGTGAGCGGTCCGGACAGCGCTCCGCCCGTCACGACACGAGCGCGGCGACGGCGTGGGTCACGGCTTTGCCCATGGCGATGTTGAGGGACTCGTTGGGCCCGTGGGCGTTGGAGCCCGGGCCGAGGACACCGGTCGCCACGAACTGGGTGTCCGGGAAGCCGCGCTGCAGGTCGGCGAGGAACGGGATGGAGCCGCCCTCGCCGACGAAGCCCGGCTCGCGCCCGAAGCGCTCTCTCGATACCGCCGAGAGCGTTGCCGCGACGTCGGGCTCCAACGGCGGGGCGATCCACCCCTGCGCGGCCGCCTCCACGTCGATGGTGATGTGCGCGCCCTCGTCGGTCCGGATGGCCGAGATCAGGGCGTCGGTGGCCACCTGCGCGTCGACGTCGGGGGGCAGCCGGAGCGAGAACTTGAGCGTCGTCGAGGGCCGCAGGACGTTGCCGCCGTCTCTCGGCTTGGGGAGCCCGTCGGCGCCCGTCACCTCCAGGGCGGCCCCCCAGGTGCGGGCGACGAGCCGGTCGACCGGGTCGGGTGTGAGGAGATGCAGGCCGTCGACGACCGGAGCGCCGCTGTCGGGGAACTCGGCCGCCATGGTGACGAGGTTGGCCCGGTGCGCGTCGGGTATCCCCGCGCCGAGCAGTTCCGGCAGCAGGATGCGGCCTGTCGCCTCGTCCTCGATCTGCGACAGGATACGGCGCAGGATGCGGAACGAGGACGGGACCACGCCACCGCCCTGCCCGCTGTGGATGCCCTCGGTCAGCACGTCGACCTTCACCGTCACCACGACGTTGCCCCGCAGCGAAGAGGTCAGCCACAAGCGGTCGTAGCTGAGCCCGCCCGAATCGAGGCAGATGACGAGACGGGGCGTGCCGATGCGCGCCTTGAGATGCGCGATGTGCGCCGCCAGATCCGGGCTGCCGCTCTCCTCGCTCGCCTCTATGAGCACGAGGACGCGGCCCTGGCCGCCGCCCGCGGCCAGCAGACCCGTCACGGCGGCAAACGTCGCGTAGCCGTCGTCCGCCGTGCCGCGGCCGTAGAGGAGGTCGCCCTCGCGCACCGGCTCCCAGGGCCCGAGCCCGCGGCGCCATTCGCCCATCGGCGGCTGCTTGTCCAGGTGGCCGTAGACCAGGATGGGATCGCCCGTGCCGCCGTTGTCGATGAGGAGCACGGGGGTGCGACCCGGCAGGGTCACGATCTCGACCTTCAGCGCGGGGTCCTGATCCTTGACCCACGCCGCCAGCAGCTCGACCGCGGCGGCGATGGCGCCCCGCTCGTCCCAGTCCGGGTCGAAGGCGGGGGAGAGGCACGGAATACGGGTGTACTCGCTCAGGGCGGGGAGGATCCGCTCCTCCCACGTGGCGTCGATGTCGAGGTCGAGGCCGCTCACGACGCGGTGATCTCCGCCAGCCGGTCGAGCGTCTTGGACATGGAGGCGGCGGTGTGCTGTCCGATCTTGGGATTCTTCAAGAAGAAGGCCTGCTTGTCCTCGCTGAGGTCCCACGACTCGGTCACCTTGGTCCCGCCGTCGACCGGCTCGAATTCGTAGCGCCAGATGCGACCGCCGAAGAAGCGCCCGAGCGGTCCCGACAGCACGGTCTGCCAGGCGATGCGGCGGTCCTGTTCGAACTCAATCACCGTGTTCGACACGGAGTAGGGCAGCCCCATCTTCATCGACATGCCGAAGGTCGAGCCCAGGCTCAGGTGCTGGGCCGCACCGTCCTTGGCCTTGACCAGTTGGCCCGAGCCGTCGATCTCGGGATGGCGCGTGGCGTCCGCCACCACGGCGAAAATGGAGGCGGGCGGCGCGTTGATGACCCGGTCCACGCTGACGACGGTGTGCTGCGTGCTCTGCGTCATGGACGACCTCCGGTTCGGCGACTTCGGGGGCCGAGACTAGATCGCGTGCGTGACCAGGTCGCCCAGCTGCACCCATTCGAGGGTGGCGGCATGGGTCGCCGCCAGGACGACGGGCGGCGCCATGCCCGCCTCGAAGGCCTCCTGCCAGCGGGCGGCGCACAGGCACCACTGGTCCCCGGGTTGCAGGCCGGCAAAGCCGAACTCGGGGTGCGGCGTCGAAAGGTCGTTGCCGACAGAAGCCGAGAAGGCGAGGAACTCGGCGGTGACCTTGGTGCAGACCGTGTGGACCCCGAAGTCCTCGGCGCCGGTGTTGCAGCAGCCGTCCCTGTAGAAGCCCGTGAGGGGATCGAAGTTGCAGGGCTCGAGCGCTTCGCCGAGGACGTTCTGGGCCATGGCTCATTTGACCACGGCGCGGGTCCGGCCTCCCAAACGGGCTGGCCCGGGCCGGCGCGGCCACGGGCTCGGGTTCAGGGCTCGGCGAGCGGTGTGCCTTCGAAGCGGTCGATCCAGGCGAATGAGCCCACCGGTGCTCGTCGCAGCCGGCGCGGGACCGTCACCGGACGGCCGAGCGCGACAAGGCCCGCCACCGCGACCGTGGTGGGAATGCCGAAGAGCGCCCGCACGTCGTCCTCGCGCCGCACCGGCATGGTGGTCATGACGCCGCCCAGGCCCTCGGTCCGCGCCGCCAGCAACAGGCTCCAGACGAAGGGGTAGATGGAGGCGCCGCCGGCGAAGGTGTAGCGCGGCAGGTCGCGGTCGACCGCGGCCAGGGCGCGCAGGTCGGCCAGCACGAGGAGGAGGGCGGGGGAGTGCTCGAGCGTCTCGGCGAAGCCCGGTGCGGCGGCGCCCGCCTCGGCAAACGGCGCGGCGTTGGCGACGGCGGCCGCCTCGGCCTCACGGTCGGTGACCGGCGCCCAGGGCACCAGGCCCGCCGCCACCATGGCCAGGTACTCGTACCAGCCGCTGAGATAGAGGTCGCGCAGCGCCACCCGGGCCGCCGGGTCTTTCACGACGATGACCCGCCAGCCCTGGCGGTTGCCGCCGCTCGGGGCGAAGCGGGCCGTGTCGAGCAGTCGCGCCAGCACCGCGTCGTCGACCGGCTCGGGGTGGAACTGGCGGGCCGCACCGGTGCTGCGCAGCGTGTCGACGAGGTCGAGGTCCACGGGTTGCCCACCGTAGTGGCCGGTGGGTAAGAGTGCGGGGGTGACGCTGCGCCAACTGTCCCGCTGGCCCCTCGTCGTGGCGCCCATGGCGGGTGGACCGACCACGGTCGACCTCGTCGCGGCGACGTGGCGGGCGGGCGCGCTCGGGTTCCTCGCCGGCGGGTACAAGACGGTGGCGGCCCTGGCCGGCGACATGGCGGCCGTGCGCGCCGCGGGCGTCGACGCCTTCGGCGTGAACCTCTTCGTCCCGGGGGCCCCGACGACAGATCCCGCCGGACTGGCCGCCTACCTCACGCGACTCGAGAGCGACGCCGCCGTCGTCGGGGTGGCCCTCGGCGAGGCCTCCTGGGACGACGACGACTACGCCGGCAAGGTCGACGCGGTCCTCGCTGCGCCGCCCGCCGCGGTGAGCTTCACCTTCGGCGTCCCGGCCGCCGACGTCGTGCGGGCACTGCAGGCGGCAGGCTCCCTCGTGCTGCTCACCGTCACGACACCGGAGGAGGCGGAGGCAGCGCTGCGGGCGGGCCCCGACGCGCTGTGTCTGCAGGGCGTCGAGGCCGGGGCGCACCGGGGCAGCCTGGCCAACGACGAGCGCCCCGATGAGGACCGTCCCCTGCGGGCGCTCCTCGCCGCGGTGCGCCGGCGCACGCTCGTCCCTCTGGTGGCCGCCGGAGGCGTGGGCGGCCCCGAGGACGTGGCCGACCTGCTGGCCCGCGGGGCCGACCTGGTGCAGGCCGGCACGGTGTTCCTGCGCTGTCCCGAGAGTGGCGCGCCCGCCGCCCTGAAGGACGCCCTGGCGACGAGTGCCGTCTCGGGGGCGACCGAGATCACCCGGGCCTTCAGCGGCCGCCGGGCGCGCGCACTCGTCAACGCCATGGTGCGCGAGCATCCCGGCGCCCCGGCCGCCTACCCCGAGATCAACAACGCGACGCGTCCGCTACGGGCCAGAGCGGCCCGAGCTGGTGACCCCGAGCACATGAGCCTCTACGCCGGGACGGCGTTCGGCCGGGCCGAGGCCGTGCCGGCGGCCGCCGTCATTGAGCGGCTGGTGTCACGAGTGCGCCCGTGAGCAGCGGGCGCCAGACCAAGACGATCGAGTTCACGCCGCCCGATGTGGCTGCCGTCGCGCACGAGCTGCGTGCGCTGCGCACCGCCGGCGGCGGCTGGGTCAACCTGATGCCGGGCATCGACGAGGAGGCGTCCGAGGTGCACCCCCGGGCCGGGCTGTTCGCGTTCTTCGGGAACAGCCCGGCACCGGTGACGATGACGACGGTCATGCCGCCCAAGAAGGATCGGAGCCGACAGCGACGGGTTGACCGTCGGCATCATGCACCCGACGGGAGGCCAGGCCGTGGCGCGACTCGCCGAGGCCGGCGTGCGTGTTCCCGAGGGCTGGCTCGTGCGCCAGGACCACGCCCGGCGTGGCCTCTTGCTGCAGACCCCGGTGACGGTCACCGAGACAGAGGTCATCGACTGGTCCGTACGTGCCGGCACGGCGTTGTGCCGGGCGGAGATGACGGGGCGGTGGCGGGCCGTGGTCTACCTTCCCTGAGTGGCGACAGGGGCGACACGTGACGACGCCGTCGTCGAGGCTGGGCTCAGACGCTGGGTGGCCGCCAACCCGGACCTGGTACGCGCGGTGGCCGGACGTGGTGCTGGTGCTGAAGCCGGAGCGTTTCGACTCGTCGGGGTCTCGCAGGCCCAGGGTGGCCAGGCCAACGAGACCCTGCTGGTCGACCTCGGTCCCTCGCACCCGGGAATGGTGGTGCGGTTGGCGCCGCTGGAGCCGTCGTTCCCGGACTACGACCTCGGCCCGCAGGCGCTCGTCCAGAACGCCGTGGCCGACGCCGGCGTGCCGGCGCCGGCGCCGGCGCTGCTCGTGCACGAACCAGAGTGGATCGGCTCGCCCTTCCTGGTCATGCCGCGCGTGGTGGGCGACATACCCGGCCCGGCCCCGTTCTTCGACCCCTACGTGCGCGACGCGGGGCCGGTCTTCCAGCGCGTCATGCACGACGAGCTCATCGACGTGGTCGCCGACATCCATGCCATTGCGTGGGAGGCCGGGGGCCTTGCTGCCGCGCTGCGGGGAGGGCGGTTGCAACAGACCGTGGAGCGCTGGGTCTCGTACGTGGAGTGGTCCTCGGAAGGCGACCCGTTGCCGGCGCTGACGCAGGCCCTCGACTGGTGCGGCCGCCATGTGCCGGCGGAGCGACCCCTCGTCCTGTTGTGGGGCGACGTCCGACTGGGCAACCTCGTCTTCGACTCCGAGCGCCACGTCACCGCGGTGCTCGATTGGGATCTGGCGTCCCTCGGCCCCCGGGAGATGGATCTCGGCTGGCATTTCGCCCTCGAATTCATGATGGAGGCGCTGTTCGGCGGCCGGCCGGCGGGCTTCCCCAGTGTGAGGGAGTCGCTGGAGCGCTACCAGCGGCGCAGCGGGTACGAGGTGCATGATCTCGGCTGGCACGAGGTCTTCGCGCTGGCCCGCGCCCTGGCCATCAACGACCGGCACCAGCGCATCACCGGCGAACGGCGCCGGCGTGAGAACCCGATGGGCGACATCCTGTTGGCGCGCCTGGAGTCTGCCTCCGTCGAACTCGGCTGAGCTGCCCCGACGGAGGCCGCCGACCGGGCCTCGCGCTCGCCGGCGCTCCCCGCGCGGCCCAGTACGCTCGGGCCGTGTCCGACGACGAGGGCGGCCAGATCGACCCGCGTGACGCGGCCTTCTTCGTCCGGGCCGACTACCACGACGTGCTGGCGAAGCTCCGTGCCGAGGATCCCGTGCACGAGTGTGCGCCGGGATTCTGGGCCGTCAGTCGGTACGAGGACATCCGGAACCTGAGCCGCGACCCGGGTCACTTCTGCTCCGGGCGCGGCGCGTTGGTCAATGACCCACTGCGCACAACCGAGGCTGCAATGGGGGGCGGCCGTTCCATCCTGCACATGGACCCGCCCCAGCACGCCGCCTTCCGTGGGCTGGTCAACCGGCGGTTCACGCCTCGGGCCATGGCGGACCTCGCCGACTTCATCCGCGCAAGCGCCTCGACGCTGCTCGACACCGTCGAACCCCGGGACGAGATCGATTTCGTCGCCCAGCTGGCTGCACCCTTCCCACTGACCGTGATCGCAGAGTTGCTCGGGATCGACGAGTCGGATCGGGAGGACTTCCGCGGGTGGTCCGATGCGGCGATCGAGTCACCCGACCTCCCCCCCGACCAGACCATGGCTGCGCTCGGCGAGCTCTCCGGATTCATCGTCGAGCACATCCGATCGAAGCGCGACCGCCGGGGGGAGGATCTGGTCTCGCTCCTCGTGGGCAGCGAAGTCGGTGGGTGCCCGCTGAGCAAGGAGGAGCTGTTCATGTTCCTCCTCACGCTGCTCGTGGCCGGAAACGAGACCACGCGGACGTTGCTGTCGGGGACCGCCGTGGTCCTGCACGAGCACCCGGACCAGCGCGCCGCCCTCGTCTCGGACCCGTCGCTGACGCCCGGGGGAGTGGAAGAGTGCCTGCGTTGGGTGACGCCGGTGCACGCGTTCTGCCGGACCGCCACCGAGGACATGGTGGTCGCGGACACCCAGGTCGCCGCAGGCGACTACCTCTGCATGCTCTACGCATCGGGGAACCGGGACGAGCGGATCTTCGGGGAGAACGCGTCGGAGTTCGACGTGCGGCGTCTCACCAATCCCATGCACCTCGCCTTCGGTTTCGGCGAGCACGTGTGTCTCGGCGCCAGCCTCGCCCGCCTGGAGGCGAGGATCTTCGTGGAGGAATTGCTCGGGCGTTTTCCGGATTACGTGGTGAGGGGAGCCGCCGAGAGGGTGCGGTCGACGACCGTCGCGGGAATCAAGTCGCTGCCGGTGGTGCTCGAGCCGGGGGGTTGATGCCCGCGGTCCCCCTGCAGCACCGCCTGGCGTAGCTCGTCGAGCAACAGCTCGACAGCCCCGGCGTCGGCACTCAGTCGCAGCCTCCCGCCCTCACGTTGCGCGCGCACCAACCCGTTCTCGCGCAACACCTTCACGTGCATGCTCACGGTGGGCTGGGCCAGACGGAAGAGCACCGCCAGCTCGCCGACCGAGCTCGGCGCGGTGGCCAGCGAGTGCAGGATCGCCAGGCGGGTGGGATCGGCCACCGCCTTGAGGCGTCGGGCCACTGATTCGGTCTGCGCCCGGGCCACGGCATCACCCTGGCCCACGCCCGTTCCGATGGTGACGAGGCCAGAAAGCTCCAGGTACATGCTCGAGCCGAAGAACAGGCAGGGCACGAAGAGCAGCGGCTGCTGCCCTGCTTCGACCTTGGCCAGGATCTCGGGCAGGCGCGCATGGAGGATGTCACAGCCCTGCGGTATCAAGACTTCCAGTGATCGGCCCCGCTCGTACTGCGTCACGACCTGGCGTCCCGCCTCCTCGATGATGGGGAGCGCCTGTTGCCACATTGGGTCCACCGGGGCCCAGACCGCTTCGAGCATGTCGAGGTACGACCGCAGGAGCGCGGGCGACTCCTGCAGCCTGCGCAGCCGATGGAGGTATATCTCGCGGTCCCCGGGCGACTCGGAGGGCATCTCGAGGTCGAGCGGGACCGTGGCGACCGCCTCTTCGATGGCGGGCCAGAGCACGTCGGGGTCGGTGACGGTTACTGCGTCGGCGTGCTGGGCGAGCACCTGCATCTCGGTGAAGCAGGCATCCTCCTCGGAGCAGTCGTCCCAGAAGGTACGCACCCGGTCTGCGAGGTCTTCCCGTCCCTTGAACATTTCGGCCAACCGCGGATGCCGGGCCTGCATGGAGGGCCGAGCGGCCACGTGCAGGAGCCAGGAGAGATCGGTCACGAGTGACGCGGACGCCGTCACCTGCTTCGTTCTCGGGCCAGTGGCCTCTTCCGTTAACATAGGCATGTACCTATATTAAGATATTCTTGCATTCTTGTCAAGTTTCAGTTAGTGTCGAGAGGTGTTGCGCCGGAGTTGTGACGCAGGAACGAATGGGAGCAGCGAGGTGAACCGATGATCCAGACCCAGGCGGTGCAGTCCCTGGCCGACGCCCACCGGAGGGATCTGATGGCATCGGCGGGTTCACGGCGAGTGCTCCCCGGCCAGGGGAAGGCCAGTGATGACGGGGCGGTGCTGCGCTCGGCCCCCGGCCTCCCGGTGACCGGTGGCCGAGCGGCGCACCGGGCCGTTGCACCGCGCCTCGGCGCGTGGCTGATCGAGTTCGGGACCCGGCTCGGAGGAACGACGATCCGGACTTCTTGAGCCCGGGCGCGGCCGGGCCGTCGCGCCCATCGGGCCGAGCGGCGAGGCTGGGGTGCGCGACATGGGCAAGAGTTGTGGCATGCCGCCCGCCCGCAATGTGCTCTTCATCACCCTCGACCAGTGGCGCGGGGACTGCCTGTCGGCGCTCGGCCATCCGGTCCTCGAGACGCCCACCCTCGATTCCTTGGCAGGCCGCGGCGTCTTGTTCGCAAACCACTGGGCGAACGCAGCGCCGTGCGGGCCGTCGCGGGCCTGTCTCTACACGGGCACGTATCAGCACCGCAACCGGTCGATACTCAACGGCACGCCGTTGGACGCCCGGTTCACCAACGTGGCGTTGTTGGCTCGTGAGATGGGCTATGACCCAGTGCTGTTCGGGTACACGGACTCCTCGGTCGATCCGCGCACCGTGCCGCCCGGCGACCCGAGGTTGTTCAGCTACGAGGGCGTGTTGCCCGGATTCCGCGCCGTGATCGAAGACCCGTGGGAGAAGGGCAGCCCGGCGTGGGGACGGTGGCTCGCCGCGCAGGGGTTCGATGTCCCGGCCAACCCCCACGACCTCTACGAGCCGATAGGGGGCTTCCCGGGGGCCGATGCCCACGGTTCGACCTGGGCTCCGGCGCGCTTTCCCGCCGAGCTCTCCCAGACGAGCTTCGTGCGCCGCTCCGTGGTGGAGTGGTTGGAGCAGAACGCCGACGCGCCGTTCTTCGTCCATGCCTCCTTCATCCGCCCGCATCCGCCACGCCGGAACCCGATCGGCTATCACGACCGCTATCCCGCTGAGGCCGTCGGACCGTTCGTCGGGTGTGCGACGCCCGAAGAAGAGGGGGCCATCCATCCACTCGGCGCCTTCTCGGTGCAGACGCCCGAGGTGGGGGCGCCCCGGGACGAGCGGGAGCGCCGGCAGCTGCGCGCCACGTACTACGGGGCGCAGCGCGAGGTGGACGACGGTTTGGCCCCCCTGTTCGACTACCTCGCGCAAACCGGATTGGCCGAGTCCACCCTCGTCGTTCTCACCAGCGACCATGGCGAGATGGGCTGCGACCATTGGCTCCTGGAGAAGCTCGGCTTCTGGGACGAGAGTTATCACGTTCCCCTGATCGTCGTGGACCCACGTCGCCAGGCGGACGGCGGGCGCGGGACGATCGTCGAGGCGGTCACCGAATCAGTCGACGTCCTGCCGACCATCTGTGACTTCATGGGCATCGACGTGCCCCGCCAGGCCGACGGCTGGTCGCTCGGCCCGTTCCTCCGTGGCGAGCCGGCCCCTCGGCACTGGCGCGACACGGCGCACTTCGAATGGAGTTTCGCAGACCCGGTCAACCTGCTGGCCGAACAAGCCTTCGGGATCCCGATGAGCCATTGCGCGTTGGCCGTGTCCCGGGGGCCACGGTACAAGTACGTCCAGTTCGCGGCCGACGCCGCCTTGTTGCCCCCGTTGCTGTTCGACCTGTCCCGTGATCCCGAGCAGACACACAACCTGCTGGTGGAGCAGGGGCCCACAGTGGGCGACGCCGCCTGGGCGGCGACCAGCGAGCTCCTGCAGTGGCAGATGCGCACGGCTGAGCAGACGTTGAGCGGGAGCTTCCTCGATCCCGAACGGGGCCTGGTCGAGGCGCGCGACACCTGGCGCTAGGCGCGGGGGCGCCGGCTGCCCGTGTGGAATGCTGACGCCTGCTCGCGACAAGGAGGCCGTACGCCGTGCCGGACATGCAGGGGAAGACGGTGGTGGTCACCGGTGGCAATTCCGGTATCGGGTTCGAGACGGCTGCGGCCCTGGCCTCCATGGGCGCCCGCGTGCTGGTCACGGCTCGGAACGCAGACAAAGGCAGGAGTGCCGCCGCCGCGATCACCCAACGGCTGACTGGTGAAGGCCGGGTCCAACTCGTCGTCTTCGACCTGGCGGACCTGGCCTCTGTGCGCCAAGGTGCGGCGGAGATCCTCGACCAAGCGCCGCGCGTCGACGTCCTGGTGAACAACGCCGGATTGGTGCTGAGCGAACGCGCCGAGACCGTCGACGGGTACGAGGCGACGTTCGCCATCAATCATCTCGGCCCGTTCCTCCTGACCAATCTGCTGCTCGAACGGATCACCGAGTCGGCTCCGTCTCGGGTGGTCAACGTGGCGTCGACCGCCCACACCACAGCCCGTCACGGAATCCGTTTCGATGACCTGCAGTCCGAGAAGCGTTACCGGGGTATGCGGGTGTACGGCCGGTCGAAGTTGGCCAACATCTTGTTCACGTTGGAGCTCGCCCGGCGCCTGGAGGGGACGGGCGTCACCGCGAACTCCCTGCATCCCGGAACGGTACGCACGGGCTACGGGACCGGTGGGGATGCACGGGGCCTGCTCGGCTTCGGGATCAAGATCGCCAGCCCCTTCTTCCTCTCCGCGGCGAAGGGCGCCCGCACCTCGGTCTACCTGGCTTCTTCCCCCGAGGTAGAGGGAGTGAGCGGCGAGTACTTCGTGAAGTGCAAGCCGAGACAGCCCCGCCGCTGGGCGCAGGACGCAGAGGCGGCGCAGCGGTTGTGGCACGTCAGCGAGGAGCTCGTGGGTCTCCCCACCGCCGGGACGGCCTGAGCGATGCGGGTGCTCGTCACGGGCGCCGCGCGCGCCATCGGTCGCGCCACCGTCGAGGTCTTGGCCGGACGCGGGCATGAGGTGGTCGCCACCGCCCGGAATCCGGAGCTGCTCGAAGGGCTGCCGGCCGCGCGGTTCCTCGAGCTGGACGTGCGTGACGCCCGTTCCGTGCAGGCTGCGGTGACGGCCGCGGGCGAGCTCGATGCCGTGGTCAACAACGCGGGTCTGCCGGGGACCGGTCCGCTCGAGACTTACCCGATCGACTCCTTCAGCAACGTGCTCGACGTGAACACACTCGGCCCGCTGCGCCTGGCCCAGGCGGTGGTGCCCGAGTGGCGTGCGCGTGGGAGTGGGGTGCTGGTCAACGTCAGCTCCGTGCAGGGCAGGATCGGAACGCCCCTGGAGGGTCCGTACGCGGCGTCCAAGCACGCCCTCGAAGCGATGTCGGAGTCGCTGTACTTCGAACTGGGCCACTTCGGGATCCGGGTGGTGATCATTGAGCCCGGATACATCGCTCCGGGGATGAAACACGACGACGACCACCCGGGACCGGCCGTCTACGGCGAGCTGTACGCCCAGTGGGGCAGCACCGCGGCCACACTGACCGGACCCGGAGGCCGGCCGGGGCCCGAGCTCGTGGGGTTCGCCGTCGCGGATGCACTCGAAGACCCGGCGACTCCGTTGCGGGTCGAGGTCGGGGAGGACGCGGCCATGGTCCTGCAGTTGCGGCGGACGCTGAACGACGTCGAGTTCGAGGCAACAATGCGCGATGCCCTCGGGCTCACGTGGTGAGGAGGCGGACGACATGGAGAAGCTGATGTACCTGACCTGGCTCGGCGCAGGGAGCACGCGGGCCGACGTGGCCGAGGTCATGCTCGCTCGGGTGGGAGGGGAGCTGCTCGCCCTGGACCCCGTCGCGCTGACCATCGACGTGTGGGATCCCGAAAGCGATATTCCGGCCCCGGTCCCCACGCCGGAGGGCGAGACGCCCCTGCACGGGCTCGTCTCGCTGTGGGTGGACACGATCGAGCAACGGGAGCCGTTCGAGCGGGTGCTCGAGGCCGCCGCCGTGCGCCTGGCCGGCTATTCGGTCGTCGAGTCCCTCTATCGCGACTACGGGGGAAACCGGTGGGCGGCACCCCGCTCCTGGCGCGATGGGGAACGGTCGCCCGGCGTGCTCACGGTGGCGCTCCTGCAGCAGCACCCCGAGCAGAGCTTCGATGAGTGGATCACGCGCTGGCACAGCAGGATCTCGCCGATCACCGAGGCGATTCAGCCCCGGACCCGCTACGTCCGCAACGCGGTGTTTCGGCCGGTCACCGAGGGGGCACCACCGGTGGCGGGGATCGTGGAGGAGGGATGGCCCTCCCTCGAGCACGTCACCGATCCGATGCTCTTCTACTGCGCAGACGGGGATCCCGCGCGCATGCAGGCGCACGTCGCACAGATGATCGACGAGATCAACGCGTTCGTCGACTTGAGCACCCTCCGAAGTGTCACCATGAGCGAATGGATACTGAAGTCATGACGCAGAAGTGGAGTCGCGACGAACTGGAGCAGGCACACCAGCACTACATGGAGACGGCGGCGCGCTGTGCAGCCAGCGGCGAATGGCGAGAGTGGGCCGACCTCTTCACCGAGGACGCGGTGTACCTCGAGCACATGTTCGGCACCTTTCACGGGTCGGAGGAGATCTACGAGTGGATCGCCCCGCTCATGGCGGAGTGGCCGAATCGGGACATGACCTCCTTTCCGCACGCATGGTGCGTGTGTGACGAGGAGCGCGGCTGGTGGGTCTGCCGGATTGAGAATCGGATGAAGGATCCTGGCGACGGGTCGATCCACCAGGCCCACAACATCACGGTGCTGCACTACGCGGGCGACATGAAGTTCTCCTACGAGGAGGACGCCTACAACCCCGCCGCCTTCGGGCCGATGATTCAGGCCTGGAACGAGGCGTACACCGCCAACGGGGGCACGCCGGGCTGAGCAGGTTCAGGTGGTCGCGCCGGCGCCGGCCCCGGCAAGGACGCCCGGCGTCAGGTTCGGCATGTGGGCACGTCTTCCGCCCGTGAACAAGCTGAGTGGCGTGATGGCCACGGCGAGCAGCAGGGCCACGAGCAGCAGGTCGGTCAGCACGAAGGTGTGGATGAGCCGTTCGTAGACACCGTGGATCGACGTCATACCGGCAAACGCCCAGAACGTGCTGATCACGATCAACGCCGTGCGAAGGCGCCCGATGGCGGCCGGCGCAAGCACGATCAGACCCCATGTGACGTACCAGGACCACACGATGGGGCCGAGCAGGGCGAGCACGAGGAGGGTGAGACCCAGGCACTGGACGAACCCGTCGCGGGGGGACCGGAGCAGCTGCCGGTATCCGACGTAGCCCGCCACGAGAAGTCCGAGCACCATGAAGATGGGGCGGACCGCGAGCAGGGAAACCGGGAACTGCAGCACATGGCTCCCGATGGAGACCGTGCGCGCCACGACGTTGACGGGCGTCACTCCGGTGAAGGAGGAGTCCGCGGTGGAGGTCGTGCGGATCCAGCCCCATCCTGTGCCGGAAATGAGGGAGACCACCTCCATGGTGGCCAGCGCGACCAGCCCGGCCGCGGCGGTGTGCCCGATGCGGCGCCGGATGGAGGCCTCCCTCCCGGCCCAGACCCATCCGAGGAACAGGACACCGAGCAGCGCGGGGGACTTGACCCCCGCCGCAAGCGCACAGAGCATCACCCCGGGCACCGTCCCGAACCGTTTGGCCACGGCCAGTCCGGCCATCAGAAGGCCGATCATCAGGGCATCGTTGTGGGCGCCCCCGATCAGCGAGAGCAAGACGAGTGGCGAGCCCGCCCCGATCAAGACGGCGTGGGCCGGGTCGTGTTTGAGCGACCGCGCCAGAGTGGGCGTGGCCGCGACGACCATGGCGAGGCCCGCCACCTCCAGCAGGCGGAGCAGGACCAGGTCGGGCAGGATCTGGTGGCCCGAGGCCTGGTCGAGCAGGCCGTCCACGCTCAAGAAAGTCGGGCCGTAGGGAGACTCGGTTCCCGACCACACCGTGTCGGCCATCTCGTTGAACGACGTCGCCCCGAGCACTTCGGGCCCGTAGGAGTAGGGGTTGATGTGGTGGCTCATCATTTCGCCCTGCGCCGAGTAGGTGTAGACGTCCCGGCTGAAGAGCGGCGGCGCGAGCAGGATCGGCACGGCCCAGACCGCCACGACGAGCACGACCCGTTTCACCGGGAATCCGTGGTGGCTGTTCAAATGGCGCAGAAACCCGAGCCACACCCGGGTGAGGAGGATGAGGCCCCCGAACACGAGTGCGAGCGAGGCGATCGTCGGCAGCCCGCTGCTGGAGCCCAACGAGCCGGCGGGACCTCCCGGCATGCCGAAGAACCACGCCCCGGGAAGGTGGGTCTCGAAGGGCTGGCCTCCCAGCACGGCTCCGGCGACGATCGCCGAACTGCCGACAAGCCCCAATACGGCCGTGCGCACCACGCTGAGTGCACGCGCCGGATGCCCCGGAGTGTCGGAATCGACAGTCGAGGCGGGTGTCGGTGTGGTGGTCGCGCTCGGTGACACGAGCTCCATCGGGGATTCCTTAGTTGAGCTGCCGCAGCGTTTCACCGCGGGTGCGCCAATCTTCATGAAACTGCAGTGATTCTGTCACAGCCGATGCCGATTTCGAGGCGACGGATCCCTCTGTAACGGGATTCTCAGTCTGCTCCCAGAATAGCGCAGGAGACTGAGAATGTCACGTAGGCGAAATCCCTCTGTCACGGAATTGGAAGGTGTCAGGTGCGAGTCCCGGTCCTTGGGGGAGCTGGAGGAGCACGCCCACCCGGGCGGCGCAGCGCACGCTGGTCGAGCGAGAACTGAGCGATCGATGTCCGCTGCCTGCACCCACATCGGCGGGCTCGAGCAGTCCGCCTCCGAAGCCGAAGGTCTCGAGGCGCTCCAGGTCGCGCACCCTCTCCGGGGGCGACGAGCGCCGGGCGGACGAGTCGTCACCGGAGCGACGATCCTGCCTCCGAGCACATGCGGACAGTTAGGGTTTAGCTCGCGCGGATCGCGCCGCGCCGGTCCGCAGGTGGAAGGGCGCAGAGTCCAGGCATCGCGGAGGGCCCTTTCTCACCAGTGAACCGACTACGCGCACACATCGGACCCTTGTGGCCCTACGTCGTGCTGATTGCCATCCCGACTGCCGTGTTCGTACTCCCGGACCTGATCGGCGGGCACCTGCTGATCACCGCCGACAACCTGCAGCAGAACTACCCGCTCCACGTCCTGGTGGGCTCCATGCTGCGCCACGGCCAGCTGCCCTTCTGGAACCAGTACATCTTCAGCGGCACGCCGCTCATGGCCGATTTCAATGCCGGCGCCTTCTATCCCCTGATGGGACTGTTCGTCATCTTGCCCGACCGTGCGGCATGGATCGCCACCGAGGCCGTTCTGTTCTCCGCGATTGCCGTCGGGATGTACGTCTTCTTGCGGGCGCTGAAGCTCTCGACTGCGGCGTGCATCCTCGCAGCGGCGACGTTCGCATTCGCAGGGCCCGTCTTGAGCCAGGTCAATCACGTGGACATGACAGAGGGGTTCGTCGGTATTCCGTGGATGCTCCTGGCTGTTGTGCATATCGTTCGTGACGGCCGGTGGCGTTGGACGATCCTGCTCGGTGTCTCCTACGCGACGGTCATCTTGGCCGGAGCGCCCGAAGCGATGCTCGACGAGGGCCTTCTGATCATCGCCTTCGCCGTCATGTCGGCCGGTCTCAATCGGGAGAGATGGTGGCGGGTCCTGTCCAGATGCGGCACCGGGGCCGCCTTGGCGCTGTCGCTTGCGGCGATCCAGTGGCTTCCCGGGCTCGAGGCCATCCGCAATTCGCAGCGCGGGGAGCGGGGTCGTCGCGGGCGCCGGCAGTTACCCCCGGCCGTTCGGCATTCTGGGCCTGGTGCCCTATATCAACGGCGGATACGGGCACCTCGGCGAGGCGCAGTTCTTCAGCCAGTACAACCTTCCCGAGGTCGGTATCTATCTGGGTGTCTTGCCTGTCGTCGCCTTGATCACCCTGCTGCACCCGCGCTGGCCGAGCAGGATTCCGCCGCGGGACCGCCTCACGTGGTACGTCGTGGGCCTCTTCGGCCTCCTGCTCGCGTTGGGCTCGTACACGCCCTTTGAACATCTGTTCAACACCCTGCCGCTCTATGGGCACCAGCGCCTGCAGAGCCGCAACATGATCACGGTGGCCACCGCGGTCTGCGTTCTCTTCGCGGGCTGGATCGACCGCACGGAGGCGCCCCGGTTGCGAGAGCCCATGACCCGCTACGACCGGATCATGGCGCTGGTCCCCGCCGCAGCGGTTGCGGGCTTGGCCATCTGGGCCTTGGTGTCGCCCCGCACGCTCGCCTGGCGGTTCGCGGGCGTGTCCTTGCGTCCGGCCATCACCGACACCGTGCGCGAGGCGACGGCAATCGCGCTGGCATTCTGCGTGGTCGCGGCGGGGCTGGTGTGGATCCGGCCGCGGCTCGGCAGCCCGTCGTGGTGCCGCCTCGCGGCCGTCTTCGTGGCCGTCGACGTGGGCCTGATCGGGGCGACCAGCCAGTTGACCCAGACCGCACCAAATCAGTTGCTGGCCGGCACGACGCCCGTACAAGAGCTCATGGCGGCGAACCTGCAGCCCGGTGGACGGTTCGTCAACTACGACCCTCAGACCTACTCGAGCTACCCCGGCAGCCTGCAGGGCGTGCCCGATCTCAACATCATCCCGGGCCTGCCCTCGGTCTCGGGGTACGCCTCGATCGTCAACGGGAACTACGAGTCGATGACCAACACCCATGAGCAGGACGACCTCGATATCGGTGAGCTCTCGTCCGGAACGCTCAATCGGCTCAACCTGCGCGAAATCGTGACCGTGCCCGAGTACTTCCTCGTGCCCCTCGAGGCAATGCCGAGCTCGTTCGACGCTTTCACGCAGACTTCGGAAAACATCGGGACCGACCCCGTCCTGCCGCGGGGTTACGGCAGCGACTACAACGACACCGCCTACCCCTTCTATCCGGGGCCCCGGCCCGCCCTCGCCCTCGGACAGACAGCGTCGTGGTTCTACGGGGAGTCCCTCGAGCCCGAGACCGTCACCCTGGTCCTCGGCCACCCTGCGAGCCCGGGAACGCGTCTCCGCTTCGGGTCGCTGCTCGCCGGCGGCTCCACACGCTGGGGGGCGCCGGTCGTCGTTCCCGCGGGTGCCAGCCTGGTGACCACCCCGCATCCAGCCGGGCAGGCGATCGGCTTGTCGGTCCAGGTGCTGGCGGGCTCTCTCCCCCGCAGCGGCCCGTGCTCTCCGTGGGGGACATCCCTACGAGCTGGCGGGCTCGCTGTCGTCGGCGCTGGTGCCAGGGCCGTGGCAACTCGCCGGGTTGTCCCAGGGTTACGCGGTGTTCATCCTCCGCAAGCCTGCTGAGCCGATCGCAGCCTCGACGGCTACCGGCAGGCGGCTCGCCGCGCAGGTCCTTTCGAGCACGACCAAGTCCGAGAACATCCGGGTTCAGGCCCCGGCGCCCTCTTCCGTGATCCGTTCCGTCGCGTGGGATCCTGGCTGGAGCGCCACCGTCTCGGTCAACGGTGGCAAGGCCCAGAACGTCACGGTCAACGATTTCGACCTCGTGCAGAAGGTCCACATCCCGGCCGGCGACGATGTCGTCTCGTTTCACTACCGACCTCCACACCTCGTGCTGGCGAGCGTTCTCAGTCTGGGTTCGATCGTGCTGCTCTTGGCGCTGCTGGGCGTCTGGTTGATACGTCGAGGCCGGCGAGCGCAGCGGACGCCGGAGCTCGTGACCCATGATGCGGCGAGCATGGTGCACGAAGAGCGACCGGAGGTCCTGTCGGAGCGGGTCGGCTGAGTCGCCGTCAGGGCTTCAGCAGAAGGGGTGCGCCAGGGTAAGGAGGAATTCTCCGTCTTCTGCGCCCCACATCCCTTCGACCACAAAGCCGGCTTCTGAGAGCTCGTGCTCCACTCGCTCGGGGGTGAATTTGGCGCTGATTTCGGTCAAGAGGTCTTCGTCCTGGTCGAACTGGACCGTGATGCCGGCCCCGGTGAGCGAGACCGCGCTCGCCTCGTCGGCCCGGAGCCGCATTTCGATCCATTGTTCTTCCTCGTTCCACAACGCGACGTGCCGGAAGCGGTTCGGATCGAAGTCGCCGCCGAGCTGCTCGTTGAGCACGTGGAGGACATTGCGGTTGAAGTCTGCCGTCACGCCGGCCGCGTCGTCGTACGCAGCGACGAGCCGGTCTCTGTCCTTGACGAGATCCGTCCCGATCAGTACCGAGTCGTCGCTCGACATGGTGCAATTCAAGTCGAAGAGGAAACGGGCCCGCTGTGAGGGGTTCAAGTTGCCGATCGTTCCACCCAAGAACGCGATCAGGCGTCGACCTTCGGAGGGGATCTCGGCCAGGTGATGATGAAAATCGCCGATCACCACATGGATGTCCAGCGAATCGAACTCCTCGGCGAGGGTGGCAGCCGCGCCGCGGAGGAACTCGTCGCTCACGTCGAAGGGGACGTACCTCGACAGCAAGCCGGTGTCCTGGAGGGCAGTGAGCAGCACCCGGGTCTTCTCGCAGGCTCCGGCGCCGAGCTCCACCAACGTGTCCGCCTTCGACAGCTCGGCGATCGAAGGGGCGTACTTCTCCAGGAGGGCGCGTTCGGCCCGGGTGGGGTAGTACTCCGGGAGCTGGGTGATCTCCTCGAACAGGCGGCTGCCCCGCTCGTCGTAGAACCACACCGGGGGAATGGACTTCTCCTCGCCCTGCAGTCCTTTGAGTGCGTCAGCCAACATTTGGTTGCGCGCATCCTCGGGCGAGAGATGCACATCGATCGTGTACGTCATGCGTCAGGGATCCCGGGCCAGCCGCAGTCCGCTGAAGGCCCAGCGCGCACCGGGCGGGAAGAAGTTTCGGTACGTCGAGCGGGCGTGCCCGGCCGGGGTCGCGCAGCACCCGCCTCGCAAGACGTACTGGCTGACCATGAATTTTCCGTTGTACTCGCCGACGGCACCCGGTGCCGCCCGGAAGCCGGGGTAGGGCGAGTAGGCGCTCGCCGTCCACTCCCAGGTGTCACCGAAGAGGCCATTGGACGAGATCGCCGGCCGTGGATGAGGTGCGCCGGTCGACAGCACGTCCTGGTGAAGAAAGTTGTCGCCCTCCCCATGCGTGCGCGCGATGGTCTCCCATTCTGACTCGGTCGGCAATCGCATGCCGGTCCAGTGGGCGAACGCATCGGCTTCGTAGTAGCTGATGTGGGAGACGGGCTCATTCGGATCGACAGGTCGGGAGCCCGACAACGTGAACTGGACCCACTGCTCGGGATCATGCGGGTCGCGTGACCAGTACAACGGCGAGTCCCACTTCTGCGCGTTCACCACGGCCCAGCCGTCAGAGAGCCAGAACTCCGGCCGGCTGTAGCCATCGTCTTCGATGAACGAAAGCCATTCGCCGCAAGTCACAGGCCGGTCGGCGAGACCGAACGGGGTCAGGAACACCGTGTGCAGCGGATATTCGTTGTCGAAGCCGAACTGATCGCTACGGTGCCCGATCTCGACCGGGCCGCCATCGTGCTCGAGCCAACCGGCCTTGGGGGGCGCCACGCCCGGGGTCTCCGGTGGTCCGGACAGATAGGCAGGCTGCAGTGGGTTCCGCGAGAGGACGTGCTTAATGTCCATCAGGAGAAGTTCTTGGTGTTGCTGCTCGTGGTGCAGCCCCAAGGTGATCAGGTCGGCCAGACCGGGCTGGCCGGGATCGTGGACAAGGGCGACCATCGCCTCGTCCACGAACTGGCGATAGCGCGCGATCTCGTCAATGCCCGGACGTGAGAGAAGCCCGCGTTCGGTCCGGGGATGGCGCGCCCCGACAGCCTCGTAGTACGAGTTGAAGATGTACGCGTAGGCGTCGTCGAAGGCGCGGTACCTGGTGGCGTACTCGCCGAGGATGAACGTTTCGAAGAACCACGTCACGTGGGCCCGGTGCCATTTGGTGGGGCTCACGTCCGGCATCGTCTGGACCGTCTGATCCTCCGCGCTCAGAACGGAAGCCAGGCGCTCCGTCGTGGCGCGGACCCGGCCGTAGGCATCGGGAAGATCGGACGGCGTTTCTCGACCGGTCATATCCATGAGAATCCGTCCCTTCGCCACCCCACGAGGAGTGGTTGCACGCACTGGCTCGGTTCCGACCAACCCTACCCAGGGTCGGTCCCGATCAGACGCGATTGTCGGAATTTTCACCGAAAGAAAAGCCTGTCGCCATGGGGTGGCGCGTCCGGGATTCCGGCCACCAGCGGGGAGATCTCCCTCGACCAGGCTGAGGCGGGGATGCTGGTCGCCTGCAGGGCCTACGTGGCTGTCACGCTGGAGGCGGCGCCGCCCGGCTGCCCCGGGTCCTGCGACGGCAGCACGGCGGCACCGACGCCCGGGGGTCCCGTCCCGACCACGAGGGTCAGGCCAACACCTTGCGCCGGAAGTTGCGGAGGCCGAGCGTCAAGAAGACGACGCTGAAGGCCACGATGGCGGGATAGATGATGTAGAGGTGCATGTGGGCGGCGTCGGTCAGGGCGGCCCGCATACCGTCGTTGATGTAGATGAGCGGGTTGATCAGAACGACGATCTGCAGCCAGTGCACCGGACCGGCTTTTACCGGGGCCAGGCGGGTCCACTGGTAATAGGTACCGCCGAGAAACGTGATCGGCAGCACAATGAAGCCGAACATGAGCCCGAGGTTGCGCGGCTCGAACGAGGTACCGAGGAGCAACCCGAGCGAAGCCATGCACACGCACGACATGGGGACGAGCGTCACGATGAGCAGCCAGTGCAGATTGATGTGGGCTTCGACGCCCGCGGCGTGCACGACCGAAGCGATGGGGAGGACGATGACGGCGGAGAGCAGCCCCTGGGCCGCGCCGGAGATCACCTTGGAGATGGCCACGAGCCAGATGGGGCAGGGCGCCTGCACCCTGTCCTCGATCTCACGGGTGAAGCCGAACTCCTGGGCCATGGGCATCGCGACGGCCTGAATGCCCTGGAACATGATCGAAAGGCCGACGACTCCGGGCACGAGGACCGTGGCGAACGCCGACTCGGCGCCCGGCGCACTGCCGCCGCCGATGCCCTGACCGATCTTCGGAAAAACGTAGAGAAAGACGAAGCACAACAAGAAGGGCTGCACCAGCGTGCGCACCACGAACTCGAATTTGTGCTTCCAGAGCACGACCAGGTCGCGCTGGATGAGTGCCCGCAGCGCGGTTCGGCTGGCTGCGATGGTCGAACGGGTGGGCTTCAGCTCGACCTGGCGCGTGCCCGGTGACCCGAACGTGGCAGCAGGGACGGTTTCGGAGGTAGTGGCCGCCATCAGTCGCGCAGCTCCTTTCCGGTCAGCCCGATGAAGACGGTCTCGAGCGTGGGCTCCGCCACGGACAGGTCGGCCAGCGAGTACCCGCCTGCTTCGGCTGCTTCAACGACCCGGGGGACGAGTCGATCGGCACCGCGGATCTGCAGCTCGACCCCGTCGGGCAGGGGGCGGGTCTTGGTGAGCCCCTCGAGTCTGGCCTTGAAGACGTCGGCCAGTGCGTCGGGGTCGCCGGCAGCCTTGACCGTGACGACGGTGTCCGCCTCCACGCTGCGCTTCAGGTCCGTCGGGGTGCCGAGGGCCAGGATCCTGCCGTGATCCATGATGGCGAGCCGGTCGCAGAGCTTGTCCGCCTCCTCCATGTAGTGCGTGGTGAGCATGATGGTCTGGCCGTCGGCATTGAGGCCTTCGAGCAGGTCCCACAGGGCGAGACGGCCCTGCGGATCGAGTCCCGCGGTCGGCTCGTCGAGAAAGAGGACGGCCGGCCGGTGAAAGATGGCACGGGCCACCATGAGGCGCTGGGCCATCCCGCCGGAGAGGGCATAGACCGACGCCTGGGCGAAGCGCGTGAGCTGGAACCGCTCGAGCAGGTCCTCCGCCGTCTGCCGTGACTCCTTGGCCCCCATCCCGAACAGACGTCCGTGCCAGTAGAGGTTCTCGAACGGAGTCAGGAGGCGATCCAGCGTGTTCTGCTGGGACACCACCCCGATCAATTGCTTGACCAGCGTGGGGTGCTCCACGACGTCGATGCCGCCGATGAAGGCCTGACCACCCGTGGGGATGACACGGGTGGTCAGGACACCGATTGTCGTGGTCTTGCCGGCGCCATTCGGGCCGAGCAGGCCGAACACCTCGCCTGACCCAACCCGCAGGTTGAGCCCGTCGACGGCACGGAAGTCCGTCCCCGAGTAGGTCTTGGTGAGACCCAGGGTCTCGATGATGGGTGTCCCGTCCCCGGGCGCGGCACCTTCGAGCGGCGTGGCGGTGGTCGTGGTCATGGCTCCTGTTGCACAGTATCGGGCGGTTCTCTCAGCGGCCTCTGACCGCGTGGGACCTCAGTCCTCGGCCAGGATCTGGTACAGCTCCTTGCGGGCCTTTTGGATCACGCTGATGCCGCGCTCGATCTGCGACTTCTCACCGTCGCCGGCCAGCTGCTTGGCGGCGCTCATGAGTTGCCCCATGCCCAGTCGAAGCGTGCGCACCTCGTCGTCGGACTCGCCGGCCTCCTGCCAGGGCAGCTTTGCCTTTTCGGCTTCCCCCTGGCCCGTTTCCGTCAACGTGAAGGCACGGCCGCCGTCGACCTCGGAGGACTGGACCAGCCCCTCGTCTTCGAGCATCTGGAGGTGTGGGTAGACCGACCCGGGACTCGGACGCCAGAGGCCCCCGCTCATCTCCTCGAGCCGGCGCATGACCTCGTAGCCGTTGGCCGGCCCGTCGCGCAGGGCGGCGAGAATGGCCGTGCGGATGGCGCCGCGGGGCATGCGCCTGCCGCCGCCCCAGCCGCCGCGCCCGCCGCCCCAGCGGCCTCGCCCGCCGCGCATGCCCCGCCCGGCGAAGGGGTGGTCATGGTGGTGTTCGTGGCCATGGCCGCGGTCGTGATCGTGACCTCTGTCGTTTTCGTGTTGGTGTGTCATCGGTGACTCCTTGCGTCAGTTGTGGGCCCTCGGTGGGCCGGACCTCTGTGGGTCTTTGTGTAACGCTAATGATATATCGGATTAGATCATGATGTCACGCGATTAGGGAAAAGAGCCGCTGACCTGGAAAGCCGTTCGGGGTCGTCGACCGTTCGGGAGCGATCGCGCCAGCGCTGCGTGGTGGCACTCGGGTCTGGGGGCGAGGGACAGCCCGAGGGTGGGCCACCCTCGGGTGACTCGGTCAGCGCAGCCGGATGACGTTGCCCGTGATGAGACCCGCAGCGTCCGAGGCCAGGTAGGCGATGACGTCGGCCACCTGGCGGGGCGTGGCGATGTGCTGGCCGGCGGACTGCGCCCACGCGGCCGTCCGCTGGCTGATCCAGCCGGTGTCGGTCATCGGCGGGTGCACGACATTGGCGGTGACGCCGAAGCGCGCCAGCTCCGTGGAGGCACTGAGTGTGAAGTTGACCTGTGCCGCTTTGGCGGCGCCGTAGGAGATCTCCTCGGGGAAGCCGTTCGCCTCGCCCGAAGTCAGCCCGATCACGCGGCCCCAGTCGCCGCCCCGGGCCACGTGGCGGCGAGCGAACTCGGCGATCAGCAGGGCCGCGGCACGGGCGTCGACCCCGAACACCTGATCGATGGACTGCGCACTGACCGGTGACTGCGCCAGGCCGAAGCGGTTGGTGGTCGCGGGCACGAAGGTGTCACCGACCCAACCGGAGGCGTTGTTCACCAGAATGGACACAGGCCCCAGTTGCGCTTCTGCAGCATCGAACAGGGCGGGCGCGCTCGCCGCATCGGACAGGTCCGCCTCCACTGCTGCGGCGCGGCCGCCGGCCGCCCTGATGGATTCGGCGACGTTGTCCGCGCGCGCCATCCGGGTCGCCCGGTACGCCGCGGGCAACGAGGGGTCGTCGAGTCCGCCGAGCCGTTCGTTGCGGAAGTAGGCACACAAGACGGCGACCCCCTGGGCGGCCAGGGCCTTGGCCGTTGCTGCGCCGATGCCGTGATTCGCACCCGTGACCAGAGCAACCCGGGAGTCAGGCATCGGCCGCAGTCCGTCGGATCGCTCAGCGCAATCCGGACAGGCGGTCGAGCGTCTCTTCCGCCTCGGCCACGAAACGGCGGACCAGTTCCCCTGCGGGGACGAGGCCGGTGATGGCGCCCACGCCCTGGCCCGCCGGGTAGCACTCCTTGTCGACGGCGACCCCCTCGCTGAACGAGTCACCACCGAGATGCATGGCGCCCGCTCCGTAGGACACGCCGAGTTGCTCCGGGAACTTCTTCAGCTCCTCGGGGTGGGCGTCGTAGTAGTTCGTGTATTCATTGCGGACGACGCGCATCGTCTTGCCCGAGTAGGCGCGACTCACGGTTGTCTGGTCCTCCCGACTGGCGAGCAGCGTGTCCTTGTAGCCCAAGACACTGCGGGCCTCGGGCGTCGCGATGAAGCGGGTGCCGACCCACACGCCGTCCGCGCCCAGGGAGAGCGCGGCGGCAAGCCCGCGTCCGTCGAAGATGCCGCCCGCCGCCACGACCGGGACGCGGTCGCCCACGGCGTCGACGATCTGGGGGACCAGGGGCATGGTCGCAACCTGGCCGGTGTGGCCGCCCGCCTCGGTGCCCTGGGCCACGACGAGATCGCATCCCGCCTCGACAGCGCGCACGGCGTGGTCGACCTTGCCGCACATGTTGACGACCAGCACGTTGGCGCGGTGACACTGCTCGATCACCTCGGTCGGCACGCCGAGCGCCGCCACGAAGGCGGTCGCGCCCCCGTCGATGATGATCTGCACCTGCTCCTCCATGCTGCCGGGCATGGCGGTGAGGAGATCGACGGCAAAGGGCTTGTCCGTGGCCTTGCGCACCGCGGCGATCTCGGCGTCCATGACTGCACTGCTCATGGTGCCGGCACCGAGGCAGCCGAAGCCGCCCGCCTCCGAGACGGCGGTCACCAATTCGGCGTAGGAGACACCCCCCATTCCGGCCAACATGACGGGGTGTTCGATGCCGAGCAGCTCCGTGAGGCGAGTTCGCATGTCCCCTGGCTCTCCTTCATGTCGACCCTGCACGGCGTCAGCCGTATCCGCCGCCGGACCGTAGCGCGGGCGACGCTGCCCGCAGGAGATGTTCGGGCGGCACCGGGCGGCATGCCGCCCATGGTTGCATTTTGACCAGGACGTTCCTACTGTGAGCTGATCGTGGCAGACGTCGGGGAGGTGGGGGTGAGCGCCAGCGCAACGCCTCCGATGGCGGACACCATCACCAAGCGTCGCCTCTGGGTGATTCTCGGCGCGTTGCTGCTGGGCATGCTGCTGGCGGCTTTGGATCAGACGATTGTCTCGACAGCCCTACCCACCATCGTGGGCGACCTGCACGGGGGTTCGCATCTGGCCTGGGTGGTGACCGCCTATCTGCTGTCGTCGACCGTGTCGACGCCACTGTGGGGGAAGCTGGGCGACCAGTACGGGCGCAAGAACTTCTTCCAGGCGTCCATCGTGATCTTCGTGCTGGGGTCGGCGTTGTGCGGCCTCAGCCACACCATGACCGAGTTGATCGCCTTCCGGGCCTTGCAGGGGCTCGGTGGTGGAGGACTCATGGTCGGTGCGCAGACCATCATCGGTGACGTGGTGTCGCCCCGCGACAGGGGGCGCTACGTCGGCTTGTTCGGTGCCATGTTCGCTGTGGCCACGGTGATCGGACCGCTCATCGGTGGCCTCTGCGTCACCTACCTGACCTGGCAGTGGGTCTTCTACATCAACCTCCCGCTCGGGATCCTCGCGCTTTTCGTGACCGGTGCCGTGCTCCCGGGGCACCTGCGCAGGGTCTCGCATGCCATCGACTACGCCGGAGCGCTGCTGCTGGCCACCTCGGCGACTGCACTCATCATCTTCGCCAGCCTGGGCGGCATCTCGTGGCCCTGGCTCTCGCTGCCGAGCGTGCTCACGGCGGCCCTCGGCGTTGTGCTGGCGGTGGCGTTCCTCTTCGCCGAGCGCTCTGCCGCCGAGCCCGTGATCCCGTTGAAGCTCTTCCGCGAGCGAGTCTTCAACGCCGCCAGCTCCATCGGCTTCGTGATGGGCTTCGCGATGTTCGGGGCGCTGACCTTCCTGCCTCTGTACATGCAGATCGTCAAGGGGGTGAGTCCCACAGCGTCGGGACTCCGGATTCTGCCGCTGATGCTGGGCATGCTCGGCGCTTCGGTTCTTTCGGGACGACTGGTGACCCGCTGGGGCCGCTACAAGGTGTTTCCAGTGGTGGGCACCGCCTTGATGACCGTCGGCGCCTACCTGCTGTCGATGATCGATGCGTCGACGAACGGCTGGGTCCTGGCCGGCTACATGTTCGTCTTTGGCGTCGGTATGGGGCTGGTCATGCAGGTCCTCGTGGTCGCCGTGCAGAACGCGGTGTCCTACGAGGACCTCGGTGTTGCCACCAGCAGCTCGGTCTTCTTCCGCATGATCGGCGGCTCGTTCGGGACGGCCGTCTTCGGGGCTATTTACGCCATCGTCTTGAACCACACCATCGCACCCACGCTGGCCAAGGTCCCGGCATCGGTACTGAGGAAGTTCAACCCGCAGACGATCGATCCGGGTGTGATCGCCCAGCTGAAAGGAACCGCCTCCGGCCTGTTCTTCTACACGAAGTACATCGAGGCAGTCACGCATGCGATTCAGGTCGTCTTCCTGGTGGCGGTGCCCATTGCATTCCTGGCATTTCTCCTGAGCTGGCTTCTCCCTGAGGTGGAGCTGCGCAAGACGGTCCAGACTGTCGACGTCGGCGAGGTCAACGGGTTGCCCGACCACCGGACGTCCCTGGAGGAGATCGAGCTGGCCCTCACGCGGCTGTCTGACCGCGAGAACCGCGTCGAGCTCTACCACACGCTGGCCCAACGAGCGGGCATCGATCTGCCACCTCGTGCGTGCTGGCTCCTGTACCGCTTGGCCGACCAGCCGGCATGCACGGTGAACGACGTGGCGATGCGGTTGAAGGTAGGCCCCGATCTGATTCAGCCGGGAGTCGACGGGTTGCTGGCCGCCGGCATGATCGAGGAGCGGCATCGTGGCGTGGACTGCGACCTCTCTCTCACCCCGGCGGGCACGGCGGCGCTCGACAAGCTGACCGAGGCGAGGCGGCAGGGCCTTACCGAGCTCCTCGACGGCTGGAATCCCGAGGAGCACCCCGAGATCATCGCCATGGTCAAGGACCTGGCCCACTCCCTGTTGGCCGACGACGAGCGACTGGTGGCCGACGCCATGCCCCACGTGCCGGCCGGTGTGTCCGGCGGAGACTGAGCGGGTTGCTCAGCTGCGGCCCGAGGTCGGTTCGGGCCCCGGGCGCAAGGCCCCACGGAGCGTCTCGAGGGCCGCGGGTGACGCATCGTCGGCGTCCATCCCGATGAGCGCGGCACCGAGCACGGGCGGGGCGTCGAGGCGGACGAGCGTTGCACGCGGTGCGGCAGCATGGATGCCGGCCGCCACGCGGGCGTGAAAGGCGGTATCGGTCGTGTCGAAGATGCCGCCGCCCAGGACGACCTCGACCGCCTCGTCCTGCAAGTCCAGCCGCACGACGGCGGCTCGGACGAAGGCGGTGATCTCGTCGGCGAGGACGTCGGCCATGGCGCGGGCGGGGGTGTCGCCCTCGGCCGCCGCGTCGAGGAGGACGCGGGCGAGCTCGAAGAGCCGGGCGTAGGGGATGGCGCCGGTATAGATGCCGGTCAGCGCGGTTTCCGCGTCGGGCGTTCCGAGCTGTGCCGGCACTCGCTCGCGCAACGTGGTCGGGGCACCCCGGCCGTCGCCCGCCCGCAGGGCGAGGCCGAGGGCGCGCAGGCCCAACCACGCGCCGCCGGGGGCGAAGTCCCCCGACAACTCGGCCAGTGCGGGAAAGCGCACCGTCCGTCCGTCCGGCCCGACGGCGGCGCAGTTCATGCCCGTTCCGCACACCACGCCGATGCCCCAGTGACCCGTCGTCCCGGCCCTCGACACGGCGAAGGTGTCGTTGCGCAGGATGGTCCGTGCGGTCCATCCCGAGCGCGTCGATCGCCGGTGCGAGCCTCTCTTCGTCAACCGGCAGGTCGATGCCGGCCAGGCAGTAGACGCCCGTCGGGCAGAGGGGGGACGGGGCGCCTGCATGCTGCGCGGCGGCGGTGACCGCGGCGTACGCCTCGGTCAGTGCCGCCACCGTCCCTTCGACGCCGACCAGCTGGTGGTTGCTGGGACCGACCCGGGCGCGGCCGAGCAGGGCGCCTGACCGAGAGACGAGCACGACATCCGTCTTGGTGCTGCCCCCGTCGAAGGCCAGCACGGCGGGCTCGAAATCGGAAGGCTCGGACACGGACGGATGTTACGTTGCGCTGCGTGGGGACCAAGGTGGTTGTCGTCGGCGGCGGGAGCACGTACACGCCCGAGCTGGTCGACGGTCTCTGCGATGTGGAGGACCGGATGGCCGTCGACGATCTCGTCCTGCTCGACCCGAGCGACCTGCGCCGAGAGGTGGTCGGGGGACTCTCCGAACGCATTCTGCGGGCGCGAGGATGGAACGGCACGTTCTCCACCACGGCCGATCCGCATGCCGCGCTGGAGGGCGCCGACTTCGTCGTCGTCCAGCTCCGCGTTGGCGGCCAGGCGGCGCGGCACGTCGACGAGACGCTCCCGGTCGGCTACGGCTGCTTGGGCCAGGAGACGACGGGCGCCGGGGGACTGGCCAAGGCGCTGCGCACCGTGCCGATCGTGCTCGAACTGGCCGAGGAGATGGCGGCCCGTTCCAACCGCGGCGCGTGGATGGTCGACTTCACCAATCCGGTCGGCATCGTGACGCAGGCCTTGCTGGACGAAGGCCACCACGCAGTGGGGCTGTGCAACGTGGCCATCTGGGCCCAGCGACGGATCGGGCACTATCTCGGCGTCGATCCCGATGCCGTCGCGGTCGAGCATGTCGGGCTGAACCACCTCACGTGGATCAGGTCGGCGCGGGTCGGGAGTGCCGGCGATGGCGATGGCGATGGCGATGGGGGCCAGGGGGCCGACAGACTCGACGACCTCTTCGAGCGCTTCGGCCCCGAGCTCGCGCTCGAGAGCGGCATCCCGATCGACTTGCTGCGCCTGCAGCACGCCCTGCCGTCCTACTACGTGCACTACTACTACCAACACGACGCCGAAGTCGCGCAGCAATCGGCCCCGGGGTACCGGCCGCGGGCCGACGTCGTGGCGGAGCTGGAGACGAAGCTGCTGGAGGAGTACCGCGATCCCGCGCTGGTGTCGAAGCCAACGGCGCTCTCGTACCGGGGCGGCGCCTTCTATTCGTTGGCCGCCGTTCGCCTCATGGCGTCGCTGCACGCGGGGACCGGCGATATTCAGGTCGTCGACATGCGCAACGACGGCGCCATACCGGGTCTGCCCGACGATGCGGTGGTCGAGACCACCGCCGTGGTCGACGCCACGGGGGCCCACCCTCTTCCCCAGCGCGAGCTGGCGCCCGAGATGCTCGGGTTGGTGCAGCACGCCAAGGCCTACGAGCGGCTGGCGGTGAAGGCCGCGTGTTCGGGCAGCCGCGACGACGTCGTGCGCGCGCTGGTGGCCAACCCGCTGGTGGGTCAGTACCCACTGGCGGCGGACCTGGCGGACGAGCTCCTCGGGGCCAATCGCGATCTCCTTCCCCGCTTCTTCCGGTCGTGAGCCCGGTTCTCTCCATCGACGAAGAGGGGGCAGCGCGAGAGGGGCGCGCTCGAGGCGCGGTCGTGCAATTCGTCGCCGCGCGGGGTGCCGGGAAGGCTGGTCGGCGACGAGTGGACCCGTGCCCATGACTGCCACCATCACCACCCCAGCCCTCCCTGAGCGTGGCGCGTCGAGTCCTTCCGGATCGACGGTTTCGCCGTGACCGGCATCGAAGAGCTGGTGCCGCCCGAGCCCGCACGCGTCGGCAAGGACCGCCGTCAGCTGCCCAGCTGGCGCTGGGAGGAGCTGCGGACGACATTGTGGGTCGTTCCGAGCATTCTGATCGTGGCCTCGGTGCTGCTGTTCCTCGTCACGTTCGAGATCGACCTGGCGGCGTTCCACGGTCACGTGGTGCTGCCGCACTGGATCCGCACCGGGAGCGCGGATGCGGAGCGTCAGGTCCTGATCGCCATCGCGGCGGCGGTGATCACTGTGGTCGGCGTGGTGTTCTCCATCACCATCCTGGCGCTCACGCTGGCCTCACAGCAGTTCGGGCCCCGCATGCTGCGAAACTTCGTGCGCGACATCGGCAACCAGATCACGCTCGGCGTCTTCGTCGGCACGTTCGTGTACTCGGTTCTGGCCCTGGTCTCCATCAACAGCGCCGGCAAGCAGTTCGTGCCCTACCTCTCGACCTCGGTGGCCGAGGCCCTGCTGATGGTCGACATCGCGGTGTTGATCTACTTCATCCACCACATCGCCGAGTCGATCCAGCTGCCCGAGGTGATCGCCGGAATCGCCCGCGACCTCATCAAGTCCATCGACGCCGAGTTCCCCGACGCGGTCGGTGCGGTAGTGGAGCCCGCGGAGCGACCCCATGCCGGGAAGTCGGTTCACGAACTGCTGAAGCTGATCGATGCGCACGGGGCTGCGGTGCCGTCGCAGGTGAGCGGGTACATCCAGTACGTCGGGTATTCGCAGCTGATCGGCATCGCGACGCGGACCGATTCGGTAGTCCGCCTGGAGCACCGCCCGGGCCACTACTTGGCTACCGGCCGTCCCCTCGCCATCGTGTGGCCCCGAGGAGCAGCTCCCGAGGTCGCGCTGGCACTGTCCAAGGCCCATGTGACGGGTCCCCACCGCACACTCGTGCAGGACCCCGTGTTCGCCATCGACCAGCTGGTCGAGATCGCCATCAGGGCGCTTTCGACTGCGGTCAACGACACGTTCACTGCGCTGACCTGTATCGACTGGTTGTCGGCGGGTCTGGGGCGGGTCTCGGGCCGGGTCCTCGACGAGGGCGTCTATCGCGATGCGGGAGGCAACGTGCGGCTCATCGAGTCCGACCCGTCGTACGCGCGCATGGTGAACCGTGCCTTCGACAAGATCCGCCAAGCGGCCTCCGCCATGCCGGCAGTGCTCATCCGGCTCATGGACTCCCTCGGCTCCATCATGCTCGACACCACATCGCTCGAGCAGCGAGACGTGCTCCGGCGCCAGGCGGACATGGTCCTCCGCCTGTCCGAGAGGACGGTCGCGGAACCGAACGACCTCGAAGAGATCCGGTTCCGGTACCAGCGCCTGCCCGGTGAGGAGGTCTTCGCCGAGCACGACCTTTCCTGGTCGAGGGTGGATCCGGCCTGATCGGTCCGGCTGCGTCCACGTCGGCTGCGTCCGGGCCGGCTGCGGTCAACCGGCGTTGTCGGTCGGGGCCGTCGTGGTCGGGGCGGGTCGGGTCGTGGTCGTCGTCGTGGTGCTCGGGCCGGGCCCCGTGCTGCCCGTCGAACCGGTCGACCTCGGAGCGGTGGTCGTCGTGGTGGTGGCGCCCGTCGAAGTTCCGCCTGTCGTCGTGGTGGTGGTGGCCGGCGGCGCCGCCGGTGCCACGAACGGCACGGTCTCGCTCCGCATGGTCGTGAGGCTGGTGGAAGGTCCGACTGCGAGGCCCGTGCAACCGCGGGCGGCATTCCAGCTCTGGACAGCCGTTGCGGCCGGGGTGCCGGTCAACGGCTGGGGCACGCCGGCGAGGATCGTGGCGGGGTGCCAGACGGCGCCCGTGATGTCGCGACCGCGCGCCGTCAGGACGAGGGTGCCGCTGTCGGTCTCGGGCGGGGTGTCGTCGTAGAAGGCGAGGTTGCCCAGGCCGTAATCGATGTAGGCCTTGCCGAGGTAGCCACCGCCGAGGAGGACGTGGGTGCCCGAGCCGATCACCACGTCGGCTCCCGCCTTGACGAGCTGCTGTGCCAGCGGCTCCTGTTGCGGGTTCGGACAGGCCTGCGTCTCGGTACCCCAGTGCACGTACACGATCACGGTGTCGGCCGTGCGCCGCACCTGCTGGACCTCCCGCACGAGTTCGGTCGGATCGATCGCCGAGGCGACGCCCGGCTGGGTGGCCGAGGCCGTCCACGTGTTGATCAGGTTGTCGGCTATCACCTGCGTCGCCGAGATGATCGCCACCCGCTGGCCGTCGATGGTCACCCGGTACGGGGCGAAGGCCTGTGCGGCCGTGCTGCCGACGCCGATGATGGGGAAGCTCGCCCGGGAGGCGATCGTCAGGTTCTGTGACAGGCCCTGGGCCCCGCAGTCCATGCCGTGGTCGTTGGCCTCGGTGGCCACCGTCACCGTCGCGGCCTTGAGGGCCGTGACGGCGGAGGCGGGCGCGTCGAAGATGTAGGGCTTGCTCTGGGGTTCCGGGCAGGTCCCGTCGGTCACTGCCGTCTCGAGGTTCACCATCTTGAGCTGGGTGCCGTCGAAGAGCTGGGGGATGCCGGTGCCGAGGGCCGTCGAAGGGTTCTGGGCCAGGCGCTCGCCGACGGCGCCCGCGAAGTGCACGTCGCCGCCGAAGCCGAGGGTGACGGTCTTGCCGTTGCCCGCCCAGTCCGGGTTGAGCGGTGAGTGCTTCGGGAAGTGCTCGGCGGTGGCGACGGCGTGGTGGGCCGCGGGGGGCTTGGGCGGGGGGCTCGAACCTCCCGAGAAGAACGCCACGTAGATCAGTAGGACCAGGACGAGCGCGCCACCCACCGCGAACTGGCGGCGACGGCGCATGACCTTTCGTGAGACCACGCCGGCACTATGGCACAGACTCCGGCAGCGACCCCGGGGAGGACGGTTCCTGACCAGCGGATACGCGCGGCTGGCGCGCGACGCAGAAGGGGGCCCTGGACGCCGGCCGGCGCGACCGGGCCTTGCGCGGATTCCCTAGGCGGCCCAGAGGGCGTCCGGATCAGACGCCAGGGAGGCGATGAGCCCGGCGCACCCAGCCGCGATCATGTCGCGGCAGTCGTCGAAGACCTCCTCGTCGCCGTAGTACGGGTCGGGGACGTCGGCGGCCGCTCCGGCAGCAGGATCGAAGGCTCTGAGGAGGACGAGCCGGTCGGGGTCCGCGCCCAGGCTGCGCAGCGTCTGCTGATGGCGGCGATCGAGGGCGACCATGAGCTCTATGCCTCCGAGCTCGGCAGACACGATCTGGTGGGCCACGTGCCGGTGGTCCGGGTAGCCGCCTCGGGCGAGCGAGTCCTGGGCGAGCCGATGCATCGGCTCGCCCTCGTGCCACGGTCCCGTGCCGGCGCTGCGCACCTCGAGATGCTCGGCCAAGGTGGTGCCACCGGCCAGCACGGTGGAGCTGGCCAGTGATCGCGTGATGACCTCGGCCATCGGGGAGCGGCAGATGTTCCCGGTGCAGACGAAGACGACGCGGTAGGGCTCGTGGTCGCCGAGCGGCGGGGGAACGACGAGGCCGCGGGGGCGCGGGACGGTCGGCTCGTTGCGGGTCACTGTGCCGTGGCCTGTGCCGCGTACTCGTCGCGCAGGGACTTCTTGACGATCTTGCCGGTGCCCGCTCGGGGCCAGTCGGTTCGCAGCTCGAGCTGTTCGGGGATCTTCTGCGTCATGAGCCCGGCGTCGCGGCAGAACGAGACCACGTCGGACAGCTCGAGGCCGTCGGCACCCTCGGCCAGCTGCACCACGGCGCAGACCCGCTCGCCCCGCGCGCGGTCGGGTAGTCCGATCACGGCCACCTCGACCACCTGGGGGTGGGTGTAGAGCAGGTCCTCGATCTCCTTGGCGCTGATGTTCTCCCCTTTGCGGACGATGACATCCTTCAACCGTCCGGTCAGGTTCAGGTGCCCGTCCGCGCGCAGCCGACCCAGGTCACCGGTGCGGAAGTACCCGTCGTCGTCGAAGGCTTCGGCATCGAGGGCAGGGTCCGTGTAGCCGTGGAAGACCATCGGTCCCTTCACCCGCACCTCGCCTTCCTCGTCCGCCGCTGCGATCCGGCCGTCGAGTGTCACGATGCGGACGTCCGCCCCCTCCACCGGCTTGCCGTCGGTGTTCGCCAGCTGCTCGTCGGTGTCGTGGGGTGAGCCGTTCGAGATCATCGGCACCTCGGTCATGCCGTAGCCGTGCACCACGCCCCGCCCGCCGATCTCGTCGCGCACCTCGTAGTGGACCTCGGGCGGCTTGGCCGCCCCGCCGCCGGACATGAGCCGGAGCGTCGGGAGGATCGGCTCCTTCGGGGTCTTGCGTTGCTCACCGAGGTAGGCCACGTAGAACGCGGTGCTCCCGCCCACCATGGTGGCCCCGTGCCGGCGGAAGAGAGGGAGCACGTCGGGTGCCGAGAAGGCCTCCACGAGGATGGCCGGGAAGCCCATGGACAGCATGGTGACGAGATAGTCCGGCCCGGCGATGTGTGCGAAGGGAAAGGCGATGGAGCCGACGTCGTCGGGCCCCATGTCCAGGGCGCGGGCGAGTCCCCACCCGCCGGCGATCAACGTCTGGTCGGTGTGCTGCACGCCCTTGGGGTCGGCCGTCGAGCCGGACGTGTAGTAGATCCAGCGGATGGGCGCGTCCTCGGGCGCCGTCCCCTCGGGCGGCGGCGGCAGCGCGGCGGGATCGCCTTCGGGCAGGCCGTCGTCGGTGGTGAGGATGGTCGGACGCGCCGCGGCGCCGGCCAACGCAGCGTCGGCGATGGCGGCGAAGTCGGTGCCCCGCCAGGTGGCGGGGATGACGAAGAGCTCGGCCCCGGTCTGGCGGAGGGCGAAGCCGACCTCGCGCTCGCGGTAGAGGTGGATGATCGGGTTCTGGACGGCGCCGAGGCGGGCGAGCGCGAGCGACAGGACGACGGTGTCGATCCGGGTCGGCAGCTGCCACGAGACGACGGAGCCCGTCGTGATGCCCAGTCCGTACAGACCAGCAGAGACCCGCTCGACCCGGTTTCGGAACTCGCCGAAGCTGACCGTCTCGCCATCCGCCGCAATGAGCATGGGATGGTCCGCCGACACCTGGGCTCGGCGGTCGACCAGCTCCCACATGGTGCGGGCGCCGGTGAGTATCTCGCTCGTGGTCATGACCCCTCCTTCCGGGACCACTCTCATAGCAGCTGGCGGCGGTGGGTCGGGTGGGCCCGGCGCGCGGCGAGGGTGCCGGCAGGGCAGAATGGCTGCGTGGCACGACGCCCGGTTCATTCGGAGGCCCGTGAGGTGGAGACGGATGGCGGCGGCGAAAAGCCGGTCGACCGCCGGCGCCAGGTCCGCCTGATCGCCATCGTCGCGGTCGTCATCGTCCTCGGGTGGTTCGCGGTGGCCAACACCCGGAGGGTGCAGATCGACTTCTGGGTCTTCCACCGCCAGGCACCGCTGATCCTCGTCATTCTGATTTCGGGCCTGCTCGGGGCACTGATCGCTCTCCTGATCATGCGGCGCAAGCCCAAGGCCGAGGAGTAGCGGCCCGGCCCCAGGCACCGGTCCGGCCGAGTGGCGGGGCGGCCTCGGCCGCCTGGGCGGGACCTGAGGCCATCATTGCAAGTCCATGACCGCGTTCCCCTACCTGCGATCGGGTTCTAAGCTGCGTGGCGGTGGATACAGCGGGGCAGGCAGGCGCAAGGAGGGACATCCTCGTTGTTCGCGTCTGCGAGGCGTGCCAACATGTGGCCCAGGTGGATGTGGAGATCCCAGGGGGTAGGTGGTAGTGCCGCTTTCGGACCACGAACAGCGCATTCTGGCGGAGCTCGAGGAGTCATTGGTTCGCCAGGACCCCGAGTTCGCCGAGCGTGTGCGCTCGGAGACCGTCTACCGGCACGCCGGCCGCTACTGCAAGTGGGCCGCCGTCACCTTCGTCCTCGGCGTGGTGGTCCTCGTCGCCTTCTACAGCAAGTCGGTCATCGCGGGCTTCCTCGGCGTCGTCATCATGTTCGCCTCGGCCGTGTGGTTCGAGCGCAACCTGCGCCGCATGGGACGGGCGGGCTGGCACGACCTGACGCGCTCGAAGGACGGGGAGTCGAAATCGGAGGGCGCGGCGAACGGGATCGAGAACGCGGTGAGCGACGCCCGTGACTGGTTCCGCTCCCGCTTCCACCGGCGCGAGAGCTGACGCGCGCGCGGGGCCCCGCCGGCTCCGCCGCACCGGTGAGGGCCGTCGCACGGTCCAGGCCCGGGACGCGCTAACAATCCTTCCGTGGCAGACCTCGCTCTGGCCGTCGACGTCGGCGGCACCAAAATGGCCGCCGGCCTCGTCGCGCTCGACGGCACCCTGGTGGAACGGGCGATGCGGCCGACCCCCGCCACCGCGGGCCCGGACGAGGCCGAAGTGCTGTGGGACAACCTGGCGGGTGTGGTGGGGGAGATGATGGCGGCGGCGCGGAGCGGGGGACCACCTCGTGGTCTGCGGCGCCGGGTGCGGGGGGCCCATGAGCCCCGGCGGTGAGGCGGTGTCGCCCTTGAACATCGCAGGGTGGCGGTCCTTTCCCCTACGGGCCCGGCTGGCGGCGTTGACGGGGCTCCCGACGTTCGTGGACAACGATGCGAAGGCGCTCGCGCTCGGCGAAGGATGGGTCGGGGCGGCGGCCGACCACGACGACTACATCGCCATGGTCGTGTCGACGGGGGTGGGCGGTGGCATCGTGCTCGACGGCAGGCTGCTCGACGGCCGGCTCGGCAATGCGGGCCACATCGGCCACGTCGTCGTCGTCCCCGACGGTCGTCACTGCCCGTGCGGGAGCCGGGGCTGTCTCGAGGCGGAGGCGTCGGGCACGGCCCTCGAGGCCCTGACGGGGCAACCGGCGCGTCTGGCCTCGCCCGAATGGGTGGAGCGCACCGGCATGCTCGTCGGCCGGGCCATCGCGTCGGTGGCGGTCCTGCTCGACCTTTCGCTGGCCGTGGTGAGCGGATCGGTCGCGCTGGGTTTCGGCGAGCCCTTCTTCCGCCGGGCCCAGGCGGAAATGGACGCGCTCTGTCGCATTGCGTTCGCCCGAGGGGCCCGGGTGGTACCGGGCGGCCTGGGCGACGGCGGACCGCTGGTCGGGGCCGCCCGAGTCGGGTTGTCCTCGGCGGGGCTGGCGGCGTGAGCGCCATGGCGCCGAGCCGGCACGGGCACCGGCACCGGCGCTGGAGCCGGGACGCCGGTGTCGTGCTCCGGGCCGTCGGGCCCCATCCCCGGCTCTGGTGGGCCTCCGCCGGCGCCCTGCGGCGTATGGCCCGCCGTGGGTGGTGGCACCGGCCGCCGTTCCTGCCGCTGCCCGGAGAGGCCTACTGGCGCTTCCGCCTGGAGACCGCCTACGGCGGGGACGGCGACACCGGGGAGCTGTCCCCGGGGGACGTGGTGGCGTTCTTGCACTGGTGTCAGAGGTCGCGGCCCCGCCGCGGATAGCCTCTCGGGAGTATGGAGCGGGTGCTCCTCCTCAATGCGACCTACGAGCCGCTGGCCCTCGTCTCGGATCGCCGTGCCGTCGTGCTCATGCTGGCGGGACGTGCCGAGGCCGTCGCTATCCGCGAGGACTGCTCGGTCTTCCACTCCGCCCGGCTCGCCATCGACGTGCCGTCGATCGTCAAGCTCTCGCACATGGTGCGGATCCCGCGCTGGGCCCGGACCCCGCCCGTGACCCGCCGGTCCGTCCTCCGTCGTGACGGCGGGCTCTGCGTCTACTGCTCCCAGCCCGCCGACACCATCGACCATGTGATCCCGCGCAGCCGGGGAGGCACCCACGACTGGTCCAACGTCGTCGCCGCGTGCAAGCGCGACAACCTGGTCAAGGCAGATCAGCTCCTCTCCGAGCTGGGCTGGACCATGAACGTGAAACCGGCTCCGCCGGACGGACATCTCTGGCGGTTGCGGCACCTGTCGGATGTGGACCCGTTGTGGGAGCCGTATCTCGCCACGGCATCCTGAGGGTTGCCCACTTCGGGTTCGCCCTCCTCTCCTCCATCTCTCTTCGACGTCGAGCGGTTCCGCACTGAGCCGCGGCGTCTGGCGGTCGCCCGTGACGTCACCGGGCCGACGTTGGTGCTGGGCAGCACCCAACCGACGGCGTTCGTCGACGCCGCAGCGGCAGGGGGGCGCGGTGTGCAGCTGGCCCGGCGGCGCGGCGGGGGAGGAGCCGTGTATCTCGGCCCGGGCGAACAGCTGTGGCTCGACGCCTGGGTGCCGCGGGACGATCCCCTCTGGGTGGCCGATGTGTCCGTCGCCGCCGAGTGGGTCGGGGCGTGGTGGGTGGAGGCGCTCGCCGGCATCGGCCAGCAGGGCTTCGAGGTCCATCACGGGCGCTCGGTGCCGGGCGCATTCGGCGACCTCGTCTGCTTCGCCGGTCGCGGACCGGGCGAGGTCTTCCACGGTGCGGCCAAGGTGGTCGGCCTGTCGCAGTGGCGGGCGCGCCAGGGGGCGCTGTTCTCCTCCTGCGCATACCTGCGCTGGGATCCCGCGCCGCTGGCCGCGCTGGTCGACGTCGAGGAGGCGGCTCGCATCGCGCTGGCGCATGAGCTGGCGCCGATCGCGGCAGGTCTGGCCGAACTGGAGCCACCGGCCGCCGGCATGGCGGACGTCGAGGCCCTGTTGCTCGACTCGTTCCCTGCCTTCGGCGTGACCCCGCCTCCGGGCTGAACCCGGCGGCGGCCTGGTCCCGTCCGGCCGGCTCTTCCTTCTCCTTCTTTCCTCTCTTTCTCTTGCCCCTCTGAGGTCCTCCTGGGCCGGTCACCGCGCGGGGCGATCCCCGCCGGACCAGGTCCAGGCGGGGTGGCGCGGCGGGCCGCCCGGAGGCGGCCCGTCCCAGGCCGGGGCGCCCCGGGGGTTTCAGTTGCGTTGCAGTGGGTCCAAGTGGTTGTGCGGTGGAGTAAAAGGGTTTAAAGTGGCGCGCAGTGGTGTGAGGGGGCGTCAGAGGACGCAAATCAGGGAGCGTCGTGGGAGATACAGCTGGTGGCAGGCTTCGTAGGGAGATACGAGCATTCGCTCGACACGAAGGGCAGGGTGATCCTGCCCGCGAAGTTCCGCGGCCAATTCGAGCGGGGCGGCTATCTCACCCAGAACTCCGAGGGCTGCCTGGCGTTGTGGACGCCCGGCGAGTTCGAGCGGCAGATGGATTCCATGCAGGAGAAGACGGACTCGGGTCGCGCCGACAGGAACCGGGCCCGTATTTGGGCGGCGAACTCCGCCGAGGTCGAAATCGATCGGCAGGGACGGATGCCGATTCCCGCGCATCTGCGGACGTTCGCCCAACTGGACGCCGAGGTGCTCGTGCACGGGGCGATCGATCGGGTGGAGCTGTGGAATCCGGCGGCCTGGGCCGAACGGGTGCTGCCCGAGGAGAGCTGGCTGTTGGACGACGAGGCCTAGGGACGACGACGACCGACCACCTGACGACAGCACCAACAGAGACGACAGCGTCAACAGAGAGGACCCGCCACAGGACACTGCAGACGACAAGAACAAGGACACGCGGAACGCACTGGACCATGTGCAGCTCCTCGATCGGCGCGCTGGAAGGCCACTCCACCCACCTCCACGTTGGTCGTACGGATCTCCACCCCCTACTCGACCCACCGGTCGGGGGGCTGCAGATGGCCTATTCGTTCGAACACATTCCCGTGCTGCGTGACGAAGTGGTCTCGCTGTTCGCCCCCGTGCCCGCCGGGGTGGTCGTCGACGCGACCATCGGCGGCGGCGGTCACGCTGAGGCGCTCTTGGAGGCGCACGCAGGGCTGCGCATCGTCGGGCTCGACCGCGATCCCGCCGCCCTCGAGGCGGCCAGCCAGAGACTGTCTGCTTTCGGAGACCGCGTCACGCTCATTGCCGCTCCGTTCTCCACATTGGAATCTGTCCTTTCCCGTCCCGGATTCGGGCCTCTGGCCGGCGTGCTCCTCGACCTGGGTGTCAGCTCGCCGCAGCTCGACCGGTCCGAGCGCGGGTTCTCGTTCCGCGAGGACGGACCGCTCGACATGCGAATGGACCCGACCACCGGTCCCACGGCCGCCGACCTCGTCAACACCCTGCCGGTGGAGGACCTGGCGGCGCTGTTCCGTGAGAACGGGGAGGGCCGCCTGTCCGGGCGCATCGCCCGCGCTGTCGTGAAAGCCCGGCCACTGTCCTCCACGAGGCAGCTGGCCGAAGTCGTGGCGTCGGCCGTGCCGGCGCCGGCCCGCCGGAAGGGCCACCCCGCCCGCCGGGTCTTCCAAGCCCTGCGCATCCAGGTAAACGACGAGTTGGGTCAGCTCGAGGCTGTCCTGCCCGCCGCCCTGTCGCACCTCGAGGTCGGGGGCATCTGCGCGGTCATCAGCTACCACTCCGGAGAGGACCGCCTGACGAAGAGGGTCTTCGCCGATGCGGCCAGCGGCGGCTGCGTCTGCCCTCCCGGCCTGCCCTGCGTCTGCGGTGCCGTGGTGCGCCATCAGCTCGTCTTCCGGGGCGCGCGCAAGGCGTCGGCGTCGGAAATCGCCGCCAACCCCCGCTCCGAGAGCGCCCGGTTGCGCGCCATCGTGCGGACCGAGCCCCAGCCCGCGCCCGCCGGCGGGGCCTCCTGATGGCGCCTCCCCCCGCTGCCACGGCGACAGCGACCGGCCGCCATGCCGCCGGTGCGACGACCGGCGCCGCACCCCGCCGTACGGGGCGTGGCGCAGAAGTTCCTGCAACCCGGCGCGCCCCGCTCCGGGTCGTCCCGACCCGCAGCCGGCGCGGCATTCGAGGGGGCCGCACCGCTGCCGGTCGGGGCAGGCTCCTCACCATCGTGTCGGTCTCCATGGTGGTCGCCGCCTTGCTGGCCGTCGTCGTGGGCCAGGCCCTCCTGGCCAACGGCCAGGTGAAGCTCTCGGCCCTGCAGCACGAGCTCACCCTCGAGCAGGGCTCCCACAGCCTGGCCGAGGCCGCCGTGGCCCGACTCGAGACGCCGACGCGGATTGTGGCGGCCGCCACACAAGGCGGTCTGGTCGCGGAGTCGAACGTCATTGAGCTGCCCTACGTCTCACTGTCCGTGCCCCTCCCTACCCCGAAGGTGACGCCCGCACCCGCGCCAACACCGCCGACTCCTCCTTCGGCGGGTGCGGGCGCGCCGTCGGGGGCGGGTAGCGCCGGCGCCTCTCCGTCTTCCTCCTCGACCACTTCCTCCGCCACCTCTCCTTCCAGCGCGACGACGACACCGACGTCGACGCCATGAGCGTCACGACCCGACAGGGGGCTGACCGCGCGCGCGCCGGTTCGGGCCGTCAGGGCAGCGCCAAGACAGCGTCGACCCGGGCCCCCCGGCCGGCCCGCCCCGCACAGCCCGAGCGCCGTCGACCCGCCGTCCCTCGGCGCCCTGCCGCCGCGGCGGGCCCGAGCCCGACGCGCGCACGGCAGCGCCCGCACCGTCCGCCGGCCAAGGCCGCCCGGCTCCCGCTGTCGCGCCAGCGGCGCGGCTGGGAGAGCGGCACCTTCTCGCGCCGGGTGCGTCTCGTCCGCATGGTGCTGCTGGTGGCCATGCTGCTCCTCGTCGCCCGCCTGGTCGACGTCCAGGTCCTGCGGGCCGGCTCGTACGAGGCCGCGGCGCGGGGGGAGTCGTCCATCTCCGTGTCGCTCTCGGCGCTGCGCGGCGGCATCTATGACCGCGACGGATCGCCGCTGGCGGTCTCGGTCGCCACCGACGACGTCGTGGCCGACGACTTCCAGATCGCGCATCCCGTGAAGACGGCGCTGGCGCTGTCGCCCATCATCCACGTCCCGGCGGCGACCCTGGCCGCCGAGCTGCACCGGCGCACGGGGTATGTCGTCTTGGCCCGCCAGCTCTCCCAGGCCACGGGGCAGACGATCTCGGCGGACGCCTTTCCGGGCATTTCGCTGATCGCCGATTCCAAGCGGGTGGTGCCGAACGGACGCCTCGCCACACCCGTCGTCGGCTTCACGAACGCCGCCGGCCAGGGTGCCGCCGGGCTCGAGTTCGGCGACAACCACCTCCTGGCCGGGGTCGACGGCAAGGACACCATCATGGAGTCGCCCGCGGGCGTGACCCTGCCCCAGTCGCCGGTCACGCAACAGGTGGCCTCGAGCCCCGGCACCGGCCTGGAGCTCACGCTCGACTCCCAGCTCCAGTACGAGTCGGAGCAGGCGCTGGCCAAGGCGATCGAGACCTCCAACTCCGTCAGTGGCACCGCCGTCGTCATGGACGTGAAGACCGGCCAGATCCTGTCCATGGCCAGTCTCACCGCCACCCACCCGGCCGCCCCCGGCGCGACCCCGCCGGCGACCCCCGCCGACCCCGGAGGCGTCGTGCCGATCGGGCCCAACGACGCCGTCAACGAGGCGCAGAGCAACCTGGCCGTCACGCAGCTCTACGAGCCCGGCTCGGTGTTCAAGCTGGTGACCTTCTCCGCCGCGTTGCAGGACGGCCTGATCAACCCCAACTCGGTGTTCACCGTGCCCGACCAGATCAGCCTGGACGGGTCGACCTTCCACGACGCCGACCCCCATCCCACCGAGCAGCTCACCGCGACCCAGATCCTGGCCCAGTCCTCCAACATCGGGACCTCGGAGATCGCCCAGGGCGTGGGGGAGCAGCGCCTGCTCAAGCAGGTGAAGACCCTCGGGTTCGGCCAGGCCACCGGTCTGGACTTTCCGGGCGAGTCACCCGGGCTCCTGGCGACCGCCGCCCAGTGGGAGCCGACGGACTACGTGTCCCTGCCCATCGGCCAGGTCGACGCCGTGAGCGCCCTGCAGGTCCTCGATGCGTACAACGCGGTGGCCAACGGTGGCACCTACGTGGCACCGAAGCTGGTCCAGGCCACGGTCAACGCGTCGGGCGCCGTGACGAAGACGGCCCCCTCGGCTACCCACGAGGTCTTCTCACCCACGGTGGACTCCCAGCTGACCACCATGCTCGAGCAGGTGGTGGGCGTGGGCACCGGGACCAGCGCCGCCGTCCCCGGGTACACCGTGGCCGGCAAGACGGGGACCGCCCAGATCCCCACCACCGGCAAGGACTCCTATGTCACGGGCGCCTACATGGCCTCCTTCGTCGGGTTCGCGCCCGCCGCCAACCCGACCCTCTCCATGATCGTGGTCCTCGACCGTCCCACGCCGATCTTCGGTGGCACGGTGGCGGCACCCGTGTTCTCCCAGATCATGAGCTACGCGCTGCACCGCTACGACATCCCCACCACCCCCGGCGTGCAGACGGCCCCGGCCACGCCCGGCGCCTCGACCGAGTCGGCTGCGGCCCAGGCCCAGGACATCACGTGACCTTGCGCCACACACCCATTGCGGCCGTGTCGCAGGGGTGTCCGCGGCATGCAACGCTGTCGGTTCGACCATGCCACGCGTGCCCATGAACCTCCTCTTCGACGACATAGAGGTGATCGAGTCCGTCGGCGACCCCTCCTCGGTCGAGGTGAGCGGCATCGCCCACGACAGCCGCCGGGTCGTGCCGGGAGATCTCTTCTGCTGCGTTCCCGGCGGCGTCAGCGACGGCCATGTCCACGCCGCCGAGGCGGTGGACCGCGGCGCCATAGGGCTCCTCTGCGAGCACTTCATCCCCGAGCTGATCGACCACGACGTGGTGCAGACGCGGATCGCCGCCGGCACCATGCGCCCCGTGATGGCGCGGCTGGCGGCCTCGTTCTACGGCTACCCTGCCCGCGATCTCCTGATGGTCGGCGTGACGGGGACCAACGGCAAGACGACGGTGACCCAGCTGCTCGGTGAGCTGCTCAGCGCGACCGGTCGCCCGACCAACGTCATGGGGACCCTCTCGGGCACGCGGACGACGCCGGAGGCAACCGAGGTGCAGCGGGTGCTGGCCGGGGTGCGCGACCGCCAGAAGTCCGACGGCCATCGACACGCCGTGGCGATGGAAGTGTCGAGCCACGCGCTCGTCCAGTCGCGCGTGGAGGGCATCCACTTCGACGTGGCCGTCTTCACCAACCTCAGCCACGACCATCTCGACTACCACGGGTCGATGGAAGAGTATTTCGAGGCGAAGGCGATGCTCTTCACGCCGAGCCACGCGCTACGCGGTGTCGTCCATGCCGACGATGCGTGGGGCCGCCGGCTGCTCGAACGCTCTCGCATCCCGACGGTCGCCGTGCACCACGCCGACGCCACCGACGTGGCGCTCGGGCCGGGCCGTTCCGAGTTCACCTGGCGCGGGCAACGCATCAGCACGCCGCTCACGGGCGCCATCAACGTCGACAACGCCCTGCTGGCGGCCGAGGCCGCGCTCGCTCTCGAGGAGCCCGAGCTCGGGCCCGAGGAGATCGGGCGCGCCATGGCCCACCTGACACCGGTCCGGGGCCGGCTACAGGTGATCGCCGCGCCCCGAGCGCCCGGGGGCGACGCGGGGGCGAGCCGGCCGCGGACCGGCCCTCTTTCACGGTGGTGGTCGACTACGCCCACACGCCGGCCGGGCTGGAGGTGGTGCTCGGCGAAGCACGCATGCTGGCGCCGGCGGGTCGGGTGCTGTGCGTGTTCGGCTGCGGCGGCAACCGCGACCGGGCCAAGCGGCCCCTGATGGGCGCGGCGGCGGCTGCGTTGAGCGACCTGGCCTTCGTGACGTCCGACAACCCGCGCGACGAGGATCCGCTGCGCATCATCGACGAGGTGCTGGACGGCATCGCCGGTGGGCGCGCCAACCCCCGGATCGTGGTCGAGCCCGATCGCGGCGTGGCCATCCGCCTGGCCCTCGATGCGGCGCGTCCGGGCGACGTGGTGGTCATCGCGGGCAAGGGCCACGAGACGTACCAGGAGATCGCCGGGCGACGCCTTCCCTTCGACGACGCGGTCGAGGCTCGGCGGGCCCTCTCGGCGCGCTTCGGATCGGACCCGCGCACGCTGGGCCCCGCCGCAGGCCGCGACGACCGTCGGCGCCACCGCGACGGCGCACGCGCCGTCGGCTCCTCGTGACGCAGTGCCGGAGGCCTGACGACACGTGCTCGGCCTGCTTGTCTCGGGAAGCGTCGCTCTCTGGATCGCCATCCTCTCCACCCCCTTCCTGATCCGCTACTTCCGCCAGCGCGAGCTCGGCCAGCACATCAGGGAGGACGGCCCGGCCTCCCACTCGGCCAAGGCGGGGACGCCGACAATGGGTGGCATCGCCATCGTCGCCGCCGCGGTGTTCGGCTACGCCATCGGGCACATCGGCACCGAGATCCGCTTCTCGCGCACCGGCTACCTCGCCATCGGTGCCGTGGTGGCGTTCGGCCTCATCGGGTACATGGACGACTACATCAAGGTGCACCACAAGCGGAGCCTCGGGCTGAACAAGCGGGCCAAGTCCGGGGCCCAGGTCGCCTGCGCGCTGGTCTTCGCCGTGCTTGGCGGTGTACTGGGCCCACACGTCGACGGCGTTGTCGTTCACCCGCATCGACGTGATCGGCATCAACCTCGGGGCGGTCGGCTGGATCGTGTTCGCCGTCCTCGTCATGGTCGGCGCGTCCAACGCGGTGAACATCACCGACGGCGTCGACGGCCTGGCCGCCGGGTCGGGAACCTTCTGCTTCGCGGTGCTCTCGATCATGGGTTACTGGATCTTCCGGCACTTCTCCATCTACCACGTGCTCCCGGCGTCGGCCGTCGACCTGGCGCTGGTGTCGGTGGCCCTGGCCGGGGCGTGCATCGGCTTCCTGTGGTGGAACGCGGCTCCGGCCAAGATCATCATGGGCGACACCGGTTCGCTGGCCATCGGCGCCGGCCTGGCCGCGATCTGCCTGTTGCTCAACCTCGATCTGCTCCTCCTGATCATCGGCGGGCTCTTCGTGATGGAGACCGTGTCGGTCATTCTGCAGATCATCAGCTTCCGCGCCTTCCACCGGCGCATCTTCCGGATGGCCCCCATCCACCACCACTTCGAGCTCGGCGGCTGGCCCGAGACCACGGTCATCGTCCGCTTCTGGATCCTCGGCGGCCTCTTCTGCGCCCTGGGCCTCGGCATCTTCTACGGGGACTACCTCAGCGTGGCGAGGTTCACGTGACCGCGCCGCGCCTCGACGCCGGACGCCGGGCACGCGGCCCCGGCGCCGGTCCGCCACTTCGGCCGCGCGGTGGGGGAGACTGCACGCATGCATCGGGTGTCGGACCGGGCTGAGCGGCGCGCCCGCGCCCAGAGGGAGTGGGCGCCATGACGTCAACGCGCAGCGTCACGCCGACGGAGCGGCACACCGCCCCCCGGCCCCGGCGGACGACATCGGCCAAGACGCCGGCCTCCGCACCGCGGTCGGCGGCGCACCGCGGGGCGGCCGCCCGAGCCGACGGGCTCGGCATCCGTATCGGCAGCCACCGGGTGTCGGTCTCGACGCTGCTGCTGGTCGACGTCGTGCTGCTCTGCGTCATCGGGCTCGTCATGGTCGGCTCGGCGTCCTCGGTCATCTCCATCTCCACCTACGGCTCGCCCTACGCCATCCTCATCCGGGAGGCCATGTGGATGGCGATCGGCGGCATCGCGCTGTGGTTGGCCATCCGCTTCGACTACCGCAAGCTGCGGCGGTTCAGCCCCCTCATCCTCCTGGTGACGTTCGGCCTGCTCTTCGTCGTGCTGGTGCCGGGCCTCGGCGTCCACGCCATGGGGTCGAGCCGCTGGGTCGGCTTCGGGCAGTTCCGGCTGCAGCCGTCGGAGTTGATGAAGCTCGCCCTCACCTTGTTCGCCGCCGACTTCATCACCCGCCGACTCGACGAGGACGCAGCCGACCGGCGCATCATCGGCCCGCTGCTCATCGTGACCGGCTTCGCCTGCGTGCTCATCCTGGCCCAGCCGGACATGGGCACGGCGATGGTCCTCGGCTTCATCGCGCTGGCCCTCCTGTTCGTCTCGGGCGTGCGGCTCGGGCCGGTCATGAAGGTGCTGGCCGCCCTGGTCGGCCTGGCGCTGATTGTGGCGGTGGCCTCGCCCTACCGCCGGGCCCGGCTGCTGTCGTTCATGGACCCGTCGGCCCACAGCTCGGGCTCGGGGTACCAGGTCATGCAGTCGCTCATCGGGCTCGGGTCGGGCCACCTCGTCGGTTCGGGCATCGGCGGCGGCCAGGCCCAGTGGGGCTTCCTGCCCAACGCGCAGACCGACTTCATCTTCTCCGTGATCGGCGAGCAGCTCGGGATCATCGGCGCCCTCTTCGTACTCGCTCTCCTCATCGGCTTCATGTGGCTCGGCATCCGGGCGGCCGTGCAGTCGGCGGACCGCTTCGGCGCGCTCGATCTCCCTGGGGATCGTCGCCTGGATAGGGGCCGAGACCCTCATCAACGTCGGGGCCGTGGTGGGTGTGCTGCCCGTCACCGGCATTCCGCTGCCCTTCATCTCCTTCGGCGGCTCGTCGCTGGTGATCACCATGGTGGCGGCGGGCATCCTGATCAACGTCGCCCGGCGAGGTGAGTCCGGAGGCACGCTCCGCGTCGCCGGGTCGGGCCGCAAGCGTTCCGGCACGGCGCGAGGTCGGTGAGCGCTCGGCGCCCCACGGTGATTGCGGGCGGCGGGACCGGCGGTCACATCGTCCCCTCGCTGCAGATTGCGCGCGCGCTGGTCGACCGGGGGCACCCGGCGGAGTCGATCGAGCTCTACGGCTCCCGCCGCGGACAGGAGGCCACGACGTGGCCGACCCTCGAGTTTCCCTACACGCTCCTCCACGGTCGCGGGCTGCGGCGCAGCATGCGCCCGTCCGCGTGGTGGGCCAACGCGGGCGCGGTCGTCGGCCTGGCCTCGGCCTGCGTGCGCGCCGTCGGCTCGTTCCTGCGCCGGCGGCCCCGCGTCGTGGTCGTCGTCGGCGGCTACGCCAGCTTCCCGGCCGGCCTGGCGGCGGTGCTCACGAGGGTGCCGCTCGTCTGCATGACCACCGATGCCGTGCCGGGCGCCGTCAACGGCCTGCTCGGCCGCCGCGCCGCGGCCAATGCGGTCGCCTTCGCCGACACGGGCCTGCCCCGGGCCCACATCACCGGCACGCCGGTGCGGCCCGAGCTCGCCACGCTCGACCGGACGCCCGGGGGCCGGGCGGCCAGCCGGGTGGCGCTCGGCCTCCCGCCCGACCGTCAGACCGTGGCGTGCGCCGGCGGCTCGCTCGGCGCGTCGCGGGTGAACCGCGCCGTGGCGGACCTGGCCTGAAGGGCCGTGGGCCGCCTGCGCCGACCGCTCGCTCTACCACGTCACCGGGCGCCGTGACTACGAATCGTTCGCCCCCGGGACCCGCCCGGGTGCAACGACGGAGGCGGCTGCGGTGGCCGAGGCAATGGAAGTGCCAGGGTCAGCAATGCCTGCAGCAGTGGTTGTCGCTGGGAACGAAGGCGATGGGTCCGGGCTGCGTTACCGGGTGGTGCCCTTCGAGGACAGGATGCCCGACTTCTACAACGCCGCCGACGTGTGCGTCGTCCGGGCCGGTGCCATGACGGTGGCCGAGCTGCTGGTGGCCGGGCGTCCCGGCCATCCTCGTCCCGCTGCCCGGTGCGCCGCGCGACCACCGGACGCGCAACGCGGAGGCGCTGGTCGGCCTGGGAGCGGCCGTGCTGATTCCCGATCGTGACTGCGACGGACGGCGGCTCGCCCTGGAGCTCGATGCGCTGCTGGCCGATCCCGAACGCCTGCGCGCCATGCGCGAGGCCGCCCGGCAGAACGGTCACCCCGACGCGGCCGCCCGCGTCGCCGAACTGGTGGATGCCCATGCCCGCTGACACCCCTCCCGGACCATCCGGCGCAGAGGGCGGTGCGGGCGCCGACGGGACGGCCCTCGACCTCGGCGTGCCGCAACGCATTCACATCGTGGGCATCGGCGGGGCCGGCATGAGCGCCATCGCGCTCGTGCTGCGGGCCATGGGCCACCACGTGTCGGGCTCGGACCTGAAGGACTCGCCGGTGGCGGAGCGACTGCGCTCCCACGGCATCACGGTGGCGGTGGGTCACAGCCCCGAGAACGTGGCCGGTGCGGACGCCGTCACGTACTCGCCCGCGGTGCGGCAGGAGAATCCCGAGCTCGTCGAGGCCCGCGCCAGGGGCATCCGCGTGGTGCCCCGCTCCGCCATGCTCGCCGCCATCTGCGCCACCCGACGCTGCCTGGCTGTCTCGGGCACGCACGGGAAGACGACGACCGCCTCCATGCTCTCGCTGATCCTCGTCGAGGCGGGGCTGCGGCCCTCCTTCCTCATCGGCGCCGACGTGAACGAAATCGGGACCAACGCCGTCTGGGACACGGGGGAGTGGCTCGTCGTCGAGGCGGACGAGAGCTACGGCACCTTCCAGGCGATCACCCCCGACCTGGCCGTGCTGACCAACGTCGAGCCGGACCACCTCGACTTCTACGGCACCTTCGAGGTGCTGCGGGGCGCGTTCGCCGACTTCCTGGCCAGTGCGCGGCTGGGCGCGGTCGTGTGTGCCGACGACCCCGAGGCGGCGGCCATCGGCCGGGAGCACGGTGCGACCACGGTCGGCTCCGACCCCGCGTCGAGCTACGTGATGGAGCACCTCGACCTGCAACGCAGCTCCGTGACCTTCACCGTGCGGGGGCCCGAGGGTGAGCTGGGTCCCGTCCACATCGGAGTCCCCGGCCTGCACAACGCCCGGAACGGCGCGACCGCCATTGTGGCGGCGCTGCAGGTGGGGGTGCCCTTCGAGGCGGCCCAGGCGGCGCTGGCCCGCTTCGCCGGGGTGACCCGGCGCTTCGAGTTCCGTGGCGAGGCCGCCGGGGTGACCTTCGTGGACGACTACGCCCACCTCCCCGCCGAGGTGCGCGCGGCGCTCGCGACGGCCCGGACGGGCGGATGGGATCGCGTCGTGGCGGTGTTCCAGCCGCACCGTTTCTCCCGCACCGCCGCACTGGCGACGGAGTTCGGGACCGCCTTCGCCGACGCCGACGTGCTGGTCGTGACCGACATCTACAGCGCCGGTGAACGAGCCGTTCCGGGCGTGTCGGGTCGCCTGGTGGCCGACGCCGTCCGGAGCCGAGGACCCGCGGCTTCCCGTCACCTACGTGGCGGGCTGGGAGGAGCTGCACCAGGCCGTGCGGGCCGAGCTGCGTCCCGGTGACGTCTGCATCACGCTCGGCGCCGGCGATCTGACGACGTTGCCCGACGAGCTGCTCGAGTCGCCGTCGTGGTGAAAGCACCCGAGGTGAATCGGTGAGGCCGTGGTGAACCCAGGGGACGCTGGCGCGCCCTGGCGGACGCGTTCGGCGACCGGGCCACCGTGGGCAAGCCCCTCGGACCGCTGACCACGTACGGCGTCGGCGGGCCGGCGGCGCTCTTCCTCGAGATCGGGGGCCCCGACGACCTGGACGAGGTGCGCCGGACCTGGCGTCGGCACGCGCCGGAGCTCGAGGAGCCCCCGGCCGTCTTCGTCCTCGGGCGCGGCTCGAACCTTCTGGTGGCCGACGAGGGGTTCGAAGGGATCGTGGTGCATCTCGGGGCGGGCTTCGGCGCGGTGGACCTCCCGCCCACCGGCGACGGGCCGCCAGCGTGCCGGTGCTCCCGCCGTGGTGCGGGCGGGCGCGGCGGTGGCCCTCCCGGTGCTGGCCCGCCGCGTGGCCGACGCCGGATGGAGCGGATTGTCCTGGGCGGTCGGCGTGCCCGGCTCAATCGGCGGCGCGGTGCGCATGAATGCCGGGGGCCACGGCTCGGACATGGCGTCGTGCCTCTCCGCTACAGCTGGGTCGATCTTCTGCAGCGACGCCGGCGGGACCGACGACGTCAGCCAGCTGCGCTACGGCTATCGCTCCTCCTCGGTGACGGCGTCCCAGTTGGTCGTGGCCGCGGAATTGGCCGTCACGCCGGGATCGGCCGACAAGGAGCAGGAGGCGGTGACCGCCATCGTCAGATGGCGGCGCCAGCATCAGCCCGGTGGCTCCAACGCCGGCTCGGTGTTCACCAATCCCGAGGGCGACTCGGCGGGAAGGCTCATCGAGGCGGCCGGGTTGAAGGGCTTCCGGATCGGCACGGCGCGTGTCTCGGAGAAGCACGCCAACTTCATTCAGGCCGACAAGGACGGGCGGGCGGACGACGTCCACGCGCTCATGGCGCACGTGCGAGACGTGGTGTCGGTGCAGACCGGCGTCGTGCTGCGGGCCGAGGTCCGCCTGCTTGGCTTCGGCGACGGGGACAATGGTCCGGTGGACCGGAATGACGCGCCATGACGCCGGACGAGGCCACGGGGAGGAAGGGCCCGTCGGGGGGCAAGGGGCGCGCCACGGGCGCGCATCAGGGGCTCAGGGGGATCGGGGCTCGCATGGATCCGCGCATCAGAGCCCGACGGACGGCGGTCAGAAAGGAACAGGGTCGGCGCCGCCTGATCATCGCCGGGGTCGTGCTCGGTGTGGCGGTGCTCGTGGTGGGCGGGTGGTTCCTCGTCCATACGCCGATCTTCTCCGCCCGCTCCGTGACCGTGACGGGCAACGTGCACGAGACGGAGGCCCAGGTGGTGGCCGCAGGCCGGACTGGCGAGTCATCCGCCACTGCTCGACGTCGACGGCGGGGCCGCGGCGGCCCGGCTCGAGAAGCTCCCGTGGGTGCGCACGGCGTCGGTGCACGTGTCGTGGCCCGACGGGGTCCACATCGCCGTGACCGAGGAGACGCCCACCTTCACGGTCAACACCGCGGCCGGCACGTGGGAGTCGCTCAGCAACGACGGCCGGGTGCTCGAGGAGTCGGCCACCCGGCCACCGGGCCTCTTGCTCTTGACCGTCCCCCAGACGCCCGGTGCGCCCGGGACCGTGCTCTCCGCCAAGGACTCGCCGGGCCTCCAGGTGGCGTCGACGCTGCCGGCGTCCTTCGTCGGCCAGGTGACGGGGGTCACGGTCGAGCCGGCCGGCTGGGTGCAGTTGGCCCTGACCACACCGGTCGTGGTCGATATCGGCACGGCGACCGAGCTCACCGCCAAGTACGAGGACGTCTCCTCCATTCTGGCGGGGGCCTCCCTGCACAACGGGGATGTGATCGACGTCAGCGTCCCCGATGCGCCGACGGTGACCTCAGGCTGACCTAGTATGCTTGACCAGCCTGAACACCCCCCGTATGGTGGGGCCACGTTCCCGCACCGTGAACATCAACCTTCTCCAGAGGTTCAGGGATGGGTGCCTGGCCGCATTCAGCGGGAGACGTCTGGCGGCAACAATCAGCAACTGAGCGGTCGGCGATCGACCCAAGGACGAGGGAGTTCATGACGACCGTGCCTTCCCAGGGCAACTACCTGGCAGTGATCAAGGTCGTCGGGATCGGCGGCGGAGGCGTCAACGCCGTCAACCGGATGATCGACTCCGGTCTGCGCAACGTCGAATTCATCGCGGCCAACACCGACGCCCAGGCCCTGCTCATGAGCGACGCCGACCTGAAGCTCGACATCGGGCGCCAGCTCGACGCGTGGGCTCGGCGCGGGCAGCGACCCCGAGGTGGGGCGTCTCGCCGCCGAAGAGCACCGACAGGAGATTGAGGAAGCGCTCCAGGGCGCGGACATGGTCTTCATCACGGCGGGCAAGGGCGGCGGCACCGGGACCGGTGCGGCGCCGGTCGTGGCCGAGATCGCCAAGAGCCTCGGCGCTCTGACCATCGGTGTGGTGACCCGTCCCTTCACCTTCGAGGGCCGGCGCCGCGCCATGCAGGCGGAGAAGGGGATCCAGATCCTCAAGGAGAAGGTCGACACCCTCATCGTCATACCGAACGACCGGCTGCTCACGGTCTCGAACGACAAGACCAGCATGGTCAACGCCTTCAAGATGGCCGACGAGGTTCTCCTGCAGGGCGTCAGGGGCATCACCGACCTCATCACGGTGCCCGGCCTCATCAACACGGACTTCGCCGACGTCAAGATGGTCATGACGAACGCCGGCACGGCCATCATGGGCATCGGCTCCTCCATCGGGGAGGGGCGGGCCGCCAATGCGGCGCGGGCCGCCATCACCTCACCGCTGCTCGAGGCGTCCATCGAGGGCGCCCGGGGCATGGTGCTCAATATCGCGGGAGGCTCTGACCTCGGGCTCTTCGAGGTGAACGAGGCCGCCGAGATCATCCACGGCGTGGCCCATCCCGACGCCAACATCATCTTCGGCGCGGTGATCGACGACAACATGGGCGACGAGGTGCGCGTCACCGTGATCGCCGCCGGTTTCGAGCGTTGGGAGGAAGGCACCGGGTCGACATCGAAGGCCGGTGACCTGGCATCGAGCATCTTCTCGACGCCGGAGCCGGTGGACATCTTCGCCGACGCCACCGGGGGTGCGGAAGAGGAGCTGGACCTGGGAGACGACGATTTCGACGTCCCCTCCTTCCTCCGCTAGCGACGAGGTCGCGCGAAAGCTCGACGCGGTCCGGGAGCGGATCGGGCGCGCCGGTGGCGAGGCCTCCCGGGTGCGAGTGATCGGCGTCACCAAGGGGTTCGGTCCGCAGGCGGTCCGTGCGGCGCGCCGGGCGGGGCTGACGGATCTCGGCGAGAACTATGCGGCGGAACTCGTGGCGAAGGCGGCCGCCGAGAGCGACGAGCCCGGGGTGGTCTGGCACTTCCTCGGCGCGGTGCAGCGGAACAAGGTGGCGCAACTCGCGCCATTGGTGGGTTTCTGGCAGAGCGTGGCCCGCGCCGCCGAGGGCGAGCGCATCGCCCGCTTCGCGCCGGGGGCACGGGTCCTGGTGCAGGTGGACACGACGGGTCTGGCGGGCCGCAACGGATGCGCCCCGGGAGCGACGGGCGAGCTCGTGACACGCCTCCGCGACCTTGGGCTCGATGTACGGGGTCTCATGACGGTGGCCGCGCCTGGCGAGGACGCAGCGACGGAGGCCTTCGAGACGGTGGGGCGCCTGGCCGACCGCCTGGGGCTGGAGGAGCGCTCCATGGGCATGAGCGACGACCTCGAGGCCGCCGTGGCGGCAGGTTCGACGATGGTGCGGATCGGGCGGGCCCTCTTCGGAGCCCGGCCACCGGCCACGGTGGCGTGAGGAGCCGGAGCCGGAGCCGGCGCCGAGGCGCAGGCTCAGCGTGGGCCCGGGTGCCGGGCCGACAGGACCTGCCTGGGTTGCCAAGCAGGCACTACGCTGTGCGAGGACAGGAGAAGGAATGTCACCCTCGTTCATGAAGAAAACCATGGTGTATCTCGGCCTGCTCGATGACGAGTACGACGAGTACGACGACCTGGAGGACCGCGCGCCACGTGGCTTCTCGGCCGCGACCAGGGTCGAGCCCCGGTCCCAGGACCTGGACCAGGAGCCGACCGAGGCGTTCAGCGGTGGCATGAGCAGGGTTCGCACCATCCCCCGCGAGTCGGCCCAGCCGAGGGAGCAGCCCCGGTCGACACCGAGCAACGTCTCGCCCCGTCCCACCGCCGTGCGGGCGGTGCCGGTCGACACGACCATGAACCCCACCGGGCCGGCGCCGGCTCCATCGGGCCGCGTCCACGTGGTCGCCCCGTCTCGGTTCGGCGATGCCAAGGAGATCGCCGACCGCCTGAAGGACAACCGCCCGGTGATCGTGAACCTCCAGATGGCCGACCGGGACCTGCAACGGCGAATGATCGATTTCTGCAGCGGGGTCACCTACGCCCTGAGCGGCGAAATGGAGAAAGTGGCCGACCAGGTCTTCCTGCTCGCCCCCACGAACGTGAAGGTCTCCGAAGAGGAACGGCAGCGACTGGTTGAGCGCGGCTTCGGCCGCGACTAAACGCACTACCCTCGCGGGTTGGTGAGCATCTTTCATCTCCTGGCGTGGCTGATCGAGGCCTATATCTGGCTGGTCATGTTCCCCTACGCCATCCTGAGCTGGTTCCGGATTCAACCCGGGACGACGTTGGCGCGGGTCCAATATTTCCTCTTCCAGGCCACCGAGCCGGTGCTCCGGCCGGTGCGCCGGCTGATCAAGCCGATGGGCGGGCTCGACTTCTCGTTCCTGGTCGTCATCCTGGTTGCGCAATTCGTGTTGATTCCCGTGCTTCTCCACTGATTCCTCCATTCCTGGTATGGCCAGGAGGGAGGGTTAGACTTGGGATCCATGGACAATTCTCAGGCTCCCTCATCGATCCTCGACACGCTTCGCACAGTCGAGTTCCGCCTCGGGTTGAAGGGCTACAACGTCGACGAGGTCGACGAGTATCTCGACAAGGCGGCCCAGGAAGCCGAAGCGCTGCAAGAGCACGTACGGCAACTCAACGAGCGGTTGCGCCAGGCGAGTGAGCGCATCGCCCAGCTCGAGCGGGACAAGCGTGCCGCACCCGTGGCGGCCGAGAGCGAAGAGAGCGTTGCTGCGGCCGCCGAGGCCAACGCCCTCTCCGACGAGACGCTGCAGCGCACGCTCCTCCTGGCCCAGAAGTTCGTCGACCAGACGAAGCGGGAGAGCGAGGCGGAGGCTGCCGCCGTGATCGCCCAGGCGGAGGAGAAAGCGCGGGCCTCCATCGCCGTCGCCGAGGCGACAGCGGCGCAGCTGCAAGCCGAGACGCACCAGAAGCTCCGGGACGAAGTGGCACGCCTGGAGGCCACGCGGACCGAGCTGGCGACCGACGTCGAGAGCATGGCCCGGCACCTCGAGTCGGAGCGCAACCGGCTGCGTGGCGCGCTGTCGGAGATCCTCAAGTGGGTGGACGAGAATGTGCAGCCGGCCAACTCGCTCATGGGAGTGAAGCCGAAGGCCGGTCCGGCCGCGGCGTCCCAGCCCGAAGAGACTCAGGGCAGGCGGCCCGAGGCGGACGACGGGGCGCCGACCCTGAACCTGGAGAACGCATCCATCTCGGGAGCGCCCGGGTCCCTCTGATCCACCCATCGGGACAGCAGGGCTTGTTGCCCCTGCCCCTCGCGTCCGGTATCGTCACCCGCTCCCCAGGCGAGGTTGTAGCCGGGGAAACCGGCCACATGACGTGGTCCGAAGGAGGGAACGATGACCCCAGCGAGCAAAGGTGCCCAGGTCAAGCGGGCACCAGCATCGCGACCTGCGCCCGCGACCACCGCACGCGCCGGGAAGAAAAAGACCTCGGCGAAGGTTGACGCGACGGCGACAAAGCGTCCCGCCCCCACAAAAAAGAAGGCAGCTCCTGTTGTGAAGAAGGCAGTCAGCGCGGCAAAGAAGCCCGCATCGTCATCGACAAAGTCGCCCGCCACGTCCAAGAAGAGCGTGGCGGCGACGGCCAAGAAGGCGGTGACGACCAGCAAGGCGGCCCCGCCGGCCAAGAAGGCGACCACCGCCGCCAAGAAGGCCGCGCCCGCCAAGAAGGCGGGCCCGGCTCCGGCCGCACCACGAAGAAGGGGGCCGACAAGCCCGCCGCCAAGAAGGCCGCTTCGGGGTCCAAGGTCGCGGCGGGAAACGGTGCGGCCGCGGTGGTCGCCCCGGCCCGCACGACCTTCACGCCGAAGCCCAAGGCGCCCGCGCCCGTACGGCCCAAGACCGGCCCCTACGCCAAGGACACCAAGTTCCTCGACGAGGTACGCGAGCTGCTTCTGGCCGACCGCGCCATCTACCAAGAGCAGGCGACGTCACTGCGTGCCGAGGCGGATTCGCTCGCGCTCGAGCGCGAGCCCGGTGACGTCCAATTCGACGAGGAGTCGGGCGAAGGCGGCACCGTGACGGTCGACCGCGAACGCAACCTCGCGCTGTCCGGGCAGGCCAGCCTGGCGGTCGAGGAGATCGACGACGCGCTGAAGCGCATCGACGACAAGACCTACGGATACTGCGAGCGTTGCTTCCAGCCGATTCCCAAGCCGCGCCTACGGGCGCTGCCATATGCCCGGCTGTGCGTGGCGTGCAAGAGCGGAGGACTGTCGCGGCGCTAACCCGCTTCGGCGTCCTGGCGTTTGTCATCGCCGTCATCGTGGTAGTGGCGGACCGGGTCACCACGTCGCTCGCTGTGGACCACCTCCACGACGTGCGACATGTCTGGGGACCGTTCGGGCTGGCGCTCACCTACAACTCAGGATTTGCCTTCAGCCTCTTCAGCGGCCGGGCGCTATTTGTGACGGTGTTGTTGTGCATCGGTGTCGTGGTGCTGGCCATCGTGGTGGCGCAGGTCCGCACCCTGACGTTGGCGGTCGGATCGGGCCTCGTGCTCGGCGGCGCCGTCGGGAACCTGAGCGAACGGATCGTCGGGGGCCCAGGGGGACGGGTGCCCGACTTCGTCACGCTGACGGACTGGCCGACGTTCAACCTGGCCGACGCATGCGTGACCGTCGGTGTGATCATCATCATCGCCGCGCTCTTGTTCGGGGACCGCTCCCCGGTCCAGCCGAAGGTCGAGGAGGCGGGGTGAGCGGGGATCCTGAAGAGACCATTTCGACAGAGATCCCGCCGCTGCTGGCAGGCGTCCGGGTCGATCGTGGCGTGGCGATGGTGGCCGACGTCTCCCGGGCCACGGCGGCGCAGCTGATCGCCGAGGGGCGGGTCCTGGTCGACGATGCGCCCGTCTCGGTGGGGCGTGAGGTGCTCCGTGAGGGCACGACGCTCACCATCAGGCTGCCGGCGGCCAAGGACGCCGGCGTGGCGCCCGAGCCGGGCGTGCGGTTCGAGGTCGTCCACGCCGACGACGCGGTGGTCGTCGTCGACAAGCCGGCGGGCCTGGTGGTGCACCCGGGCGCCGGGCACGACGAGGGGACCCTGGTGAGCGGACTGCTGGCCCGCTTCCCCGACCTCGCCGACCTCGTGGTGGCAGGCGTGTGCCCGCCCGACAGGCCGGGGATCGTGCACCGACTCGACAAGGGCACGTCGGGCCTACTCGCCGTGGCCCGGACCGAGGAGGCCTACCGGGCGCTGGTGGACCAGCTGGCGACCAGGACCATGGAGCGCCGCTACCTGGCCCTGGTGGTCGGCAACGTGGTCGACGACCGCGGTGAGGTGGAGGCGCCCATCGGCCGCTCGGCCCGCACGCCGACGAAGATGGCGGTCACCGCCTCGGGAAAACCGGCGCGCACCGCCTACACCGTTGTGGAGCGACGCGGCGGGGAGAAGCCGACAACCCTGCTCGAACTGGCACTCCAGAGTGGGAGGACGCATCAGATCCGCGTCCACATGGCAGCCATCGGGCACCCCGTGGTGGGCGACGCCCGCTACGGGGTGGCGGACAAGCGGCTCGGATCTGGGCGATTCTTCCTCCACGCCTTCAAGCTCGCCTTCGACCACCCCGTCACGGGTGAGCGCGACGAATTCACCTCAGTACTGCCCGAAGATCTCCAGGCCTACCTGGGCTAGCTTGCGCCAGGTCTCGGGTGTCCGAGCCCGGAGGGACGAAAGGTCAGGCCGCCTCGTGGATGCCGACCACGTCGGCGTCGAACTGGAGTGCGGCCAGTGCCTCCTCCTCGGCCCGGCGCACTCGCCGGACACCCACTCCGAGTCGCTCCGCCGTGGACTGCAACGACGCAGGGGAGTCCCCGTCGAACCCGAAGCGGAGGCGGAGGACGTCCCGCTGCAGGCCCGGCAAGCGCTCGACGGCGTCGCGGACCCGGTCGTAGACCATCGTCTCTTCCACGTCCATCACGAAGTCAGAGCTGTCGGGAGCGACGAGCTCGCCCAGGGTGGTCGACGACTCCAGCGCGGCGGGCTGGTCGAGCGATGCGGTCACGCGGGCCACATCTTCGAGGGCCTCCCGCTCGTCGGCCGTCATTCCCGTGGCCTCGTCCAACTCGGCCACCGTGGGCGCGCGGCCCAGGGTGCTGGCGAGCTCGGACTTGGTCAGTTCCAGACGCTGGATGTGCTCTCCCACCTCGAGCGGGATGCGGATGGTGCGCCCGTGCTGCTGGACGGCGCGCTGCAGTGCCTGGCGGATCCACCACGTGGCGTAGGTCGAGAACCGGAAGCCGCGCTCCCAGTCGAACTTGTCCACGGCGCGCATCAGACCGAACGTTCCCTCCTGCACCAGGTCGGCCATGTCGACGCCCCGGTCCTGGTAACGCCGTGCCCAGTGCACGACCAACCGCAGGTTGGCCGCCACCATCTGCTTCCGCGCCGCGTCGTCTCCGGCCGCGACCCGCTTGGCCAACTCGACCTGCTGCTCGTGATCGGGCATAGGGAACTGGTCGAGGTCTCGCAGCATCAGTCCCAATGTGTCCGACGTGCTCACCGCGCTCTTCATCATCGCTCCAGACGTTCTTTCGCTCACTCTCAGTCGTACGTACCCGGACGAATCCGGGATCAACCTGTCGGGTATAACCGGGCCGGCCTCCGGATCATTCCATCGGGGTGTTCGCACCGAGTTGCGCCGGATTCCGGCCCGTGCTGGTCTACGCCCCATGCCTGGCCGGATGGTGCTCCTCCGACACGGTGCGACGGAGTGGTCCGAGACCGGCAAACACACCGGGCGCACCGATATTCCGCTCCTTCCCAAGGGCTGTGAACAGGCAAAAGCCGCGGGTCTGCTGGTCCGTCAGTTCGGGCCCCCCGTGTTCGGGCAAGTGCTCACCAGCCCGCTGGTCCGGGCCGAGGAGACCTGCACCCTGGCCGGGTTCGACGGACAGTCAGACCCGGACCTCGTCGAGTGGGACTACGGCGACTACGAAGGCCTGACCACCCCCGAAATCCGGGAGTTCAGGCCCGGCTGGACGATCTGGGACGACGGCGTGCCCGACGGCGAAACCGCCGCCGACGTCGGTCGGCGGGCCGACCGGGTCATTCAGCGGGCGCGGGAACTCGAATCCGACACGCTGTGCGTGGCCCACGGGCACGTCCTCCGCGTCCTGACGGCGCGGTGGCTGGGACTGCCCCCGGTGGCCGGTCGGCTGTTCCTGCTCCGAACCGGGGCGGTCTGCGTCCTCGGCTGGGACCTCGACTGGCCGGCGATCGAGGCGTGGAACATCAGGGGATGAGGAGGAGGGTGGCGGGCCAGAGCGCGTTCTAGACCGCTGCCACAACGCCGCCCTGGGCCCGGGCAACCATGTCGGCCAGGCTGTACGACTGCAGCCTCGTGCGGATGGTCTCTCCGACGTCGGCCCACACGGCGAGCAGCACGCACTGGCCCTCGTGGTCGCAGGCGCCGTTCTCGTGGGGCTCGCCGAAGTCGCCGGCTGCGATGGGACCGTCGACGGCAGACACGATCTGGGCGAGAGAGATCTCCTCGGGGGGCCGGGCCAGTACGTAGCCGCCGCCCACACCCCGCTTCGACCGGACCAGACCGGCACCTTTGAGCGCCAGGAGTATCTGCTCCAGATAGGGCTGGGGGAGGGCGGTCCGGACCGCGATATCCCTGACCGAGGTGGGTGTCTCCGCCCCGTGGAGGGCGAGCGAGAGCAGCGCCCGACTGGCGTAATCACCGCGCGTAGAAACCCTCACAGCACGTAATCCTACCGGCCCGTTCGTGGGTAGAGGGGGTGTGGGGGTCGTAGGGTGTCCCCTCGTGAGTGACGGCGTACCGGCCCAGGCGGCAGTGTCGCTGCCCCCAGAAAAGGGAATGCGGCCCGGAAACCAGCCTGATCCGGTCCTTCCCGACTGGGATGGCCCGTGCCTGCATCGTGTCGTGCCGAGCCTGCTCGGCGAGCTGGCCCACCCTGGCCGTACGGCGCTGCCCGGGTGGTTTCCCGATCCGGTGGCCGGAGCCGAGCAGATCGTCCTCCTTGTGATCGATGGACTGGGCGAGGAGCAGCTCCGGGAGCGCGCCACCCTGGCTCCGGTCCTCGCCGGCGGTATCGGGGGTCCCATCACCTCGGTCGCGCCGAGCACCACGGCCTGTGCCCTGACCACGCTCGTCACGGGAAGGGTGCCGGCTGAGCACGGTGTGGTCGGCTACAGGGTGGCCGTCGACGGCGACGTCATGAACGTGCTCCAGTGGTCACTCCGGGGTGCGGACGCCCGGATGTCCTTTCCGCCACCGACCTTCCAGCCGTTCGAGTCGTTTCCGGGGGCACCCGGTCCGGTCCCGGTGGTCACCAGGCACGACTTCGGGCCCACGGGGTTCACCGCGGCCCACCTGGGCCGCTTGGAGCTGCACCGCTGGCACACGCCCGCCGGACTCGTCACCGCGGTCCGCGACCTGACCGCCGGTGGGGCTCCGTTCGTGTACGCCTACTACGAGGGCATCGACAAGGTGGCCCACGCAGAGGGACTGGGGCGGTACTACGACGACGAGCTGGCGGCAGTCGATCGCCTCGTCGGTGCCGTCCTCGAGGCGCTCCCTCCCGGATCCGTACTCGTCGTTACGGCCGATCACGGACAGGTCGAGGTCGGCAACTCGGTCGAGCTCATCGGGCCCGAGATCATGGAGGCGGTGACCCTCATCAGCGGTGAAGGTCGATTCCGTTGGTTGCACGTCCGTCCTGGTGCGGCCACTGATGTGGCGGCCACGGCGTCGGCGCTCCACGGCGATGTCGCCTGGGTACGGACGAAAGAGCAGTTGATCGCCGACGGGTGGCTCGGCGGCGTGCCCTCGGCGGAGGTGGCGTCGCGCCTGGGTGACGTCGCCCTGGTGCCGTTCGCCCCGACGGCATTTCTGGACCCCGCCGACACCGGTGAGCTGCGTCTCAGGGCCCGGCATGGATCGCTGACAGCGGCCGAGATGTACATCCCCCTCTTAGGCTGGCGTGCTTCGTGAGCGTGCGACCCGCCGGTGGCAGCATTGGCCGTCGCCGGCACGGAGACCATGGGCAGGGGCGCCACAGGGCAGCGGCACAGGGAAGCACCACAGGGAAGCGGACAGGACGGTAGGCACCATGAGTGACACGACGAACGACGACGTGACCGAGGATCCCGCGCCCGACCACGGGATGGACGGCGCGATCTCGCCGGACGAGGTCCTGGCAGCCAACAGCGCGGCCGAGGCCGGTGAGGATCGGCAGACCGAGTCGGTGAACGAGCCGGCAAAGGTCCTGCGTATCGGTTCCATGGTCAAGACCCTGCTCGATGAGGTGCGGTCCGCTCCGCTCGACGAGAAGAGCCGGGTGCGGCTGCGCGAGATCTACGAGCAGTCGATCCGCGATCTGTCCCAGGTGTTGTCCCCCGACCTGGTGGCAGAGCTCGAGCGGATGGCCCCGCCCTTCGGCAACGATGCGCCGAGTGACGCCGAGTTGCGCATCGCCCAGGCGCAGCTCGTCGGCTGGCTCGAGGGTCTCTTCCACGGCATTCAGGCAACGCTTATGTCACAACAGATGGCCGCCAGGGCGCAGCTCGAGGAGATGCGACAGCGCGGATTGCCCTCGGCCGGCGAGTCGGGGCGGACGGGCGCCTACCTCTGACCGGGCCAGAACCTGATCGGAGAGCCAGGACCGCTTCGCTCAGTCGTCCGCGTGCTCGCGTGGCGGGATAGATTGCTGAGTCCGGGGCGAATGACACACTTGTAAGTTCCACAGGACGTGGCGAAAGGAGGGCCGGTGTCGGAGCGGTCGTTTACGCATCTGCACACCCACACCGAGTTCTCCATGCTGGACGGGGCGGCTCGGGTGGGGGACTTGGTCGCTGCCGCCGTGGCCGACGGCCAGCCCGCCCTGGGCATCACGGACCACGGGAACATGTACGGCGTCCTTGACTTCTACAAGGCGTGCCGGGATCAGGGCGTGGTACCCATCATCGGGACCGAGTCCTACATGGCGGGCGAGTCGCGCCTGGAGCGGCCGGTACGCCGGGGCCGGGTGGACGACACCGGGGGAGACGTCGACGGGGGCCAGAAGCTCTACTACCACCTGACCCTGCTGGCCGAGACGGTCGAGGGCTACCGCAACCTCATGCAGCTGTCCTCGGCTGCATATCTCGAGGGCTACTACTACAAGCCGCGCGTCGACTGGGAACTGCTGGAGCGTCACCATGCGGGCCTGATCGCCACCACCGGGTGCCTGGGCGGCGTGGTGCTCCAGGCGTTGCTGGCCGGCGATGTCGAGGGTGCCGAGAAGAAGGCGGCCCGTCTGCAGGACATCTTCGGCAGGGACAACCTCTTCGTGGAGCTCCAGGACCACGGGATCGCCGACCAACACCGGACGAATCCCCAGCTGATTGAGATCGCCCGCCGTATTGACGCGCCGCTCCTCGCCACCAACGACAGCCATTACACCCACCGAGAGGACGCGGTCGCCCACGATGCGCTCCTGTGCGTGCAGACCGGCGCGCTCCTCTCCGACACCAACCGCTTCAAGTTCGACGGCACCGAGCACTACCTCAAGACCGCAGCCGAAATGCGCCACCTCTTCCGCGAGGTGCCCGAGGCGTGCGACAACACGCTGTTGATCGCGGAGCGGGCCGACGTGCAGATTGAGCTCGGCAAGCCCAGCCTGCCGGAGTTCCCGGTGCCGGACCGGTTCAGCGGCGAGACCTACGAGGAGCGGGCGCTGGCCTACCTGCGCGACCTCACCTACGAAGGCGCACGGGAGCGCTACGGCGCCTCGCTGCCCGACCAGGTGGTCGAGCGACTCGACTACGAGCTCGGCGTCATCGGCAACATGGGATTCGCCGCCTACTTCCTCGTCGTGTGGGACCTGATTCGCTTCGCCCGCGACTCGCACATCCGGGTCGGGCCCGGCCGGGGGTCGGCGGCCGGATGCTGTGTGGCCTACTGCCTGAAGATCGTGGACCTCGACCCGATCCGCTACGACCTGCTCTTCGAACGCTTCCTCAATCCCGGCCGCAAGCAGATGCCCGACATCGACATGGACTTCGACGAGCGCTACCGCGCCGACGTCATGCGCTACGCGGCGGAGAAGTACGGCAGCGATCGCGTGGCCCAGGTCATCACCTTCTCGACGATCAAGGCGCGGGCCGCCGTGCGCGACGCGGCGCGGGTGCTCGGCAAGCCGTACATCGTCGGCGACCGGATCGCCAAGGCGATGCCGCCTCTCGTGATGGGGCGCGACACGCCGTTGCACGCGTGCGTCACCAAGACCGACGGGCACGAGGAGGGGTACGCGGCGGCGGCCGAACTGCGCACCATGCGCGACACCGACCCCGACGCCAAGGAGGTCATTGAGGTCGCGCTCGGGCTCGAGGGGCTGCGGCGCCAGGACGGCATCCACGCCGCCGCCGTGGTGATCTCCCGCGACCCGCTGACCGACTACCTGCCCATTCAGCGCAAGCCTGGCGCAGGCGAGAATCCCGAGGACGCGCCCATCGTCACCCAGTACGAAATGCACGGGGTCGAGGACCTCGGGTCTGCTCAAGATGGACTTCCTGGGCCTGCGCAACCTCTCGGTCATGGAGCGGGCCCTCGACCTGATCGAGGCGGAGACCGGGGAGCGGCCCGACATCGACGGGGTCGACCTGGACGACGAGCCGACGCTCGAGATGCTGCGGCGCGCCGAGTCGATCGGCGTGTTCCAGCTCGAGGGGAACGCGATGCGCCAGACCCTGCGCGCGCTCGCTCCGACGAGCTTCGACGACGTCGCTGCGCTCGTGGCCCTCTACCGCCCGGGGCCCATGGCCGCCAACATGCACCGGGACTATCCCGAGTTGAAGAACGGCCGCAAGCCGCTCACGTACCTGCACCCGGACATCGAGCCCATTCTCAAGGACACCTATGGGCTGATGCTCTACCAGGAGTCCGTCATGCGGGTCGCCCAGAAGTTCGCGGGCTACAGCCTCGAGGAAGCGGACAACCTGCGCAAGGCGTGCGGCAAGAAGATCCGCCGCGCTGATCGCCGCCGAACGCGAGAAGTTCGTCGCCGGCTGCGTCACCGAGGGGTACGGCGAAGAGCTGGGGACGCAGCTCTTCGACATCATCGAGCCCTTCGCCGATTACGCCTTCAACAAATCCCACTCCTACGGCTACGGCCTCGTGGCGTACCAGACGGCCTGGCTCAAGGCGCACTATCCGGTCGAATACATGTCGGCACTGCTCTCGTCGGTCAAGGACAACAAGGACAAGACGGCCGTCTACCTCGCCGAGTGCCGTTCCATGGGGATCGACGTGCTGGTGCCCGACGTGAACCGCTCGGTGGCGGAGTTCGCGCCGGACATCACCGTGGACGAGGACGGCACCCGCCGGCCCGAGCAGTCGATCGTCTTCGGCCTGGCTGCGGTGCGGAACGTGGGCGAGAGCCTGGTGGACCGGATCGTGGCCGAGCGCAACGCCAACGGGCCCTTCGAGGACATCTTCGACTTCTGCGCCAGGGTCGACCCGGTCGTCCTCAACAAGCGGACCATGGAGTCACTGGTCAAGGGAGGTGCGTTCGATTCGTTCGGCCACCCGCGCCAGGGGCTGTGCCTCGTCCTCGAGTCCGTTGTCGACCGCACTCTCGAGCGCCGCAAGGAGCAGGACCTGGGCATCACATCCCTCTTCGCCGCCTTCGAGGACGACGAGCAGGCCGATCCCGGTTGGGGCGGGGCCAAGGTGGCCATCCCCGACACCGAGTTCGACAAGGCGCAGCGCCTGGCCTTCGAGAAGGAGATGCTCGGCCTCTACGTGAGCGACCATCCGCTCATGGGCTACGAGGCGGCGATGGCCCGCTACACCGACTGCACGCTCTCGGACATGCGGGAGGACGACACGGCGGTGGGGGACCGCGCCCCGGTCCGGTCGGTGGGGGGCGTGGTGACCGAACTGAAGCGGTCGTACACGAAGAAGGGCGATCTGATGGCCCGGTTCGTGCTCGAAGATCTGCAGGCGGCCATGGAGGTGTTCGTCTTCCCCAAGACGATGGCCGAGTACGGCGCCCTCATCGAGAACGACGCCATCCTGGTCGTGCGGGGCCGGCTCGACCTGCGCGAGGAGGAGCCGAAGATCGTCTGCATGGAGGTCTCCCGCCCGATCCTCGAGCGGGGCACCGAAGACCTGCACATCACGTTGCCGCTCGGCGTGCTCACCGACGCCAAGGTCGACGGGTTGAAGGACGTGCTGAGCGGGCACCCGGGACAGTCACCGGTGCTCCTCCATGTCGGTGCCAAGGTCCTCCGCCTCCCGCCGGAGTTCAACGTCGACTGTCGCAACGGGCTGGTGGGCGAACTCAAACGACTGCTCGGGCAGAGCGCTGTCCTCTCCTGAGGGGGCGCTGAAGCGGAGCAAAAATGCCGCTTGAGACTGGGGTTTTATGGGTCCGGCAGTGCGCAGAACCACCCCTACGAGCGCTCGGGCCGGTTGGGAACGCGTTCAGCACAACCAGTAGACTGAACTCATGCCGATCGTAGTGAGCACGAAGGATTGCACTGCGCTCAGTGATGCTGAGCTGGTCGAAATGGCGGATCTTTGTGCGGACCGGCCGCCCGGTTTCGACATCGGCTATCTGTCCAAGGAGCGTGAGGCCTGGGTGCTCATTACCCAGGCCCGGGAGGGGAACAAGCTGCGGGGGTACTCGTTCTGCACCCTCGAGCGCATCGGGGGGACCCCGTCCCTGCTGGTGGGTCTGGCACTCGTCGATCGCACCTCGCGGGCCGAGTCGGCGCTCAAGGCCATCATGGCGGACCAGTACCGCCGGGCTCTGCTGGCCTTCCCCGACGAGGACGTCCTCCTCGGGACCCGCCTGCTGACACCCGAGGGATTTCGCGCCTTCAACGGTCTGCAGGATGTCGTGCCGTTCCCCGGCCACAAGTCCTCGGGCGAGGAGAGGGCCTGGGCGCGTCGTCTCTCGAAGCGCTTCGGCTGCGAGAGCCGCCTCGACGACCGCACCTTCGTGCTGAAGGGTGACGGTTCGGTGGCCGGTGGTCTGGACTTCGTGGCCCCGAAGGTCAAGATCCCCGAGGGCGTCGAGTCGCACTTCGAAAGCTTCAAGGCCGACCGGGGCGACCGCCTGGTGGCGTTCGGCTGGGCCATGGCCGAGGACCTGGCGGGGGGAAAGCTCGGCCGCTGAGCCGGTTGCCGGCCTGAGAACGGCCGGCATGATCACCCCCGAGGCAGCACCGCCGCGCACACCTTGTAGCAGTGCCCGTCCCGCGGGGGGCTGACCGTCACCAGGAGATACTGGGGCTCGAATCCGAGCGCCGTGGAGAGGCTCTTCCCACTCAGGCGCTCGCGGCGGGCGGCATCGAGGGCGCGGGCAGCGCCCCGGTCCTCGACGGGCAACCAGACGTCGTCGCGGTCCCATCCGAAGCGGACCCAGGTCGTTCCGTCAGCCTGTCGCCGGATCAGCTGGGGGCGCCTCGTCGGCTCGATCAGCGCCACCGACGGCCGGAAACCCCGGAACTCCCAGTAGGGCGCAGACGGCCCCGGGAATCCGAGCAGCGGGCCGTCGGGGGAGGCCACCAACCTCCGCAGAAGCTTGCGCAGATGCCGGCCCCGCAGCGTGCCGACGTGGCGGGGGAGGTCGGCCACGGTGGTTGCCTCCGGCCGGGCCAGGTCGTCCCGCTCGGGGTCCTCGGCCAGCGTCACCTCCACGACGTCGAAGGTGCTGATGTCGGGTTCATGCCCCTCTGGCCAGGGCACCCGGACCCGCATCACCGTCCGTGTGGCCAGATCCACGACCGTGGTGTCCTCGATCGTGGAGGACAACACCAGGAGGTGGAGGGTGGAGCCGCCCGCCGTGGGGACACGCTCCTTGCGGCGGGCCGAGCGGCGGAGAAGGCGCGTCGGGTCGGTCTTCGTCTCGGGTGTGCGGCGGCGGTCGACCGCCGCCTCCTCGGCCTCTTCATGGCTCGTGTGGTCCTCATCCGCGCCGGTGTCGTCGTCGGTGCCGTCCCGAGTGCTGAAGGCTCCGCTCCCGCCGGCACCGGAGGTGCCGCCGACGTGTCGCCGCCGTCCGACCTCGTCGGCGTCCGTCTCCGGATCGGGATCCACGAAGGGCCCACTCATGTGAGCAGTGGCTCCAGCTGGGCAGCCAGGACTGCGGCGTCCGTGGTGGGAACCTGGCACGTGCGCCCCTGGCAGACGTAGGCCAATCCCGGCTCGGGCGGTCGCCCCTCGAAGAGCGGACCGCCGTCGGGCTCGCCCCACAGGGTGACAGCGGCAGGGAGCCAATTCCGGCGCACTTCGGCGAGCAGGTCGGGCCGATCTCCCGTGACGACGATCTCGTTGCGCCCGCTCAACAGCGGCAATGCCGCCACCATGTCGGCCAACGCTCCGGGGTGCCGCTCCAGCAGGGGTCCGGCGAGATGCACCGTCCGCTCGATCGCCTCGTCGATCCTCGGGTCCTCCACCAGGGCACCGGCGTGGAGCAGCGCGGCGACGGCGACCGAATTGGCGGCCGGGACGGCGCCGTCGAGGAACTCCTTCGGTCGGACCACGAGTGCGTCGGCGTCGCTGCCGGTGGTGAAGAAGCCGCCCGACTCGTCGTCCCAGAACAGGTCGACCAGCTGCCGGACCGCCCGGACCGCCCGGTCCCGCCACAGTGCCTGGCCCGTCCACTCCGACAGCCGGAAGGAGGCCTCGGCGAGCCAGGCGTAATCGGCCGCCACGGCCAGGTGGCGGGCCCGTCCGCCCTGCCAGCTCCGCATCAGCCGTCCGTCGACGTACATGGACGCCCAGAGGAATTCGCCGATCTCCTCGGCGCGGCGCCCGTAGTCGTGGCGGCCCGCCGCCCCCGCCGCCTCGGCCAGGGTGGCCGCGGTCATTGCGTTCCACTCTGTCAGGACCTTCTCGTCCCGGGCCGGCTGGACCCGCCGGGCCCGTGCCGCCGCCAGCAGGAGGCGGGCCTCCTCCACCTCGGGTGGGCGCTCCAGCGGCGCCCCGACCGGGCGCACCGGAATGGAGCGTCCCTCCCAGTTGCCGCCCGGCGTGATGCCGTACCACTCTGCAGCGGGCCCCACCAGGGGTGGCGGGAGGATCTGGTGCAGTTCCTCGACCGTGAAGGTCGCGTGCGCGCCCTCGACCCCTCCGGCGTCGGCGTCGAAGGAGGAGTAGAGCGCGCCCTCGGGGGTCGAGAGATCCCGCAGCACGAAGTCCAGCGTCTCGGTGGCCACGACCAGGTACTCGGATCGTCCACCGTCCTGCCACGCATGCAGATAGGCCCGGGCCAGTTGTGCCTGGTCGGTGAGCATCTTTTCGAAGTGGGGCACGAGCCAGCGGGCGTCGGTGGAGTAGCGGCAGAACCCGCCCACCAGATGGTCGTAGATACCGCCCGCCGCCATGGCGTCGAGCGTGCGCAGTCCCATGTGCCGGGCGTGGGCCCCATCGGGCCCGCCGCGCCGGGCGCGGCGCAGGCACAGCTCGACGAGCGTGGGCCGGGGAAACTTGGGCGCCGGGCCGAAGCCGCCCCACTCCGGATCGAAACCCGCGGCGATCCCGGCCACCACTTGCTCGACCAGGACCTCGGTGTCGAGGGAAACCTCGGCGGGCGTTCCGGCCAGGCGAAGCAGGGGAGCGCGGCTCCCGCCACCGGTCCCGCCGCCGGCCGCCTCCTCGCTGAGGGCTTCGGCCAGGCGCAGTTCACGCCGCACGGCGCCCACCAGCGCGTCGGCCTGCTCGAGCACCTGCGCGCGCTCGTTGGCCCACGCGTCGCCGAGCGCCTGGACGACGCGGCGGAAGGAGGGCATCCCGTGGCGTTCGACGGGTGGGAAGTAGGTCCCGGCGTAGAAGGGTCGCCCATCGGGCGTGCAGAAGACCGACATGGGCCAGCCCCCGGACCCGGTCAGGGCCTGGGTGGCGGCCATGTAGACGGCGTCGAGATCGGGTCGCTCCTCGCGGTCGACTTTGACCGAAATGAAAGATTTCGCCAGGTCAGCCGCCGTGTCGGGATCCTCGAAGCTCTCGTGCGCCATGACGTGGCACCAATGGCACGAGGCGTAGCCGATGGACACGAAGAGGGGCTTGTCCTCGTCGCGGGCCCGTTGCAGGGCCTCGTCTCCCCAGGGGAACCACTGCACCGGGTTGTCGGCGTGCTGGCGGAGATACGGGCTCGTCTCGTCGGCCAGATGGTTCACGGGAGCGATGCTACGGCTCCTTCGCCGGGACGGGGCACATCGTCGGGGCCGTGCAAGGCTCAGGCGATGGAGCTCGAACTCAACGGAAAGACGGCCTTGATCACCGGCGGTAGCAGGGGGATCGGCCTGGCCATGGCCGCCCGCTTCGCCGAAGCCGGCGCCAACGTCATGATCACCTCCCGCAAGGCGGACGACCTCGCAGCAGCGGCAGCGGGTCTCGTCGCCGCGGGCGCAGCCGAAGAACGGGTGGCCTGGACCGCCGCCCACGTCGGAAAACCCGAGGAGGCCGAGTCCTGTGTCGCGGGGACGCTGGCCCGTTTCGGCCAGCTCGACATCCTGGTCAACAACGCCGGAACCAACCCGTACTTCGGACCGATGATCGACATCGACCTGGTGCGGGCGCAGAAGACGTTCGAGGTGAACCAGCTGGCGGTGCTGGTCTGGACGGCCGCCGCCGTCAAGGCAGGTCTGCGCGGTTCGGTGATCAACGTGGCCTCCATCGGCGGGCTCGAGGTCGAGCCGGGCATCGGCTGGTACAACGTGACCAAAGCGGCGGTGCTCCACATCACCCGGCAGCTCTCGTTCGAATTGGCGCCTGACGTCCGGGTCAACGCGCTGGCGCCCGGTCTCGTCAAGACCAAGCTGGCAGCCGCCCTGTGGGAGACGGGCGAGGACCGGATCGCGGCTCACATCCCGCTGCGCCGGCTGGGCCTCCCCGACGACATCGCCACCGCGGCGCTGTTCCTGGCGTCGGACGCCGCTTCCTGGGTCACGGGCCAGACGTTCGTCGTCGACGGCGGCACGACCGCCCAACCTTCGGGCGGCGTGGGCTGACGGCAGGGCGGTGTGCGATGTCACACACCGGCCCCCTGTCCCGTCTCATGGTGGTGACGGAGAATGCACGGAAGGCAAGGAAGGCAAGTCATGGCTCACGTTCCACTGCAGGACCACCCCAAGGGCCTCATCGCCCGGATGGGCGCCCGCTACACCAAGCACCGCTTCGGGCAGATGGTCGAGCCCACTGCGGCCGCGGCACACCATGCCGGAGTCCTCGTGGCGATGGGCAGCCTCGAGACGGCGGTCCAGTACGGCTGGAAGAAACTCGATCCGACGCTGCGCTGGCTCGCCGTGGAGGCGACTGCCATGCGGATCGGCTGCACCTGGTGCATCGACTACGGCTACTACGAAGGGATGCACACCGGCATCAGTCCGGCCAAGGTGCGTGCGGTCGGCAGCTGGCGCACCAGTGACCTGTTCGACGGGCGCGAGCGAGCGGTTCTCGAGTACGCCGAGGTGGCATCCGCCAGCCCGGCGGAGGTCTCCGAGGATCTGGCCGCCCGCCTCCGGGCCCATCTCAGCGATGCGGAGTTCGTCGAACTCGCCGCCTGGGTGGCGCTCGAGAATTTCCGCTCACGGTTCAACGCGGGACTCGGCCTCCGCAGCCAGGGCTTCTCGGACGACTGCGACATACCGATGCACGGCGTCGCCACCGATGCCGTTGCCTGAAATGTCGTTGCCTGAAATGTCGTTGCCTGAAAGGCCGCTGTCTGATCTCGAAGCCGATGCGGCCGCCTTCGAGGAATGGCGACCGCTCCTGTTCGGCATCGCCTACCGGATGCTCGGCAGCGCAGCCGACGCGGAGGACATCGTCCAGGACGCCTCCATCCGTTGGCTGCGCCGCAAGGGGGAGGTCGTCGAGTCGGTCCGCGCCTACCTCGTCACCATCGTGACCCGCCTCTGCCTCGACCAACTCGAATCGGCACGGTCGAGGCGCGTCACCTACGCCGGCCCGTGGCTGCCCGAGCCCGTGGCGGTCGAGGAGGAGGACGCCGCCGAGCAGGCGGATTCCCTGTCGCTGGCCTTCCTCGTGCTGCTCGAGGAGCTGACTCCGCTCGAGCGCGCCGCGTACCTGCTCCACGACATCTTCGGGTATTCCTTTGCGGAGGTGGCACGCTCGCTGGGCCGGACGCCGGCCGCCTGCCGGCAGCTCGGGTCGCGGGCACGCCAGCGGATCGAGGAGCGGCGCCAACGCTTCGATGCCGACCTGCACCAGGGACGCGCCCTTGTGGACCGCTTCCTCGTGGCCTGCGCCACCGGAGATCTCTCGGGGCTTCTGTCCATGCTGTCAGACGACGTGGTCGTCTGGACCGACGGCGGGGGCAAGGTGCGCGCCGCCATGCGCCCCGTGGTCGGTCCCGCCCGCAGCTCCAGATTCCTGCTGAACGTCGCCAAGAAGGTGCAGGGCGTCCCGCACACCACCGTGCTCAACGGGCAACCGGCCGCCATCTTGGTGGATGGCGGCGTCGTCGTGGGGGCGATCGTGCTCGACATCATGGACGGGTCCATCGTGGGCGTCCGCGTGGTGAGGAACCCGGACAAGCTCGTCCGCCTCGCCGCCCACCTGCCCGAGGGTGCGGCGCCCGGCCTTGCCTCGCCGAGCACCTGACGGCGACTATCCGAAGGCGTCGAGCTCGCGCCGGCGGACCTTGCCCGCGGCGGTGCGGGGGAGATCGTCCACCAGGACGAGCTCCTTGGGGGCGGCCCAGGGAGCGATCCCTTCGGCGACCAGCTGACGGAGGTCGTCGAGTGACGGGGCGTCGTCGTCGGCGACGACCCAGGCCACGACCCGCTCGCCCCACTCGGGGTCCGGCCGCTTCCACACCGCGACCTCTGCGACACCGGGATGGGCCATCAAGATGCGTTCGACCGCGTCGGGCCAGACCTTCTCCGCTCCGGTGGTGATGACGTCGGCGATGCGGCCGGAGACGACGAGCTTTCCGTCGGCGTCGAGTCGACCGGCATCGCCGGTGGCGAACCAGTCCCGCGCCCCGTCTGGCCCCACGACCCTCCCCTCGCCCCCGTCGCGGTAGGCCCGCAGCAACATCGGGCCGCGGATCAGGATCTCCCCGTCGGCGCCGCCCTCGGCTCCTTCCTCGGCTCCCTCCGAAGGGCGGAACGCCAGCTCCACCCCTTCGAGCGGACGTCCGTCGTAAACGACGCCCGAGCCCGTCTCGGTCATGCCGTACGTGGCAACGACGTTGGGCGGAAGAACGTCGGGAACCCTGCTGCCTCCGAGGAGGACGCACGTGAAGACCGAGGGATCGAGGCGCTGGAGCGCGGTCGCCACCAATGAGACGTGTGACACCAGGCCCGAGCGCCCCGCGTCCTCGACCGCATCGGCCTCGAACCCCGGCAGGACGACGACGGGCGTGCCGGTGACGATCGAGCGTGTCACGACTGCGAGCCCCCCGATGTGCGCGAGCGGCAAGCAGGCCATCCACGCGTGCCGGGCGGGATCGACGCCCAGCCGGGCCGATGTCGCCTGTGCCGAGGCGACGATGGCGTCGTGGGTGAGCACGACGCCTTTGGGACGACCCGACGTGCCCGACGTCGCGACGACCAACGCGTCGCCGTCCTCGACCCCGATGCCGTCCGCGAGCGCACGCTGCTCGCCGTCGGAGCCCACAATCGCGCGTCGGGCGCAGCGCGTCGAGCAGCACCTGGCGCGCCGTCGGGGGCAGTCGGGGATCGAGGGGGGCCGCGGCGTCGCCCGTGTCCCAGATGGCCTGGAGCGCATCGACGAAGCCGATGCCACCAGGAAGGTCGAGTGCAACGAGCTCAGGCACCGGCCAGTAGCGTAGGTCGCCGTGCAGACCGTGGTCACAGGAAGTCCTCATGATCCCCTCGACGATCTCCGCCCTCTTCCCCTTCCTGCGTGGGAGTCGCGAGGCTCGTTCCAGGACATCCGCTACGAGGTGGCTGAAGGCATCGCGAAGTTGACGATTTGCCGCCCGGAGCGGCGCAACGCCTTCCGTCCTCAGACCCTCTTCGAGTTGACCGACGCCTTCACCATGGCCCGGGACGATCCCGATGTCGGCGTCATCGTCCTCTGCGGCGAAGGCCCCGATGCTTTCTGCTCGGGCGGGGACCAGAAGATCCGAGGCGACGACGGCTACATCGGTGACGACGAGGTCGCCCAGCGCGGCATCGGACGCCTCAACGTCCTCGATCTGCAGATTCTGATGCGCCGGATCCCCAAGCCGATCATTGCCATGGTGGCGGGCTACGCCATCGGCGGTGGACACATTTTGCACCTGGTCTGTGACATCTCCATCGCGGCCGACAACGCGCGATTCGGCCAGACGGGACCCAAGGTGGGGAGCTTCGACGGCGGGTACGGATCATCGATCCTGGCCCGGACGATCGGTCTCAAGCGGGCCAAGGAGGTGTGGTTCCTCTGCCGTCAGTACGGTGCGGAGCAGGCCCTCGACTGGGGTTTGGTGAACGCCGTGGTCCCGCTGGACGATCTCGAGCGCGAGACCGTGGCCTGGTGCCGGCAGATGCTCACCCTCTCGCCGATTGCGTTGCGCATGATCAAGGCGGGCATGAACGCTGCCGACGACGGTCTGGCCGGGGTCCAGCAGCTCGCCGGCGACGCCACCATGCTCTTCTACATGACCGAGGAAGGGCAGGAGGGCCGGAACGCCTTCGTGGAGCACCGAGCCCCGGATTTCTCGCGCTTTCCCGCGTCGCCCGTGAGTCCTCCGCTGAAAATGTGGTGGGCGGGCGCGCGCCCGCGTACACTTCCGGCAGCGATCGTCCCGGTCGTGGTCGGCACGGCGGCCGGCTATCTCTCGAGCGGACACTTCGTCATCACCACACCGGAGATCTCGAGCGCCTGCCACGCCACCGCGTGTACGAGTTTCGACCGCCAGGTGTCCTGGCTCAACGCCGCATTGGCCTTGATCGTGGCGCTCGGCATCCAGATAGGCACGAACTACGTCAACGACTACGCCGACGGCGTGCGCGGAACCGACGAGCATCGCGTTGGCCCGATCCGGCTCGTGGCGGGCAAGCTGGCCACGGTGCGGGAGGTCAAGATCGCCGCGCTCATCGCCTTCGGCATCGCGGCGTTGGCCGGCCTGGGCTTGGCGGCCCGAGTCACCTGGTGGCTCATCCCGCTCGGCCTCGTGTGTGGCATTGCGGGATGGGCCTATACGGGAGGTCCCCGTCCCTACGGGTACCTCGGCTTCGGCGAGCTCTTTGTCTTTGTCTTCTTCGGTCTCGTGGCAACGGGAGGTGCTGCCTATGTGCAGCACGCGCCGTTCGTCTTCACCGTGGCCGGGCACCTGTTCGCCTATCGGTACGACTGGTGGTTCGTCTTCTGGGTGGGTGTGCCCGTGGGTTTGCTGGCCGCAGCGCTGCTGCAGGCCAACAACCTGCGCGACATCGCGACGGACACCGAATCGGGCAAGAAGACACTGGCCGTGCGTCTCGGACGGCGGCGGGCCGGTCTGTTGTACTGCTTCACGCTCATGGGCGTGGCGCTCTCCGTCGGAGTCGTGTCCAGCTACCGGCCGTGGGCGCTCCTGGCACTCTTGGCGCTGCCGGTGGCCCTTGTCCCACTCCGGCTGGCGCTGAGCGATCAGGAAGGTCGAGCGCTATTGCCCATGTTGGGGACGACGGCGCGGCTGCAGATCCTCGCCGGAGCGCTTCTCGCGGTCGGGCTGCTCCTTTGAGGTGCCGCCCTTCGACTCCTCAGGTGGGGCCCGCCTCGACCGCGTCGAGCCAGTGACGCACGATCCGGCCGGCCTGTTCGGGCTGAGCCAGGTGCACGGCATGGCCCCCGCCCGGAACGAGGGATACGACGCCGTGCGGCACCAGTCGCGTCACTCGCAGCGCATGCGCGGCAAAGCGGGTGTCGTCGGTCCCGGCGATGGCCAGGACGGGGATGGCGAGCCTCGGAAGGAGACCCCACATGGGCTCCTGGGTGCCCGTCCCGCACAATCGCAGGCTGGAGGCCAGGCCGCTCGCGCTGTTGCGGAGTCGCTCGGAACGTTGCGCGGCATCGGCCGCGTCGAGTCGATCGAACATGGGGCCGCGCAGCCAGGCATCGATGAAACGTTCGACGTCCCCGGAGGCCTCCAGGCCGTCGGCCAGGTCGTCGTCCGACCGCCGGCGCCGCGCACGCTCCTCGGCATCCTCAATGCCTGCGGTCACGCCGACGAAGACGACGCCGCGCATCGGCAAGTCGGTGCTCAGTGCGACGTGCAGGCCCACCCGTGCGCCAAGCGAATAGCCGAGCAGGGAGCAGGGCTCGCCGCCCGTCTCGGAGCGGACGGCCTCCGCCACCAGAGCAGCGGTCGTCGGCAGGTCGGCTCGCACCGGCGCCGAGTCGCCGTGCCCCGGCAGATCCACTGCGACCAGCGTGTGCGACTCGGCGAGGAGTTCCCCGAAGCGGCCCCACAGTCGTCCCGTCTGGGTGAAGCCGTGGAGGACGACCAGCGGCGGCCCGGATCCGCGCACGTCGACATGGAGGGGCACGCCGGGTGAGCGTACAGGCCACCTTCAGCGCCACCCTCGTCGACGAGTGGGTTCGCCTCGGGGTCACCGATGCGGTCGTCTGTGCCGGATCGCGCTCGACGCCCATGGCGCTGCCCTTGGCTGATCGCCTCCGGGTCCATGTCCGCCTCGACGAGCGCAGTGGTGGATTCTTCGCGTTGGGTCTGGCGATGGCGACGGGGAGGCCGACCGTCATCTGCGTGACCAGCGGCACTGCCGCCGCAGAATTGCACCCGGCCGTCGTCGAGGCCCACCACGGCGGCGTCCCGCTCATCGTGTGCACGGCAGACCGGCCGCCGGAACTGCATCACACCGGCGCGCCGCAGTCCATCGAACAGATCGGACTGTTCGCCTCGGCGACTCGCTGGGCCTACGCGCCGGGCGTGCCGGCCGAGGGCCAAGAGGAGAGCTGGAGGCCACTGGCCGTGCGGGCCTTCGAAGAGGCGGTCCACGGAGCGAGCGGTCCCGGGCCGGTGCACCTGAACCTCGAATTCCGCGAGCCCCTCACCGGCTCGGCCGCACCCCTCCCGGCGCGTCGAGGTCCGAACGTGTTCGTTCGGACCGCGGGCGGGGGGACGTTTCCGGCCACCAACGCCGGTTTCGAACCGCTGCACGGTCGGGGACTGATCATCGCGGGTGGCCCGTGGTCGCAGAGGGCCGACCCGGCGCGGGTCAAAGAACTCGCGGACCGGCTGGGCTGGCCCGTCCTGGCTGACCCCTTGTCGGGAAGCCGGTTGGAAGGTGCGGTCGCCGCCGCCGATGCGATCGTCCGGACGGAGCCGCCGCCGCCCGAGTGCATCGTGATCCTCGGTGCACCCTGGCTCTCCCGAGCACTCGGGACGTTCGTCGCTGCCGCCGCCCGTGCCGACGCACGCATCATCGTCGTCGATCCATTCCGACGGTGGGCCGACCCGCTCCGGGTGGCGACCGAGTTCCACCAGTGCGCGACCGACCAATGGCTCGACTCCGCCATCGCAGCCGCCACGCCGTCCGACCCGCAGTGGCTCGACTCGTGGCGCGAGCGCGAGGCGCTGGCGCAGGCGGCCATCACCGACGTCCTGGGCACCGATCTCAGTGAGCCCCTCGTGGCCCGCGTCGTGCACCGTTACGCGGCCGAAACGGGAGCGACACTCGTCGTGGCGGCATCCATGCCCATCCGGGACCTCGAGTGGTTTGCCGCAGCTCACCCGACGGCGCCACGCGTGCTGAGCAACCGGGGGGCGAACGGGATCGACGGTGTCGTGTCGACCGCGTTGGGAGTTGCCCAATCGGAGGGTGGAGGCGTTCGCACCATTGCGCTCCTCGGCGACCTGACCTTCCTCCACGACGTCTCGGGGCTGGTCAACCTGACGGAGTCACCCTGCACGTTCGTTGTGCTCGACAACGGCGGGGGAGGGATCTTCTCCTTCTTGCCGCAGGCGACGTCGGTGGAGCCGGCGGTCTTCGAGCAGCTCTTCGGCACACCACCCAGCAGCGACCTCAGCGCGGTCGCGCGCGGGTTCGGACTCGCCGTGCACGAGGTCACGGCCTTGTCTCAGCTCGACATAGCTCTGGCCGCGGCGACGCAGACGGCGACGCCGTCGCTCGTGCGGGTCAAGGTGCCCGACCGGGCGCAGAACGTCGCGCTCCACGACGCGATCAACCAGGCGGTCCGTCTCTCGCTGCAATAAGGGTCGGGGAGGGGGTCGACGTCGAACGCCTCCCCGTGGGGCTCTCGAAGGTCAGTTCCACGTTGGGGTTGCCCGAGATCCTCCATCCCATCTCGTGGACGCAGCGATGATGCTGATCGCAGAGCTCTACGAGGTTGTCCAGATCCGTCGAGCCTCCATCGACCCAGTGCCGCACGTGGTGCACGTCGGTGAATTCGGTGTGCGAGCATCCGGGGAACCGGCACCCCTTGTCACGCCGCCTGATCTCCATGCGCTGCGCGTCACTGGGGTCCCGGCGTGTCCGTCCGAGGTTGAGACTCCGTCCATCGGCCCCATCCGCCGAGACGAGGACCTTGGCGTCGCATGCCAGCCTCCGGGCGGCTTCTCGCGACACGGGTCCCATGACGTCGAGCTCGGCGCCGCCGCCGCCCCCGGCGAGGAAGGTCATGTCGGCGTGGACCACGACGGTGGGGCGGTTGCGCCGGGCGCCTCCCGCTTGCGCACTGCCCGCGGCGGCTCCGGGCACTGTGCCCTTCCCGGCGGCGTCGGCCTTGCAGACAGACACGAGCGCATCCGCCATCCGCTGGTCGAACGGTGTTCGATCACGGCCTCGCCGGGTGGCTCGGGCGATGAGTGAGCTTTTGACGACGACGTACTGGTCCTCCGGAAGCGTCCCGGTCAGGGTTCGGCGTCGATCATCGAAGCGGAGGAATCGTCGGGCGAAGGTGCCGGCGGACCGTTGGTCGGATTGGTTCCGTGCGGCCTGGGCCAGTTCGCGCACCTGCTTGGCGGACCAGTGCGTCGCCTCCTCGGCCAGCTTTGCGTCCGTCTCTGGCTTGGCCACTTCGACGAGGGGCTTCACCTGGTCGAACGAGAGCTTCCCCTGCGAGAGCGCCTCGGCGATCCTGGGGAGCGACGGAAGGCGGGCCGCCGCCGTCACCCACTCGCGGGCGGTGGCGGCGGAGACGCCGCACCGCTGGACGAGCCAGGCCACCATGGAAGTGGCGCCGTCGACGCGCCACGCCCGTCGCTGGTCCAGTTCGGCCACGGCCCCGAGAAGCTGGCTCTGGTGCGCAGAGATCGCCCGGTGGTGATGGGTGACGCTCGAAACGAGCGCCTCGGTTCGCCGCGAGACCGAGGCGGGTCGGGGTCCGTCCTTGACGAGGGTGGGTGCCATGCAGGTGTGAACGGTCGCGCGCGCGACGCGGAGAAGCACAACGAACAACCGGTGTCGGCGAGAGACCCGGCCCGTCCGGTCGCCCCGTTCAGCGGTACCGGCCGGCCGGCACCCACTCTCCATGGCTCCGCACCGGCAGGCGCGCCGGCAGGTGGATGACCGCCTCGGGTCTGGCGCGACCCAGGGAGGAGGCGTCGAGGACATAGATGTCGCTGGCGCCACGGTTCAGGTCGTCGACGACGGTGAGCAGCCAGCCCTCGTCGTCGCCGTGGCCATCGGAAGCCCGGACGAAGAGCGGCTCGCTCGGCGTGCAACCCGGCCCCGGGCTCCAGGACGCGATCTCGTCTCGCGAGAGGTCGAACTTCAACAAACCCACCGGAACGGCGTCGGCGTCCACACCTCCGGCTCCAGCCCCACCCCCAGGGACCGGAGGAACCGCAGTCCAGGCGGTCTCGAGTGAGTAGCCGTACCGGAACGCGCCGCCCTCCAGAAGGGCATCCATCCGTGGATACTCGACGGCGCGTTCGTCCACCTGCACGCGCTCGATCGTCTCACCCACAATGCGCCACCGCTCCAGCACGCCGAGGGTCCCCCCGATCCCCGAGAGCCCGACGCCGGCCGCTCCGACCACCGAGGTCGAGAGGTCGACGGGCTGCCCGACCTCGGGCACGCCGTAGCGGCAGACGTAGAGGACGATCGCCCCGTCGGGCGCGTCATGTGCGCCGAGCACGTGCGTCACCAGGCAGGGATCCAGGCGGATCCACCGCACCGCCCCACTTACCGAGCCGCCACCCCCATCGCCACGGTCTCCGTCACCGTCACCGTCACCCCGGCGCGACAAGACGCCCACCCAGCCTTCCTCCCCGGGGATCCACCCGAAGGACACCGCGGGCGAACCACCGTGGCCGGGTGGCAGGGGAGTGGTCGGCGACTCAATGAACACCACGTGTTTGCCCGTGACGGCGATGTCGTGCTGCCAGGTCGCCCGCTCCAACTCCACGGACCGCGCGGACCGCAGCGCACCGGTGGCATCCCATTCGCCGATACGCAGGAAGATGCCGGCTCCGTCATCGACCTCACCGCCGTCTGCCGTCCCGTCGTCGACAGCGAACAAGAGCCGGCTGCCATCGGCGGCCAGGCGGTGCACGTGCGACGCGATCGGGACGGTCAGCCCGCCGGCGAACTCCTCTGGCTCCAAGAACCGCGAGTACCGCGAGGGGATCCCGCTCTCCGGGAGGGCGAGGACCGATCCCCCGTGCCAGAACACGGAGGCATCGGCCTCGGACTCCCGGCGGACGTAGGAGACGGCCCGGCCATCTCGGAACTCCACCGCATGCAGAGCGCCGGCGAGCTCGTCCATGCCCCCTGGGCCACTGCCACCGCCGCCACCGTCGCCACCGCCGCCACTACCCGCACCCGCAGAACCCCATGGCCACGCCGGCCCGGCTCGGAACAGCGTTCCCTGCAGGTCGGGCGGGAGCGAGCCCGACATCGGGAGGGCGAGCGCCCCATTGGACCCGATCACCGCAGCACCAGGCCCGACAGCGAGAGGGCCCGACCAGACCGATCGTGCCGAGAAACGCCCATGCGGCCGATCAACCTACCTGCGTATGGCAAAGTCGAGGCATGCCCACGCTTTCGGAGGACCTCATCTTCCGCGGCCTCATCCACCAGATGACCGACGTGGACCTCCCGAAGCGCTTCGACCAGCCCGGGCTGACGGTCTACGCCGGCTTCGACCCTTCGGCTGACAGCCTCCATGTGGGCAACCTCATGCAGCTGTGCACGCTGAGGAGATTCCAGGAAGCGGGTCACCGGCCCATCTCCCTCGCCGGCGGCGGCACCGGCATGATCGGCGACCCCGGCGGCAAGCAGGACGAGCGGCAACTGCTGGACCTGCAGACGATCGAGGGCTACCTCCAGGCGATCCGCCCTCAGCTGGGCCAGTTCCTCGACCTCGCCGACGATCGTGCCCTGTTGCTCAACAATGCGGACTGGCTCGGCACGCTGTCGACGCTCGAGTACCTCCGCGACGTGGGCAAGCACTTCACGGTCAACCAGATGGTGGCCAAGGAGTCCGTCAAGAGCCGCTTCGAGCGGCCGGACCAGGGGATCTCGTACACGGAGTTCAGCTACATGTTGCTCCAGGCCTACGACTTCCTCCGGCTCCATCTCGACCATGGCTGTGACGTCCAGTTCGGCGGCAGCGACCAGTGGGGCAACATCACCATGGGGGTCGATTACGTACGCCGGGTGTGCGGTGACGAGGTGTGGGGCTTCACCACGCCACTCATCGTGAAGGCGGACGGGACCAAGTACGGCAAGACGGAGTCGGGCACGGTCTGGTTGGACCCCGAGCGGACGAGTCCGTTCACCATGTACCAGTTCTTCCTCAACACGCCCGACGAACAGGTGGGCGAGCTGCTCCGGTTCCTGACCTTCCTCGAGCACGACGCCATCACCGACCTCGATCGCATGACGGCGGAGCAGCCGCAGCTTCGCGAGGCCCAGCGGGCCCTGGCCCGCGCCGTCACGGGCCTCGTCCACGGCGAGACAGAGGTGGCCAAGTGCGAAGAGGCGTCAGCCGCGCTCTTCGGAGAGGAGATCGCGGGGCTGAGCGAGGAGATGCTGCTGGCCGTGACCGAGGACGCGCCGACCACGACCGTTCCGCGGGCGGAGTTGCTCGACGGACTGACGCTCACCGATCTCCTGGAGCGCACCGGCCTGGTGGCGTCGAGGAAGAAAGCGCGGCAGGCGGTCGAGCAGGGCGGTCTCGTACGTCAACAATGTCCGGCAGAGCGACGACGCGCGGCGATTCACTCCCGAGGACCTGCTGCACGACCGCTACCTCGTCCTCCGCAAGGGTCGCAAAGAGGTCCACATCGTCAAGGCCGTATGAGGCACCGCTTCCTCGTGCCCTCACTCGTGCTGATGACCGGATGCGCCCTCACCCTGACGTCGTGTGCCGGCGCGGACCAGGAGGGATCGGCCGCGCACCGCATGTCGGTCTGGGTCGGCGGGACCAACCTCGGGGGGGACATCGGCACCTTGGTGGCCGACAACGCGCGTCTCCCCAAGGACGTGCCGAACGGCGCAGGCGCCATGCACGCCGCCTGCAGCACGCTCCTCAACGACGCAGAGATGGCCAACACGAACCTGCCGTCACCGGACCCCGACGTGACCGCCCTCTTGACCAAGGCGTACGGCCTCGAAGGCACGGCGGCGAACCAGTGCTACGACGCCGGCGTCACCAATCCTGGTCTGCTGGCCGAGTCGGAGCGCAACACCATCAAGGCGGAGGCGCTCTACCAGGAGGCGCTGCAACGCATCCGGGTCATCACCGGGCGGACGCCGGTGACGACGACGACCGCGGGCAACACCGGGAATTCGGGCATCGGCGGCATCTTCGGATGAGCGCCGCCGACGACACCGCAGGCGCCGACCGATCCGACGCGACCGGCGACGAGTTCGACCGTCACCGCCGCCGGGTCCTGTGGGCGCTCCCCACCGGCCTCTACCTGATCGGGAGTCGGCACGGCGACGACGTGAACATGATGACCGCGAACCTCGTCGTCCAGGTCTGCCTGGAGCCCAAGCTCGTCGGCGTGGCGGTCGAGCGCGAGTCGGTCACCGCCCGGATCGTGACGACCGGGGGACGCTTCACCGTTTCCCTCCTCGCACGCACGGAGCGTGACGTCGTGCGCCGTTTCGTCAAGCCGGTCCTGGAGGTGCAACGCAGCCCTGACGGGGCTCTCCTCGCGCTCTCGGGCCAACCGGTCACCGAGGTCGGACCTGACCGGCTCCCGGTGCTGGCGTCGGCTGCGGGCTACCTCGATTGCCGGCTGACCAAAGCGGAGCACCTCGGCAGCCACGTCTTCTGCATCGGCGAGGTCACCGGCGTGGGCGGGGAGCCCGGGGAGGTGTTGCGCATGGAGGACACGCGTCTGCACTACGGCGGCTGACCCGTCCGGCCGAGTCGGCGCAGCTGGTCGCTCAGCCCTGCGCGCCCGCGCCGCGCTCGTCGGGGGGCCGCAGGTCGATGCGCAGCGTCAGGATCCCGTCCACCAGCTCGGCCTCGGCGTCCCCGATCATGGCGTAGTCGGCGTAGTCCCGCTGGGCCTGCTCACGAAAGCGTTGCCGCTCGGGACCCTCGACCGGCGGCATCCCGCGGGTCCGCACCGCCTCGGCCCGGGCCCGGAAGCGGGCGACCATCTCTTGGGGGTCGAACCCGGGCATGGGCGTCAGCGTAGAGGGTGCGCCGGTCGATCAGCGACGGTGGCTTCCAAGCCGACCCACAGGTTGACGCCGAGAGGGCCGCACCGGCCGATGCCTTCGACTTGGACCGGGTCCGGCATGTTCTGGTCGTCCTGACCTGGGATCGGGTGGGCCTGCCGCCCGCAACCACTACAATGGATCGGCGGTCGACATGGCCCCTACGGTCCGGCCGTAAGGGGGCGGACGCCAACATGCGGTCCGGGTGTGACAAGGAGTTCTCGTGAAAAAAGGACGCCATCGGCGCTTCGAGGAAGCGCGGAGTCTGAAGCGGTCGTCGACGGAGTCGACGGGGCGGTGTGCAGAGTGCGGGGCTGAGCCCGATGACGTCCACGCGTCCTGGTGCCTGGCCGAAGAGGATCAGTACGACCGCATCCTCGGCTCCATGCCGACCAGCGCCGTCGCAGACGACGACCCGCTGAACGACTGAATCGAACTCCCTGAACGACTAAGCCGACGCGTCCGAGGTCTCGCCACCCCGGCTCCGCACTGCAGGGTGGGGGACCGCCACGCCCTTCGTTCGCAGCCGGTCGCGCTCTTCGACCAGCTCCACGAAGTGGTCGTAGGCCTTCGGGCCCACCATCTTCGTGAGTTCGGGCTGCATCTCCCGGTACACGGGCTTGGTGCCCACGAACGCCTCGGGCGACTCGGTGCACCACCAGTGGAACTCTCGGCCGCCCTTGCCCCAGTGCCGGCGGTCCCACTGCCGGATGACCGAGGTGACGTGCCCTTCGTCGTCGTCGACCGCATCCTCCCGGCGCAGCGGCAGCTGCCAGCAGACCTCGGGCTTGAGCGTCATGTGGTCGACGCCCCGGTTCATGGCAGCGATGTGAAAGGCGCAACCGACTCCGCCGGGGAAATCGGGCTTGTTGAGGAAGATGCAGGCATCGTCGACGAGCCGCGTCACGGTCTCGCCGCTCTTGTTCTCGTGGATCACGCTCTTCTTGGTCCCGTGGTTCTGCCATTCGTCGGGCGTGAGGGTGGCCGCCGCCTTCTCGACCCGGCGGGCGTCCTTCTTGTTGACCAGGTGGGCGCCGTAGCTGCAGCAGCCCTGGACCAACTCCGGTGCGGGGCCGGTGAGCACTCCCTGGCAGCCGTTCCCGAAGATGCAGGTCCAGTTGCTCGTCAGGAAGGTGACGTCGAACATCCACGTCCGCTCTTCCTCGTCGTCTTCGAAGCTGATCCACTCGTGCGTGTCGATGGGTGTCGTGGCCACAGCCAGGCACGTTACAGGGTGCGCACGAGAGGGCGAGGCACGGCCGTTCCTCTTGCGGCACGAGGGCTGGGGCCGTCCGCCGGGCGGCACGCCGTAGACTGCACCCCATGGCAACGACCACCGAAGATCTCCAGACGACCACTCCCGTGATCACGCTCACCCCCGAGGCGCACAAGATCGTGCGGGACGCCATCGCGCAGGAGCCCGACCCGGCGAGCCTTGCCCTCTGGCTCGAAGTGCGGGGCGTGCAGGAGGGGTCGTTCATCTACGACCTGTATTTCCAGGCCATCTCCGACGCCGACGACGGTGACGGCCGTCACGCCCAGGACGGGCTCGAGATCGTCATCCCTTCGGGCAGCGTCGACCGCCTCCGGGGCGCCCGGCTCGAGTGGTCCGAGGATGGCGGCGGCGGCCTCGTGCTGGTCAATCCGAACACGCCGACACCCGAGGAAGCGTCGCCGAGCGTCCCGCCCGAAGTCCTCGCCAAGGGCATCACGGGCCCTCTGGCGCTGCGCATCGTCGCGGTGCTGGAGCAGGCGGTCAATCCCTCGATCGCCAGCCACGGCGGCCGGGCCGACCTGGTGGCCGTCGACGACGAGGACGGCAGCGCCTACGTCAGGCTCTCCGGCGGCTGCCAGGGTTGCGCCATGTCGCAGATGACGCTCCGTCAAGGCATCGAGACCACCCTGCTCGAAGAGGTGCCCGAGCTCACACGGGTGCTGGACGTCACCGATCACGGCAGCGGGGACAACCCCTTCTACCAGTAGGGAACGGGGCCCTCGGGGCTCCGGGGTGGCAGTGGTCGTCCGGTAGCGTGGCTGTGTGCTGCGCTTTTTGACCGCTGGTGAGTCCCATGGTCGCGCCCTGGTCGTGATCGTCGAAGGCCTGCCCGCCGGGCTGCCCGTCGAGGCCTCCGACATCGCCGCCGAGCTGGCCCGCCGCCGGCTGGGGTACGGGCGGGGTCCTCGGATGCGCTTCGAGGCCGACGAGATCTCGCTGGTCGGCGGCATCCGGCACGGCCGCACGCTGGGTTCGCCGGTGGCCATAGAGATCGCCAACACCGAATGGCCGAAGTGGACCGAAGAGATGTCACCCGAGCCCGGGGCCCCCTCCAAGGTGCTGACCCAACCCCGCCCCGGTCATGCCGACCTGCCCGGCATGCTCAAGTACGGATTCGAAGACGCCCGCGACGTGCTGGAACGGGCCTCGGCCCGCGAGACGGCGGCGCGGGTGGCCGCCGGCACGCTGGCCAAGCTGTTGCTGACCCACCTCGGGGTCTCCATCGTGAGCCACATCGTCTCCCTCGGTGAAGCCTCCGTCCCTGCCGACAGTGCCCGGCCCGGCCCGGCCGACCTCGACAAGGTGGACCAGAGCGCGGTGCGCTGCTTCGACCCGGCTGGGGAGAAGGCGATGGTGGCCGCAGTCAAGGCGGCGGCCAAGGTCGGGGACTCGCTCGGCGGCGTCGCCGAGGTCCTGGCCTACGGCGTCCCGGTCGGCCTCGGGAGCCATGTGCACTGGGACCGCAAGCTCGACGCCAACCTGGCGCAGGCGCTGATGTCGATCCAGGCCGTCAAAGGGGTGGAGATCGGGGAGGGGTGGGACAACGCGGCGCGCCGCGGCTCGGACGCCCACGACGCCATCCACTACGACGACGTCGAGGGCTACGTCCGTCCCACGGACAGGGCAGGCGGGATCGAGGGCGGCATCTCCAACGGCGCGCTCCTCGTGGCGCGCGTGGCGATGAAGCCGCTGGCCACCCTCAATCGTCCCGTGCTCGAGACCGTCGACGTCGTCACCAAGGAATCGACGGTCAGCTTCCGCGAGCGCACCGACGTCACCGCCGTGCCCGCCATGGGAGTGGTGGCCGAATCGATGACGGCGCTCGTGCTCGCCACCGAGGCGCTGCGCAAGTTCGGCGGGGACTCGCTCGCCGAGATCGTGCGGAACCGGGACGGCTTCGTCGCCTCACTCGGCTCGACACCGTCGTCCGCCGTCGGCCCTCCGCCGGGGGCTGTGAGCCGCGGCGGGGCCCCGGTCCCCGGCGCCGGCCCGACAGCCGGCCCGGACAGCGCGACGGGATGACCCCGCGCATCCTGCTCGTCGGGATGATGGGCGCCGGCAAGACCACCACCGGGCGCCTCCTGGCCGAGCGCCTCGGGTGGGGCTACCGCGACTCCGACGCCGACGTCGAGTCAATGACCGGGCTGACGGTGCCCGAGTTGTTCGCCCGTGACGGTGAAGCGGCCTTCCGCATGGCCGAGGCGCGCGTGCTCGCCGACGCCTGTGCCGACCCGTCGCCGTCCGTGGTGTCCGTCGCGGGCGGGGCCGTGCTGAGCGCCGACAACCGGCGGCTCGTCGCCCACAGCGGCATCGTCGTCTGGTTGCGGGCGCGGCCCGAAACGTTGGCGGCGCGGGTGGGAGACGGGATCGGCCGGCCCCTGCTCGACGGGGACCCGGCCGCGGCACTGGCCCGCCTGAATGCCGTGCGCGCCCCCCTGTACGCCGAAGTGGCCGACGTGATCCTCGACGTGGACGAGCTCAGCCCGGCGGCGGTGGCCGATCGCATCCTCGGCGCCATGGACGCAAGCGCCGCACACGGAGGCGAATCCGCCACCGCCACCGACGCCCCCGCCACCGACACGGCGGCCGCCACCGCCACCGCCACCGTCCCGGGCGAAGTCCGGTAGCGGGCGAAGCGGAGACGACGCGTGCACGCCCTCTCGGTCGACCTGGCCGACCGCTCCTACCCGGTGCTCGTCGGTCCCGGCGCCCGCCACGAGGTCGCGCGCTTCGTGCCGACCACGGCCAAGGCGGCCGTCGTCGTGACGCAGCAGTCGATCGTGGACGCGGGCTGGGTGCACGACATCGACCCCGGGGTGCCCTTCGAGGTGTGCGTCATCCGCGAGGGCGAGGACGCCAAGACGCTCGCCAGCGTCGAAGTGCTGGCCCGCTTCTTCGCCGGCGCCGGCCTGTCGCGAGCCGACGTCGTCGTCGCCGTCGGGGGAGGCATCGTGACCGACGTCGCCGGCTTCGCGGCGGCGACCTATCACCGGGGGACCGCCTACCTGAACGTCGCCACCTCGCTGCTGGCGCAGGTCGACGCGGCCATCGGCGGCAAGACCGGCGTCAACCTGCCCGAGGGCAAGAACCTCGTCGGCGCGTTCTGGCAGCCCGACGCCGTGCTGTGCGACACCGAGACCCTTGCGACCCTCCCGCCGCGCGAGTGGTCCTGCGGGCGAGGCGAGATCGCCAAGTACGCCTTCTTGGGCGATGCCCCCACCGCCGACCAGCCGATCGAGGAGCAGGTGGCTCGCTGCGCCGGCATCAAGGCGGCCGTCGTGGCCGAGGACGAGCGCGAGGGCGGCCGCCGCATCGTCCTCAATTACGGCCACACGCTGGCCCACGCGCTCGAGGGGGCTGGCCAGGCGGAGCACCCCGAGTGGGATCTGCGCCACGGCGAGGCGGTGGCTGTCGGGGTGCTGTTCGCCGCCCTCCTGGCGCAGCGGCTCGGGCGCATCAGCGAGGAGCGGGTGGCCGAGCACCGCCGGATCATCGCCAGCTTCGACCTGCCCACCGACCTCCCGGCCGGCGCCGACGCAGCGGAGCTCGTCGACTTCATGGGAAGGGACAAGAAGGCGCAGCAGGACCTCACGTTCGTGCTGGACGGGCCCGACGGCGTCGAGGCGGTGCGCGGTGTGGCCACCGCCGACGTGGTCGCTACCCTGGCTGCCATGGGTGCCCGCACATGAGCCTCGTCCTCCTCGTGTCGGGGCCCAACCTCAATCTGCTCGGGGAGCGGGAGCCGGCGGTCTACGGGACCGCCACCTTGGCCACCCACGTCACCACGGCGGAAGCCGCCGCGGCGCGCCACGGGCTGGAGCTCGAGCATCTGCAGTCGAACCACGAGGGCGACCTCGTCGAGGCGGTCCACGCCGCCCGCGGCCGGGCCGATGCGCTGGTGATCAACGCCGGCGCGCTGAGCCACACGTCGTGGTCGCTCCACGACGCCGTGGCCGCGTTCGACGGTCCGGTGGTCGAGCTGCACCTCTCCAATCCCGCCGCCCGGGAGCCCTTCCGCCACACGTCGGTGCTGGCGCCCGTGGCGTCGGGGGTCATCGCGGGCTTCGGCGGCCTCGGCTACGAGCTCGCCATTGACGCTGCTGCCGCACTACTGAAGGGAAGATGAGCCAATGACGACCACCGCCCGCGCCAACCCGTACTCGCCGACCACGGTGCCGCTCCCCGAGATCACGGTCACCGGCCGCCTCGACCGCCTGCGCGCCGCGTTCGGCGACCACGAGATCGACGCCCTCGTCGTCACGACGTTGCCCAACGTGCGCTACCTCACGGGATTCTCCGGCTCGGCGGCCGTCCTGGTCGTGACCGGGGACCTGGCCGTGCTGACGACGGACGGCCGGTACCGCACCCAGTCGGCCGAGCAGCTCCAGCGCGCCGGTGCCGGCGACGTCGAGATCACCATCGGCGCGGGAGCAGAGCAGCGGCAGGCCGCCCTCGCCGCGCTCGACGCCGCCAACGCCGGCCGCATCGGCCTGGAGGCGGGCAACGTCACGTGGAGCGGGCAGCGCAGTTGGGCCGACCTCCTCGGCGGCGACAGGCTCGTACCGACCGCCAACGCCGTCGAGGCGCTCCGCGAGCGCAAGGATGCGGCCGAGATCGCCCGCATGGAGCGCGCCGCCGCCATCGCCGACGCCGCGCTGTTCGAGGTCCTCCCGCTCATGAGCCAGGGTGTCAGCGAGGAGCACTTCGCCCTGGAGCTCGATACGGCCATGCGCCGCGGCGGGGCCGAGAGCACCGCCTTCGAGACGATCGTCGCCGCCGGCGAGAACTCGGCCAAGCCGCACCACCACCCGGGCTCGCGGCGCATCAATGGGGGAGACCCCGTCGTCGTGGACTTCGGCGCCACGTTCGAGGGCTACCGCTCGGACATGACCCGCACCTTCTGCGTCGATGCCGAGCCCGAAGGCGAGCTGGCCCGCATCTTCGAGGTCGTCCAGACGTCCCAGGCCGCCGGCGCCGCCGCCGTGCGGCCCGGCATCGCGGCCAAGGAGGTCGACGACATCTGCCGCCGGATCATCACCGATGCCGGCTGGGCGGAGCGCTTCGAGCACGGCACGGGGCACGGCGTCGGCCTCGATATCCACGAGGCCCCGACGGTCAGCCAATTGGGCACTGCTATCCTCGCCCCCGGCTTCGTCGTCACCGTCGAGCCCGGTGTCTATGTTCCCGGGCACGGCGGCGTGCGCGTCGAGGACACTCTGGTGGTGACCGAGGACGGCGCCCGCCCCCTGACCCGATTCACAAAGGACATTCATGGCAGTCTCGACCAATGACTTGAAGAACGGCATGAGCCTGGACCTCCCCGAGGGCCTGTTCAGCGTCGTCGAGTTCCAGCACGTGAAGCCGGGCAAGGGTGGCGCCTTCGTGCGCACCAAGCTCAAGAACGTCCGCAGCGGGGCCGTGATCGAGCGCACCTACCGGGCCGACGAGAAGCTCGAGCAGGCCATCATCGACAAGCGCGACATGCAGTTCCTCTACCGCGACGGCACCGACTACGTCTTCATGGACACGACGAGCTACGAGCAGCTGCAGGTCCCGCCCGACGCGCTCGGCGAGGCGCCCAACTACCTGAAGGAAGGCGACGCGGCGAACGTGCAGATGTACAACAGCGAGATCGTCGGCGTCGAGCTGCCGGCGGCCGTGGAGCTGACCGTCACCGAGACGGAGCCCGGCATGCAGGGTGACCGCGTCTCGGGGGCCCGCAAGCCGGCCACGCTGCAGACGGGCCACGTGGTCCAGGTCCCCCTCTTCGTGAACATCGGGGACGTGATCAAGGTCGACACCCGCTCCGGCGAGTACCTGACCCGGGCCTGACGGCCCGGCCGCCTCGCCGAGCCGCCGTACCCTCGGGCCGAGGACGGGACCAGGGATGACCGACGCACCCCGCCACCAGCAACGGGAACGGGCGCTCTCGCTCCTCTACGAGGCCGAGCTCAAGGGCGAGGGACCGCTCCAGGTCGTCGAGGCCCTGCCCGTGCCACCCGATCCCTACGTGCGCACGCTCATCGAGCACGCGGTCCGAGACCCGGGAAGAGGCCGACCGTCGCATCGCCGGCGCGTCGGTCGGGTGGCCGCTCGAGCGCATGGCCGTCGTGGATCGCATCGTGCTGCGCCTGGCGGTGGCCGAAGTGCTCGACCCCGACGGCCCGCCGACCGCCGTGGTCATCGACGAGGCGGTGCAGCTGGCCAAGGAGTACTCGACGGACGAGTCGGGGCGGTTCGTGAACGGCGTCCTCTCGACGATCGTCGCCGACCTCGGCCACCGCTGACGCGAAGCGCCGGCCCGCGCCGCACCCCGGCGCGCTAGAGTTGTCCTCTGACCGTGAAGTGAGTCCCGTGAGGCTCACACGGCAGGAGGAGCAGTGGCCGAACGCGAGCGCAGTCAGTACGCGACCCCTCGGGGGCGTGTTCGTGGCCCACTCCCAGGTCATGACCTCCGCCGACGTGCTGCGCGCCCTGACGCGCATGGCGCACGAGGTCGTCGAGCGCAACGGGGGCGTCGAAGACATCGTCCTCGTCGGGCTGCAGACGGGGGGCGTCCCCCTCGCCACCAAAATGGCCGAAGTCCTGCGCCAGATCGAAGCGGTCGACACCCTCGCCGTCGGCAGCCTCGACGTGGCCTTCTACCGCGACGACATCGGGCTGCGCCCCGTCCTGCCCGAGGCCGTCACCGACATTCCGGTCGACCTGGCCGGCAAGGTGGTGGTGCTCGTCGACGACGTCCTCTTCACCGGCCGCACCATCCGCGCCGCCCTCAATGCGCTGAACGACTTCGGCCGGGCCCGCGCCATTCAGCTGGCCGTCATGGTGGATCGCGGCCATCGCGAGCTCCCCATCCGTCCCGACTTCGTGGGGAAGAACCTCCCCACGCGGCGCGAGGAGATGGTCGACGTCGGCGAGGACGGCGTCTGGATCGGCAGCCTGGAGGACAAGTGACCGCCACCCAGCATCTCCTGTCGGTCGCCGACCTCGGGCCCGAGGGCATCAGCGAGGTCCTGCATGTGGCGGAGGCCTTCGCCGAGGTCGAGCGCCGCTCCGTGCCCAAGGTCCCGACCCTGCGCGGCAAGGTGGTGGCGACGCTCTTCTTCGAGGAGTCGACCCGCACCCGGCTCTCCTTCGAGACGGCGGCCAAGCGGCTCTCGGCCGACGTGCTGTCGCTGGCGGTGGCCAGCTCGTCGGTGAAGAAGGGCGAGAGCCTGCGCGACACCGTCGAGACGGTCGAGGCCATGGGGATCGACGCCATCATCATCCGGCACTCCTCGGCCGGGGCGCCGCACCAGGTGGCGCGCTGGGTCGAGCGGGCGCACGTCATCAACGCCGGGGACGGATGGCACGAGCACCCGACGCAGGCGCTGCTCGACTGCTTCACCGTCCGCCAGGTCCTGGCCGAGCGCAAGGGTGCGGCGCCCGACGAGCTGGGCATCGCCTGCTTCGAGGATCTGCGCGTACTGATCGTCGGCGACGTCCGCCACAGCAGGGTGGCCCGCTCCGAGGTGCTCGCCTACACCGCCCTGGGAGCGCACGTCACCCTTGCCGCACCGGGCAGCCTGCTGCCGCCGTCGCTCGAAGGCTGGCCGGTCGAGGTGGCGACCGACCTCGATGCCGCGCTCGGCGATGCCGACGTGGTCTCGCTCCTGCGCCTGCAGGCGGAGCGGGGGAGCGGGTCGTTCGTCCCCAGCCTGCGCGAGTACACCGCGGGCTGGGGCCTCACGGCGCGCCGGGCCGAGCGGCTGTCCGAGCACGCCATCGTCACGCACCCCGGCCCGATGGTGCGAGGCGTCGAGATCGCCTCCGACGTGGCGGACCTGCCGCGCACGGTCGTCACCCAGCAGGTGGCCAACGGCATCGCGGTGCGCATGGCCATCCTGTTCCTGTTGCTCGGCGGCGAGCTGACGGGCGTCGCCGAGGTGCCGGCCGTTGCCTGAGCCCACGCTCGTCATCCGCGGCGGCTCCGTCGTCGGGCCCGTCGGAGTGGTCGCCGCTGACGTCGCCATCGCCGGCTCGGAGATCGTCGCGGTGGCCGAGAGCCATCGACGCGCCCGGCGGGGCACGGGTGCTCGACGCCGCCGGCTGCCTCGTGGGCCCCGGGTTGGTCGACCTGCACACCCATCTGCGCCAGCCGGGCCGCGAGGAGGCGGAGACGATCGAGACGGGGGCCCGGGCGGCCGCGCTCGGGGGCTTCACGGCCATTGTGGCCATGCCCAACACGGAACCGCCGATCGATTCGGCCGGGGTGGCGGCCGAAGTGCTGGCCCTCGGCGTCGGCTGCACGACCGAGGTCTCGGTGGCGGGTGCCATCACCGTCGGGCGCGCCGGCCAGGCCCTGGCCCCGCTCGGCGAGCTGGCGGCCCTCGGCGTGACCCTCTTCACCGACGACGGCGCCGGCGTCCAGGACGGGGCCCTCATGCGGCGTGCCCTCGACTACGCCAAGGCCCTCGGGGTCACCCTGGCCCAGCACTGCGAGGACAACTGCCTGTCGGCCGGCGGTGCCATGCACGAGGGGTCCTGGTCGAGCCGGCTCGGCATCCCGGGCATCCCGGCGGCGGCAGAGGAGGCCATGGTCGCACGCGACATCGCGCTGTCCCGCTTGACGCGCGCCCCGGTGCACTTCCTGCACATGTCGACGGCGGGCTCCGTCGATCTGATCCGGCGCGCCAAGGAGGAGGGCCTCCCCGTCACGGCCGAGGCGGCGCCCCACCACATGCTGCTCACCCACGCGCTGGTGGCGGGCTACGACCCGGTCTTCAAGGTCAACCCGCCACTGCGGACCGACGAGGACGTGGCGGCCGTCATCGCCGGCTTGTGCGACGGCACGATCGACGCCGTGGCCACCGACCATGCGCCCCACGCGCCCGAGTCGAAGGACCGCCCCTTCAACGAGGCACCACCGGGCATGTTGGGGCTGCAGACGGCGCTGCCCATCGCCTGGGAGGTCCTCTCGCCGCACCTGGGCGCCGAGCGCATCTTCGCGCTGCTGAGCGCGGCAGCCAGCCGCCATCGCCAAGCTGACGGCGACGGACCCGCGCCACGCCGGCCACAGCGCGCAGGGAGGGCCGGTCGAGGTGGGGGCGACGGCGAACCTGTGTGTCTTCGACCCCACGGCGAGCACCGTGGTCGACCCGGCGGGGCTGGCCAGCCGCAGCCGCAACACGCCCTATGCCGGGCGCACCTTTGCCGGCGCGGTCCGTCACACCGTGCTGCGGGGCGAGGCGGTCGTGATCGACGCGACGGCGCAACGGTGAGCACTGCAGCGTGCAGTCGGCCGACCGGCGAGGGTGACAGGCCGCCGGCGCTGTTGGTGACGGCGGACGGCAGCGTGTTCCGCGGCGAGGCGGCCGGCGCCGCCGTGCCCGTGGCCACGGGCGAGCTCGTGTTCAACACCGCCATGAGCGGCTACCAGGAGGTGATCACGGACCCGTCCTACGCGGGCCAGGTGATCGCCTTCACCAGCACCCACATCGGGAACTACGGCACGAACGCCACCGACGACGAGGCCCGCACCCCGCACTGCCGGGGGATCGTCGTCTGCGACCTGGCCGGCGAGCCGTCGAACTGGCGCTCCACCGAGGCCCTCGAGCCCTTCCTGCGCCGCCACGGCATTCCGGCGCTGACCGGCGTCGACACCCGGCGCCTGGCGCGCCACGTCCGCCGGGCCGGTGCGGTCCCGTGCGCCTTCGGCACGGCTCCCGAAGCCGAGCTGCGCGCCGCCGCGGCCGCCGCCCTCGGCACCGACGGCCTGGACCTGGTGTCGGGCGTCACGACGAGCGACACCAGCGTGCATCAGGGGACGGGCGACGGCGCGGCCAGCGGACTGCGGATCGTGGCGTACGACTTCGGCGTCAAGACGACCATGGTGCAGCTGCTCACCACGCTCGGCACCGTCACCGTGGTGCCGGCCGGCACGGCGGCCGACGACGTGCTGGCGCTCGAGCCCGACGGCGTGTTCCTCTCCAACGGTCCGGGCGACCCCGCCGCGCTGCCGGGCCCGACCGCCGCCGTGGCCGACCTCGTCGGGCGCGTGCCGGTCTTCGGCATCTGCCTCGGTCACCAGATCCTGGCCACGGCGCTGGGCGGGTCGACCTACAAGCTGCCCTTCGGGCACCACGGGGCCAACCATCCCGTGCAACGCCTCGAGACCGGCGTCGTCGAGATCACGAGCCAGAACCACAACTACGCCGTGGCGGCCGGGTCCATCCCCGATGCCGAGACGACGCACGTCAACCTCAACGACGGCGTGATCGAGGGGTTCCGCTCGCTGACGGCCCCCGCCTTCTCGGTGCAGTACCACCCGGAGGCGGCCCCCGGGCCTCACGACGCCCGCTACCTCTTCGGCGCGTTCCGCCGGCTCATGCTGGCCCACCCCACCCGTTCGACCGGCGCCGGCGCCGGGGCGGCGCGCTGATGCCGCGCCGCGACGACCTGCGGTCGATCCTCGTCATCGGATCGGGACCGATCGTGATCGGCCAGGCCTGCGAGTTCGACTACTCGGGCACGCAGGCCTGCCGGGTCCTGCGCGAGGAGGGCTACCGGGTGATCCTGGCCAACTCCAACCCGGCCACCATCATGACGGACCCCGCCACGGCGGACCGGACCTACATCGAGCCGCTCGACCCCGAGGTGCTGACGGCGATCATCGAGAAGGAACGCCCCGATGCGCTGCTGCCGACACTGGGCGGGCAGACGGCCCTCAACCTGACCATGCAGCTGGTCGAGCTCGGCGTCCTGGAGCGCTACGGGGTGGAGGTGATCGGGGCGCGGCCCGACGCGATCTCGACCGCAGAGGACAGGGACCGCTTCAAGGCCGCCATGGAGGAGATCGGCCTCGAGGTGCCCCGCTCCGGCTTCGCCCATTCGCTCCAGGAGGCGGAGGAGATCGCGGCCGACATCGGATTCCCGATCATGGTGCGACCGAGCTTCATCCTCGGGGGGAAGGGGACGGGCATCGCCGAGGACGCGGCGCACTTCGGCCAGCTCGCGGCCGAAGGCCTGGCGGCCAGCCCGGTCGGTCAGATCCTCGTGGAGAAGTCGATCGCCGGCTGGAAGGAGTTCGAGCTCGAGGTGATGCGCGACGCCGCGGACAACTGCGTGGTCGTCTGTTCCATCGAGAACTTCGATCCCATGGGCGTCCACACGGGCGACTCCATCACCGTGGCGCCGGCGCAGACCTTGACCGACGTGGAGTACCAGGCCATGCGCGACGACGCCTTCGCCTGCCTGCGCCGGGTGGGGGTCGAGACGGGCGGGTCCAACGTGCAGTTCGCGGTCGAGCCGTCGACCGGCCGGCGGGTCATCATCGAGATGAACCCCCGGGTGTCACGGTCCTCGGCGCTGGCCTCGAAGGCCACGGGGTTCCCCATCGCGAAAATCGCGGCCCGTCTGGCCGTCGGCTACCTGCTCAACGAGATCCCCAACGACATCACGAAGGCGACGCCGGCGTCGTTCGAGCCCACCATCGACTACGTCGTCACCAAAATCCCACGCTGGGCCTTCGAGAAGCTTCCCGGGGCCGACGGGCGCCTCGGGACCCGCATGCAGTCGGTGGGCGAGGTCATGGCCATCGGCCGCACGTTCTGCGAATCGCTCCAGAAGGCGCTGCGCTCGCTGGAGCAGGGCCGCGCCGGGCTCAACGCCGACCCGTCCGAGGCCGCACTGGACGAGCTCTCCGTGGAGGAGCTCCTCGGGCGCATCGCCGTCGCCACCCCCGAGCGCGTCTTCGAGCTCGAGGCGGCACTGCGTCGAGGCGCCGGGGTCGACGCCGTCGTCGACCGGACCGGCATCGACCCGTGGTTCGTCCGCCAGCTGGACCGCATCGTGGCCGAGCGCCGGCGCATCGTGGCCGCGTCGTCGCTCGGGCCGGACGAGTTCCGGCGGGCCAAGCGGCTCGGGTTCTCCGACGCGCAGCTGGCCTACCTGCGCGGCGCGACCGCGGCGGCCATCCGTGCGGCCCGGCTGGCGCACGGCGTGCGGGCGACCTTCAAGACGGTCGACACCTGCGCGGCCGAGTTCGAGGCCTTCACGCCGTACCACTACGCCACCTACGAGGAGGAGGACGAGGTCCGTCCCTCCGCGCGCGCCCGCGTGATCATTCTCGGGTCGGGCCCGAACCGCATCGGGCAGGGCATCGAGTTCGACTACTGCTGTGTGCACGCGTCCATGACCCTGCGCGACGCCGGCTACGAGACGGTGATGGTCAACTGCAACCCCGAGACGGTCTCGACCGACTACGACACGTCGGACCGTCTCTACTTCGAGCCGCTGACCGACGAGGACGTGGCCAACGTGCTCGACGCCGAGCTGGCGGCCGGCGGGAGCGTCGCGGGGGTGATCGTCTCCCTGGGCGGGCAGACGCCCCTGAAGCTGGCCGGCTCCCTTCCGCCCGAGTTGGTGCTCGGGACGAGCCCGGCCTCCATCGACCTGGCCGAGGACCGCGAGCGCTGGAACGCGTTGTGTCACGAGCTCGGCATTCCGCAGCCGCCCGGGGGGACGGCGACGACCACGTCCGAGGCGCTGTCGGTCGCCGGGAAGGTCGGCTATCCCGTCCTGCTCCGCCCGAGCTACGTCCTGGGCGGCCGCGCCATGGAGATCGTCTACGACGACGACGGCGTGCGCCGCGTCATGCAGACGATGACGACCGGCGCCCTGGCGCGCGAGGGCGGGGTCACGGCCGACCGCCCCGTGCTGGTGGATCGATTCTTGGAGGACGCGGTCGAGGTCGACGTCGACGCGGTGCGCGACGGCGCCGGCGAAGTCCTGATCGCCGGCGTCATGGAGCACGTGGAGGAGGCGGGGGTGCACTCGGGCGACTCGGCGTGTGCGCTGCCGCCGCAGACGCTGCACGAGGACGTCGTCGACCAGCTCGAGCGTCACACCCGGGCCCTGGCCGAGTCGCTCGAGGTCTGCGGCCTCATCAACGTGCAGTTCGCGGTGAAGGACGGGCAGGTCTACGTGCTCGAAGCCAATCCCCGGGCCAGCCGCACGGTGCCGTTCGTGGCGAAGGCCACGGGCGTGCCGCTGGCCATGGTGGCCTCCCGGGTGATGGTGGGCCAGACGCTGGAGGGTCTGCGCCGGGAGGGCCTGCTGCGCCCCGACGCCGTCGACCGGGTCCCGGTGCTCGACCACGTGAGCGTCAAGGAAGCCGTGCTGCCCTTCGACCGCTTCCCCGGGGTGGACACCCTCCTCGGGCCCGAGATGCGCTCGACCGGCGAGGTCATGGGCATCGACACCACCTTCGGCCTGGCCTTTGCCAAGAGCCAGCTGGCGGCGGGGACCCGCCTGCCCGACTCGGGCACCGTCTTCTTGTCGCTGGCCGACCGCGACAAGCCGGCCGGCCTGGAGGTGGCACGGGCCTTCGAGCGCGCTGGGCTTGTCCTTGGCGGCGACGCTCGGGACGGCGGGGTATCTGCGCTCCCAGGGCCTGGTCGTCGACACCCTCGTGGCCAAGGTGGGGGAGGAGGGCGTGGCGTCCGATGCGGTCGAGCTGATCGCCCAGGGCAAGGTGCAGCTGGTCGTGAACACGCCCCGCGGCCTCGGTCCGCGGGCCGACGGCCAGCACATCCGGACGGCAGTCGGTCGTCTACAAGGTGCCCTGCCTGACCACGCTGGCCGCGGCCCGGGCGGCCGCGGCGGGCATGGCCGACGCCCGGGCGCATCCGCTCCAGGTGCGCGCGCTCCAGGATCTCCACCTGGGGCCGGGGAGCGCCTCCTCGTGAGCGCCGCTCCCGACGGGCGCCGTGCGGCGACGCTCGCCACCAGCGTCGGGAGCGTCGCCCTCGCCAACCCGGTGCTGACGGCGTCGGGGACGTCGGGGCACGGCACCGAGCTGTCCGAATACGGGCGGTTGGCGGACCTCGGTGCGGTGGTCGTCAAGTCGCTCTCGGTCGAGCCGTGGCCCGGCAATCCGGCGCCGCGGGTGCACGAGGTGGGTGCGGGCATGCTCAACAGCGTCGGCCTCCAGGGTCCGGGACTGGCGGCGTGGGTGACCGACGACCTCCCGGCGCTGGGCGACGCCGGCGCGCGCGTCGTCGTCAGCATCTGGGGCCGTTCGGTCTCGGAGTACGCGCGGGCGGCCGAGCTGGTCGCCGCGGCCGCCTCCACGCCGGCCGGCTCGTGCATCGACGCGCTCGAGGTCAACGTCAGCTGCCCCAACGTCGAGGACCGTTCGCGCATGTTCGCCCACTCGGCGGAAGCGACGGCGCGGGTCCTCGAGGCCACGGCCTGCGGCGTGCCGCGCTGGGCCAAGCTGAGCCCGAACGTGCCGGACCTGGTCGAGATCGCCACCGGCGCGCTGGAGCGGCGGCGCCGACGGGTTGACGCTCGTGAACACGCTGCTGGGGCTGGCCCTCGACACCGAGTCGGGTCGGCCCGTCCTCGGTGCCGGCGGAGGCGGCCTGTCCGGCGGAGCGGTGCACCCGGTGGCGGTGCGCGCCGTGTGGGAATGCCGGTCGGCCTTCCCCGAGGTGCCGATCGTCGGCGTGGGCGGTGTCTTCTCGGGACACGACGCGGTCGAGCTGCTGGTGGCCGGTGCCGACGCCGTGCAGGTCGGCACGGCCACCTTCAGGGACCCCCGGGCGCCGTGGAAGGTGCTCCGCCAGTTGGCGCGCTGGTGCGACACCCACGCCACCACGGTGGCGGATATCCGCAACGCGGTGCGACAGCGCGTCGGAGCCGGAGTCGGGGCCGCCCCGGGCCCCGTGGCGGCAGGCGCGGCCGTCCCGTCGCGACGAGAAGGAGGACCACATGGCTGACAGCTTCGGAGACAGGGTGGCCGCTGCGGTGGCCGCAACGGGTCCCCTGTGTGCGGGGATCGATCCGTCGTCGGCGCTGCTCGAAGCCTGGGGGTTGCCCGACAGTGCCGTCGGACTGCGCTCCTTCTGCGCCACCTGCGTGGAGGGGTTCGCCGACGTGGTGGGCGTGGTCAAGCCGCAGGTCGCCTTCTTCGAGCGGCACGGTTCCGCCGGCCTGGCGGAACTGGAACGGCTCGTCGCCGATGCCGCCGCCGCCGGACTCGTCGTCATCGCCGACGCCAAGCGCGGCGACATCGATTCGACCGCGGCGGCCTACGCCGACGCCTGGCTCGGCGCGACCAGTCCGCTGGCCGCCGACGCCGTGACGGTCCACCCCTACCTCGGCCTGGGCGCGCTGGCGCCCCTGGTCCAGCTGGCGTCGGCCAACGGGAAAGGGCGTCATCGTGGTGGCCCGCAGCTCCAATCCCGAGGGCCGGGACCTGCAGCGGGCCCTCACCGCCGGCGGGTCGGCCGTCGAGGACATGCTCCTGGCCGAAATCGCCGAGCTCAACCGCTCGCCCGAGGTCCTGGCGGGCACCGTGGGTGCGGTCGTCGGGGCCACGTTGGAGCCGTCAGCCTTCGCGTTGGACCAGCTCGGGGGCGTAATTCTGGCCCCCGGGTTGGGTGCCCAGGGGGCGGGGCCCGCCGATGTGGCGGCCCGTTTTGCCGGGTGCCGGCCCGGGACCGTGCTGCCGAGCAGCTCCCGCGGGCTGTTGAACAGGGGTCCCGATGCCGCCGCCCTGCGGGACGGCGCACGCACGCTGAACCGAGAATTGGCGGCGGCGATGGGCTGAAGAGGGCAAATGGGTATGAACGGCCCTGGCTGAGGCGCTATGGTCTCGCCATGCCGCAACCTCCCGCACTCACTCCAGAGCAGCGCGCAGCTGCGCTCGAAAAGGCTGCCAGGGTTCGCCGTGAGCGGGCCGAGGTCAAGGACAAGCTCAAGATGGGCAATCTGTCGTTGGCCGACCTCCTCCAGGAGGCGGACTCCAACGAGACCGTCGGAAAGATGAAGGTGGTCTCCGTTCTCGAGTCCTTGCCGGGCCTGGGCAAGGTCAAGGCCCGCCGCCTGATGGAGACCGTCGGCATCAGTGACAGCCGGAGGCTCCAGGGGCTCGGCGCCAAGCAGCGCGAGGCGCTGCTCAAAGAGACTGCGCGCTGAACCCAAGATCACAGCGCCGCACATCTTCGTGCTCATCGGCCCTGGTGGGGCCGGGAAAGGCACGGTCGCAGCAGCGCTGACAGCGCAGGACCCGACGCTCTGGCTCAGCCGTAGCTGGACCACGAGGAAGCCCCGGCCGGGCGAACGCGAGCGCAATGCCTACGTGTTCGTCGACCGCCCCACCTTCGAGAAGGCGGTGGCCCAGGGTGGATTCTTCGAGTGGGCCGAGTTCCTCGACTACCTCATGGGGACCCCCATCCCCGATCCACCGCCCGGCACCGACGTCCTGCTCGAGATCGACGTGCAGGGGGCCGAGCAGGTGCTGGCCCAGCGTCCCGACGCCACCGTGATCCTGCTGCTCCCGCCGTCGCCCGAGGTGCAGGCCGAGCGGCTGGCGGCACGTGGTGACGATGCCGAGCACATCGCGCGCCGGGTGGAGCTCGGGCGCTCCGAGGTGGAGCGCGGGGCCGAAATTGCAGCTCACACGGTTGTCAATGACGACCTCGGTCAGGCCCTGGCCGAACTGACGGCTATAGTTGCACGGACGCGAACGGCTGCTCCCAGCGCCGCGAACCCGGAGGAATCCTGATGGCCCAAGGCCGCCACACGCTCATGGACCCACCTATCGAAGACTTGCTGGACAAGGTGGACTCCAAGTTCACCCTGGTGGCCCTCGGGTCGGCTCGCGCCCGGCAGGTGAACTCGTACTACAACAGCCTGGGCGAAGGCCTGGGCAAGGTGGTCCCGCCCCAGGTGGCATCGGTGTCGGGCAAGCCCGTCTCCATCGCCTTCGAGGAGATCGCCGCGGGCAAGGCGACCTACACCCGTCCGGACCCCGAGGAGGAGGCGGCCCTGGCCGCCGCCCTGGCCGACGCGGCGGAGGCAGGCCTCCTCGCCGACGGCGAGGCCGCCGGTGACGAGACCGGGACCGTCGACGTCATCGAAGTGCTCGACGTCGGGGGCGACGACCCGGCTGCGAGCTAGGCGCTCGACCCCGGGCGCGGTGAGCGGCGCCGATGGCAGGAGCCCCCGGAATCGAGGACCCGCTCGTGAATCCTGAGCACGGTCCCGGCGCACCCCGCGTCGTCCTCGGCGTCTGCGGTGGCATCGCCGCCTACAAGGCGGTCGAGGTCTGTCGGCAGCTCGTCGACGCCGGCGTGCACGTGACACCCGTCCTCACCGACGAGGCGACACGCTTCGTGGGCGCGGTGACCTTCTCGGCCTTGGCGTCCGAACCGGTGCAACGGTCGCTGTGGGACGAGGCCTCGCCCATTCCCCACACCCGGCTGGGCCAGCAGGCCGATCTGGTCGTCGTCGTGCCCGCCACGGCGCACACCCTCGCCCGTTACGCGGCCGGTCTCTCCGACGACCTCCTCTGCGCCACCCTCCTGGCCACCCGGGCGCCGGTGCTCGTCTGCCCCGCCATGCACACCGAAATGTGGGAGCACGCCTCGGTGCGCGAGAACCTCGCCACCCTGGAGCGGCGCGGTGTCGAGATCATCCCACCCGAGAGTGGACGGCTGGCCGGGGGCGACTCCGGCGCGGGCCGGCTGGCCGATCCGGGCGTGATCGTGGCGCGCGTGCTCGAACGACTGGGCCGGGCGAGCCGGCGCGATCTCCACGGGCGGCACGTCGTGGTGAGCGCGGGCGGCACGCGCGAGCCGCTCGATCCGGTGCGGTTCATCACGAACCGCTCGTCGGGCAAACAGGGCCACGCCATCGCCATCGCCGCCGCCCGGCGCGGCGCCGCGGTCACCCTTGTCACATCCTCGCCCCTCGTCCTCCCGCCCGACGTGGCGCGCCTGGTGACGCGGGTCGATGTCGAGACGGCGGCCGACATGGAGCACGCGGTCGGCGCCGCGGCCGAAGGGGCCGACGTCGTGGTCATGGCGGCGGCGGTGGCCGATTTCCGGCCGAAGCGATCGACGACCCAGAAGCTCTCCAAGGAGGAGGGCCTCCCCGAACTGGTGTTGGAACCGACGCCCGACATCCTGGCCGGGCTGGCGGCCCGCCGCCGTCCGGGGCAGGTCCTGGTCGGCTTCGCGGCGGAGACGCACGAGGCGCTGGAGCGGGGGCGGCGCAAGCTGGCCCGCAAGGGCGTCGACCTGCTGGTCGTCAACGACGTGAGCGCGCCGGGAGCGGGCTTCGACCACGACACGAACGCGGTCGTGATTCTCGGGGCCGCCGGGAGCGCGCAGGAAATCCCGCTGACCTCCAAGGATGCAGTGGCAAATGCCGTATTGGATAGTGTGATCGCCCACCACGACGAGAAGCGGAGTACCACGTGAGAACGATATTCACCTCGGAATCGGTGACCGAGGGCCACCCCGACAAAATGGCCGACCAGGTCTCCGACGCTGTGCTCGACGCCATGCTCGCCGGTGACCCCGCGAGCCGGGTCGCCTGCGAGACGTTGCTCACGACCGGCCTGGTGGTCGTGGCCGGCGAGGTCACGACGTCGACCTACGTCGACATTCCCGCCCTCGTGCGCGACACGGTCTGCGAGATCGGGTACGACAACGACGCCTACGGCTTCAACGGCAAGACGTGTGGTGTGCTGGTGTCGCTGGACGCGCAGTCGCCGGACATCGCCCAGGGCGTCGATGCCGCCTTCGAACTGCGGAGCGGCAAGGGCGGCGAGGACGTCCTCAACGCGCAGGGTGCGGGGGACCAGGGGATGATGTTCGGGTACGCCTGCGACGAGACGCCCGACCTGATGCCGCTGCCATCTGGTTGTCCCATCGGCTCTCCGAGCGCCTGGCCCAGGTGCGACGCGCGGCGACAGTGCCCTATCTGCGCCCCGACGGCAAGACCCAGGTCTCGGTCGTCTACGAGGACGGCCGCCCGGTCGGCATCGACACCGTGTTGATCTCGACTCAGCACGCCGGCGGGATCGACCTCGAGGAGCAGCTGCGGCCCGACCTCACCGAGCACGTGATCAACCCGCTCCTGCCCACGGACTTGGACACCGACGGGCTGCGCATCTTCGTCAACCCGACCGGCATCTTCGAGCTCGGCGGGCCGCACGCCGACACCGGGCTGACGGGTCGCAAGATCATCGTGGACACCTACGGCGGCATGGCCCGTCACGGTGGCGGCGCCTTCTCCGGGAAGGACCCCTCCAAGGTCGATCGTTCCGCCGCCTACGCGGCGCGCTGGGTGGCCAAGCACGTGGTGGCCGCCGGGGCCGCCAAGCGCTGCGAGGTGCAGGTGGCCTACGCCATCGGTGTCGCGCACCCCGTCTCGTTGCTCGTCGAGACCTTCGGCACCGAGACCGTCGACCCGGAGAAGATCGCCGACACGGTGCGCGAGCTGTTCGACCTGCGTCCCGCCGCCATCGGTCGCGACCTCGACCTGCGCCGCCCGATCTACAAGAAGACGGCGGCCTACGGCCACTTCGGACGCTCGGAGAAGGAGTTCACGTGGGAGGCCACCCCGCGGGTGGACGACCTGCGGGCCGCCTTGGGACTCTGAGCGCACGACCGCTCCCCTGAGGGGAGCCCTCGTCGGGTGGCGGTGACCTCATGACGGAGGACGGCGCAGTCGCCGCCGCCACCCGCGTCGTGCGCGTGCGCACCGAGGTGGCCGCCGTGGCCAAGACGTTCGACTACGCCGTTCCGGCGGCCTGGCGCGACGAGGTGCAGGTCGGCACGCGCGTGCGGGCGCCCTTCCACGGGCGGACCGTGCGGGGCTGGGTGGTCGACCGACGAGGTCGCGACTCCCGCCGGCGTCGACCTCCTGCCGCTCAAGTCCTGGCTCGGTTGGGGGCCACCGCCGAGTCTCGTGGAGCTGGCGGAGTGGGCCGCGTGGCGCTGGGCCGGCCCGGCCTCGTTCTTCCTCCGCAGCGCGTCGCCCGAGACCATCGTGCGCACCCTGCCCACGCCCCCGGACCTCGACGCACTCAGGACGTGCGGCCGCGCCGGCACCCGGCGACGCCGCGCTCGGCGACCTCGACCTGGCGCGGGCGGGGGTCACCGTCGTGCGCCAGCCTCCGTTGACCGACCCGATGGAGCTTGTGCTGGCCGTCGTGGGGGATCCCGGCGTGCGCGCCCGTGCCGGCAGCGTGCTGGTGCTCGTCCCCTCGACGGGGTGGGCCGAACGACTGACGGCACGGCTGGCACGCCGGGGGTGCCCGACCGCGGGCACCTGGGAGCACGCACGCGCCGGTTGGCCCGTCGTCGTCGGCAACCGGGCCGGTGCCTGGGCCCCCGTGCCCCGCCTGGCGGCCGTCGTCGTTCTCGATGCCCATGACGCGGCCTACCGCGAGGAGAGCGCCCCGACGTACAGCGCGGTCGACCTCCTGGTCGAGCGCGCGCGACGCGAGAGCGTTCCCTGCCTTCTCGTCACGCCCGTCCCGCCGGTGGCGCTCGCCGCCCGGCCAGGGCTGCGGACGCTCGCCCCCGGGCGTCTGGTGGAGCGGGCGGGATGGCCGATCCTGGAGCGGGTGGACCGCCGCGGCGCCGACCCGCGCAGCGGCATGTTCTCGGAGGAGTTCGTCCGCCTGGCCCGCTCGGTGCTCGACGATGCCGCGGCGCGTGCGCGCGGTCCGCTGGTCTGCGTCTACAACCGCACCGGGGGCGCCCGCCTGCTGGCCTGCCGCCACTGCGGCGAGCTGGCCCGCTGCGCCCGCTGCGGTGCGGCGGCGGCACAGCCGCGCGGCGAAGAGGTCCTGCGGTGCCCGCGCTGCGACGAGACCCGTCCGGTCGTGTGCGCGGCGTGCGGCCGGCTGCGCATGAAGACCCTGCGCGCCGGCGTGAGCCGTCTGCGCGAGGAGTTGGCTGCTCTCCTGGGTGCCGACGTGGGGGAGGTGGCCGGTCCGCGCGGGGCCGGCGTGGAGTCGCCGCTCCCCGCGACGCCCGTCCTGGTCGGCACCGAGGCGGTGCTGCACCGCGTTCGCCGCGCCGCCGCCGTGGCGTTCCTCGACATCGACCTGCACCTGCTGGCCCCGCGGCTCTCCGCGACCGAGGACACCCTGGCGCTGTTCGTCCGGGCGGCCCGCCTCGTCGGGGTACGCAAGACGGGGGCGCCCTGGGCCCGCATGCAGGCCCAGACGCGCGTGCCCGACCACCCTCTGTTGCAGGCGGTCGCGCTCGGCGACCCGACCCCGGTGCTGGCCGAGGAGGAGGCGATCCGCCGCGCCTCGGGCCTGCCTCCCTTCGCCGCGCTGGCCGTGGTGTCGGGTGCGCTCGCTCCCGGCTATGCCGAAACGCTGCGCCGGGAGGCGGAGGGTGGGCTCGGCCCCGACGGTGCCCTCGTGTCGGTGGCGCCGCTCGGCGACGACCGGTTCCTCTTGCGCGCCGACACCCACGACCCCCTCTGTGACCTGCTGGCCCGCACCCCCCGCCCGCCCGGGCGCGGGCTGCGCGTCGAGGTCGACCCGGTCTCGCTCTGAGGGCCGAAACGGAACGGCGGGGCTCGGGCCCGGATCGGGAATCGAGGGCAGCGCCGGTAAGATGCGTGTCATGTCGAGCCTGACCATCCGCCAGTACGGCGACCCCGTGCTCAAGGAGCGCACGAGGGAAGTCGACGACATCGACGGGGCAGTGGTCACCCTGGTCGACTCCATGATCGAGACCATGTACGAGGCTCCCGGGACGGGGCTCGCCGCCAACCAGGTGGGCGTGCAGCGCCGGATCTTCGTCTATGACGTGGGGGACGGCATCCGCACCGTCATCAACCCCCGGATCGTCGAGAGCGACGGGGAATGGACCTACGACGAGGGCTGCCTGTCCATTCCGGGCCTCAGCTGGGAGATCGTGCGGCCCAACGCCGTGCACCTGGTCGGCCTCGACCTCGACGGCAACGAGCTGTCCATCGAGGCCTCCGAGCTCGAGGGCCGGGTGTTCCAGCACGAGCTCGACCACCTCGACGGCATCTTGCTGGTGGAGCGCCTCAACGAGGATCAGCGGAAGGAAGCGCTCAAAATCCTGCGCAGCCGCACGTTGGACATGCCGGCGCGCGACCCGGACGGGCTGGCGAACCTCTTCACCCGCTGACGCCGTCCCGCGCCGGTCGTCCCACACGTCGTCGCGAAGACGCCGCCTGCCCTACGGTGATCGGGTGGCCCGTCTGGCGTACCTCGGCACCCCGGACATGGCAGTGCCGCCGCTGCGCGCACTGGTCGACGCCGGACACGACGTTGCGCTCTGCGTCACGCGCCCCGACCGCCGCCGCGGCCGCGGCAAGGTGGAGACGCCGAGCCCGGTCAAGGTGGCCGCCACCGCGCTCGGGTTGGCCGTCACCCACGACATGAACGATCTGACGACCGCCGGCGTGGAGCTCGCGGTCGTGGTCGCCTACGGCCGCATCATCCCGGTGCGGCTGCTCGAAGAGATCCCGATGGTGAACCTGCACTTCTCGCTCCTGCCCCGTTGGCGCGGCGCGGCGCCCGTCGAGCGCGCCATCCTGGCCGGTGACCGCGAGACGGGTGTCTGCCTGATGAAGGTGGAGGCGGGACTCGACACCGGTCCCGTGTACGCCGTCCGCACGGTGCCGCTCGACGACGACATCACCCTCGCCGCGCTGCGCGTCGAGCTCGTGACGGTGGCCAGTGCGTTGGTGGTCGATGCGTTGGCACACGGGGTCTCCGGCCTGCCCGAGCCCGTGCCGCAGGAGGGTGCGGTCACCATGGCGGAGAAGATCAGCACCGAGGACCTCCACCTCGACTGGACCGAACCGGCCCTCGACCTCAAACGGGTCGTGCGCCTGGGCCGGGCCTGGACGACGTTCCGGGGCAAGCGGCTGACGGTGCTCGAGGTCGCACTGGCACCGGAGGGGCAGTCCCCGGACGAACGCCCACCCGGTTCCCTCGTCGGTGCGGTCGTCGCAACGGGCCGCGGAGCCCTCGTGTTGCGACAGGTGCAGCCCGAGAGCCGTTCTCCCATGTCAGCCGACGACTGGCTCCGTGGCGTACGGCCGGCGGTCGGCGAGCGTCTCGGGACGGACTAAACATGGCAGCGGTGACCGTGACTCCGATCGACGGGTGGAGCCCCGACCAGTACGAGCGGTTCCGGTCGGAACGCCAGCAGCCCTTCGACGACCTGCTGGCGTTGTGCCACCCCGTCCCGGGCGGCCGCGTCGTCGACCTCGGCTGCGGCACCGGGGACCTGACCAAGATCCTGCACGAGGAGATGGCGGCCGAGCAGACGGTCGGGATCGACTCGTCCCCGGCCATGCTGGCGCGGGCCCAGTCGGCGTATGCCGACGTGGCCGGGCTTTCGTTCGCACAGGGCGACATCGCCGCGTGGCTCGACGAGGGGTTGGACCTGGTGTTCGCCAACGCGTCACTCCAGTGGATCGACGACCACCTCAACCTCCTGGCGCGCATGCGCACCGCCCTCGGTCCCGACGGGCAGCTGGCCTTCCAGGTGCCGGCCAACTTCCGCCACCCGTCACACCTGCTGGCACAGGCGGTGGCCAACGAGCCTCCGTTCATCGATGCGCTCTACGGGGACGTGCCCGAGGACCGTGGTCGCTTCGTGCTCTCGCCCGAGCTCTACGCCGATCTCCTCTACGAATTAGGGGCGAAGGATCAGGTCGTGCGCATGGAGGTCTACGGGCACGAGCTCGAGTCGACGAGCGAGGTCGTCGAATGGGTCATGGGCACCCTCCTCACGCCCTATCGCACTCGGTTGACGCCCGAGCTCTTCGACGCCTTCGTGGAGCGGTACCGCGAGCGGCTGATCGAAGAGCTCGGCGAGCGCGAGCCGTACTTCTACGGGTTCCGGCGCATCCTGTGCTGGGCCCGCTTCGGCTGAGCGGCAGGGGACCGATGACAGCGCAAACGACGACATCGGGCCGTGATCCCGGACGCGTGGGCGCCCTGCGCATCGCCCCGTCGGTGCTGTCCGCCGACTTCGGGCTGCTGGCCGAGCAGGTCGGGGAGGTGGCGCCCGCGGCGGACTGGCTCCACGTCGACGTGATGGACGGGCATTTCGTGCCGAACGTGACGATCGGCCCGCCCGTCGTGGCGTCGCTGCGACGCCACACGCCGCTGTTCTTCGACTGCCACCTCATGATGACCGAGCCGGGGCGCTACCTGAAGGACTTCGCCGACGCCGGGGCGGACGGGTGCACGGTGCACGTCGAGATCGGGAACACCGACGAGCTCATCGCGCAGATGCGCGGCCTCGGGCTGCGGGCGGGTCTGGCGCTCAATCCCGACACACCGTTGGACGCGGTGCGTCCCTACCTGCGCGACATCGACCTGCTGCTGTGCATGACGGTCTTCCCCGGGTTCGGTGGCCAGAGCTTCATTGCGGAGGTCATGGCCAAGGTGACGCAGGCACGCGCCGAGGTCACCGCGGGCGACCTCGCCCTCGACATCGAGGTCGACGGAGGGATCGACAGCACGACGGCTGCGGTCGCGGTCGCGGCCGGGCGCCAATGTGCTGGTGGCCGGCAGTGCCATCTTCGGGCACCCGCGACCGTGGGAGGCCGCCGACGCCATCCGGGCCGCGGCGCGCGCCGCCGCCGACGACCGGTGACGACGCCCGGGGCATGAAGGTCCTCCGGCGATGAGCAGCGACCGCGGCCGGGCCATCGTCGCAGGCGGCGGCATCATCGGTACCTGGCACGCACTCGAGCTGGCCGAGGCGGGGTTCTCCGTGGACCATCTCGAGGCCGACGCGGGGCCGACCGGCGCGTCGGTGCGCAACTTCGGCCTCGTGTGGGTCAGCGGGCGGCGTTCGGGCACCGAGCTCGACGTGGCGCGCCGCGCCCGTCGGCGCTGGGAGGAGGTCGGTGCATCGGTGCCGGGTATCGGCTTCCGCCCGATGAGCTCCCTCACCGTCGCGGGTGACGCATCCGCCCGCGCCGTCATGGAGTCCTTCGCCCGGCATCCCGATGCGGCGGCGCGCTCCATCTCGTTCCTCGAGCCCGACGAGGTGCGCGCCTGCAACCCCGCCGTGCAGGGCCACATCGAAGGCGCGCTGCACTGCACGGAGGACGCCGTGGTCGAGCCCGGCCGCGCGCTCGGCGCCCTGCGTGCCCACATCGCGGCGGCGCACGGGGAGCGCTACCGCTTCCACACCGACTGCCGAGTGGCCGCCGTCGAAGCGCACGCGCTGCGCGACACGGCGGGCACGCGCTGGGAGGGCGACGTGGTCGTGCTCGCCACCGGCGCCGCCTACGACCACCTCCCCGGTTCCCGGGGCGCTGGCGGCCCGCTTGCGCCGGGTCCGGCTCCAGATGCTCCAGACCGCCCCCTACGCGCCCACCCTCACCACGTCGCTCGCCGACGCCGACACGCTGCGCTACTACCCGGCGTACGAGTCGGCGCCGCTGGCCCAGCTCGGGGAACAGACCCCGGTCGCGGCGGCGCACCACTTGCAGCTCCTGCTGGTCCAGCGGCCCGACGGCGGATTGACCATCGGTGACACGCATGCCTACGAGGAGCCGTTCGACTTCGCGCTGTCCGAGGATCCGACCCACGAGCTCCTGGACCGGGCCCGGCGCATCCTCGGGACGGAACTCCCGCCCGTGCTGCGTCGCTGGGAGGGGCACGTATGCGCAGTGTCTCGACGGCGACGTCTGCCTGCGTGAGGAGATGGAGCCCGGCGTGTGGCTGGTGACGGGCCCGGGCGGGCGTGGCATGACGTGCTCCCCGGCGATCGCCGCCGACACGCTGCGGGCGGCGGGAGTGGCGGCATGAGAGGGGACGCATGATCGGACGATTCGCCCTGGCCTGCCTCGACATGGCGGGCACCACCGTGCGCGACGACGGAGCCGTCGAAGCGGCCTTCACGAGCGCCCTGGCCGCCGTGGGCGTCACGCCGGGCAGCAGGTTCTACGAGGAGGCCGAGGTCGTCGTGCACCAGACGATGGGCTGGTCCAAGTCGGACGTGTTCGCCGAGCTCTTCGACGCCGACGAGGCGAGGGAGGCCACGGCCGCCTTCGCCGCGGCCTACGAGGCGATCGTCGCGGCCGGCGACGTCAGCGAGGTCCCCGGCGCCCTCGAGGTCCTGCGCGACCTGCGCTCCCAGGGGGTCAGGGTCTGCCTCACCACGGGATTCGCGCCCTCGACCCGGGACGCCGTGCTCAATGCCCTGGGCTGGCGCGCCGAGATCGACCTGGTGCTCTCTCCAGCCGACGTGGGCCGCGGCCGACCCGCGCCCGACCTCATCCTCGGCGCCATGGACCGTCTCGGCGTGGCCGACCCGGGCGCGGTGGCGGTGGTGGGCGACACGGTGAGCGACCTCGAGGCGGGCCACGCCGCCGGGGCCGGTGCGGTGATCGGCGTCCTGAGCGGGGCCCACGACGAGGCCGCCCTCGCCGCCGCCTCCCCGACGGCCGTCATCGCCGACGTGACGAGCTTGATCGGAGGTTCTCGGCCCGGGCATGACGGTCCTCGATTCGACCGTCTGACCAGGAACTCTCGACAAAAACTGAAACGTGTTCTATTATTGTCGGCACAGAGCCGGGGACTGGCCCCGAGCAAGGATCTGACCCCCATGGACGACGTGGACGACGTGGAGCACATGCGCCGAGCGCTGGCGCAGGCCGCAACAGTCCGCTCGACCACGGCGCCCAACCCCTGGGTGGGCTGCGTGATCGTGCCGCCGGGCTCGGCGGCGGACGCCGGCGCCGTGTTCGCCGGAGCGACCGCACCGCCGGGAGGGCCGCACGCCGAAGTGGCGGCGCTCGTCGAGGCCGGCGAGGCCGCCCGGGGCGCCACGCTGTACGTGACGCTCGAGCCGTGCGCCCACCACGGGCGCACCCCGCCCTGCACGGACGCCATCATCGCGGCGGGTGTGGCCCGTGTCGTCGTCGGCATCGAGGACCCCGATGCCCAGGTCGCCGGGCGCGGCCTGGCCGCGCTGCGTGCGGCCGGCCTGGAGGTCACCGTGGGCGTGGCGGCCGACGAGGTCGCCGAGCAGCTGGCTCCCTACCGCAAGCACCGCACCACCGGGCAGCCCTGGGTGGTCCTCAAGATGGCCGCCAGCCTCGACGGTCGCACTGCCGCGCCGGACGGCACCAGCCGCTGGATCACGGGGGAGGCGGCGCGCCGGGACGTCCATCGGCTGCGCGCCCGGTCCGACGCCGTGCTGGTCGGGGCCGGCACGGTGCGGTCGGACGACCCTGCGCTCACGGTCCGGCTCGACGACGGGGTGCAGCGGGAGCAGCCCCTCCGGGTCGTGCTCGGCAAGGCACCGGCCGACGCCAAGGCCCAGCCGGTCCTCGAGCTCTCCGGCGACCTGGGCGACGTCCTCTCCGAGTTGGGACGCCGGGGCGTGCTCCAGCTCTTGGTGGAGGGCGGGGCCAGCGTGGCCCACGATTTCCACGCCGCGGGCCTGGTCGACCGCTACGTCCTGTACCTCGCACCCGTCCTTTTCGGGGGTGACGACGGCCGCCCGATTTTCGCGGGCGCCGGGGCTGGCACAATTGGTGACGTGTGGAAAGGCAGGCTGGTGTCGATAGAGCAGCTGGGTGAGGATCTCCGAGTAGAAGTGGCCGCCTGATGGGCTTCTCGACCGTCCAGGAGGCCATCGACTCCATCCGGGGCCTGGGCATGGCCGTGGTCGTCGACGACGAGGACCGCGAGAACGAGGGCGACCTCGTGATGGCGGCCGAAGCGGCCACGCCGGAGAACATCGCCTTCTTCTTGGCCCACACGTCGGGCGTCATCTGCGCCCCGCTCCTGCCCGAGCGCGCCGACGCCCTCGACCTGCCCCTCATGGTCACGGCCAACACCGAGGCGCAACGCACCGCCTTCACGGTGAGCGTCGACTACCGCCACGGCACCACCACCGGCATTTCGGCGGCCGACCGGTCGGCGACCATCGCCGGGCTGATCGACCCCGCCACCCGTCCCACCGATCTCAACCGGCCCGGGCACATCTTCCCGTTGCGTTACCGCACGGGCGGCGTCCTCAAGCGCGCCGGCCACACCGAGGCGACCGTGGACCTGAGCCGGGCCGCGGGGCTCTCCCCGGCGGGCGTGCTCTGCGAAATCGTGACCGAGGACAAGTCCGAGATGGCCCGGCTCCCGGACCTGGAGCGCTTCGCCAAGAAGTACGACCTCCCGCTGATCTCCATCGCCGACCTCATCCGCTATCGCCGCCAGAACGAGAAGCTCGTCCGTCTTGTGTCCGAGGCGCGCATACCGGCCACGAACCGCGAGTTCCGGGCCTACGTCTACGAATCGGTGCTGGACAACGAGCAGCACCTGGCGCTGGTCATGGGTGACGTGGCCGGCACCGACGACGTGTTGGTCCGCGTCCACTCCGAGTGCCTGACCGGCGACGTCTTCGGCTCGCTCCGCTGCGACTGCGGTCCCCAGCTCCAGGCTGCGCTCGATCTCATTGAGCGGGAGGGGCGGGGCGTCCTCATCTACCTGCGGGGCCACGAGGGCCGCGGCATCGGCCTCGGGCACAAGATCCGCGCCTACCAGTTGCAAGAGGAAGGGCATGACACCGTCGACGCCAACCTGCAGCAGGGCCTCCCGGTCGACAGCCGCGAGTACGGCATCGGCGCGCAGATGCTGGTCGACCTCGGCGTCACGACCATGCGACTCATGACGAACAATCCCGTGAAGTACGGCGGGCTCGAGGGCTTCGGCCTCGACATCACCGAGCGCGTCCAGCTGGAGACGTCCGCCAACCCGGAGAACATCGCCTACCTGCGCACGAAGCGCGAGCGGATGGGCCACCTGCTCCACGGGCTCGACGACGTCCTGTGACGACCCCTCGACACTGATGGCCGAAACTGACCTGGTTGCGCTGCCGGCCGGCGCACTCGACGACGTGGCCACGCGCGTCGGCGCCAGCCTGCACGGCTCGGGCGACGGCACCGGGCTGCGGGTCGGCATTGCCTGCGCCGAGTTCAACGGCGGCATCACCCTGCGCCTGCTCGACGGCGCGCTCGGCGCGCTCGACGACGCGGGATCCGACCGCCGTGACATCACGGTGGCGTGGGCCCCCGGCGCGTTCGAGTTGCCTCTGGTCGCCCGGGCCTTCGCGCACGCCGGCAAGGTGGACGCCGTGTTGTGCCTGGGGGCCGTGATCCGGGGCGACACCGGGCACTACGACTTCGTGGCGGGGGAGTGTGCGTCCGGGATCCAACAGGTGCAGCTGGCAACGGGCGTGCCCGTCGTCTTCGGTGTCCTGACGACCGACACCCTCGAGCAGGCCCTGGTCCGTTCGCTGCCCGACGAGTCCAACAAGGGCCGGGAAGCGGCGCTGACGGGCATCGAGATGGTCCGGCTGCTGCGGAGCGGGCCGCTCTCCTGAGCGGCGGCGGCCCGGACGACCAGGCGCATTCATCGGCAGTTCACAGGGTCGACACCGCGCGGACACGTCTGCCTCGTAGCGTGGCCATGGTCAGGACCAGCATGGGAGATCGGCATGGGTGAGACCGCGCCCACGGCGGAGACGACGAACCCGACGGGCGGTGGCGGTCTCTGTCCAGACGGTCCGGTGGACCCCGCGGAGATCCGCTATCGGCCCGGCATCCGCCGCGAGGGCGCCTTCACCGTCCAGTACGTCACCATCCACGGCTACCGGCGCGCCTACGTCAAGGCCGGGTCGGGGCCTGCCCTCCTCCTCATTCACGGCATCGGCGACAGCTCCGACACCTGGCGCCCCGTCGTCGAGCAGCTGGCCGAGCACTACACGGTCATCGCCCCGGATCTCCTCGGCCACGGGCGCTCGGAGAAGCCCAGGGCCGACTACTCGGTGGCGGGCTTCGCCAATGGCATGCGCGACCTCTTGAGCGTCCTGGAGGTCGACCGCGTCACCGTGGTCGGGCATTCGCTGGGCGGCGGCGTGGCGGCGCAGTTCGCGTACCAGTTCCCCGATCGCTGCGAGCGGCTCGTCCTGGTGGGCAGCGGGGGAGTGGGGCGGACGGTCAGCCCACTGCTCCGCGTGGCCGCGGTGCCCGGCATCGAAGTGCTGATGCCGTTTCTGGGGCTCCCTCCGTCCGCTTCGCCAGCCGCCTGGGTGCCGAGCTGTTGCGCATCTTCGACACGGCGCTCGGGCGCGACGCCGAGGAGATCCTGGCCGTGTTCGATGCCCTGCCCAACACGGAGGCCCGTATGGCCATTCTGCGCACGCTCCGCTCCAGCGTCGACTGGAACGGCCAGGTCATCACCATGGTGGACCGGGCCTATCTGGCCGAGGGCATCCCGACGCTGGTCGTGTGGGGGCGGCGCGACGCCATCATCCCGCTGGGCCACGGTCGCTTGATCCACACGGTGATGCCAGGCAGCGAGCTCGAGATCTTCGACGAGGCGGGGCACTTTCCGCACCACACCGACCCGGCGCGCTTCGTACGCGTGCTGCGCGAGTTCATGGCGCGCTCGCAGCCGGCGCGCTACGACCAGAGCACGTGGCGCGCCCGCCTCCGGCGTGGCAACCGGGCCTCCGAGGTCAACCTCGAAGAGGCCGCCGCCAGCGCCTCGGAGCTGTCCGACGTCACGGCCCTCCGGGGAGCCGACTGAGCCGACCGCTTCCTCAGTACAAGATGATCTGGGTGCAGCGGTACGACGCCATCAACCGCTCGGTCGTCTCGTTCGTCACGGTGGCGTCCCAGACCTGCGTCGTCCGTCCCAGATGCAGCGGCGCCGCGGTGGCCACGACCTCCTCGCCCTCCCGTGCGCTGGAGATGAAGTTCGCCGAGCAGTCCACCGTGGTGAAGCTGCGCGCCCCCTCGGGCCAGTGGCGGCTGACCCCGAAGGCGCACAGGGCGTCGGCCATGGCGACGACGACGGGCGCCCACAGGTACCCGGTGCCGGCGATCAGCGGATGGGAGACGGTCAGGCGCGCCACCGGATCACGATCCTCGTCGGGCAGAGGCAGGTCGATCCCGAGGAGCTGGAGGAGATTGCGGGCGTCGTAGGGCGGCGGCACCGACCCAGCTTGCCCGATGGGCGCGGCTCGGACCCGACGACGCCGGCGCGTCTGCGAAGATCTACCTCCATGCTCCGCCTCGTCCTGCCCAAGGGCTCGCTCGAACGCGCCACCATGCAGCTCTTCGAGGACGCCGACCTTGCCGTCAGTCGTGCCTCCGACGTGGCCTACCGCGCCAGCATCGCCGACCCCCGTATCGACGAGGTCCGCATCCTGCGCCCCCAGGAGATCCCGGTCTACGTGGCGGACGGCCTGTTCGACCTGGGCATCACCGGGCGTGACTGCATCGAGGAGCGGGGCAGTGAGGTCGTCTCCCTCGGCGAGCTGAGCTACTCCAAGGCCACCGCCAACCCCGCCCGGGTCGTCCTCGCCGTGGGAGCGGATTCGTCGGCACACTCGTTGGCCGAGCTCGCCGCCTCCGTGGAGGGGCGTCGGGGCCGTCTGCGCGTCAGCACCGAGTACCCCGAGCTGACCCGCCGCGCGCTCGAGGCGCATGGGATCGATGCGGACATCGCGCTCTCCTACGGTGCCACCGAGGCCAAGGTGCCCGATATCGCCGACGCCGTGGTCGACATGACCGAGACCGGCAGCGCCTTGCGGGCCGCCGGGCTGCGGGTGATCGAAACGCTGCTGGTGTCGCACACCGAGCTGATCGCCAATCCGGCAGCGGCGGCCGATCCGGACAAGCGTCACGCCATGGAGCAGATCCTCACCCTGCTGCAGGGCACGCTCGAGGCGCGCGGCAAGGTGCTCGTGAAGCTCAACGTCGAAGCGGAGAACCTCGACAAGGTCATCGCCGTCCTGCCCGCCATGCGTGCGCCGACCATCTCGGAGCTCTCCGGCGGCGGTGCCTTCGCGCTCGAGGCCGTGGTGGCCAAGGCCGACATCAACATCCTCATCCCGGCGCTGCGCGACCAGGGAGCGAGCGACATTTTGGAGATCCCCCTGTCGAAGATCGTCCACTGAGGTGGCCGGCCCGTGTCCCGTCCACCGGGCCACACCGGGGGCGTGTGGCGTCGTTCGACCCGGGACGGGGCCTCGGCGAGGTCAGCGACGAGGACGGGACGAGCTACGGGTTCCACGCGACCTCCATCGCAGACGGGAGCCGGCGCATCGAGGTCGGCGCGGCCGTCGTGTTCACGATCTCTCCCGGCCATCGCGGCCTGTACGAGGCGCGCTCGCTGACGCCCCTCGACGGGCTCGCCGATCCGGGCTGAGCCGAGCGGAAGCCCGGCCGGACCAGCGCGGGCTCACCACGCGTCGTCGCTGACCGGGTCCCCCCACCAGCGCCCGGCGTAGCCGGCCGCGAAGAGCTCCAGGGCCGATTCCACTCCGGCACGGTCGCCCGTGGCCAGCAGGTCCATCAGCAAGCCCGCGCGTCACCGCCAGCCCGAGCCGGGCATGGGCCCGGGCCACGTCTGCCGGCACGCCCCATGGGGCGGTCAACCGCACGTTGGTGTCGAGCCAATGGCTCACGTCGTCGTCGAGGAGCGACCGGATCGACCCGTCACCCTGCAAGGCCCGCCCGTAGAGGGCGAAGAACAGACGCTCGAAGTCGCCCAGCGCGGGATCGGCCAGATAGGCCCACATCCGGCGGATCACGGCGTCGGCCTCGCCGGGCCCGTCCTCACCGAGGTCCAAGAGGCGCCGCCGCGTCCTGGCCTCCACCTCGCGGACGACCGCAAGCAGGAGCCCGTCCTTCGATCCGAAGTGGTACAGCAGCATGCGATGGCTGGTCCCGATCGCCTCGGCGATCCGACGCAGGCTCTGGTCGGCCAGCCCCTCCTCCGTGAAGTGCGTGACGACGGCGTCGAGGAGGCGCTGACGGGGAGCGATCGTCCCAGCCGCCCCGTGCCCACCAGCACCTCCGGCCGTCGGCCCTGCGCCCGTTTGTCCCGTCATGTACCAAATGGTACATTCCCCGGGACCGACACGTGGGAGGACTGGGAGGACAGCCATGGGGCAGCAGGTGATCGACGTGACCGCCACGACCGGCGCGGATCCGGCCTCTGTGTACGCGCTCCTGGCGGACGGCTCCACCTGGCCGCAGTGGTCGCCCCTCGGTTCCTTCGAGCTGCTCGCGCCCGGGGACGGGACACCCGAGGGCCTCGGCGCCGTCCGGCTGTTCACCACGGGTCGCCACAAGAGCCGCGAGCGGGTCGTGACGTGCCGGCCCGGGCAAGGTCTTCGCCTACGAGTTGGAGGCCGGTCTGCCCCTGCGGGACTACAGGGCCGTGGTGACGTTGACATCGACGCCCCAAGGCACCGCCATCAATTGGCGCTCGACCTTCCGACCCAAAGTGCCCGGCACGGGCTGGATCTACCGCCGCGAGCTGGGCAAGTTCATCGCCCGGACCGGTCGCGGGGCTGGCCGCGGCCGCTGACCGGGCCCGCAGCTCCTAGTGCAGGTCGTGTCCGGCGTTGGCGGCGCCCTCCGCGCCGCTCTTCTCGACGCCCTCGAGGCTGACGAAGGCCAGGCGGAGCTGGGAGAGGGACTCCAACAGCGCCGGCTCGGCCTCGCCCAGGCGACCCCGGAGCCCCTCGAGCAGGGCGCCGAGACCGTCGATGGCGAGGCGGGCCTGGAAGAGTTGGGGCGGGTTCTGGGAGAGGTAGATGGCGGCCAGCTCGAAGAGTCCGTAGCAGTGGTTGGCCACCACGACCTCGGCCGGCGTGTGGGCCAGCTGGGCCCGCATGGCCTCGACCTCGGCCTGGGCCGCCGCCTGCTCCTCGGTGAGGGGGGCCTCCCGCGACGTCCCCGTGACGTCGGTGTCGTCCTTCGGGTCATTGGGCGAAGAGGCGTCGTCGTCCCCGTCCCTCTTGGGGAAATGCTCTCCCGACGGTGTCCACAGGCTGCTCATGCTGGTACCCTATGCTCCTTGACTACATGGAAGCGGGGCCCCCACTGAGCGGCCTCCACCTGGCCACCACTCCGCCCACGCGGGGCGCAGCGTGCGCCAGGTCGATCTCCTCTCGGACGCGGGCTCTGCCCGTAGGTCGGCCTCGCTCCACCGTTTGGCTTGCGGAAGGACCGCCGGCCCGAGTGAGAGGTGTGATGTCGCATCGTCGCTGAAACCACAACTGAGCACCGGATCAATGACCGAATCCGTGCCCGTGAAGTCCGGCTCGTGGACCCCGATGGTGTGCAACTAGGCATCAAACCGCTCCCCGAGGCCCTGGCGATCGCCAAGGAGCTCGATCTCGACCTCGTCGAAGTCGCCCCCATGGCCAACCCGCCCGTGTGTCGGATCATGGACTTCGGCAAGTTCAAGTTCGACGAGGCCCAGCGGGCCAAGGAGAGCCGCCGCAAGACGGTCCACGTCGGGATCAAGGAGATGAAGTACCGGCCGAAGATCGGCCCGGGGGACTTCGACACCAAGACCCGGCAGGTGGCCAAGTTCTTGGGCGAGGGACACAAGGTCAAGATCACGATCATGTTCCGAGGCCGAGAGGTGTACCACCCCGAGCACGGGAAGCGGATTCTCGACCGCATCGCCGAGCAGATGGAGGGCATCGCCAAGGTGGAGGCCGAGCCCAAGCTCGACAACCGCAACATGATCATGGTGCTCGCTCCCGACAAGCGGGCGCGCCAGGCTGCCCAGTCCAGGGAAAAGGCCCAGCAGCGCACCGACAAGCCGGGCGCCGGTGCGGCTCCGCCAGCGGTTGCCGATCCGGTCGCCGGGAACGGGGCGAGCGATGCGTCCGCCTCCCCTCCTGGGGGGAACGGAAGTGCACCGGCCGCCGGTGGGAGCAACGGAGTCAGCGACGTCGCAGCATCAGCCGAAGAGGGATGACGTAATGCCGAAAATGAAGACAGACCGGGGTGCCGCCAAGCGCATCAAGGTCACCGCCTCCGGCCGGTTGCGCCGGCGCAAGGCGTTCCGCGCACACCTCCTGGAGAACAAGAGCAGCGTCCGCACGCGTCGGCTCGGCCGCGAGGCCGACATCTCCAAGGCGGACGAGCGGGCGACGCGCCGGATGCTCGGCATCTGAGCCCAGGCGGTCCTCACGGCGCTGCGGCGCACACCCACTTGACCCACCGAGAAATCTTGATGAGAGGAGCACCCCCATGGCCAGAGTGAAGCGGTCCGTTCACGGCCGCAAGCACCATCGCGCTGTCCTCGAGCAGGCGAAGGGGTACTACGGGAACAAGAGCCGCTCCTACCGCGCGGCCAACGAGCAGCTCATGCACTCGATGCAGTACGCCTTCCGGGATCGTCGTGCCCGGAAGGGCGACTTTCGCAAGCTGTGGATCCAGCGCATCAACGCGGGGGCCCGGCAGCACGGCATGAGCTACAGCCGGCTCATCAACGGGTTGCACCTCGCCGGCGTCGAGGTCGACCGCAAGGTCCTGGCCGACCTGGCCGTCAGCGATTCCGAGGCATTCGGCGCGCTCGTGGCGACCGCGCACGACGCGTTGTCCAACGCGCCCGTCGCCGAGGTCGCTTCCTGACCCAGCGGCTGGCCTTCTCGCACCGGCGCGTTCGTCGGCTGCGCGGGCTGCTGCAGAAGCGTTCGGCACGGTGGGCCGAGCGCGCCTTCGTGGCCGAGGGGGCGGAGCTCATTCGCTGCGCGCTGCAGGCGGATGTGCCCGTCGAGTCCTTGTACGTCTCGCCCGACGGCGCCGACGATCGTGGCGTCCAGGAGGTCTGCCGGCGCGCCGAAGCAGGCGGGGTGCGGGTGTTCCCGCTTGCCGCCGGTGTCCTCGAACGCGTGGCGGACACGGTCACGCCCCAACCGGTGCTCGCCGTGCTCCCCATGCTCGAAGAGCCTGTCGCGGGAACGGAGCCGTGGTCGGCCCACGACGGCGCGCTGGTCGTGGTCCTGGTCGACGTGCGCGATCCGGGTAATGCCGGCACCGTGCTCCGCGCGGCCGACGCCTCGGGCTCCGCCCTGGTGGTCTACGCCGGTGATTCGGTCGATCCCTACAACCCCAAGACGGTGCGCTCGTCGGCCGGTTCGCTCTTCCACGTGCCCGTGGCCGTGCGCGCCGATCCCCGGGCGCTGGCCACCGAGCTGTCGAGCACCGGTTTCCGCACGCTCGCCACCGTGGTGCGGGACGGCGAGGACTACGCCGGGCTCGACTGGACGGTCCCCACGGCGGTCTTTCTGGGCAACGAGTCGTCCGGGCTCGATCCCGAGCTGGCTGGCGCGCTCTCGGGCACGTTGGCCATTCCGATGGCCGGGCGGGCCGAATCGCTCAATGTCGGCGTGGCCTGCGCTGTGGTCTGCTTCGAGGCGTTTCGCCAACGACGGGGCGGCGGTGCCGCGCCACGTAGCATCACGGGTGGCGGTTCGGACCGGCTTGGTGACTGAACGAATGGAAATTGGCGACATGGCAACCGACAACCTGGAGCTCGACATCGACGGCATCGTCGCCGACGGCGCGCGCGCCATCGCGTGCAGCGGCGTCGAGCGAGGCCCTGAACCTGGTCGACACCGAGTTCCTGGGCAAGCGCTCGGCGCTGAACCGTGCCCACCGTGCCCTGGGGGGCCTGGACCCCGAGGCGCGCAGGCATGCCGGCCGCCGCCTCGGCGAGGCCCAGGGGCAGCTGAAGGCCCTTGCTGGCGGCGCGGCGCGGCGAACTGGCGGAGACCGAGCGCGCCGAGGCCCTCCTGGCCGATCGGCTCGACCTGACCGAGGTCATCGTGGACCAGGTGCGGACGGCGCCGGCACGGGGGCACCTGCATCCCGCCAGCCAGGCCCGGGCCGAGCTCGAGGACGTCTTCGTGGGCATGGGCTTCACCGTGGCCGAAGGGCCCGAGGCGGAGACGGACTGGTACAACTTCGAAGCGCTCAACATCCCTCCGGCGCATCCGGCGCGTGGCATGTACGACACCATGTACCTCGACCTCGGTGAGCCCGAGACGGTGCTGCTGCGCACGCACACGTCACCGGTGCAGATCCACCTGATGGAGGCGGCGGTGCGCGACGACTCCCTGCCCATTCACGCCGTCATGCCGGGCAAGTGCTTCCGCCTCGACACGCCCGACGCCCGCCACCTTCCCGTGTTCAATCAGATCGAAGGGCTGGTGGTCGACCGGGACATCACCTTCGGTGACCTCGCCGGCACCATTCAGGCCTTCACCGAGGCCTACTTCGGCCCGGGCATGCGCTCACGTCTGCGTCCGGCCTATTTCCCGTTCACCGAGCCGTCGGCCGAGTACGAAATCACCTGCACCGTCTGTCTGGGCGAGGGCTGCCGCACCTGCTCGCAGACGGGCTGGATCGAGCTCGGTGGCTGCGGCATGGTCGATCCTGCCGTCTTCGCCGCCGTGGGCATCGACGCCGACGTGTGGTCGGGCTTCGCCTTCGGGTTCGGCATCGACCGGTTGGCGCAGATGCGTCACGCCATCCCCGACATGCGTTCCTTCCTCGAGAACGACATCCGCTTCCTCTCGCAGTTCTGACCTCGCCCCACTACGAGAAAGTCCTCCGTGCGCGCACCACTCAGCTGGCTCCGTGATTTCGCTCCGTTCCCCGACGACGTCGGGGCGCTGCGTGACGCGCTGGACGACCTCGGGCTGGTGGTCGAGGCGATCGAGCACGTCGGCGAAGGACTGGGCGAGGTCGTGGTCGGTCGGGTCCTCGACATCCGCCCGATCAAGGGCGCCGACAAAATCCGCCTCACCATCGTCGACGGCGGCGGAGCGGAGCCGCTCGAGATCGTGTGCGGTGCCACCAACTTCGAGGTGGGGGACCGGGTGCCGTTGGCGCCCGTCGGCGCCATCCTGCCGGGAGGCTTCGAGATCAGCCAGCGCAAGCTGCGCGGCGTGACCTCCAACGGCATGCTGTGTTCGGGCAAGGAGCTCGGCCTCACCGAAGACGCTGCAGGCCTGTTGATCCTCGGGGACGAGCGAACCGGGCGAGCCCGGGACGCCGATCATGGAGGCGCTCGGGCTGCGCGGCGACACCGTCTTCGACATCACGGTCGAGGGCAACCGCCCCGATGCATGGTGCATCTCCGGGATCGCCCGCGACCTGGCGGGCCGCCTGGAACTGCCCTTCACACTGCCCGAGCCGCCCGCGCCCGCCGCCAGCGGCTGGCCGGTGGGGGAGGCAGCGAGCGCGTCGGTGGATGCGACCGACCTCTGCCCGCGCCTCACCGTGTCCGTCCTGCGTGACGTCGCCGTGGGGCCCTCTCCGGGCTGGATCGCCCAGCGCCTGCTGCTGGCCGGCATGCGCCCGATCAACAACGTCGTCGACGCCTCGAACTACGTCATGCTCGAGCTGGGCCAGCCGACCCATCCCTACGACCTGTCGTTGCTGCCCGGACGCGGGCTGACCGTCCGCCGCGCCCGGCCGGGCGAGACGGTCGAGACGCTCGACGGCGTGCAGCGGAAGGTGGGGGAGCAAGGGCGGAGCCTCGGCGACACCGGCGAGGACTGCCTGATCTGTGACGCCGAGGGCAACCCGGTCGGCATCGGCGGGATCATGGGCGGTGCCTCGTCGGAGATCGCGGCGACCACGACGGAGGTCCTGCTCGAGGCGGCGTACTTCACGCCCATGGCCATCGCACGCACGTCCAAGCGCCTCGGGCTCCGCACGGAGGCATCGGCACGCTTCGAACGCGGCGTCGACCCGTGGGTGATAGAGCCCTCGGTGCGGCGCTTCTGTCAGCTCCTGGCGGAAAGCGTGGCCGGGCTCGACGTCGCCGATGGCATGCTCGACGTGCGCGCCGACGTCCCCGAGCCCTTCGTCGTCTCGGTGCCGATCGCCCGGGTGCACAGCCAGATCGGGGTTGCGCTCGCTCCCGGCGAGATCGCTCGCCTCATTGAGCCGATCGGCTTCACGGTGCTGGAGCACGGAGGCGGCGCGGACGACGGCGTGTTGGCCGTCCAGGTGCCGACGAACCGCCCCGACATCCGGCCCGAACCCTACGGCATCGACGACATCATCGAGGAGATCGCGCGCACATTCGGCTACTCCAATGTGCCGCGCCGGGTCCCGACCTGGCCGCAGCCGGGCCGGCTGACGGCCAGTGCAGCGCTCTCGCCGCGAGGTCAAGGACGTGCTGCGTGGGCTTGGGCGTGTCGGAAGGCTGGACCGACACCTTCGTCTCGGCCGGCGCGCACGACGACGTGGACCTCGTCGGGCCGGCCGTGCTGGTGGCCAACCCTCTCGATGCGGAGAAGCCCTTCTTGCGTCGGTCCCTGCTGCCCGGCCTGCTGGGGGCGCTGGCCTACAACGCCAGCCGGCGGCAGCCCGACGTGCGACTGTTCGAGGTCGGCGTCGTCTTCTCGCATCCCGGCGCCGGCTTGGCGCGGGTCGTCGAACGCAGCGGAGCCGGCGGCGCCGAGCGAGCCGAACTGCCCGGCGAGCGTGAACTCCTCTCGGCGGTCTTCGCCGGCGAGGAGGACGATGCTCGTTCGGCGGTGGCGGCATGGCATGTGCTGGCGGACGCGCTCCGCCTCGACGGGGTGCGCCTCGTCCCCCCCGGTGACGGCACGCCGCCGCTGCCGGGCCTGCATCCGACCCGGTCGGCGCATCTCATGGCTCGGGCCGGCAGCTTCGAAGAGGTCACCGTCGGCGCCGTGGGGGAGATCGACCCCGCCGTCGCGGCACGCTTCGACCTGACCCGCGCCGCAGGCCGGCGGCACGGTGGCCCGGCGCGTCGGGTGGCTCGAGGTCGACCTGGGCCTCCTCTTCGACGAGGAGAAGGTGCCGCGCCGGATCACCGTGGGCGGCGCGGTGAGCCGCTTCCCTTCATCCGACATCGATTTGGCCTTCGTCGTGGAGGACCGCCATCCGGCCGACGCCGTGGCTGACGCGCTGCGGATTGCCGGGCGGCGACCTCCTCGAGTCCGTGCACCTGTTCGATGTCTACCGGGGCACGGGCATCGACGACGGTTCGCGGAGCCTGGCCTACCGGCTGCGCTTCTGTGCGGACGACCGCACGCTCACGGACGAGGAGGTGGGCGGGCTGCGCGCCCGCTGCATCGACGCCGTGGCCGAGGAGTTCGGCGCCGTTCTGCGCTGACGAGCGTCGCCGTGGCAGGTGATCCGGTGGAGGTGCGCCTGGTCGATCCGTCGGACGAGGGGGAGCTCGCTGCATGGACGGCCGTCCTGCGCGCCAGCGACCAGGATCTCTGGCCTGACCTGGCCGGCTTCGCCCTGCCGGACATCCGGGCCTTCGCCCGGCTCAGGGGTCGCTCGAAGCGCTTCGATCTCCTGGCGGCACGCGAGCCCGGTAGGTCCGATGCTCGGCGTGGCGATGATGGAGCTGCCCTTGCGCGACAACGTGCGCAGCGCAGAAGTCACCGTGGCGGTGCACCCGGCGCACCGGCGCCGCGGCGTGGGGACGGCCCTGGTCGAAGGCATGGCCGAGCACGGGCGGGCCGACGGCCGTGCCGTGCTCAACGCCATTGTGGACGTGCCACTCGATCGCTGCCGCGGACCATCCGTCGTTGTCGTTCGCTCCGAAGGTCGGCTTCGAGGCCATGCTGGCCGGCAACACCCGTCACCTGGGCGTGCCGATGCCGGGCGCACGCATGGATGAGCTGCGCTCCGAGGTGGCGCGGGCCCGCTGCGCGCCGATGCGTACCGCGTCGAGACGTTCGAGGCGCCTGGCCGGCGCACTACCTCCAGGACCAGTGCACGCTCTTCGAGTGCATGTCGACAGACGAGCCGCACGGCGACCAGGGCCACGAAGCGGAGATCTGGGACGCGACGCGGGTGCGGGAGAACGACGCGTTGCGTGCCGCGTGGCGCCCGCTGCTTGATCGCCGTTGCGCAGCACACCGCCTCGGGCCGGCTGGTGGCGTGCACGAACTCTCCATCGGCGCCGAAGCTCCGTGGAGGCCTGGCAGATGCTGACCGTGGTGCAGCCCGAGCACCGGGGCCACGCCTCGGGTTGGCGGTGAAACTGGCCAACCTCGACTCGCTGGCACAGCACGCACCCGGGTCCGTCGATCGTCACGGGGAATGCCGCGGTGAACGGACCGATGATCGCCGTGAACGACATGATGGGCTTCGAGGTGGCGGGGGAGGGCCACTTCTGGCAGAAGCAGCTGGAGCATTGCGGAAGTCGCACCAGGGAGTCACTCCCGATCAGATGCGATAGATGCGCTCCGCGTTCTCGGCAAAGAGCTTCGCACGGGATGCCTCGTCGAGGCCTGCCGTGAGATCGCTGAACGTCTGGTACAGCTCGTCGAAGGTGCCGTAGACCGCGTCAACGGGGAAGTTGCTGGCGAAGAACAGCGATCGACGCCGAAGGCGCCGAGGGCATGGTCGATCCACGGCCCCAGAGCGTCGACATGCATGGATCCGAACGGCATGGCCAGGCCGGACAACTTGCAGACGACCCGAGGCCCCACGGCGGCGAGGGCGTCGATGCCCGACTTCCAAAGGGCGTACTCCTCGGCGGCATTCGAGCGGGGCCATCCGGTGTGCTCGACGACCACCGTCAGGTCGTCGAAGCCGGCGAGGCCGGCCGCAGACGAACCCAGCTGATCGGGGTGCGTCATCAACTCGAAGACCAGGTTCCGCTCCGCCAGGCCCCGGAGGACCTCGGCAGCCGGCAGCGGCTGATCCAGCCGGCCCATGGGGCGCACCCCCCGGAAGCGGGCCGCCGTCATCTGGTGATCGACGAGTCGGAGCGACTCCCCGACGCTGTCGGTCGGCGGAAGGCCTCCGATGATGGCGTCGGGCCCGCCGGCGGCCGCGGCGTCGTGATCGAGCGCGATGGTCTCGTCGACCGAGTGGCGGCCGGTGGCCGCGGCGACGTTGACGAACTTCTCGACGTTCCACCGGGCGGCCTCGCTCCGGTAGAGGTCGACGTCGAACCGGCGGTGCATCCTCGACGGGTCACCGCCGCCTCCTTGCGGGGGATGGGACAGGTACGGGTACCAGTCCGTGCGCGCCGGGTCCCAGAGGTGCACGTGCGCATCGACGACGCGGGCGGGTTGCGCCGTCATCGGTCCTCCGTCTCGGCTCGCGTCCCCGGCGTCAGGGACGATGTCCCGCAGAGGCGCTGTCGAGCCACGTGGGGACGGCCGGGCCACCGTAGGTGACGGCACCGACGGGCCGAGGGTGGCTGCGCAGCCCGATCCACCCGCTGCCCACGGCCAGCTCGGCGCCGGCGAGCGCGCGCCGCGTCGGGGTTGCACAGGAGCTCGAAGACCAACTCGCCGGCTGCGGGTGCGGCGGCAGTCTCGGAGGCCTCGATGCTTGCAGCGAAGGCGGCGACGCGCCCTTCCGTCGCGCCGGCCGCGACCCGAGCCTGCTGGGCGGCGGCCTGGGCCCGGCTGCGGCCCGAAGGCGTGGTGGCGTCGGTCAGCGTCACCACCCGGATGGGCCTGGCCGTGCCGGCGGCATAGTCCGCCGCGGCGCGGCTCCACGCGGCATCGGCGTGCAGGCGCGGGACGAGCTCCCGGTGATCCGCCGAGCAGCTGCTCCCAGCCCGCGCCGGGGACGCGGGGGGTCCACCGGCCAGCGAGGGCGACCACGAGCGCATCGACGGGACCGGTGGTCGACGGCCCGCTGCAGCGCCCCGGCGGCGGCGGCGAAGTCGGCCGCGACGTCGATGGCGTGGCAGGCGACGGATCGGGCCTCGAGGGCAGCCGTGATCGCGGCGGCCATGCCCGGGCGGTCACTCACGACTGCACACGACGTGACGGGGGCGACCGCGGCCTCGACCCGGGCCGGCTCGTCGAAGATGGGCCCGAAGCGGGGGTTGGCTCCGCCGTCAGTCGCCTGCGCCGACTCGGCCTTGGCGAAGGCACGGGGAATGACGGCCTGGAGGACACCCTCGAGGGACGCCACCTCGTCGGCGCGGACCACCTCGAGCAAACGGGGCCGATCGACCACCGCCACCTCGGACCCCCCGGCGAAGAGCACCTGGCCCGAGCACCAGCCGAAATCGTCACTGACGAGGTGGGCGCCCAACGGGCCGAGGTTCTCCGGGCCCGGGATCGAGCCGAGCGAGAGTCCGCCCCCGCCCCCGGCCCGCCCGGCCTTGCGGGCCCGCTCCAGCGCCGCGGCCACCATGCGGGTGTTGGCGATGGGCGACATTGCGTTGACCGTCACGCCCGGCGGGGCCTGGCGACCGAGCTGCCAGGTCAGGGCCGCCACGGCCCGCTTGGCGCTGCTGTACCCGCCGGCGTCGGCCGCACGCCATCCCGAGCCGGACGTGACCCCGAGAATCCGACCGTGCCCCGCCGCGGCCATGAGCGGCAGCGCGGCGTCGAGCACGTTGAGATAGCCACCGAGGTGCACGCTGAGGAGGGCGAGCCAATCCTCTTCGGTCCCCCGAGCGAAGTAGGACTGCCGGGTGATGCCCGCAACGTTGACGACGGCGTCCAGCCCCCCGTGCTCGTCCACCAGCTCTCCGAACAGGTCATGCAGCGCCGCGCCGTCGGTGACCGACGCCGATGACGCCCGCGCCGATCCTCCGGCAGCGACGATCCGACCGGCCGTGGTCTCCTCGGGCGCGGGCAGCGTCTCCGGTCCCGTCGAGGGTGACGAGGGGATCGACGGTGACGACGAACCAGCCGTTCCGGCCGAGCTCTTCGGCGATGGCCGCCCCGATGCCGCCTCCGCCGCCGGTCACGACGCATACCTGTCGGCGCGGGCTCACGGTGCGGTTGCTCGGACCTCGAGTTCCAAGCCTTCGAGGTGACCCGCGGCGAGCCACTGCTCGAGCACGTCGCGGTAGCGGAACCAGTCGCCCATGCCGACGCCGTAGTTCCCGTCGCGTGGATTGATCAGCTCCGGGTGGCCCTCGTTGTTGACCCGCGACGGCGTGCAGGCGGACATGACCGATCCCACGTCGACGTAGGCGTTGACGATCTCTTCGGTCCACGCCTCCTCGGCCTCGGCACTGACGTCGAACACCTCCACCCCGCGCTCCTGCAGCATGGAGATGGTCTTCCCGACGAACTCGGCGCCGAGCACCGCCAGCTGGGTGTAGTTCACGGTCACCACGGACTGCTGTGTGGGCGCGGGCATGACGAACATGTTGGGAAAGCCACGGCTCATCATCCCGAACAGGCTGGCGGCACCGTCGGCCCACTTCTCGGCCAGGCTGATGCCGCCCCTCCCGATGATGTCGTGGCCCGCCCGGCGGGCGAGAGGGGTGCGCTCTGGTTCGAATCCGGTGCCGTACACGATGCAATCGACTTCGTACTCCTTGCCGTCGACGACCGGGCCGCGCGCCGTGATCCGCTCGATTCCAGCCGGGCAGTCGATCAGGGTGACGTTGGCATTGTTGAATGCGGGCAGGTACTCGTCGTGGAAGCAGGGTCTCTTGCAGATGTAGCGGTAGTAGGGCTTGAGGATCTCGGCGGTGGCGGGGTCGGACACGATTGCCTCGATCCGGTTCCGGTGCGATTCCATGATCTTGAAGTCGATCTCTTCGGACCAGCGCGAGTACTCGCGGGGCGTCATGCCCTTCGGGCATCAGGGGACGGACGGCGGCGTAGTCGTGGGTCCACCCGTCGTCGACCAGGTCGACGTCGGCGGGGAGTCCCATCATGAGCGCCTGGAAGTTGTCCATGCGGGACCGCTGCCATCCCGGTTCGAGCCCCTTGGCGAACTCGGGGTCGGTGGGTCGGTTGCCTCGTTCACCGATGGCCGACGGCGTGCGCTGGAACACGTAGAGGTGGTCGGCGGATGCCGCGAGGTCCGGGACACACTGGAGGCCGCTGGCCCCGGTGCCGACAAGGGCCACCACCTTGTCGGCGAGCTTGTCGAGCGGCTCGCCGGGACCGCCGCCGGTGTAGTCGTAGTCCCAGCGCGCCGTATGGAACGACGCCCCGCGAAGTCCTCCATTCCCTCAATGTCGGGCAGCTTCAACAGGTTCAGGATTCCTACGGCCAGGACGTACCAGCGGCAGTCGATCTGGTCGCCGCGGTCGGTGTCGATCGCGCCACCGCGCCAGCTTCGTCATGCCACTCGGCGCGTAGCACGCCCGTATGGAAGAGAGCGTTGTCGTTGAGGTCGTAACGGTCGGCGATCGTCTCGAGGTGAGCGCAGGATCTCCTCGCCGGCCGCATAGCGCCGCGTGGGCATGTAGTCGAGCTCTTCGAGCATCGGGAGGTAGATGTAGGACTCGATGTCGCACATGACGCCGGGGTAGCGGTTCCAGTACCAGGTCCCTCCCACGCCCCCCGCCTCGTCGATGATGCGGATGCGCTCCAGACCCGCCTTGCGGAGCTGGACGCCGGCGAGGAGCCCCGCAATTCCGCCACCGACGATGACGACATCGACGTCGTCGTCGACGGGCCGGCGCTCGGTCACCGGCGTGAACGGGTCATCGCGGTAGTGGGCGAAACGCTCGTCGGCGCGCAGGTCGCGGATGTCGGCGCGGCCAGGGATCAGCCGCTTGTCCCGTTCGGCAAGGTATTTGGCGCGGATCTCCTTGGGGTCGAAGGCTGCGCCTGGTGGGTCGGGCCGATGCATACGCCCATATCAAAGCACTTCTCTGACGCTCGTGTCATACTTGTGGCGCATTTTCCATCTCCCCAGTACGGGGAGGGTGCAACGCGGAGCGCACGGCCCGGGGCGGCCAGTCTGGGTCGGGCCTCCGCCTGTTCGGCCGCAGGGTGCGCCGGCAGGCGATGCCAGGACTCAGGTCTTCTTGGCCAGCGGAATGTCGTAGAGGGCCGACCAATTGGTGCTGACGATCCGCGCCTTGCTCGCATCCGACAAGGGCAGCTTGTCGAACGAGTCCACGGCGTGGGGGTACTTCGAGTCTCCGTGCGGGTAGTCGGTCGAGAAGATGATGCGCTCGTCGCCGAAGGTGTCCACGAAGTGGGGCACTGTCACCTCGTCGGCTTCGACCGACACCCAGCAGTTGCGCTTGAAGTACTCCGATGGCGGCATCGTGAGCTCGGGCGCCTCGTACCAGCCCGTCCACTCCCAGTGCTCGTCGAGGCGATAGAGGAACCACGGTGCCCACGAGCAGTTGCCCTCCAGTAGGGCGATCTTGAGGTCGGGGAAGCGCTCCAGCACTCCGCCACCGCACAGGCATGCCGTCACGAACTGGATGCCCAGCGGCTGGCTGAAGGTGTGCCACAGCATCAGCTTGTCCAGCACCTCGAGCCCGAAGTCGGGTGTGAGGTAGGTCTGGCCACCTCCATGGAAGGAGAGGGGCACGCCGAGTCGCTGGATCTCGGCCCACAACGGGTCGTAGGCCGGGTGGTGCCACGGTCGGCGGTTCACCGTCGCCGGCGGCAGGAAGATCGCCTTGAAGCCGAGCTCCTCGACGCAGCGCCTGGCCTCGACCACGGCACCTTCGACATCGTGCGCCGCCACCATGCCGGCCCCGAACATGCGGTCCGGAGCGTGAGCGCAGAAGTCCTTGAGCCAGTCGTTGTAGGCCCGAGCGATCGCCGTCGCGAACTCGGGCTCCAGCCCGTCGTTGCCGATCTGCTCCACCGAGTCCAGGCCGAGCACGAACAAGCCGCGCGAGGGGAACAGCACGGCCAGGTCCAGGCCCTCGGCGTTCATGGCGTCAACCTGCGACTGGGCGTCCCAGCCCCGCGCTTCCGACGCGGCATAGACCGTGTCGTGCTCCTTCTGCCACCCCGTCTTGCGACCCTCGACCCGTTGTGGGCGGGTGGGGCCCATGCGGAGCATGACGTTGTTCTTGACGCGTACCCGCATGTCGCGCGTGATCTCGGACAGTCCACGGGGGGCAGCATGGGCGTAGGCGGGGTCGATGTAGCGCTCCCACAGGTCGGGCGGCTCCATGACATGCAGGTCGCTGTCGCAGATGACGTGGTCGCGCAACCCCATGATTCTCGACCCCCCAGACGGATCTCTGACACCGGCGTCAGCGGTCACTATACGCTCTCGTGCGGCGAGCGTCCCGGGGCGCTGCCAGGGGATTTTCGACGAAAAGGGGAGGCACGACGATGGCCGTTGGCGTGATCGGACTGGGCAACATCGGTGGAGCCATTGCGGCCAATCTGGTCGCCGACGGCAACGAGGTCGTGGTGCACGATCTGGACGCCGCTGCCGTGCAGGCGGTGACCGGCGCCACGGCCTCTGCCGATGCCGCCGGCGTCGGCCGTCAGGCCGGCATCACGCTCTTGTCGCTGCCGACGCCCGACGTGGTCGCCGCGGTGGCCGACGAATGGGCGGCCGCGGCGGCCCCCGGTTCGATCCTCGTGGACCTGTCCACCAACAGCCCGGCGGCAGTGCGCGCGCTCGGCGGGCGCCTGGCCGGTTCGGGCCACCACCTGGTGGAGGCGCCGCTGACCGGGGGGGCGATCGGGGCGGAGCGCCGCATGCTCGTCTTCATGATGGGGGGCGACGACGAGGCGGTGGCCCGGGTGCGGCCGGTGCTCGAGCCGCTCGGCCGGGCCACCTTCCACGTGGGCCCCCTGGGACTGGGCAACACGATGAAGCTGCTCAACAGTCTCATTGCCTTCACGACGACGTGGGTCAGCCTCGAGGGCCTCGCACTCGCGACCAAGGCGGGTATCGCGGTGCCCGACGCCGTCGAGATCCTGCGCACCGCCGGCGCGTCGAACTTCTACATCGACCGTCAGGTCGAGACCATCGATGGCCGTGACCGGCCGACGCAGTTCGCGCTGGAGCTGGCCGCCAAAGACGCCGGTCTCATCGTCGAGACGGGGAGCGCCCTCGACGTCCCGACACCGGTGGCCGGCGCCATACGAGGCGTGCTCGAGAGCACGGTCGCACAGGGTCTCGGTGGCGCTGACTGGAGCGAGCTCGTCACCTTCGCCGAGCGTCAAGCCGACGTGGTGCTGCGCTGGGGGCAGTCCTGAGTCAGTCCGTACCGAGCACGTCGGCCGCTACCCGCATGGCGGAGCCGGCAGCCGGCACCCCGGCGTAAATCGACACGTGCGTGAGGATCTCCACGATCTCCTCGCGCGTGAGGCCGACGTTGAGGGCACCGGCCAAATGCGAGCGCAGCTCCTCGGGCTGCCCCAGCGCGGCCAGCAGGGCCACCGTGATCATGGAGCGGTCGCGCACGGCGAGACCCGGACGCGCCCACACGTCGCCGAACGCGCTCTGCAGCACGTGGTCGTAGTACTCGGGCGCCAGCTTCGCCGCGGGGAACTGGCCGGTGGCTCCCGTCCTCGTGGCCGGCCAAAGCTGGCCCTGAATCTCGCGGCCGGCCGCCCGGCGCTCGTCGCTGGTCGTCATGCTCAGCTCCTCTCCGCTCCCAAGAGATTGACGGTGGCGATGCTGCCTCCCCCGACGAGATGCGCCAGCGCCACTCGCGCGTCCTCGACCTGGCGTCCCGCGGCCTCGCCCCGCAGCTGGAGCACCGCCTCGTGCAGCATGGCCACACCGGTCGGCCCTCCAGGGTGGCCCCGAGCCAGGAGACCCCCGTCGGTGTTGAACGGGATGCGGCCCCCGGGTCCCGTCTCGCCCTCGACGACGAGCTTCTCGCCCTCCCCCTCGGCGCAGAACCCCAGGAGCTCGTAGTACTCGAGCTCCTCGTTGACGAAGGCGTCGTGGCAGTAGGCCACGCTGACGTCCTCGGGTCCCAGCCCCGCCGCCTCGTAACACTCGAGCGCGGTGTCCCTCGTCATCGTGGCCGGCCCGACGACGGGGCCGACGAAGGTGTGGCCCGGCGAGTAGGTCTCCGACGTCAACGCAGAGGCCAGGGCTCGCACGAGGGGCCGGCCGGGCCGCCGGGCGCGCACCAGGTCCTCACGGGCCACGATGATGCACGCCGCACCGTCGTCGGGCGGGCAGCACATCATCGTTGTCAGCGGCTCGGCCACCATGCGCGCCGCCAGGACTTCCTCGGCCGTCACGGTGTGGTCGGACTGCCGGTGGGCCGTCGGGCACCTGGCCCCGTAGTTCCAGTTCTTCGCGGCGATGGTGGCGAAGTGCTCCGGCGTCGTCCCGCGCTCGTGCATGCGACGCTGGGCCCACAACGCGAAATAGGCGGCCGGCAGGATCGGCGCGTCGATCTGGTCCCGCCCCGCCCCACGGCCGCCACCGCCGGTCATGTCGGTGAACTTGTCGAAGCACAGCGCCATCGCCACGTCGGCCCGCCCCGAGGACACCGCCCATGCCGCCTCGCGAAAGGCGACCAGCCCGGTCGCCGACGCGTTCTCAATATGGGTCACGGGCAATCCGGTCAAGCCGAGTTCCTTCATGGCCTTGATGCCCAGCATCGATGCCGGCTGGATGTAGCCGACGAATGCCTCGTCGACGTCGGCCAGTGTCAGTCCGGCGTCATGCAGCGCCAGCAGTCCGGCGTCGCGGGCCAGGTGCGCACCCGGCGTGTCCTTGAACATGCCGAAGCGGACCATGCCCACCCCGGCCACGGCGACACCGTCGAATCGGAGGCCGTGCTTCATGTGGCGCCACCCGGCACCGGTCTGAAGCGGTAGATGACAACGTCGTCGCCGTCCGAATTCTGCCGCAGCGTCTCGAGATCGATCTCCACCGTCGCGCCGATCGCGAACTGGTCGCGCGCGCCGGAAAGGATCGACTGCACCCGCGGTCCCTCGGGCAGGTCGACCTGGGCCACGCCATAGCCCGCCACCTCGGCGTCCTTCTTGCCGAAGAGCGGGACGTGACAGTACGTCCAGGTGTGGATGGTGCCCTGCGTCGACAGCTCGGTGTCCTCCGTGCCCTCGTGCAGGCACTTGGCACAGACCAGCCGACGCGGGAAGAAGACCTCCTCGCAGGCGGGACAGCGGCTCCCGAGCAGGCGCGGTTGCTCGGCCGGGTCGTCCGGAATCCGGAAGAACCCTTCCTCAATAGGGACTCTCGCCATGGCGCACGGGATGCTAGGCGGGTACGTGCGCGTGGCCAAGAGCGACGCGCTGCCGGAGCAAGGCCGCAGCCGGTCGGAGCCCCCTCCCATCAGCTGCCCGCATGAATATGCAGTTATGTGTATACTCATGCGATGAAGGCAGGGATCCTTGGGGCGTCGGGGTACACCGGGTCTGAGTTGCTGCGCCTGCTCGCCGGCCACCCCGAGTTCGAGGTCGCCGTGGCCACGGCCCGCTCCCACGCCGGCGAGGCCGTCGGCAGCCACACGCCGTCGCTGGCCGCCGCCTATCCCGGTCTGGTCTACGAGGACATCGACCCCGCCCGTTTCGACGGCCTCGATCTGGTGTTCTGCGGACTGCCCCACGGGGAGTCCCAGCGGATCGTGCCGGAACTGCGGCCGCGGGTCGGCCTCGTCGTGGACCTCGCCGCCGACTTCCGCTTGAAGGACGCCGCGCTCTACCCCCAGTGGTACGGCGGGGAACACGGCGCACCCGAGCTGCTCGCCGAGGCCGTGTACGGGTTGCCCGAGCTGTTCCGGGAGGGACTGGCGGGGGCGACCCTCGTCGCCGCGGCCGGCTGCTACCCGACGTCCGCCGGGCTGGCCTTGGCCCCCTTGGTCCGTGCCGGCCTGCTGGAGCGGGCGGGCATCGTGGTCGATGCCGCGTCGGGCGTGTCGGGCGCCGGCCGTGGCCTCAGGGAGTCCTTGCATTTCGGAACGGTCGACGAGGACTTCACGGCCTATGGCCTGCTGACGCACCGCCACACACCCGAGATGGAGCAGATCGTCGGCGGGGAGGTGCTCTTCACCCCGCATCTCGCACCGATGGTGCGCGGCATTCTCGCCACCTGTTACGCCCGGCCGGCGACGGGCACCGCGCCGACGACCGGCTCCGTCATGGCCGCCCTGCACGAGGCCTACGACGCCGAGCCGTTCGTCGTCGTGACCGACGACCCACCTTCGACCAAGGCCACGGCGGGCGCCAACGCCGCCCACGTCACGGCGCGGGTCGATCCACGCACCGGCTGGGTGGTCTCGATCTGCGCGCTCGACAACCTCGTGAAGGGCGCATCGGGCCAGGCGGTCCAATGTGCCAATGCGGCGCTCGGGCTCCCGGAGACCACCGGGCTGCCGATGGCCGGGGTCTACCCGTGAGCGTCAACGCGCCCCGGGGTTTTGTCGCCGTCGGGGGCTACGCCGGCATCAAGGCCGCCAAGGCCCACGACGTCGCCGTCGTGGCCACTGCCGACGGCCGTGCTGTGCCGGCCGCCGGCGTCTTCACCACCAACCTGGCCGCCGCCGCACCCGTCCAGGTGAGCCGGGCCCACCTCGCCGCCACCGGGGGCCGGGCCGCGGGCGTGATCCTGACCTCGGGCAACGCCAACGCGGCGACCGGCGTGCCGGGGCGGGAGGCGGCCGAACGACTCTGCACGGCGGTGGCGGGGGACATCGGTGCGACCGCAGAGGAGATCCTGATCTGCCAGACGGGCCTCATCGGCATCCCCTTCCCCATCGACCACGTCCTTCCCGAAGTCGAGCCCATCGTGATGGCGCGTACCGATCGGGCGGAGTCGGCGAGCCAGGCCGCTCGGGCCATCATGACGACCGATACGGTGCCCAAGGAGGTCGTCGTCTCGGGCGACGGTTTCACGGTGGGCGCCATGGCCAAGGGCGCCGCCATGCTGGCGCCGAACATGGCCACCATGCTCGCCCTGTGCACGACCGATGCCGCGGTCGACCACGCCACACTCCAGACGGCGCTGCGCGAGGCGGTGGCCGCGTCCTTCAACACGATCACGGTCGACGGGAGCACGTCCACCAACGACACCGTGCTCGTCCTGGCCAACGGCCTCGGCTCGACCCCTTCCCCGTCCGCGTTGACGGCCGCGCTCTACGAGGCCTGCCGGTCTCTGGCCGAGCAGATGGTGGACGACGCGGAAGGGGCGACCAAAGTTGCCCACGTGCACGTGCGGGGCGCAGTCAGCGACGAGGCGGCGCATACCGCGGCGCGCAAGGTGGCCGACTCCATGCTCGTGCAGTGCTCGCTGTTCGGTGAAGACCCGTACTGGGGACGCATCATCTCCGAGCTCGGTTCGGCCGGGACGCCCTTCGACATCGACCGGGTGCTCCTCGCCTACGGCAGCACCGTGGTGTGCGCGGGCGGTGTGGGCGTTCCCCATGACGCGGCGGCCGTGGCCGCCCACATGGCGGGCCGGCACATCGTGCTCGAATGCGACCTGGGGCTCGGCTCCGGCGAGTCGGTGGTCCTCGGGAGCGACCTGGGCTACGGCTACATCGACGAGAACAGGACGACCTCGTGACGGCACGCGAAGCGTACGCCGTGCCGCCGAAGATCACGCGGGCCCAGAGGGCGGCGGCAGCCAAGACGGCCTCGGTGCTGGTCGAGGCGCTGCCCTACATCCGGCGGTTCTGGGAGAAGATCGTCGTCGTCAAGTACGGCGGCAACGCCCTGCACGCGGCGGACGGGGACGGCGCGGACGCCCCCGGTGACGCGCTGGCCGCCTTCGCAGAGGACGTGGTCCTCATGCGCGCCGTGGGCATCCTGCCCGTCGTGGTGCACGGCGGCGGACCCCAGATCGGCGCACTGATGGACCGGCTCGGGAAAGAGACGGAGTTCCGCAACGGGCTGCGGGTCACCGATGCCGACACGCTCGACATCGCCCGCATGGTGCTCGTCGGCAAGGTCAACCGCGACATCGTCTCGGCCATCAACGTGCACGGACCGATCGCCGTCGGGTTGTCGGGTGAGGATGCGAACCTCATCACGGCCGCGCCGCACCATGCCGACCTCGGGTTCGTCGGCAACGTGACCGTCGTCGACCCCACCATGCTCGAGCGCCTGCTGGCCGAGGGGCTGATCCCGGTCGTGGCGACGATCGGCGCCGATGAGTCGGGGCAGGCCTACAACATCAACGCCGACACGGTGGCCGGTGCGCTGGCGGAGGCGCTGGCGGCCGAGAAGTTGATCTTCCTGACCGACATCGAAGGGCTCCGGGTCGTGGCCGACGACCCCGCGACGGTGATCCACCAGGCCTCCGCCGCCGTGATCGACGAGATCGTGCGCGACGGGGGCGTACAGGGCGGCATGATCCCCAAGGTCGAGGCCTGTGCCAACGCCGTGCGTGCCGGTGTCGGCCAGGCCCACATTCTCGACGGGCGTGAACCGCACGCGCTCCTGCTGGAGCTCTTCACCGACTCCGGTGTCGGGACGATGGTGGTGCCGTGAGCGATCCCGACCTGGCGTTCGACGCTCCGTCGGAGCGGTCGGCCCTGATGCGTACCTACGCCGATCCGCCGGCCACCTTCGTGCGGGGCCAGGGCACGGTCCTCTACGACGCCGACGGCGGCGAGTACCTCGACTTCATCACCGGCCTGGCCGTGGTCTCGCTGGGCCACGCGCACCCCGCCGTGGCCGATGCCGTCGCCGAGCAGGCGCGCACCCTCAGCCACGTGTCCAACCTCTACGGCAACACGCTGGCGCCCGAGGTGGCCCGCACCATCGACCGGCTGATCAACGGTGGCAGCGGTCAGGCGGGCGGCCAGGTCTTCTTCGCCAATTCGGGGGCCGAGGCCAACGAGTGCGCGCTCAAGCTGGCGCGGCGCTGGGCCGGGCTCGGCCGCCACGTCGTGGTCAGTGCCGACAACGCCTTCCACGGCCGCACGCTGGCCACGCTCACCGCGACCGGTCAGCCGGAGAAGCAGGCGCCGTTCCTCCCCCTCCCCGAAGGGTTCGTCCACGTGCCCTACGACGACGTCGGCGCGCTGGACGAGGCGCTCGACCCGGACACCGTGGCGGCCGTGCTGCTCGAGCCGCTCCAGGGCGAGGGCGGCGTCATGGTCCCGAGCTCGGACTACCTGGGTGCGGTCCGTGCGCTCTGCACGGAGCGCAACGTGTTGCTCATGCTCGACGAGGTGCAGACCGGCCTGGGCCGGACCGGGCACTGGTTCGCCTTCCAGGCCCAGGGTCTCGAGCCCGACGTCGTGACGATGGCCAAGGCGCTCGGCAACGGCATGCCGGTCGGGGCCTGCTGGGCCCGGGCCGAGGTGGCGGCGGCATTCGGGCCGGGCGACCACGGGTCGACCTTCGGGGGGCAGCCGCTCGCCCTGGCGGCGGTCAAGGCGACCCTGGCCGTCATGGAGGCCGAGGACGTCTGCCGCCGAGCCCGCGAGGGCGGGGCGCGCCTCGCCGCGGGGCTGGCACGGCTGCCGGGTGTCGTGTCGGTGCGCGGGGCCGGCCTGCTGCTGGCGGCACAGCTCGAGGCCCCGGTGGCCAAGGACGCCGCGGCCTGGGCGCTGGCGCATGGCCTGCTGGTGAACCCGGTGCGGCCCGACGCCATCCGCGTGGCGCCGCCGCTGCTCGTGCGCGACGACGAGATCGACACGGCACTGGGCGTCCTCGCCGACGCCCTGGCCGCCTCCCTGGCCGGCACCGGCGGGCCGGCGTAGGGGAGGGGAGCGACAGGGCATGCGCAACTTCTTCGACATCTCGGATCTCGACCCCGCGGCCTGGGACCGGCTGCTCGCGCTCGCGCTCGACCCGCCCGCCCACGCGCCGTTGAGCCGGCCAGGGCGTAGCGCTGCTGTTCCAGAAGCCGTCGGCGCGGACGCGCAACTCCACGGAAATGGCCGTGGTCGATCTGGGTGGCCACCCCGTCTACATCCAGGGGGCCGAGGTCGGTCTGGACGAGCGGGAGACCGCCGAGGACGTTGCCCGCACCCTCGGCTGCTACCACCGCGTGCTCTGCGCGCGGGTGTTCGAGCACGCCGTGCTGGTGCGCATGGCCGCCGCCCTGGAACGGAGCGGCTTCGACGTCCCGGTGGTCAACCTCCTGTGCGACACCGCGCACCCGTGTCAGGCCGTGGCGGACGTGCTGACCATGCGTGAGGCGCTCGGCCCGCTGGCCGGCCGCGTCCTGACCTACGTCGGGGACGCCAACAACATGGCACGTTCTCTGGCCGAGGCGGCGCTGCTCGAGGGCATGGAGGTGCGCTTCGCCATGCCGGCGGCCTACGCGTTCACCGGCGAGGAGCTGTCCCGGTTGCAGGCCTTCGGTGACCGCATGGGGCGGGGCGGGACCGTGCAGGTGACCGACGACCCCGGCCTCGCCGCCAAGGATGCCGCCGTCCTCTACACCGATGTGTGGACCAGCATGGGCCAGGAAGAGCAGCGGGCCACCAGGCTTGCCGCCTTCGAGGGCTACACCGTCGATGCGGCGCTGGTCGAGCAGGCGGCCGCCGACGCCGTGGTCCTCCACTGCCTGCCGGCGCACCGTGGCGAGGAGATCAGCGACGAGGTGCTCGAGGGCCCGCGGTCGTTGGTCTGGCGCGAGGCGGCCCACCGGCGGACAGCCATGCGGGGGATCCTGGCCTGGGTCATGGAGGGATCCGCATGAGTGGCCCGGCGCCGAGCCGCTTGACGAAGAACCAGCGCCAGCACCGCATCACCCGGTTGCTCGAGGCCCAGCCGGTGACGAATCAGGCCCAGCTCGTGGCGCTGCTCGGCGAGCAGGGGATCGACGCGACCCAGACCACGGTGTCGCGCGACCTCGAGGACCTGGGCGCGGTCAAGGTGCGCCTGCCCGGTGGCGAGACCGCCTACGCGCTCCCCGAGCTGCCGGTGCACCAGATCGCGCCGGAGGACCACCTGCGGCGCGTGCTCGGCGAGTGGGTCGTCGAGGTGGCCCACTCGGGGAACCTCGTGGTGTTGCGTACGCCCGCCGGGGTCGGCCCACGTGGTCGGCTCCGCCCTCGATCGCAGCGGGCTGGAGGACGTCGTCGGCACGGTGGCGGGAGACGACACGGTGCTGGTCGTCGTGGACGAGGCCTGCGGCGGCCGCTCCATGGCGGACCGCCTGCGCGACGTCGCGGGCATTGTCAGCAACGACAAGATCGCGTTGAATGGGAAGGAAGAGGTCTGACCATGGCTGACCGGTTGGTACTGGCCTACAGCGGCGGGCTCGACACGTCCGTCGCCGTGCGCTGGCTCATTGAGCACGAAGGCGTCGAGGTGGTCGCGGTGGCCGTCGACGTCGGACAGTCGGCCGACCGCGGTGGCGAGGACTGGGATGCCGTGCGCAACCGGGCCCTGGCCGCCGGTGCGGTCGAGGCCGTGGTGGTCGACGCCCGGCACGAAATGGCGGAACAGTTCTGCGTGCCGGCGTTGCAGGCCAACGCGCGCTACGAGGGCAAGTACCCGCTGGTGTCGGCCCTGTCGCGGCCGGTCATCGTGCGTCACCTCGTGGCCCAGGCCCGCGCCCACGGGGCGACGGCGGTGGCGCACGGCTGCACGGGCAAGGGGAACGACCAGGTGCGCTTCGAGGTCGGCGTGCGCGCGCTGGCGCCGGACCTCGGCATCTACGCGCCGGCCCGGGTCTGGGGCCTGACCCGGGAGGACTGTGTCGAGCTGGCCGCCAAGTGGGAGATCCCGATCACGGTCACCAAGGAGAAGCTGTACTCCATCGACGACAACCTCTGGGGCAAGGCGATCGAGTGCGGCGCGATCGAGGACCCCTGGGCGCCCGCGCCCGATGACGTCTACACCTTGACCCGGGTCACCGAGACCGAGCCCGTCGAGGTCATCGTCGGGTTCGAGGCCGGGGTTCCGGTCAGCCTCGACGGCACGGCGCTCGGCCCCTACGACCTGATCGCCCGCCTGGGCCGGCTCGCCGGCAACCGCGGCTACGGCCGGCTCGACATGATCGAGAACCGCCGGGTCGGCATAAAGAGCCGCGAGGTCTACGAGTGCCCGGCCGCTCTGGCCCTCATCACGGCGCACGCCGACCTCGAGGACCTGACCCTCGAGCGTGACGTGCACCACGAGAAGGCCCGCCTGGAGCCGCGCTGGGCCGAGCTCGTCTACGACGGGCTGTGGTATTCGCCCCTGCGCAGCGCGTTGCAGGCCTTCATCACCGAGAGCCAGCGCCACGTGACGGGGGAGGTGCGCCTGCGCTTCGCCGCGCCGGGCACGTGTGCCGTGGTGGGGCGGCGCAGCCCGGTCGCGCTCTACGACCACGACCTGGCGACCTACGATGCGTCGGACACATTCCGGCACGCCGACGCCGAGGGGTTCGTCCGCTTGTGGGGCCTCGGGGTCGCCACGTGGTCGGCCCGCCAGGGGCCGGGCGCGCAGGCGGGCGGCAAGGCGGTCGCGCCGGAACAGGCAGGAGAGGTCAGGGGGGAGCATTGACGCTCTGGGAGGGTCGCATCTCGACCGGCATGGCCGACGCCGTGGCCGCGTTCACCGTCAGCCTGCCCTTCGACCGGGTGCTGGCCGACGACGACCTGGCCGGCTCGCGGCGCACGTCAAGGGCCTCGGCAAGGCGGGCATCCTCACCGACAGCGAGGTGAGCACCCTGGTGGAGACGCTCGACATCGTGGAGGAGGAGTTCGCCACGGGCGAGTTCGTCTTCGCGCCCGGCGACGAGGACATCCACACCGCCATCGAGCGACGCGTCACCGAGTTGGTGGGCGACGTCGGGGCCAAGCTGCACACGGGGCGGAGCCGCAACGACCAGGTGGCCACGGCGCTGCGCCTGTGGTGTCGCCGCTCGCTCATCGGCGTGGCCGAGGAGATCATGGCGCTGCAGGACGTGCTGGCCGAGCGGGCCCGGGAGGCCGACGGCGTCTACCTGCCCGGCTACACCCACATGCAGCGGGCGCAGCCGGTGCTGCTGGCCCACCACCTGCTGGCGCACGGCTGGGCGTTGGCCCGCGACGTCGACCGCCTCGTCACCACCGTCGACCGCCTCAACATCTCGCCGCTCGGCGCCGGCGCACTGGCCGGCTCGTCGCTGCCGCTCGATCCCGACTACGTCGCGGCCGAGCTCGGGTTCCACGGCCGCTTCGAGAACTCCCTCGATGCGGTGTCCGACCGCGACTTCGTCGCCGAGGCCCTCTTCGATCTCGCGCTGCTCGGTGTGCACCTGTCGCGCATGGGGGAGGAGATCGTGCTGTGGTCGACCGAGGAGTTCGGCTTCTGCACGCTCGACGACGCCTACGCCACCGGGAGCTCCATGCTGCCGCAGAAGAAGAATCCCGACGTCGCCGAGTTGGCCCGGGGCAAGTCGGGCCGCCTCATCGGCCACCTCAACGCGGTGCTGGTGACGTTGAAGGGACTCCCGCTCGCCTACAACCGCGACCTGCAGGAGGACAAGGAGCCGATCTTCGACGCGGTGGTGCAGGTCACCCGTGCCCTCATTGCGTTGCGCGGCGTCTACGAGACGGCGTCGTGGAACGAGGAGCGCATGCAGACGGCCGCGGACGGGCCGGCGGCCGCGGCCATCGACCTGGCCGAGATGCTGGTCGAGCAGGGCATGCCCTTCCGCCAGGCCCACGCGCTGATCGGCGGCCTGGTGCGCGAGTCGCTCGAGCGCCATGTGCCGCTGGTCGAGCTGGTGGCGGCCCACCCCGATCTGGGGGAGACCGCCACCGAACTGCTCGAACCCGGTGTGGCGGTGACACGCCGGCGCACCCCGGGAGGGGCCGGTCCGGGGCCCGTCGCCGAGCAGGCCGAGCGCTTCGTCCGCCGGCGCGAGGTCGACCGGACGCGGCTGGCGCAGTGGCGGCCCGCCGGGAGCGGCCTCCTGACGAGGGCGCCGGCCGCCCGGGCCTGGACGTGGCAATTCCGCGGCCCAGCCCCCATGTCAAGTAACCCCCAGGTGAACGCAACATAAAGATGTCCCACAGACTGTTGTGCCGGCGCTGCCGAGGGTGAAGGCTGTGTGCATAGTCCACATCGACGACGATCCCCGGATCGATGAAGTGCGCAGGAATCCGCCTCCGAGGGTCCGAGGGGGGAGGCGGGATCGGCGACGAGTCGGGAGTCCCAGTCGAGTCCACCGGAAGCCCTCACCACGTGGAGAAGCGCACATGCAACGGATGACCGGCATCGACCCGATGTTCATCTACTCCGACACCCCGGAGGCCCCGATGGAGATCGCCTACGCCTGCGTCTTCGATCCGTCGGCGCTTCCCGGCGGGTACACCTTCGAGCGGGTCACCGCCGTGCTGCAGACGCGGATCCCGACGCTGCAACCGTTCCGCCGCCGGCTCATGGCCGTCCCGCTCGGACTGGACCACCCGCGTTGGGTGGACGACCCGGACTTCGACCTGGCCAACCATCTGCGCCGCGTCGCGCTGCCGGCGCCGGGCGGCGACGCCGAGTTCCGGGCCAAGGTGGCCGAGGTCATGAGCCGTCCGCTCACGCCGGAGCAGCCGCCCTGGGAGATGCACGTCGTCGAGGGCATGGCCGGCGGCATGATCGGGCTCATCGCCAAGGTGCACCACTCGGTCGTCGACGGCGTGGCCGGCGCCGAGATGCTGGCCAAGCTGCTCGACCTGACGCCCGAGGGCAGCGCCGGTGACGGAGCCCTGCCCGCCCTGGGTGCCGGCCGCGGCTGCCGTCGCAGGCGGAGCTGATGACCGACGCCCTGCCGAGCTTCATCCGGAGCCCGCTGCGGGGATTGCGTGCCGCGCGCGAGGTCGGCCGCACGGCCGTGCGGCTGGCCCGCTGCGCCGTCGACGAACGGCTCGGCCCGGTCTCGATCCCGCTGGGGGCGCCCGACACGTTCGAGTCACCGGTGGGCGCCGAGCGGGCGGTGGCCTTCGCCGAGCTGGACCTGACAAGGTGCGGGCGCTCAAGACCCGCTTCGGGTCGACCATCAACGACGTGGTGCTCGGCGGTGTGCTCCGGAGCGCTCCGCGCGCATCTGGCCGGCGCACGGCCAGGACATCGAGAGCCCGCTGGTGGCCGTCGTGCCGGTGTCGGTGCGGGGCGACAGCGAGCGGCGCGGCCTGGGCAACCAGCTCTCGGCCATGTTCGTGCCGCTGGCGAACGACAAGAAGACGCCGCTGGAGCGCCTGCGCACGGTGACGGCGGCGAGCGCGGCCGTGCAAGGGCCAGGAGCGTGCCGTCGGCTACGGGCCCATGGCGACCCGGCTGACCGAGGCCATGCCGCCGGCCGTCGGCCAAGCCGATGGTCCAGCTCGGCGTGCGCTCGGGCGTGCTGCGCAAGCTGCGGGCCGGGAACCTCATGGTCTCCAACGTGCCCGGCCCCGACTTCCCCCTCTACTTCGCCGGCATGGAGCTGCGGGCGGTCTACCCGCTCGGCCCGGTGATCGACGGGGTGGCGCTGAACATCACGGTGCAGAGCTACCGCGAGTCGCTCTTCGTCGGCATCAACGCCTGCGCCTCGGCCGTGCCCGACCTGCCGGGCCTGACCCGGGCGATGGTGGACGAGCTCTCGCTGCTGTGCCGGATGGCGGCCGGGGCGGGGGAGCCGCACCGGGCCGACCCGGGCCCGCTGCGGCCGCCGGCCACGTCCCGGCGCCCACGCCGGGCGCCATCCGCCGGGTGGGCGCGCCGACGCCGATCTGAGCCGGCCGCTGGCCCCGGCACGGGCGCGGCAGGCGCCGGGCGGTGGCGCCGGGTCGCTGCGGTGGGCCAGGGTGGCGCCGTGGAGCGGTCGGACCTCGAGGGCAATCCCGTCGTGGTGGCGCCGTGGCTGCTTGAACAAGGTGCTGGTCCGCGGGCGAGCGGGCCGGGCGCATCGTCGAGGTCGAGGCCTACCACGGGGCCAACGACGCGGCGTCGCACGCCTACCGGGGCCTGACGCCCCGGACCGCCATCATGTTCGGGCCGCCGGGATTCCTCTACGTGTACTTCACCTACGGCATGCACTGGTGCGCCAACGTGGTCTGCGGGCCCGACGGCGAGGCCGCCGCCGTCCTGATCCGGGCCCTGGCCCCCCTGCCGGGCTGGAGCGAGATGTGGGAGGCCCGCCCGGCCGCCCGCCTCGAGCGTGACCTGTGCAACGGGCCGGCCAAGCTCTGCCAGGCCCTGGGCATCACGGGCGCCGACAACGGGACGGATCTCCTGGCCGCCCGCCCGGCCGGCGCGCCGGGGCCGGGGCGGCGCCGGTGCGTCCGCCTGCTGGACGACGGGACGCCGCCGCCCCGGCGTCCCGGCCGCGGGACCGCGGATCGGCATCAAGGTGGCGACGGAGAAGCGCTGGCGGTTCTGGGTGCCCGGCGATCCCTCCGTCTCGCGGCCCTGAGCGGTCGGCCGGGGCCTCTGACCAGGGCCGAACGGGGTTCACCGCGGTGTCACCGCCCTGTCACGGCCGTGCAACAACGTCGGTGCATCATGCGGCATCGCATCGTGGTGACATGCGGTAGATCGAGGACATCAGCGGGCGGCGCACGCCCCCACAATCCTGGTTGGCGGACAGGGGGAGCGGAAAGCTCGTTGAAGCTTCGAGCACCGGGTGGCATGCGGAGGGCCGGGTAGCCTCCCGCATGCCACCACCGGTGTCGCCGCGACGCCTGATCTTCGGAGGGAACCGAACCGTTCGAGCGGGCATCCGTCGGTGACGGCGGGTGTCCCGCTACGATCGGTGCGCAGAGGCCGGAGCCCGGGTCACCACCCGGATGAATTCGGCCCCGAGACGCGTTGACGCTCTGTCACGCGCCTGCTACAGTGATACTCCCGTCGGAACGGCCCCCCAAGGCCCTCCGGCAGCTGAAGGAGACTCGCCGGCTCGTCCGGAGCAGTCCTTCGGCACACCCGGCACCAACACCGGCTGGACTGGTGCGTGCCCGGTCGCTCCTTGAAAACGGAATAGTGAGAGCCAAAAGCCAGTGCGGGCAATTCATCCGGACTCAAACGGATGGGTTGAACGTCAATTACAAAAGCAGTACACAGGTCTCGGAACCCCTCGGGGTGAAGCGGGCCTGTGGTCACAAATAGTTCGAGTCAAACTATGGTGACTCTCTGATTTTCGGGAGGTTCTGTCCCTTTGGGGACCGGGCCGAACGTAAGTCTCGATGGAGAGTTTGATCCTGGCTCAGGACGAACGCTGGCGGCGTGCCTAACACATGCAAGTCGAACGCGCTCCATTCGGTAGCAATACCGATGAAGAGCGAGTGGCGAACGGGTGAGTAGCACGTGAGCAACCTGCCCCGAAGACCGGGACAACACCGGGAAACCGGTGCTAATACCGGATATCCCTATCGGACCGCATGATCTGATAAGGAAATGGATTCCGCTTCGGGAGGGGCTCGCGGCCTATCAGCTAGTTGGTGAGGTAACGGCCCACCAAGGCATCGACGGGTAGCTGGTCTGAGAGGACGATCAGCCACACTGGGACTGAGACACGGCCCAGACTCCTACGGGAGGCAGCAGTGGGGAATCTTGCGCAATGGGCGAAAGCCTGACGCAGCAACGCCGCGTGGAGGACGAAGGCTTTCTGAGTTGTAAACTCCTTTCAGCAGGGACGATAGTGACGGTACCTGCAGAAGAAGCACCGGCCAACTACGTGCCAGCAGCCGCGGTGATACGTAGGGTGCAAGCGTTGTCCGGATTTATTGGGCGTAAAGAGCTCGTAGGCGGTTTGATTAGTCGGGTGTGAAACCTCCAGGCTCAACCTGGAGCCGCCACTCGATACTGTCATGACTAGAATTCGGTAGGGGACCACGGAATTCCTGGTGTAGCGGTGAAATGCGCAGATATCAGGAGGAACACCAGCAGCGAAGGCGGTGGTCTGGGCCGACATTGACGCTGAGGAGCGAAAGCGTGGGGAGCGAACAGGATTAGATACCCTGGTAGTCCACGCCGTAAACGTTGGGCACTAGGTGTGGGGACTATTCAACGGTTTCCGTGCCGCAGCTAACGCATTAAGTGCCCCGCCTGGGGAGTACGGCCGCAAGGCTAAAACTCAAAGGAATTGACGGGGGCCCGCACAAGCGGCGGAGCATGTGGCTTAATTCGAGGCAACGCGAAGAACCTTACCTGGGTTTGACATGTAGGGAAAAGCCGTAGAGATACGGTGTCCTTCGGGGCCTTACACAGGTGGTGCATGGCTGTCGTCAGCTCGTGTCGTGAGATGTTGGGTTAAGTCCCGCAACGAGCGCAACCCTTGTCCTATGTTGCCAGCGGGTAATGCCGGGGACTCGTAGGAGACTGCCGGGGTCAACTCGGAGGAAGGTGGGGACGACGTCAAGTCATCATGCCCCTTACGTCCAGGGCTGCACACATGCTACAATGGCTGGTACAACGGGCTGCTATCCCGCGAGGGGGAGCCAATCCCAAAAGCCAGTCTCAGTTCGGATTGGAGTCTGCAACTCGACTCCATGAAGTCGGAGTCGCTAGTAATCCCGGATCAGCAACGCCGGGGTGAATACGTTCCCGGGCCTTGTACACACCGCCCGTCACACCACGAAAGTCGGTAACACCCGAAGCCGGTGGCCCAACCTTTTAGGAGGGAGCCGTCGAAGGTGGGATCGGTGATTGGGGTGAAGTCGTAACAAGGTAGCCGTACCGGAAGGTGCGGCTGGATCACCTCCTTTCTAAGGAGTGCTATCGGCCCTTTCGATAGTTTTGCTCGGAAGTGACGTCGATCACTACCCAGTTGAACACTGGTTACTCGGGCGCTCTCGTATACCGGCAGATGAATGGCCGCCTTTGACGACCCTTGTAGGAGCTGCTTGCAGCGACACGAGAAGTCGGAGCCCGTCATTCACGGATCGGTCCCTGCGGAAGCGTTCGGAACTCTCACTATTCCGTTTTGAGGGAGTGGCCCTTTGGGTCGTTCCCGGTGATGTCCCTTCGGCGCTCGTCTGAGCCCGGGGCGGGGCAGCGCCCGGTTGTCGAGTCGAGCCCTTCGGGAGCTCCTCGAGGTCCGGGTGTCCTTCCTCGTCCTCGTGCTCAGGTCTTCCGCGTGCCGGCGGTGACCGCTCACCCCGTGCGTGCCCTGGTCGGGCGGTTTGTTCCGGCTGCTTTCCGTTTTGGCTTATTCGACGGAGAGTGGTGACGGAGTCCCGACCCCGGCGTGCGCTGTGCAGCCCCTTGAGAATTCCAAAGCGAGCACGAGCATCTTTGTTCTCCAAGCTACAAAGAGCCAACGGTGAATGCCTTGGCGCCTAAAGCCGAAGAAGGACGTGGGCGACTGCGAAAAGCCACGGGAAGCTGTCTACCTAGCGTCGATCCGTGGATATCCGAATGGGGCAACCCAATACCTGTCATGAGGTATTACACCCGCCTGAATGTATAGGGCGGGGCGAGGGAACCGGGTGAATTGAAACATCTAAGTAACCCGAGGAGAGGAAAACAACAGTGACTCCCTGAGTAGCGGCGAGCGAAACGGGAAGAGCCTAAACCGTGCCGGTGTTAAAGCCTGATGGCGTTGCCGGTATGGGGTTGTGGGATTCAAGAGACGGGGCATCAGACCTGTCACGGAGTTACAAATCCGATGTCTAGTGGAATCAGTCAGGAAAGCTGAACCAAAGAGGGTAATGGTCCCGTACACGAAACACATTGGACTCCGCTTGAACACCCGAGTAGCGCCGGATCCGGGAAAGCCGGCGTGAATCTGCGAGGACCATCTCGTAAGGCTAAGTACTCTTAGGCGACCGATAGTGAACTAGTACCGTGAGGGAAAGGTGAAAAGTACCCCGGGAGGGGAGTGAAATAGTACCTGAAACCGTTGGCTTACAAACAGTCAAAGCGTCGTTGCTCCACCGTTGCCATGATCCCTTCGGGTGAGATTGGTGACACCAGGTGGATGTCTGCCGTGATGGCGTGCCTTTTGAAGAATGAGCCAGCGAGTTACGGTGTGTGGCGAGGTTAACCAGCGATGGGTAGCCGAAGCGAAAGCGAGTCTGAATAGGGCGTTGAGTCGCATGCTGTAGACCCGAAGCCGAGTGAGCTTGCCATGGGCAGGCTGAAGCGAAGGTAAGACTTCGTGGAGGGCCGAACCCACCTAGGTTGAAAACTGGGGGGATGACCTGTGGCAAGGGGTGAAAGGCCAATCAAACTCGGTGATAGCTGGTTCTCCCCGAAATGCATTTAGGTGCAGCGTCGGGTGTTCAGCATCGGAGGTAGAGCACTGGATGGGCTAGGGGGCCTACAAGCTTACTGACCCCAACTAAACTCCGAATGCCGATGCTCAAGAACCCGGCAGTGAGACCACGAGGGATGAGCTTCGTTGGTCGAAAGGGAAACAGCCCAGACCGCCGGCTAAGGCCCCAAATTCTTGACTAAGTGGAAAACGATGTGGGAACGCAAAGACAGCCAGGAGGTTGGCTCAGAAGCAGCCATCCTTAAAAGAGTGCGTAATAGCTCACTGGTCGAGTGGTCCTGCGCGGATAATGTAACGGGGCTCAAGTCAAGAGCCGAAGCCGCGGATTTCCGTCTTTAGACGGGAGTGGTAGGGGAGCGTCGATCTCGCAGAGAAGCGGCGGTGTGAACCGTCGTGGAGCGTGGTCGAGTGCGAATGCTGGTATGAGTAGCGAGAGAGGAGTGAGAAACTCCTCCGCCGTAAGCCCAAGGGTTCCTGGGGAAGGCTAATCCTCCCAGGGTAAGTCGGGAGCTAAGGCGAGGCCGAGAGGCGTAGTCGATGCACAACTGGTTGATATTCCAGTACTACCGTGTCCGCGCCCATTCCAAGCCAGGGGTACTAAGGGGATGACCTTCGGGTCGAGCCGACCAACCCTGGGGCGGACAGCAAAGGAGCGACACAGGAAGATAGGTGAGCCCAGGCGTTGGTTGTCCTGGGGTAAGCGTGTAGGGAGGGATCTAGGTAAATCCGGATCCTGTAAATCCTGAGACGCGATGCCGAGCCATTCCAGGCGAAGTCACTGATTCTATGCTGTCTAGAAAAACTTCTAGCGAGCTGACACGGTACCCGTACCCCAAACCAACACAGGTGGGCGGGTAGAGAATACCAAGGCGATCGGGAGAACTGTGGTTAAGGAACTCGGCAAAATTCCTCCGTAACTTCGGGAGAAGGAGGGCCTCGATAGGGTGACGGACTTCGCGTCCCGAGCCTGAGGGGGCCGCAGAGAATTGGGGAAAGCGACTGTTTACTAAAAACACAGGAGCGTGCGAAGTCGTAAGACGATGTATACGCTCTGACGCCTGCCCGGTGCCGGAAGGTTACGGGGAAGGGTTAGTCTTCGGACGAAGCTCTGAACCTAAGCCCCGGTAAACGGCGGCCGTAACTATAACGGTAACCTAAGGTAGCGAAATTCCTTGTCGGGTAAGTTCCGACCTGCACGAATGGCGTAACGACTTTCCTACTGTCTCAACCACAGACCCGGCGAAATTGAAGTACGAGTAAAGATGCTCGTTAGCTGCATCAGGACGGAAAGACCCCGTGGACCTTTACTACAGCTTGATGTTGAGTTTTGGTACTATTTGTGTAGGATAGGTGGGAGACTTTGAAGCATTGGCGCTAGCCAGTGTGGAGTCAACCTTGAAATACCACCCTTTTAGTGCCGGGACTCTAACCTCGGTCCGTGATCCGGATCAGGAACAGCGTCAGGTGGGTAGTTTGACTGGGGCGGTCGCCTCCTAAAATGTAACGGAGGCGCCCAAAGGTTCCCTCAGGCTGGTTGGCAATCAGCTGTCGAGTGCAATGGCAAAAGGGAGCTTGACTGCGAGACCTACAAGTCGAGCAGGTGCGAAAGCAGGGCATAGTGATCCAGCGGTTGCTTATGGAAGCGCCGTTGCTCAACGGATAAAAGGTACCCCGGGGATAACAGGCTCATCTTCCCCAAGAGTCCATATCGACGGGAAGGTTTGGCACCTCGATGTCGGCTCGTCGCATCCTGGGGCTGAAGCCGGTCCCAAGGGTTGGGCTGTTCGCCCATTAAAGCGGTACGCGAGCTGGGTTTAGAACGTCGTGAGACAGTGGATAACCGCGCTGTCTATAAACTTGGCTATATGCTGGAAACACCGTAAGTATCCTGCACTACTCGCTCTTTCAAGGTCGTGAGACACCCGCTACATACGATGCGGGCATGGACGGAGAGGGCAGTAAAAATGTGTCAGGTGCGGTCAATCAGCAGGAAAGGCTGGAGTCGTATATAGCCGGATTTGTAGACGGAGAAGGATGTTTTCACGTAGCTATTCAAAGAAATCCCAGCACGAAAGCCGGTTGGCAACTCGTGCCGGAGTTTCGAATCAGCCAAGATGTCGCTCGAGCCAAGGTCTTGGACCTGGCGCGGGAGCTTCTAGGTTGTGGGTTGCTGCGGGAGAACCATCGCGGATCGAATGACCACACATACGTGCTGGTTGTTCGTCGGCGACGGGATCTCCTGGAGAAAGTGATTCCCTTCTTCGAACGAAATCCGTTACTGAGCTGTAAGCAAGATGAGTTCAACACCTTTGCTGCAATCGTGAGAGCGATGGCAAGAGGTGAACATCTCGCAGAGAAGGGATTTGGCAGGCTTGCCGCCGAGGCCCTTCAGATGAACGGTGGTGGTCGATACAGACGCCTTCACCGGGCTCAGAGTCCAGAATCCTCAGAGACCATATGCCAGGCACCTTCACTGAACTGAAGGTGAAGATATGGTCCGATCTGCATGGCGACATGCAGAGCCAGGCAGAAATGTCCTGGCCCCCGACCGATTAGGTCGGAGGTAACAAGAAATGTCGGTCCCTATCCGATGCAGCCGTAGGAGATTTGAGAAAGGCTGTCCCTAGTACGAGAGGACCGGGACGGACGTAGCTCTCGTGTGCCAGTTGTCCTGCCAAGGGCACGGCTGGTTTGCGACCTACGGGTGGGATAAGCGCTGAAAGCATCTAAGTGCGAAGCCCGTTTCGAGATGAAATCTCCCACAGGGTTAACCTGGTAAGGCCCGTGGCTAGACGACCACGTTGATAGGCCGGAGGTGTAAGTGCAGCAATGCATTCAGCCGACCGGTACTAATCGGCCGAGGGCTTGGAGACCTACTCGTGCTCGTGCTCGCTTTGGAACGCTCAGGGGCTGCGGAAACGCAGCCTCAGGCGTGGCCCCGTCCGTCGATCAATTGACGGTGGACGTGCCCCGCCGAGTGCAAGGTTTCCGGTGGCCATGGCGGCGGGGAAACACCCGTTCCCATTCCGAACACGGCAGTTAAGCCCGCCCGCGCCGATGGTACTTGGGGGGAGGCCCCCTGGGAGAGTAGGTCGCCGCCGGGATTTCTCACGAAACCCCCTCTGAGCTTCGGCTCGAGGGGGTTTCGTACGTTCTGGGCCGGGACGTCAGGCCGTCGAGGTCCGCCACCGGTCACCGAGCACGGTCGAACCGCTGCGATACTGCGGCCCATGCCGGCCACCAGGGGAAGCGCAGACCGCCCTCGGGGCTCTTTGACGAGCCGCCGCCTCCGGGTGCTCCCGATGCGGCCCCGTGACATCGACGAAGAGCACCGGGCGTCGACGCCGCTCGAGCTGCTCTTCGACCTCTCCTTCGTGGTGGCGGTCTCCCAGGCGGCCGACCAGCTCAATGCCGCCCTCGGGGCGGGCCACTTCCACACGGCGATCCTCAGCTATCTGCTGGTGTTCTTCGGCATCTGGTGGGCCTGGGTCAACTTCACGTGGTTCGCCTCGGCCTACGACGTCGACGACCTGCTGTACCGCCTCCTCACCTTCGTGCAGATCATCGGGGTCCTGATCCTCGCGGCCGGGGTCGAGAGCGCCTTCAGCGCCGGCAACTTCACCATCATGACGATCGGCTACGTCGTCATGCGGATCGCCTTGGTGGCCCAATGGCTCCGGGCCGCCTCGGGCGACCCCGCGGCGCGGGCGGCCGCCCGGCGCTACGCGGCCTGCATCAGCATCCTGCAGGTCGGCTGGGTCCTGCGGCTGCTCCTTCCGCCGCAGGCCGGGTTGTGGGCGTTCTTCGTGCTGGCCGCCGGCGAGATGCTGGTACCCGCTTACGCCGAGCGGGCGGCGGAGGGTGGCGGTACGCCATGGCACCCCGGCCACATCGCCGAGCGCTACGGGTTGTTCACCCTGATCGTCCTCGGGGAGTGCATCGCAGCGGTGACGGTGGCCCTGCACAGCGCGAGCTCCTCCCACGGCGTGTCGGCCGGGCTGGTGGCGGTCATCGTGGGCGCCGTCCTCATCGTCTTCTCGGTCTGGTGGTGGTACTTCGAGAACCCCGCCGAGGAGGGGCTGCGGATGTCGCGCCAGCTGGCCTTCGTCTGGGGCTACGGCCACTACTTCGTCCTCGGGTCCCTGGGTGCGCTGGGGGCCGGGCTGCAGCTGGCTGCGGCGGGCTCCTCCCATGGCGCGCCGTCGTCGACCACGGCGACCACGGCGGGACTGGCCGTGGCCGTGCCGGTCGCGGCGTATCTCGTCGTGACCGCGGTGCTGCAGGGTCGCCTCGGGCCGCATTGGGCCGGCCGCCTGCCCATGGTGGGGGCTTGCTCGGCCGTGATCCTGGTCGTCGGCGGCTTCGCCGGCACGCTCGGAGTCGGGGTGGCGACGTTGCTGATGGGCCTCGTGGTGGCCGCGCTGGTGGCCTCCGACGAGCTCCGGCGCGACGTCTGGCGCGGGCCCGACATCCGGACGCCGTGAAGGCGCCGACCGGCGGTGGGCCCACCGGCGACGGGGGTGCCTGCGACCCGGACGCCTAGAATCACCCGATGCCCCCGAATTCCTCCCAGCCGAATCGCCGCGCCCCCTCGGCGCGGTCCGGCGGGTCCGGCCGCCCGGCGCGCCCGGCGCGCGCCGCTGGCGGCGGGCAGAGGAGTGGCGGCGCCGGTGGGCGGTCCTCCTCCCGCAGCGGCGCGGGTGGGGGAGCGGTGCGCCGAGGTCAGTCCGCCAGTGCGGGTGGCGAGCGGCGACCGGCCAAGAGCGGCGGCGCCCGGAGCGCAGCCGGCCGAAGCGGGACCGGCGCCGGCGGCGCCAGCGGCAGGAGCGGCACCAGCGGCTCGCGCCGCGTGGGAGCGGCACCGGCACGAGGCGCAGGGAAGGGCACCGGCCAGGCGGGTCGTCCCCGCGCCGGCGGCACACGGAGCGACGGCCCGAGGTCGGGGTCGGCGCGGGCCGGCTCTTCCCGGGCCGGAGCGCCACGGTCGGGCGCACCGCGCGCCGGGGCGCCCCGGCGCAGCAACCACGAGTGGAACAGCGACGAAGGGCCCCGGCCGCCACGCAGGACGGGCACCTCCCGCGACGGCGCCGCCCGGGGCAGGCCGGGAACCGGCCGGCCGACCCGGGCGACCGGATCGGCCGAGGAGCGGCCCCCGCTACCCCGCAAGGCCGCTGGCTGGGGCAACGTGGCCCGCCGCGGCGCCCATCAGGTCAACCAGCGCGACGGCGAGGAGCGCAGCAGGGACGACTCGGACGAGCGCGAACGCGAGCGCCGGCGCAGCGCGCCGAAGCGCAAGCCTGTCGAGAAGTGGACGCGCGACGACGGGGCCCGCGAGTGGGCGGACGTGGACGCGCCGCCGCGGGCGAGAGGCAGAGGCCGCCGGCCCAACGCCGCTGCCGCGGTCGCCGACGACGTCGTCGCGTTCGACCCCGTCAAGGCCATCGCCGGGCTGTCGACCAAGCACGCCCTGCCTCCCGAGATCGCCACCGACATCCGCAACGCCGCCGACATCGCCACGGCACGCCACCGCGAGCACCTGGTCGATCGGGCCGAAGCGGCTTATGGCGCCTACGAGCGGGGCCGCTTCCAAGATGCGCTCCGAGCCATCAAGCCCGTCGCCGACGAGGCCCCCGGAGTGGCCGCCGTGCGCGAGCTGGCCGGGCTCGCCGCCTACCGCTGCGGCCGCTGGCGCTCCGCCGCCGGCCACCTCGAGGCGTTCGGCCGGCTGAGCGACTCGGCCGAGCACCTGCCGATCCTGATGGACTGCCAGCGGGCGCTGCACAAGCCGAAGAAGGTGGCCGCCCTGTGGGCCGACCTGCGGCAGAGCTCGCCCGACCCCGACGTGCTGGCCGAGGGCCGCATTGTGGCGGCGGCGTCCCTGGCCGACTCGGGCGACCTCAGCGGGGCCATTGCCATGCTGTCGACCGCGGGGGCGTCGAAGGCGCTGCGCAACCCCTCCGAGCGCCACGTCCGCCAGTGGTACCTGCTGGCCGACCTCTACGAGCGGGCCGGCGACGTACCCAAGGCCCGGGAGTACTTCGAGCGGGTGTTCCGCACCGACCCCGAGGCCTACGACGTGGCGGAGCGCCTGCGCGGCCTGGGCCCCGAGCGCCGGACCCAGCGGCGGCGTCCGAAGGCGCCGACCTCGACGAAGACCGGCCCGCCCACCGCCAAGGGCTGACGCCCCGGATCGATCAGGGTGCCGCCGTGGTCGGGGTCACGGCCGGACCCGCGGCCGGCGCCGGCGCGGCCGTCGTCGTGGTCGCCGCAGGCGCCGGAGCCGTGGTCGTCGCTGCCGGGAGCCGTCGTCGTGGTGGTCGTGGGCGGTGGCGCCGTCCCGAAGTCCGGCCCCTCGACGGTCACGAGGGTGCCGATCGGGGTGAGCGGCCAGACCAGCGCGGCGTTGGCGTAGCTCATTTCGACGCAGCCGTTGCTCTGGGGGGTCCCGTAGGAGGACCGGATGAAGCCGTGGAGCGCGTCGCCGCCGTTGAAGTAGCTGGCGTAGGGCACGTTGGGGTCGTCGTAGGTCGACCCGTCGACGTTGGTCCCCTTCATCTCCGAGTAGCGCACGTGCTCGAAGACGGCGTAGCTGCCGTCCGTCGTGTCGGCCCCCGGCGCCCCGCTGTTGATCGGGATCCCGGCGTACTGGGCCGTCCCGTTGTTCCAGAGCGTCAGGCTCTGCGGGACGGTCTTGTTCACGAGGACGTAGACGTAGGGCGTGGCATCGGGTTTGTCGTTGATCACGTCGTTGATCAGGTTCGTCCACACGGTCGGTCCGGGGATCCCGTCCACCCCGATGCCGTTCTGGGTCTCGAAGGCCTCCACCGCCGCCTTGGTGATCTCGTTCATGGTGCCCTGGGTCCACTGCGAGGTGAGCTCGGACGGCAGCCCGGCCCAGCGCCACGAGAAGGTGCCCGCCTGGTCCTGGGCCAGGTCGGCCCGGGCCGGCGCGGGCCCGCTGGGAGAGAAGCCGACCGGCAGGTAGTCGAGCTGGGCCAGCAGCTGCTGGAGCCGGAGGGTGTCGCCGGCCGCGACGCCGAAGTAGACGGTGTGCGACGCCGGGAGGGTGGCGCCCTGGGTCGAGCGCAGGCCGTGCGTGCCGCCGGGGATGGTCACCACCATGGTGGAGGAGGGGATGAGGGGCGAGTCGAGGGCGTAGGTCAGCGTGGTGGCGTTCTTCTGCACCCACTTGCCGGCGATGTCGGGGGTGAGCGTGGGCGCCGCCGCGCCCAACGAGACGGGAGCCGAGAACGTCAGCGAAATGGTGGCGTTCGTCGCCACGTTCTGCTCGCCCGGGGCCGGGCTGGTCGACGCCAGGTGAAAGGAGGACGGCGCGGCCTTCGAGCCACCCGCGCCAGAGGTGGAGCTGCTCGAGCGCGCACCGCCTGTCGCCGAACCGGAGTGCGTCGGGGTCGACGAGCCGTGCACGACCACCAGCACGACGGCGACGGCGACAACGGCCGCGCCGAGCAGGAGGACCCACGGATGCAGGCGCGCCAGCCTGCCCGCTCGGGATTCCAGAACGCTCAGCCTCCGCTCGCTCAAGACGTCGCCCTCACACGCAATCGGACTGGGGCCAGCGTACGGGTCGGATCCGGCGGTGATGCGTCAGGGGTGGCGGACGTCGCCCTCCCTTCCACACAAATGCCCTGCGTGACGACGGTGCCATGCCGCCGGCATCCGCCAGCATCATCGGCAGCGGCACCGAGCCCCACCGAGGGCGCCGGGGACCCGCCGGCCCCGGGACCCCGGCGTACCCTCCAGTAGCATGACCACCATGAGCACGAGCACTTCGAGCACCGACCTCCAGGCGCTTCTCGGCGACGATGCAGACGCCCTCCTGGGCTACACGGCCAAGGCGTTCCCCTCGGAGCACCTGACCCTCCCGGGCCCCGACTACCTCGACCGGGTCTTCACCGACAGCGACCGCAACCCCACCGTGTTGCGCAACCTGGGCACGCTGTTCAACCACGGTCGGCTCGGCGGCACCGGCTACGTCTCCATCCTCCCGGTCGACCAGGGGATTGAGCACTCGGCGGCGGCGAGCTTCTCGAAGAACCCGGCCTACTTCGACCCGCTGCAGATCATTGAGCTCGCGCTCGCGGGCGAGTGCAACGCCGTGGCCACCACGCTCGGCACGCTCGGTCTGGCCTCACGCAAGTACGTGCACCGGATCCCCTTCATCGTGAAGCTGAACCACAACGCCTTCTTGCACGTGCCCAACACCTACGACCAGATCATGTTCGGCTCCGTGAGCCAGGCGTTCGATCTGGGCGCCGTCGGGGTGGGCGCCACCATCTACTTCGGGTCCGAGGACATGGACCGTGAGCTCCAGCAGGTGTCCGACGCCTTCGCCGAGGCCCACCAGCTCGGGATGTTCACCGTGCTGTGGTGCTACCTGCGCAACTCCGCCTTCACGAAGGACGGCGTCAACTACGAGGTCTCGGCCGACCTCACCGGACAGGCCAACCATCTGGGCGTGACGATCGAGGCCGACATCATCAAGCAGAAGCAGCCGGAGAACAACGGCGGGTACACGGCGGTCGGCTTCGGTCGGACCGACCCCCTCGTCTACGACGAGCTCACCACCGACAACCCGATCGACCTCACCCGCTGGCAGGTCGTCAACTGCTATGCCGGCCGCATCGGCCTCATCAACTCCGGCGGGGAGTCCAAGGGCGACAGCGACCTGGCCCAGGCCGTCCGCACCGCGGTGATCAACAAGCGTGCCGGCGGCATGGGCCTCATCGTCGGCCGCAAGGCCTTCCAGCGGCCCATGGCCGAGGGTGCCGCCCTCATCCACTCCATTCAGGACGTCTACCTGAGCCAAGAGGTCACCATCGCCTGAGCCTCACGCCCGGCGGCGGCAGCCGACCCTTGGCGGAGTCGCCTGCCTGTTCGGCCGCCGGTCCTTCCCGAGGACGGCCCGGGTCCGCCGGGAGCTCGGCGCGGCGGATGAATGCTGTGTGAAGAAGGCCCTCTGCGGCCCGGGGTTAGGATTGCAGGCAACGAGCAATTCGGACGCAGGGTGTCGCACGCCGTCGCGACAGGGTGCGCTGGCCCGCTGGAGTGAGCCAAAACTCTCGACGTCCACGACATGAGACGAGGCAGCCCGTGGCATCGGGAACGCAACACGACACAGAGGTATTGGACCAGGTCATCGTGCGCTTCGCCGGTGACTCGGGCGACGGGATGCAGCTCACGGGTGACCGGTTCACGACGAGCAGCGCCCTCCTGGGCAACGACCTGTCCACCTTCCCGGACTTCCCCGCCGAAATCCGGGCTCCCGCCGGCACGGTCAACGGGGTGTCCGCCTTCCAGGTCCACATCTCCGACCACGACATCCTGACCCCGGGCGACTCGCCCAACGTGCTGGTCGCCATGAACCCGGCGGCCCTCAAGGCCAACATCGAACTGATGGCCAAGGGGACCGTCCTCATCGTCAACAGCGACTCCTTCGAGGAGCGCGACCTGGCCAAGGCCGGCTACGCCGAGAACCCCCTGACCGACGGCTCGTTGGCCGCCTACACGGTCTACGAGGTGCCCATGACCTCCATCACCCAGGAGGTCTGCAAGGAGGCCGGGGTCAAGCCCCGGGACGCCGAGCGTTCCAAGAACTTCTTCGCGCTGGGCCTCATCAGCTGGATGTACACCCGCCCCGTCGAGCCGACCATTGAGTGGATCGCGGAGCGGTTCGGCGGCAGGCCCCTGGTCGCCGACGCCAACACCAGGGCCTTCCGGGCCGGGTACGACTTCGGCGAGACGGCGGAGCTCTTCGAGTCCAATTACGAGGTCCGCCCCGCCACCTTCGAGAAGGGCGAGTACGTCCAGGTCACCGGGAACCAGGCCCTGGCCTGGGGACTGATCGCCGGCTCCCGCATGGCGGGCGTGCCCCTGTTCTTGGGGAGCTACCCGATCACGCCGGCATCCGACATCCTCCACGAGCTGAGCCGGCGCAAGGAGTTCGGCGTCCGCACCTTCCAGGCCGAGGACGAGATCGCCGGCATCGGCGCCGCCCTGGGCGCGTCCTTCGGGGGCGCGCTGGGGGTCACCACGACCAGCGGCCCGGGCCTGGATCTCAAGTCCGAGACCATCGGCCTCGCCATCAACCTCGAGCTGCCCCTCGTGATCGTCGACGTGCAGCGAGGCGGCCCCTCGACCGGCCTGCCGACCAAGACCGAGCAGGCCGACCTGCTGCACGCCATGTACGGCCGGCACGGGGAGGCGCCCCTCCCGATCCTGGCGCCGCAGACGCCCAGCGACTGCTTCGCCGTCGCCATCGAGGCGGTGCGGCTGGCCGTGAAGTACCGCACGCCGGTGATCGTGCTCTCCGACGGCTACCTGGCCAACGGCGCCGAGCCCTGGCGCCTGCCCGACCTCGACTCCTTCGAGCCCATCGATCCCGCGTTCGCCACCAAGCCCAACCACGTGGACGACGACGGCACCGAGACGTTCTGGCCCTACGTGCGCGACCCCGAGACCCTGGCCCGCCCGTGGGCGCCGCCGGGCCTGCCGGGCCTGGAGCACCGCATCGGCGGGTTGGAGAAGGCGGACGGCACCGGGAACGTCTCCTACGACGGGGTCAACCACGAGCGCATGGTGCACCTCCGTCGCGACAAGATCGCCGGCATTGCCGCCGACATCCCGCCGGTCGAGGTCAACGACGAGACCGGGGACGCCCAGTTGCTGCTCGTCAGCTGGGGCTCCACCTATGCCGCCGTGGCCGCGGGCGTCAAGCGGGTCCGGGCCCGCGGCATGAAGGCGGCCCACGTCCACCTGCGCCATCTGTATCCGCTGCCCGCCAACCTGGGCGAGGTGCTGCACCGCTACACGCAGGTGCTCGTCCCCGAGGTGAACCTGGGCCAGCTGAGCCGCATCCTGCGGGCCGAGTACCTGGTGGACGCCCAGACCATGTCCAAAATGCAGGGCGTGCCGTTCCGCGTCGGAGAGATCGAGGCAGCCATCACGGCGCTGCTCGGAGGGAAGTCATGAGCGAGTCCAACGGCGCCACCGCCACCGCCACCGCGTCCCCGTCACCGCCCGCAAGGACTGGACCAGCGACCAGGAGGTCCGCTGGTGCCCGGGATGCGGCGACTACTCCATTCTCGCCGCCGTCCAGATGCTCATGCCCGATCTCGGCGTGCGCCGCGAGAACACGGTGTTCCTCTCGGGCATCGGCTGCGCCGCCCGGTTCCCGTACTACATGAACACCTACGGCATGCACTCCATCCACGGGCGGGCACCGGCCATCGCCACCGGGCTGGCGACCACGCGCCCCGACCTGGACGTCTGGGTCATCTCGGGCGACGGCGACTCGCTCTCCATCGGGGGCAACCACCTGATCCATGCGCTGCGCCGCAACGTCCGCCTGAACATCTTGATGTTCAACAACCAGATCTACGGGCTGACCAAGGGCCAGTACTCGCCGACCTCGGAGGTGGCCAAGGTCACCAAGTCGACGCCGTTCGGGTCGGTCGACACGCCGTTCAACCCGGTGTCGTTGGCGCTCGGCGCCGAAGCCACCTTCGTCGCCCGGACCCACGACATGGACCGGGCCCACATGCAGGAGACGTTCCGGCGGGCGCACCAGCACAACGGCGCCGCCTTCGTGGAGGTCCTGCAGAACTGCAACGTCTTCAACGACGGCGCCTTCGAGAAGATCACCAGCCGTGACGTCCGGGCGAACATGTTGATCCCACTGCAGCACGGCCAGCCGATCGTGTTCGGGTCCGAGGGCGAGGAGCGCGGCGTGGTCCAGCGCGCCGACGGCAGCCTCGAGATCGTCTCCGTGGCCGAGGTGGGCCTCGAGGCCCTGCTCGTCCACGACGAGAAGCGGGACGACCCGGGCCTCGCCTTCGCGCTGTCGCGCCTCGCCCGCGGGCCCTACGAGCCGACGCCGATCGGGGTCTTCCGGGCCGTCGAGCGCCCCGAGTACGGCACCCAGATGTCCGAGCAGATCACCGAGGCGCAGGGCAAGCGGGGGCTGGGCGACGTGGAAGCGCTGCTCCGGTCCGGCTCGAGCTGGACGGTCGACTAGGTCCCGGCGCCGTCGAGGCAGGGGCCTATGCCGCCGGGGCCTCGACCTCGTCCCGGATGCGCTCGAGCGTGGTGCGCATGCCCTTGCGGTTGACCTTGCCCCGGGACCACCCCCAGAGCGTCCAATAGAGACGGAGGCCGAAGGTGGGACTCAAGGTGAAGGACTCCGTGACGTCGCTCCCGCCCTCGGCCGGGGCGATCTCGTAGCGCCAGACGTTCAGCGGGCGCTTGCCGGGCGCTCCCACCCCGAAGGCGAACGTCTTGCCGGGGTCACACTCCGACACGGTGCAGGTCGTCCAGTAGACGGGCCCGATCCCGTTGCGCTTCACGTGACCCCGGAAGCGGGCGCCGACGGCCGGTCCGGTGGCGCCCTCGATCCACTCGGCCTCGAAGGTCTCGGGGCTGTAGCTCCCGATCCTCGTGACGTCGCTCACCAGGTCCCAGACCTGCTGCGGCGGGACGGCCATGCGGACGGTCACCGAGTCGTGCACGTTGTCACCTCAGGGGAGATCGAGGGACCGGAACACCATGCCGGTCCGCGGCTTCGGGCTGAAGAAGGTCGTCTTGGGGGGCATGCGCCGCCGTTCGTTGGCCCACTCGTCGATCTGCTTGACGGTCACCGGGCGCAGGAGGAAGGCCGCCTCGCCCTCGCCGTCGCGCAGCGCCTGCCAGGGCCTCGGCGACGCTGTGACGGTGCATGACCTCGTGGGGAGGCGAGCGCGGCGAGGACGGTGGCGATGAGGTTCGAGTCCAGATCGTTGCCCTCCTGCTCGCTGCACCTCGGGGTGCGCCAGGAGCAGGTAGGCCTGGCCGCCCGCCACCAGGGTCAGCGAGCCGGAGCCGGCCAGCGCGCCGAGTGTCCGGTCGTCGGCCGCGCCGGCCCGGACCACGTCGAACCAGGGGGCCAGGGCGCCCACGAGGTCGAAGTCCTGCGGGAGCCCGCTGATGGTGCGGTGGATGGCGCCGACGGTCAGCTGGTCCTCGGAGAGCTCCACCACCAGGGCCATCACGAGGTCGTAGGGCCCCGGCGCACCGCCGCTGGCCCGGCGGCGCTCGGCCTGGTAGGCCCGGGCCGTCTCGTAGCGGTGATGCCCGTCGGCCAGCACCACCGGTGCGGTGGCGACGGCGGCACCGACCGCACGCGACGGTGTCGGCGTCGTTGAGCACCCAGAGCTGGTGCCTGACCCCGTCGTCGTCGTAGACGTCGGCCACCGGGTCGTCGTCGGTCGGATCGAAGGTGGCGGTCACTCCGGCCGCCATGGAGAGGCCCCAGATGGGGGACAGGTTGGCCCGCGTGGCACGCAGGAGGTCGAGGCGGTCGCTCTTGGGCTTGGGGAGCGTCTGCTCGTGGGGCAGGATGTCGCTCTCCTCGCCGGGATCGGCCAACCCCAGGGCTCCGATGACGCCCGTCGTGGCTCGCCCCGAGGCGTCGGTCATCCGGTACGGGTAGAGGCTGGGGCCCGGGTCGGCCACGAGGATGCCCTTGGCCTGCCAGCGGGCGAACAGATCGGCGGCCACGGTGTAGCGGTCGCGCCCACCGGAGAGATCGGCTTCGGGCAACTCGACGAGCACGGCGTTGGCCCGGTGGCGCGAGGCCAGATGCGAGCGCTCGCTGGCCGAGATCACGTCGTAGGGCGGAGCGATGACCTGGGCCAGCGGGGCAACCTCGGGTCGGTAGCGCAGGCCCTGGAACGGTTCGAAACGGGGCACTTCGCCACTCTGGCACACGCCAGACGGGGCCGTCGCGGGGATCTCCGTAGACTCGGAGCGTGGACGACGACGGCCTGGACCGGATCTTCACCGCCCCCAACGTCATCACGCTGGTGCGCCTCCTGTGCATCCCGCTCTTCTTGTGGCTGCTCTTCGGGGCACACCGCCAGACGGCGGCCGCCGTCCTCCTGGCCGTGCTCGGCGCGACGGACTGGGTCGACGGTTTCGTGGCTCGGCGCTACGGCCAGGTGTCCACGTTCGGCAAGGTCCTGGACCCGACCGCGGACCGGATCCTGGTGGGCACGGCGGTGATCTCCATCATGATCTACGGCGCGGTGCCGCTCTGGTTCGGCATCGCCACCATTGCCCGCGAGGTCCTGGTGTCGGGCATGGTGCTGCTGCTGGCCGCTCTGGGCGCCGCCCGCATCGATGTGTTGTGGGTGGGCAAGGCGGGCACATTCGGATTGATGTTCGCCTACCCCACGTTTCTTCTCGGCGACGGGACGGCGAGCTGGCAGGAGCCGATCCGGGTCATCGGCTGGGTGACGGGCCTGGTCGGGCTGGCGCTGGCCTGGTGGGCCGCCGGGAGCTACATCGCACCGGCCCGGCGCGCCCTGCGCGAGGGCCGGGCAGCGCGCCGGAGCACCGTATGAAGGCCGTGATCATGGCCGGCGGCGAGGGCACCCGGCTCCGCCCCCAGACCTCCAACCTGCCCAAGCCGATGCTCCCGCTCGTCGGGCGTCCGATGATGGAGCACATCGTGTTGCTGTTGCGGCGCCACGGCATCACCGACATCGTCGTCACGGTCGCCTTCCTGCCCAACGCCATCCGCAGCTACTTCGGTGACGGCAGCGAGCTCGGGGTCTCGATGGTCTACGCCACCGAGGAGTCGCCCCTCGGCACCGCCGGTTCGGTGCGCAACGCGCGCGAGCAGCTGACCGAGCGTTTTCTCGTGATCTCCGGTGACGTCCTGACGGACATCGACCTGTCGGCCGTGATCGCCTATCACGAGAAGAACGAGGCGCTGGCCACCATCGCGTTGTGCGCGGTCGAGAACCCCCTCGAGTTCGGCATCGTGATCACACGTGAAGACGGGACGATCGAGCGCTTCCTCGAGAAGCCGGGCTGGGGCCAGGTGTTCAGCGACACCATCAACACGGGCATTTACGTCCTCGAGCCGGAGATCTTCGACAGCATTCCCGACGGACGGGCGGTCGACTTCTCCGGCGAGGTCTTCCCGACCGTCCTCGACGCCGGCCAACCCCTCTACGGCTACGTGGCCGACGGCTACTGGGAGGACGTGGGCACGACCGCGGCCTACCTCAAGGCGCACGAGGACATCCTCGACGGGAAGGTCGAGGTGGACGTGGCGGGATTCGAGCTCCGGCCCGGCGTCTGGATCGGCAAGGGCTCGTCCATCGACCCCTCGGCACGCATCGACTCGCCGGCCTTCGTGGGCGAGAACTGCACCATCGACGAGGACGTGGTGATCGGGGCCTACACGACGCTGGGCGCCAACGCCCAGGTGGCGGCCCGGGCCGAGGTCCAGCGTTCGGTCATCGGGGAGAACTCCTACCTCGGGCCGGCCACCCGGGTGGAGGGGGCGGTGCTGGGCCGGTCGTGCGACCTCCGGGTGGGGGCCCGGATCGAGCCCGGTGCGGTCGTCGGCGAAGGCTGCCTGGTGGGCGCCCACGCCGAGGTGCGCGGCGACGTCAAGGTCTATCCCTACAAGGTCGTCGAGGCCGCCGCCCAGGTCAACGCCTCCATTGTGTGGGAATCCGGGGGGTCACGGACCCTCTTCGGCCCCGATGGCGTGCAGGGCATCGCCAACGTCGACATCAGCCCCGAGCTCGCGGTCCGCCTCGCCAAGGCCTGGGCCTCGGGGTTCGAGAAGGGGACGTTCATCACCGCCTCGCGCGACACGAGCCGGGTGGCCCGGGTGCTCAAGCGCGCGCTCATGGTGGGGTGCAACTCGGTCGGGGTCAACGTCAACGACCTCGAGCTGGCCACGGTGCCGGTGACCCGGCAGCACGTGCGCATGCGCGGCAACCGGGCCGGCCTCACGGTGCGCCTGAGCCCGGACGACCCGCAGTCCGTGGTGATCCGCTTCTTCGACGAACGCGGCATCGACCTCTCGGAGAGCGATCAGCGCCGCGTGGAGCGCATGTACCACCGCGAGGAGTTCCGGCGCGTCACGGCCGGCGAAATCGGGGACATCGACTTCTCGCCCCGCACGATCGAGCTGTACACCGAAGATGTCGTCGAGGCCTTCGGGCTGCGCCGTGAGGCCGGGCGGCAGGTGAAGCTGGTCCTCGACCTGTCCTACGGCGCCGCCAACTTCGTCATGCCCAACCTGCTCTCGAAGGTGGGCGCCGACGTCCTCAGCATCAACCCGTATGCGCAGACGCCGGGCATGATTTCGCTCGACCGTGCCGTGAGCGAAACGAGAGTGGCGGATGCGGTCCGCGGTTCGGGGGCAGACCTCGGCGCGGTCATCGACCCCGGAGGCGAACGGCTGACGCTGATCGACGGCACCGGACGCGTGCTCTCCGACGATGAGGCGATCATGGCATTCATCGCGTTGTCGACGGAGGCGGGGGAGACGGGCCGGGTGGCGCTCCCGGTGACGGCGAGCGATCGCACCGTGCGCCGGTGCCGACGAGTACGGGATCGAGCTGATGCTGACGCCGTTGTCGCCGTCGGGCTTGCTCGAGGTGGCTGCATCGGGCGGGGTGTCCTTTGCCTCCGATCGACGGGGAGGGTATGTCTTCCCGGCCTTCCTGCCCGCCTTCGACGCCGCCGCCGCCCTGGTCCGGGTGGTGTCGCTCCTCGAAGCGAGCTCGACCTCCCTGGCCGAGATCGTGGACGCCACCCCGGCCATGCCGATCGTGGAGGGAGACGTGGCGACCCCCATGGAGCAAAAGGGCCTGATCATGCGCACCCTCATGGAGCAGCTGACCGACGAGGGGGCCGAGTTGGTCCTGGTGGACGGCATCAAGGTGGTCTCCGAGCAGGGATGGGCCCTCGTGGTGCCGGACCCCGCCGACCCGGTCACGCATGTCTGGGCGGAGGGATCGGACCCGGTGGCGTCGGAGGGCTTGGTGGCGATGTACGCCGAGCGGATCGCCCGGATGTTGCCCTGAAGTCGGGGCTGCGGCCCGCGCCTGCCGTCCGGTATGGTCGCCCCCCATGAACGTCCCCGAAGACCTCCGTTATTCGCCGGAGCACGAGTGGGTGCGCCTCGAGGGGACGAAGGTCCGGGTGGGCATCACGGACTACGCCCAGGACGCGCTGGGTGACATCGTCTTCGTCGACCTGCCCGCTGTCGGGAGCGAGGTCGAAGTCGGAGGACAGCTCGGCGAGGTCGAGTCGACGAAGTCGGTGTCGGAGATCTACGCGCCGGTGGCCGGCACCGTCACCGCGGTGAACGACTCGCTCACGACAGGGCCGGAGAAGATCAACCAGGATCCCTACGGCGACGGATGGCTCTGCGAGCTGGAGCTCGCGGCAGGCGCAGATCCCGGGAGCCTGCTTGACGCGGTCGCCTACGGTGACCTGACGGCTGACTGACCTGGCATTCAGGGCTCTGATGAGGACAGGAGAAGTCGCTCGTGGCGTGGGGTACCGTGGACGGCGTGTTCTGTCACAACTGCGGGCACCGCAATCCCGAGGGCGTCAACTTCTGCTCCTCGTGCGGCACCGCGCTCCTCGCGGACGGCGATGACGCCACCATCACACTCCACCCGGCCGACGAGGGGGAGACGGCAGAGGACTACCCCGATGTCACCTCTGTCGAGATCCCGCACGGCGCGGGCGTCCTCGTCGTCACGCGAGGCCCCAACATCGGTGCGCGCTATCTCCTCGGTGAGGGCGTCGTGAAGGCGGGACGGCATCCCGAGAGCGACATCTTCTTGGACGACATCACGGTCTCACGTCGTCACGTGGAGATCACCCCCACGGGGGAGGGCTACGCCGTGCGAGACGTGGGCTCGTTGAACGGGACCTATGTGAACCGGGAGCGCATCGACGAGGTGCCACTCGCCCCGGGCGACGAGGTGCAGATCGGGAAGTTCAAACTCGTCTACCTGGTGGCTGGGAACGAGTGAGCAGCCGTACGTATCTCTCCATCGGCGACGTGCTGACCCTCCTCCGGGAGGAGTTTCCCGACGTCACCATTTCGAAGATCCGGTTCCTCGAGAGCCAGGGTCTGGTCAATCCCGAGCGCTCCCCGTCGGGCTACCGCAAGTTCTTCGAGCACGACGTCGAGCGCCTCCGCTGGGTCCTGCGCCAGCAGCGCGAGCATTTTCTCCCCCTGAAGGTCATCCGGGACCGGCTGGCCGACGGCGACCTCGGCGACGACGTGGCCGCGGAGCAGCCCAACGGCAAGACGGCCCGCCCGGCCCCGGCCCCGGCCGTCGCCGTCGCCGGTGTCGCTTCGGGCCACGCCCACGAGCAGCCGACGAAGGCCGACGAAGAGGCGATGGCCCGCATTCTCGCCGATGCGTCGCGCCGGGCGGCCAAGCTGCCGGACGAGAAGCAGGCGCGGCGCAGGGTTGCAGGTGGTCTCCGAAGTCGATGCCCCGCCGCGTGCGGTGGCCCAGCCGGCCGCGCCGCGCGACCTCGCAACCGCCGCGCCGCGCCGCACCGCCAGCGAACGACGTGCCGACGCCACGGCGACACTGGGGGGCCGCCCCGCCGGGCCTTCGGTGCCCTCGGCTCCTGCGGCGTCACCGGCAACGACGGACCGCGCCAACGGGACGGCGGCGCGCCAACAGTCGGACGCCGCCGCGACGCCGCCGGTCGCACCACCACAGGGCGACGCGGGCGCGCCCAAGGGCGAGCAGAAGAGTGGCGAGACCACTGGCGCGGTGGCGCCGAGTCCCGCCGCGGTCGTGACCGGAGCGAGCCTGTCGGTCGAGGAGCTGTGCGCGGCCAGCGGGCTCTCGCTCGACGAGGTGGCGGGTCTCAAGGGTTTCGGGTTGGTGGAGTCCGTGACGGTGGCGGGCATCGAGACCTACGACGAGGACGCCCTCACGGTGGCGAACCTGGCGGCTGCGTTCCGGGCCTTCGGGATCGAGCCGCGCCACCTGCGCCTCTACCGGAACGCCGCCGACCGCGAACTGGGCCTCATTGAGCAGGTGGTCATCCCTCTTCTGCGCCAGCGGAACCCCGAATCTCGGCAGCGAGCGGTCGAGGGGGCCGATCAGTTGGCTGCGCTCGGGCAATCCATGCGGGCCACCCTGCTTCGCCAGGCACTCCGGCGCCATCTGGGGGGGTGACCGACGCCCGGGATCGGGCGCTACATTTCACTCATGGTCCGTGTGCTCCTTCGTGCCGTCCGAGTGGACCTGCAGTCGAACACCCCCGTCCTCCTTCTGCAGGAGACCGGGGGCGAGGGCCGCACGCTGCCGATCTTCATCGGGAGCCCTGAGGCAACCGCCATCGCCTACGCCCTCCAGGGGGTGACGATGCCCCGTCCACTGACGCACGACCTGATGAAGGACATGCTCGGCGCGCTCGATATCAGCGTCGAACGGGTGATCATCACCGAGCTGCGTGCCTCCACCTACTATGCCGAGATGCATCTGGTGCGGGGCGAGGAGCGCACGATCGTCTCGAGCCGACCGTCCGACGCGGTGGCGGTCGCCGTGCGGACAGAGTCCCCTCTGTTCGTGTCCGACGAGCTCATGGAGTCCGAGGGGATCATCCTGGCCCTCGACACCGAGGAGGAAGAGGACGACACGCCCGACGAGCTGGTGGGCCAGTTCCGGCAGTTCCTCGACTCAGTGCGCCCGGAGGATTTCGAAGGGTGACGCGCCACCGTTGGGCGCTCGCACTCGTCGCGGGCGCCGCCGTGGTCCTCGCCGCGTGCAGCAGCAGCCCGAGCACGCCCAAGAAGGTCACGACGACGACGCACGCCACAACGTCGACGACGTCGTCGTCGACCACCACGTCGACCACGGCCGCAACGTCGACGTCGTCGACCGCCGCCTCGACGGCCTGCACGCATGTCACCGCCTCGCCCGGACAGGGCCAAGGCGCGGCCGGGACGATCACCGGTGTGATCACCGTCACCAACACGGGGACCGCAGCGTGCACGGCCAACGGCTACCCCACGATCGCGCTCTTCTCCGGGAGCGGGGCACCGCTTGCCGTGACGATGGTCGACGGGCTCTCGGTCACGATCTCGAGCGCGGCCAATGCGCCCCCGTCCGCGGTCACGCTGGCGCCGTCGTCCTCGGCGCAGTTCGCCTACCAGTACTCGGACGTGCCGGTCGGTTCGGAGACGAGCTGCCCGACGTCTGAGTCCGCCTCCGTGACCATGCCCGGATCGACGACGGCCTCCTCGACGTTCCAGCTGGCGATCGGGCCCTGTAACAGCGGGTCGATCCGGGTCTCGCCCGTCTACGCCGGCACCTGACCGGCGGCCGGCCTAGGCGCGCTGCGCCGGGCTGACGAGGATCCGGCCCCGGACGGCGGCGTCGAGTACACGGTCGAGCGCAGCGGTCAGCCCGTCCAGGCCGATCTCCTCATTGACCATCTCCTCGCAGTGCTGCAGCGGGAAGGCGTCGGCCATGTCGGCCCACAGTGCGCGCCGCTCGGCGATGGGCGTGGACACGGTATCGATCCCCAGCAGGGCCACGCCGCGCACGATGAAGGGATAGACCGTCGTCGCCAGGTCGTTGCCGCCGGTCAGCCCGCTGGCCGCGACGGCGCCGCCGTAGCGAACGGTGCGGAGGGCTTCGGCCAGCGCCCGCCCCCCGACGCAATCCACGACGCCGGCCCAGAGCTGGGGGCCCAGGGTCCGACCGTCGTCGTCGGTGAACTCGCGTCCGACCACGCGGCTGGCCCCGAGTCCTTCGAGGTACTCGTGTTCCGTCGTCTTGCCCGAGGAGGCCACGACCTCGAAGCCCGCGTGCGCCACCAACGCCACGGCCGCACTTCCCACGCCGCCGGACGCACCGGTGACCAGGATCGGCCCGTCCTCGGGTGTCGTGCCGTGATGCACCAGACGGCGGAGCGACAGCAAAGCGGTACAGCCGGCCAGGCCGATGATGGCGGCTGTGCGGCACGTCAAGGCGTCGGGCAGCGGAACGACCCAATCGGCCGGCACCCGGGCGTAGGCCGCGAAGCCGCCGTGCCGATCGACGCCGAGGTCGTAGCCCTGCACGAGCACGCGCTGTCCGGGGGTGAACTCGGGACTCGTGCTCTCCTCGACGCTGCCCGTCAGCTCCACCCCGGGCACGAGGGGGAAGACCCGCGCCACACGGTTCCCGGGCCGGGTGACCATGGCGTCCTTGAAGTTGATGGCCGACCACTCCACCCGCACGAGAACCTCGCCTTCGGGGAGGTCGGTGTCGGACAACTCGACCACCGCAGGCCGGATGAGTGCCCCCGCCTTGGAGAGCAGATAGGCGGGGAAGCGCACGGGTTCACTGTAGAGGGCCGTGCCGCGGCCTTCTGGTCCTTGCCGCTGCAGCAGGTACGTTCGGGCCATGGCCACGATCGCGGGTTACGGGGGTTGGACCTCGCCGCTGGCGGCAGCGTGACGTGGCCCGGGCCAAGGTCTCGCTGTCGGACCTCTGCTCGGACGGCGACGCGGTCTACTGGCTCGAGTCCCGCCCGGAGGAGGCCGGCCGGACCGTGGCCGTGCGTGCCGACGCCCTCGGCGTGTCCGACCACTCGCCCGAAGGCGTGAGCATCCGCAGCCGGGTCAACGAGTACGGCGGCGGGGCCTTCTGCCTCGTGCCCGGACGGTCGCCCGGTGCCTTCGCCTACGTGGACCAGGTGGACCAGCGGGTGTGGTTCTGTGACGGCGCGGGTGCACGGGGAGCGGCGGGCGGGATCCCACCGGTGGCCCTGGCTGCGACGTCGCCGCCGGGGGAGGTGCACCGACACGGCGGACTGAGCGCCACGGCGGACGGCGAGTGGGTGCTGGCTGTGCGCGAGGTCCACCACGAAGGATCGGCTCGGCCGGTGCGCAGCGTGGTCGCCCTGTCGACCCGCGCTTCGCCGCCGTGCGAAACCACGCTGCTCCGCGGGCACGATTTCTTCGGCACCCCCCGAGCGCATCCGACCGGCGACCGGTCTCGCCGTGGTGGCCTGGGACCATCCGGACATGCCGTGGGATGCCTCGAACGTGTTGGTCCAGCCGTTGGGCCGCGTTGCCTGCACCCTGCACGACCACGACGTGCTGCTGGCGGACGGGCCGCCGCAGCGCGTCGCCGGTGGGGTGGCGGAGTCGGTCGGCCAGCCGGCCTGGAATCGCGACGGGACTTTGCGGTTCGTCTCGGATCGCCACGGTTGGTGGCAGCCCTACCGCAAGGATGCGTCTCGGGACGGACGCCGCCTGCACGCCGATGACCCGCCGGCAGGCCGAGTTCCACGGCCCGGACTGGGTACTCGGCCAGCAGACCATCGTGGAGATGGCCGACGGGACCCTCGTGGCGCGGATGACAGCATCGGGACGGGATGCGCTCGTGTCGTTGGCGTCCGCAGGCGATGGAGCGTCGTTTCCGGAGATCGTGGAGCTCGCGCAGCCGTGCATCTCCATCGCCGCGCTGTGCGCGCACGGGGAGGGGCTGGCCCTGATCGGCAGCACGCCCGACGCGCCGTCCACGGTCTGGGTCTGGACCCCGGATGGGGGCGCACGGCCCCTGCGCCCCCGCGCCGGCGTGGTGCTCGATCGTGGCGACGTCGCGGTCGGGCAGCCGTTCACCCTGACGGGGCGGACGGGTCGCCCCGTGCACGGCACCCTGTTCCGGCCCCACCTTGCGCGGGACGCAGGGGCCGCCGGGGACCGCACCCCCGTTGGTGGTCTGGTGCCACGGCGGCCCGACGTCGTCCTGCCAGCCGGGCTTCGATCCGACACTCCAGTTCTTCACCACCCGGGGCTTCGCCGTGGCCTGCGTCGATTACGCGGGCAGCTCGGGGTACGGGCGGGCCTATCGCTGCGCGCTGTGGGGCCAGTGGGGCGTCGCCGATTCGGAGGATTGCCTCGACGCGGCGTTGTACCTGGCGGGGCGGGGGGACGTCGACGGGCAGCGGATCGCCATCCGGGGCGGCAGCGCAGGCGGCATGACCGCCCTCAACGCGCTGGCGGCGGGGGAGGGGTTCGGGGCCTGCGTCTCGTGGTACGGGGTCACCGACCTGCTGGCGCTGGTGGCCACCACGCACGATTTCGAGGCCCACTACACCGATCGTCTGATCGGACCGCTGCCGGGCACGCGCCGGCTCTACGAGGAGCGTTCACCCGTCCACCGGGCGCAATCCATGCAGGGCTCGGTACTCCTGCTGCAGGGAACCGAGGACCCCGTGGTGCCACCGGCGCAGGCGGAAGGGATGCGCACGGCGCTCGCTGCCACGGGAACCCGCTGCGAGCTGGAGTTCTTCGAGGGCGAGGGGCACGGCTTCCGCCGGGCGGACACATTGACCGCATGCTTGGAGGCCGAATTGGCGTTCTACCGCCGCGAACTGCGCCTTTAGGATCGCGCCGGGGGTTCCCATCGACGCCTCCGCCCGTGTGCGAGGCTTTCGCGACGCCATGACGACTGACTCCACGATCCCGATCCCGACGTCGACCGCCCAGCTCAGCGAGCTGTGGTGGCGCGTCTGGGAGCGCATCAAGCGGATCTCCCCGGAAGCGGGCGACGCACTCCTCTACGGGGTCAGCGCCCTCTTTGCACTCCTGACCATCGACACGTCGACCAACGCGCTGTACCAGGTGTGGGGGCGCATGGCCTTGCTCCCGTTCCTCTTCGGCGCCGTGGCCTCGGCAGTCCTCGCCGGCGCCGTGCGCCGCAGCCGGCGGCGGCAGCCGGGCGGTGCGCTGACGAAACGCCAACACCGGCGGGCCTGGCTGACCCGGATCGTGGTGGCGGTGTGCGTGTTCGCCGGGGCGCTGGCCATCCCGCTCGGCTTCGAGATCCTGTGGCGCTTCGACGGCTCGGCCGGATCACACCTGCAGCCCGAGGTCGTGACCGTCGAGATCGGGGGGCAGGACCTCGTCCGGGGCACGGATCCGTACATCGTCCCGGTACGCCTCCATCATCCGGCCAAGTACCACCCGCCGGGCCAGCCCGACTTCGAGGGATTCCTGCCCTATCTGCCGCTCATGGCCGTCGCCGGCATTCCCAGCGAGATCTGGCCGAACAACGGACTGAGCGACGCGCGGATCTTCTTCTGCTTGACGACACTGGCCGTGGCCGCTGTCGCGTTGTACCTCTGCAAGGCCGACGGGCGACGGAAGATCCGCGCCGTCCAGGCGCTGATCATTCTCCCCCTGGCCGCGTTGCCGCTGGCCACCGGAGGCGACGACATCCCTGTGGTCGCGTTCCTGCTTCTGGCCATCGTCCTGGCCCAGCGGCAGAGGCCGTTCGTCTCGGGAGTCGTCTTCGGCATCGCCTCGGCCATGAAGTTCACCGCGTGGCCCTTCGCTGCGTTGGCGCTGTTCGCCGCGCGTGGGCGCAACGGGGAGCGCCGGCCGCTCTCCATGCTCGCCGGCATGATCGTCGTCGCCGTCCCGACGATCTTCCCGTTCGCCCTGCGCGGCCCGTTCGCCCTCATCGACGACGTCGTCCTCTTCCCGCTCGGGTTGAGCAAGATCCCGACGACGGCCGCCAGTGCGTTGCCCGGTCACGTGTTGGTGAGCGCCTTCCCGTCGTTGAGCCGGGCGCTGCCGCTGGCCGTCGGGATCGTGCTGGCGGTGCTCCTGGCGCGCCACCTGTATCGCCACACCCCGCGCACCGCGGCCGAGGTCTGCATGATCGCCGGCGTCGTGATGTCGGCGCTCATCCTGCTCGCCCCGGATCCGCGGGTGGGCTATCTGCTGTACCCGATCAACTTCTTCGTGTGGGCCTACCTGCTGGCCGAGCCCACCCCACCGTCCGACCTGCTTCTGCCCGATACGGCGGGCGAGGTCGTCGGGGCCGAGTCGAACTGATCCCCGGCCGGTCAGTCGCGCTACCAGCCTGATGCCGGGTACACTAGTCGCTGTCGTCTCTTGGAAGAGCCGCACGGTGAATGCGGTGGTGCCGCGGGCGGGGCCGCCCGGGCTGAACGTCGTGGCGTCGACGGTGGCACCCATGTCCCAGTAGTAGCCGTCCGAGCCCGCCAGCTTGCCGAGGACCTCGAGAGCATGCGGGTCGTTTTTCGCCGCCCCCTGGTCCGAGATCTGCCAACCCTGGAGCTTCATGTCGGCGGCGAAGAAGGCCAGCAGCGCCGCCTGCGAGTCACCCGACCGGAAGGTCACCTGCTCGTCGTACTGGCCCGCCCCGGCGGTGTTGTTCTCGTGCGAGACCCGGACCGAGCCCACCGGCACGGAAACGGCATTGAGAATGTTGTTGGGGGGATCGCCGCCGGTCGCGATCGGCGACAGCAGCGCGGCCGCCGGTACGGCTCGCAGGGTGACCCCGGGCACGCCGACGGCGGCACCGGAGTGCTTGACCGGCGTCGGGGCCTGCGACGTGACGATGGCAATGGTGACGAAGAGGACCAGGATCAGCGCGGCCAGGCCGAAGACGATCATGGCCGGCCGCATGGAGATTCCCCCGGGTACCGGAGGTCGCTGCGGCTCGGGCGCCTCGCTCCCGTCCTGCTGGAGCTCGGTGTCGGTGTCATGCAGGGTCATGGCACCCCGAAGCCTACGGCGCTCCCGACCACCCGAAATGGTCGAGGGGGCCGTGCCCGGCGCCGAGTCGCCAGGCCGCGCCGCCGGCCAGTGCCCGTGCCACGAAGAGCTTGCTCTGCGTGATCGCCTCGGGCACGGTCGCGCCCCTGGTCAGGTGGGCGGCGATGGCGGCCGAGAGGGAGCAGCCGGTGCCGTGGTCGTTGCCCGTGTCCACCCGCTCTCCGGGCAGGACAACGGTTCCGTCGGGTCCTGCCACCACGTCGTCCGCCGAATCGGTGAGGTGCCCGCCCTTCACCACCACGTAGCGGGCGCCGGTGGCCCTGATGCGCTCGGCGACGGCGACCCGTGCCTCCAGAGCCCGGAGGGACTCGACGTCGGTGCTCGCCGAGCACGGCGGCCTCGCGCAGGTTCGGCGTGACCACCAACGCATGGGGGAGGAGATGCTCGAGATAGGCCGCTATGCCGGCGGGCTCGAGGAGGCGGTGCCCCGTGGACGAGACCAGGACGGGATCCACGACCAGGTGGGGGAGCAGCCCGCGCCGGGCCAGATCGGACACTGCGGCGACGGTGGCGGCCGTCGCCAGCATCCCCGTCTTGACGGCCCCCACGGCGAAGTCGTCGAGGACGGTCTCGATCTGTTGCGCCACGAACGCGGGCTCCAGAGCGACGACGCCACGCACCTCGGCCGTGTTCTGTGCGGTCACCGCGGTGATGGCGCAGGTGCCGTGCACACCCAGCGCGGCAAAGGTCTTGAGGTCGGCCTGTGCGCCGGCACCCCCGCCCGAGTCGGATCCGGCGATGGTCAACGCCGTGGGGGGTGTCGGGTCCGGCACCGAGCCACCATAGGCGGGCAGCGGGGTATCGTCGTCCCGTGACCCGCAACGACGCCGGTCCCGCAACGCCTGTCGCACCCGAGGACGGCCTCGGCATCGCCGGTGACGTGTTGGCCTCGCGCCTCATTCTCGGCACCGGCGGCATGACGAGCCTCGAGGTGCTGGGGGCCGCGCTCCGCGCGTCGGGGACCGCCATGGCAACGGTCGCCGTCCGGCGCGTCGAAGCGGCCGGCCGCGGTTCGCTGTTGTCCCTCCTCCATGACCAGGGCGTGCGGGTGCTGCCCAACACGGCCGGCTGCGCCACGGCGTCAGAGGCCGTGCTCACCGCCAAGCTGGCCCGTGAGGCCTTCGGCACCGACTGGGTCAAGTTGGAGGTGATCGGGGACGACCGCACACTGCTCCCCGACGCGGTCGAATTGCTGAGCGCGGCCGAGCAACTGGCCGAGGACGGGTTCGTCGTGCTGCCGTACACGACGGACGACCCGGTCCTGGCCTTCCGCCTGCAGCAGGTCGGCTGCGCGGCCGTCATGCCGCTCGGATCACCCATCGGCAGCGGCTTGGGCATCCGCAACCCGCACAACATCGCGCTGCTCCGCGAAGCCGTCGACATCCCGGTCATCCTCGACGCCGGCATCGGCACGGCCTCGGACGCGGCCCTGGCCATGGAGCTGGGTTGCGACGGCGTGCTCGTGGCGACCGCGGTCAATCGGGCCCACGATCCGGTCGCCATGGCACGGGCCATGCGGCTGGCCGTCGAAGCGGGCGCCGAGGCCCGACGGGCCGGGCGCATTCCCGTGCGCTTTCACGCGGAGCCGTCGAGCCCCGCCGAGGGCAGGGCCGACCTGGGCGGGGCTGGATTGGCCCGACCCTGAGGGCCCGTTTCTGGGCACCGGGCCGGGACTCTTCGTGCGCAGGGAGTGGGGGGCCGGCCCGAGGAGGGTTCGCCGCCGGAAATTCCCCCGGAATGACGCTCTCGTAACTACTGCTGTGTCGTCCGGCGTGCACTAGAGTGACGGCTCGGAGTGGCATGCGCAGGAGTGGGAATGCCGGGAGGTGTGATGGTCGACGATGCCGTAACCCGTGTCGGGGGGTTTCATGGGCCGCAGGTATGTGGGCTCGTGGGGATCTCGTACCGGCAGCTCGATTATTGGGCCCGCACCGGCCTGCTCCAACCGTCGCTGGCGACCGCCAAGGGCAGCGGTTCGCGACGCGTCTACGCCTATTCGGACGTGCTCGAGCTCAAGGTGATCAAGCAGTTGCTCGACGCCGGAGTGTCGTTGCAGTCCGCCCGCCGCGCCGTGGAGTGTCTCCGTGAGGACCTCGGGTCGGACCTCGCCTCGGCCAATCTCGTCTTGACCGGGACCAGCTCGGTGCTGGCGCGCTCCAATGGCGAGGTCGTCGATCTGCTGGCGGGCGGCCAAGGCGTGTTCAACATCGTGCCGCTGGCGGGCGTGGTCGAGGAGTTGGACGCGGACATCGTCGGCCTGGACGCCGCCGCCAACGCCGCGCCCGCCAAGACGCGTGCCAACCGAGTACAGGTCGCGCGGGCCTCGGGGGAGTGACCTCGGCGGACCCAGCGCATGTCGGGCGCATCCACCATCCGGCGTGCGTGCCCGCGGGCCAGGTCCGTTTCGCCCATCCGTCCGAGCGTCTCTTCGCCACCATGCTCGACCTGTCGGGCGAGTGGTGGGAATACGAGCCGGTGGAGTTCCCGCTGGCCTGGGACAGCCTCGGCTCGCCGATCGCCGGGTTCCGCCCCGACTTCTACTTGCCTCGCCGTGGCGTGTTCATTGAGCTCACCACGGCCGACCAGCGGCTCGTGACGCGCAAGAATCGCAAGGTGCGGCGCATGCGCGAGCTCTACCCCGAAGTGCCCATCTCCATTGTGTACCAGCGCGACTTCGCCTCACTCATGGCGTCCCACGGACTGCTCTCGGGAGCGGCCTAGTCTGGTCGGGTGAACGCCGCCGACACCGCCGCGAGCCCGCTCCGGGTCTCGCCGCTGCATGCGTCACACCTGGAGCTCGGCGCCAAGATGGTTCCGTTCGGCGGCTGGGAGATGCCGTTGGCGTACCCGTCGGGCACCGTGAGCGAGCACCGCACCTGCCGCACCTCCGCCGTTGCCTTCGACGTGAGCCACCTGGGCACGGTGCGCGTCCGCGGCGCCGAAGCGTTCGAGCACCTGCAGCACTCGTTGAGCAACGACCTGACGCGGATCAATCCGGGTCGGGCCCAGTACACGCACCTCCTCGACGAGGACGGGTTCGTGGTCGACGACATCATCGTGTGGTGGGTCGACGACGAGCGGTTCGACGTGATGCCCAATGCCTCGAACACCACCGATGTCGTCAAGGCCATCGGTGGTTTCGACGTCACCGACGAGAGGGCGGTGATCGCGATTCAGGGCCCCGAGGCACGCTCCCGGCTGGCGCAGATGTCGGCCGAGGCCGCCACGGTCCATCGGTTCGCCGTGAAGCGCTTCGAATGGGCCGGCGTCCCGTGCCTGGTGGCCGGGCACCGGGTACACGGGGGAGGAGGGCGTGGAGTGTGCGGTCCCCGCCGAGGTGGCGCTCGATTTCTGGGAGGCGGTGCTCGGTCAGGGCGTCGCCCCGGCGGGCCTGGGGGCGCGTGACACCCTGCGCCTCGAGGCGGGTCTCCCGCTGCACGGGCACGAGCTGGGGCCCGGCATCACGCCGGTCCAGGCCGGCCTGGGTTGGGTCATCGGTTGGGACAAGGGAGACTTCACCGGTCGGGCCGCATTGGAAGAGGAGAAGGCGAACGGTCCGGCTCGCCGCCTGCGCGGGCATTGTGGCCGAGGGGCGTCAACCGTTGCGTGACGGCTCGCTGCTGTGCGAGGGCGAGGAGCAGGTCGGCATCTTGACGAGCGGCAACTTCTCGCCGATGCGGGAGCGGGGGATCGGCCTGGGCTTCGTGGACGCCGACGCTCGGCTGCTCGAAGGCGACGCCATCACGGTCGTCCAGCGGGGCCGGGAGATCCCGGCACGTCTGGTGCGCCCACCCCTGTGGCCGATCCGTCCGGAGGATGACAGCGAGTAGCGGGCGTTGCCGCGACCGACCGGCGGCGGCGGGTCCGGTAGTGTGCGTGGCACAACTGAATACGCCGTTTGAACCGGAGCGCCAGAGTCCCCGTCGTACGCAGTCGAGGGGACGCCGGAGGAGCAACTCTCCCCGAGAAACTCTCAGGCCGACATACCGCTCCGGCGAGGCAACTCTGGAAAGCGGGCGCCCGACGTCCGCACCGAAGGTGGAAGCCGTGCAGGTCACGGCGAGGCTCTCAGGTCCAGTGACAGAGCGGGGAGGACGTCCGACCAGTGCCGCGCCGTGCGCGGAACACGTGAGGAGATCCCCGTGACCGAGCAGCATGCAGGCAACCGATCCGAGGCGCTCGAGCCCTTCGAGGACTTCGTGCGACGCCATGTCGGCCCCTCGCGCCGAGGAGCAGGAAGGGATGCTCAAGGTCCTCGGCTACGACACGCTCGACGCACTCGTCGATGCCGCGGTGCCGGGCAGCGTGCGCAGCCTCGGGACGCTGCAGCTCCCTCCTGCCGTCTCCGAGCACCAGGTGCTCGAAGAGCTCCGCCGGCTGGCCGCCGGCAACACGATCGCCGAGCCCATGATCGGCCTCGGCTATTCCGGGACCATCACGCCGGGCGTCATCCGGCGCAACGTGCTCGAGAGCCCGGCCTGGTACACGGCGTACACCCCGTACCAGCCCGAAATCAGCCAGGGTCGTCTGGAAGCTCTCCTCAACTTCCAGACGATGGTGACCGATCTCACCGGCCTGGACACGGCCAACGCGTCGTTGCTCGACGAGAGCACCGCGGTGGCCGAGGCCGTCACGCTCATGCGTCGCCGCGCCACCAGCGAGTCGAACCGGGTGATCGTCGATGCCGACTGCCTGCCCCAGACCATCGCCGTGCTGGCGACGCGCCTCGAGCCCCTCGGGCTCGACGCTCGACGTGGTCGACCTGGGTGCGGGCGCGCCCACCGGCGACTACTTCGGCATGGTGCAGCAGTATCCGGGGTGTTCGGGATCCCTTCGCGATTTCGAGGCACTGACGGCCGAGGCGCACGCCAAGGGCGCGCTGGTGACCGTTGCGGCCGACCTTCTGGCGCTGACGCTGCTCAAGCCGCCGGGGGAGTGGGGCGCCGATGTGGTCGTGGGGTCCTCCCAGCGCTTCGGCGTGCCGCTCTGGTACGGCGGACCGCATGCCGCGTTCATGGCGGTCAAGAGCGGGTTGGAACGCGATCTGCCCGGGCGACTCGTCGGACTCTCGATCGATGCGGAGGAGCGCCCCGCCTACCGGCTCGCCCTGCAGACGCGCGAGCAGCACATCCGCCGGGAGAAGGCAACGTCGAACATCTGCACCGCCCAGGTGCTGTTGGCCGTGGTGGCCTCCATGTACGCCGTGTACCACGGTGCCGACGGACTGCGCGGCATCGCCCGCCGCGTCCACCGCCGCACCGTCGACCTGGCGGCCGGGCCTCGAGCAGTCCGGTCTTCGGCCTGGTGCACCAGAACTTCTTCGACACCGTGGTCGTCGCGGCGCACGGGCCGGGCGGCGGCGATCGTCGATGACGCCCGTGCACGCGGGCGTGCTCCTGCGCCTCGTCGACGAGGACCATGTCGGGATCTCGTGCGGCGAGACGACCACGGCGGACCACGTCGCAGCAGTGCTCGGGGCCTTCGGGGCCGACGACGGGGAGCGCGCGGCGACAGCGCCCTGCCCGAGGCGCTCCTGCGCCGGGGGCCGATTCTGGACCACCCCGTCTTCTCCGAGCACCACTCCGAGACGGCGATGCTGCGCTACCTGCGTCGCCTCTCCGACCAGGACTTCGCGCCTGGACCGCGGCATGATTCCGCTGGGGTCGTGCACCATGAAGTTGAACGCGACGACGGAGATGGAGCCGGTCGGGCTGCCCGGGTTCGCCGACATCCATCCGTTCGCACCGCTGGAGAGCACGCCCGGTTACCTGTCGCTCGATCGACGAACTGGAGGAATGGTTGGCCCGGGTCACGGGCTACGCCAAGGTGTCGGTCCAGCCCAACGCGGGGAGCCAGGGCGAGTTGGCCGGGCTCCTCGCCATTGCGGCCTACCACCGGTCGCAGGGTGCGCACGAACGGAACGTGTGTCTCATTCCCTCGAGCGCGCACGGCACCAATGCGGCCTCGGCCGTCATGGCCGGCATGCGTGTCGTCGTGGTGGCGTCGCTCGACGACGGCACCGTGGATCTCGAGGATCTGCGTGGGAAGTGCGAGGAGCACAGCGAGCGTCTGGCGGCCATCATGGTGACGTACCCCTCGACGCACGGGGTGTACGAGGAAGGCATCAGCGACATGTGCGCGCTGGTCCACCAGCACGGGGGCCAGGTCTACATCGACGGGGCGAACCTGAACGCGCTCCTCGGACTGGCCGAGCCCGGACAGTTCGGCGGGGACGTCTCGCACCTGAACCTGCACAAGACCTTCTGCATCCCCCACGGCGGGGGTGGACCCGGGGTCGGGCCCGTGGCGGTGGCCGAGCACCTGGTGCCGTTCCTCCCTTCGCACCCGCTGCACCCGCGCCCTGCCCAGCGCGAAGGGATCGGGCCGGTCAGCGCGGCGCCCTTCGGGAGCGCCGGGATCCTGTCCATCAGCTGGGCCTACATCCGGATGCTGTCCGGAGAGGGCCTGGCCCATGCGACCAAGTCGGCCGTCCTGGCGGCGAACTACGTGGCGGCGCGCCTCGCGCCGTCGTTTCCGATCCTCTACACGGGGAAGCACGCCCTCGTCGCCCACGAGTGCATTCTCGATCTGCGGGGCCTGACCAAGGCGACCGGCGTCACGGTCGACGACGTGGCCAAGCGACTGATCGACTACGGCTTTCACGCCCCCACCGTGAGCTTCCCGGTGGCGGGAACGCTGATGGTGGAGCCGACCGAGAGCGAGAACCTCACCGAGCTCGACCGCTTCTGCGACGCCATGATCGCCATCCGGGCCGAGATCGACGAGGTGGCGTCGGGTCGCTGGGCGGTGGCGGACAGCCCGCTGCGGGGTGCCCCGCACACGGCTGCTGCGCTGGTGTCGGCGTGGGAGCGGGCCTACGACCGTCAGACCGCCGTCTTCCCGGCTGGGCAGACAGCCGCCAAGTACTGGCCTCCGGTGGCCCGGATCAACCAGGCCTACGGCGACCGCAACCTCGTGTGCAACTGCCCGCCCCCCGAGGCTTTCGAGGAGTGACGCGCTAGGCCAGCGCCATCAGGCCGAGGCCGGCGGCGGCGGCACCGAGGCAGATCACGAGTCCGCCCACGGTGTAGACGACGGCCTCCGTGCGGTGGCCGGTGTGCAGCAGGTGGATGGTCTCCCAGCTCGCGGTGGACCAGGTGGTGTAGCCGCCGCACAGGCCGACGCCGATGACGGCCAGCAGGTGGGATCCGAGCCCGTGGTAGAGGGAGAGCCCGGTCAACACGCCGAGAAGCAGTGACCCCGACGCGTTGACCAGCATGGTGCCGAGCGGCAGCGGATCGGATCGGCGCAGGCCGACGTGGTGGATCACCAAGGCGCGCAGGACGGCGCCCGCTCCGCCCGCCAGCGCCACGACGAGGGCGAGGCCGAGAGTGGGGGAGGAGCTGCTCATGCCGGCACCATCCTCCGGCCGAGCCCGTTGCCGGCCACGACCAGCGCCAGTCCGCCGATCACCGTCGCCGCGACATAGGCCACGAAGGTGCACGATGTCGCCGTCCTTGGCCAGCAACGTGGCCTCGACGGCCAGCGTCGAGTAGGTGGTCCATCCCCCAGGAAACCGACGACGAGGAGCGGGCGCACCCAGGGGGCCCGTGGCGCCACGTGCTCGGTCAGCGGGACCAGCAGGCCGATGGCGAGCGAGCCCGAGAGGTTGATGACCAGCGTCACCCAGGGGAAGCTGCCCTGTGGGACCGGATGGTGCGCGTCGAGGAGATAGCGGGCGACGGTGCCGAGCGCTCCGCCGACGAAGATGGCCAGCAGCGTGGCGGCCGACAGGCCGAGGCGCGGAACGGAGGGCCGGTCGAGGGCGTCGCCGCCGGCGCCGGTCTCGTTCGTGGGCCCTTGGCAGCTGATCTTCGTCCATGGCAGGGCCTCCCGTGCCGCCGCTCAGGAGCCATCAGCCATGTCGGTGTCGGCGGTTTGGGGCGGTGTGCCCCCGGGGGGACCCATCCCCGGTCGTCGAGCGCCAATCGTATCCACCGATCCGGGCGGCGATCGGGACCCCTTCAGTCGAGGCGGGGCCCCGGAGCACGACGGAACTGGAATGGCTCGCTCTCGCGCCCGGCGACGACGTACCAGCACTGGCCGGTCGAATCGGCGTCGAGGATGCGCTGGAATCCCGCCACGACGTCGGCCACGTCGATGATCGGGAAACCCATGTCGAGCAGCGTCTGTTCGGACCCCTTGATGATGTTGGTGTAGGCGAACGACGGGCACAACGCATGAATGCGGATGCCGTCGGCCTCGTAGGACTGGCCCAGCGAGCGGACCAGACCCACGACGGCATGCTTGTTGGCCGCGTAGATCGGGTCGAAGGGAGCGGCCACCAGACCGGCCATGGACGCCGTGGCCACGATCGTCCCTCCGCCGCTCGCCATGATGGCGGGTCGGGCCGCCGCAATCCCGTAGACGACCCCGTCGAGATTGATGGCCATCGAACGCCGGTAGGCCTCCGGATCGAAGTCGTCACCCATGCCGCACCAGGAGGTGACGCCTGCGTTGAGGTGGGCGATGTGGAGGCCGCCGAACGCTTCGACGGCGAGCGCAACGGCGGCCGTGCTCGCGGCAGGGTCGGTCACGTCGGTCCGGATGAAGCGGCCGTCGAGCTCCTCGGCGACCGCCTTGCCCCGTGCCCCGTCGATGTCGGCGATCACGACGTGCGCGCCCCGGCCGGCCAGATGCCGGGCGACGCCCTCGCCGATGCCGTTGCTCCCTCCCGTGATGAGGGCGACCTTGCCGTCGACGTCGAGTGCCATGCGCTCGATCGTAGGGGAACGTGCGCCGTGTCAGCCGAGGAGAGGGGCGGGGAGAGGCTGGGCGTGCACGACGCTGAGATGCTGGATCGGGCGAGTCATGGCGACGTAGAGCAGCCGAAGGCCTCGACGGTCGTCGCCCGCGATGGCTGCCGGCTCGACCACGACCACGGCATCGAACTCGAGGCCCTTGGCCGCCGGGGCAGGGACGATGGTGATCGGCCGGGTCATGGCGTCGCGCTCGAGCACCCCGACGTGCGTATCCCGGCGTGCCAGCCGGGTGACCTCGGGCACGAGATCCTCGGGGACGACGACCGCCACCAGGGCATGGTGCTCGGCCAGGGCGGCGGCCTCCTCCAGCGCCGCGGCCGCCAGCTCGTTCTCGGGCACCCGCTGCACCGAGGGATCGGTGCGGCCCGGTCGGATGGACGAGGTGGGCCGGATGCCCGGCGCGGCGACGGGCAGCAGCCGCGAGGCGAAGTCCAGCACGCGGCCCGGTGCCCGGTAGCCCAGCGTCAGCTCGTCGTGGTGCTGCGGACGCGGCATCGGGCAGGTGACTGCGGATCTCGTCCCAGTCCGCGTACGTCCAGGGCCCCGTCGCCTGCGCCAGGTCACCGAGCACCGTGACGGAGCCCGACGGGGCGCGTCGGGCGATCATGCGGAACTGCATCGGCGTCAGGTCCTGGGCCTCGTCCACCACGATGTGCCCGTACGAGCGGCTGCGGCCTCCGGTCAGGAAGGCCGCCTCGTCGAGCAGGGCCAGGTCGTCGGCGCTCCAGGCCGTGGAGCCGACGGTCGAGCCGCGGCTCCGCAGGAGGAGCTGCCACTCGCTCGGGCGAGAACAAGCCGGAGGCGTAGCGCTCCAGCTGGTCCCGCGACGACAGCAGGTCGCGCACCAAGGTGGTGGGGGAGACCGAGGGCCAGAGCGTGTCCAGCAGGGCGCCGAACTCGTCGGAGGACGTGAGCTCGCCCTCGAACCAGGCCTCGTCGGCACCGAGCCGGCCCGAGGAGCGGAAGGCGGTCCGTGCTTCGCTGACCAGGCGGGACCGGAGGGCCGAGCCGACCCGACTTGTAGGGAGCGGGGCGGGCGACGATGGAGGCGACGAGGTCGTTGACCCGCTCGCGGTCCAGGGTCGCCCGAGCGAACCGCACGCGCAGACTGACGTCTTCGTCCAGGGCCCGCGCCTGCCCTCGAGGGCACGACGGAGCAGCTCGCCCATGCGGGCATCTCCCTTGACCTGGCGGACCGCCATCGGCTCCTCGGCCCGCACCTTCGCCTTGGGGGCGATGTCACCGATGGTCGTCTGGACGACGGCCTCTTCTCCGAGTGCGGGGAGAACCTGCGCGATGTAGCGCAGGAAGGCCCGGCTCGGGCCGAGCACGAGGACGCCGTCACGGCTCAGCCCGGGGTGGTTGTAGAGAAGGAAGGCGGCCCGGTGCAGTCCGACCGCGGTCTTCCCCGTGCCGGGTCCTCCCTGCACGGTGAGGAGCTGGTTGAGGGGAGCACGGATGATCTCGTCCTGTTCGGCCTGAATGGTCGCGACGATGTCGAGCATCTCGCCCGTGCGGGCACGCTCGAGCTCGGCCAGCAGGGCGTCGCCGCCCCGCAGCCGGGTGGTGCCGGCCTCGTCCCCGGCGCCGCCGAAGAGGTCGTCGGCCACGGCCATGACGGACCCGCGATCGACCATGATCTGGCGCCGGCGGGTCAGCCCGAGGGCGTCCTTGGCGCTGGCTCGATAGAAGGGGACGGCGACAGGGGCCCGCCAGTCGATGACGACGGGGTCGGAACGGGTGTCCTCGACGTGGCGGCGGCCGATGCGCCAGGTCGGGCCCGTCCTCTTCGTCGATGCGCCCGAAGAGCAGCGGCCGCGGGCTGTCCGCCAGCAGCGACACCCTCCGGGAGAGCGCGGCGACATAGTCGAGGTCCGGGTTCCCGGCGGCAATCAGGTCCTGCAGCAGTTTCTCTGCGCGCTGCCGCATCTCCGACAGGGACGGCCAGTGCGTGGTCGAGGGCGCCTTGCTCGACGGCGACCTCGGGATCCGGCGGGGGAGTGGCCGCGCTCATTCGAGCCCCGACTCCCCCAAGGACACGCGGAAAAGCGCCCGCGCAAAAGTCCCCGGACATTCCGGGGACAGTACTCGATTTAGACCTCTAGAACAACCCCTTCAGCAGGTATTTCGCCTTCTCGCCCGCTTGAACATTGAACCTTTAACCGAGGGGCCTTACGGCCCGTCACTTTACTGAAATCGAGCACCCAAAGCAAGAGGTTTTTTGAACAGGTCCGGCCCGGCGCAGGGTCGCTCCCCAGCGAGCCAGGCCCGGGCCGTCGCCCGGCGGGCACACGTCTCGTTGCGGTGCGCCGGGCTGCGCCCGTGGGAGCCCCGGAGAGGCTTCGAAATCCTTCGGCTGGTCCGAGGGTCCACGGATCTGTCGGCGTCTCCAGCCGGCTGACGCAGAGCGGGCCTCGGAAGCCGGTCGATGCGAATTGACGGCGATGCCGGATCGTCCGCTGATTGCGCAGATTCATTCGATAGCACGCGGCACGTCAGGTCTCATTCGATACGACAAGCCGGCAGTGACGGCCGGCCCTGCGGGCCATGGCGTGTGAGGGCCGGACCGGAGGAGCGGTGTCGCGTCCAGCCGACGAATGGCCGCTCCTCAGAACTCAGTGTGACTTAACATAATGAACCTTATCGGCGGTAACCCAGGGGAGCAGGCCAGGTCAGAGGCGTGCCGGTACAACGCTTCTTGCGCCGGTGCAGCCCCTCTCGAGATTCGGAAAGGGCGGCGGTACGGGCGAACGACAGCTGCGCGGTTTGCTGGCGACGGACGTTCGACGTTCGACGGGCGGCTCCGCATGTCGGATTTGTTTGGCCGCGGGCGATGTTCACGGCGACCGGAGCGATCTACCGAGGCCGGCGGCTGATCCGCCGAGGCCGGTCCCGCCGAGTCGGCTCGACCAGGTGGAGGTTGTAGCCGCGTCCCCAGGGGCTCCCCTCCCCGGTGGAGGCTGGAGGGGAGCCGTGCGGCACCGGGAGGGACCGGGAGTGAGGGGGATGGATGCCTCCCGGTGCCGCAGCAGCTATGGGGAGAGCATGGCCCCGCGAGATCGGGACGGGCCAGGTGCCGGCTGGTCCTCTCCTGTGGGTGCTTTTCTGAGGTTACAAGGTCGTGACCTGCTGCTTTATGTGGGTTTCAACGCAATACCAAGCGGGCTCACAGCTGAGCTCGGCTCACTGTGAAATCGCCTCGTCTGGACTTGTCTTCATGGCCGATACGGGAGATGTCGAGGAGCCGGAAACCCCGGTGGACCTCACCGAAGAGTTGCCGCTCGACGACGAGAACGTCCTCCCTCCGGCGCCGCCGTCCGTGTGGCGTCGACACCGCTGGCCGATCATCGGCGCCGCCGCCGTGGTCGTCGCTGCGGCCATTGCGTTGCCGCTCTGGCTGACGTCGGGCTCGTCGTCGGCTGGCGGCCTCTCCATCACGACCGTCACGGTGCCGGTGACGACGGGGACCATCCAGCAGACCGTGGCCAGCTCGGGCACGATCGAGCCGGCGAGTCAGGCCGACCTCAACTTCGCCGTGTCGGGAACGGTCAACGCGGTCAACGTCAAGGCCGGACAGACGGTCACCGCCGGCCAGGTCCTGGCGACCGTCGACACGACGGCGCTGAACCGAGAGTGAGTGCCGCCCAGGCGCAGCTGGCGTCGGCGCAGGACCGGCTGGCCAGCGACGAGGCCGCGAGCGCGGCCACGAGCCAGATCGACTCGGACCAGGCGTCGGTGACGTCGGCCGAGTCGTCGCTCTCGACAGCCCAGACCAACCTGACCGACGCCTCGCTGACCTCGACCATCTCGGGGACAGTCGCCTCGGTCGACCTGACCGTCGGCCAGCAGGTCTCCGGGACCGGACGGCGGCGGCGGGACCGGGTCGGCGGGCACCGGCTCCTCGGCACCGGCGAGCACCGGTCGTCGAGCCGCCGGCACTCGTCGTCGTCCGGGTCGACACCGGCCAGATCGTGGTCATCGGCACGGACTCCTACATCGTGAACACGACGGTCGACGACACCCAGATCGGCCAGATCGCGGACGGGGACCAGGTCGACCATCACTCCGACCGGGTCGACCACCACGGTCTACGGCACCGTCGGCCTCCGTCGGCCTGATCGGCAGCCAGTCCTCCGATGTCACACCTTCCCGGTCGTCATCGACGTCACCGGGGACCCGAGCGGCTCTACGCCGGCGCCAGCGCCGACGTCAGCATCATCGTCAAGCAGCTCAACAACGTGACCGAGGTCCCGACCGCGGCCATCTCCTACACGGCGCAGCGGTCAGGCCACCGTGACCAAGGTCGTCAACGGCAGCCACGTCGTCACGAACGTCACGGTCGGCGAGGCCGCAGAACGGCGAGACGCAGATCACCAGCGGCGTAAGTCCGGTGACAAGGTCGCTCGAGCGTCGGTCAAGTTCAAGGCGCCGGGCGGCGGACCGGGCGGCGGCTCTTCGGCGGCGGACCGGGACGACGCGGCGGCTTCGGCGGCGGCGGCGGCTTCACCGGCGGCGGCGGCGTTCGGAGGCGGCGGCGGGGTGGCGGCGGATTCGGCGGAGGCGGCTGATGAGCCCGACCGCCGACCGGGCACTCCCCCGGTCCGCGGCGACGTCGGAGACCCGGTGATCGAGCTCGACAGGGTGACCAAGGTCTACCGCACCGGGTCCATCGCGGTCGCGGCGCTGCGCGGCGTCAGCCTCACCATCGACAGGGCGAGTACGTCGCCATCATCGGGCCGTCGGGTTCGGGCAAGTCGACGCTCATGCACATTCTGGGCTGCCTCGACGTCCCGACGTCGGGACGTACCGCCTGGCCGGCGAGAACGTCAGCGGCATGAGCGAGGCCGAGCTGGCCGAGGTGCGCAACCGCCGCATCGGCTTCGTCTTCCAGCAGTTCAACCTGCTGGCCTCCATGACGGCGTGGCAGAACGTCGAGCTGCCCCTGGCCTACGCCGGCGTGCGCCGCGCCGAGCGCAAGGAGCGGGCCATGGACGCACTGGCCGGGTCGGGCTGGCCGGGCGGGTCCAGCACCGGCCGGGCGAGCTCTCCGGCGGCCAGCAACAGCGGGTGGCCGTGGCGCGCGCCCTGGTGACCGAGCCCGATCTGATCCTCGCCGACGAGCCCACCGGCAACCTCGACTCGGTGTCGGCCGACGACGTGCTGCGCCTCATGGACGAGCTGCACGAGGCCGGCCGCACGTTCGTCCTCATCACCCACGACGCCGACGTGGCCTCCGCCGCGGGCCGTGTCCTCGGCATCCGTGACGGGCTGCTCACCGAGAACGACGAGCGCGACTCGAGCGAGAGCATCCGGTGAACTGGCTCGAGACGCTCCGCACCGGTCTCAACGGCGTGCGCAGCCACCGCCTGCGCTCGGCGCTGACCGTGCTGGGCATCCTCATCGGTATCGCCGCCGTCATCCTCGCCGTCGGTCTGGGCGAGGGCGCGCAGGAGCCAGGTCAGCTCGGAGATCAATGCGCTCGGGTACCAACGTGCTACCATCACGCCCGGGAGCACGACGTCGACCACGGGCATCCGCGGGCGCTCGGCTCGGCCTCGACCCTGACCATGGCCGACGTCTCCGCGCTCGCGTCCAAGCGGTGGCGCCCGACGTCAAGGCGGTGGCGCCCCGATCACCTCGTCCGCCGAGGCGCTGACCGCCGGGACCAGCAACTGGACGACCACCGTGCAGGGCACGACGCCGAGCTGGCTGACGGTCCGCGGCCGCACCCTGGCCGAGGGACGCTTCATCGACAACCAGGACGTCACCGACCACACGGCGGTGGCGGTGCTCGGCGCCACCACGGCGTCGGAGCTGTTCAGCCGCGGCGACCCGGTGGGCCAGACGGTCGACGTCGGACGGCGTGCCCTTCACCGTCGTCGGCGTGCTGACCTCGACGGGATCGTCGTCGTCGTCGTCGACCACGTCGGACCCCGACGACCAGGCCGTCGTGCCCGATCACCACGGCGCGCCGAGCGCATCTTCGGGGGGACGACCCGCAACTCGGTCAGCTCGATCGACATCCAGGCGCGTCAGCCCGACGATCTCACCGGCGGCCTACCAGGAAGCCGACCACGAGCTGCTCGCGCTGCACGGGATCACCACGGCGGCCGACGCCGACTTCACCATCACCTCGGAGCAGTCGCTGCTCTCGACCGCCACCTCGGTGGACCACACGCTGACCATCCTGCTCGGGTGGCGTCGCCGGCATCTCGCTGCTCGTCGGCGGCATCGGCGTCATGAACATCATGCTGGTCTCGGTCACCGAGCGCATCCGTGAGATCGGGCTGCGCAAGGCGCTCGGGGCCACACCCCGTGTGATCCGGCGCCAGTTCCTGGTCGAGGCGTCCGTGCTCGGCCTCCTCGGCGGCGTCCTCGGCGTCGTGCTCGGTATCCTCGGCGCCCTGTTCCTGCCCGGCGTCGATCGGCGACCCCATGACCATCAGCGCCGACGGCCATGGTCGGTGCTCTCGTCGTCGCCTTGGCGATCGGCGTCGCTCTTCGGCGTCTACCCGGCCAGCCGTGCCGCTCCCTGGCGCCCATCGACGCGCTGCGGAGCGAATAGAGGCCACCGTGCATTCCCCAGATCGCAACGAAGGAAAGAGAAAGAGGAACGATACAGATGCAGACACCGACCAGCCAACGCACGACCATCAGGCGCTGGGCTCAACTCGTCGGCGGTGGCGTCACGCCCTCGTGGTGGTCGGCGATGGCCGCGGCACCGGCGCGGTGCCGCCACCGCCGAACCAGCCGACGGGTGCATCGGGGAGCGTCGCCGCACTGAGCGGCTCGACCATGGAGGTGCAGAACGCCAGCACCGGCCAGACCACCGTCGGATGGACCGCGACCACCGCAGTTCTCCAAGACCGTGACCGAGGCGGTGAGCTCGCTCGCCGCCGGCGATTGCATCTCCGTGACCGGGACGGCATCGAAGAAGTCCAAGACCACCGTCGCGGCGCGCAGCCATCACCGTGACGACGCCGACGTCGACCGGGACGTGCAACGCGTTCGGCGGCCGCGGCGGTGCCGGCGCGCGGTGGTGCGCCCGGCGGAGCAGGTGGCTTCGGGTTCCGGCCGCGGGGCCGGTGGCGGAACGAGTCGGGCGAGGGCGGAGGAAGCGGGACGCGTCCCAGCTTCCCCGGCGGTGGCTCGGGGGCCAGCAACTTCCGCAAGCAGCTGGCGTCCATGTCCATCGTGACGGGCAAGGTCACCGCGCGTCAGCGGGTCGACGGTGAGCGTCTCGGGGACCACCCTGGCGCTGGGCAATTTCACCAAGAACGGATCGAAGGCTCCGAGCGCGAAGCCAAGAAGCCGGCGACGCCCAAGACGGAGAAGCTCACCGTGACGACGTCGAGCACGACGACGGTCAGTGCGACCCAGACGGCCGCGTCGACGGATCTGGCCGTCGGTGACTGTGTCAGTGCCTTCGGCTCTGCCGCCACCAACGGGGCGGTCACGGCCACCACGGTGCGGATCAGCTCGGCCAGCGCGAGCGGCACCTGCACCACGGCGGCTTCGGCGGCTTCGGCGGCGGCGGCTTCCCCGGCGGTGCGGGCGGGCCCGGTGCGCGCCGGGGGCAGCGGTGCCTAAGGCGCAGTCGGGCTGGGGCCGGTCCGGCCACCGCCGCGCCGTTCTCGTCGGCGGCCTCGTCGACGGTGATCATCGTCGGTGGCGCCGTCGCCGCCTGGGCGACGGTCAGCGCCGGCTCGACGGGCTATCGGACGGCGAGCGTCACCCGTGCCGACATCGGCACGAACCTCACCGTCGTGGGCAATGTGGAACCCGTCAACGACGTGGCACCTTCCTTCCAGGTGGGCGGGCAGGTGGCGACGGTCACGGTCGCGCCCGGGCAGGCCGTGACGGCCGGCCAGACGCTGGCCACGCTCGACACCACCGCGCTCGGTGAGACGGTGTCCTCGGACCAGTCGGCGCTCAACGCCGACCAGGCCAAACTCGTCGAAGACGAGGAGAACGAGTCGACCGCTTCGTCGGCCTCGAGTGCCGCCTCGCGCCGCGCAGCGCACGTCCAAGACGACGACGCCTTCGAGCACGACGACGACCACCGTCCCCTCCAGCAGTGCGACCGCCTCGAACGCCACCATCACCCAGGACCAGACGACGTTGACCCAGGACGAGGCGACGCTCGAACACGGACCAGCAGAAAGAGGCGGCGGATCTGACCCAGGCCCAAACCGAGTGCACGAGCGCCAACACCGCGACGCCGACGGGCCAGGCAACCTGTGAAGCGGGGCTCCAGACCGTGTCGGCCGACGAGCAGCAGGTCTCCAAGGACCAGACTTCGGTCTCGAAGGACGAGACAGCGTTGGGCCAGGCGCTGACTGCGGCCTCGGGCGGCGGCTCGTCATCGGGCGGTACGGGCGGCACGGGCCGCTCCGGCGGCACCCCGGGCTCCTCCCCCACCCAGACGAGCGCCGCGTCTCCTCCTCGACGTCCGACGGCGTCACCTTGACCGCTGACATCACCGGCAACACCGGCAGCGGCGCGACCGCGGCGGCAGCGGCGCGACCGGCGGATCGGGATCGACCGACACCGACACGCCCGAACAGATCGCCAGCGACCAGGCCGACATCGACACGGCGCAAGCCCAGTTGACCGAGGCGCAGCAGTCGCTGAACGAGACCACGCTGACCAGTCCCATCACCGGGACCGTGGTCTCGGTGGGCATCGACGTCGGCGACACCGTCAGCGCCGGCTCGAGCACCGAGATCATCACGATCATCGGGACGAACTCCTACGAGGTGCAGGCGACGCTCGACAGTTCGCAGGTCCCCTCCGTCAAAGTCGGCCAGACCACCTCGGTCGAGGTGGACGGCGACAACGGAAGCCTCGCCGGCACGGTGGCCCAAGTCGGCCCCGTGCAGTCGAGCACTCGGGGTACAGCTACCCCGTCGTCGTGGCGCTCCCCGCCTCGGCCGCGGCACTCTCGCCGGGTCGGCGGCGAACCTGGACATCTCGACCGGAGAAGGTCTCGAACGTGGTCGCCGTGCCCACTTCGGCCGTCCAGACGACCGGCTCGTCAGCTATGTGACGGAGCTCGAGAAGGGCGACCTTGACCCGCAAGGTCATCAAGGTGGGCATGGTCGGGCGACGAGTACACGCAGGTGCTTTCGGGTCTCTCGCCGGGCAGAGCGTGGTGCTGGCGGACTACGCCGAAGCGGTGCCGTCGTCGAACACCGAAACGAACACCTTCGGCGGGCTCGGCGGGCTGGGCGGCGGGGGCGGCTTCGGCGGCGGCGGCTTCGGCGGTGGCGGCGGCGCGTTCCGGTCGCGCATCGTCGGGCGGCGGCGGCTTCGGGGGCTGACCCGAGGTCGGCGCTCGTCGATCCGCACGGGGCGACCACCCCGCCCGTGGGCGGTACGGTGGCCGCCATGGCAGCGATCCGCCTGGACCAGATGAATCTCGTCGTGCGCGACGTCCCGGCCAGCCGCGCCTTCTATTCCCGTCTCGGGCTGGACTTCGGCGACGGCCTGATCCGGTCTGGGATGCGCATCACGTGTCGGCGCGGCACGGCGACGCCACCCCCCTCGACGTCGACCTGGACAGCGTGACGTTCGCCGCCAAGTGGAACCAGGGTGCGTCCGGGCGCAGCGGCGCCATCCTCGGATTCAAGGTGGACACCCGCGAGGCGGTCGACGTGCTGGTCGCCGCCCTGGCCGCCGAGGGCGTGCCCGTCCAGCAGGAGCCCTACGACGCCTTCTGGGGCGCCCGCTACGCCGTGGTGAGCGACCCCGACGGCAACGGGGTCGGGATCATGAGCCCGGTCGACCCCGCCCGGCGCCACGAGGGGCCGCCCGTCGTGAGCCCTCCCGCCGACGACGCGATCGACGTGGTGATCGAGATCCCCACGGGCAGCCGCAACAAGTACGAGTACGACCACGAGAAGCACGTGATCCGGTTGGACCGCCGCCTCTTCACCGCGACCACCTATCCGGCGGACTACGGCTTCGTCCCCGACACCCTGGCCGGTGACGGCGACCCGCTCGACGCGCTGGTGCTCGTGGCCGATCCGACCTTCCCGGGCTGCGTGGTGCGGGTGCGGATTCTCGGCATGTTCTCCATGAGCGACGAGAAGGGGGTGGACGCCAAGCTGATCTGCGTCCTGGAGCACGACCCCCAATGGGACGGTGCCCACGACATCGACGACGTGCCGGAGCACCTGCGCAACGAGATCGCCCACTTCTTCAGCATCTACAAGGACCTCGAGCCCGAGAAGTCGGTGGAGGTCCAGGGGTTTGCCGACCGGCCCGCGCCCTGGCGGAGCTCGAGCTGTGCCAGATCGCCTACCGTGCGGTCGAGACGCTAGCAAGAGGGAGGGACGACCATGCCGTTTCCGCGTGAGGAAGTCCAGGCCACCGTGGAGCGCTACCACGAGCTGCGTGAGCGCATCGACGAGGGGCTCGAGCCCGACGCCTTCGGCGTCCTGGCCGACTTCTACACGGAGGATGCGGTGTACATCGACGGCGCCTGGGGGCGCATCGAGGGCGCGACGCCATCGCCCACTGGCTGGTGGACTCCATGCTGGGCATGGAGGACTGGAAGTTCCCCATTGAGTTCACGGCGATCGAGGGGAACGACGTCGTGGTCAAGTGGACGCAGATCATGCCGCGGACACGGCCGGACGGGACGCCCTACCGGCAGTCGGGCTACTCGCGCCTCATTTATGCCGGCGACGGCAAGTTCTCCTACGAGGAGGACACCTACAACATGGCCCACGTGCTCGAGGACATCGAGGCCAGCGGGTGGACCCCGAACGGTTCGATGAACGTCCCGCCGGCCCACCCCGACCGGAACTTCGACATCCCGCCGGGCGCCCTCAGCGACTAGGGCGTCCCTCCGGTGCTGCCGGAGTTCCCGAAGCCGGGGAACCCGCCCCCACCGAAGGGGTTGGTGGTGCTCCCGCTGTTCCCGGTGCTCCCCTGCTGCTGCTGGGCCTCGGCCTGGCTGCCGAGCGTGGCCGTGGTCGTCCGTTTGCTGTCGCCCACGTAGTAGGTGATGGAGACGGACTGACCCGCCTTGGCCGCCTGCACGACCTTCTGCAGGTCGTCCGACGAGGTGATGTTCGTGCCGTTGATGTTGACGATCACGTCGCCCTGCACGAGGCCGGCCTTGGCCGCCGGGGACCCCGAGACCACGCTGAGGATCACCGCGCCGCTCGTCGGCGTGAAGCCGTACTGCTGGCGCAACGCCGGCGTCAGCGTCGTGATGTCGACGCCGAGGTAGCCGCCGCCGTTCCCGGACTGGCCGCCCTTCTGGAGCTCGGAGATGAGCGATTCCACGGAGGCGGCGGGAATGGCGAAGCCGATGTTCTGTGACGACGTCCCGTCGCTCGTGGTTCCCGCGACAGCCGTGTTCATGCCGATGACCTGGCCCGATGTGTCGATCAGTGGGCCGCCGGAGTTGCCGGGGTTGATGGCGGCGTCGGTCTGCATCATGTTCTGCAGCGTCTCGGTCTGCGTGCCCTCTCCCCCGGCGGTCACCGACCGCCCGAGCGCCGAGATGATGCCCTGGGTGACCGTCGGCGTGCCGGCCGCGAGCCCCAGCGCGTTGCCGATCGCCACCACGGCGTCGCCCACCACGGTCTTGCCCGAGTTCCCGAACGTGATCGTCGGGAGGTCCGACGCGTTGTTGATCTTGAGCAGCGCCACATCCTTGGACTGGTCGTAGCCGACGAGGGTGGTGGGCAGCGGCTTGGTCTGGCCGTACTCGGTGACCGTGATCGTGCCGGTGTCGCCGCCCTGGCTGTAGAGCTCAATGACGTGATTGTTCGTGAGGACCTCGCCGTTCGAGGTGATGATCATGCCGGTGCCCTCGTCCTCGTTCCCGTTCGACTTCACGTCGATGGACACCACGGCGGGAATGACCTTGCTCACGAGTTCGGGGATGGTCACGTTGCCGCTGAGGACGGCCGCGCCGGGTGCGGCGCTGCTCTCGTGGATGGTCACGTTCGATCCACCGCTGCCGTTGTTGTTGTCCCCCAGCGCCGTGACACCGGCGCCGATGCCGCCGCCGACGAGGGCCGCCACGATCACCACCGGCAGCCAGGTGCGCACCTTGCCCGGCCGTCCGCGGCTCGAGCCCGGAGGGACGGACCCGGGGTAGGTCGCGTCGCCCGACGGCGGGTACGAGAACGGCACCGCCACCGGCGTCACCGCAGTGGTCGGGCCGGTGCGGGGCGTCGGCGGGCGGCGGCGCCCATGATCCGGGCGGCGGCGGAGGGAAGGACGAGCTCGCTGCGGGCGGGGGGAAGGCGGCTGGGCTGGGCTGGGCGTCCGACGGCACCCCCGCTCGGCTCGGACGGCGGTGCAGTCTCCCCGGCGCGGTGCCCTCGGCGCGTCGTCGGTGCGGTGTCGGCGTCGAGGGCGGTGCGGCGTCTTCGGGTGTGCCGGCAGCGGGCTCCGGCCCTGGCTGCTCGGTGTCCTCACTCATGTGGATCCTCCTGAAGGGGGCATGGCTCGTCCACACCGCATCACGGTGGGGTGGCTCGCCCCGGTGGCTCCCGCAGTCCAGCGGACGTCCTGAACGCCATGTTACGGGATGCCGATCGCGTCCCGGCATCGGGGAGGGGCGCCAGGCGAGGTAGCGTGTCCGCCGCATGTCACGCAGGATCGACATTGAATTGACGAGCCAGACGGGCGACGGGTCATGGACCTGGCGCGCCGCCGGCGCGCGCCAGCCCAAGGGGACCGTCGAGGCTGCTCTCGTGCCGCCCGGAGAGGCCGTCGGCGCCGTGTTGCGGGCGGACGTCGAAATCGGCCTCGAGGGCATCGAGGTCCTCTCGCTGACCCCCGCGAAGCCGGCCCGCTCACCCGAGAAGGTGGAAGGCCGGATTGAGGTCAAGGGCACGCCGAGGCGGGCACCCGACGTCTCGGTCATTCTGGCTCCCGGGCTCGAACAAGCGACGCCGTGATCGCGACGACGACGGCGAGCGAGCGCGGCGACCGACGTGGCGGCAATCGCCGGCGGACCCGAGGGTGAGGCGCGACGGGACGAGCGTGGCGGCGATCGACCGCCGCCGCGCGGCGCCGGGAGGCCCCCGTCGACCCGGCGCCCGGCGCCCGGGTGAAGGTGACGGACGCCCCGCCCGGGGCGAGCGCCCGGTGGCACCGACGTCCACCGTGCACCGCAACGCCATGCTGGCCGCCTTGCGGCCCGAGCAGATCCCCGTGGCCGAGCAGCTCCTGCGCGGCGGGCTCCAAGCCGTGCGACAGGCGATCGAGGCGCAGAACACCTCCAACAAGGCCGCCGGAAAGCCTCCGGTCGCCACCGATGCGCTCCTGGCCATCGCCGACGAGCTGTTGCCGGCGGTGCGCCTGGCCGACTGGAAGGACCGCGCCTCGGTGGCGCAGACGTCGGGGAAGGACTACCGGCTGCGGGAGCTGCGGGCCGTCGTCGCCGCCTCGCGCACGGTGAACCTCGACGAGGAGGGCCGGGCCATGGCCAAGGCGCTCCAGGAGTCTCTCGACCAGCGGACGACGGCACTCCGCGAGGAGTGGCTGGCCCGCATCACGAACGCGCTCAACGACGGGCGGGTGCTGCAGGCGGTCGAAGCCTCCATCCGCCCTCCCGAGCCCGGCACGCGGTGCCCGGCGGATCTGGCCGTCAGGCTGGCCTCCGCGGCCGGGGAGGCCATGACGGCCGACCTGGCGCCCGAAGACTGGATGCGCCTTCTCGACGCCGTCGTGGCGTCGCCGGTGCGCCGTACCGTCAAGCCGTCGGGGATCCCCGACGACGAAGTGGCCAAGCAGGCAGCCCGCAATGCCGCCGGTGCGGTCCCCGCCCTGGCCAAGCTGCTCGGGCTCCGCATCCCCCCGCCGCCACCGCGACGGGTGAACACCGAGCGCCGGTTCAGTCCAACCGGCGGCTGAGTGTCAGGAGGCGGGCCGAGAACCCGGCCGCCTCGAGCCGCTGCTTGGTCGTCCGGTCACCCGGGAGCGCCAGCGCATCCACGCTCGGCGCAGCCCCTCTCGGCGCACCAGGCGACCGCTGCGGCCATGAGCTCCGTGCCCACGCCGACCCCGCGGGCACCCGTCTCGACGTAGCAGCACTCGATCAGTCCGTTCGTAAGGCCTCGGGGACGCCGGGGAGGCCGTGACGGCCAGCAGGCCGACCACGACCCCCTCGTACTCCCCTACCAGGAGACGGGTGGTGTCTCCGGGCTGGGTCCAGCGGTCGAGCAGGGCGACGGTCGTGGCGTCACCGACCAGGGCGGCCCCGCCCCGCATTGCCTCGGCGGCGACCAGGGCATGGGAGAGCAGGCGCGTGCAGGCTTGTCGATCCTCGGCCCGGGCTGGTCGGGCCAGCTCCATCGTCCTACCGAGCCGGGGGCCCGCTCGACTGCTCGTCGAGCAGCTGACCGGCCCGGTTGAGAATTGTCCGACGGTTGCGGGTGGAGGCCTCGTAGCGCCGGACGGCGTCGAGCTCCTCGGGACCAAGGCTCTCGAGCCGGCGGACCACCTGCGAGGCACTCAGCGTGTCGTAGTCGGCGAGCGCGCCGGCGACGATGGCCGCGGCGGCCGGGTCGGGTGCGGGGCGTTCGCGGGCCGGGGCGACGGCCGGCGGCGGTTCGGCGGTGCCGCCGGCATCGTCGACCGTCGGCGGCGCCGCCGTTGCCCAGGAGTGCCGTCGAGGCGCGCCGAGAGTTCCCGTTGCTTCTGGTTCACGACGAAGCGGCCGACGAAGAGCGCGTTGCCCAGCTGGAGTTCGAGCCGGCGCCGGCCTTCGGCGAGCAGCTCCGGGATCTCCTCGGCTACCGACACGGCGACGCCGATCGGTGTGCCGAGACACACATCGAAGCCACGGCGGAGCGGGCTCTCGTGCGACTGCCCGCCAGAAGGATCACTCTTCTCAGACACAGTCCCGGCAGAGCATCTTCTTCGCGTCTGCCAGCTGGCTCGGGTGTTTGACCAGGAAGCAGGAGCGGCAGACGAATTCGTCGGGCTGCTTCGGCAGGACACGCTCGTTGCCTTCTGTCTTGTCTTCCTGGTCGGTCGCTTCTTCGTCTTCGGGTTCGTCCTCGACGACCAGCCGCTCCTTGAGGATCACGTCGAGGCTGGCCTCGACGTCCTCGTCGTCGGGCTCCTCCTCTTCCTCCTCGTCGTCGCCCTCACCGGACTTCTCGACCACCGCGGCGGGCGACGGCGTCAGGATCTCGTCGACCTCGTCGACCTCGGCGTCGTCTTCCTCGTCGACGTCGACGACATCGGCGATGTCGTCATCGTCGTCCTCGAGAACGTCTACTTCGAGGTCCGCGTCGTCGATGTCGACGTCGAGGTCTTCCTCCTCGACGGTTTCTTCATCTTCTGTTTCGGGGGCCTCTGCCACCGCTTCTTCGGCCTTGGCCTTCTTCTTACTGGGCATTGTGCCGCGGGAGCATAGACGGTTCGAGGGACCATTCAATCGCCATGAAGGAGAACCCCCGCCGACAACGGGGGGAGGAAATCAGCAGAGGGGCGGGAGGGCCCTGGGGTCTTTGGCGCCATCTCACAGACCTGGGGGGCCAGGCAAGCGACACGTTCTCTACTCGACCCCCAGGGCCAACCACCGCCTCTCACAGCACATCCCCACCTGCAGCCTGTGCGTTCGCGCCCTTGCGCATCCGCAGCGTCCTCAGGGGCGTCGGGGACTGCGACACATTAGGCAACTTGGGGGTGGGGTCGTCAAGGAGAGGGAGGTCCCTCCCACCAGGGGGAACGGCGGTAATTCCTGGTCAATGCGTTGCAGATTTTTCGGACCGCCGGCGCTCGGCCCGGCGCTCGGATTCGAGACGCTCGAGGTCGGTGGCTCCGTGGTCGACGAACGTCATGGCCTCGGCCAGGGCCCGGTGGCCGGCGACCTCGGCAATCGCCCTGTGCATCTGTTGGGCGACTCTTCGATACGCCGGGTGACCCTGCACGCCGGAGCGGAGCTCAATCAGGTGCATCGCTTCGCGCGCGTTGAACTGCATGACGTAACGGATGCGGTGCGCGAGCGCGACGACGTAGGACGCTTGCTCCGGGAAGTCCGGTACCAGCGAGCGGTAGAGCTCCTCAGCCCGATCGATGGCCTCGTCGTAGCGCTCGGCCAGCCCCGCGTCGGCGACGAGTTCGGGCATGTCGTATCCGAGCGCAATGCCCAGACGCTGCCACTCAATGGTGAGCATCCGATGACGTTGCAGGTCGCGGAACGCGCCGTAGTCGGTCACGAGCTCGAAGCGGTAGTCCGTCCGCTCGAAGGCGCGGCCGGGCCGGTGCCGGCGATTGCGCCGGTCACCCACGTACGCCGCCAACAACGCCACCCGGTCCTCGTGGCCCAGGAGGCGGACCCGGCGGGCCGCTTCGCGCTCACTGCAGTCGAGGTGCGAGAAACAGGCTGCGACCAGGACCTTCTCCTCCCCGTCGGGATCGAAGTCCACCAGCGTCACCTCGGGCTCACCGCCGTCGCCATGCTCCGGGCGACTCGAGCGGGCCGAGCTCGGGCCACAAGCGCGACACCAGGCGTGACGTACGTTCCTGCGTCGACGACAGGTAGTCGGACCACTCGCCGCCGCGCGTGGGGACGTCGACGCGCTGGAGGAAAGACGGAATCACCTTGCGCAGCTCGACCAGCATCATGTCCGCGTAGTGTCGGGCTTCGGGGAGCGGATGCGCGCGCATCCGCAGCAGGAGCTGCTCGTACGATTGTCCCGTTCCGTAGATCCCGATGTTCGACAGCGACGCCGCGGGCAGGAGCCCGCGCAGTGCGTCGAGAGACTTGGCGCGGGTGGCCTGGCGGTAGACGAAGTCGCTGTCGCCTGCGTGCTGTGGAAAGCGCTCGGCCACCCACGCCTGCATGCGGGGCATGAGCGCGCCGTACGTGTCGAACACGCGGTCCATCTCTCCGACGAAGCGTGCACCGTGCGACGAGTCGAGGATCTCGGGAGGGCGGTAGTAGCGGTACTGGCCGTTCTCGAGTCGCTGGTTGTACGCGATGTAGCGGGTCGACTGCTCGAGGTACGCCATGAGGCGTCCCCATTCGAGAACCTTCGACAGCACGTTGGACGCCTGCTCGCAGGCGAGGTGGACGCCGCCGAGTTGGGCCACCGAGTCGTCGCCGTATTCGACGAAGACCTTCTCGTAGAGCTGCTCGGCGCGGGCCAGTCCGACGGTGGCGTCGACGGTGGCGTCACCGGAGATGTCGAGCTCCCCGACGAACTCGTCGAGGAAGAGCCGGCGGAGGCTCTTGGGCGATCGGGAGTAGCGGGCGAAGAGCGCTCCCTTGACGACCTCTGGCAGATTGACCAGGGCGAATACCGGCTGATCGAGGTTGGTGACGTAGCGCCGGAGGACGGCTTCCTCGTCGGCTCGTGAACCGCTCTTCGGAGTACGGGAACATGCCCGGGTAACCATAGAACGAGGGTGACGCGACGGTGGCGGATGGGCTCAGGCGCCCGGGAGACCCCCGGCGACGACGCCCCTGAGCACCATGCTCACGGCTTGGCGGGCGGCCGTCGCCACCTCCGTGTCGACCGCGGAGTGGGAGACCTGCTGGGCCAGATCGGCCACCGACTTCATGGTCCGGACGAAATCACCCGGCGCCAGTTCCCCGACGTCGCGGGCGGCCACGGCGAGGGCGGTCGAGAACGAGGCGCCCCGGGCCCAGGAGGCCACCGAGGTCGCCAGGCCGGGCGCCGGCTGGCGGGTGCGGGGAACGAGGTGCACCTCCTCTGTCATCCGGATGCGTTCGGCCAGGACGGCGAGCGCGTCGCAGCGCCAGGTCAACTCGGAACGGCGTTTGTCGCCGAGCCGATCCTGCAGCGGCTTGCGCTGCTTCTCCCGGCGGGGCCCTTGTTGACCGGGGACACGGCGGGCCCGGCGCGGCTCGAACACGACCGCCGAGAGGACGCCGGCGAGCACGGCGGGCTCGGCGCCGGCCAGGACGTCGGCACCGAGTGCCTCGGCGATCAGGAGGTCGGCCTCGTGGTAGATGCGGGACAGCCGGTGCCCCGACGGCGTGACGCTCCAGCCTTCGAGGTACCCCATCTGCTCCAGAACGGCGACCCGGTGCTCCAGCTGCTGCAAGAGCAGATCTGGTGTGCGGGCCTGCCACTGGGCGAAGGAGCGCTGCAGCACGGCTCCCGCCGTATCCCGGTCGAAGCGGGAGACGAGGTTGACCGCGAGGTTGTAGGTGGGCCGGAAGGCGGACCGCAGGTTGGGCGGGGGGGCCGACGCCACCCGGGCGGCCTCGGCGAAGGTGATCTCGCTGGACCAGGCGACGACGGCGTGGCCCTCCTCGTCGAGCCCGCGGCGCCCCGCACGTCCCGTGAGCTGCAGGTACTCGCCCGACGTGAGCGTGGCCCGCCCGGCACCGCCGTACTTGGTGAAGCGCTCAATCACGACGGAGCGGGCGGGCATGTTGATCCCGAGCGACAGGGTCTCGGTGGCGAAGACGACCTTGAGCAACCCCGCCGCGAAGCACTCCTCCACCGTCTCGCGAAAGACCGGGACCAGGCCGGCGTGGTGCGCGGCCACGCCGCGCTCGAGTCCTTCGAGCCACTCGTCGTAGCCCAACACCCGCGAGATCGTCGTCGTCCAGCGGCTCCACCCGGCGCTCGACCACCGCACGGATGGCGGCGCGCTCGGCGGCGTCGGTGAGGCGGACGCCATCGCGCACGACCTGGTGCACGGCATCGTCGCAGGCGGCTCGGCTGAAGATGAACACAATGGCCGGCAGCATCTCGTTCCGCCCGAGCTCCTCGACCATCTCGGTCCGCCGGGGCGCCCGGAAGGGCAGGCGCGGACCTCTCCCCCTCCCCCGCCAATGGGCCGAGCGGCCTCCCTGGAGCGCTCTTCGCACCGCCTGGTCGATACGGAGCCCCTCGCCGCCGGGCTGTCCGTTGTCCTGCAGGAGAGGGCACAGCAGCGTCTCTTCGTCCTCGCGCCGATAGACGGCGAAATGGTGGCGCAGCACTATGGGGCGCTGCCGCTCCACTATGACCGACGTGTCCCCGCGTACCGAGCGCAACCACCCGCCGAGCTCGTCGGCGTTGTTCACCGTGGCGGAGAGGCAGACGAAGCGCACCTCGGCCGGGCACAGGACGAGGACTTCCTCCCAGACGCCGCCCCGGTAGGGGTCCTGAATGAAGTGGACCTCGTCGAGCACCACCGTGTGCAGGCCCTCGAGGAGATCGGATCCGGCCAACAGCATGTTGCGCAGGACCTCGGTCGTCATGACCACGACGGGCGCCCGCGGGCGCAAGGTGGTGTCACCGGTGAGGAGGCCGACGTGCTCCTCTCCGTAGGCGGCGGCGAGCTCCCCGTACTTCTGGTTCGAGAGCGCCTTGAGCGGCGTCGTGTAGAACGCCTTGCCGTGGGCCGACAGGGCCCGGTGGACGGCGTAGGCGGCCACCAGCGTCTTGCCCGACCCCGTGGGAGCGGACACCAGGACCGAGTGCCCGGCGTCCAGCGCATGGAAGGCCTCGTGCTGGAAGTCGTCGAGGGCGAACGGCAGGTCGGCCTCGAACTCCGCCGCCCCGGCCGTCGCCGGGACGGGCCATTGGGAGGCGGTCAACGCCCGAGCAGCTTCCCGATGCCGATGGAGAGGAAGTAGAAGACGGTGAGCGGGATGGCGAGCGCGAACATGGAGAACGGGTCCGAGCTCGGGGTGAAGACGGCCGCGACCACCACGATGATGATGACCGCCCAGCGCCAGGAGCGGAGAAGGCGGGCCGGCGTCACGACGCGCGCCAGCTCGAGCGAGACGAGGACGACCGGGAACTCGAAGGTCAACCCGAAGATGGTCATCATCAAGAGGATCAGGCCCAGATACGGGATCGGGTCGTAGATCGCCTGCAGGTTCGGGCCACCCACGGACTTCAGCCATCCCAGCGCGTGCGGGAGCGTGATGTAGGCGGTCGCGGCACCGAGCCAGGAAGAGCACGAAGGCACTCACCACGAACGGGATGGCGTAGCGCCGTTCGCTCGCCTTGAGGCCGGGGGTCACGAAGCGCCAGATCTGGAACAGGATGATCGGCGACGCCAGGACGAGACCACCGAAGAGGGCGATCTTCACGCGCAGCGACAAGCCGTCGAGGGGCGACGTCACGAACAGATTGCAGCTGCCGTTCGATGCCACCAGGAGCGACGAAGCTCCCTTTGCCCGTGTGGTGCGCGGTCGTCGCGTCCACACTGCACAGCGGACGCAGGAGGAAGTGCAGTATCGGCTCGTAGGCGATGACGGCGATGGTGGCCGCGATCACGAAGGCGATGACGCAGATGATGACGCGGCGCCGGAGCTCGCCGAGGTGCTCCCCCAGCGTCATGCTGTCCGGCGACGGACGGTTCTTCCGTTTGCCCGCGAAGGGAAGCGTCACCACGGTTGTGTCGATCAGTTCAGGGTCGGGTCGCCGGGAACGACCACGCCGGAGGGCTGGGAGGCCCGTCGTGGGCGTTCGGCGTGGTTCGGCGCCGGCGCCGGTGGCGTTGCGCGGTGGCGTGGCGTGGCGCCGGCGTCGGCGTCGGCGTCGGCGCGTCGGTTCCGGCCGGGGGCTCGTGGCGCAGCAGGTGCGGCATCCGCAGCAGCCCCGGCGACACCGGTCGCGCCGGGGGCGGTGCCGTTCTCGGACGGCAGCGTCGGGTGGCTGGAAGGACCCGTCCGGCGCCTCGTCGGAGGACATGTTCGAGAGGTGGTTCAGCAACGCCGAGGGCGAGCGGGCCAGCCGGGCGATCTCCGAGGTCGGGGGAAGATCGGGCATGGTGTTGCGCACCTCGGACTCCATCCGGTGCCGGAATTCGTTGAAGGAGCGCCAGGCACCGCCGAGCTGGCGGGCGACCTGGGGCAGGCGATCAGGGCCCAGGAGGATGATGGCGACCACGCCGATCACGAGCAGCTTGCCTGGGTCGAGATTCAACATGTGCCTTCACTCTACGGTGCAGTTACAAGGACTGGATGAGTCGCTCCACCCGTTCGTCGTGCGACTTGAACGGGTCTTTCAGGAGCACGGTGCGTTGAGCCTGGTCGTTCAGCTTGAGGTGGACCCAGTCCACGGTGAAGTCGCGACGGCGCTCCTTGGCCCGCTTCACGAACGCGCCCCGCAGCCTCGCCCGCGTCGTCTCGGGGGGCTTGGTCATCGCCTCGGTGATGGCGTCGTCCGTGCACGTCCGCTCCATTTCGTCGCGCTGCTGCAACTTGTAGAACAGCCCTCGGCTCCGGTCCACATCGTGGTACATCAGGTCGATCATCGCCACCTTGGGGTGCGAGAGGGACACATCGTGACGGGCCCGCATCTGCTCGACGAGGCGGTGCTTGGCGACCCAGTCGCACTCCCGCCACAGGGAGGTCGGATCCGCCTCCAGACCCTTCAGGCAGTGCTCCCACATGTCGAGGGCGCGGTCCTCTTCGGGTGAGAGGCCGCGCCTGTCCCGGAACTTCAGCGCGCGTTCGAGGTATTCGCTCTGAATGTCGAGCGCACGCATTTCGCGGCCGTTGGCCAGGCGCACGCGGCGCTGGCAGGTGATGTCGTGGCTGATCTCGCGGATGGCCCGGATGGGGTTCTCCAGGGTCAGGTCGCGCAGCACCGTCGAGGAGTCCTCGAGCATGGCCAGGAGGATGGAGGTCGTGCCGATCTTCAGGAAGGTGGCGTACTCGCTCATGTTGGAGTCGCCGACGATCACGTGCAGGCGGCGGAACCGCTCGGCATCAGCGTGTGGCTCGTCCCGCGTGTTGATGATGGGCCGGCTGCGGGTGGTGGCCGAGGAGACGCCCTCCCAGATGTGCTCGGCGCGCTGGCTGAGGCAGAAGACGGCGCCCCGCGCCGTCTGCAGGACCTTCCCGGCGCCCGCGTAGATCTGGCGCGAGACGAGGAAGGGGATGAGCACCTCGGTGTAGCGATTGAACTCGTCGTTCCGTTCGGTCAGGTAATTCTCGTGGCAGCCGTAGGAGTTGCCCACCGAGTCCGTGTTGTTCTTGAAGAGGTAGACCTCGCCGCGGATCCCCTCTTCACGCAGCCGTGCCTGCGCTCCGGTGACCAGCTGGGCGAGGATCCACTCCCCCGCCTTGTCGTGCACCACGACGTCGCTGATCTTGTCGCACTCGGGCGTGGCGTACTCGGGATGGCTGCCGACGTCGAGGTAGAGGCGGGCGCCGTTCTCCAGGAACACGTTGGACGAGCGCCCCCACGAGACCACGCGCCGGAACAGGTAGCGCGCCACCTCGTCGGGGCTGAGGCGACGCTGCCCGCGCAGCGTGAAGGTCACCCCGTATTCGTTCTCGATGCCGAAGATGCGGCGCTCCACCAGGCCAACCGTACAGCTGCCTATGCCAGCAGTTGTGCCAGCTCCCCTTCTTCGATACGCCGGAAGGTGCGGCGCCCGTTTCCCCGGCTCAGGATGGCCACTTCCAGGTCGCCGGCACCCGAGGGTCCGGTCCGGGCCGGCCAATGCCGTCGTGGCGGCCTTGACGGCGGCCGCCAGGTCCCAGTCGGCCTGCCACGCTGCGCCGACGCGCTCGGTGATGGTCTCGGCGTCGCCGCCGAGCACGGCGAAACGGTCCTCGTCGGTGATCGTGCCCTCGTAGGCGATGTGGTACAGCTGATTCTCACCTTCGCCCAGCTCGGCGACCAGGATCTCGACCTCGAGCGGCTTCATCTCGTGGGTGAAGACGTTGCCGAGGTACTGCGCGTAGAGGTTGGCCAGCGAGCGGGCGTCGACGTCCTCGCGGCTGTACGCGTACCCCTTGGTGTCGGCATGGCGGACGCCGGCCACGCGGAGCTGGTCGTACTCGTTGTACTTGCCGACGCCGCCGAAGGCGATGCGGTCGTAGATCTCGCTGATCTTGTGCAGCGAGCGCGACGGGTTCTCGGCGACGATGGCGATGCCGACGTCGTACGTCGTGGCGACGAGCGAGCGTCCACGGGCGATGCCCTTCTGGGCGTACTCGGCCCGGTCCTTCATGACCTGCTCGGGCGCCACGTAGTACGGCATGCTCATGACGCACGCTCCGCTTGCTTGCGGGCGATCAGCGCGCCGAAGCGCTCGGCCACCTCGTCCTCGGGCACCTCGCGATAGCCGGCGGCGTCCACCACGGCGATGATCGGGTAGATGCCGCGCACCAGGTCGGGACCGCCGGTGGCGGAGTCCTCGTCGGCCGCGTCGTAGAGGGACTGAATCGCCAGGTCGACGGCCTCGTCGCGCCCCATGCCCTCGCGCCAGCCCAGCTTGATGGTGCTGCGCGCGTCGCGCCCGCCCGAGCCGGTGGCCTGGAAGTCGGTGTCCTCGTAGTGGCCGCCCGTGACGTCGTAGTTGAAGATGCGGCCCAGGTCGCGGGCCGTGTCGAAGCCGGCGAAGAGCGGGACGACGGCGAGGCCCTGCATGGCCAGGGGAAGGTGCTGGCGCACCATCTGGGCCAGTTGGTTGGCCTTGCCCTCCAGCGAGAGGGTGGCGCCCTCGACCTTCTCGTAGTGCTCGAGCTGCACCTGGAAGAGGCGGACCATCTCAATCGCCATGCCGGCCGTCCCTGCGATGGCGATCGCCGAGAAGCGGTCGGCCGGGAAGACCTTCTGCATGGCGTGGTGGGCGATGATGTTGCCTGCCGTGGCGCGCCGGTCGCCGGCCATCACCACGCCGTCGAGATAGCGCAGTGCCACCACGGTCGTGCCGTGCGGGGCCTGCACCGGCGTCAACGAGTCGAGCGAGCGCGCCGGCGTGTCGGCCTGGCCCGACGTCATGCGCAGGAGGCCGACGAAGTCCGGGCCCGGATCACGCTCCGGGGGAAACAGGGGAAGCGCCACCGGGGGTTACTGCCCACCCTTTTGCACGTAGTTGCGGACGAACTCCTCGGCGTTGTCCTCGAGCACCTCGTCGATCTCGTCGAGGAGGTCGTCGAGCTCGGCCTTGATCTTCTCGCCGCGCTCGGAGCTGGCCGGCGTCGGCCTCTTCGACTTCCGCCTCGGTCTCGGTCGACCGTGTCCCCGAGCCCTTCCTCTTCTGTTCCTGTTCTGCCATCGTTCCGTGTCCCCGTCCTGTGGTGCGTGCGTTCTTCGCCTATGAGTTCAGCCGGTTGAGCAGGTCCGCCGGTCCTGTGCTCTCTGCCAGGAGGGCGCCGGTGTGCTCGGCTGTTCCTCTGAGGGGGTCCATCATAGGGACGCGCCGCAACGGGTCTGCGCCGACGTCGAAGACGAGGGAATCCCAGTTGGCGGTGACCACGGCGTCCGGCCAGCGGGCCAGGCACTTGCCCCGGAACCAGGCCCTGGTGCCCGAGGGGGGCTCGGCGACCGCGTACGCCACCTGGGCCGGCGTGACGAGCGTCCGCATGTCCAGGCGCCGGAAGACGGACTTGTCCGGCCGCAGGTCGTGATATTGCAACGCCAGTGCAGCCATCCGGGGATCCCTCCACCCGCAGGAGTGGCGGTCCTGGTAGGCCAGCAGGAGCTCGCGTTTGGCCACCCAGTCCAGGGTGTCGGCCAGGGTGGCCGGGTCCGACTCCAGGCCGGACAGGACGGCCTCCCAGTGCTCCATCACCAGCGCCCCGACCTCGCCGTCGTCGCCCAGTGCGCCCAGGCCGAACTCCTCGGCGTACTTGCGGGCGGCGCCGAAGATCTCCCACTGCATGTCGAGGGCGGTGGCCGTCGACCCGTCCGTGAGGGTCAGCGGGCGGGTCAGGGTCAGGTCGGCCGAGACCTGGTGCAGAGCGCGCACGGGGTCGGAGAGGGAGAGGTCACGGCTCGGGCCCGCGTCGTCCTCGACCATGGCCAGCACGATGGCGGTGCTGCCGACCTTCAGGAAGGTGGCGATCTCGGAGAGGTTGGCGTCGCCGACGATCACGTGCAGGCGCCGGAAGCGCTTGGGGTCGGCGTGGGGCTCGTCGCGCGTGTTGACGATCGGTCGCTTCAGCGTCGTCTCGAGGCCGACGATCTCCTCGAAGAACTCGGCGCGTTGCGACAGTTGGTAGTGCACCGTGTCCGCGTCGAGCGCCGGCGTCTCCGTGCCGACCTTGCCCGAACCGGTGAAGAGCGTCCGCGACACGAAGTGCGGGACGACGCCCTCGATCACCTTGGCGAACGGGACCGCCCTGTCCATCATGTAGTTCTCGTGGCAGCCGTAGGAGTTGCCCTTGCCGTCGGAGTTGTTCTTGTAGACGATGGGGGCGGCCTGGTCGGGGATGCGCAGCGCCGCGGCCACCATGGACCGGCGCAGCACCTCCTCGCCGGCCTTGTCGTAGATCAGGCACTCCAGCGGCGTCAGGCACTCGGGGCTCGAGTATTCGGGGTGGGCGTGGTCCACGTAGAAGCGGGCCCCGTTGGTGAGCACCGTGTTGGCCAGGTGCGTCTCGACCATCGGGGCGAGGGACCCTTCCCGGGCGAAGCCGCGGGCGTCGTTGCCGGGGGTCTCGTCCTCGAAGTCCCAGCCGATCTGCTGCTCCACGTCGGCCGCGTAGGCGTTGACGAGCACCGACGATGCGGCAATGGGGTTCTGCTCGGGACCGGGCGAATGGATGCCGTACTCGGTCTCGATGCCGCAGACCTTCGTGATGGCCACGGTGCGACCCTAACTTCTAGAGGTACTGGCCGGTACCGACCCGCTCGATCGAGCGGCCTCCGTGCACCTCACGGTCCTCGGTGAGCAGCGTCCGGACGTAGACGATCCGCTCGCCCTTCTTGCCCGAGATCCGCGCCCAGTCGTCCGGGTTCGTGGTGTTGGGCAGGTCCTCGTTCTCCTTGTACTCCTGGCGGATCGACTCGAGCATGTCCGAGGTCCGGATGCCACCCGACTCCCCGGCGATGACCCGCTTGATGGCCAGCTTCTTGGCCCGGCGGACGATGTTCTCGATCATGGCGCCCGACGCGAAGTCCCGGTAGTAGAGGATCTCCTTGTCGCCGTTCTGGTAGGTGACCTCCAGGAAGCGGTTGTCGTCGTCCTCGCGGTACATCTCGGCCACCGTCCGCTCGATCATGGCCTGGACCGCCTTGGAGGGGTCGCCGCCGCCGAGCCGGTTGACCTCGTCGGCATCGAGGGGCAGGGCCGGGGTGAGGTAGCGGCTGAAGATCTGGCCGGCGGCCTCCTCGTTGGGCCGCTCGATCTTGATCTTCACGTCGAGCCGACCGGGCCGCAGGATGGCCGGATCGATCAGGTCCTCCCGGTTGGACGCGCCGATGACGATGACGTCGCGCAGCGACTCGACGCCGTCGATCTCCGCCAGCAGCTGGGGCACGATGGTCGACTCCATGTCGGAGCTGATGCCGGTGCCGCGGGTGCGGAAGAGGGACTCCATCTCGTCGAAGAAGACGATGACGGGCATGCCCTCGTCCGCCTTCTCCCGGGCCCGCTGGAAGACCTGGCGGATCTGGCGCTCCGTCTCCCCCACGTACTTGTTGAGCAGCTCGGGGCCCTTGATGTTGAGGAAGAAGCTGCGCACGTTGTCGTTGCCGGTCTTCAGCGCCACCTTCTTGGCCAGGGAGTTCGCCACGGCCTTGGCGATCAGGGTCTTGCCGCAGCCGGGAGGGCCGTAGAGGAGGATGCCCTTCGGGGCCGGGAGCGAGTACTCGACGAAGAGGTCGCGGTGCATGTAGGGCAGCTCGACGGCATCGGTGATGGCCTCGATCTGGGTGTCGAGTCCGCCCACGTCGGCGTAGGTGATGTCGGGGACCTCTTCGAGGACGAGCTCCTCGCTGTCGAGCTTGGGCAGCTTCTCAATGAGCAGCTGGGTCCGCACGTCCATCAAGAGGGAGTCGCCGGCGCGCAGCTTCACGCCCAGCATGTCCTCGGAGAGCTCGGCCACCCGCTCCTCGTCGGCCCGGGCGAAGATCACGCAGCGCCGCTTGTCCTCGAGCTGCTCCTTCAAGGTGACGACCTCGCCCGAGAACTCCCCGTCGCGGACGAGGACCACGTTGAGGCTCTCGTTCAGGACGACCTCGTTGCCCTTGCGGATCGCGCCGGGGTCGATGTCGGGGTGCAGGCTGACCCGCATTTTCCGGCCGCTGGAGAACACGTCGACCGTGCCGTCCTCGTTGATCCCGAGGAATGTCCCGTACGCCGCCGGCGGCTGGGTGAGCTTCTCGACCTCTTCGCGCAGTGCGGCCAGCTGCTCCTTGGCCTGCTGGAGCGTGAAGGTCAGCTTCTCGTTCTGGGAGGTGGCCTGGGCCAGCTGTCCCTTGGACTCGAGGAGGCGCTCCTCCAGGGCCTGGACGCGGCCGGGGCTCTCCTGCAACCGGCGGCGGAGCGCGTGGATCTCGTCCTCCGCGTCTGCCAGCTCGGCGCGCAGCGCCTCAGCCCGGGCAGCAGCTTCGTCGGGAGTTTCAGTCACCGGTTTCACCCTAGCCCTCGCCTCCGCGCGATTTGGCGGCAACCGAGGTGCGCCTCCGGTGGACCGGGTCGGCCGGCCGGGGCGAGTACGCTGGGAGCAACCGAAAGGCCAGATTGACGTGTCGCGGGGCGCCTCACTACGGTCCCCGGGGCTGTCGGGCGGCGGCGACAAGGGAGAGAGTCAGGTACATGAAGGTCTGGATCGACCAGGATCTCTGCACGGGCGACGGGCTCTGCGAGGAGATCGCGCCTGCCGTCTTCACCCTCCTCGACGACGGCCTGGCCTATGTGAAGGAAGACGGCGACGTCAAGAACGAGCCCGGCGGCTCGGCCGGGATGGCGGCGGTGCCCGCCGACCTCGAGGACGCCGTGGTCGAAGCCTCCGAGGAGTGCCCCGGAGAGTGCATCTTCATCGAGCGCGACTAGCCGCTCGCCTCAGGGCTCCAGCGCCCCGCCCAGCAGCGCCCGCAGTTCTTCGTCGGAGATCCCCTCGGCGTCCCGAGGCCGGATCCGGATCGTGCCCTTCCCGCTCGAGAGCGCGGGATGACGCGCCACGAACCCGCCGTCGTTGTCGCCGCGCCAGCCGTAGACGGACACGCCGTGCTTCCAGACCCCGATGTTGAGCCGCCGCCGGCCGACCCGGTAGGCCGGCATCCCGTAGGCGAGCGCCACCTCCGCCTCGGGATGTTCCTCGAGCACAATGGCGTGCAGGCGGTCGAAGAGCGGTCGTTGCTGCGGGGGAGAGGGCCTCTCTGTAGGTGGCGACGCCTTCGTCCATGGTCAGCCGTCCAGCCGGCGCGCCGTGGTGAGGAATCCGGTGTGGCCGACCATGCGGTGGTCCGGGCGGACCGAGCGGGCTTCGACGTGCCAGGTGCGCCGCATGATCTCCTGGGTCTCGGCCAGCCCGAAGGGCGCTGCCTTCCTCGTCGAGCGACTGGCGCAGCAGTGCGGTCTGGTTGATGGTCGGCAGGTAGGCCAGCAGGATGCCCCCGGGTCGCAGGGCCTTCGCCGCACCCGCGACCACCTTGTGGGGCTCGGGCATGTCCAGCAGGATCCGGTCGAGGTCGGTCTCGTCAATGCCCTCGGTCACGTCCCGGATCTCAATCCGGTAGGGCGCGTCGGGACCCAGCGTGGCCACCACGTTGGCCTGGGCCCGCTCGGCGAAGTCCTCCCGCAACTCGTAGCCCACGATGGACGCGCCCGCCCGCAGGACCGTCATGGAGAGGGCGCCCGACCCGACGCCCGCCTCGAGAATGCGCTGGCCCGGCGCGATGTCGGCCGCGATGAGGATGGCGCCGAGGTCCTTGGGGTAGATGACCTGGGCTCCCCGGGGCATCTTGAGCACGATGTCGCTCAGGGTGGGGCGGAGCACCAGGAAGCTGCGCCCGGTCGAGCCGGTCACCCGGCAGCCCTCGGCGGACCCGATGATGTCGTCGTGGGACAGGACGCCCGCGTGGGTGTGGAACGTCGCCCCCGCCACGAGCGTCAGGAGGTAGCGGCGGTCCTTGGGGTCGATGAGGAGCACCCGCTCCCCGGCCGCGAGCGGGCCCGCCACGGGGTTCAGGCTTCGGTGGCGGGGGGAGTGTTGCGGTCGCGCACCGTGATGAGCACCTGCTCCCCCGGCTTGACGGTCACGCTCGAAACCGGACTGGAGCGGTCGTTCAAGGTGCGCCGGAGGAAGAAGGTGGCGCCGGCGAGCAGGAACCAGTACCAGTTCCCCGCCACGCCGCGTCGGACCCCGGCGCGCAGGAAGCGCCGCAGGAGCAGGTCCACCTCAGAGCCGCCGGATCTCGACCACCGCGGACTTGGCGCGCCCGCGCCGGCGGCCGGCCAGGAAGGCCAGCGTCAGGAGCAGAATGCCGATGGCCCCGGCGACGGCCAGTCCCCGGGGTGCGGCGGCACGGGCGGTGGCCTCGCCCTCGCCCATCACCTGTGAGTACGCGGCCTGCAGGTCTTCCCGCGTGATGAGGCGCCCGTTGCTGCCCGCCCTCGTGGTCGTGCCTGCCATCAGCTCGTTCCCTCCTGTGCTTCGATCTCTCTCGACTCGCGCCGGGCGATGACCTCGGGCAGCTTGCGCTGTCCGGGTCCCGCCTGAATGCGCAGTGCGGCCACGGCGATCACGGCGACACCCAGCACGACGACCACCGCGTAGGGCACCCACGACCAGTCCCCGTCCAGTGCGGTGCCCGTCTCGGTCTGCAAGAGGCGCAACACCCCCAGGAGAATGAGCAGGAGCCCGAAGGCCAAGAAGAAGGAGCCGGCGATCCCCATGTAGAGGAAGCGCCCCAGGCCCCGCAGCGGCGTCGACCACCTCCTGCTTGAGGTAGTCGACCGTGAGCTGGAAGGCGTCGTCTCCCTGCGTTGCGCAGTCCGTGACTGCCGTTGTCCGCCGATGGTGCCATGAGACGCACAATCCTGGTCTCTGGGCCGGTCCTACGCAAACACCCTCCCGCGCCGGGCGCCTCAGTCGCGGTCCTTGTAGATGTAGGTCGACGTCGCCCGGGCCACCAGCCGCTCCTCCTCCGGCCGGGGACAACGGCGGTGACGCTGGCCTCCACGAAGGCCACGCGGCGCCCGCCGGAGACCACCTCGGCGGTGCACGTCAGGTCGGCGCCCGGCGGCACGGCGCCCAGGAAACTGATCTTCATTTCGGCGTTGGAGCAGAAGACGCGCCGATCCTGCGGCGTAGGTGACGGCGGCGGCGCCCATGGAGGAGTCGGCGAAGGCGCCGAGGAAGCCTCCTTGCATGATCCCGGCCGGATTGGCGAAGCGCTCGTCCGCCCGCATCCGCCAGATGCAGCGCCCGGGGGTGGCCTTGTCGACGCACGTCATGCCCAGGGTCAGGTCGCTGTTTGGGGGCACCTGCATACGGGAAGCCATGAAGGTGAAGAGTAGGTGACGGCCCCTTCCGGCCGGCAGAGGGTGAGGGTTAGGGTCTGGCCATGGCGTTGCACACATCCGACACCGGTCGTCCAGGACCCCCGCTTGGTCGAGCTCGGCATCAACGTCATCCGTGGCATCGCCATGGATGCGCCCGAGCGGGCCGACTCCGGGCACCCGGGTACGGCCATGGCCCTGGCTCCTCTGGCCCACGTCCTGTGGACGCGGATCATGAACTACGACCCCCGCGATCCCGAGTGGCCCGACCACGACCGCTTCATCCTCTCCAACGGGCACGCCTGCATTTTGCAGTACGCCATGCTGCACCTGACCGGGTACGACCTCACGCTCGAGGACCTGCGCCAGTTCCGCCAGTGGGGCAGCCGGACGCCCGGGCACCCCGAGGCCGGCCACACGGCCGGGATCGACGTCACCACCGGGCCGCTGGGTCAGGGCGTCGGCGACGCGGTGGGCATGGCGCTCGCCGAGCGCTGGCTGCGCAGCACCTTCGGGAGCGACGTCTGCGACCACCGCACCTACGTGATCGCCGGCGACGGCTGCTTCATGGAGGGGATCTCGCACGAGGCCGCATCGCTGGCGGGACACCTCGGCCTGGGACGCCTGCTGGCCTTCTACGACGACAACCACATCACCATCGACGGCCCGACCGAGCTGTCCTACAACGACAACGTCCCCGAGCGCTTCGCGGCCTACGGCTGGCGGGTGCGCAACCTGGGCGAAATGGCCAACGACGTCGATGCGCTGGAGGCCGCCATCCGGGAGGCGCTCGACGAGCCGGCGGACACCCCCGACGCCAAGCCGACCCTCCTGGTGCTGCGCAGCCACATCGGGTGGCCCTCGCCGAAGCTGACCGACACCGCGGCGGCCCACGGGTCACCGTTCGGCGCCGAGGAGATCGAGGTCACCAAGAAGCTCCTCGGCCTGCCGACCGACCAGACCTTCTGGGTCCCCGACGAGGTGCGCGACTTCTACGGCCAGCAGATCACCCGGGGCGCCGAGCGCCACGCGGAGTGGACCGAGCGCTTCGCCGCATGGAAGGGCGACCGCGCCGCCTGGGACGCCGCACAGGCCGGGCGCGGGCTGCCGGGCTGGGCCGACGACCTCCCCGACTTCGAGGCGGGAACCCAGCTGGCCACCCGCCACGCCATCAACCAGTGCATCGACGCCACCGCGGCCAAGCTCCCCGGTCTGCTGGCCGGGTCGGCCGACCTCACGGGTAACAACGGCGTGAAGGTCAAGGGCGCCGAAATGCAGTCGCGCCAGACACCCGAGGGGATCCAGGTCCACTACGGGATCCGCGAGCACGGCATGGCGGCGTCCATGAACGGCATGGCCCAACACCGGGGCGTGCTGCCGGTCGGCGGGACGTTCTTCTGCTTCTCCGACTACATGCGCCCGTCGGTCCGCCTCGCCTCCCTGACGGGCACCCACGTCATCTATTCGTGGACGCACGACTCCATCGGTCTGGGCCAGGACGGGCCGACGCACCAGCCGATCGAGCATCTGGCCTCCCTGCGGGCCATGCCCGGCCTCAGCCTGGTGCGCCCGGCCGACGCCAACGAGACGGCGCAGGCCTGGCGGATCGCGGTCGAGGCCGACGGGCCGGTGGGGCTGGTGCTGACCCGCCAGGACGTCCCCGTCCTCGACGGCACCGCCGAACGGGCCCCCGCGGGTGTCGCCAAGGGGGCCTACGTCCTGGTCGACAGCGACGGCACGCCCGAGATCGTCCTGGTCGGCACCGGGAGCGAGGTGCAGCTGTGCGTGGCGGGGGCCGCCACCCTGGCCGAGTCGGGCGTGCACGCCCAGGTGGTGTCCTTCCCCTCCTGGGACCACTTCGAGCAGCAGCCCGAGGACTACCGGGCCACGGTGTTCCCGGACGGTGTGCCGGTCCTCAGCGTCGAGGCCGGCGCCACGTTCGGCTGGGACCGCTACGCCGACGACTCCATCGGGATCGACCGCTACGGCGCCTCGGCCCCGGGCGATGTCGCCATGGAGAAGCTCGGCTTCACCGCCGACCACGTGGTGCAGCGGGCCCGCGCCCTCCTGGGCGCCGACGGTGGCTGATGCGACACGACACGCAACGAGAGGAGCTGTTCTCGATGACCCGACTTCAGGAGCTCTACGACATAGGCGGCCAGAGCCCCTGGCTCGACAACCTGCGCCGGGACTGGCTCCAAGGCGGCCAGCTGGCCGATCTGCTGCACGCTCGGCGTGCGCGGCATCACCTCCAACCCGACCATCTTCGCCAACGCGATCAGCGGGCAGGACACCTACGACGACCAGTTCCGTGCCCTGATGAAGGACCACACGGTCGACAGTGCCTACTGGGAGATGGCCATCACCGACATCGACAACGCACTCGCCATGTTGCGGCCCCTCTACGACGAGAGCGACCGCGAGGACGGCTTCGTGTCGCTCGAGGTCTCTCCGGCGCTGGCCCACGACACGGACAAGACCCTGAAGGCGGCGCCGCGATCTGCACCAGCGCATCGCCCAGCCCAACCTCCTCGTCAAGGTGCCCGCCACGAAGGAGGGCGTCCCGGCGATTCAGACCCTGATCGGCGAGGGCCACAGCATCAACGTCACGCTGATCTTCGGGCTCGACCGCTACGACGAGGTCATGGAGGCCTACCTCAAGGGACTCGAGGCTCTGGTCGCCGCCGGGCGCGAGGACGAGCTCGCCAAGGTGGCCAGCGTGGCCTCCTTCTTCGTCAGCCGGGTGGACACCGAGGTCGACCGCCGCCTGGAGACCCTGGCCGGCGGGGAGAAGGGTGACGCCGCCATCCTCGGCCTGCGCGGCACCGCCGCGGTCGCCCAGGCGCAGAGCGCCTACCAACACTTCCACCGCACCTTCACCGGTGAGCGCTGGGAGGCGCTGCGCGACAAGGGCGCACGCGTGCAGCGGCCGCTGTGGGCGTCGACCTCGACCAAGAACCCCGGCTACTCCGACCTGCTCTACGTCGACAGCCTGATCGGGCCGGCCACGGTGAACACCATGCCCGAGCCGACACTGCGCGCCTTCGAGGACCACGGCACCTTGAAGCGGACGGCGGACGCCGATCCCGACGGCGCCGTCCGAGGCCCTGGACCGCCTGGCCGCTGCCGGTGTCGACATGCTCGACGTGGAGCAGACGCTCGAGGACGAGGGCGTCGAGCTCCTTCGCCAAGTCGTTCGACGAGCTCTTGCAGTCGCTGACCGACAAAGCCGCTACCTTCTGATCCGGCAGCACAACCGAGAGGAGCGCGCATGAAGATCGGCATGGTCGGACTGGGCAAGATGGGTGCCAACATGACCGAGCGCCTGCTCAAGGGCGGGCACGAGGTGGTGGCCTACGACCTGAGCGCCGACGCGGTGAAGGCTGCCGCCGGCAAGGGCGCCGAGGCGTCGACCAGCCTGGCCGACCTGGCGAGCAAGCTGGGCTCCCCCCGGGCGGTCTGGGTGATGCTGCCCGCCGGCCACATCACGGACTCCACCGTCGAGGAGCTCACCGGCCTGTTCGCCAAGGGGGACGTCATCATCGACGGCGGCAACTCCAACTACAAGGAGTGGAAGGCGCTGGCGGACAAGCTCGAGGGCACCGGGGTCGGTTTCGTCGACGCCGGGACGTCGGGCGGCGTCTGGGGCCTCACCGAGGGCTACTGCCTCATGGTCGGCGGCACCAAGGAGGCGGTGGCGGTCGTCGAGCCGGCGCTGCTGACCCTGGCGCCCGAGGGCGGGTACGCCCACGTGGGCCCCGTCGGCGCCGGGCACTTCGTCAAAATGGTGCACAACGGCGTCGAGTACGGGCTCATGCAGGCCTACGCCGAGGGCTTCGAGATCATGGGCAAGGCCGACGAGTTCGACCTCGACCTGCACGAAATCGCCTCCATCTGGCGCTACGGCTCGGTGGTGCGCAGCTGGCTGTTGGATCTGGCCGAGCGGGCGCTGCGGCCCGGTGCCGGCTTCGACGACATCAAGGGCGTCGTCGTCGATTCGGGCGAGGGCCGCTGGACGGCACAGGAGGCCATCGACCGCGGCGTGCCGGCGCCGGTGATCGCCACCTCGCTCTTCACCCGCTTCGCCTCCCAAGAGCCCGACTCGCTCCAGCTGAAGATGCTGTCCGCCCTGCGGAACCAGTTCGGCGGCCATGCCGTGACGCTCGAATCGGGCAAGCAGGGCCTGGAGACCGAGACCCCGACCCCGTAGCGGTGATCACACCGGTCGACGACGTCACCGTTGCCTTCAGCGACGCGGTACGCGAGGCCTTCGCGGCGCGCCCCGGGCCGCGCTTCGCGCTCGTGCTCTCCGGCGGCCCGACGGCGCAGGAGTGCTACGAGCGTGCTGGCCACCGCGCCCGGTATCGACTGGGCCGTCGTGGACATCTTCGTGGGGGACGAGCGCGTCGTCCCGCCCGACGACGTCGATGCCAACCAGCGCCTGATACGGGAGTCGCTCATTGACGCGGGTGGGCGGTGTCGGCTCCTTCTCGCCCATGCCGACGGTGGGACCGCTCGACGAGTGCGTCGAGTCCTACCAGCGGACGATGTCGGACCTCGTGACCGGCCCGGGGATCGACCTGATCCACCTGGGCATGGGTCCCGACGGGCACACGGCCTCGCTCTTTCCCCACGCCCCGACCCTGGAGGCCGAGCCGGGCGTGCTGGTGCTGGCCACCGAGGACCCCAACGGCGTCAACCCGCACCCGCGTCTGACCCTGACGCTCCCGGCCATCAATTCGGCCCGCCTCGCCGTGTTCACCGTGGCCGGTGCGTCGAAGGCCGATGCGGTGGCCGCGCTCGAGCGCGGGCGACGACCTGCCGGCCGCCCGCGTCCACGCCGGGCGGACGTTGTGGCTGGTCGACGCTGCCGCCGCGCGGCGACTCCCCCTAGATTGGCCTCAATGCTCTCCGACGCCGATCTCCTGCAGACGCCCCTCGAGGACCTGACCGCGCTGGCCCGTGCCGTCCGCGACGGCGCCCACGGGCGGCGGGTCACGTTCTCGCCCAAGGTCTTCATCCCCTTGACCATGCTGTGCCGGGACCGCTGCGGCTACTGCACCTTCGCCAAGGCGCCGGCCCGCGTCACCGCCCCCTACCTGCTCCCCGAGGAGGTGCTGGCCATCGCCGAGGCCGGGAAGGCCGCGGGCTGCCACGAGGCCCTCTTCACCCTGGGCGAGCAGCCCGAGGAGCGCTACCCCGTGGCCAGGGACTGGCTGGCGGCACAGGGCTACGCCTCGACGGTGGACTACCTCGCCGCCATGTGCCGCCTCGTCCTGGAGGAGACCGGCCTGCTCCCCCACGCCAACGCCGGCGCGCTCGACGCGCACCGATCTGGCCTCGCTCCGGCCCGTGTCGGCCAGCCAGGGCATGATGCTCGAGTCCCTGGCCGAGGGCCTGGCGGCGCACCGGGGGGCGCCCGACAAGGTGCCGGCCCGGCGCCTGGCCACGCTGGAGCTCGCCGGCGAGCTCGCCATCCCCTTCACCACCGGGATCCTGGTCGGCATCGGCGACCAGCGCAGCGACCAGCTGGCGGCGCTGCACGCCATCGCCGCCGCGCACGCCCGCCACGGGCACGTGCAGGAGGTCATCGTCCAGAACTTCCTGCCCAAGGCGGGAACGACCATGTTCCGGGCCGCGCCCTGCCCGCCCGAGGACCTGCAGTGGGCCATTGCGGCGGCCCGCCTGGTGCTGCCGCCCGAGATCCACGTGCAGGCGCCGCCCGAACCTCTCCGACGATCTGGCGCCGCTGCTCCACGCCGGCATCGACGACTGGGGCGGCGTGTCGCCGGTCACGGCCGACCACGTGAACCCCGAGCGGGCCTGGCCGGCGCTCGACCTGCTGCGCGCGGCCACCGAGGCGGCCGGCCACACCCTGGCGCCGCGCCTGACCGTCTACCCGGCCTTCGCCCTCGACCCGGCGCGCTGGCTCGACCCGGCATTGCGCTTCCCCGTGATGGACGCGTCCGACGCCGAGGGGCTCGCCCGTGACACGTCGTGGTGCTCGGGGGGCGAGGAGCCCCCTCCCCCGCTGCTCCAGGCGACGACGTCGCCCCGCCCGGCATTGGGAGGACGCGGCCGCGCCGCGCCGGCGGTGCCGTGGCCGAGGTGCTGGCGGGCGTGGCCCTGGGCCAGGAGGTGGGCGAGGCGGAGATCATCACGCTGTTCGGTGCCCGCGGCCCCGAGGTGCGCCTGGTGGCGGAGGTGGCCGACGACCTGCGCCGCAACATCGCCGGCGACGACGTGACCTTCGTGCGCAACCGCAACATCAACTACACGAACGTCTGCACGTTCAAGTGCCGCTTCTGCGCCTTCTCGAAGGGGCCGCTCTCGCTCAACCTGCGGGGGGCGCCCTACCTGCTGGAGCTCGACGAGATCACGCGGCGGGTCGAGGAGGCGGTCGACGAGGGCGCCACCGAGGTCTGCCTGCAGGGCGGCATCCACCCCAACTTCGACGGGGACTACTACCTGCACGTGCTCGAGGCGGTGCGGGCCGGCTCGGCCGACATCCACATCCACGGCTTCACCGCCCTGGAGGTGACCGAGGGCGCACGCCGGTCCGAGGTGCCCGCTGGCCGAGTACCTGACCCGCCTGAAGGAGGCCGGACTCAAGACGCTGCCGGGCACGGCGGCCGAAATCCTCGACGACGAGGTGCGTGCCATCATCTGCCCCGACAAGATCAACACCGAGGAGTGGTTGGAGGCGCACCGCACCGCGCACAGCGTGGGCCTGCGCTCCAACATCACCATCATGTTCGGGTCGGTGGAGCAGCCGGTGAGCTGGGCCCGTCACATCGTGCGCACCCGGGACCTCCAGCGCGAGACGGGGGGCTTCACCGAGTTCGTGCCGCTCCCCTTCGTGCACATGGCCACCCCGATCTACCTGCAGAAGAAGGCGCGGCGGGGTCCGACCTTCCGCGAGACCGTGCTGATGCACGCCGTGGCGCGCATCGCCTACGCCGGCGACATCGACAACATTCAGGTGAGTTGGGTCAAAATGGGAGCCGAGGGCGCGCGCCAGCTGCTGCGCGCCGGCGCCAACGACCTGGGTGGGACGCTGATGGACGAGAACATCTCGCGGGCGGCGGGCGCGCAGCACGGGCAGCGCATGGGCGTCGAGGAGCTGGAGGCGATCGTGGCGCCACTCGGGCGGCCCCTGGTGCAGCGCTCCACCCTGTACGCGTCAGCGGGCGCGTGATCGACGACACGGAGGAGTCGGCGCGCCAGGACGCCTTCGACGACCTGTTCGCCGGTCACGAACTCTCGGTGGCGCAGTCCCGCGAGCTGCAGGACATGATCGGCTCGCTCAGCGACCTGGCCCGCGAGGGCACGTCGGTCGGCGACCTCAAGATCGCCAACACCGCCCTGGCCGAGATGGCCGAGGCCTTCCGGGTGTTCCGCCCCTACCGCCACATCCGCAAGGTCACGATGTTCGGTTCGGCCCGCACGAAGCCCGACGACCCGATCTACATCTTGGCCCGCGACCTGGCCGCCAAGCTGGCGGCCGCGGACTGGATGGTGGTGACCGGGGCCGGCCCCGGCATCATGGCCGCCGGCCTGGAGGGGGCGGGGCGCGAGCACGCCTTCGGGGTCAACATCCGCCTGCCCTTCGAGGGCGACGCCAACCCCTTCATCGCGCAGGACCCCAAGCTGGTCGAGATGCGCTACTTCTTCACCCGCAAGCTCATGCTCATAAAGGAGTCCCACGCCTACGCCGTCCTGCCCGGCGGCTTCGGGACCCAGGACGAGTCCTTCGAGCTGCTGACCCTGCTGCAGACGGGCAAGGCGGAGCCGGCGCCGGTGGTCATGGTCGAGACACCCGGGGGCACCTACTGGCACGCGTGGCTGCGCTTCGTCCAGGACGCCGCCATCGACGCCGGCTGGGTCTCGCCCGAGGACCAGGCCCTCTTCAAGGTGACCAACACACTGGAAGAGGCCGCCGACGAGATCCTGGGCTTCTACCGGAACTACCACTCCATCCGCTTCGTGGGCGACCTTTTGGTGCTCCGGCTGCAGGTGCAGCCGAGCAAGGCCGAGCTGGCCGACCTGAACCGTCGCTTCGCCGACATCGTGGTGCGGGGCAACATCCGCGCCACGGGGCCCTTCCCGCCCGAGCGCAACGATCACCCCGAGCTGCCGCGCCTGGCGCTGCGCTTCGACCGCTTCCACTTCGCCCGCCTGCGCCAGCTCATTGACGCCGTCAACCAGTGCACGGGGTGACCGGCGCCCGCGCCCGGTCCGGCGCCTGGCGTGGCCTGGCGGCGCTGGTCCCTCTCGTGGCGCTGGCCTGCCTGGGCTTCTCGGGCCCGGGGGCTGCGGCGGGCGCCGCTGCTCCCCCGGTCAACTCGGTGGTCCCGTTCGGCACGACCGCCGTCGGCGCCAATGCGGTGGCCGGCGCCAACGCGCCGGTCGTCGGCCTGGCGGCCACCCCCGACGGTGCGGGCTACTGGCTGGTCGCCTCCGACGGCGGCATCTTCAGCTACGGGGACGCCCGCTTCTACGGCTCGACGGGGGGCCTCCACCTCAACGCGCCGATCGTCGGCATGGCCGCCACCCCCGACGGTGCGGGCTACTGGCTGGTCGCCTCCGACGGCGGCATCTTCAGCTACGGGGACGCCCAGCTTCTACGGCTCGGCCGGCAGCCTCACGCTCAACGCCCCCGTGGTGGGCATGGCCGCCACCCCCGACGGTGCGGGCTACTGGCTGGTCGCCTCCGACGGCGGCATCTTCAGCTACGGGGACGCGACGTTCGCGGGCTCGGCCGGGTCGCTGCGGCTCAACGCGCCCGTCGTCGGCATGGCGGCCACAGCCGAGCGGGGGTGGCTACTGGCTGGCGGCCCGCGACGGAGGCATCTTCACCTACGGCAACGCGAGGTTCGAGGGTTCGGCGGGCTCCTTGGCCCTCGGTGCACCGGTGACCGGCATGGCTGCCACCCCCGACGGTGCGGGCTACTGGCTCGTGGCGCGCGACGGCGGGGTGTTCACCTACGGCGACGCGCGCTACTTCGGGTCGCTGGGCGGGACGACGCTGCTCGGCCCCGTCGGTCGGCCTGGCCGCCGCGGCCGGCGGTGCGGGTTACTGGCTCGCCGTGGGCTCCGAGCCGCTGGCCGGCGAAGTGGTCGGGATCGACCCGGGCCACAACGGCTTGAACTCCAGCGCGCCCGGCACCATTGACGCGCCGGTGTTCAACGGCACCGGCGACGAGACATGCGACACCACGGGCACGGCGACCGACGGCGGGTACACCGAGGCCCAGTTCAATTTCAACGTGGCCACCTTCCTGCAGGCGGACCTGCAGGCCGAGGGGGCCACCGTGGTGCTGACCCGCCCGAACAACCAGGGCGTCGGACCGTGCGTGACGACGCGGGCGGCCATCATCAACGACGCCCATGCCAACGTCGCGGTGGACATCCACGCCGACGGGGGGCCGGCGAACGGCCGCGGCTTCGCCGTGCTCGAGCCGACGGCGGACGGGCCGAACAACGGCGTCATCGCCTCCTCTGCCGCCTTCGCCACGACGCTGCGCAACGTGTTCGCCGCCGCCACGCCGATGCCCGTCAGCAGCTACGACGGCGTGGACGGACTGCAGCCGCGCGACGACCTGGCCGGACTGAACCTGACGACCGTGCCCAAGGTGCTCATTGAGTGCGGCAACATGCGCAATGCCACCGACGCGGCGCTGCTGGTGACCCCCGCCTTCCAGCAGGAGGCCGCAGCAGCCATGGCCCAGGCCATCACGCAGTTCCTCACCGCCGGCGCGGGCTGACTCAGCCCCGACCCCCGAGGGGCGCCCGCACCAGCGTCGTGTAGACGTGCCCCTGGGGCGAGGGCGCCGAGGCCACCAGGTCGACGTGCGCCACGCTGAAGGTGGACGCAAACGGGATCCCTTCCAACTCCGCCTGGGCCCGAGGGCCCAGGCGGCCCTTGACCCGGGCCAGGGTGAGATGGCCGTTGAACGGCGGGCTGGCACCGGACGGCTCCGCCACGACGGGCGCGGTGGCCTGCCGCACCGCCGCCGCCACGGCGCCGAGCCCGTGGGCGGGAAGCTGGAGGACCCGGACCCCGGAGAACCAGGCGGTGGCCGGCCCGAGCCGGCACTCGGCCGGACCCGGCACCGCAGCGGCGCCGGCCCGGAGCGCGTCAGCGAGAGGCCCGAGCTCCGCCTCGGTCAGCTCGCCCAGGAAGCGCAGCGTGACGTGCCAGCGGGCCGGCCCCACCAGCCGCAGGTTCTTCTCCCGGCCCAGCTCGAGCGCGGCCAGCCGCTGGCGCGTCGGCTCGTCGGGCCAGGCGGCCACGAACGTGCGCACCGGGGCGCGAGGCGTCAGCCGGCGCCCTCGTCGAGCGCCTCGGCGGCGGAGCGGGATCCCCCCCGCAGTGCGGCCACCGCGCGTTCGACGGCGCGCCGGGCCTTGAGGATGCGCTTCTCCAGGGCGAGCGCCTGTCCGGTCTCGGCTGCATCGGGATCGCCGGCGGACGCGAGCCGCAGCGCGTCGAGCGCCATGTCGGTCAGCTCCTCGAGGACGCCGTCGAGCCGGTCGGCCAGCTCCTCGACGGCGTCGTTGGAGCCGCTCACTTGGGCAGGGGCGTGCTCTGTACCGTGTAGTCGCCGTCGGCGTAGGCGACCCGCATGACCTTCTTGTCGAACTTCCCGACGCTCGTCTTGGGGATCTCAATGACGAAGGTCCACTGGTCGGGCAGCCACCAGCGCGGCACGCGGCCCACCAGGTACTCGAGCAGGTCGGCCGGGGCGGGCGTGCGGCCCGGCTTCGGCACGACGGCCACCAGCGGGCGCTCGGACCACTTCGGGTCGGGGATGGCGATCACCGCCGCCTCGAAGACGTCGGGATGGCCCATCACCGCGTTCTCGAGCTCGACCGACGAGATCCACTCCCCGCCCGACTTGATGACGTCCTTCGTGCGGTCCGAGATCGTCATGTAGCCCTGCGTGTCGAGTGTGCCGACGTCGCCCGTGCGGAGCCACCCGTCGTCGAACTTCGCCGGGTCCTCGTCCTTGTAGTACGAGCCCGTGATCCACGGCCCACGGATTTCGAATTCCCCCACCGAGCTGCCGTCGTTGGGGAGCACCGAGCCGTCCTCGGCGACCACCCGCACCTCGACCCCTGCGACGATGCGGCCCGCCTTGACCTTGTAGTACATGTCGTCGTGCCCGTCGAGGCGGCGCGCCGGGGGCAGCCCGAACGCGGCGAGTGGGCTGGTCTCCGTCATGCCCCACCCCTGAATGATGGTGGCGCCGAAGCGCTCCTCGAATGCCTCGATGAGCGACTCCGGTACGGCGGCGCCACCCGCCGTGATGGCGCGCACGGTGGAGAAGTCGATCGGCGTGTCGAGGGCCAGCAAGCCGTTCCAGATGGTCGGCACGCCGCAGGCCAGCGTCGGGTGGTGCTCGTTGATGACGTTGGCCAGCTGCTGACCCATCAGGTACATCTGCGGCATGATCATGTCGGTGCCGGCGACCCAGGCGCCGTAGGGCGTGCCCCAGGCCATGGCGTGGAACATGGGCACGATGATCAGAATGCGGTCCGGCTCCGTCATGCCGACCGAGGAGGCCGACTGCTCGGCCATGGTGTGCAGCCAGATGGAGCGGTGCGAGTACACGACACCCTTGGGGCTGCCCGTCGTCCCGCTCGTGTAACACATGGCCGCGGCCGACCGCTCGTCGAGGTCGGGCCATGCGAAGCCGGGCTTCTCGGCGGCAAGCAGCCGCTCGTAGGAGAGCGTCTCGCCCAGGGCCGAGGTGTCCCCCTCCCCCACCACGATGATGGTCTCGACCGTCTTCAGCTCGTCCTTGACGCCCGCCAGCAGCGGAACGAGCGAGGCATCGACGATGATGCAGCGGTCCTCGGCGTGGTTGATGACGTAGGCGAGCTGTTCGGCCGGGAGCCGGATGTTCAGCGTGTGCAGCACGGCTCCCATACAGGGGATGGCGAGATACGCCTCGAGGTGGCCCTGGTTGTTCCAGCAGAAGGTGCCGATCCGATCACCCGGCTCGATGCCGAGCCGGGTGAGGGCGGCGGCCAGCTTCTCGGCCCGGGTGGCGACCTCGACGAAGCTGGCCTTACGGCTGCCCCCCTCCTCGACCGTGACGACGGAACTGTCGCCGTGGACCCGCTGCCCGTGGAAGAGCAGGTCTCGGATCAAGAGCGGGGCGTCCTGCATGGTGCTTTGCATGCTCCAAGTATGACGAGCGCGCCCCGGCCGTGCCTGCGGCAGTCGGGTCGTGTCCGTTCGGTCCCATTCCGTGGGTCCGGGCCACCTACCCCCGAATCCTCCGGCGGGCCGGCGGTGAAGGGCCTCGCGCCGGGGGCCGTCGGTCGGGCTCGCCGCCGCCGTGGTCGGCACGGCCTCACTCGGTTCAGTGTCCAGACTGCTGCTCGAAGTAAGCGATCAGCGCGTTCCGGTACTGACTCTCCAGGAGGAGGGCCGCATGCAGGTTGGAGGCGACGGTCACAGATTTCCGGCTCGGAACGCTGACCTTCAGGGGGGCAGCGCTGTAACTGAGCTGTTCCTTCTGTGAGGCACGCAGCACCGCTGACAGGGTGGCTTGATGGACGAGAAAGGTGAAGTCCAACTGTCGTGGCAGGCCTCGCTGGTCGGACCAGACCTCGACATGGACGTTCGAGATCGTGGAGTCCTCGTATTGAGCGAGCGAGCGTTCTGAAGCAACGACACTCTGAACCAGCGCACTGACCGGCACGCGCACCCTGTATCCGGTCGTCTCGACCCCGTGGATGTCGCGTGCACCCAGCCGGGCCACTGGCCCGCTCGCGTCGCGGAGAAAGGTCAAGGACGGAGGGCCCGACCCGGTCGCACTCTGAGCTGGATACGCGAGGCACGCTTTCTCGCCGATGAACGTCCATTGGGCGTTGCACGGGAGGTAGACGAGCGAGCCGTCCGAGACCGTGGTCGAGGAACCGAAGTGTGGGTCGCCACCAGGAATGGTCGCCTTCGTCGTCTCGACGAAGGCGTTGGTCCGGGGATCGGCCGCGCCATGGGTGCTGTACTCGATGTCGATGAATCCCTGCGGTGCCCGATCGACTTCGAGCGAGGTGGAATGGACCGTGTGGGAGAACATCGCCGCCACACTGGGACTGCTCCTGATGCTCTCGAGCACCATGGCGTCTGAAGGTGCGCTTGACCCGAACCCGAGCGTCAGGGCGAGGACGAGGGCCACGGCGACGATCGGGACCGCAAGCACCCAGCGCCGATTCCCGGTCCAGCCACCAGACGCGGGTGCGTCTCCCCTGCCCGCCGGCACAGAGTGGCGGAGAGGATGCCCGCGACGCCGGCGTGGATCGTCTCTCGCGGCGACGGACCCCTTCGGTTCGCGAGAACGCCTCGCCTGCAGCAACTCGACGTCTGTGACGGACGGTGCTTGCGGCGCGGCATCCATCAATTCGGTCACCAGGATTCGAATCTCGGTATCCAAAGGGTCAGTCACGGGTCCTCAATGCCTCCTTCAGACGGGATCGGCCACGGGCGAGATGGCGCTTCACGGAACCTTCGCTGATCTCCAAGAGCCTCGCGATAGAAGAGGGAGTCAGGTCATCCCAGTACGTGAGCACGATGACCGCCCGTTGCCGGGTGCTGAGCGTGAAGACCGCCGTGAGGACTTCGGGACGAAGTTCCGGCGCCTCGGAGAGCTCTGGTCGAGCTGCGAGCGTCTCTCTCGACCTGCGGCGTCTCGAGGTGCGGTGGAATTCGGCAGCCTTGTTGTACACGCTGCGGTAGAGGTACGAACGCTTCTCGGTAACCGTCGTCCATCGGGCTGAGTTGAGGCAACTCAGAAACGCTTCTGACACGACGTCGGAGGCATCGCTGGGTCCGACGAGACCCGTGGCGAACCGGATGAGGTCGTCGGCGTGCTTTCGATAGACCTCAGCATCTGCCTCCTCCACACCCATAAGATGCCGCAAGCCGGCTCTTGGGTGACAGTGACTCTCGGAACGTGTCTGAGGTGGACCGGGGCCTCACTTCGCAGAGGCAGTGTTCTGGGACGTGAAGAGGATATGGACAAGTCCGCTGTACCGGCGGCGTGGATTGGCCGCCCGTTCCAGCCTCGCGTTCCTCACAGCAAAACCCGGATCCGGTGCGACTGAGCTGTGTCCTTTTACGAGGAGGCGTCATCCTCGCTGGCCATGGACCAAATCGTCTCACGCCTGGTGTTTAGGGTGCGCCCTCAGGCCGGTTCCGAGTGAACGTCTACTTGTCAGCAGGCGTACCGTGAATGGATGAGCATCGACGACGAAGGACGCGCTCCCATCTGTCCATTTTGCGGCGTGACTGCCCTTCCGGGCGATGCAGGACACGTTCTCGACCCGCACTTCATCTGTGAAAATCCTGACTGCGAAGCGTTCGGCGAAGTGATCGAAGCCGGTTGATCATATGGCCAATACCCCAAATCGCCGCGAGGAGCTGCCCTCGGGGACGTTGCGAGCAGTGCCTCCGTGGCACGATGGCTGACGCGGCGGCCGACGCTCATACCGTCCTCGGCGCCTCACCTGAGCCCGCGTCGTCCTAGGAGGAATACCCGCGTTGGATCCAAAGCCCTATGAAAGAGATGGACACCGGATCACCGTCAATACTCGGCGGTGGAACGTTGACCAGACCAGCGGTTTCGTGTGGAACCTGCCCCATGGGTACCACCCTCACGACACCTGCACATTCGAGGTCACCACTCCAGACGGCGGCACGGCGACCCTCACGATCTGGAGGTCGGGGGAAATGTCCTGCTTTCCGCCCGTGGAGTGGATCGAACTTCCCGAGGGCGGCATTTCGTTCTTCGACGATCGACCCAACGAAAGGGGGCAGGGACGAGAGCGCGATGCGTGACGCACACCTACCTGCCCCTGAAGCCGGGATTCCCCGACGCGGGGTCGGACGTCGCTCAGCCCATTGTCGGGTGCCACGCCACGCGAAGAGCCTCTGGGTGTTCTCGCGAAGATCGGGGAAGAACATGGCGATGCGTCTGCGCCTCTCGTCAATCGACCGGATCGCTGCTCGCAAAGCCTTCGCTGTCCTCGCTCTGTGCGCGACGGTGCTGGTGTCCGTGGAGGTGCTCGGAACAGCGACCGCGGGTGCGGCCGGCCCGGCCACGAGCGTGCTCGTCCCCGCCACTGGAGCGACGCTGTCGGGCACCGCTGCCACCCTGGACGCCTCCGCCTCCTCGTCATGTCCGAAGCAGTCTTAGCTCAACGTGAACGTCCCGAACTTGATCGGTGTCGGGGCCAGCTCGACGAATGAACTCTTGGTGCCGTCTGTGGACCCCGCCAAGAACAGGGTCTTTCCGACGGCATCGATGATGGTTGTGCCCTTCGCCACGGTGACCCAGCCGAACCCCTTCCGCGATCCCTGAATGTAGGTGCCGAGCCCATTGGCGTTCACACAGAACAAACCGGTGAAGGTTCCCTTGGCATAGCTGGCGTTGAGGACGTGCGGTTGGAGCCCCGCGGCGCACAATGACGTCCATTGAGCGTACAAAGTGATCCCACCTGCCGGGATGGTGTAGGGCGATCCGGCGCTCCCGACCTTGGTACCGCCGTTCGCTGCGGTGAACCAGCCGTTGAAGCTATGACCGGGATAGGTGTCAGACGGCAGGGTGATCGAACTGCCGACGGGGCCGCTGATGGGCGAGACAGCGGCACCACCTTCGGAGTTGAAGGCGACAGTGTCGCTCGGGGCGGGGGATCCGTAGATCCACGTGTCGTTGACCTCCCCACCGTCGCCCTCGATCTCGCCGCCGAAGAGCAACAGCTGCCCGGTGCCCGAGTCATAGGCCATGGTGGCAGTAGCGCGGGCCGACGGGCTGGTGGCCGGGGACTGCTGCATCCAGGTGGTGCCGTTCCACGTCCACGTATCGTTGAGCTCGGTGACGATGGGGGTGGTGCCTCCGCCGAAGAGCACCAGCTGCCCGGTGCCCGAGTCATAGGCCATGGAAGCGTAGCCACGGACCGACGGGCTGCTCGCCGGGGACTGCGCCGTCCAGGTGGTGCCGTTCCACGTCCACGTGTCGTTGAGATAATTGCCTGGCTTGTCATAGCCACCGAAGAGCACCATGGTCCCGTTCGCCGGGTCGAACGACATTGAACCGGCGCCTCGTGCGGGAGGGCTTGTAGCCGGGGACTGCTCCGTCCAGGTGGTGCCGTTCCACGTCCAGGTGTCGCTGCGAATAATGCCCGCAGGAACGGAGTGACCACCGAAGAGGACCAGCTGCCCGGTGTCCGGGTCATAGGCCATGGAGGCCTCATCTCTGACGGGCGGGCTGGTGGCCGGGAACAGCTGGGTCCAGGTGGTGCCATTCCACGTCCACGTGTCGTTGAGGTCGGCGCTGCTGCCAGTGCCGCCGAAGAGGATCAGCTGCCCGGTCGCCGGGTCATAGGCCATTGAGGCCCCGTTATCGCGACCGGGAGGGCTGGTGGCCGGGGATTGCTGCGTCCAGGTGCTGCCATTCCATGTCCAGGTGTCGTTGCAGGGGCTGCCGTTGGTGCAGCCAGCGCCGCCAAAGAGCACCAGCTGCCCTGTGCCCGGGTCGTAGGCCATGGACGCGAGGATGCGCCCGGGGGGGCTTGTGTCGGGGTTCAGCTGCGTCCAGGAGGGAGTCGATGTGCCCGCCGTCGCCCCGGGACTCGGCAGCAGCGCCGAGGCGACGAACGTGCCTCCGAGCAGCAATGTCCCAGCTAGTGCGGCCCGCAGACCACGTCGCATCCGCGTGCCCATCGGAACTCCTCCGTCCCCAGGTGCCCCGCACCCGCCCGCTGCGCAGGTCTACCGGCCCCTAGAGCACTCGTCAAACGAGCCTTGCAGGCCCGGTCAACACGGTGAATCCGGCGGACGGGGTGCCCTCATGCGCCGGATCAGTGACCGAAGGTGCGTCGGCCCCAGATTTCCGACAAGAGAGCTCGAAGGGACGGGTGGGTTTTGACGCCAAGCATCCTTCATGTTTGCTGGCCCAGGCGGGTAGTCAGGAAACCAACCGTCCAAACCGGTGCTCGCACGCCCGCCACCTGGTTCACGGTCTTCCCCGTGGTCCCCACACTCCCGCCGGGCTTCTGCTCGTCGCGAGTCTGATTGAGCGAACGGAGGTTTGTGCGCGACGGCAGAACTGAGACCCGGCTTCTCTCAATACTCGACGCGGAAGCCGCCGATAAAGTTGATCGTGTTGCCATCGAGATCTTCGATCGTGGATATCCGCACACCCTTGGTAGCGTCCTGGACTGCACCCGGCGTGAAATCTCGATCTCGAAGGCCCTCGAGGTGCTTCTCGAAGTCGTCAACCGCAATGTTGAAGAACGATCGACCCGCCCGATCGCCATCGACAAAGACCTGCACCCAACCATTTTCGGTCAACCTCCATTCGGCAAGGTTGGGCATCGGTCTATTCGTTGGCTCCATGTCGAAGAGCCTTTCGTACCATTCAGAAGAGGCCGTGATGTCACGGACGGGAATCACGGCAAGAACGTGCTCAATAGTCACAGACTGTCTTCTACCCCGTCCACGTCCTTACTAGTCGGAACAGTCCGCCAGTTGGACCCAGCGCTGCCCCTTCCGCCGGAGGCAAACGACCGGGACTACTGAGACGAGCCCGCTTCCTTGCCAAGGACGCGAAGATGCAAATACCCCTCGACGATTCCAATCAAGACAAGAAGCGCACCGGCCAAAGTCCAGACGACTACCAGTACGGGTCCCTTCACTGCGGTCGTTGCAAGCAGGAGTATCCCTACTCCGACGAGCAGCGTGATCCACCACCATTTGGCGCGCCTCGCCACACGGCCCTTCCTTGCACCAGCGAACGACCGTGCCTCTTGCATCACATCTTCGGCGGAGGCCGCCGGTGTCCCCGTGATGCCCAGGTAGAGCTTCATACGCTCCCAAACGTCTGACGGTTCATGCAATGGGGATACCCGATTTTCTCTGAGCTCAAAAGCAGTAGCCCAGGTTCCCCATCTCGCCAGCACGGAGGCGTCTCGCCAGCACGGAGCACGCCCATAGACCCGCAGTCAGGTCTCAGTCGGCGATCAATTTCGAGTTCCCGGTACATCTCCCGGGCGAAGTGTACGAAGTCCGCTGCGACTGCTCTTGACGGTGAGCTCCGCTCGACGTCGACCACGACACCTCCTCGGTCGAAGACGGTGTCGCTGTCAGCGGATCCTTCGAACCATTTCGGTATGCCTGTGGACCGGGGACGCCCGAGACGATGACCTGCTTTACCCAGCCCGAGCACGGAGCGTCCACATATCTGGCGTCAACCACGCAAATCGTGCGCCGCGGACGTAGGCTCGCAACGTGCGAAACCTCCGCATTCCCGGTGCGTTCATTGGCCTCGGCTTCGTCGGCATCCTTGCCTGGACGAGTGCGTACCTGAGCGCAGTTCTGCCCGCTCCCGACACGGCAACGGTCCTGGTGTACTGGTTGACGACCACCGCTGGTTATGGGCTGGCCGGGTTCGCGTGCTGGCGGTGGATCGTCGGGAACTGGAACACGAACGAGGATGTGTCGGCCATTCGGGGTCCATCGAGGTGGATGGCTGCCGCGTCGCTGGTGACGGGCGGCGGAGTGGCAGCGCTGACGTACCAGGTCTACCAAAATCGTCCACCCTTCGCGCTCGACAATCTTGACTTTCACTACGGACTCCGTCTGGGCGGGGACGCAGCGGGAACAGCGGGGTTCCTCCTCGCGGCCGCTGGGTTTTGGATTGCGTCTACAGCTCGTCGTGCCGACCCGGAAACAGAACTCGTCCGCCAGGAGTCCGTGACCGACGAGGGGCCGTACTCCGAGGCGCGCGTGCGGAGTCGGCGATCGCCACAAGGCCCGAGCACAGCGCGGCCGCTCTAGTGCCGGGTGGCGCACAGCAACTCGGTGGTGTGGCCGATGGTGAGCGTGCCACCACTCTCGTCGATCACCGCTGCGATATGCCCGAGGAGCGTACCGAGCACCTCTGGGGGCAATGTTCTGTGGTCGCTGTGCGTTGGAAGCTGGTCGATCCATTCGTCGCAGGCATAGGTGTGCACCCACTTGAACGAACGCTCCTCGACGGGGCCGAATCGTCCGCACGCCACGATCGGACCCGCGTGCGCCGACCGGAGGGTCGACGCGTGCCGCCCGAGCACGAACGTCTTGGCGACGATCTGAGGTGCATACCGGCGGTACACCGCGTCGAGCTCGTCTCGCAGGGACACCTCCTGGTAGCCGTTTGAGAACAGGGCCAGTCGGCCACCGGGACGAAGCGCGTCGGCGGCTGCCCTTGGCCCGATGTTCTGGTCAACCCAGTGCCATGCCTGAGCGGAGACGACGAGGTCGAATCGGTCCGCTGGCGCAGTCCAGGTTTCGAATGGCGCCACGACGACGTCGGCGCCGCGTCGGCGGGCCACGGCGGCCATCCGTCCGTCCGGCTCCACGCCGACGACCTCGAACCCGCGGTCGAGGAACAGCTGCGACGCAATTCCCGTGCCGCACCCGACGTCCAAGACTCGTCGGATGTCCACACCGTCGATCGCCGCATGGACGGCCGCCGCCGGGTACGAAGGTCGCGCGCGGTCGTATTGCTCGGCGTCGTCCCCGAACGAGAGGCGGCGGCCATCATCCACGCGCACCATCCTCGCAGGCGCTCCGAGTCCTCTCCATCTCCCCTCTTGCCGACTGGCGGGCAGGCCTGCGGTCTCCCAAGGTCTTCGTCGCCTGCTTCGTGCCGGGCGGAACCCACCGCGGCGCGAGCCGCCGTGATTCAGGTCCCAGGGGTGACCGGGCTGACGTCGTAACGCAGTTCCCCGGTCGACGCGTCGATGTCGTAATACTCGACGCCGGTCTCCACCTGCGGGGCGTCCGCGTCGAAGGCGACCGCAATCTTGTTGGCGGCATTGCGGACGATATCGAGAGCCAGCTCGGTTGCGGCGGCGGGACCCAGAGCGTCTACGACCTGTTTGCCGAGCCCGGGCGGCCATCTGGACGGCTGCCAGACGAAGGCGTCGACAACTTGGAGCGCCAGGGCCTGCGCGTCGGAGATACCGCTCGGATCCCTGTCATCGAACAGCTCGCTCCCACCGGCCTGGTCTACGGCGCGCACGCTCCGGCGGGACTGGCAGAGCCGACAGTCGTGGGCTCTCGCCCCGCGAAGCCGGACCAGTTCGGACGTCACCGGGTCGAGGGCTGACAGCTTGGCCACCTCGAGGAGAAATGCCTCGTGGGCCACCCAGGGATCGGTCTGCGCAGATGTCGGAATCGGACGCCATTCTTCGCCGAACATCTCTCGCCATGCGGCGCCGGCGCGTATCGTCATGTCCTCGGTCCACACGGAAAGGACGAAGGCCGGAGCGCTGGCACCGAGTTCGGCCAGCCCGGCTGTCCGAACATCGGGGGTCATGGACGCCACATCGACCACCATCTGTTCGGCGAAGACCATAGCGTCGGAGCTCGGCAGGGCGGGAGCAGCCGGGTCGAGGCTGGCCAGGGCGACGGCACGGGCCCGCTCCCGGAGGTCGCGCGGCGTGGTCGAGGCGATTGTGGCGATCAACTCGTCCCACGCCGTGAAGGCCGCCGGCGCCTGATCTCGAGCGATCACATTTCGACCTTACTGGTCATTTGACGTGTCATCGAGAACCGCACGGGGGAGTCCACAGCGGTTCAAATGCTGCCGGCGCGGAGGCGCCTCTTCAGTTCGAGCCGGCCCACATTCTCGTGAGGTCGTACGGGCCGCGACTCCGTGACCTGGGATTATCCGTGTGGGTCGCTCAGAGCCCGGGGTTGACATCCGGACGGTGCCGGCGAGGTTCGGTACGTCAGCGCGCGTTGTCCTTGCCGCCGGCTCGGGACCACGGACCGTTCCCCGTCATGGTCGATAATCCGGTTGTGTCGTGAAACGCCTCGCCCTCACCGGAGCGGTAGCGGTCCTCTGCGTGAACCTGATCGGTGTCGCCATTGCGGCTTCGGCGGTGTCGTTCGTCGGGGGTGACGAAGGTAACCCAACGGCCAGCGCCGTTGCGACAGCGGACATCCCTCCAGCGATGCTGACGCTCTACCAGCAGGCGGCGGCAACGTGCCCCGGACTCCCCTGGACCATTCTCGCTGCCATCGGCACCATTGAGTCGGACAACGGTCAATCGAACCTGCCGGGAGTGCACAGTGGGGCCAACAGCGCTGGTGCAGAGGGAATGATGCAGTTCGAACCAGCGAACTTCCCGCTAGGGAGCATGAGCAAACGGCGCTGACCTGCGGCTTGGCTGGAGCCACTCCGGGCGAAGGCCTCGGCGTTGTGCGGTGCGGTCCAGTCAAGTTCCATCCCTTACCGGTACGCGAGTAGTTACTGCCGGGAGATGGCCACCCTGATGAGGTCCTCAGGATTGACCATGTGGTCGTGGTTGTCGTCACCGATGTCGATTTGGACGAGCTCGATCTTGCCGTTGAACTTGCTCGAACCGGCATACTCGGGTGAGACCGGCATCCCGTAATCGTCGCCGATGTCAGTGGTCTCATCAGCTGAGAAGACCATTGGCTGGGTCACTTCGATTCTCCCCTCCCCAACAGCCTTCCCGTCGTAGAAGAGGGTGACGGTTCCGCCCTTGGCCAAGCCACCACCGTCGTAGGCGAACTCCATCCGGACCTGATGAATGCCCTGCGGGATCGGTTCGATTGCCTCGGTGATGAACATGTGGATGCCCAAGACGTTGTAGGCGAATTTGGCACGACCGGCCTGTGCGTAGAGCGCCCAGCCGCCAAACGCTCCACCCTGGGCGATCAAGACACCCTGAGCCGGGTCGTCATTCACCTGGAGTGTGGCCGTCACCGAGAAGGATTTGTTCTTGATGTTGAGGACGCTGTTCTCCGAGAGACGCTTCATGCCGGGGAAGAGAAGTTGGGATGTGCCGGTGATGAGCTGGGGTCGTCCAGCTGCGGCCGGGTCGAAGCGTTCCCCGGTCCGGTCGTCGATCGGGAGCACGTTGTACTTGACCGCCTCTATCAGCCACAGACGCTGAAGGTCACGCAGCTTCTCCGGCAGCTGGACCGACAGGTCGTCGGCCTGGGTCCAGTCTTTGCTGCCGTCGTAGAGCTCCCAGATGTCGTCATCGAAGGCGGCGAGCTTCACTGCTCCGAGCTCCCACGGTGTCCGGTGCTTGGTGACCGCACTCCAGCCCTTGTAGTAAATGCCGCGGTTGCCGAACATCTCGAAGTACTGGAGGTCGTGCCGCTCGGGTGCGTCGGCATCGTTGAGGCTGTAGAGCATTGAGGTCCCCTCCATGGGCGACTGCTGCACGCCGTTGACCGACAACGGCTCGGGTATTCCGGCCGCTTCGAGGATGGTCGGGGCCACGTCGATGACGTGGCAAAACTGGGATCGGTGGCCGCCGTGCTCAGTGATGCCTCCGGGCCAATGGACGATGGTCCCGTTCCGCGTTCCACCCCAATGCGAGGCCACCTGCTTGGTCCATTGGTACGGCGTGTCCATGGCCCAGGCCCAGCCGACGGCGTAGTGGTTGTAGGAGGTCGGTGAACCCAGCTCGTAGAGCTTGGACAGGAGGAACTCGGGCGTCTCCAGCGCGGCCATGCCGTTGAAGTTGGCCATCTCGTTGAAGGCACCGTTGATCGTGCCTTCGGCGGAGGCTCCGTTGTCGCCGATGATGTAGTAGATCAGCGTGTTGTCGAGGATGCCGAGGCCCTCGATGGCGTCTACCAACCGGCCGACGTGGTGGTCCGTGTGCTCCAGAAATCCGGCGTAGACCTCCATCTCTCGTTCGAGGATGGGGCGAAGTTCCTCGGGCATCTCGTCCCAAGACGGAATCTCGGCGTGGCGCGCGGTCAGCTTGGCGTCCGGTGCGATGACCCCCAGTTCCTTCTGCCGGGCGAAGGTCAGCTCACGCTGCCTGTCCCATCCGTGGGCGAACAGGCCTTTGTACTTGTCCGCCCACTGCTGAGGAACGTGGTGCGGTGCGTGGGTCGCCCCCGGAGCGAAGTACATGAAGAAGGGCTTGTCAGGAACCAGGGCCTTCTGGGCACGCACCCAGTCGATGGCATGATCGGCCAGGTCCTCGGTGAGGTGGTAGCCCTCCTCGGGCGTCTTCTCCGGTTCGATGGGTGTCAGGCCCTCGTAGAGAGCCGGATACCACTGGTTGTTCTCGCCGCCGATGAAGCCGTAGAAGTACTCGAAGCCACCCCCACCCGAGGGCCACATGTCGAAGGGACCCATGGGAGACGATTGCCACACCGGGACCTCGTGGCACTTGCCGAACTGGCTCGTGGAGTACCCGTTGAGCTTCAAGGTCATGGCCAACGGTGCCTTCGTGTTCGACCGCAGCGAACTCTGGCCAGGTGCCGCGGTGGCACTCTCGGTGATGCTTCCCATCGAGACGGAGTGATGATTCCGTCCGGTGAGCAACGCTTGCCGCGTCGGTGCGCACAGGGCGGTGGTGTGGAACCGGTTGTATTTCAGTCCCCCCGCGGCGAGGCGCTCTGCCGTCGGCGTGCGACACGGGCCGCCGAAGGCGCTCGACGCCCCGAAACCGATGTCGTCCAACAGGATGACCAGCACGTTAGGTGCGCCAGCCGGCGGCAGCAGTGGCTCAATGGGTGGGAACTGGGTGTCGGGATCGCGGGCGTCATAGGTCGTCAGACCCACTTGTGGGCGGTCTGGGATCGGCAGCACCGCACGGGACACTTCGGACAACTCTCTACCTCCTAGTCGAACAGCCCGAGACGCTACCTCCACGGCGGTCCCCACCTGCCGCTCGGAGACGCCGTAGCAACGTTCTGACAGGACCCGAGGCCGACCGTTCCCCGGCGTGGCACTTACGGTCCCATGTCGGCGCGGGGAGATCCGTTGAAGGGCCTGATCGCCGCCGGACTGGCGGTCGGCCTGGCCGTGGCCGTCATTGGGACGGCGATTCTGGCATCGGCCGTCTCGCTGTTTGGTGTCGGCGGTGGGGCTCCGGCGGCATCTTCTCCAGCGACAGCCCAGATCCCTCCAGCGATGCTGACGCTCTACCAGCAGGCGGCGGCAACGTGCCCCGGACTCCCCTGGACCATTCTCGCTGCCATCGGCACCATTGAGTCGGACAATGGTCAATCGAATCTGCCGGGAGTGCACAGTGGGGCCAACAGCGCTGGTGCAGAGGGAATCATGCAGTTCGAGCCAGCCACCTTTGCCTCTTACGACGAGCCGGTGCCTCCCGGTGGGGCCGATCCGCCGAGCCCCTACGACCCGACGGACGCCATTTTCGCGGCGGCCCGGCTCCTCTGTGCCGACGGTGCGGCCGGCGGGTCCGACCTCTCCGGTGCCGTGTACGCCTACAACCACTCCGCCAGCTACGTCGAGCAAGTCCTTGCGCTCGCTCAGTCCTACTCCACCGTCTCGACCGATGCGGCAAGCGGCCGTTCGGGGCCGATTGCGGAATCCGGAGCGGGCTCAGTGGCCGTTTCGTGGGCCCTCTCGCAGATTGGCACGCCCTACATCTGGGGCGGCGAGACGCCCGGGGTGGGCTTTGACTGCTCCGGTCTGGTGCAGGCCGCCTATGCCGTGGCCGGGGTGTCACTTCCCCGCGTGGCCCAGGACCAATACGACGCCACGCCGAAGCTCGCTCCCGACGCGGGACTTGAGCCCGGCGACCTCGTGTTTTTTGGCGGCGGTCCCGGTTCCATCGACCACGTCGGGCTGTTCGTCGGGGTCATCGGTGGGCAATACGTGATGGTTGACGCTCCCCACACCGGTGCTGACGTCCGTGCCGAAACCTTCCCTGCGACCCTCGGTTCGTCATTTGGGAGCTTGCTCTTCGTCGGGGCGACGCGGCCGATCTGACGGGCGACAGCGACCGGCGCTCACGTCGCCGCGGGTGCACCAATCCGGCACATCGTGGTCACGCGGACTGAATGTGGCCTGAGAGGCCAACAAGTGAGGAGGAAGGTCCCTGCTTGCCCAGAACAAGGTCCCTAACCGAATTCGGAACGAGTCGTCAGAATCGTCGTTGTGACAGGTCCTTCGTGGGCACACGTGGAGGGGAGACATCCCTCCCCCGGCGACCGATCCACGACGCTTGACCTGTACTGGATTCCTCTGGGTGCAGGTGGCCACGTCGTACGCGCGAGCGGCCGGGCGTACGAGCGTCTGTCCGCATTGGTGCAACACCGCTCCCCACAGGACCTGTATCACTCCGCCCTCGTCGCGGTCGTTGACGGCGCGTCGACCGTGATCGAAATGACCCCCATTCCCGATGCTGGCGGACGCATCGGCCGAGGAGTCGTCGCCGAAGGACCCGTTGGGTGGAGACCTGCCGGTCGTCTCCGGCTCTTCCGCTACGAAATCCGGCGATGGCACGGCGGCCTGATTCCCGACCTTGCCAGCGCGGTCGGTAGTCCAGTCCATCTCTCTTGTGAAGCCGACTTGGTGAAGCAGGCGCTCGCCATGGTGCCGTCCGTTCCCACGCCGGTGTGGGGGCGTGACGAGCTTCGTGCAGGCGAGATGTGGAACTCCAACTCGGTGGTCGCCTGGGTTCTGACCCGAATCGGTCTGCATGCGGACGCGGGCCAGCCTCCGAATCACGGGAGGGCGCCGGGTTGGAAGGCCGGGGTCACGGTGGCTCAGCGGCAGATGACAGAGGTTCCGATCCCCGGCCGAGTTGCGCCGTGAGGCGCGTCGAGGACCATGTTCTGGTCTCCTTGGAGTACTTCACAGGCGTCAGCGCACTGGCGGGCGGGGTGATGCTTGCGGCGCAGCCGGACGGTTCGTTGTTGCGGGCCACGCTGTCGGCGCTCGATGGAAGTCCGTTCTCGAACTGGCGTGTGCCTGGGATTCTCCTGACCACCTTGGTCGGAGGCGGATTTCTGCTCGCCGCAGAATGGCAGCGACGAAGGTTGCCTCATGCACGCGCACTTTCGATCTTCGCCGGGGTAGGGCTGATCGCCTTCGAGGTCGCCGAGGTGACCTGGATCGGATTGCAACCGCTCGAGGCCGTCTTCGGGATCGTCGGAGCCGCTGTCACCGTTCTCGCTGTTCGTCAGGGATCACCGATGCCTCAGCTCCCCGGGGTTGAGAACGGTGAGCGGGAGATGTCCATCAACGTTGGGAGTGCGAAGCCATGAGCACCACGAAAGATGCTGCCCGGGAGTTCTTGACCCATAAGAGGGTCGCCGTGACGGGGGTGTCGAGAACACCCAAGGATCACGGCAGCAACGTCGTCTACAAGCGTCTTCGTGACCGGGGTTTTGAGGCGTTCGCCGTCAATCCCAACGCCGAAGAAGTCGAGGGAGACCCTTGTTTCCGCGACCTGAAGTCGATCCCGGGCGGAGTGGACTGGGTGGTGATCGCCACGAGACCTGAGACGGCGGAGAAGACGATGCACGAGTGTGTCGAACTTGGCATCGATCGAGTGTGGATGCACCGCGCCTTCGGGTCCGGGAGCGTCTCACCGGAGGGTGCGGAGTTTGGACGGCAGCACGGAATGACCGTTATTGCCGGAGGCTGTCCGTGCATGTTCGACCCCACGGCAGATCCGGGGCACAAGATGATGCGAGTCATATGCTCGCTCACGGGAGCAGTCCCCCGGCATGTCGAAGGGGGCTGATTCGACGGTGGTGCCTGTCCTCAGAAGCGGCGCATCAGCCTGAAGATCGGTGGTATCGGCGGCGGTCCGGCTCCGACGTGCGCCTGTCGTTGATCTCCTGAGAGATCCCGCTGGAATGGGGCGGCATCCACAGGCCTGCATGTGCAACATGCCAATCAAGGCGTTCTTCGAGGCTTGCGCCGTGCCGCAACGAATGCCCTGCGTGCCATTCCTCGTTCACAGCACACCTCGTCAAGAGTCAGCGGGCCGAACGCTATCGGATCAGCAGGAGGACCCCCGTTCGACTGTGCTCTCGAGGCGCAGACACGACGGCCTCGGCGAACCCCGGAGCTGATGTCTCTGGACCTGTGGCCACTCGCGGCGTGCGTGGCTCTGGCGGAGCAGTCTCAGGGAGTTCACAGGAATCACAGGAATCGTTGATCCCGCTATCAGCGCCCCCCAATGCGCTCCGACCATGGTTCCTCCATGCCCTCCTCAGCCGCGCCCAGCAGGTGGAGCCGCGCGGGCGGCGGGCGCACCGCGTCGGCGGTCCGGAAAGGGCGGGTGATCTGCTTCGCTCTGATGGTGGCGGCCGCCACCGTGCTCGTCGCCGGCGTCCCCCCGGTCGGGGCGGCCCAGGACAACCATCGGATCGGTGCCTATCACGTACAGCTCAAGCTGCTTCGTCTGGTCGACACGACCCGGGCCACGCCGGCGAACGGCTCCTACCCGGGAAGCCCAGAGCGCTCCCTCCCGACCCTCCTGTTCCTTCCGAAGCGCGCCGCGGGGGGCGCTGAGCGATTCCCCCTCGTCGTGTTCTCGCCGGGGTACGGATCCGTCCCGGAGGACTACGAGTCGCTGCTCGAGCAGTGGGCATCAGCGGGGTATGTGGTCGCTGCGGTGGATTTCCCCCTGTCCTCCGAATACGCCCCCGGTGGGACCACGCTCATCGACGTGAAGGAGCAACCCGGCGATGTGAAGTTCGTCATCGAGAAACTGATCAGCCTCAATCACACCCGGGGTGAACCAGTGACGAACCTGCTGGATCCGTCGCGCGTGGCCGTGGCCGGGCACTCCCTCGGCGGGGTGACCACACTCGCCCTGACGGCCAATACCTGCTGCCGCAGCCTGGGGAGGCTCGTCAAGGCCGCCGTCGTGCTGTCGGCCTACGACTACCAGTTCGATGGCAGCGGGAGCTATTTCCCGACCGACGGTTACCACCCACCGACGCTCGAAGTGAGTGGCACGGCCGACACGACGTCACCGCTCGTCGACACCGAAGCGACGTACGCGCGTGACCCGCACACCGAAGTACCAAGCCCTGATGCTCGGAGCACCCCACGTCGATTTTGGCGAGCCGTGGGGCCCGGTCATCGACCGCACTGTTGTGGCGTTTCTGAACGACTACCTGGCGGGAACGGGGTCCCACGCCGCGATCCTGAAGGCTGCGAACGTCGCGGGCGTCTCAAAGGGCAGGTACAACTGACCGGTGGCGACCGCCACCGTGTCCGATGTCGAACTAGCGATTGTAGGGGGGACTGGCCGCGGCCTTGCACGCGGCGACGATCGGCGGTCCGCTCATTCCTCCGAGGAGGGATTGCAGGACCCCTCCCGGTGGGTTCTGGGCAGCGGGGACCTCGGTGCCGATGCAACCGATCAGCGAACCGAAGGCCGTGCCGAGTTGCAGCGCATAGGAGCGATCGACATGGTCATCGTCAGCAAAGACGAGCTGATCGTTGATCACCTCGGGGCACCGGGAACCGCAGAACAACGGGGACAGATTCACGACCTCGTCATGACTTGCCACGACCGCAGCCTCGTCAGCCTTGTCGCTGGCGATCGAATATGCCTCGGCGGTCGGCGTTGCGCACAGTTGAATACGAGTGAGGCGAGCGGACAAGCAGGTGTTCGGCGTATTGGTCGCCACCGGCGTTCCGAAGAGCACGCCCAGCGGACTCACGTGCAACCGCCCGAGCGTCGAGCGGATCCCGTTGGCCCAGGTCTTGTTTGACATGGTCGAACCGTCGGCTGCGAGCTCGACCTTCAACTGGGCCTCTGACAGGAGCGTCAGGCTCGGCGGCGGAGCCATGGCGTTGATCGCGGCTATGACGTTCTGTCGGAACGTTGCACATCCGGCGTCCACGGAGCCCAAATAGTCGCGTTCGGTGACCGCCGCGAACGGGCAGCCGTATCGGACATAGGCGGCGACCTTGAAGTGATCTTGCTTACCGAGAGCATCGAAGGTCGGAAGCCACTGTTCTATGTAGGAGTCGCCGTAGAGAACCACCGCATCTGGTGCACTCGGATCGCCATAGTTGCACGCGACCGCGGCGGGAGAATCGTTGGACTGACCAGGCTCGCTCGCGCAAGAGTCTACGAACCGAGAGTTCGCCTCCGATCCAAGCTGCGGGACCAGATTCTGGTTCAGCGCCTCCGCCTTTTCAGCACTGGCGATCGACGATTGGACAGCAGCGACTCCGGGCAGGACGTCTATCTTGGAATTCGGCTGGCCCGATGCACCGACCGTCTCACTCGACTGACCCACGACGACCACGGTCGCAACGAGTGTCAGGAGGCCAAGAGACATCAGCTTGCATCCCCTCCACAATGCAGTGCACTTCCGGATATCCGCTCCGACGGAATCCGCTACGAATCGAAGCGTGGTCGCCATGGCCGGGATCGTACCTGCGTCTCGGATCGGCCGCTCTCTGAGCAGTCGTCCATGGGATTGTGGCCGGACAACCGGTCCGACGGGGTGCGACCGTTCGGAGAAATGTCACGACGTCTGGGGAGTACCGCGCCCGTCGCTTGTGCGGGGCAGGAGCGACCGAGTAAACCCTCATCGATCCCTTTCATCAAATCACGAGCGATTCGTCGGCGGAAGACATGAGTGAGCTTGAGACCCTGAGGGGCCCGGTGGCGGAGGAGCACCCTCGAGCCTTTCGTCCCGACATTCAGGCGCTGCGCGCGCTGGCCGTCGTGCTGGTCGTCTGGTATCACGCCGATCTCCCGGGATTTCACGGTGGGTTCCTCGGGGTGGACGTGTTCTTCGTCATCTCCGGCTTCGTGATCACGGGCGTCCTCCTCGGTGAGCACCATCAGAAGGGGTCGATTTCTCTGGTCGACTTCTACGGACGACGCATTCGGCGGATCCTCCCGGCGGCGACCCTGGTCCTCGTCGCGACCCTCTTTGCCGTCTACCACTATCTGGGATTCGTGTCCGGCGACCAGAATGCGGTGGATGCGAAGTGGGTCGCAGCGTTCGTCGCGAATTTTCACTTCGCGTCCACCGGTACGCAATACCTCAATTCGAGGCTCCCGCCGTCGGCATACCAGCAATATTGGTCGCTGGCCGTCGAAGAACAGTTCTACCTCGTCTGGCCGTTGCTCTTCCTCACCCTGACGGCCATCCTCCCGAAGACGCCTGCGCGCACCAAGCTCTTGGCCGCCCTGGTGGCGATCATGTGCGCCTCCGTCTCTTGGTGCATCGTCGAAACCTCGCGCAACGAAATCTGGGCATTCTTCTCGCCGCTGACCCGAGCCTGGGAGCTCGCTCTGGGAGCCCTGCTTGCCGTTCTAGTCCCCGTCCTGCGCGATCGGGCACGGAGACTGGGAACGGCACTCGGGATCCTCGGGGTGGTCATCATCCTGGTCAGCGCGTGGACGATCGAACCGTCGACGCCGTGGCCCGGATCAGCCGCTCTGGTCCCCGTCTTTGCCACGGGACTGGTCATTGCCGGCGGAACGTTGCGGCAGTCGTCGGACTTCGGCGTCGTTGCACACTTCCTCCCGGTTCAGTGGCTTGGGAACATCTCCTATTCGCTGTACTTGGTGCACTGGCCGATCCTCATCATTGCGGAGCAATACAGCATCAGCGGCGCGCTGCCGCTGCATGCCGAACTCGAACTGGTGGCGCTCTCACTTGCGGTGGCCGCCGTCATCTATTACGGGGTCGAGAATCCGATTCGCCGATCCGGGCTGCTCAAACGCAATCGCGTGCTCACGTATCTGTTGGGAGCAGGTCTGATCGCGATCTCCTACGCGGCCATCTATTGGCACCTGCACAATGTCTCCACATGAGCAGGCGCCTCCTCAGGGAACCCGGTGGAGGCTCGGCGGTTGGGCCAGACGGCTCAGGGTGCGTCCCGCTGCTCAGTGGTCGTGACGGATCAGCATGACCGGACACGGGGCATGATGCACGACGTAGTCGCTGACGGAGCTCCCGACGAGCCGGCGCAACCAGTTCTTGCCTGAGGACCCGATCACGAGCACGTCAGCGCTCATCTCGTGGGCGACGCGGACGACAGCGGCCCCCGTCGATTCGTCGTCCGGTACGAGCCGTACCTCCGCCTCGGGTCCGAGCACCGCCGCCGTCCGCTCCAGCGCGGACTGTCCCTGGGCGTTCCATTTCTTCCAGTGCTCGTCCGCCTCTTTGTCGGTGAGCACGGGACCTTCGAAGCCCCCGGCGTCATCCTCGGGGTCCTCGTGCTGCGGGATCACCATGACAACGGCGACGTGGGCCTGGGGATGCAGCAGATCCATCGATCGCCGTGCTGCGTCTATCGCAACCTGCGACCCGTCGGTTGCCATGACGACCTTTATGGATTCCGGCATTGATGACTCCCGTGGTTCCGTTCGAAGGTAGTTGTCGCACAGTAGTAAGGACGCCGCAGCTGTGCCTGGTCTGTGCCGCTGTTCGTCCAGGCCCAAACGGACGGTGCATAACGAGGAGCCCTCCTGGGTACTGAGATTCTCGGCAGCGACTGAAAGGAGGGGACGTGGCGACGACGACCACGGCTGACACGGGAGGGTTGCACCAAGACCAAGGATCAGAAGGATCGATTCGGAGCCTCATACCGGCCCGGCTGGACCGCCTCGGCTGGTCACGTTTCCATACACGTTTGGTCATTGCGCTCGGGGTGGCGTGGGTGTTGGACGGCCTCGAGATCACCATCGCCAGCAACGCGGAGGGCCTCATCAGCCAGAAGCAGGCGCTGAACCTCTCCTCCTCCGAGGTCGCCTTCGCGGTCGGCACCGTCTATCTCCTCGGCGAGGTGGTCGGTGCCCTCTTCTTCGGACGGATGTCGGACAAGTTCGGTCGCCGCAACCTGTTCATGATCACGCTGGGCGTCTACCTGTTCGGGGGCGTGCTCACCGCGCTGACCTTCGGACATTCGCACGGCTGGTCCTATTGGGTCTGGGCCTCCCGCTTCATCGCCGGTATGGGCATCGGTGGCGAATACGCAGCGATCAACTCGGCCATCGACGAGCTCATCCCGGCCAAGTACCGGGGACGGGTGGATATCGCCGTGAACGGGACGTACTGGGGCGGGGCGTTGATCGCCACGCTCTTCTTCATCTTCGTGATCAATCACCTTCCCGTCAGCTACTCGTGGCGGGTCGCCTTCCTGGTCGGGCCGGCTTTGGGCTTCGTCATCCTCTTCGTACGGAAGAACCTCCCCGAGAGTCCGCGCTGGCTTCTGATGCACGGCAGGGTCGAGGAAGCCGAGGCCGCGGTCGCCGAAATCGAGAAACTCACCGAACACGGGGGCGGCGTCCTGGGACCGGTCGACGAATCCAAGGCGATTGAGATCACACCGGCCAACAACATCGGCTTCGTCGCCCTGGCTCGCACGCTGTTCGTCCACTACCCGAGGCGGGCCATTCTCGGGGCCTCCCTGATGATCACGCAGTCGTTCCTCTACAACGCCATCTTCTTCACCTATGCCCTCGTGCTGACCAAGATCTACGACGTCCCGGCGACGGACACCGCCTATTACTTCATCTTCTTCGCGCTGGGGAATCTCATCGGTCCACTCACCATCGGGCACCTCTTCGACACCATCGGGCGTCGGAAGATGATTGCGGGCACCTACCTCTTGTCCGGGCTGCTCCTCGCCGTCAGCGCCGTGCTCTTCAACGCCGGCGCCCTGAACGCGGTGACGCAGACGGCGTGCTGGTGCGTGATCTTCTTCTTCGCCTCTGCCGGCGCCTCCTCGGCCTACCTGACCGTGAGCGAGATCTTCCCGGTCGAGGTCCGCGCCAAGGCCATCGCCGTCTTCTTCGCCATCGCGCAGAGCTTCGGCGCCTTCGGCCCCTGGCTCTACGGGGAGCTCATCGGCAACGGGCAGGACCATTTCCGGCTCTTCATCGGGTACCTCATCGGAGCCGGGGTGATGATCGGCGGCGGGCTCGTCGCGGCCTTCTTGGGTGTCGATGCCGAACAGAAGTCGCTCGAGGACATCGCCCAGCCGCTCTCGGCCACGCGCCCGTCGCCGCACCTCTCGGCGGTGACCGGTGCGCCCCGGTCTCCGGCGGCCCGGAGCACGGTGGCCTGAGCCGCCGGACATCCCGAGTTCTATCGTGGCACGAGAGTATCGTGGCACGATGGTTCTCTACGATGCCGACTACGAGGATCTGCTGGCGCTGCGGACCGGCTTGCGGCGCTTCATGCGCTGGAGCGAGCAGCAGGCGGAGGGTGCCGGGTTGACCCCGGCGCAGCACCAACTCCTGCTCGCCATCCGGGGACACCCCGATCGCCGCGGTCCGACCGTCGGCGAGGTCGCCGACTACCTGCTGCTGCGCCATCACAGCGCGGTGGGCCTGGTGGACCGGTCCGTGGCGGCAAAGTGGGTCAAGCGGGTCCGCGACCCCGAGGATCATCGGGTCGTCCGGCTGCAGCTCACCGCGGCGGGGAGCAAACGGCTCGAAGCACTCTCCGAGGCCCACCTCGAGGAACTGGGACGGCTGGGGCGCACGTTGCCGAGCGCGTGGCGCGGGCTCATGCCGCGCCAGCCGCTGCACGGCATTGCAACGCGGGCCTGACGGTGCCCATGCTGCTCAGACGGCGCGACCCCGCAGGCCCCGGTACTGGCGCACCAGGGAGGCCGTCGACGAGTCCTGGCCCGAGAGGTCGGGCGCCGCGGTGTCCGTCAGGATCGGCGCCAGCTCCTTGGCCATGACCTTCCCCAGCTCGACGCCCCATTGGTCGAACGAGTCGATGCCCCAGATGCTGCCTTCGACGAACACGGTGTGCTCGTAGAGCGCCACGAGCTGGCCCAGGATCGAAGGCGTGAGCTTCGGGGCGAGGATGGTCGAGCTCGGCCGGTTGCCGGGCATGACCTTGTGGGGCACCACGGCTGCCGGTGTCCCTTCTGCGGCGATCTCCTCCGCCGTCTTCCCGAACGCCAGCGCCTTCGTCTGCGCCAGGCAGTTGGCCATCAGGAGGTCCTGCTGGTCCCCCGTGTCGTGGGTGGACTCGGCGAACGCGATGAAGTCGGCGGGAACCAGCTTCGTGCCCTGGTGGAGCAGCTGGTAGAAGGCGTGCTGCCCATTGGTACCGGGTTCACCCCAGAAGATCTCCCCCGTCTGGCCCGACACCGGTGTGCCGTCGAGCTTGACCGACTTGCCGTTGGACTCCATCGTCAGTTGCTGCAGGTAGGCCGGGAAGCGGGCCATCCGGTGGCTGTACGGCAGCACGGCGTGGGTCTGGGCGCCGAAGAAGTTGTTGTACCAGACGTTGAGCATCCCCTGAATGACCGGGAGGTTCTCGGCCAACGGCGTGGTCCGGAAGTGCTCGTCGATGGCGTGGAAGCCGGCGAGCATGTCGCCGAAGGCCTGGCGACCGATCGCCACCATCAGCGAGAAGCCGATGGCCGAGTCATAGGAGTAGCGACCGCCGACCCAGTCCCAGAACTGGAGCATGTTGTCCGTATCGATGCCGAACGCCGCCACCCCTTTGGCATTCGTCGACACTGCGACGAAGTGCTTGGCCACCGCGTCGTCACCGGCGGCGCTGCCCAGGCCGTCGAGGAGCCAGTCCCGGGCCGCCGCGGCGTTGGTCAGCGTCTCGAGCGTCGTGAAGGTCTTCGAGCTGATGACGAAGAGGGTCGTCTCGGGGTCCAGGTCGTGCGTGGCCGCGTAGAGATCGACCGGGTCGACATTGGAGACGAAGCGGCTGGTCAGGCCGGGCTGCGCGTAGTCGGCCAGCGCCAGCGTCGCCATGGCGGGGCCGAGGTCCGAGCCGCCGATCCCGATGTTGACCACCGCGGCGATCCGCTTGCCGGTCGCCCCGGTCCACTGGCCGTTCCTGATGCGGTCGGAGAGATCGCCCATCTGGCCCAGGACGCTCTGCACGTCGCCGACGACGTCCTGGCCGTCGACGTGCAATGTGCTGCCGGGCGGCATGCGGAGCGCCACGTGCAGGACAGCGCGGTCCTCGGTCGTGTTGATGTGCTTGCCGGCGAACATCGCGTCGCGGTGCTCCTCCACCTTGGCGGCGCGCGCCAGGTCCACGAGCAGGCGCAGTGTCTCGTCCGTCGCCCGCTGCTTCGAGTAGTCGATGACGAGGTCGGCCCCGCCGGCCGTCATGCGGTCGGTGCGTTCGGGGTCGTCTGCGAAGAGATCGCGCAGATGCCGCGCCGAGATCTCGTCGTAGTGCGCCGCCAGCGCCTTCCACTCCCGTGTCGCGGTGAGGTCCATGGAACGCAATCTACGGCGCGCCGCGCTCCGGCGCGCCCTCGGCGAGGAAGGCGATGATCGCCGGGAAGGCGGTCGGATCCTGCATGAAGAATCCGTGCCCCCCGTCGAAGAGCTCGAGGCGGGCGCCGGGGATGGCCCCGGCCAGAAATTCGCTGTTGGCGGGAGGGGCGATCCCGTCGAAGCGCCCGCCGCAGACCAGGGTCGGGCACGTCATGGCACCGAGGCGCTCCGCCGTGTCGTGTTCGGCCCGGGCGGCCAGTTGATTGGTGAGGCCAAGAGGGGGCGTGCCGTCGTCCCCCTCCAGGCCCATGCGCTCGCCGAGCAGCTTCACCATGGCGGGATTGGCCCGCCGCCAGGCCTCGTCCCACCGGGTGTCGAGGAGCTCGAGGCGGACGTCAGATCGCTTCTCGGGGCTCAGGTCGGCCAGCGTCTGCAGGGGATACGAGGCGCCGCCCGCACCACCGGCCGAGGTGCAGGCCAGGACGAGCCTGCGCACCCGCCCGGGGTGCCGGATCGCCAGCTCCTGGGCCACCATGCCGCCGAACGAGACCCCCACGACGAGGCAGTCGTCCCAGCCCACGGCGTCGAGGAGTGCGGCGGCGTCGTCGGCGAAGTCGGCCATGGCGTAGGGCCAGGCGGGGACGCTGCTCTGCCCCAGGCCGCGCTGGTCGTAGGCCAGGACCTCGAAGTTCGCCGCCAGGGGGCCGTCCAGACGGGGCTGCTGGCGCAGGTCACCCCCGGTACCCGAGATGCACAGCAGCCGCTCGCCGCTCCCCGCGAGCTCGTAGTACAGCGAGACACCGTTGGCATCGGCAAAGGGCATGACCTGCACAGTACCGACGGGCCGCCGCCTCGGGGGCCCGTGGCTGCTAGCGGAGCGCCACCTGTCCGGGCACGATCGGCGCCGGGAGCGCCGTCGTCCCCATGAGCCAGCGGTCGACGGCCGCCGCGCAGGACCGCCCTTCGGCGATGGCCCAGACGATCAGGCTCTGACCCCGCGTCTGGTCCCCGCACACGAACACTCCGTCGACACTGGTCGCCCAGTCCGGGTCGGCTGCCACCGTGCCCCGCGGTCCGACCTCGACCCCCAGTTCCTCGACTGCATTGCGGCGCTCGGTCCCGACGAACCCCATGGCCAGGAACACGAGATCACACTCCAGCTCGAACTCTGACCCCGGCACTTCCTCGAAGACGGGGCGGCCGTCCTCGGTGCGCATCTCCACGGTGTGCCCGCGCAGGGCGCGCACGGCGCCCGAACCGTTGTCGACGAATTCGGTCGTGGTCACCGAGAAGAGCCGCTCCCCGCCTTCCTCGTGGGCCGAGGAGGTGCGCAGGATCAGCGGCCACAGCGGCCACGGGTTGTCGGCCAGCCGGTCGCTCGGAGGCTCGGACATGATCTCGAGCTGGTGCACCGACGTGGCGCCCTGGCGGTGGGCCGTGCCGAGGCAGTCCGCCCCCGTGTCGCCGCCGCCGATGATGACCACGCGCTTGCCCTTGGCGTTGATCGGCGACGCGCCGAGCGCCCCCTCCCGGACCAGGTTCGAGGGCTTGAGGTACTCCAGCGCCAGATGGATGCCGTCGAGCGCGCGTCCGGGCACGGGCAGGTCGCGCGGCAGCGTGGCCCCACCGGCCAGGACGACCGCGTCGAAGGAGGCCTGGACCTCGGCCGCCGGCCGCACGGTGACGTCGGGCGCACACGCCGTCCCGATCCCGCGTTCCTCGCCGGGCTCGGCCACGCCCGCCCCCGGGTCGTGGGCGCGCCCGCCGACGGAGGTCGAGCACACGAAGGTGACGCCCTCCGCCTCCATCTGGGCCAGGCGGCGGTCGAGGACGGCCTTCTCCATCTTGAACTCGGGGATGCCGTAGCGCAGCAGGCCGCCGGGCTTCTCCGCCCGCTCGAAGACGGTCACCAGATGGCCCGCCCGGGCCAGCTGCTGGGCCGCTGCCAGGCCGGCGGGCCCGGAACCCACGACGGCGATCGACTTGCCGGTGCGCACCGTCGGCAACTGCGGGCCCACCCAACCCTCGTCCCAGGCCCGCTCGACGATCTCGTACTCGATCCGCTCAATGGTGACGGGGTCCTCGTTGATGCCGAGGACGCAGGAGGCCTCGCAGGGCGCCGGGCACAGGCGCCCGGTGAACTCGGGGAAATTGTTGGTGGCGTGCAGGCGCTCCATCGCGCCGGGCCAGTCGTCCCGGTAGACCAGGTCGTTCCACTCCGGGATCAGGTTCCCGAGCGGGCAGCCGTCGTGGCAGAACGGGATGCCGCAGTCCATGCAGCGCGCGCCCTGCTCCTTGGTCTCGTCCTCGCCGAACGGCTCGTAGACCTCGCGCCAGTCGCGCAGCCGGACCGACACCGGCCGCCGCCGCGGCAACTTGCGCGGGAACTCCATGAACCCCGTCTTCTTACCCATGCGCCGCCTCCATCACTGCTTCTTCCACCGAGCGGCCCTCGGCCTCGGCCAGGCGGGTGGCGTCGAGGATGCGCCGGTAGTCGCGGGGCATGACCTTCACGAACTCGAGGACCTCGGTGTCCCAGCACTCCAGCAGGCGGGCGGCCACGGGCGACTCGGTCTCCACGCCGTGCCGCTCCACCAGTGCACGCACGCTGAAGGCGTCGGCCGGGTCGAGCGGTTCCACCTCCACCATCTCCGGGTTCACGCGCTGCCCGAAGGTCCGGCCGGGATCGTAGACATAGGCGATGCCGCCCGACATGCCGGCGGCGAAGTTGCGCCCGGTCGGGCCGAGGACCAGGACCGTGCCCCCGGTCATGTATTCGCACCCGTGGTCGCCCACGCCTTCGACCACCGCGGTCGCCCCCGAGTTGCGCACGCAGAAGCGCTCGCCCACCTGGCCCCGGATGAACACCTCACCGCCGGTGGCGCCGTAGAGGATGACGTTGCCGGCGATGATCTGCTCCTCGGCGGCGAACGGCGAGCTCTCCGGTGGGCGCACCACCAGGCGGCCTCCCGAGAGCCCCTTGCCGAAGTAGTCGTTGGCGTCGCCGTAGAGGCGCATCGTCACGCCCCGGGGCACGAACGCCCCGAAGCTCTGTCCCGCCGAGCCGGTGAAGGTCAGCGAAATGGTGTCGTCGGGCAGGCCGGCCGCCCCGTGCCGCCGGCTGATCTCGGCGCCGAGCAGCGTCCCGACCGTGCGGTCGACATTGGTGATCGGCAGCTCCATGGAGACCGGGGTGCCGTCGGCCACCGCCGGCGCGCAGGCGTCCAGGAAGGCGTGGTCGAGCGCCTTCTCCAGCCCGTGGTCCTGCAGCTGCGTCTGGCGCCGGCCCACGCCGGCGGGCACGTCGGGCTCGGCCAGGACCGTCGAGAGGTCGAGGCCTGCCGCCTTCCAGTGCGACACCGCGGCTTCGGTGTCGAGCAGGTCGACGCGACCGACGGCCTCGTCCAGTGAGCGCAGGCCCAGCGAGGCCAGCAGCTCGCGCACCTCCTCGGCGATGTACTCGAAGAAGGTCTCGACGAACTCCGGCTTGCCGCTGTACTTGGCCCGCAGGGCCGGGTTCTGCGTGGCGATGCCGACCGGGCAGGTGTCGAGGTGGCAGACGCGCATCATGACGCACCCCGAGACCACGAGGGGCGCCGTGGCGAAGCCGTACTCCTCGGCGCCGAGCAGCGCACCGATGACGACGTCACGGCCGGTCTTCAGCTGCCCGTCGACCTGCACGACGATGCGGTCCCGCAGCCCGTTGACCAACAGCGTCTGCTGCGTCTCGGCCAGCCCGATCTCCCAGGGGATGCCGGCGTGCTTGAGCGAGGTCAACGGTGCCGAGCCGGTCCCGCCGTCGTGGCCGGAGATCAGCACGACGTCGGAGTGGGCCTTGGCCACGCCGGCCGCCACCGTGCCGACGCCCACCTCGGCCACCAGCTTGACGTGGACACGGGCCTGCGGGTTGGACGACTTGAGGTCGTGAATGAGCTGTGCGATGTCCTCAATGGAATAGATGTCGTGGTGGGGCGGCGGCGAAATCAGTCCCACGCCGGGTGTCGACTTCCTGGTGCGCGCGATCCACGGGTAGACCTTGATGCCGGCCAGCTGGCCCCCCTCCCCCGGCTTGGCGCCCTGGGAGATCTTGATCTGGAGGTCGTCGGCGTTGACCAGGTACTCGCTCGTCACGCCGAAGCGGCCCGAGGCCACCTGCTTGATCGCGCTGCGCCGGAGGTCCCCGTTGGCGTCGGGCGTGAAGCGATCGGCGTCCTCGCCCCCCTCGCCGGTGTTGGAGCGCCCGCCCAGGCGGTTCATGGCGACGGCCAGGGTCTCGTGCGCTTCGGCCGAGATGGAGCCGTAGGACATGGCGCCGGTGGAGAAGCGGGTCAGGATGGAGGCGATCGGCTCGACCTCGTCGATGGGGATGGGGCCGCCCGGAGCGGGCTTGAGACGCATCAGGCCGCGCAGCGTGCCCAGCTTCTCGGACTGGTCGTCGACGGCCGCCGTGTACTCCTTGAAGACCCCGTAACGCTTCGCCCGCGTGGCGTGCTGGAGCTTGAACACCGTCTTGGGGTTGAAGAGGTGGAACTCGCCCTCGCGGCGCCACTGGTACTCGCCGCCCACCTCGAGCTCGCGGTGGGCGCGCTCGGTCGGGCGGGCCTCGTGGGCCTGGTGGTGGCGCGTGGCCACCTCGGCGGCGAGGACCGAGAGCCCGACGCCGCCGATGCGGCTGGCCGTGCCCGTGAAGTACTCGTCGATGAGCGCACCGTCGAGGCCGATCGCCTCGAAGACCTGGGCGCCGGTGTAGGAGGCCACCGTCGAGATGCCCATCTTCGACATCACCTTGAGCACGCCCTTGCAGGCCGCCTTGACGTAGTTGCGCCGCGCCTGGCGGGGGGAGACACCCTCGAGCAGCCCCTCGGAGATCATGTCGTCGATGGAGTCGAGGGCGAGGTAGGGGTTCACCGCCGCCGCACCGAAGCCGATGAGCAGTGCCATGTGGTGCACCTCGCGGGCGTCCCCGGTCTCGATCACGAGGCCCACCTTGGTGCGCGTCTTCTCCCGCACCAGGTGGTGGTGCACGGCCGCCGTGAGGAGCAGGGAGGGAATGGGGGCCCAGTCCACGTTGGCGTTGCGGTCCGACAGGACGATGAGGTTGGCGCCTTCGGCGATGGCCTCCGAGACGCGGCGCCGCACGTCGTCGATGGCCCGGCGCAGCGACTCGCCGCCGGCGGCCGTGGGGGCGCCGGCCTCACCGGCCTCGCGCACCTCGAAGAGCCCGTCGATGGCGAAGGCCTTGAAGCCCGGCGTCTCGCCGCCCTCGTTGACGTACATCAGCTTGGCCAGGTCGTCGCGGTCGATGACGGGCAGCGGCAGCAGAATCTGGCGGCACGAGCCCGCCTTGGCCTCGAGCAGGTTGGCCTCGGGACCGATGGTGGCCGACAGCGAGGTCACCAGCTCCTCCCGGATGGCGTCGAGCGGCGGGTTGGTGACCTGCGCGAAGAGCTGGGTGAAGTAGTCGTAGAGGAGGCGGGAGCGGTCCGAGAGCACGGCGATGGACGTGTCCGAGCCCATGGAGCCGAGCGGTTCGGCGCCGGTGCGGGCCATGGGGGCCAGGATCACCCGCAGCTCCTCGGTCGTGTAGCCGAAGAGGCGCTGCTGGGTCACGACGCGGCCGTGCTGTGGCGTGAGCATCGTCCGGGCGGGCAGCTCGTCCAGCCGGATCTGGTCCTCGGCCAGCCATTCGCCGTAGGGGTGCTCGGACGAGAGCTCGGCCTTGATCTCCTCGTCCTCGACGAGTCGGCCCTTGGCCGTGTCGACCAGGAACATGCGCCCCGGCTGCAGGCGGCCCTTGCGCACAATGCGGTCCGGCGCGATGTCGAGGACGCCGACCTCGCTGGCGAGCACGACCAGCCCGTCGTCGGTGACCCAGTACCGCGCCGGGCGGAGCCCGTTGCGGTCGAGCACGGCGCCGACCACCGTGCCGTCGGTGAAGCAGACCGCCGCCGGGCCGTCCCACGGCTCCATCAGTGACGCGTGGTAGCGGTAGAAGGCGCGCCGCTCGCGGTCCATGGTGGTGTGGTTCTCCCAGGCCTCGGGGATCATCATCAGCACGGCGTGCGGCAGCGAGCGCCCACCGAGGTGCAACAGCTCGAGCACCTCGTCGAAGCTGGCCGAGTCGCTCGCCCCGGGCGTGCAGATCGGGTAGAGGCGCGACAGGTCGCCCTCAATCAGCGAGGTCTCGAGGAGCGCCTCGCGAGCCCGCATCCAGTTGCGGTTGCCTGCCAGCGTGTTGATCTCGCCGTTGTGGCACAGGTAGCGGTACGGGTGCGCCAGCGGCCAACTCGGGAACGTGTTGGTCGAGAAGCGCGAGTGCACCAGCGCCAGGCCCGATTCGAAGGTCGGGTCGCGCAGGTCCGGGAAGAACTGGCGCAGCTGCTCCGAGGTGAGCATGCCCTTGTAGACGATGGTGCGCGCCGACAGCGAGGGGAAGTAGACGCCGTCGACCGCGTGCTCCACCCTCTTGCGCAGCACGAAGGCGCGCCGCTCGAGCGCCATGGTGTCGACGCCGGCTCCCGAGGGGGCCACGAACAGCTGCTCAATGCGCGGCATGGCGCTCATGGCGATCAGGCCCAGGTCGCCGGCGTCGGTCGGGACGGCGCGCCATCCCAGCACGGTCAGGCCTTCCTCGGCCGCCGTGTGCTCCACGACCGTGCGGGCCTTCGCCGCGTCGTCGGGGTCGGTGGGCAGGAAGACGAGGCCGACCGCGTAGCTGCCGGCGCCCGGCAGCGTGAACCCGGCCGCCTCGGCGGCCGCGGCGAGGAAGCGGTGCGGGATCTGCACGAGGATGCCGGCGCCGTCACCGGTGTTGACCTCGGCGCCGGAGGCGCCGCGGTGAGCCAGGCGCTCCAGGACGGTGAGGCCGCGATCGACGATGTCGTGGTCCGGGCGGCCGTTGAGATCGGCCACCATGCCGACCCCACAGGCGTCGTGCTCGTATGCCGGGTCGTAGAGGCCAGTGGCCATCGGCGTCCTTCCGAGTGAGGAGAAGTTGAACGGATACCGGGACGACGTTGGCCCGAAGTGGAGAGACCAGGATACACGACCGCCCTCGTAGGCTCGGCACATGGGATCGCGCATCCATGTCGTGGGCGGCGGGGTCATCGGCCTGGCCTGTGCGTGGGAATTGTCACGAAACGGTCATGTGGTGACCGTGCTGGCGCCCGCCCCCGGGCACGACGGTGCGTCGTGGGTGGCGGCCGGCATGCTCGCCCCGGTCACCGAGGCGCAGTTCGGCGAGTCGGCGCTGACCGGGCTGCTCGTGGAGGGCGCCGGACGCTGGCCCGGCTTCGCCGCCGCACTGGAGGGCGCCACCGGTCACGACGTGGGCTACGACACGACAGGGACGGTGACGGTCGCGCTCGATGCGTCCGATCGCGCCAGCCTCGACGACCTCCTCGCCTATCAGCACACGCTCGGCCTCGAGGCACACCGACGCAGCGCCAGCCAATGCCGCGGGTTGGTTCCGGCCCTGAGTCCCGCCGTGCGCGGGGGCATCGAGGTCCCGGGCGACCACCAGGTCGACAACCGCGCCCTCCTCGGAGCGCTCGCGCAGGCCTGCCGCGCCGGCGGGGTGACGCTCCTCGAGAGCTGCGTCACCGCGCTCGACGACGGGCCCACGCTCGTCCTGGCGGACGGCCGCCGCCTCGGCGCGGACCTCGTCGTCCTGGCGGCCGGCACCGGCCTGGGCGCCATCGACGGGCTGGGCGGGGCGGGGCTGCCCTCGCTCCGCCCCGTCAAAGGGCACATCCTGCGCCTCGGGCCGCCCGCCGCCGCGACGCCCGTCCCGCTGCTGGCGCGCACCGTGCGCGGCCTGGTGCACGGGCGGGCGGTGTATCTGGTGCCCCGCCGAGACGGCTCGGTCGTCGTCGGCGCCACGGTCGAGGAGCGGGGTGCCGACACCGCGGTGCGGGCGGGTGCCGTGCACGAATTGCTGTGCGACGCGCGGGCGATCGTGCCCGGCGTCGACGAGCTCGAGCTGCTCGAGGCCGCCACCGGTCTGCGGCCCGCCACGCCCGACAACACCCCGTGCATCGGGTGGACCGCACTGGACGGCGTCATCGCCGCCGCCGGCCACTACCGCAACGGCATTCTGCTGGCGCCCCTCACCGCCGCCGCGGTGGTCGACCTGGTCGGGCGGCGCCCGGTCGCCCCGCTCATCGAGGCCCTGGCGCCGGCGTGACGGGGCTCGCCCTCCGGCTCAACGGCGAACCGATTCAGGTCCGCGCCGGTGCGACCATCGCCGACCTCGTGGCGGCGCTCACCGCCCAGGACGACCCCAGGGGGGTGGCGGTCGCCGTCGACCGCTGCGTCATCCCCCGCTCGGAGTGGGCCACGACGCCCGCCCGCGCCGGCTCGCTGGTCGAAGTCGTGACCGCCGCTGCCGGCGGTTGAACACCACGCCGCCTGTGCCGCTCCTTTCTTTGCCGCCCCTTTTCTTTGTCCGCACAGCGCGGCCGGTGCCAGAATCGTCCGATGTCTCCTGATCCCCCCTCGGGCCAGACGGCCTTTGTGCTGGCCGGCGGCGGCACCAAGGGCTCCTTCGAGGTCGGCGTGCTGCAGTACCTGGTCGGCGTCGAGGGGATCGCCCCCGAGATCATCACGGCCACGTCGGCCGGCGCCATCGCTGCCACCGTCCTGGCACAGGCCCGCACGCTCCCCGAGTTCCTCGACCGTGTGAACGAGATCGAGGGTGACGTCCTGGCCTGGACACAGACCGACCACGTGTTCGGCAAGCAGGCCTGGCTCGGCGCGCTCGACGGGACCGCGCTGGGCCGTGAGATCCACCAGGAGATCACCGAGGGCACCCGACCGCCGTTCCCCTTGACCCCCTCGACCGTGCTCGCCGGCAACGAGGTCGTCCCGGCGTGCGACTCCGGGCGCAAAGGCCGGCGCCAGGCCCGCCGGGCCCGGCGGAAGCGGCAGCGCCACCTGGCCCGGTTGGTGGCCGGCGCCGGCCTCCGGCTGCCCCGCGTCCGGCGTCACCTGCGCAGCAGCGGCAGCTCCATACTCAACCTGGACCCTCTGGAGGGCGCGCTCCGGCACGGCAGCGAGGATGGCGTCCGGGCCGTCGACCCCGCGCTCATCGCCCGTCCCGGCCTGCAGCTGCGGCTGGCCGTGACCGCGTTGCGTGCCGGCGTCCTGCGCTACGTCACCGAAGACGGCACGCTGGTCGAATCCGACGCCCGCACCCCTGCGCCGGGCGAGTCCGCCGGTCCGGTGGACCTGGTGGACGGCGCCATCGCCTCGGCGAGCGTGCCGATGGTCTTCCCGCCGCACCCCATGGCCGACGACGACTACGTCGACGGTGGGGTGATCGAGATCGTGCCGGTCTCCGCCGCCGCGGCCCTGGGAGCGACACGCATCATCGCCGTGGTGGCGGTGCCGCTCCGGCTCCCGCGTGACGAGCGGGACTATGGCGCGGCCCCCGCCGGCTACATCGGTCTGCGCTCCATGGGCATGATCGGGGTCGCCGAGCGCCAGATCGCGAACCTCAACATCCACCTGCCCGAAGGCACGAGCCTCACCACGGTCGACCCGGTGGTCGACGTGGTGGGCCTGTTCGAAGTCGAGCCGGGCCTCCTGCGCATCAACAAGGACTACGGCTGGCTGCGTGCCGCCGATCTCCTCGCCGACGGTGACGCCGACATCCGAGCCGACATCGCCGACGGCACGCACGCCATCGTCGAGGCCCGCCGCGAGGCTTGGCGCCTCGAGGAGTCGCTCTGGGCCGCCGGGCGGATCGGGGAAGGCGACGCCGGGACGCTCGCGCTCGTGCGCGAGCACAAGGAGCACGTGCGCTCCCTGGTGGACCGGCGCAAGCAGCTCGGCTTTCCGGTGCCCGACGGCTGTGAGGACTGGTGGACCGGCTACGAGGCCCACACCGCCGAGCGACCGCTGGGCCTGCCGCTCTGCACCTCTGGTCGCCTCTGACCCGGCGGCGTCGTCGGGCTCACCACGACGCGCGCAAGGTGCGGACGCCCCGTCAGACCGTCGGGCCGCCCATCCAGCCGCGGCGGCGGAAGAGCACGATCAACCCCACCACCGTCACGATGTCGACCCCGACGGCGAGGACCCAGAAGGCCCATGTCGATCCGATCCACCGCACCAGCACGGCGAAATTCTGCCCGAAGAAACCCGTCAGGAAGCTGAGGGGCAGGAAGATGGTCGCAATGATGGTGAGCTGCTTCATCACGACGTTGAGGCGGTTCGACACCGTCGAGAGGTGCGTGTCCATCACGCTCGAGAGGAGGTCCCTGTAGTTGTCGACCTGATCCGCCACGCGGATCAGGTGATCGTAGAGGTCCCGGAAATAGCGCGTGGCCTCGTCCGTCATGCCCGGAATGTCGGTGACGCCGGTGTTGATGGTGGCGATCATGTCGCGCTCGGGCGCCACGATCTTGCGCATGTCCATGAGGGACCGCTTCATCTGGAAGAGCTCCCCCAGCTGTGCCTCGGTCGGCTGTTGCAGGACCTGGTCCTCCAGGGTGTCGACCTTGTCGTCGAACGTGGAGAGGACAGGGAAGAAGCTGTCGACCAGGCCGCCGACGATGAGGTACACGACGACGAGCTGCGGGGAGGCGACCGCATTGAGCGGGTGGTTCTCGAGCCACTCCCGCACGTGCGCCGCCGCCGGGCACGGCCCCCTGTGCACCGTCACGACGTAGCGGTCCGTCCAGAAGCAGTGGACCTCGGCGTGGCCGGTGTGCTCGGGGTCGGCGCCGCGCGCCACCAGGTAGACGAAGTCGTCGTAGGCATCGATCCGCGGTCGCTGGTTGAAGCGCTCGGCCGACCGGACCGCCAGATGGTGGAAGTTGAACGTGTCCGTCAAGAGGCCGCTCACCGTGCCGTCGGAGGCGGCGTCGTCGAGGTCGAGCCAGAAGGGCTTCGTGCCGGTCAACGCGGCCTGCACGTCCTTCATCGTGGCGGGAACGTCGTGACCCTCCTGGCGCAGCGTTCCAAGCACGGCGGGGGCGGTCACGGGCGCAGTCACGGGCACAGTTTCCCCGCACGCCGCCGCCCCCTGGTGGATGATGAAGGGCCGACGGCGTGATCCCCTACCTAGGCGAAGCGTCCGGGGTCGAACGACTGCGGCAGCGGCGGCTCGTCCGCCGGCTGCGGCAGGTCCGCCATGGCGTGCGCCAGCGCCCGGGCCGTGTAGGGACCCTGCAGCAGGCCGTTGGCGCCGTGTCCGGTCGCCACCCAGGCGTTGCCCCAGCCGGGCAGCCGGCCCACCACGGCGCGATCGTCGACCGACGTGGGCCGCAGCCCCACCCGTGTCTCGAGGTAGGTGGAGCCGTCCAGCCCCGGTGCGATCGTCAGGCCTTCCCGGAGCAGCTCGTGGAGACCCGCTGCGGTGACGCTGGTGGAGAACCCGGCGCCTGCCTCGAACGTGCCGCCGCAGGCCACCCGCCCGCCGGGCCACGGCACGAGGTAGTGGGTGAGCAGCGGCTGGACGATCGGCCAGTCCCCCGTCTCGGCGTCGACGCCGAGATGCACGATCTGGCCCTTGGTGGGACCCACGGGGAGCCTCGTGCCGAGCCACTCGCCGGCGGCCGCCGTCCAGGCGCCGCCGGCGACGGCAACCGCGTCGCAGGTCACGTTCCGGTGCCCTTCCACCTCGACCGCCTCGACGTGGCGCGTCTCTGCGCCGCCCGCCCCAGCGCCGCCCGCCAGCACCCCGTGCGCCGCGCCCGTCACGAACGCGACGCCGCGCGCCGTCGCCGCTCGGCGCAGCGCGGCGGCCATGCCGCGGCCGTCGACCCGCGCCGATGCCGGCGCGTGCAGCACGCGGTGCACCGGCCCGAGCGGAGGAAAGAGAGAGTTGGCCTCCTCCGGTGTGATCTCGGTGATCTCCCCCGGAGCCCGGCGGAGCACCAGCTCCGCGAAGGGGCCGAACCACTCCTCCTCGTTCGGCCGCAGGCCGAGGGAGAGCATGCCGCAGCGGCCGTAGCCGGTCCCGCCGACGTCCACGCCGTCGGCCACCATCCGTTGCAGCAGGTCCGGGTAGTGCGCGCCGGCCTGGCGGGCAAACAGCCACAGGGTCTCGTCCGTCTCCATGGAGGTGACCGGCGAGAGGATGCCCGCGCCGGCGTCGGTCGCCCGGCCCGGATGACCCGCGTCGATGACCGTCACGCTCGTCCCCAGGCAGGCCAGCTCGTAGGCGAGGGACACGCCGACGAGGCCGGCGCCGATCACGGCCACGTCACAGCGTTCCTCGGTCATGGCCCCCGAGTCCATCAGGCTCGTGACCCGAGTGCCAGCGGTGCGGCACTATGAGCCGGTGGACGTCGTGCGGACACCCGATGAGCGCTTTGCCGGCCTCCCCGGCTATCCCTTCACCCCGCGCTACGCCACGCTGCCCGACGGGCTGCGCATGCACTACGTCGACGAGGGTCCGGCGGACGCCGAGGTCGTGCTCTTGCTCCACGGGCAGCCCACCTGGTCGTACCTCTACCGCACCATGGTGACCCGCCTCGCTCAGCAGGGCCTACGCGCCGTGGCCCCCGATCTGGTCGGCTTCGGTCGTTCGGACAAGCCGGTGACCCCTGCGGCCTATTCGGTGCAGGCCCATGTCGACTGGCTGGCGCAGTTCATCAGTCACGTCGGCCTGACCGAACTGACCCTGGTCGTCCAGGACTGGGGCGGTCCGATCGGGCTGGGCGTCCTCAGCGCCCGCCCGGGACTGGTGCGCCGGGTCGTCGCCGCCAACACCGTGTTGCACACCGCTGCTCCCGAACTGGCGGGACGGCTCGAATGGGCCTGCCACGCCGGCCCGGGGGACACCGTCACCGTGGCGCAGATGCTGCTCGACTACCAGCGCCTCACCCAGGAGCTCGCGCCGTTCCGTCCGAGCCTCTTCGTGCAGGGAGCCACCGAGTGGGATGTCCCTGACGCGGTACTGGCGGCCTACGACGCACCGTTCCCCGACGAGACCTTCTGTGCCGGGCCGCGCCGGCTGCCGCTGCTGATGGGCCTCACCCCCGCCAGCGAGTGTGCGCGCCTGAACCGCCGCAGCATGCGGGCGTTGGCCGACTTCGACGCCCCGTTCCTCACCGCGTTCTCCGACGGTGATCCCGCCACCCGGGGCTGGGCGGAGGTCCTGCAGGCGCACGTGCCGGGTGCGGCCGGCCAGCGGCACGTCACGGTGGAGGGCGCGGGACACTTCCTCCAAGAGGACTGCGGCATCCCGCTGGCCGACGTGGTGGCGCGCTTCGTCGGGGGCACTCCCCCGGCCTGACTACGTGGCCGGCTTCGAGTCCTCGGGAGCGGCGGCCGGCGCGGGCGAGGCCAGGGCATCGGGCTCGGGCGGGGCGCCGGCGCCGAGCTGCGCCTTGAGGGCGGCCAGTTCGTTGTCCACCTGTGCGTCCTTGCCGACCTGGTCCAGTTCCTTCTGAATGTCGTCGCTGGCGCCGCCGACGTCCTCGAGCACCCCGGACTCGAGCAACTCGTCGAGCGCGCCCGAGCGCGCCTGCATGGTGGCGATCTTGTCCTGGGCCCGCTGGAGGGACGCCCCGGAGTCGTTGAAGGATTTCGAGATCCCTGCGGTGCTCTCGTCGACCGTCGAGATCGCCTTGGCTGCCGTGTACTGGGCCTTGAGGGTCTCCTTCTGGGTACGGAAGTCGTTGACCCGCTTCTGCAGGACGTCGAGGGTCTTGGTGAGCTTCGTCTCCTCCTCGTCGAGCTGCTGGCGCTGCGGTTCCATCTCGTCGATCTGCTGCTGGGCGGCCGCCTTGCGAGACAGCGCCTCCTTGGCCAGGTCCTCCTTGCCCGCACCGAGCGCCTGCTTGGCCTGATCCTGCAAGTGGTCGATGGTGTGCTGGAACTGCTCCTGCTGCAGTTCCAGGCGCTTCTTCGACGCGGCGAGATCGACCAGGGCCCGGCGGACTTGGGTGATCTGCTCGAGCATCTTCTCGTACGAGAGATCGAGCATCTCGTCGGGCTTCTCGGCTGCGTCGAGCGCCTTGTTCGTCTTGGCCTGCACAATGTCGTGAGCCCGCTGGAAGATGCCCATGTGTCCCTCCCTGAGGGGTCGGTCCGTCACCCCACACTAGATTCGAATCAGGTCCCCGTGCCCCCGGTCACCGGCCGTGTGGAGCCGGCGACGGGTTCACGATCCGGAGGCGGCCACGATCGGCCCGTTGAGATGCGTGCCCGACATGTCTCCGTCGTCGGGGGCATCGCCGTAGGAGGACACCGCGCCCAGCGCGGTCACGATCCAGTAGCCCCCGCCGTTCGATGTGGCGAAGATGGCCGACGCCGGGTCGAAGCCTCCCGCCGAACCGGAGGGCATGCCCCCCAACGAGGCGGCGTCGCCGAACGGGAACACCTGGCCCGCGGCATCGAGGACCCAGTAGCCGCCGCCGTCCGGCGTCGCCGCGGCCGACGTGATCGTCGAGCTCTGGGGTCCCGGCGCCCCGTCGTTGACGGCGTCGCCGAACGTGTACACCGCTCCCGTGCTCGTCACCACCCAATATCCATTGCCGGTGGCGTCGGGCACGACCGCTACCGCGGCGCCGCTGCAGCCGCCGATGCCCGGGCACGAACCCTCGAAGCGGGCGTCGCCGAACGCGAAGACGCCCCCGTCGGAGGCCACCATGAAGTAACCGCCGCCGTCGCCGGAGGGCACCATGCCGACGATGGGCGCGTTCAAACTGTGGGAGAGGCCGGATCCGGCGGGGTTGAGCCCGCTCCCCGGTATCGATCCGAAGTAGCCGGCATCGCCGAAGGCGAAGAGGCCGCCGTCCGAGGCGACCAGCCAGTACCCACCGCGGTCCGCCGTCGGCGTGATGCCGGCGACAGGCCAGGTGTCGACCGGGGAGTCGGCGGGGTCATCCTGGTTCATGAAGATCTGGGTGTATTGGCCCGTGTTCGTGTCGGCGTCGCCCATCTGGGCCGTCGTGCTGGCCGTGGTCGTCCAGGGGCCCAGGATGTTGGCCCGGTGGCCCCAGCACGCAGCGTCGGTGGGCGAGGTGCAGTCGAGGTTGGTGCCCCCGTACCCGTCGTCGTACATCCAGGCGAAGTCGGCTCCGAGCGGCGTGGAGTCCTGGGCGAAATTCGATCCCCATCCGGTGTCCTGCGAGCCGATGGGCGCGGACGGGTCGTCGTCGTGCTGCGCGCCGGTCAGCGCCGCTGCGTCGAGAGCGGGATCGAGGCCGCTGAACTGCGGGAGACCGCGGTCGCCCCGTTCCTCGTCGGCAATGATCAGCTGCTGCACGGGCACCGAATCGGCGGCGTAGCCGCTCGGCAGGACCATCGGGCCGAGCCCCTCGAGCGACCGGGCGTAGTTGATGTTGTGCAGCACCGAGTCGATGCACCCCGCGGTGGTGTCGTCGACAGGGGTGGGCGTGCAGCGGGGCACGACCTGGGGCGAAATGTTCGCTGACGGATCTGCCGGCGGCACGATGCCCGCCGCGTGCGCCGCGATCGGTCCGACGGCCACGACAACCGCCACGGTTCCGACGGCGGCCGCGGCAGCGAGCGCGGCACGCGCCAATGAACTCGACACGGCGCGCGCGCCGTGCTGGTGCCGTCTCACGTTCCGTTCGCCCCCTCGCGCCCCAGGAATGGATCAGCCCGAGGAACGTACCATCGTCGCCTCTCCGTTCCGAGAGGCCGCGTGCGGTGAATTGTCCGCCGGTTGCCGACGAGGCTGCCGTGCAACCGCGCTGCACCGCGCTGGCCCGAGAGCGACTCGCGTCGAGCGCAACGGGGTGGACCATGACAAGCTGAGGCATGAACGAACGCTTGCTCTCCTCACGCCGGAGTGATGCCGGAAGGCCCCGGCAATTGCGCAGCCTCGCGCCAGGAGCCAGGAGCCGCCGGAGGGTGCTCCGGGGCCCTGTGCGTGCGGTTGTCGGCTCCATCGTCCTCAGCGGAACGGTGCTCGTCGGTGCAGGAGCCTCTTCGGCGGCGGCCGCCACGCCGGCCCATCCCGTCGTGGCGCCCGAGAGCGGGTCCTACGTCTTCACGCTCACGTTCGACGGCATGCACCGCGACTACCGGCTCCATGTCCCTCCTGCCGCGGCGTCGGGAAAGCCGCTGCCCCTGGTGCTCAACCTGCACGGCGCCACCCAGAACGCGCAGCTCGAGGAGATCACCTCCGACATGGACCCCAACGCGGACATGAACGGTTACCTGGTGGCCTACCCCGACGGGACTCGCATCTCGAAGGTGCTCACGCCCGATCCGGTCGCGAAGAACGCGCAGTACGGATGGAACGCCGGCATGTGCTGTGGGCTTCCGGTCAGCAAGCACATCAATGATGTCGGGTTCCTTCTCAAAGTCATCGCGGACATTGCGACCAAGACCCCGGTCGACCTCCGACGGGTCTACATGACGGGCATTTCCAACGGCGGGATGATGGCCTATGCCATGGCGGCGGAGGCCTCCGGACATGTGGCCGCCATTTCGTCGGTCTCGGGCCAGGTCGAGATCCCTGTCATCCATCCGTCCCGAGCCGTTCCCACCATGGAGTTCCACAGCGTCAACGATCCAATTGCCAAGTTCGACGGCACTCCGAGCGCCAACCCGCTCGACCGTCTCTCCGTGATGCAGGGCATCGATCAGTGGGTCAGGGCGGACGGGTGCGCCAAGAAGCCCACGACCGGCGCCGTCATCGCGGGCGCTGCCGGCTCGATCTCGGCCGGGGAAACAGCCACGCCGATCACCTATATGCACTGCCGGTCAGGCGCCGAAGTCGCCCTCTGGCGTTTCACCGGTTCGGGACACGTGTGGCCGGGGAGTTCGCTGAACATGGGCCCCAAGAAGAACTGGATCCTGGCCGGTGTGGGACGGGGCATCATCCTCGTCAACGCCGACGAGACGATGTGGCAGTTCTTCGAGAAGTATTCGCTGCCGTCGGTTCCCAAGTAGCTCGACCTGGCGCGCTACCGAGCCGCTGTCCTCGGTTCGATCGCCTTGATCCCGCCGAGAATGGCGGTGATCGCCTGCTCGGTCTTGGAGACGCCGGTGAACTCGAGCCCGACTCTGATGTCCCCTTCCAGCGTGAAGGCCGCGTCCCTGATTTCGCCCTCGAGCCGGATGTTGACGGCATCGCCGATAGCGGAGATGTCGACGAGGATGCGGCGATGCACCAGCTCCCAGGGCTGGGGGTGATGGAGCGTGATGCCGAGACCGAACATGGAGATGTCGATGACTTCACAATCGCGCCACATCGAAGGGGATTCTCCAGCAATGTGGCAGAAGCCGGCCCAGGCTGTCGGCTGGCGCTCTGCTCGTCGGCGGTAGTCCATCAGACCCCACTCCTTTCTCTGTTGTGTCCACGCTCAGCGGCGAAGAGGCTGTCCCGTGCCGTTCTCACTCCTCGGTGCGCTACGCGTTGACCAGGACATCGCTCATGACGCTGAGCACAGCGGTGATGGCCTGTTCGGTTTCGGACAACCCGATGAATTCGATTCCGACTCGGAGGTCCCGGTTCATGGTGGCCGTCGCATTCTTGATTTCCCCTTGGAGCCGGACGTTCACGCAGGTCCCGTCTCCGGGGAGGTTCACCGAAATCAGGCGACCGGAGAGTTCGGCCGGGTTGGGATGATCGAACGTGATCCCGACTCCGAGCATTGAGATATCGACCACTCGACAGTCCCGCCATGCCCCGACAGGGTCACCTGCGAAGCGATACGACGCAGCCCAACCGGCTGGCTGACGCTGTACACGGCGGCGGTTCTCCATGATGTACCTTCCGTTCCGCCGTCTTCCGGCGACTCTGTGCGGCCTCGTGGCTCGCCACTGCCCTGACAACGGTGCCGGCAAACAGTCCTTGTGCAGCCAACGCCCGTTTGCGTCGCGAGGTTGTGACCGAATTGTTCCGGGGACGATCAGGGGGCCGGATGCGTTCCTCCCCTGTGCTCGAGGGAGGACCCGAAGACCAGGTCCGGGCCACGTCCCGCCACGACTCGTGACTGACGTGGAGCGGGGTGTACGTGACCCGGCGAGTGGAACTTACCGGCTCGCTCCGTCAGGCCGAACGCGTCCCATGCGACACGCCGCGCCGACCCCATATTCCTCTGTTCGTGCGCAACGGCTCGAGTTCCGGAGGAGGAGAAACATCCCCCTCGCCTCGAGGCCGCTCAGGAAAGGAGCCAGCCCAGCTCGCGCAGGGTCGCCCGGGCGATCGCCCCGAGATCGATCGCCAGGAGATCGTTGCGTCCGAACCACCCAAGTTCGAGCACTTCGTCACCGTCGGCTCGCGCCACACCTCCCACCGGTCGTGCTTCGTAGACGATGGTGACGTAGGCGGTCTGGTCTCCGTTGCCATACGTGACCCTGAACTCCGGGCCACCGAGCGCGGTCACCAGGCGGCTGAGTTCGACCAGCAACCCCGTCTCCTCTCGAGTCTCGCGAATCGCCGCATCCGCTGGCCGCTCGTCAATTTCGACGGCACCGCCCACAAGGCCCCAGAGACCGGAGTCCGCGTGCCGGACGAGCAAAAGGCGATCATCGTCATCTGTGACGAGGACGCTCACCGATGGCATCAGCAGCAATTGCCTCCCGATCAGTTCCCGCAGTAGCCGCACGTAATCGGACATCGCCATGGTGAGACGGTAGGCGCGGCAAACGCGGAGCGTGGCGTTGCGCCGTCTCGGTCGGCAGGTGGGTCCCCGGAACCTGCCGCTGCCGCCCTGTCGATTCCTCGAACTCGTGCACGTTTGCTCTGTCAGGGTTGAAACGCGAGAGTGAAGAGTGCCCTCGTCGCAGTCCAAGCGGATCCTGCTCTGTGACGTCGGCGGGGTGCTGGTCGAGCTCTCCTTCGACCTGGCGATCGGGTACTGGGCGTCTGCTGCGGGCCGCGACAGCTCGGCACTTCGCCGCGCCTTCCGTGTTGACGACGAGTTCGAAGCGTTTGAAGCCGGAAGGATCACCACCGGGGGCTTTTTCGACCACCTTCGAGCCAGCCTGGACTTGGATCTGTCCGACGCGGACATGGCGTCGGGCTGGAATGCGATTTACGTCGGTGTCAACCAAGACGTTCGCAACCTCTTGGAGGAACTGCGGGCTGCAGGCGTCCGCGTCGTCGGGGTCACCAATACGAATCCAGTGCATCTCGCACATTGGTTGCCGTGGTACCAAAGTGACTTTCCGGTCTTTGACGAGCTCTACATCTCGACACGGTTGCAATGCCGCAAGCCTGAGCGACGATTCTTCGACGCCGTCACGCAGGCGGAGAGAATCACGAAGGGTGACCAGGTCATCTTCGTCGATGATGGTGAGCAGAACGTGCTGGGAGCTCAGCGGTCAGGGATCGAAGGCTTCGTGTTCCACGATCCCGATCAGATGCGGTCGGAGCTCCGAGAGCGCGGACTTCATCGCTAGCCTTCGCCGATTCGTGCACGAGAGGAGTCCAGCGCGCGCCTCGGCGGGAACGAGGTCCAGGCGAACACACCTCCTCGGCGCCGCCCGACCCGTCCCCGGCCGAGCGGTCAGTACGCGTTGGGTACGAACAGATAGCGCCAGTCCGCCGGCCGGCCCTCGTCGATGAGCACGTAGGTGCCACCTCGCTCTGCTATTTCGAGCTGAGGTGGGAATTGCTCCAATCGACTGAGGCATGGTCCACCCTCGCACCGCACGAACATGCGGTCACCAGGACGTACGAACTCGTTCATATCCTCAATGCTGGCAGCATCGTTCCTCGGGATCCAGGAGTCCCGGAATGGCCGTCCCGTAGTGCCGGGCTGCGTGGTGGCGATACCTTCACATCGCACGTGGCGGAGCACACTGCGTGCCGCGCGTCTTCACCAGGATGCCTTGAGCCATCCACCGCTTCGAACGAGGGGATTCCTATGATCGAGCGCTCGTCCAGACGACCCGGTGAGAAACCTCGTGCATGAAGAACAGCGAATCGAAGTGCGCTCGCAGGAATGGCGCGAGGTGTTCGATCGCATCAAAGTGGCGACACGCCTCTCGTCGCGACTCGGCGAGCATTGCCTGGACGAGGTCGAGGAGATTCGAAGTGTGTTCGAGGATCTGATCGGCAAGCCGGTCGGAGAGACCTTTCATCTCGTCCCTCCTTTCTACGCGGACTACGGGCTGAACATCACTGTTGGTCGAGCGGTCTTCATCGGTTACGAGTGTGCGTTCACCGGTCACGCGGCCATCACCATTGGGGACGAGGTCATGATTGCCCACAAGGTCAACCTTGTGACGGCCGGGCATCCCGTTGAACCAGACATTCGGCGTCGCTTCATCACGGCAGCGCCCATCACGATCGAGTCGAACGTGTGGATCGGCGCTGCGGCATCCATCATGCCGGGCGTGACCATTGGAGCTGACGCGGTCGTGGCGGCGGGTGCGGTTGTCACCCGCGACGTTCCACCGGCGACGCTCGTCGCGGGGGTGCCGGCGAGAGTTGTCAGGCACATCTGAGGAAGGCGATGTTTCTCAGGCTGGCCAGCACACCCAGCGCGTAGACCAGCATCTTGTAGCTGCTTGAGTCACGGAGGACGCCGCCTCGCGCACGGCGGACCAGTGCGGTGGTGGCAGCCGAAGCGCCCTGAGGCCCGACCCGTTCAAAGGAGCCGTCTCGAACTCCGCTCCCCCCGCCGAACCCTCTCGTTGCTACCCTAAACCTCATGAAGACCCTGGTTGTGGGGACCGACGGTTCAGATGTCGCGATAGAGGCGGGTGAAGCAGGTCTCGCCATACTCAAACCGTGTGACCGGGTCATCGTCGTCTCCGTCACCGACGGACCGGATCCTTCGTTGACCGCAGACGAAACGGGTCATGCCGCTGCCAGCTTGACCCCAGACGAGTTCGACGAACAGAGTCTGACGGCGCAGGCCCGGAGCCGGGAGGCCGCGGACGCCACGATTGCGGCACTCCGAAAGCGGGGAGCCCTGCCGGACGGCGTTGAAGCCATGGTTGTCGAGGGTGAGCCGGGGCCGGCGTTGTGCGAGCTGGCGCAGAAAGTGGGCGCCTCGGCCATCGTCGTCGGATCGCGCGGCCGCGGAGGCATCAAGAGAGCCTTTCTCGGATCCGTCTCCGATTACGTGGTCAGGAACGCGCCTTGCTCGGTCGTTGTCACACGATGATCCCGACGATGGATCTGGACTGAGCCGCTCCCGGCTTCGGTCGATTTCGGACTGCGCGCAGGGTTCTGCGGAGCGACAACCCCAGGTGCAATTCGAACCCGGGCGCGGGGCGCCGGACCCGGAGGATCCGCGCCCGGGTGGAACGCCCCTTGAAGGAGAGCAGGTGGATTGGAGATATCACCCATCTGGGTGAATTCGCGGCCAGCAGGAGCGATGCACCGCAATGTTGCCCGGCCATGGCGTTACCTTGATGAGGCGGATCGCAGCGTTTCGGCCCCGGCGAAGGCCGGGGCCGTTGCGCGTGTGAGATCCGGAGAGGGCGCGGCCGACTGACTCGTATCGCCAGGTCTGGTCCCTGTCTCGACCAGCGGATGAGCTGCTGGCTACGGTCCTTCCGTGCGGACCGGTTGGATAGCTGCTTTGGTCGTCGTCGTCGCCGCTGGTGCGTGCGCCGGGTGTTCGAACGGCTCGCCGAGTGGGACCAGCTCGTCGAACTCGGCCTCCCAGCCTGCCATCAGCACGAAAGTTGTTTCGGTGAGCTCCACCGATCAACTCGGGGAGACGGTCAAATGGGATGCGACGAACAAGACGGCTGCACCTCAGCTCGCCACCTGCGAAGTTCTCGTCCTCAATGGTTCGATGCAGCTCGGTGAACTTGGTCCTCTTCAGCTGACCGTCGCTGCCGGCGCCACGGCCGAGCAATACAGCGAGGTGACCACCCTGGCGGGCAACAGCGCCGGTGATACGGCTCAGATCGTCTGCCAGAAGGGCTAGGGCCGTACCCGTGGTTGAGCGGTGGCCGCGGCGGGTCTAGCCGCCCGATGACCTGATGTCGACGTCGAAGCTGTCGTGGGGAACGTCGAGTGCCTGAGCGATAACCACCCTGGCTATGGCCTCAATCTGATCAAAACGGCGCGTGGTGGCCAGAGCACCGGGAACGTTCGGAACCGAGATGAACCAGATATCGCCGGCTTTTTCGGCAACCGTGTCGTAGGCAGGTCTCTCGTTCGTCGATCGACCTCCAGGCTCCATGCCCCGATTCTGGAGTGCCGGTCAAACGGCCGTTAGGGCCATTCGGACTTGGTTGTCTCAACTTCTGCCCAACAGAAATTGCTCGGCGCGGCCTTTTGACCTGGACACCCGAGACCCTTCCTCGTTGGGGGCAACCGGGACCCGCCCAAGGCGGCAGGCTCTGTGGGGACGCAGGGGTCCCCGGTTCACATAAGAGGTCCGCCACCTGAAGGCGCCACAAAACCAGTGGAATCCAGGTCGCATCGCGTCTGAACGTCGAGATAGAGTCCCGTGTCGGTTGGGGTAGAGAGGCACAGGCGGGCGTGGCTACCGGGCGTCCGTTCCAGGGGCGTCGCGGCCATCCTCCACCTCCATTCGGGTGGCCGCTTCGCGTCAGGAATCCCGTTCTCGAGCGGACAGAGCGAGTGTCGCCCGTCAGGGTCACCACGACGATGGTGCAGACACCGGGCGTATCCCGGGTCTTCAAGGTGACCACCTCCCCCGCTCCAGATGCGGAAGCGGAGATCAGACGACCTGGTGGGCGATCTGGAAGACGTTGCCAAACGGGTCACGGACCATCGCTCGGCGATCTCCGTAGGGCGTTTCCAGAGGTTCCTCCACCGATAGAGCCCCCGCCTCGAGAGCGCGCCGATATGCCGCGTCCGCATCGTCGACGTAGACGTACAAGAAGGCTCGGAACGGCGTCCGTTCGGTCACAGGCGACACCATCACCAACGAGTTTCCGATCAGGACCTCGGCGGGGCGACCAGGCTCTACCGAACCCGTCGCTCCAAACACCGTCCGAAGAAAGTTCACCTGACCTTCCACATCGTCGACGACGATGCGAGGGGTCACCGAATGGAAGCCGTCCCACGGACCTCTTGAAGGCATGGCCAAGTCTTCCATCGGCCGGGCCGACGTGGGGCACTCACGGGCTCAAGCTCCTTTGACGAGCCGTCTGACCAAGGGGGCAAAATGCTCGAGCTCCTCGCGGGGGTAGTGAGGGTCAAAGGACTCCATGTCCCATGCATCCACGAATACCTCGGCAAGCGGGTACCACAGCTCATTTCGGTAGTGCACTCTCGGATCCGATTCGCCCTTCACGGACGAGTCCCAATGCCGCGCGGTGAATGCTCCGTGGTGTTGCACGACGGAAACCAACTCGGCACGAACGTGGGGCTTGAGGAGCTCAGCGGACATCTCTCCATGTCCGACATCTCCGAAGACCTTGCCGATGTCATGGCACAGGGCGGCCAAGATCAACTCATCGTCCGCACCCGCAAGCTCGGCACGAGTTGCAACTTGCAGAGCGTGATCCAACTCACTGATCTCACCGCCGTCGCAGACGTCCGACAGGCTGGCAAGCAGTACGAGTACACGCTCGGCTCGGCGACCCTCCCGACCTATGCGGTCCATTGAGACAGAATACGGGTTGCCCGAGTCCGGCTCTTCGTGGGCACTCTCGGTCGGTGGGAAGGGGCAGAGCCGAGAGAAGGCTCGGTTGGACCTTCACGTCTCGGGCCTGTTCCATCGCGAGCGACACGCGGAAGAGGGATCTCCACGATTCCGCTCATTGGCATCCGTTTGGAAAGACCTCAGTACGCGGGAGGATGGCGCCGTTTTGGCCTCAAACCTCGCCGGGTGGTTTCGCCCAACCCAAACGCGGTATTGGGACAGACATGACTCTCACCGACGAGCCCGCCGACCCACCAGCGTCAGAGCCCGATGAGGTGCCGGAACGCCTGACTCCCGTTGAAGTACCTGAACCAATGGTGGAAGACACTCCCGAGCGCGGCTAGGCCCTGGAATCTGTCGCCGAGGAGGGCTGTGCCTCAATCAGCGACGGGATCGGGTATCGGGGACGGCGGGTTGGGTTCGGGTTGTGGTTCGATGGGGATCGGATCTTCGGGGATAGTCACATGTGGGCGATACCCGACGAGCGCCTTCGAAAACCGGACGATGTGGGACCCACACAGTTGGGAACACGAACGCGAGCCGAGGAGGAACGATGCGGAAGTTGTCTGTCGTCGAATTCGTGACGCTCGATGGAGTCATGCAGGGCCTGGGCGGCCCTGACGAGGATCGCGAGGGTGGTTTCGAGTACGGCGGCTGGAGCGGGCCCTACGGCAACGAGGCGGCGCAGCAGGCCGGGGATGGCGTCGGCCAAACCTCCGCCTACCTCTTTGGACGCAAGACGTATGAGCACATGGCCGCGCACTGGCCCCACGAACCCCCCGACGATCCCATTGCGGCGAGTCTCAATGCCGCACCGAAGTACGTGGCGACGAGGACGCTGCGCCAACAGGATCTGCATTGGGCCAACTGCCAGGTGCTTCACGGTGGCATCGTCGACGCAGTCCAGGGCCTCAAGGCTGAGGGTGACGGCTATGTCACGGTCTTGGGCAGCGGCGTACTCGTGCAGTCGCTCGTCGCTCACGACCTGGTCGATACCTTCCGGATCATGCTGCATCCACTCGTCCTCGGTACGGGCAAGCGGCTCTTCCGGGACTACGCCAAGCCCCTGCGGTTGCGACTCACCGGGTGCAACGAGACCGCGACTGGTGTGCTGCTCCTCACCTACGAGCGGGAGGAAGGCACGGCCTAGGGCTCACTCCCCGTTCTTACTCTGGTACCACCTCGGTGGGTATTCTCCGCGGTGCGGAAGAGTACGCGGCGGCCTTTCGGCGCGGTGCTCTCCGTGCAGTCGGGCGTCTGCGGATCAAACGGGTCTCGGCTCATCTACTGGGCGGTCACGTTCGAGTCGTGGCCTGTGTCTCATGGTGAAAGGACATCACTACAGGAGGCATCATGGCCCGCACTACACGGATTCCCAAGGCAGATATGACTGGACTCTATGGCGCACTGGTCAAGCGGATGTCCCGCAAGATGTTCGGGGAAGTACCCGAGCCTGTCGAGGTGACGTGGCACAACCGGAGGGTGTTGAACTTCAGCTTCGGGGTCGGCCGCAAGGCCCAGAAGTGGGACCGGTGTGACGAGAACCTGAAGTCGTTCGCGCACATGGCCGCGGTCGGCCTGGTCGGCTGTAGCTTCTGCTTGGACCTCGGATACTTCTTCGCCCACAACGAGGGACTCGACGTCAACAAGGCCTGCGAGGTGCCGCGCTGGCGCGTGTCGGATGTCTTCACACCGCTCGAACGCGACGTCATGGAGTACGCCGAAGCGATGACGCAGACACCTCCGACGGTGACCGACGAGTTGTCGTCTCAACTGCTCAAGGCGCTCGGAGCAGCGGCCTTGGTTGAACTCACCGCGTTCATTGCCCTGGCCAACTTCATGGCCCGTACCAACGTCGCCATGGGCATTAAGTCGCAGGAGTTCTCCGCCGCCTGTGACCTCAAGCCCCTCGCCCTGGCCTCGTCCGGATAGGATCGTTTGACCTTGTTCTCTTCGTGAGGGCGAAAGAGATCCGCCTTTTGGGGGGATCTGCTCGGGGCCGTCGCTTGAGAAGGACCGGTCCCGGCGTATGGGGCAGTCTGCGGGTTTAAAGTTGGCGCGTGCCTGTTAAGAAGTTGACAGACTTCAAGCCCGACTGGAAGAAGCTGCTCGAATTGTTGAGGACCGGCTTGCGCTCACTGACCGTCGTGGGCGGGTCGGCGACCCTTGGTGTGGCGGCTTCTTTCTTGTTTGTCTCAATTGGTGAAGCACCAGACGCAGCAGCATCGACTGCCCCTTCTTGGACCGTCAGCTCGAGTCCCAATACGTCGGCCACGGAGAACAATGAACTCGTCGGGGTGTCGTGCATCTCGTCCAGCAACTGTGTCGCCGTGGGTGATTACTCCAACTCCAACGGCACCAATGATCAGACCTTGATCGAGACCTGGAACGGCAGCACCTGGACCATCACCTCGAGCCCCAACACGTCGGCCACGGAGGACAATTATCTCGGGGGGGTGTCGTGCACCTCGTCCAGCAACTGTGTCGCCGTCGGTGATTCCTCGAACGGCACCAATGATCAGACCTTGATCGAGACCTGGAACGGCAGCACCTGGACCATCACCTCGAGCCCCAACACGTCGGCCACGGAGGACAATTATCTCGGGGGGGTGTCGTGCACCTCGTCCAGCAACTGTGTCGCCGTGGGTGGCTCCTCCAACGGCACCAATGATCAGACCTTGATCGAGACCTGGAACGGCAGCACCTGGACCATCACTTCGAGTCCCAACACGTCGGCCACCCAGAGCAATGACCTCGTCGGGGTGTCGTGCACCTCATCCAGCAACTGCGTCGCCGTGGGTGATTACTCCAACGGCGTTCACGCTCAGACCTTGATCGAGATGTGGAACGGCAGCACCTGGACCATTACCTCGAGTCCGCCGTCCGCGGTGGAAAGTGGTCTGGGCGGGGTGTCGTGCACCTCGCCCACGGATTGTGTGGCCGTGGGGGACGCTCTCCCCGGCACGTACTTGGGGGTCGAAACCGTCATTTTAATCTGGAACGGCACCACTTGGATCAGCGCCTCGAGCCCAGATGCCGGGCTGGGCTATTCCCTCCGCGGGGTGTCGTGTAGCTCACCCACCGACTGTGTCGCGGTGGGTGACCAGGTCAATGACAACAACGTGGAAACCTTGATCGAGACGTGGGACGGCACCACTTGGACCAACACCTCCAGCCCCAACACGTCGCTCACGGAGGACAATGAACTCCTTGGGGTGTCGTGCATCTCGGCCGGCGACTGTGTGGCCGTGGGTGACCGCTACGACGCCAACGGACCTCACAATCAGACCTTGATCCTGTCGAACATTCCCCCTGCGCCGACCCACGGCTACTGGCTGGTCGGCTCTGACGGTGGGATCTTCTCTTTCGGCACGGCCCAGTTTTTCGGCTCAACCGGCAACATCTACATCAGTGAGCCCATTGTTGGGATGGCCGAAGCAAAGGATGGAGCCGGCTATTGGCTCGTCGCGTCAGATGGAGGCGTGTTCAACTTCGGCGATGCCGGGTTCTACGGATCCATGGGCGGGAAGTCCCTCCGTGCTCCGATCGTTGGGATGGCCGCCGCACCGGACGGTGGGGGCTATTGGCTCGTTGCATCCGATGGTGGAATCTTCAGCTTTGGCGATGCAGCGTTCTACGGTTCGATGGGCGGCAAGTCCCTCAACGAGCCCATAGTCGGGATGGCGGCCGATCCGACTGGGGGCTATTGGGAAGTTGCCGCCGATGGTGGAATCTTCTCCTTCAATGCGCCCTACTTCGGTTCGACAGGCAGTATCCACCTCAACAGGCCGATTGTCGGTATGGCAGCAGCTGGTTCGGGTGCTGGTTATTGGTTAGTCGCCACCGATGGTGGAGTCTTTGCGGAGGGTGGGGCTCCCTTCTATGGGTCGATGGGCGGTGAGCAGCTCAACAGACCCGTGGTGGCGATGGCGGGGGCTCCGGACGGTCTGGGTTACCGGCTGGTCGCCTCGGATGGCGGGATCTTCACTTACGGTGGTGCAGCGTTCGACGGCTCCATGGGTGGACAGAAGTTGAATGCACCCATCATCGGGATGGCAAGCTCGTAGCAAGGTGCGGACTTTCGCGGAGGGTCTCCTCAGGGTGCCGTACTGGTCGAACTCTGGCCACGCGCAAGCAGCGATCATGGGCCGCCTGAGGCCGGCGAAGCGAAGCCGTGAGGCCTACGTGGACCTCGAAGACATTCAATGGCGATCAGGTGGAGACGCAAGGCTCCGTCGTGGAAACGTGGTGGCGTCCATGCGTCCTGCGTTCGCTTGCGTCAAGGAGCAGGCTGAACAGCGCAACGGAGAGACCCGCCGCCTCACCGAGTGTCCCTCCACAGCATTGTGGCACCTGGTCTCGACTGGTCCGCTCCGCGTCAGTTCACGCGGCTGTAATCCCAGAATCGGTCCATTGGCAGCAGTCATCGGGTAGACCTTGCAGGGCGACATTGTGCGGATCGGCCCCGCCTCCTCCCCTGTGGGCGGGGCCGTTTCGCGTCCGGGTGACCCTCGACATTTCCCCGTTTATCCCCAGGCGCGCCTTGGGCATATCAGCGGTGCACCGACGTCGGTCTCGGCGGCGGTGTGCGGGAGCGGCTCCGGCGGTCGGGAGCCAAGCTCCGCGTCGGGCGGGCGAACCGGCCGCCCGATCCAGGGGCGCTGTGACCACCCACTCCACCCGGTGGTCGCGGCGCGCCCTTGGGGCCACCTGGCTCCGACTGCTTGAAGTCAGTTGATTGAATGATCTTGAAGGGCCAGACTGATCCCGGCACACAGAGCCTTTCCCGCCTGGCTCCGTGGTGGGTCGTTCCGCCATACGACCCGCCGCACGTGTTGCCTAAACCGAAACGACCCCGGCCCGTCACAAGCAGGCCGGGGTCGTTTCGTACTCTCGGCATCCGCGGTCGGGAGCATTAGCGGCCGCTCACCCTTCACGCGATCTGGTGCTCTTCCTGGCTCTACAGCCTCATCCAACTTGATCCACGCCTCGCCTCCGTCAGCGACGTACCTGGTCGACGAAGAGTCACGAATGCATTCAGACCTCGCAACGACTACACAACAAAGTTCGGAATCGCACAACAAGTCTGGACTTGCGCAGAGTCTCGCGTAGCCTGTGGCGACTGGGATGACGGAGGAAAGACCCTGCTGGAGCCGTCCAGGAGCAGGGGACTTCGAGGGGGAGAACGGCTCTCATGAAGCGTTTTGTGCTCGCGATGCTTGCCATCGGCACCATCTTCATGTTCGGCGCTGCGGGGTGCGTTTTCATCCCCGCCTCCATCAACAACACCTGCGGTACCGATGTGACGGCGCAACTGAACTCTTGGGTGGCATCCCAGCCCCCAGGTTCGGTGGTCGAGCTGCCCCCCAACGCCTGCTATCTGGTCTCGTCCGGCTCCCCCCTACCTCGCGGCGGCGGTCCGGCGAGTTCACCAACATTCGTCATCCACAACACGAACAACCTCACCATTGAGGGGAATGGCGCGACCTTCCGACAGACATCCTTTGACGGCGGAAAGTGCGGAAGCGACTTGCAGCAACCGGCCGTGTGGCTCGCAGCGAACCACAATCTCACGATCAAGAACGTCAACATTGTCGGTCCGGGAAACTGCGTTGGCGGTGGATTGAACGAGGGCGACTACGGGTTGCTCATTGGCCAGGACACGACGGGAAACACCGGGATCACATTGGACGACGTCAACATCTCGAACATGGACGGGGACGGAATTCTCGACACTCCCTATATCGCTGACAACCTCGGCGTGAACAGCAACGTCACCTACGAGAACTCGAGGATCTCCAACGTCGGTTACCACGTTCTCACCGTGGAGGGTGCTGATGGGCTGGACTTTGTCCACAATCAAGTCACCCACGACGCGGGGTTCATGAATTTGGAGGTGGACAACGCCTGTGGGTCGGACTCCTGCCTCACCAACGGCCAGCCGACGGGCATCGCCCAGTGGAACATCACAGTCAATGGGAACAGCTTCACTGACAGCCGGTCGAACAACGCCGCGTGGATCTTCTCGCAGGAGGACAACTGCATCCCGCAAAAGAATCTCTCGATTTCCGACAACACCCTCGACGCGACCGTCTCGGCTGGAATCGTTCTCGATGGAAGCCGCGAGGCGGATTGCCAGGCCAATGACACCGGGCTCTCCATCGTGGGTAATCGCGCCCAAGACGCAACCGCGTCCCCCTGCGGAGGCGCAATCACATCGCCTCCGGGCTGCGCCATCATTGAAGTCGAGGATTACACCGGCGTCACCGTTGAGAACAACACGATCCCCGCCTTTGACGGCTACCCCGCCTACTTTCCCGACACACCGTACGTGCCATGCATGGGATTGCAGGCGGTGAACACGGCAACGATCATGAACAACGCCTGCCCGGGCGCGTGGGACGGAGTCGGGACGGCCGGGATGCAGTTCCCGGCGTTGACCTCGGTCAACACTGGGCTCTCCGAATGCGGCACGAGTTGGGGAGCAGCGACCGACCCGAAGAACGACGGAGGGTGTCCAGCAGGCACTTCGTGAAGATGACTCGGGACGCCGGCTCGCCGTAGGCGAAGGCCAAAGCGAGCCTTCACCACCTCGAGGGCTGACCGGGATCTGCGGGTTCGACTGGCCTCCCGTCACCTCGATCCTTGCAGCGGCGTCAGCGGCCTCCGGGGCCGCCATCAGCTGGCGACGGTTCGGGAATAGCTCCGGGAAACTCGTCTGGCGAATCGGGTTCGGGTGTATCGGCCGGCTCAGGATCTTGCGGTCGGTCCGACGGGTCTGGTGTCGTCATGCCGGGGCCATACCGCGCCCGCTCGAGATGTAAACGGGTGTGAGACCACACCACGTGCGTTGCGCCCCGTTCGGGTCCGGCCCCCGACGTGTCTCACCCTTCATCCTCCCCGATGGGGCGCCTGACGCGCCAAGGAAGCGCACCGACCGACCGGGTGACGCGCGAGAGGCTCATCTGATGGACGGTTCTCATCAGTCGTTCTTCGATGCCTGGCTTCTCGAGCTCTCCTTGATCTGCGCCGCCATCTGAGCCAGACAGCCGATCAGCGCGGGGGCGACCGAGCGGCCTCAGCTTGGCGCGGACCGGGCCGCGGCCGATCAGATCGCCACCGCGGTCGACCTTCGCTACAGAATCGCCTCTCCCGTCGTAGGGGGGGCTGCCTCGCTGAGGCTCAGAGCCTTGTATCAGCAGTTCCCGTCGTTGTTGCTGCCACCCGATCCCCACGTGTTGCCACACATCGTGGGTGTCGGGCCCGTGGAGTAACTCTGAGGCTGCTGGATCCCTTCGGCCCCGTTGAAGTTGTTTGAGGTGATGGCGGCCGTCCCAGTGAGCCAGTCCCAGTCGAATTCGTACGCGATGGGCGTGCAGGCCGAGGTGCATTGCGGGAACGTGTTGCCGGCGATGTCGATGCCGTTGATGAAGTACAGCTGACCGACCACCGTACCGCCGCCTCGGTAGCCAGAGGCGAAATAGCCCGAAGCGAGCGCGTTGTCCTTGATCGTCCAGTTCGTGTTCCAATCCTGCGAGGGCACCTGGCCTTGAGGTGAGCCGACCACTTCGAACAGAGGGCTGTTTGCCTTGAGGGTGTTGTCCTCGAGCACCAAATTCTGCTCGGAGACGCCGCCATTCGCGTTGTTGTCGCACGAGTCGGGCGTCACCTGGCCCTGGGCCGAGGCAAACCAGTCGTTACCCCAGTTCACCCACGTGTTGTTGTCGATAGTGACGTTGTTCTCGGCCGCCCAGACCGGCGTCGTCCCGTTCTCGAGGCAGGTGGGATAGTCGTCGTATTCGAAGTCCATTGCATCGACACCGATGTTGGTGAACGTGGAGTTCTCGACTGTCAGCCCGTTGCACGACGATGGGAAGGTCGGACATCCGACGGACTCCACCGTGATCCCGTGATAACCCGCGTTGGTGAAGCTCGAGGCGTCAATCGTGATCCCTGTGTTCAGGTTGCCCGTCGCGGGGCTCGCATCGTATGGCGGGGTGAAGGTCAAAAAATCTCCCTGGATGTCATTCCACTGGTCCCAGAGGAAGCCCAGATTGGTGTCGGCTTCGAATACCGTCCCGTAGTCGCCTTCATAGTCCTCGCCGCCATTGCCTGCCGAAGGGTTGAAGCCGCCCTTGAAGATCACGGCAGCAAAGTCGAGGTTGGTGTCTTGCACCAGCCACAGAATCGGCTCCCAACTCCCTGCAGACTGGGCGGCCTGCTCGATAGTGGCACCTTGTCCGTCGATGACGATGTTCGACTCGTCATGGAGCTCGAGACTCGACACCAGGTAGCAACCCCCGGGCTGAAATTCGATCGTGACGCCCGCCGGATACACGACGTGAAGAACCGCAATGTCCCATTCAAGGGTGTCGGTCACGTCTGCCGTACACGTGTCGTTCACGGACGTGGGAACCGTCCAAATCGGATTTGTTGCACCCGCAGGTTCTGACTGAGAAACCGTCGAGATGCCGACGGCAACAGCGGCCAACAACAGCGATGCGGCCGCGACAGAAGCGAAGCGCTTGAGCATCCCATACCCCCGTTTCTAACTCCGAACGGAATCTAGCCCCATCCGTTCGCGAGTGCTCGGACAGCAGGTCCGTGACGAAGCGTTCCGATCCCGTCTTCCCGCGCGGTTGGAAAGCGTTCGAGCTCAGTTTCTTTCAGGTAGCCGTCACGCAAAAATGGCCCGCGCAACGCGCGTCGGTCGCAATCCAATAAGACGAGCCACGTAGCTTTTGGTTGACGACGCGATTCGGCTGGCGCTCAGTTCCGGCTCCCATCTGGAACGAAGGCGCCGGCTGGGTCGCGTCTCGGCAGCCCACACCCTGTGGGGCGTGCGAATGCCACAAACTCGTAACCCCCTTCATAGCGGGCTCTTAGGGAGTGGTCTTATCCTCTTGTCCAGTGCCATCCGAATTGGACCCGGTGTGGCATGACGACGCGAAACGACCCCGCCGTTGACTATGGGCGGGGTCGTTTCGCTGTCCGGCGATCCCATCCATCGCCGTTGGTACACAGCTACGCCTTGGGCGTAGCGGCGGCGCACCGACTTCTGTCTCGAGTCGTGGGACAAGCTCCACGTTGGCCGGTCATGCAGGACAACGGCCGGTGCGCCCGGAGCCTGACTCGGATGGAGCTCTTAGATTCGCCGCCCAGAATGATTGACGGCGATCCCCTCTGCCTCGTGGCGGTCGCTGACTGGTAGTCCGATGCCGACAGGAGGCACCGACCCTCTCGTTTCACACTCCGGGCACCTGACCTCATAGCGGCCATCAGGCAGCCGAGCGAGTGTTGGGTTGTGTTTGTGAGTCCGCAGGATTGTCACGTGTGCGAACCCTACCCGGGGGATGTGACGCGACCCCAGGGACGAAGTCACATCGAGTCAGTTACGAGTGACGTTCGGAGAGTCGGGCGCTCGAGCATGGGCCGGAGAGATCGGGGTTGCGGCCTTGCTCGTCGAGTCCCAATTCACCGCTCAAGAGAGGCGCCGCTCTGGGTCGGAATCCTGCGGTGTCCTGCGGCCGAGTCGACGTGGCGAGGACGAGCATTCGGACGCGCTCGCTGACTCGCAATACTCCTTCATCGCCAACGTCCGCTCTGGCTCTCGCCGCGACGTCGGCCCAGTCAATTCGCCGAACATCTGCAGTTGCCACGGGCGGGTACCGACATCCTTCTGTTCCTCACGTCACCCGACTGTGACTGGCCTTGCGAAGCGGCCGGCGTTGCGCCCCGAAAAGGGATGACGGGTACTCCCGCGCCTACCGCACCGCTCCAAAACCACACCGTAAATCCATTGAGTAATTGAAGAGTGACCAACACGCGAAGGGTTGGGAAACGAAGTGTGTCCGTTTCACAACCCGGCGAGTCCTGGGCTGGCCGGCCCCGGCGAGGGGAAGCCGGTGGTCTCGGTGGCGACGGCGGGCCCTGTCCCCACATCGATTTCCTCCCAGGAAGTGAAGGCGTCCATTCAAAACAAGATCCACTTTGCCATTGGCGTGCTCAGACCCGTCGCGAGACCTCACGCCGGAGCATCTGTTGCCGGCGCGCCACCACCGCCCCCAGGCCGAGGACCAGAATCCCTGCCAGGCCGAGGAGCGCCGCGTGGGGGACCTCGGGGGTAACAGGTGGTGGGCTGCAGGTGTCGGCCGCGCCGTAGACGTCGGGACCGAAGGCCGAAACCCCGGGGGTCCCCGCCTGGGCGAGGTGGCCCTCGCCGTCGCTCCCGCCGGCGGTGATCCCGAACATGTCCTCCAGGCTCCGCAGCAGCGAGAAGTGGTTGTAGTCACACGTCGACGTATGGGGGATGAGGAGCGGGCTCAGCAGGAGGGCGCCCGTTTGGCCGCCGCCTCCCAAGGGTTGGACCCCGGAGGTGTCCGCCACCTCGCCACAACACGACGAGGTGTCGCTGTCCGCCGCCTCGTCGAAGGTAATGATGATCATCCCACCATCCCTATAGGCCGCTGACGCCATGATCATTGGGACATAGACCTCGAGGAACCGGTCGGCGCTGATCAGGCTGCCGGGCCCAGGGTTCTGTCCGCTGATGTCAGGACCGGCACAGGTCGGGGATTCGGTGGTCCCGCCATCGTGCCCGTCGTCGCACAAGTTGGGTGTGATCCAGTTGTAGTCGGGCGGATCGGCCAACGCCAGGTCCTGGGCCAGGCCGTTGATGCCAGAACCCGGTCGCTCGACCAGAGGGACCACGTTCTCCTGACACGGAGACTGGCTCTGTCCAGCTGGGACGTCGATCAAACTGTGGAAGTAATCGAATGGGTTGTGCCGGGCGGCGTACTGGTCCGTGGCGGTCGCGTCTTGGGTGTCGTCGGGCACGCCCGGTGGGGCCGGGTTGGCAGCCGTTGTGCTCGCCCCCAGCCCGAGTCCCGTCTCGGTCGGTTGGCCACACGTCGGTGTCTCGCGGGTCAACGTGTTTCCCATGTCCTCCATGTAGCCGTGCCAAGTCTTGCCGACAGCCATCAATTGGTCGGGAAGACTCGGGACGCTGGACGGGTACACGCATCCCGCTCCGGCGGGCACACCGGCCGCGGTCACAGTGCCTTCGAAGTCCACGTAGTCCTGGCAGTCGGTGAAGGTGTCCGCGTTGCCCAGCTGGCCCGACATCTCGGAGATGTAGTTGTCCAGGCTTTCGTGTCCGGTGGCGTAATAGTTCTTGAGGAATACCCCCTCTGGAACCAGCGTCTTGTTGAGGTAGGTGGCAGGAGACGATGCGCCGTAAGTGGCCGATTCGCTCTCGTTTTCCAGCTGGATCTGCCACACGTGCGTGATGGCCGGCGTCGCCGGGTCGGCGCCTGCGCCGCCCTCCGCAATCAAGGTGCTTCCGGCAGTAATCAGCAGAACAAGAATCGAAACCGCAGTTCCATATGGCCCCCGAAAACTCCCGCGGCGCCACAAATTGTGAACCACCAGCGGAGCATAACGAGTCAAACAGTTCCGCGTGATCCCCGTTATCCGGTTGTTCGCGAAACCGTCATCGACTGATCACCTTTGTTTGACCACACGCTTGGGGATCACCACACTGATCCCGTGCTCAGCCGTCGCACCTTCCTTCAGTTGATGGCTGGTTCGGCCGGATTCGTTCTTGCCGACCAACGCGGCATCCTCGAATCCGCGAGCGCGGCGGCGGCGGTGCCCTCCGGCCTGCTCGGCGGGTCCGGCGGCATCTCCCATGTAGTCGTTCTCATGTTGGAGAACCGTTCGTTCGACCACCTGCTGGGCTGGCTGCCCGGAGCCGACGGCAATCTGACAGGAACCTTCCTCGCTCCAGACGGTAACTACTACCCGAACTATCCCCTGGCTCCGGACTTTCAAGGTTGTGGGTACAGCGACCCGGACCACAGTTGGGAAGGATGGCTCGTCGAGCACAACAATGGTGCGCTCAACGGGTTCCTGTTGCGTCCAACCGCCACGGTAGGGACGCCGGGAGTGACGTATGCCCCGGTCAATACCTTCCCGGTCGGCTACTACACCAACGTGAATCCTGACGGCAGCGGCCAAGACCGTGCCGGACGTGCCTGTCCTCGGCGCCCTGGCTCAGAACTACACGGTCCTGGACCGGTACTTCTGCTCATTCGCCGGAGAGACCTATCCCAACCGCTTCTACCAGCATTCGGCGCAGACCGACCGCGACCACAATTCTCCCGACGGGTCGTCGGCACCCACCCTCTCCACACTTCCCACGATTTGGGATCAGCTGTCTCCAACTCCTTCCACCACCCAGCCCACCGGTGCCTACTTCTTCAAGGACATCCCGTTCCTGGCTCTCTGGGGGACGAAATACGTGCCTTTCTGGCGTCCCTGGGCGGATGGCCAGACCCTCCCTGGCTTCGGGGCCGTCCCTGGCCTGTCCTTCATGGATACCGTCTCACAGGGCCTTCTTCCGAATGTCACCTTCGTCGACCCGGCCTTCGAGGATGAGGGATCGGGGACCTCAGGTGACTATCACCCGCTGTCCGACATTCGGGTCGGGGAGAAATTCGTATCCGACGTCTACTTCGCCCTCAGCGATGCTGGCTACCTCGACTCCACCGTGCTCGTCATCACGTTCGATGAATGGGGCGGGTTCTTCGAGCACGTATCCCCACCCCATGTGATCGACGATACGAATCCGGCCAACGTCAATCACGGCGGCGACGCCCGGCCAGCTGGGTTTCCCGGACCGAATTACCCTGACTACACCCAGCTCGGCTTCCGGGTTCCGGCCATCATCGTCTCCAACTACACGACGCCGCAGATCATCAGCGAAGGACCGTTCGAACATACATCCACACTGGCCATGATCGAGAGCATGTTTGGGCTTGCTCCCCTTACCGCGCGGGACGCCAATGCGCTCAACCTCAGCCGGGTCATCGGCAGCACGTTGCGCCGCGACGACCCCAGCACGCTCATTCCCCGTAGTGCCGACGTCCCCGGACCGCTCTCAGGTGCCGCGGCAGCGTGCAACGCGCTATCCGCGCCTGCCGTGCCACCTACCCCACTGCCGCCCGCCGCAACTCCGGAATTCCCGATCTCACCGATTATTCCGGCGGCCCTTGTCGGCACGGCGGGTCTCGCGGCGCTTGCGGCGCACAACAGGCGAGTCCACGCGACAGGCGAGCCGGCGGTCGATGCCGCCGCGCCCGCGGAGTCATCCGAGCATTGACAGAGGGGTCGTAAGGGGAAAGTCCCGACTCCGCACGTCCGAATCCCGGGTCGCACGCATGTGCTGCCTCAATGTGCCGGACCGGGGCATCTCCGCAACGAGCGGACTCGGACTTGGCCGGCCGAGAGCGTGTCATGCCGGAGAGCCGGTCCCCGGCACTTTGTTGATCCGCCGCCCTTCGCAGCTCGCGAAGTGCGAGTGGCGTTTCACCTGGTTGTTCTCAGGGATACCGGGCCTGATCGAAACTGGCGTGTCCGGTTCGTGACGGGAAGACGAATTTCCTGGAACCCCTGTCCGCGAGATGCCAGAGTGGCAGGGAGCCACGGCGCACCTGGAGTGGCAACTCTGCACATCGCCGTGTCTCCTCCCTTCGATACGTCACGGGATCCGAACTGTGCCTCTCTTGAAAGAGCTTCGTCGACACCTGACATTGGTCGGCGCCGCGCTTGTGTGGATTGCGCTGGGTGTCGCGACGTGGAGCTCGCCGGCGGCCGCGTCGACGCGGGTTTCAGCCGGTGTCGAGTTCGCTCCCGATTGTGTTTCCAGTTTCTCGAGCGAATTGACAGCCTCGGCTGTGGTGGGAGAGCCCTTCGCCTTCGAGCTGGTGACCTGCGAAACGTCGGCCTCCCCTGCGCTCCGCCTCCAAGCTTCGGACCTGCCGGGTGGCCTCAGGTTGCACAACGACCATGATGGAACAGCGCTGATCAGCGGGAGTCCGCGGGCCGTCTACGTCGGTCAAAACGTGGTGCAGTTGAACGCCAGCTTGGGAGGCGTCGTCCAGGAGCAGCAACGCCTCGTCATTTCGGTTGACAACTCGACCGACGCAGCGACCACGACTGACCCAGTGGCAACCAATCAGCCGGTCATCGGGGTCAGCCTCCCCGCCTTGCTCGGCGAGCCGGCGGCCACCCAGGAGGAATGGCTGACCAACCTCGAGTCGATCGGCGTCACTTCCATCCGCACGGGAGCCGACTGGGCCGATATCTCCTATGCCGGGCCAGACACCTACGACTGGAGCCAGCTCGACGAGGAGGTCTCCTTGATTCGCTCCGCCGGCATGAGTGTCGACATGGTGATCACAGGCACTCCACCGTGGGAGGCCGACGATGGAGTATCAGGCACCGATATAGGGCAGCCGGCTGACCCAGCGGCGTTTGGACAGTTCGCAGCGGCGGTCGCGCAGCGCTACGCCCCCGAAGGGGTGCAGGACTACGAGATCTGGAACGAGCCGAACAACACGGTTTTCTGGCAGCCAACGCCCAATCCGGCAGCCTATGTGCACGTGCTCCAGGCCTCCTACACCGACATAAAGGCCGTCGACCCGAATGCCCTCGTCATCACCGGCGGGCTCGCACCGGAGAGCAACGCCAATGGTGACATCAACGAGATCACGTTTCTCAAGGACATGTACGCGGACGGCGCTCAGGGCTACTTTGACGCGCTGGGCGATCATCCCTACAGCTATCCGGCACTCCCAGACACCTACGAGCCCTGGTCGGGCTGGTCGCAGATGGACTCCACTCCGACATCCCTCGAGGGTGTCATGGCGGCCAACGGAGACGCCAACAAGCCGATTTGGATTACCGAGGTCGGCGCGCCGACAGGTGGCCCCGACTCGGTGGGAACCACGGGCCAGGCCGACGAAATGACCCAGGCAATCGACAACGCCCGGCGATCACCGTGGATCGGCGCGGTCTACCTGTACACCTACCAGGACAGTGGTGGAGACGCCGCCACCGACGAGGACTGGTTCGGCCTCCTCAACGCGGATGGGAGCCAAAAGCCGGCCTGGGCGGCGGTGGCTGCGGCCATCGGCGAGTGAGCGCAGAGCCGGCGCCCCGCCCAAGTCGACCTCGTCGAACGACGTTCGCGAGTCCCCCACGAGCTGTGGCTGACCGACGCCACCGCCCCCCCGAGCCTCGATGCCGACCATCTGACCTGCGCTTTCCGGTCCGGCCGCCGGGATTTGAACCCGGGACCCCTCCCCCAGGTGGATCTTGATCGTTGGGTCCCGTTGGGTGCCGTGGGGTTTGGGCAGGTCGAGCGGGGTTTCTCCGTCCTCTTTCGTTCGGTCCTGTTGGGCCAGTCGGGCCGCTCCTGGCGACGTTGCGTTGAAAATGTGAGGACAATGCCACGTTGCGCCTGAGGCCCCCGTCGTTGTCAGCGCGTTGTGCCGGTTGGGTCCGGTCGGCTCTACTCCGGCGTGAGCCGCGCTGTCAGCATCGCGGCTGAGGGGCGGTTACGGCTGACCACTTGCGGGAAGTCCCCAGCCGTAGCCGACCCTCGCCATTCCAGGCAGGATCGGGTCGGCGACGCCGGCTGAGATCCCCGCCCGGCCCGATCTCTTCGCCTTACCGTCGCCGGCGGCCTCATCGACTGTGGAGTCTCGGGCCCTGGCCGGCGGATCTACCCCGGCCTACCCTCGGCCCGTGCACGGAATGCCCCAGCCCGGCTGCGAACCTTCGCCCCGCACCTTCAGTGATGGCAATTTGCATATCGACTTTGTGGAACGCCTGGTCAGCTTCGACGTGCGCCCGGCCAGCCTGCGAAACCGGACCGAGCTGGCCCCGGGAGAAGCCACCGTGCTCGTTGTACCGATCGAGCACCGACACGAACGACCGCTCTGGGGGTCTCAACTGAGCGAGTTGGCCTGGGGCAGCCGAGATGACGAGGCAGCCAAGAGGACCACGAGGTGATTGCCCGGCTTCAATTCATGCTGGACCAAACGGACCTTCCGAGGTGTCCGGTTGAGACGCCGCCCGGCGTCGGCTGTTGGTACCGGATGTTGAATCCGTGACCGGGATGCCCCGGCCGGGCGACCGCTACGCTCGGGCGTTCACCGTCGAGCCGGGACAATGCTGGGCCGTGGTCCACGACCGCCAGGGGCAGGCGACGCATTGCGCTGAGGCGCCGACGCTGACTGGGCGCTGGCTGTCGCCTCGGGGCGACGGAAGGTGGTGGCGGGTCTGGTCCTGCGGTGAGCACCTCGATGGCCTCACAGCGGTCAGGGAGTTCGGCCGGCGGCACTAGCCCGGCGGTCAGGGAGTTCGGCCGGCGGCACTAGCCCGGCGGTCCGGCAGGGCCGCCATTTTCTGGGGATGGTTCAGGAATAGCTCCGGACGAATCGTCCTCGGCGATCTCGCGAAGATGAGCGAGCTGCGTGGACGTCGTCAGCCTGAGCATCTGCTCGTTCACTTCCGCCCGTTCCGACTCTGGCAGTGCCTCGATGTACGCAGTCATCCTCGCCGCGATCGCCTGGTCCGATGCGTCGGGTCCGACTTCCCGCAACACACTGAGAAGTATTTCTTGCAGATCTGCCATCAGGCTCCTTTCAGGGTCTCACGGCTGTCGAGCCCGGCCCGTCGAATCCGCTCCGGGACGGACACTCCCAGCGTCCGCTGCGCCTCGAAGAGCGCGATCACTTCTACGAATCGCTGCTCGGCCCACCTGTTGTTCATTCCACCGCTCCGTTCACAAACGATTGACATGAGCCCTTCAGGAGCTGTGGTCAACGCCCGTCTAGAGCCTCTCACTGGACTTCTTCAGTCAGGTTGCCGGGATTTGAACCCGGCACCTCTTGACCCCCGGCTGCTTGGGGCCCAAATTCGGACACATGACTCCATGGGGAGAGAGTTTATCGTCCCAGGTCAGAGGTCGAATAAACGTGTCGGCTCGTAGGCGCAGCGTGTCCTTGGCGGGCCGGACTTGCCTCGAGCCCATCATGGGAATGGCCGGCCCCCTGGGCTCGGCCTGGATGCCACCGGGGCATCCCTCAGCGCCGCGCCCTCGGGCTCGAATCGCTCTCGGTCACGCTGCCAGTGCGATGGCAATCGGTAAGACGACAACCGCACCCGCCAGCAGTCCGGACACCAACGCAGTTTTCTTGGAGTTACGCGAGTTCGAGAGCAACCGGCTGACTCTTTGGGGCACATCCGAGCCAGCTGCTGACAGCGCACACCTCGGGGCATACCCAGACGCCGCCATGTCCACGAGCGCTGCAGCGAGAGTCAATGGGTCATACCGCCGAGCGGAATAGTCGTCGGCGGACATCTCGAGCAGTGTGGCGATCTCCCGAGGTGCGAGACGAGCGTAGGGAATCCACCGAAAGACATTCCTCAGGCCCGCCATCGGGAGCATCACGAGGCCATGGCGTTCCTGTACATGACCACGTTCGTGTTCAATGACCGCCGCAATCTCCTGTGGGCCGAGGAGATGCAGCGTTCCTTCGCTCAACACGATTCTCGGATGGAGGCCCGGAACGCAATAGGCCACTGACCGGCTGTCCGAGATCAGATCAGTGCCGGGGTATGCGGCGGATTGATGGGCGACGAGGTCCAAAAGACGGCGGTGCCGCGCTCTTGTCCGGACCGTACGGACCATCAGGGAACCGAAGACGACGACGAGCACGACGCCAAGGTCCGCCGCAAGAGTAAGGCCGAGCGCGTCGTAGAGGCCCAAGCCTTGGAGGGGGTGGCCACTGAAGAGACTGGCAACGAGTTCGCCGACGCCGCCGTCAAAGCCCAGATGGTAGCGAGCCACCGCGACGGACAGTCCGGCACCGATGCCGGCGGCGATCGCGCTGAGCCCGATGCATTGCCAACAGAGCACTGCGGCACGCGGCGCCTGCGACACCCATGACGCCCGCGAGAGCCAAAGCGAGATTGGGCCCAGCAGTACGACAGAGAGGAAGGCGAGAAGCCCGGCTGTGATGAGAAGGCTCATCCGTCCCTCTTCTTCTGGCTCCTCGTGGCTTCGCCCAGCGCCTGTCGGAGTACATCAGCCTCGTCCGGAGACACGGACTCGGCGAAACGGACAAGGACCGCGCTCCTGTTCGCCGTCGGTTCACCGAGGGCGTCGAGCATCAGCTCGGCTCGATACGCCTCCCTGCTGTCGGCCGCCGTGAATCGATGCGTTCGACCGTCTGTACTCCGATCGACCAGATTCTTCCGACGCAAGCGCTCGAGGATCGTAAGCACGGTTGTGTAGGCCCTGTCGGGCAGTTGGTCTGCCACTTCCCGTCCGGTGAGCGCAGTGGACTCAGAATCCCAGAGGACGTCCATCACCCGGCGTTCCAGGTCCCCGAGCCGCCTCACCGACGGTCCTCCGGATGAGCTGTCGTCTCAGCAGCCATGATCACGCACCCCGTTCTACTACTACACGCCGTAGTTGTACTACTACGTTCTGTAGTAGTACGTTCGCCCTCGTGATCGCAGTCCTCGACGACGATTCCCTGCCACCGCTCGCCGGCCACCAACTCTTCTCGACGCAGTTCGACTTCGTCCCGGTGGCGATGATTCTGGTAGCGCTCGTCCTGTACCTCTGGGCGGTCAAGCGAAACAACGCCCTGCACCCGCGCCACCCTTGGTCGGTCGGCAAGACGGTCGCCTGGCTCGGTGCGCTGTTCACGACGGGTGTGGCCATCTTCAGCTTCGTCGGCGTCTACGACGGAGAGCTGTTCTGGGACCACATGATCCAGCACCTGATCCTGATCATGGTGGCCGCTCCCCTCTTTGCCATCGCCTCTCCACTGGATCTGGCGTGGCGATCGACCTCGGGCACCGCCCACATCGTTGTGACCGAGGTATTGCGCTCGCGGGTAGCCAAGCTCTTGGGCCACCCCATCACCGCCTTCGTCCTCTACGCCGTAATCATCCCGGTGAGCCACCTGACCAACTGGTACAACCTCACGCTCGAACACGAAAACGTGCACAATGCAGAGCACCTGGCGTTTCTCGTCGTGGGATACCTGTTCTGGCGCCAGATCTTCGGCAGCGATCCGAACAAGTACCGGCTCCACCCTGCCCTACAGCTCTTCTATCTCTTCATGGCCATCCCGATCGACACCTTCACGGGGCTGTCACTGGCCGGGGCCAGCCATGAGCTCTTCCCTGCCTACTTCGCCACGCATCGCACCTGGGGTCCCTCCTACGTCACGGACCTCCACGTTGGCGGCGACATCATGTGGGTCGTCGGCGACACGCTCATGCTGTGGCCCATGATCCCCGTAGCGCTGCGCTGGATGCACATGGATGAGCGCCGTGCCGACCGGGTCGATCGCCAGCTCGATGCGGAGCGAGAAGCCGGCGTCGAGATCCACTCCCGTTTCTTCGGGGCCGTGACTGTTCGGTCCAGATGGCCTCGTCGGTGTCGGTCTGCCGCAGGAGCCCTGCTCGTGCTCGCCGTTCTCGGATCCTTGCTTGCGGCGTGCGGAAGCTCAAGCGATCCGCCGGCTCCGTCAGCCTCCCAGGGCAACGTGAGAACCGGGTGATTCCGAATGTCCCGTTGGTCTCGAGCTCGGGTGCACCGATCTCACTTCGTGACTATCGCGGTAAGGACATCGTCATGGCCCCGTTCCTCACCCTCTGCCAGGACGAATGCCCACTGGTCACCGGTGCGTTCATTGCTCTCCAGCGCGACGTCCGCGCCGCGGGTCTGGGGAGCAAGGTGGTGTTCATGGAGATCACCGTGGACCCCGGGCGCGACTCCCCCGCTCGCCTCGCCGCCTACTCACAGGAATTCGGCGCTGGCTGGGTCCTGGCTACCGGTACCCCAGCCAACCTCGATGCTCTGTGGAAATTCCTCGGAGTCTCGGTGCAGATCGTCCCCGAGGAGCAGCCGGCAAAGATCGACTGGTACACGGGCACGCCACTCACCTACGACGTCAACCACACCGACGGTTACTTCCTGATCGACGCCTCGGGCCACGAGCGGTTCAGCGACTCGAACCCCCCGGACCTCCACGGTCAGCTCGACCAGAAGCTCAAAGGGCTTCTCAACGCTGGTGGCATCAAGAATCTCGATGACCAAGCCGCTCCGAACTGGACATTGGCCGAAGCCCTCTCGTCTTTGAGTTGGCTGCTCGGACGCCCCATCCCGTCAGTCGCCAGCACCTAATCCCTAGAGGATCAACAATCCCAAGATCCGAAAGCAGGCCAACTTCGTGAGCGAAGACAACGCCGAAACCGACGTCGACGTGGCACGTGAGGGTGCTGCACCTGAGCGCATCGCGCAGCGCTTCTGGCGCCCTATCGGGACGCAGAGAGCGCTCCAGATCGTGCTCGGGCTCTTCTGGATTCTCGACGCCGCGCTGCAGTTCCAGCCATTCATGTTCAAGCGGGACTTCGTCGAGACGTTCATCCTGCCCAACGCCAGTGGCCAGCCGGCCGTCGTCTCGTGGATCATCACCAACATCGGTCACTTTCTGGAGCCGCACATCGCACTGTGGAACACATTCTTCGCATTGATCCAGCTTGTGATCGGCATCGGTCTGTTGTTTCCGCGGACCGTCCGGCCCGCACTCGGACTGTCTTTCGCCTGGGCCCTCGGCGTCTGGGTGTTGGGCGAAGGGCTGGGCATGATCCTGACCGGAGGCGCAACTGCGTTGAGCGGCGCGCCGGGTTCGGTTCTCATATACGGCCTCATCGGGTTGATGGCCTGGCCGACTCGTCGCAGCGACGACTCGGCGGTGGGCGTGGACTCGTCGGCTTCTGCGCACGGTTTGGGCGGCCGCGTCACCCCACTCGTCGTCTGGTCGGGTTACTGGTCGCTGGCCGCGGTCCTGTTCCTGCTGCCCCAGAACCGGACCAGAGGCTCCATCTCCGGGATGATCACCGACATGGCCTCTGGGAATCCGAGCTGGTTCGATCACTTTCTCAACAGTCTCGGAAGTGGACTGTCTTCGGTCGGCAACGCTGGGGGCTGGATATTGGCCATCGCATCGCTGATCATCGGCTTCGGCCCGTTGGTCTCTCGTCGTCCGGGAATCTTCCTTGCTGCCGGTGGCGTGCTGGCCTTTGCGATGTGGGTGGTCGCGCAAGGATGGATCGGCGGCATCTTCTCGGGATCTAGCACCGACCCCAACAGCGGGCCCCTGATCATTGTGCTGGCGCTGGCCATGACGCCGGCCTCCGTCGCGGCCCCCTATGTCGGACGGACCCCCCTCTCCGAGGCCTGGCGCCGGCACGGCCCATGGATCGGGATCGGTCTGAGTGGGGTTCTCCTCGCCCTCTTCTTGAGTGCCCTGTACCCGGTGGCCCCAGCCCAGTCGAGCGACTCGGCCATGAGCGGCATGTCAGGAATGGCCGGGATGAACGGCATGTCCGGCTCGACGACCACAGACGCCAGCAGCGCCAGCTGCACCGGTACGAACCATTCCGGCCTGGACGTCACGAACAGTCCTCTCATGACGATGGCGGGACCGGGGACCACGATGAACATGAACGGTGCCGACGCCAGCGCCGCAGCGGGACTCAATTCGGTGAAGGAGAACTGGCACTACACCGGACCGGCTCTTCCTTCGGCGGAGTCCCAGCTTCTGTTGGCCGACGGCGGGAACACCGCGGACCAGGTGCACATGGCACGTTCGGGATGCGCCAAAGAGCCGACGTTCTCAGATCAGATCACGGCAGCGCAATACATCCAAGCAACGACCAAGGCAGTCGCCTCCTTGAGCACCCCGTCGGGAGCCGTCGCGGCTGGTTACGTGCCCGTGTCGCCCACCGACTATCCCGTCGTGTACTACGTGAATCCGACCATTGCTGCTTCTAACGCAGCGGTCAACCGCACGCTCGACCCCACCAGCATCGACGGACTGGTCTACGCCACAACACCCATCTGGCGACCAGGTTCTCGCTGCCGCCATGTACGTCTACTCATCGTCGGTGGCAACACCTCCGATGCCGTACGGCTCCCTCGTGCAGTGGCACCAGCGCACCCAGCTGTGTGGGCCCGGCGCCACGGCCGTCAAGGGTTCGAGCACGCTTGCCATCACGGGGTATCCCCCGTGTCCGGCCGGATCAGTCGTCCAACCCACGCCGTACGTCACGATGGTGTGGCAGGTTCCCGTCGCAGGTGGACCTCTGGCGATTCAACCACCCGATATTCAGATCGTCGAAGCAGCGACGATGCAGACGAGTGCTTAGGGATTCTTGCCCCGCCTAGTGGCTCGCTTGAACAGAAGTGCCTCCTGAAGTGCTCTTTACATGGACCGCCTATATGACAATTTGGCCCTGACCAGCAGGAGCCAGACATGCCAAGGCAATATCCCGCCGAACTGCGGCGTCAGACCTGTGAGCGGATGCTCGCCGGCGAGGCGGTCAAGGACCTCGCCGCCGAGCTGGGCATCGCCGGGGTCACGCTCTACAAGTGGCGGCGCCAGGCGCTGATCGATGCCGGCCAGCGGCCGGGCGCCAAGAGCTACGAGGCCGATCCGCTCGCCGCCGCCCGGCGGCGGGTCAAAGAGCTCGAGGCCGAGCTGAAGGCGGTCAAGGCGGCCAGCGCGCTCTTCGAGGAGGGCGGCGCTGACCCAAAAGCAAGTTCCAGGTTGTCCGAGGGCTGAACAACCTGGGCTATTCGGAGCGTTACGCCTGTCAGCTCGTCGGCCTCGATCGCTCGACCTACTACGACATCAAGTTCCGCAAGCCCAACGACCGCGAGATCCGTCGCCTGCTGCTCGCCGACGCCATCGCCGACATCCACGCCCGCTCGCGAGGCACCTACGGCATCTTGCGGGTCAAGGCGGCCCTCGAAATCGAACAGGGGCTCATCGTCAACACCAAGCTGGTCAAGCGGATCATGCGTGAGCTGGGCCTAAAGGGGCTGCCGGGACCCAAGAAGGGCTACAAGAACCTGAAGAACGCCCCGACATGCGAGGACCTGGTCCAGCGCCAGTTCACGGCGACGGCCCCCAACGAGCTGTGGCTGACCGACATCACCGAGCATCCGACCGAAGAAGGCAAGCTCTATTGCTGCGTGGTGCTCGACCTCTACTCCCGCAAAGTGGTGGGCTGGGCCATCGACCGGCGCTGCGAGGCCGTCTTGGTCAACGACGCCTTCGCCAAGGCCAGTCGCATTCGAGATCGACCAGGCCCGGGACAGTGATCCACTCCGACCACGGCAGCCAGTTCACCTCGTGGGCCTTCACCGAGAATGTCCGACGCCTCGGCCTCATCAGCTCCATGGGCACCGTCGGCGACTGCTACGACAACGCCCCCATGGAGTCGTTCTGGGGCTCGATGCAGATCGAGCTGCTCAATCGCCAAAAGTGGCGGACCAACCTCGAGCTGGCCATCGCCATGGCCGACTACATCGAACACTTCTACAATTCGCGACCGCCGCCACAGCTCGCTCGGCTATCTCACCCCGAACGAATTCGAAGCTTCACACTCAAAACCCACCCAGCCGGCCACTTTGTCCTAAAAAGTGGTCCACCGAATGGGGTCAAGCGCATTTGGTCGGGCTGCCGGGATTTGAACCCGGGACCTCTTGACCCCCAGTCACTAAGGGGTGATGGTGCTCCGTCTCGAGCAATACCGAATAGTCCGCTGACCTGGCTATATTCGGACCGAATCAGCGGCCAGATACCGCTCCGTGCTGACCGTTCCGGCCTTTCTTGTGACCATTCTGTGACCAGCACGGCGATTCCGGCGGAATCAGCTCAGGCCGCGCCGCGTCGCAAAGCTCGCCTCTCCCTCGCCGACGTACCGCCCCATATGCCGACCACGGCGTCGCTGAGGCTGACGGCAGTATCGAGGCACTGCGCCCCTCACCGTGCATCGCTCGCAATACGCCAGCGCCTCGGCCGGGCGTCCACTCCCCCGCTGCGGGAAGAAGATCTCCGAGCGGTCCGCTCCCTTGCAGGCCGCCTCTCGGTGCCACGCCGGCCGGTTGACGAGATCCTCGAGCAGCTCGTCAAAGCTCTTCGTCGCGGGCTCCGCCGTCATCAGCCACTCGACTCGCCGGCGATGCTCCATCGCGGCGACAGCCCGGGCCTCCTCGAGCGGCGTGAGAGCCGGAGCCTGGCGCGTGCGCTGTGCGTTCGACGCGTCATTCTCCCCAGTGATGGACCCGTCGAACACTGCTGCGAGGGTACGGCGGACAATCCACGTAGGGGTGGACCTATTCTCGGAACCTCATCCGGACGCCATCAGTGAATTGCGTGCACCCGCCCGGACGGTCGACCTCCAAGACGCCCTCACGCTCAGCTGGGGCCAACGTCCTCCTCTTAAGGTGCGAGCCGGCAATGAATGGCGTGCGGTTGGTGACGTCCGCCGCTTGAGCCGGCGTGAACCACCGGGTGCCGAAGGCCGCGCGGAGCTCGGCCAGGAGGGGCGCGGTGTCGACGTCAGGAGTGAAGAACACTTCCTGGCCCGTATCCGTGCGGGCGGCATACGAGGTCCCGTTGACCGGGTCGACATCCCACATTGCCCGTTTCATGACCTCGAGACCCTTCGGATGGCCTGTGGCATAGACCAGCCGGTAGTCGTTCCCGTCGAGGGTCCGCAGCTGGAAATTGGTGACGTGGTTGACCCGGTCCTGGCTCAGCAGCCGTTCCTCGAACAGCCCAAGCAGAAACGCCCTCCGTGCGTCGCCGTGGAGCGGGATCGCTTCTCGCCAGCGCTCCGAATCGAACAGCGCTGTAAAGGCTGCGTCCTGGCCATCACGACTAACGAACCGGGCCAGGTGCGACAGCGGCAAGAAGAAGACCGCCTCGGACCTCGGGAAGTCGAGGAACCGGCCAGCGAGCGACATCGGCGTGTCCGAGTAGCCAAAAGGATCTATGAACGCGAAGGTCGGGATAAGAGCACGTCCTCGGCCCGTTATGTTGTCGACGAGCTCGCCGAACCTGTCCTCGAAGTGGCCGTGCTCGAGGTGCACTTGGACGTTGGGCGGCAGCTCAAGGCCGGCGAGCTCCTCTCCCAACGCCTCCACTCTTCGGCCGTCCTGCTCGATGAAGAGGAAGTGGAACTTCACATCTCCAAGCTGCGGTAGCGCCGCGTGAGCGGTGAGCGACTCGAGCATGATCAGAGGCGATCCTTGCTCGCCACCGATGTAGCGCCCCGGGCCAGCGAACCCGTCGACGACAAGCAGCCGAGGCTCCTCGCCTGTCCTGCCCCGGACTCGGAGGGCCTGGTGGCCCATGATCGGGATCCACCCGTCGAGGTAGGTCCGCAACACCCGATGCTTGGCTTGGGTATGCGGCTGCATGTCCCAACGGATGGGTTCTGGCATCGGTCTCCTCCGCTATCGGGGAGACGCGATGACCGGCGCGCTTGCTTCAGACGGCGACAGGGGTCAATGGCAACTCATCCCAGGTCCGCCCGTCAAGCACACGCCCTCCAGCCTTCGGAGTCCTCCCCCCCACTGCTTGAAGAAAAACGCTACACCCTCGTTGCGGCACCGATCGCGCAGTTCCGTCACCCACTCCCGTTTGATTGGCCGAGCACCGGGGCCGCTTTCGCCGCCTGCGATCAACCAGTCGATCCCGTTGAGATCGAGACTCGGGACAGGACCGAGCATGGGCTCAACCGATAAGAACCGCACGGCCGCCGGGACCGCTTCTTAAGTGGTCCGCTCGGAAGCAGTACCGATCGCTCTCAACGCTCACGCCCATCCAGACATTGGGCGGCCACTCGAGCTCCGAGGCGATACGAAGAAGACGCCGCGACCGTTTGGTGAGGACTTGGTAGGTGTGCTGGGGAGTCGAGAGCATGACGTCGAAGACCTGCGTGATGAACTCTTCGGGGACCTCATCGTGAAACAGGTCGCTCATGGAGTTGACGAAGACAGTTCTCGGCGCGGCCCAGCGCTTCGGAACGTCGAGAGTGTCCGGATGGAGCGTAAGTCCAAACCCGGGTCCCGAAGTCCGGTCGTCGCCGTCCCGCTGATACTTCTGCACGCCCATTGCCTTTAGCCGTTTTGCAAGGGTGAGGGCATAGCAGTGATCGCAGCCGGGGGACGTTCGGTCGCACCCGGTAGTGGGGTTCCATGTTGCTTCCGTCCACTCGATACTGCTGCGGTCCCCCATGCAGCCATCATGCTACGAGGGTGTCGCACCACGTACAGCGATACACCTCGCTGTCGGTCGATTCCGACCGAATCACGCTGACTTCCCGGCGGCCGAATTCCTGGACCTCCGACAGGCCCTCGAAGTTGTCCGGACAGGTCCAGGCGCCGCCTCGCGTCAGAAGGTCGTCGGCGTGACGGTCGGCTTACCCTCCACTTTGTTGACCGCCTCGGTGATGAATGCCTGAGCTTGTCCCACGTCCGGCGTGCCGAGGTCCTCGTATTCAACTGCCCCGAAGGTCTGGCCGACCTTGAACAAGACCAGATCGGCTCCGAGGTTGATGCCTTGTACGGAAAGCGTGAACGCGTAGGCGGAGGAACTCTGGCCCACGTGCGGAAACGACATCGCCCCGACGTGCACTGTCGCAGTCTGGCTACCGCTTTTGGCTGTGTAGGTGGTGCATTTGTTCAGGGCCTGCATGAGTTTTGTGTAGGTGTGCAACGCACCCGAACCGGCCAAGAGCACCTCTTCGACGTCAGGAGCATTCCCGTCCTGGAACCTGGCCAGGACCTTAGACACGTGCTTTCCGGGGTTCCTAAGGCCTGAGACGCAGCCCTGGTCACCAGTGTCCTCGCCGCTCAAGACTGACCAGCCGGTGGGAAAGTTCGAAATCGAGAGGGCCTCAGACTTGAGCTGTCCATTCGAGACAGCGCCAGCGCCAGACGCCGGAAGCATCATTGCCAACGTGGCGACAAGGGTGCCCACGACCAACGAATAGAGGGTACGCATGCGCGGCAGAGTAGTCCCGACTAGACCGCGGCCACTGCGCCGATGCCTGAACTCGGCCCGGATAATCTTGGTAGAAGGACGTCTATTCAAGAGGACCCCGGAGCAGGAAGGCCCTCCACTTCAGTCTCGCCTTGCGCGCCGTCGAGCGATTGGACCGCTGACACCGGCGTGAGCGGTACGAGCGCCGTAACCGGCGCCGGCGCTTCTGACGACTGCAGATCCTCGATCGGCGCCGCCTTGGGCTTTGGCGCCTGAGCCGTCCAGGTCTTCAGCGGCTGGACCACCTCCGCATAGAACTGATCGACCAGTGAGGTCACGGAGCTGACGAAGGATCCCTTTCCCTGGCCGCGCTTTGTTCCGGCGGTCTGGCTGAGGGTGAGTGTGAACGAACGGATGTCGGCGTTCGCCTGCTCCACGATGACCTTCGGATCTTCCAAGAGCGTCGAGAGGGCAAAGCTTCGACCCGATCTCGCTCTCGCCACATTGGCCACGACTTGAAGCGTCGGAGGAGCCGCCTTGAGCTGATTCATCAGCCAGGTCACGCGCGCCTGCGCTCGGCGGTCGGTAGGAGCCGAAATCGTTGCTCTGGCGTCGATTCGGTTCGCCCGCAGATCGACCGTGATTTCGAACGGGACGGCCGCATTGGGAACCAGCAGGGCGCCGGACAGTTGACCGTCTTTGGCGAGTCCCGCCGCTTGACTCTGCAGTCGCGTCGCCTGATCCTCGAGCTCGGCCCGCGAGAGCCGCTGAGTCACGTGAACGCCGAGGCGCCGCGAAAGCTCCATTCCACAGAAGGCGACCAGCTGGTCGAATCGCGTGACGACCGCGAGAGTCTCTGCTTCGTTTGCCCGCAGAGTCTGCTGACGCGCCCCGTTGCGAACGGTCGCCCATGACGTCCCCATATCGTCGAAGTCGAGTGCTCCCGACTTCGGGTCCTCGATATAGCGGATGAACTCAGACAGCAGCCACGCCTGATCCGGATCCGACACTTCATGGTTGGCATGCTGGATCTTCGCCTCTGTGTGAATCCGGCTCCAGGACAGGTGGACGAGGTCGACCTTGCGAGTCTTGCGCCGGTCGACCGTGACGGGATGAACTCCCGGTGTCGTGGCGACCTGATGGCTGATGGAAATCACCGCGTCATAGTCGTGATCGTGTGCGACATCGAGGTACGTCGTGATCTGATCGGCGTCGAGCTCGTTCCGCCCCGTCTTGACCTCGACGAGCGCGGTCCAGGTCTTCTGGCCACGAGTAATCCGGATCAGGCCGTCGGGCCGACAATGGGAGCCGTTGAGCTCAAACGGAACCTCGATAAATGTCTCGATCGTCCCCGCCGGCGCCCCGCAGCGGCTCGTCATCGCCCGGCCAAATTCCTTGACCGCAGACAGGACCGCCAACAGCACCGAGCACCCTCGGCGCTCTTGTTCGTTGGGATTTCCGATCCCCGTAACCGGGAACAACCGAGCTCGCTGCCATCTTTCGTCGATCGCCATCTTCGCCCTCCCTCGAGACGGGTGTCGCGGTAGGCCGGCAGGTACCGTGGAGCCGCCGTCACGCCCTCATAGAGCCTCGGCAGGCCCGTTTAGAAGGCTTAGGAAAGATCCTTATTCGTGCCTGGAAGACGATTCCGGCCGAATCACCTAGGACTTCGCCGGCGGCCGAATTCCCGGACCCCCGTCAGGCCTTCGAGGTGGTCAGGATAGGACGAAATCCGCCACCCGCTTGAGGAAGCCCACAGGTGGAACCTACGGCGGCGCTGCTCGTGGCGCTCGGCTGGAGCTCGGCGACTCGGATGTCTGCCCGGCAGGCCCTGCAAGGGCAGAGGCTCCCCCGCCTAGCCGAGCTTCGTCCCCTCGGTGGCCGCACAAAACGGATCCGCCTGGCGTGACGCTGAGTGGACCATCCGCAATGAGGAGTGATTCGTCAGGAATCAGGTTCGGCGGTCTTTCCGGGCACCGACAGACGCTCGGTTCTAGTCTTGAGCAGCAGCGACAAAGGGGGTAGCAATGTCTGATCTAAACCGGAGGGTCGAGGAGCTCGAGGCACAACTCAGGGAGCTCCGAATGGGAACGGCCCAGCCGCAGGCCGATCCGATGACGGGATCTCGTCGTCAGATCCTCAAGCTGGCCGGTGCTGCCGCGGTCGGAGCAGCGGGAGCCGCCACGCTCGGCCCTACGGCTATGGCGGGCGCGGCCGTCCCCGACGTAGGAGTGATTCACTTCTACAGCTCCCCCTACACGTACACCGTGCCTTCCGGAACCGGCGGGGCATACGCGATCTATGTGGTCGGAGCCGGCGGGGGGGGTGGCGGCGGCGGAAGCTCGTCAGGGATTTCGAATCAGATCGGTGGGTGCGGGGGCAGTGCCGGCGCCGACGTATTCCATATCAAGGGGCTCAGTGATGGCTGGACCTTGGATATCTCTAATGGGGCCCTTGGCGCGCACGGTGTCGGGGGGGCTGCCGGGGGTCACGCTGGCGCAAATGGGTCGGGCGGCGGTTCGACCACCGTCACGGCGTACGACGCGACCGGAGTACTCCAATGGACCTACACCGCCGACGGGGGCAAAGGTGGATTTGGATCGGGCGCCAACTCGAACACCACGCCGACAGGTGGCCCAGCCAGCGGAGGATGGTCGATCAATGGCAACTCGCAGCCTGTAGTTGTTCCGGGAGGAGGCGGTCCAAGTGGCGTCAACGTCTTTGGTGTCCTACTTGGCGTCGGTGGCGGATCCCAGAGTGGGACCATGCTCGGGGGCGGAGGGGGCGGAGGAACGGCGTCGGCAACGCTCGGAGGCGGAGGAGGAACAAGCGCTGCCTCCGGCGCCTCCGGGGGATTCGCAGGCAATGGTGGTAGCGGCGGTTCGGCGACCACCGCCGGCCAGCCGGGAACTTCGAATCCTTTAGGGTTCGCTGGGGCAGGGGGCGCTGGCGGCGGCGGCGGCGCTCCCGGCGGTGCGGGCGGAAATGGGGCCGACGGATCCCCTGGGCTTGTGGTGATCTATTGCGTGTCGCAGGTCGGCATCATCGTCAAGTGATGCGGATGCGAGGCTGGCTCCTGCAGTTCTCGCTGGGATCCCTTCAACACGGGTGATGCTGGCGCAAGGGACAGCGCAACGCCATCACGCCGGAGATGCTCAAGCGCGTCGCCGCCACCTATCGCGAACACGCTGACGACCGGCCAATCCGGCACATCGCTGAAAAGGAGGGCGTCAGTGAACGCACCGCTAGGTCCTGGGTGGCACTGGCTCGAAGCGAAAAGTACCGGCTACTTCCACCCACCACTCGAGGGAAGGTGACGATATGACCGCCCGGAGCACGAACCCAGAGCCGAAGAAAGATGCCAAGACTGGCACGTGGACGTTCCGCTTCGACGGCGTCCATCCGAACCCAGACGGCTCGAGGCGTCAGATCCGGCGTCGAGGGTTTCTCACGCTGAAGGAAGCGAAATCCGCTCTCGATCAGCTTCAGCGCGAGGACGCCAATCTCTCCCCTTCGGCGGTCGCCGGCATGACGGTCGCCGCCGTCATGGGGTCTTTCGTCCGCTCGAAGCAGCTCGCAGGCAAGGCTCCTGGGACCATCGCTCAATATGAATGGGCCAGCCGGATCGTTGGGGAGAGGTGGGCTGGATGGGAGGCGAGCCGGCTGACAGGAGACCACCTCGAGCAGGCATACGCCGAGATGCTCAAGGGCGGCCGCCGGCAGTGGCACCGTGGGAAGGGCACTGAGGCGACAGGGCGCCCGATGAGCCGTCGGTCCGTCGAGGTCGTTCACAAGACGACAAAGGCCGCATTCAAGCTGGCGGTCGACCGCGGGCAGCTCGTCCGCAATCCCGCTGCTTTGATCTCGGTTGGCGCTGACCGGGAGCGCTCCGAGCGCCCGCACTGGACACCCGAACAGGTCGGGCACTTCCTCGAGTTCATGGCAGACCGGTCCGACCTTCCGACTGCGCTCGTCGACGTGATGGCCGACACCGGAGCTCGAGTCGGCGAGGTCGCTGGGCTGCGCTGGCCGAGCGTTGATTTCGACGCCGGGACGCTGACGATCACTGGCCAGATTGTCTCGGATCCGACATATTCGAAGGTTCTGCACGACCGTCCCACGAAGCGGCCGCGCAGCAAGTCGACCCTCGGGCTTCATCCAGCCACCGTGATTGCGCTCGGTCGCCGAAAGAAGCAGCAGAAGGAGGATCGTCTGCGAATCGGCTCGGGGTGGCCAAAGTCCGGCGTTGCCGCGGACCTCGTTTTCACATGGGCCGACGGCTCGCCGCTCCACCCGAAGACCCTCAGTCGCATCATCGGCCGGCTCTCAGTGGAGGCCGGGCCCCCTCGCCTCACTGCACACGGTCTGCGGCACAGCTTCGCTACTGCGGCCCTCGCCGCCCGGGTACCGGTCGAGGTGGTCGCCGCGCGCCTCGGCAATACGCCCCGAATGGTGCAGGAGGTCTACCAGCACGTGATCCCGGCCGACGATGCCGGCGCAGCGCTGATCGTCGGTGATCTCTACCGTGGACGGCGGCACGCCTAGCGGCGCTGCGCTCTTTTAGGGGTCCGTCACGACGTCGGAGCCGTCGACCAGCCGAGCAAATCGACTGAGCATCGCCAGTTCCTCGAGCGCCTCTTGCTCGTCGGGCTCGTCCGAGCTGTGGACGGACAGGTTCCTGACCAGCTTTGCGCAGGCAAGGCCGAGGTTTTGTGCCCCTTGCTGAGCGTTGGAGAAGTCGTCGGTTCCTTCCGAGTAGCCCCGGATACGGAGCCTCGGCCTTCCCGGTGCAGGCGAATCGGTCTTGAACACCGAGCACAGGGCTTCTGTCCCGACGTCTTTGGACAGGCCGACGGCGGCCGGCAGATGAGACTCGAAGATTGCGACCCCGGCTGCACGAACGGCCTCGCGACGATGTCCAGCAGACCAGAGAGATGCGGCATGATCCCAAACCCACTCATGAAGACTCGCCGCCGCGAGTTTGGGCCCTTGCGGGCCAATGATCTCCTCGGCCTCCTGTTCCGTCGCGATCGCCCCCGCGAGCCGCTCGAGCGGGGCTACCGGGCTCAGGACTGAGATACGAAAGCCCTCGTCGATGGCGTGTCGATGCTCTGACCCGACCGCATCTGCAATTCTTTCGATTAACGGTCGCAATGCGTTGATCTTCGAAGTGAGCTCGTCCATGCGAGCCGGAGCGTCCCTTGGACTCACCGCGTAGCGGATCCTTAGCTCGTCGTGCTCACGGACGAGCTCCGCAAGTTCCATGACCCTTTCGGCCGCTCGAACGTTGTCCATACCCCGCCCTGCTTGTGACCATTCCGTGACCATTGCACCGGAACGAACAAAAAACCGTCGGCACTAGTGTCCTCTCAACTGCACTTCTTTGGTCGGGCTGCCGGGATTTGAACCCGGGACCTCTTGACCCCCAGTCAAGCGCGCTAACCAAGCTGCGCCACAGCCCGCATGTCGCCACCGCGCGCGTCGAAAACGATGCGCCTCTCGACGGTCGCCGGGGGCGACGCCGAAACAGGGAACGACCTGGCGATGGTAGTCCACCCCGCTCCAAGGTGGTCAGAGGTCGAGGTTTTCCCTGGTCCGGGCAGTTGTAACAAGAAATTGTGTTAAGAGTCGCCTGGGATCTTCCGATTGTGCAGAAGTGGCGACCCTCGCGCATGACACCCAGCTCGAACTGCTGCACTACGTCATCGAGACCCAGCGCCTCGTCAATGCCCTTCCGGCGGCGGCGGCCGACCGCGTGATGGCCCTCGTCCTCGATCGGGTCCAGACGGTGACCAACGCCGATGGGGCCGCAGTCGAGCTCGTCGAGGGAAACGTCATGGTCAACCGGGCCATCAGCGGCCTGAGCATGGATCGGGAGGGGACGCGGAACGCCGGAGAAAGGAGCCTTTCCGGCGTGTGCGTGCGCATCGGGATGCCTCTTCTCTGTCGTGATACCGAGACCGACCCTCGCGTGGACGCCGAGCTCTGCCGGCGGACAGGGATTCGTTCCATCGCTGTCGCGCCCATGGTCAGGGCCGGAGAGCCTCTGGGCGTGCTCCGGGTCATGTCGAGCGAGGCGGAGCACTTCGACGATGCCGATGTGGAAGTGCTCGAGCTGATGGCCAACCTGATGGCATCCGGGTTGTCCAACACCTCGAAGCTCGATCGGGAGGCCGAGCGCGCCCTTCGGGATCCGCTCACAGGGCTTGCCAATCGCTTCATCTTCATGGATCGCCTTGCACATCACGGCTACGAGGCCCGGCGGTATGGCAGACCGTACGGCCTGTTTCTCATCGGCCTCGACCGCTTCTCTGTCGTGAACGAGTCACTCGGGCAGGAATGGGGTGACGCAGTGCTGCGATCCGTTGCCCAGGGCCTGAACGCCACCGTTCGGGGCGGAGACACCCTGGCTCGGCTGGAGGGCGACCAGTTCGTTGTGCTGTGCGGCAATGCCGAGCAAGCTGTCGTCGAGGAGCGGCTCAAGGGCCGCATCGAAGGCGTGATTGCCGAGGTCGACAAGGACCTCGATCTGAAGGGCTACACGCTCAAGGCAAGCGTGGGCGTCGTCTGGAGCTCCCGCAGTGAGATCACCGCCGCGGAACTCCTCTCTGAGGCTCGCGCCTCGCTGCTTCGAGCCAAAGCTCAGCGATAGGCCCGCAACGCCACCGGGGACCGCCATGAGCGATGCCCCGCACCGACAGCGACGTCCGTATGGTCCAATGGTGTCCATGACGCCCGATATCGCACACGATCAACGACTCGACCCTCGGCTGCGACGGCTCCTCGCGTTCGTCCCCTCCGAGCCTCTGACTGATGTGGCGGACCGCGAGCAGCTCCTCGATGAGGCGAACACACCCGAGGCGATGGAGGCCCGGGAAGCGTTCCGAGCGTTTCAGGATCTGTGTGACAGCGAGGAGGCGGCCCCATCGACCGGGCTGTCGGTGACCACGACCCAGTTCGTGTCGAATCCCGACGGCAACACGGTGCAGCTCCAAGTCATCCGACCCGAATCCGATGTGCGCACTGCCAGGTGTCTATTACATCCATGGTGGCGGCATGGCCGCCATGTCCTGCTTCGACGGGATGTACCGAGGCTGGGGCAAGCACATTGCGGCGAACGGCGTCGTGGTCGTCATGGTGGACTTCCGAAACTGCGTCGACCGCCTCTTCGGCGCCCGAGGTCGCGCCTTTTCCCGCCGGTTTGAACGATTGTGTCTCGGGCTTGCGCTGGGTGGCCACCCATGCCGCGGACTTCGGCATCGACCCGGCGAGGATCATCGTCGCCGGGGAGAGCGGAGGCGGCAACCTCACCCTGGCGACGCGGCCTCAAGCTCAAGCGAGACGGCGATCTCGGGCTGGTCAAGGGCCTCTACGCCCTGTGCCCCTACATTGCCGGTCAGTGGCCGGCGCCCGGATGCCCCTCCTCCGTGGAGAACGAGGGCATCCTCCTGCACCTCCACAACAATCGTGGTGCGATGAGCTACGGCATCGAGGCGTTCAACGAAGCGCAACCCCCTGGCGTGGCCGTCCTTCGCGAGCGTGGACGATGTCGCCGGCTTCCCTCCGACCGTAATCAGCGTCAACGAATGCGACCCGCTGCGCGACGAGGGGATCAATTTCTACCGCCTTCTCCTTGCCGCGGCGGTGCCGGCGCGCTGTCGTCAGATGATGGGCACCATGCACGGGACGGAGATCTTCTCCATCGCCTGTCCCGATATCACGGCGGACACCGCCCGGGACATCGCCGGATTCGCCCGCGACTAAGGCCTGACCTGCGGGGTTGCTCGTGGAGATCGATCCTCAATCGAGCCGACGCAGAGACGACCGGTAGCGCTTGGCGTTGCCGACATACTCGGCAGCCGACACCCGGATCATCGCGACGTCGGATCTGTTCTCGAGGATCCTTGCCGGCACACCGAGCGCCAATGCGCCGGGCGGGACGACGACGTGGTTGGGCACCACTGCATTGGCGCCCACGGTGGCGCCGCTGCTGATGACGGCCCAATGGAGGACGACGCTCCCCGACCCGGCCAACGACTCGTCTTCGAGTGTGCAGCCCTCCAGGTGCGTCAGGTGCCCGACCACGCAGCCGTCGCCGATGATGGTGGGGAACCCAGGTCCGGCGTGCACAACGGTGCCGTCCTGGATGGAGGTGCGCGCGCCCACGGTGATGGTTCCGTAGTCGCCACGGAGGACGGCGCCCGGCCACACGCTCGATTCGGCGCCGATCGTGACATCACCGATGACGACGGCATCGGGGTGGACGAAGGCGTCCGCGTCGATGCGCGGCGCGACGCCTTCGATTTCGTAGATGGGCATGGCCGGGGACGCTACACGTGGCCGGCGATCCAGGTCACGCCCTGATAGCCCCGGTAGCCGAGGTAGATCACGCTGGCGACCAGCATCGCCTTGAAGTACCAGGGAATCGGCTGACGCTGTTGTTCGGCCAGGATCGTGCCGCAGGTCGGGCATTCACCCTCGTCGCCCAGATCCTCGTCTTCGACGAGGGTGTCACACTCCTCGCACCAAGCCACTAGAAACGGCCGCCCCTCATTTCCCCCCGATCCGCACGCGCAACTTCATCGGCGTTGCGCCGAGATCGAATTTCTCCCGGATGCCGCGCTCGATGTAGCGCAGGTAGGTCTGGGGCAGCCGGCCGTTTGTGAAGAGGGTGAACGTCGGCGGATCGATCGCACCCTGGACGATGTAACGGATCTTGTACCGGGGGGCCGCCTGGCGGAGTTGCAGCTCCTGCACGGTGCGGTTGAGGGCCCCGGTCGGCACTCGCTGGTGGTAGGCCGTCACGCAGTCGCGCAGCGCCGGAAGGATCCGGTGGACGCCCTTTCCCGACAGGGCCGACATCTTGAGGACGGGCGCCGCACCCAAGAACGCAAGACGGTCGCCGACCCCGACCAACACGTCGTCGCGATCATCGACCGGCACCTGATCCCACTTGTTCAGCGCCACGATGGCCGGGCAGCCCGAGACGCCGATCCGTTCCGCCAGTCGCTGGTCCTGATGGGACGCCCCGATGGTGGCGTCAATGACCAAGACTGCCACGTCGGCCCGTTCGAGCGCGCGCAGCGCGCGCATCGTCGCGTGCTGCTCCGTGCCGCGGTCCGTCTTGGACGGTCGCCGCAGACCGGCTGTGTCGATGAATCGAACCGGTCCGTCGGGCGTCTCGACCACGGTGTCGATGGCGTCGCGCGTGGTGCCCGGCATGTCGTGCACGATGGCGCGCTCCTCTCCGAGGAGTTTGTTGAACAGTGTCGACTTGCCGACGTTGGGCCGGCCGATGATGGCGACACTCGGCGTCCCGGGTTCGCGATCTCCCCTGCCCCTGTCGCGCTGCTCTGCATCGAGACCGCCGTCGGCCCCTTCACCGGGCAGCGGAACCGGCAGCAGGGCAACCACTTCGTCGAGGAGGTCACCCGTACCGCGGCCGTGCAGCGAGCTCACGGGGTACGGATCGCCCAGACCGAGCGAGACGAAGTCCCAGACGGCCGTGTCACGGCTGGCGCCGTCGACCTTGTTGACCACGAGCCGAACCGGCGGACCGGCCCGCCGGATGACCTTGGCAGCCGCCAGGTCCTCCTCGGTCACGCCGGTGGTCACGTCGACGACCATGAGGATCACGTCTGCCTCGGCGAGGGCGCGTTCGGCCTGGTCGCTCACCTTGGCCTCGAGCGCGTCGCCGGCGGCGAGCCACCCTCCGGTGTCCATGATGGAGAAGGGCACGCCGTTCCACTCGGCGGTGAGCTCCTTGCGATCGCGCGTCACCCCCTGCTCCTCTTCCACGACCGCCGCCCGCGCGCCGACGATGCGGTTCACCAGGGACGACTTCCCGACGTTGGGGCGACCGGCCACCACGACCATCGGGCTCACGATCCGCACACCGGTCGGAACGATGTGCCGTCGAGCGCACGGCGCAGCGAGGCGCCCTCCGTGGGGACGACCTCGACCGGTCTGGGCAGGTCGGCCAGGGTCAGCCCATCGAGAAAGCGCCCCTCGTTGAGACAGGCGTCCGGCACGAGACAACGAGAGCCGGCAGGCACGCTCTCGAGGGCGCGGGCCAGATCCTCGCCGGTGAGCAGCCCGGCCACCCCGATGTTGCCGCCGAAGAACTGGTTCTCGACGGCGCGCAGCTCGACGTCCCGGCGGGGATGTGCCGCCAGGAGGGGCGCGAGGACGCGGGCGCCGTAGGTGCCGGTCAGGATGGTGATGGCACGGCTGTCGGCGCCTGCCGGCGCGGACGGGAGACGGGGCGCCCGGTAGCCCTCAGCCGGAGCCGAGTCGACCGACGCGAAGAATCCGTGGCGTACTCCGCCCGGGCCATCCGAAGCTGGGTGCGTGAACGCGTCCGTGAACGCCCGCGCCATGCCGATTCCGTTCTCGTGTTGGGGATAGCCGTCGTAGCTCCGAGCCGAGGGGAGGTCCCGGCCGGCCAGGAGGTAGTACTCGTCTGCCGCATAAATCATGCGATGCCCCAACGCCTTCTTGAAGAGGCCCTGCCACTCGCCGATCGTGTCGAGGACGCACTCGGCCTCCTCCAGGGTGTGGGGACGCATCTCGGCTTCGTTGGAGTAGCGGCTGAGCCCGAGAGGAACCGCGCCCACGCTCGAGAGTCCCGAGTAGCGGTCCAGAATGCCGGCCAGTGTGTCCTCGAGGGCGGCACCGTCGTTGACCCCCGGGCAGACGACGATCTGGCCGTGCACCTCTATGCCCCCATCGAGGAGGACTTCCAGCCAGCGCAGGCTGGTGGCGCCCTTCGGATTGCGGAGCATGTGGGCCCGCAGCTCGGGGTCGGTCGTGTGGATGGACACGAACAGAGGTCCGAGCCGCTCGGTGAGGATGCGCTCGGCGTCGAGTTCGGTGAAACGGGTGAGGGTGGTGAAGTTCCCGTAGAGGAACGACAGCCGATAGTCGTCGTCCTTGAGATAGAGGCTTCGCCGCATGCCTTTGGGCAGCTGGTAGATGAAGCAGAAGGCGCAGTGGTTGTCACAGGTCCGAATCCGGTCGAAGACGGCCGAGGAGACCTCCACGCCGAGTGGCTCCCCCGCACCCTTGCCGACCCGTACCACCCGGGGCAGCGGCGCACCGGCGCGGCGAACGAGGACGCTGAGGTCGCCCGCGTCGCTGAGCCGCTGGAAATCGATGACGTCGCGCGGCTCCTGTCCGTCAATGCTGAGGAGCTCGTCTCCCACGGCCAGACCGGCGCGGGCTGCCGGCGACGCCGCGGTGACCGAAGTCACCGTGGGAGCTGACATGACCTACAGGTTACCGGCGATAACCTGGACTTTGTGCCCGGAGTGGATCGAGTGATGCTGGCCGAGCCGCGGGGCTTCTGCGCGGGCGTCGAGAAAGCGATCAAAGCCCTGGCCTGGATGGTGCGGGTCTTCGAACCCCCGGTGTACTGCTACCACGAGATCGTGCACAACCGACACGTGGTGGAGCGCTTCCGTGACCAGGGCGTCGTCTTCGTCGACGACGTGGCCGATGTGCCTGCGGGAGCACCTCTCGATGCTCAGCGCCCACGGCTCGGCGCCCGAAGTCGTGGAGGCGGCCCGAGCCCGGGGTGGCGCCGTGGTCGACGCCGTGTGCCCCCTGGTGACCAAGGTGCACCACGAGCTCAAGGTGCGGAGCCGCAAGGGATTCACCGTCCTGTATGTCGGTCATGCCGGCCACGAGGAGGCGGTGGGCACCATGGCGGTGGCACCGGAGTCGGTACGGCTGCTCGAACACGAGGAAGATCTCGACGCCTTGGAGGGACTGGCCGCCAAGGGCACTCCCGTCGCGCTGTTGGCGCAGACCACACTGAGCCACGACGAATGGCGAGGCTTGATGGAGGCCGCCCGGCAGCGGTTTCCGGACCTCTGGATGCCCAACCGCAGTGACCTCTGCTTCGCCACGACCAACCGCCAGGCCGCCCTGAAGGCGATCGCCTTGGAGTCAGATGCCGTCGTCGTCATCGGATCCGCCAACTCCTCGAACACCGTGGCGCTCGAAAAGGTCGCCCGGGCCGGCGGGTGCCCCAGGGTGCTGCGCATCAACGAGGCCGACGAACTCCCCGACGACCTCTCGGGCACGGTCGGCGTGACCGCCGGCGCCTCTGCGCCCGAGGCCTTGGTCGAGGAGGTCATCGCCCGCCTCGCCCCCGCCCAAGGTGTGACCGAGGTGACGGTCACCACCGAGGACGAATACTTCCCGCCTCCGCCCGAACTCCGGGAACTCCTCCGTGCCGTGGGCTCCGTGCTGGGGTTTTTCGCCGGACGGGTCCGTCCCACCCGCTCCGATCCCGCCGCCGAGGACCGGTCGGTCACGGCCGCCGAGGTGCTCGAGCTGCTGGCCTCATAAGGCCGCAGGCGCGATGATGGGGTCATGACGTTCACCCGTATGGACGAATCGACGGCGGAGCAGTGGCAGCACATCATCGTCGAGTCGATCGAACACCAGCCTCGTGTGGCCGACCGCGTGCTCGACATGCTGGCCTCACTCGAGGAGATCACCGACGGCTTCGAGGTCGATCAGCTCGTCCACTCCCTGCAGACGGCGACCCGTGCCGAGGAGGCGGGCGCATCCGATGAGGTCGTGGTGGCGTCGCTGTGCCACGACATCGGCAAGGCCGTGTCCGTCATGAACCACCCCCGAATTGCCGCCGAGATCCTGCGCCCGTACGTCGACGAGGACACCTACCGCATGATCGAGGCGCACCAGGACTTCCAGGGCAGGCACTACTACGAGTACCTCGGGCAGGATCCCGACGCGCGGAACAAGTACCAAGGCGAACCCTGGTACGGGTTGGCCGAGCAGTTCGCTGACGAGTGGGACCAGGTCAGCTTCGACCCTGACTATCCCACCAAGCCCCTCTCCCATTTCGAGCCCCTGGTCCGCCAGATCTTCGCCACGCCGCGAACGTTTTGAGTTCGCGCCGCGGCGCCACCTCGGGCGCCAGCATCCACACGGACCCAGATCACGCGCGCCGCGTCATCGAAGCCTCGCGACAGGAGTTCGACGCCCGCCATCCCGATGTGAAGTTGTCTCCGGTCGTGGGGCTCATCTGCGCCTACGAGGAAGAGGACAACATCGGAGCCGTCCTGGCCGCCATGCCCACGGAGGCGTGCGGCCTGGCGGTGACCACCCTCGTGGTCGTCGACGGTGGAAGCGACAGGACCGATCAGGTGGCCAAGGACTCCGGCGCGTTGACCTTCGTCCTGAGCGAGAACCTCGGGCACGGCTACGCCCTCCGCGTCGGCTACGCGCTCTGCATTGAGCTCGGTGCCCAATTCGTCGTCACACTGGACGCCGACGGACAGAACGATCCCTCGGAGATCCCGGTCATGCTCCAACCATTGGTCGATGACACGCTCTGACTTCGTCGTGGCTTCCCGCGTCCTCGGTCGTGACACGACCTCGGACCGGTTCCGCAAGGTCGGCGTACGCGTCTTCTCATGGGCGATGAGCGCCATGGGCCACACCAAACTCACCGACACCTCGAACGGCTACCGGGCGCTTCGCGTCAGCATGCTCGACGACGTGGCCTACCGGCTCGTCCAACCGCAGTACCAGACAGCCGAGCTGCTCATCATCGCCATGAAGAGGGGCTGGCGTGTCAGCGAGCAGCCCACGGTGTGGCTCCCGCGGGCCTCGGGCACGACGAAGAAGGGCAAGAACTGGCTCTTCGGGTTCCGCTACGGGCGGGTCGTGTTCGAGACCTGGTGGAAGGTCCGCAAGGAGCCGCACCACAGCTGAGCGGCGCAGCGTCAATAGCGGCCGGTCTTCTCCCGCGCCTCGTCGTACACGGCCTGCAACTGGGCCACGAGGGCCTCGGTGGCGGCCCGCACGGCCGAACGTGACACCCGTCCACCCTCGGTGCGGGCCGGCGGTGGGATGGGCGGACCGATGACCACCTGGATCGTGCGGGGCTTCGGGATGGCGCTCCCCTTGGGCATCGCCAGGTCCGACCCCCCGATGCCGATCGGAACGATGGGTGCGCCGGTCCGGGCGGACAGGAAGGTCGCTCCCTCCATCAGATCCTCCACCACGGGGCCCTCCCGTCGTGTGCCCTCCGGGAACAGGACGAGGAGCTCGCCCCTCCGCAAGACCTCTTCGGCGCGCTGGAGCGCCTCACGGTCCGCCGATGCCCGGTGGACGGGGAAGGCCCCCACGGTGAGCAGCAGCTTGCCGAGCCACTTGTTGTTCCACATCTCGTCCTTGGTCATGAAGAAGAGCTTGCGCTCCGTGCAGAAAGCGGCGAAGCCGAAGTCGGCGAAGGAACGATGCACCGGGGCGAGGATGGCTGGTCCGGTCGCGGGGATGTGCTCGCTGCCCGACGACCTTCGGCCGGAACCAGAGCCCAGAGGATCGTGGCGAAAAGCATGCGCTCGACGCGGTACAGCACCGAACGGCGAGGGTCGATGTCGAACGGCTGGTGCCGTCCGGGTGCCTCGGCGTCCCGGCCCCCTTCGGCGTCGGGTGACGATCCCGCTGTGCTCACAGCCACGACAGCACCTCCTCGACCACATCCTGCACGCTCCGCCCCGTGGTATCGAGCCGGTGGGCATCCTCGGGCTCGCGGAGAGGCGACGCGTCCCGCGTCGAGTCGAGCCGGTCGCGTCGGGCCACCCCTTCGGGCGCCTCGTCGTGACGTCGACGGGCTCGTTCTTCGGGCGACGCGGTCAGGTAGACCTTCAGCTCCGCCCCGGGGAAGACGACCGAACCGATGTCCCGGCCCTCGACCACTCCCCCGCCGTGCGTCCTGACCCAGGCTCGCTGGCGCTCCACCAGGTGCCGCCGCACTTCGGGATTGGCGGCGACGACCGAGACCGCCCGGCCGACCTCGGGCGAACGAATGACGCCGGTCACGTCTCGCCCGTCGATGGTGACCCGCTCCCCCACCTCGATCGTCGAGGCTGCGGCGAGGGCCGCCACCGCGTCCTTGTCGTCGGGCGGCGTGCCCAGCTCCAGGGCGAGGGCGGCGACCGCCCGGTACATGGCGCCGGTGTCGAGCCGATTGACCCCCAGACGCTGGGCCACCGCCCTCGAGACGGTCGACTTGCCGGCTCCGGCCGGTCCGTCGATGGCCACCAACAGGGCTCTCGGGACCGCCGTCCCGACGGCCAGTCGCTCCATGTCCTCGGCGAACGCCGGGTAACTGGTCTCGACCGCGCCGAAGCCGGTGATGAGGCTGCGCTCACCCGGTCGTGCCGCGAGGGCCGCCACCGCTGCCGCCATCGCCATCCGGTGATCGCCCCGGCTGTCGAAGCGGGCGCCGCGAAGCGGGCCTCCGATACCGGTGATGGACAGGGCGTCCCCCTCGATCGTGGCGCGGGCGCCGAAGGCCTCGACCATGTCCGCCACGGCCTGGAGCCGATCGACCTCTTTGACCCGGAGCTCTCCGACGTCGGAGAAGACGGTCGTGCCCTCGGCGACGGCGGCGGCGACAGCGAGGACGGGAATCTCGTCGAGCGAGGGAATCTCGCTGGCTCGTACCTCCGTGGCGGTCAAGGGGCCGGCCAGCGCCCGGATCGTCGCCGTTCCCGGGTCACCGGGAATCGACGCTGATCGTCTGCCCCCATCCGCTGGAGGACGCGAGACGTAGCCGAGCCGAGCCGGTCCGCTGTAGACGCCGGCGACGTCGACGGCGCTCTCGCGGCACGACACATCCGGCCACGGCGAAGAAGGCCGACGCGGAGGGGTCGCCGGGCACCGTCCGTTCCACCGGCCGCAGGGACGACGCACGGACCGAGACGATGCGACCTTCGCCCCAGGGTTCGACCGTCAGGTCGGCTCCGGCCTCCACCAGCATCTCCTCGGTGTGCGTGCGGGTCGTGACCGCCTCGCGCACGACGGTGGTGCCGTCGGCAGAGAGCCCGGCGAGGATGATGGCCGACTTCACCTGGGCGCTGGCCACCTTGGACGTCCAGTCGATCCCGTGCAGCCCGCCGCCGCGAACGAGCAGCGGCGGCAGGCAGCGCTCGCCGTGGCCGGCCACGGTCGCTCCCATCAGCCCGAGGGGTTCGGCCACGCGATCCATGGGTCTGGCCGAAAGCGACGCATCGCCCACCAGTTCGGTGTCCCAGTCGAACCCCGCCACCAGGCCCGCCAGGAGGCGCATCGACGTCCCCGAATTCCCGCAGTCGAGGGGTGCATCGGGACGATGGAGGCGAGCCCGGCCCCCGTGGACGACGACCGTCCCGTCGTCGTGGCGGTCCACGCCGGCTCCCATCGCCTCCACGGCCGCCAGCGAGGCGGCCACATCGGCACCGTCCGAGAGTCCGTGGATGACCGACGTGCCCTCGGCCAGCGCACCGAGGAGGACGGCGCGATGAGAGATCGACTTCTCGCCGGGCGTGCGGACGGTGCCGCGGCACGGCGTGCCGCCGTCGACGACGAGGACGCGCGGTGCCGTCACGACAGCTGCTCGGCTCGGGCGCGGTACCCGGCGGATTCGACGGCGACCGTGAGGGTGTCGGCGTCGGCGCCGTCGACCACCAGGATCAGCACGCCGAGGTCGCCTTCGGCCGAATGCGCGATCTCAATGTCGTAAATGCCGATTCCCGCGTTGGCGGCCAACGACGCGATCTCGGCGATGACACCGTCGCGGTCGGGCACCCGGATCCGCAGCTCAGCCAGGTGGTCGGGCCGCACGGCACGGGCCGGCAGGCTTCTCCTGGCCGCGCTGGCCTTCTGCAGCGTCGCCAGGATCCCGTCCCGGTCCTGGCCGGCAACGCGGTCCCGCATGGCGCCCAGATTCCGTGAGCAGGGCATCGAGCGCATCGACGATGGCCGTCGCGTTCTCGGCGCAGATGTCCGGCCAAATGCCCGGATGCCCCGCCGCGACGCGGGTCATGTCACGAAAGCCGCCGGCGGCCAGGCGCAGGAGCGTGCGGTCCTGTTCGGCACCGTCCGTCGCCGCATTCATCAACGTGGCCGCGACGAGGTGCGGCACATGGGACACCACGGCCACGAGTCGGTCGTGGTCGGCGGCCGAAAGGACCAGCACATCGGCGCCCAGGCTGGTCACGACGCCCTTCAGCCGGTCGAAGGCCTCCAGCTCCGTCGCCGTCGTCGGCGTCAGCGCCCAGACCGCCCCCACGAAGAGGTCGGGATCGGCACCGTGCAGTCCCGTCTGCTCCGACCCGGCCATCGGATGGCCGCCGATGAAGCGCGGATGATCCGCCTCTTCGACGATGGAGGTCTTGACCCCGCTCACGTCGGTGACCACCGTGTCGGCCCGCCTGCCGCTCGTCGTCGAGGAGCCCACGTGCCACGGCTGCCGACGGCGGCCGCCGGCACCGCGATGAAGACGACTTCCGCCCGGAGGTCGTCACCGGCGACGTCGATGACCTCGGCTTGCAGCGCGGCGCGCGAGCCTCTCCTCGTCGACGTCGAGGCCGGAGACGTGCCACCCGCGTTGGCGCAATCCGAGCGCGATCGACCCGCCGATCAGCCCCGTCCCGACGACCAGTGCCCGCCGGCGCTCTCCGGCCTCAGCCCGGGAGGTCATCGCGGAGCCCTTGGGCGCCGTGGAGGTAGACGTGCCGGATCTCCTCACGCGACCTGGACGTGTAGCACGTGGAGGAGGACCCTGATGCAGAGCGGCTTGGCTCCGGGCACGGCGATCTCGGCGGCGCACAGGAGCGGGACGGCGCCGAACCCGATCTCCCGGATGGCGGTGGCGGGGAACGTGCTCGTGACGTCCGCCGTCGCCGTGAACAGCACGCTGATGATGTCGTCCTCGACCAGGTCGTTCTGGGTCATGAGCTCGCGCATGAGCTCCTGGGAGCGTTCCGTGACCTGGGCCACCGTGTCCTCGTCGACCGTCGTCGCCCCGCGCAAACCCCTGACCGTGGGAGCAGCTGCCATGGCGGGTCACTCTACCGGCATCGGTCGGAGGCCCAGGTGAAGGGCATTTCCTAGCCCTGTGGGCCGGGTCGCGGGCTGCGAGGGCTGGCCGCCGCGGCCAGGGCGCGGACCTCGCCCGGCTGGAGGGGACGCCAGTGCCCCGGAGGCAGGTTCGGATCGCGCACCGGCCCGATACGGGTGCGGACGAGCCGATGCACCGGGTGGCCGATGGCGCTGCACATGCGCCGGACCTGGCGGTTGCGTCCCTCATGGATGACGAGACGCAGGACGCCGGGGGCGAGGACGCCGACCTCGGCCGGCGCGGTGAGCCCGTCCTCGAGCTCGATCGCCCTGGCGCAGCGAGCGCAGGGCACGCCGGGAGCGGGCGTGCCTCCCGCGACCTCGGCCACGTATTCCTTGGCCACTCCGTGCGACGGGTGGGTCAGGAGCTGGGAGAGGGACCCGTCGTTGGTCAGGATGAGCAATCCCTCGGTGTGGCGGTCCAACCTCCCGACGGCGAAGACGCGTGGCTCCGCCGGGCACCAGTGTCATGACCGTGGGCCGGCCCTGCGGGTCGTCGGCGGTGGTGATGACGCCGTCGGGTTTGTTCAACAGGTAGTAGACGAGGTCGGGAGCGACCGGCACCAGGACGCCGTCGACCTCGACCCGCGCCGCCAGGGGGTCGATGCGCCGGCCGAGCGCGGCGATCTCTCCGTCGACACGTACGCGGCCCGCTGCGATCAGCTCTTCACAGGCTCGCCGAGATCCGAGCCCGACCCGGGCCAGGATCTTCTGGAGGCGTTCGCCCTCAGGCGTCGTCAGAGGCCGCCTCGACGCCGAGACCCAGCGCCGACTGCAGGTCCCGCTCGAGATCCCCCGCCACTTCGGGCCCGGGGAGGAAGTCCTCCACCGCCGGGAGCTGCTCGAGCGAGTCGAGCCCGAGGCGCTCCAAGAAGAGATCCGTGGTGCCGAAGAGCGCCGGCTGGCCCGGGCCGTCGGCGTGGCCGACCACCTCGATGTACCCCCTCTGCTCCAGCAGGCGGCTCACGCCGTCCACGTTCACACCGCGCAGCGCCGAGATCTGGCCGCGGGAAACCGGCTGGCGATAGGCGACGATGGCCAGCGTCTCGAGCGCGGCGGTCGAGAGGCGGTGCGACACCTCGCGGTTGGCGAACCGCTCGACGTAGGGCGCCAGGTCGGGGTGCGTCTGGAAGCGGACGCCACCGGCGATGCGGGCCAACACGAAGCCACGGTGCTCGCGGTCGTAGGACAGCGCGAGCTCCGAGAGCACGTCCTCCACCCGCTCCACGGGCTCTTCGACCAGTTCAGCCAGCAGCTGGGGCGCGATGGGTTCCACCGCCACCAACAGAATGGCCTCGAGCGTGCGGCCCAGCTCTGCGTTCTCCACCTCGTTCAAACCCTCACCCTTCGTAGTCGTCGATCTCGTAGCCGTCGAGCTCGGCGAGGCCGCGGCCGCTTGTCACCCCGGCCAGTTCGTCGGTCGCCACCCACGACGATGGCCAAGTCACCGAACGTCGCACCCTGCCCCAGCGTCACGCGGCCCATCTTGCAGAGCTCGAGCAGGGCCAGGAAGCGCACAATGACCTCAATGCGGGTGCGGCAGCCCTCCACCAGCGAGCGGAAGGAGCTGGCCCGCTCGGACTCGGGCACGGCGATCAGATCCGACACGGCTTCGGAGACCGACAGCGTGTCGACCGTGACGTGGGAGAGGTCGACCCTGGGCACCGGACGCTCGGCCGAGCCTCGGAGGTAGGCCTGCGCCAGATCGTCCGGGGTGATCCCGGCCAGCAGGTCCGGAGCATGCACCACGAAGTCGTCGTCGAGCCCCACCTCGCGCGGGATGGAGCGGGAGGCCTGCTCGGCCATGGCGACGAAGACGTCCGCCGCCGCCGCGTAGGCCCGGCACTCGAGCAGCCGGGCCAGGAGGAGGTCCCGCTCCTCCCATCCCACGAGATCCTCGTCGTCCTCGTTGGACTCCCGACCCGGCAGCAGCTTCTGGGATTTGAGCTCAATGAGGATGGACGCCACGAGCAGGAATTCGGAGAGCTGGTTGAAGTCGATCTGCTCGCGCTGCTCCGACAGCACGCTCACGAACCCGTCGATCACGGGCAGGAGCGGGATGTCGAGGATATCGACCTCGTGGGAGGAGACGAGGTGCAACAAGAGGTCGATGGGACCCTCGAAACTGGGAGTGGAGACCGAGTAGGCCACCCGCAGACGTTATCGAACCGGCCGGTACCCCTCCGCGCACCCCTGGCCACCTGCCAAAGCTCGCTCCGGGGCGCCCTACCATGGCGCCCCATGGATAGGGTCCTTTCCGGCATTGCGCCATCAGGCAATTTCACCCTGGGGAACTACCTCGGGGCTCTGCGGCAGTGGGTCTCCTTCCAGGACGGCTACGACGCCTTCTACTTCGTGGTCGACCTGCACGCTCTGACCACGGAGATCGACCCGTCGGACCTCCGCGCCAACACGCTGGACGCGGCGCTGAACCTGCTCGCCATCGGGCTCGATCCCGACCGTTGCACGCTCTTCGTGCAGAGCCACGTTCCCGAGCACACGCCAGTTGACCTGGTTGCTCGAATGCACCGCCACCATGGGTGAGCTGCGGCGGATGACCCAGTTCAAGGACAAGGGAAAGGGGCAGGAATCGGCACGGGTCGGCCTCTTCACGTATCCCGTCCTGATGGCGGCGGACATCCTCCTCTACGACGCCGCCGCCGTCCCCGTGGGTGACGACCAACGCCAGCACCTCGAACTGACCCGCGACGTCGCCCTCCGGTTCAACCACCGCTACGGCGAGACCTTCGTCGTCCCCGAGGCGAACATCCCCGGAACGGGCGCCCGCGTCATGGACCTCCAGCATCCCGACCGCAAGATGTCCAAGTCGGCGGATTCGCCGCTCGGCACCGTCCGCCTCTTGGACTCGGACGAGGAGATCACACGGAAGGTACGCAAGGCGGTCACCGATACCGACGGCGAGATGCGCTACGACCCCGAGGCCAAACCGGGTCTCGCCAACCTCTTGGAGCTGTTGGCGGCCACGACCGGACGGACACCCGTCGACGTGGCGGCCGGCTACGAGCGCTACGGCGACCTCAAGAACGACCTTGCGTCGGCGTTGTGCGACCTCATCCGACCGATTCGGGAACGTCGAGCCGAATTGGACAACGACCTGCCCTACGTCCACCAGGTGCTGGCGCGCGGTGCGGCCCACGCCCACGAGGTGGCGGCGACGACCTACGCCCGGGCCGCCGACGCCATCGGGTTGCTGCCTCCTAGCTGAACGTGAAGCCGGAGTGCAGCACGCTTACCGACCACCACGAGTAGAGACGGGCAAAGAGCCAATTGATCGGTCCGTTCCCGTGCGGGAACAGCAGGAAATTGAGCAGGACGATGCCCATGAGAACCGGCATCGTGAACCGCCGGTACTGCAGATAGGTGGGCCAGTACCGCGCCGGGAGGAGGCGCTCGAAGAGCACCGATCCGTCCAGCGGCGGGATCGGGATCATGTTGAAGACGAACAGCCCGACGTTGACCAGGCTCGCCCAGTAGACGACCTGGTCGGCCACGTCGAAATTTCCGGTCGCCACGATGTCCGGCCGGACGACGTGCACGAACACCAGAGCGAAGAGCCGCGGCAAGGACCGCGTTGACGGCGGGGCCGGCCAAGGAGACCAGGACGCCCTCGTTGCGCGGGCTCTTCAACCGACCCACGTTGACCGGAACGGGCTTGGCCCAGCCGATGACACCGAACGAGCTGAGTGAGAGCAGCGCGGGAACGATCAGCGTGCCCAGCGGATCGATATGCACCAGCGGGTTCAGGCTGAGCCGTCCGGCCCGTTTCGCCGTGTCGTCGCCGAAGACGTTGGCGACGTACCCGTGTGAGATCTCGTGCAGAATGATGGACGGCACGACGACGCAGAAGATGATGATCTCCTGCGTCGTGATGTTGTGGTGGACGACCAACGCGACCACGAAGACCAGCGATGGCCACGGCCCACAGCGTGCGCTTGGTCCGCTGATCCATCGGCCGCCTCCGGGAGGAGGCTCCGGGTGAGCCCACCTAGTGCTTGACGGCGTCGGCGATGCAGAAGCGGGCGGCAGGCATTGCCTCGAGGCGGGCGGTGCCGATCGGCTTGCCGCACCCCTCGCAGATCCCGTAGTTCCCCGCCTCCAGCCGCTGGAGGGCGGCCTCCACCTCGTCGAGGGCCTCCTGGAGCTCAGTGGCCAGGCGCTCGGCCTCGCCCCGCTCCGCGGTGACCTGGCTGGAGTCGGCGAAGTTCGAGTCGTAGATGAGGCCGCTCCCCTGGTCGGCGAACCCGAGCTCGGTCAGCTGGGCCTGCAACCCGGCCTGCTCAGCGTGCAGGAGGGCGGCAAAATCCACATCGGCGGTCTGCGCCGTGGGCGCCTCGTTCGGCATGGCGTCATGCTACGCGGTCCCTCCCCCTCGTGGTTCCCGCCCGCGGGTGGGCCCCTTCGTAGGCCCGACGGAGGTGCTCGGGCGAGACCTTCGTGTAGCGCTGGGTCGTGGCGATGGAGGCGTGGCCCAGGAGCTCCTGGACGACCCGCACGTCGGCCCCGCGCCCCAGCATGTGGGTGGCGCAGGAGTGGCGCAGGACGTGGGGGCTGACCTTCTCGGCCAGACCCACGCGGCCGGCGTACTTCTTGACGACGCCGAAGGCCCCGACGCGGGAGAGCCGACCGCCACGGGCGTTGAGGAAGACCGCTTCGGCATCGCTGCGGCGACGCCACTTCTTCGGCTCGAGCAAGGGCCGACCCTGGCCCGAGAGCCAGTCGGCCAGGGCGGCGCGGGCGAGTCCGCCGATGGGGACGACCCGCTCCTTGTCCCCCTTGCCCAGCACCCGGAGCAACGGCAGGTCGGACCCTTCCACCGCAGCAATGACGTCGCCGAGGTTCAGTCCCACCACCTCGCTGACCCGGGCGCCGGTGCCGTAGAGGACCTCGAGCAGAGCCCGGTCGCGCAGGACCGTGGGACCGGTGCCGACGACCGCGCCGAGGAGGAGCTCCGTCTCCTCCTCGCTCAGCGCCTTCGGCAGCATGTCGGTTACGGAGATGGAGGGCAGGTCGAGCGTGGGGTCGTCGGCCCGCAGCCCTTCCTCGACCAAGAAGCGGTGGAAGCCCCTGATGCTCGAGAGCGCCCGGGCCACCGACGACGCGCCGTGGGTCCGCCGCAACGCCTCGAGGTGTGCGGCCACGTCGGCGGACGTCGCCGCGTCGATGCCGTGGCCCGCCACGTCCTCCTGGTACGTCCCCAGGTCGCGCCGGTAGGCCGCCAAGGTGCGTGGCGAGCGCCCCCGCTCGACCTCGAGCCAGGAGAGGAACTCCTCGGCGTGGCGCGGCAACGGCGCGGTCACGGCAGCCGGCCGGTGGCAGCGAGACGCTGGCGGGCCAGGTACAGGCCGAGCACGGTGGTCTCGTCCCGCAACGACCCGTCGGCCACGAGCCCGTCGACGTCGTCGAGGTGAATGGTCTCGACGGTCATGTAGCCCTCCTCCACGCCCTGCGGGCGGGTCGGGATGGAGGAGAGCCCGGTGGCCAGGTAGACGAGGGTGTGCTGGTCGCTGACCCCGGGCGAGTTCCAGGTCCCGATGAGCAATTCCCAGCGCGCGGCCTCGAGCCCGGCCTCCTCGGCGAGCTCGCGGCGCGCCGTCGGCCTCGGGCTCCTCACCGTCCTGGTCGCGTGTCCCGGCCACGATCTCGAGCACCTGGGCATCGACGGCCGCCCGGTACTGGCGCACCAGCGTCACCGTGCCGTCGTCGTCGACGGGGACGACCGTGACGGCGCCGGGGTGCCGGACGACGATGCGATCGAAGGGCTCGCCGGCCGGGTCGAGCAGGTGTAAACGGTCGACCCGGAACAGCCAGGCCCGCAGGAGCTCCTCCTCGGAGACGCGGCGGAAGCCCGGCACGGGCCTAGGTGACGGCGTCGAGGTCGAGCAGGTGGGGCTCGCGCCCCTCCGCCCGTTCGAGTGCCGCGGCGATCAGCTCGCGGAACAAGGGGTGGGCCCTATCGGGCCGGCTCTTGAACTCGGGATGGGCCTGGGTGGCCACCCAGTAGGGATGCTCTTCCAGCTCGACGAACTCGACCAACCGGCCGTCGGGCGAGATCCCCGAGCACACCAGGCCCACGGCCGCCAGCTTGGACTTGTAGCGGTTGTTGAACTCGAAGCGATGCCGGTGACGCTCGGTGACGCCCAGCGTGCCATAGGCGTTGGCCACCTTCGAGCCCGCCAAGAGGGCGGCCTGGTACGAGCCGAGGCGCATGGTGCCGCCCTTGTCGGTCACCTCGGCCTGGTCCGGCATGAGGTCGATCACCATGTCCGGGGAGAGGCTGTCGAACTCCCGCGAATTCGCCCGCTCCAGGCCGGCCCGGTCGCGGGCGACGGAGATCACCATCACGTGGAGGCCCAGGCACAGACCCAGGCAGGGAATGTCGTTGTCGCGGGTGTAGCCCGCGGCGGCGATCATGCCTTCGATGCCGCGCTCACCGAAGCCGCCGGGAATCACCACGGCATCGAGGCCCCGCAATCGGTCGGTCCCGAGCAGGCCGGGTACGAGCTCGGCATCGATCCAGTCGAGCTCCACCCTCGCTCCGTGATGGAAGCCGGCGTGGCGCAAGGCCTCGACCACGGACATGTAGGCGTCGGGCATGTTCACGTACTTCCCGACGATCCCGACCTTCACGCTGCGTGACAACGACTCCACGCGAGCCACCAGCGTCTCCCATTGCGAGATGTCGATCGGGTGGCCCGACTCGTCGATGCCCAACGTGCGGCAGACGTAGGAGTCGAGGCCCTGTTCGTGCAGGACGAGGGGTATCTCATAGATGCTCGCCGCGTCCACGGCCGAGACCACGGCGTCGATGGCCACGTCGCACTGCAAGGAGATCTTGCGCTTCAGGCCCTCGGAGATGGGCTTGTCGCTCCGGCACACAATGACGTCGGGCTGGATACCCCGGCTCCGCAGCTCCGTGACGGAGTGCTGCGTGGGCTTGGTCTTCTGCTCGCCCGACACGAGATAGGGCACGAGGGTGAGATGCATGTAGCAGACGTTGTCCCGGCCGATATCCCGGCGAAATTGCCGTATCGCCTCAATGAAGGGGACGATCTCGATGTCGCCGACGGTCCCCCCGATTTCGACGATCACAATGTCGACGTCCTCGTCGGCCAGGCGCTTGATCCGGTCCTTGATCTCGTCGGTGACGTGCGGGATGACCTGCACCGTGCGACCGAGGAAGTCGCCGCGACGCTCCTTGGCGATCACCGAGCTGTAGACGCCGCCCGTCGTGGTGTTCGAACGCCGTGACAGGTTCTCGTCGATGAAGCGCTCGTAGTGCCCGAGATCGAGGTCGGTCTCGCCGCCGTCCTCGGTGACGAAGACCTCTCCGTGCTCGCCCGGGTTCATGGTGCCGGGATCGACGTTGATGTACGGGTCGAGCTTGCACATCGTCACCCGCAAGCCGCGGCACTTGAGCAGCCGGCCGAGCGAAGAGGCGGTGAGACCCTTCCCGAGCGAGCTCGAGACACCACCGGTGACGAAGATGAACTTGCTCACGCCGCCTTCGGCACGTCAAGCATCAAGTCGCGTGATGGGTGCACTCGACCACGATAATCGAAGGCGGCCGAACCCGCGGTGGACTACCGGCCATGTGAGGCACCGAGCAGCTCACGGGCGTGGGCCCGGGCGGCGTCGCTGTCAGGATGTCCCGACAGCATCCGAGACAGCTCGGTGACCCGCTCCTCACCCTGTACCGCCGTTGCCGTCGTCACGGTGCGCCCCCGCGACTGGCCCTTGACCACACTGATCTGGGCATCGGCCTGCGACGCCACCTGCGCCAGGTGGGTGACCACCAGCACCTGGCGGTCACCTCCCACCTCGTGCAGCGCTTCCCCCAGAGCGAGGGCGGCCGCTCCACCCACCCCCGCGTCCACCTCGTCGAAGACCATGGTCTGGGGACCCCCCAGTCCCACCAGGCGGATGGCGAGCATCGCCCGGGCCAGCTCGCCCCCCGACGCGGCGCGGGCCAGCGGCTGCACGGCCTCGCCGACGTTGGCGCCGAGCGCGAGCTCAATCGGCTCCCCCGCGCCCTCCGGCGCGACCCGCACCTCGAGCCGCGCGCCGGCCATGGCCAGGGACCCCAGCCGCTCGCCGACCAGTTTGGCGAAGGACCCGGCGGCACGGGACCGGACCGAGCGCACGGCCGCCTCGGCATCGGCGAGCTCGCTGCTGCGCAGCTCGCGTTCGGCCTGCAGGCGGGCAGCCTCGCCCTCGGCGTTCTCCAGCGCGGCCAGCCGAACGGCGCCTTCCCGTCCGTAGGCCATGACTGCGGCCAGGTCCTCGCCGTACTTGCGCCGCAATTCGGCCAGCAGGCGCCGGCGCTCCTGCACGTCGGTGAGACGCTGCGGGTCGTCCTCCCAACTCTCGACCTCGTCGCGCAGGGAGCGGGCCAGGTCGGACAACTCGATGGAGGCGGCGGCCAGTCGCTCCGCGTAGCTCCCGAACGACTCGCGGCCGGCGAGCGCGCCTCCGGCGCGACCGAGCAGGTCGATCGCTCCGCCCTCTCCCGCCGGGTCGACCAGCTCGAGCGCCTGGAGCGCAGCGTCGCGGTAGGCGGCGGCATCGGCCAAGCGGTCCTCCTGGAGCCGCAGGGAGGCCTCCTCCTCCGGATCGTCGAGGTGTGCCTGCGCGATCTCCTCCACCTGGTACCGGAGGACGTCCGCCTCACGGGCCCGCTGCTGGGCGTCGCCTCCGAGTCCGGCCAACGCCTCCTGCAGCGCGTGCAGCTGGCTCCGGATGGCCCGCACGCGGCTGAGGTCCGTGCCGGCGAAGGCGTCGAGAACGTTGCGCTGCGCGGTCGGTGTGACGAGGGCGCGGTGCTCGTGCTGCCCATGGATCTCGACCAGCTCCGCCGCCGCCTCGCCGAGTGCGCCCAGGGGCGCCATGCGGCCGTCGACCCAGGCGCGGGACCGGCCCTCGGCGGGGACCGAGCGGGTCAGGATCACCTCGCGCGCCGCGTCGCCCTGCCCCACCACGAAGCGGGCCTCGACCAAGGCCTCGGTGGCGCCGGCGCGCACCATGCCGGGGTTGGCCCGACCGCCCAGCACCAGCTGCAGCGCCTCGACGACCAGCGTCTTGCCGGCGCCCGTCTCTCCGGTGAGCGCCGTCATGCCGGGCGCGAACTCCAGCGTCAGGTCTTCGATGACACCGAGGTCGCGCACGTGCAGGTCGGTCAGCACGACCGCGCTCACTGGTTCCGCTCGGCCAGGAGACGGAAGCGCAGGATGCCGCCGAAGGTCTGCGGCTCGTTGCGCACGACCCGCACCGGGCGCTCGGCCACGGTGCAGGTGATGGCGGCGCCTGGCTGCAGGCGTCCGATCTCCTGCCCGTCAATGACGAGCACGCCGGAGCGGTCGGCCACGATCTCGACGGTGACCTGCTGGTCCTCGGTCAGCACCAGGCTGCGGTCCAGGGAGAAGTGCGGCGCCACGGGCGTGAGCACCATGGCGCGCAACGTCGGGGCCAGGATCGGGCCGCCGGCCGAGAGGTTGTAGGCGGTGGAGCCCGTCGGTGTGGCGATGATGAGGCCGTCGGCGGAGTAGGTCAGCGCCTCCTCCCCGTCGACCGTGGTCGCCAGGCGGACGGTGTGGCCGAAGTCGATCTTCTCGATCACCACCTCGTTCAGCGCCAGCAGGGCCGTGACGTCATCGCTCACCGAACGGTCCGCGATCGACACGTCGAGCGCGCATCGGGATTCGATGATCGCCTTGCCCTCGAACACCCTGGTGAGGGCGTCGCGCACCTGATCCGGCAAGAGGTCGGGCAGGTACCCGAGGCGGCCGAAGTTCACGCCCAGCACCGGGACGTCCTCGGTGGCGGCCAGGCGCACCACGCGCAGGAACGTGCCGTCGCCGCCGAGGCTGACGGCCACCGTCGTCCCGCCGAAGTCCACGTCGGCCAGCTCCACGGCCACGCCCGCCTCGCTGACCTGGTCGGGCCCGCTGAACTGGAGGATCCGGGCGACGTCCCCCCGTGCCGTCAGCCAGGCCGCCGTGTCGGTGGCGAGCTCGAGCGCGTCGGGGCGTTCGGGATGGACCAGGAAGGTGACGGTCGCCATCGGCGAGCGAGGGCTCAGCCGGCCGGAACGGTCGGTGGAAGGGGTCCGCCCGCCTCCGACACGGCGGCGGAGAGAAGGGCGGTGGCCTCCCCCGCCTCGTTCGCGGCCGTGCCCTTGCGGGCATGCACCAGGAACTCGACGTTGCCGGCCGAGCCGGTCAGGGGGGAAACCATCGCTCCCATGATGCCGGTTTTCGCGTCATGCAGCGCGGACGCCACGCCCTCGAGCGCGCCCAGCCAGAGCACGGGGTCGCGGATCACGCCCTTGCCCCGGGAGACGGCGGCTCGGCCCGCCTCGAACTGCGGCTTGACCAGGAGGACCAGGTCGGCATCGGGTCTCGCGACGGGGCCGGTGAGGGCGGGGACCACGCTGCGCAGCGAAATGAAGGAGAGATCGGCCACGACGAGGGGGCAGGGCTCGTAGCCAGGGTCTGCCGCGTCGAGCTCGGCCAGGGTCAGGGTCCGCACGTTGGTGCGCTCGAGCACCGTGACGCGGGGGTGCGCCCGCAGCGCGGGATGGAGCTGCCCGTGGCCGACGTCCACCGCGTACACGTGGGCGGCCCCTCGCTGGAGCAGGCAGTCGGTGAAGCCGCCGGTCGACGCTCCGGCATCGAGTGCGCGCCGGCCGGCGACGGCGATCCCGGAACCGGTCCAGCGCGGCCTCGAGCTTGCGACCGCCACGGCCGACGAAGGGTGACGGCGGGCCCAGCACGACGACGGGTTCGCCTGGCGCGACCAGGCGCGCCGGCTTGTCTGCTTGTGTGCCCGAGACGAGGACGGTGCCGGCGGCCACCGCCGCCTGGGCCTCCTGCCGGGAGTCGACGAGGCCGCGTCGCACGAGCTCGGCATCGAGCCGGCGGCGGGCCCCGCTGCTCAGCTGGCTTCTTTCTTGGCTGCCGACTTGTTCGCCTCGGAGACCTTCTTGCTGTGGGTCTTCTTGGCGTCGACCTTGGAGGATCCTGACGGAGGCTTGATGCCGGGGAGGCGGGACGGGGCGACCGACGTGGCCGCATCGCGCGCCCGGGTGGCCGTCTTGCCGGCCTGCGTGGTCACGCCCTTGGCCGTCTTGCCGGCCTGGGCGGTCACGCCCTTGGCGGTCTGGCCCGCCTTGTTGGTCGCATCCTTGGCGGCTTTGCCGGCGCGGGCAGTCACGTCCTTGGTGGCGTTGCGGCCCGCCTTGGCCGACTTCTTCAGGACCTCGGCCACCTGGTTGGCGATCGACTCCAAGGACCGGGGGTCGATCTTCTCGAGTTGGCTGGCCACCTCGTGGCGCACCAGTTCGAGCACCTGCTCGCTGGACTTGTGGCTCCGTTCGACCAAGTTGTCGACCCACTCCTGTGTCTGGCTGCGCTGGATGTCTCCGGCGTTGACCAATTCTCGCACGATCTCCTCGGCCCGGCCACGGCTGACCTGTCCGAGGACGGTCCCTGCGTCGAGGTACTTGCGTATGCGCTCATTGCTTGCCATTTCACAAGAGTATCTGGAGTGCTAGCTAGCGGCAAGCACTTTCAGGATGGGCTCTGCAGGGCCTGGTCGACGAGCCGGAGCAGGTCCGGCGCCACGGCAGCCGGGTCGGCATCGGCGGGGACCGCCCCCTTCTTCGTGACGCCGGAGAGGACCAGGCCGAAGGGAATGCCCAGCTGAGCGGCGAGGGCGCCGTCGGTCGAGGGGCGGTCCCCCACCATGACCCTGAGCTCCCCGGAGCCGACCCGAGCGGCGATGGCGTCCGCCGTCGGGCGGTGCGGCTTGCCCGCCACCTCGGCCGGTTGGCCGGCGGCGGTGACCACCGCGGCCAGGAGGGCGCCCGCCCCGGGCACCAGGCCGTCGGGGGTCGGGTAGGTCGCGTCCTCGTTGGTGCCCACCAGCCGCGCCCCGCCCCGCACGGCCGTCACGGCGCCGGTCAGTCTCTCGTAGGTGAAGTCGCGGGTCAGGCCGACCACGACCGCGTCCGCCGGTCCCTCGGGCACGACGATCACGCCCCGGGCGGCCAACGCCTCGAGCACGCCGTCGCCGCCGAGCACCACCGCGGTGGAACCGGGCGTCAGCATGCCGGCGGCCACGTCGGCCGAGCGCAGCAGGTCCGCGTCGTCCGTGGTGATGCCGCAGTGCGCCAGCTGGCGGTGCAGCTCGGCCCGCGTCGGCAATGCGTTGTTCGTGGCGAACAGCACGCGCACCCCGACGCCGCGCAGGCGGGCCACGGCCTCGTCGACGCCGGGAATGGGCTTCCCCGCCAGCCACACCACGCCGTCGAGGTCGATGACCCAGGTTCCCCCGGGCGGCGGCGGCCACATCGGGCCGAGGCTAACCGTCCTTCGTAGACTCAGTGCTCCGTGGCCGATCTCGAAGTCGACGGTGACGAGCTGGTGTTGCACCTGCGGGCGATAGAGAAGGCGGAGGGCGCGCACGGCGACATCCGGGTGCCGCTCGTCGGCGGTGACCGCGGTCCGCGCGGTCGACGACCCGTGGCCCGAGCTGCGCGGGATCCGGGCACCGGGCACGGGCTCCCGAACGTGATCGCGGTCGGCACGCGCCGGGGCGACTTCGGCAAGGACTTCGCCGCCGTGCACGGCAAGGGTCCCGCCGTGGTGGTCGAGCTCGAGGGAGCGGCGTACGGACGGTTCGTCGTCACCGCGGACGACGCCGCGGCGCGGGCGACGTCCATTGCGCGGGCGGCCGGCAAGGACTGAGCTGAGCTGAGCCTCGACCCTGCCGCCGGCGCGTCGGGTCAGGTCACGAGTCGGCCCAGGGCGGCTGGAAGCTGATGGAGCAGGCCACGTCGCGCTGGGTGACGAACCCGACCACACGTTGGCGTTCGAGCACAGGGAGCCGGGACCGCTGATGCCGGCACATGACGGCGACGGCGTCTTCGAGGGAGACATCGACGTCGAGCGCGACCACGTCGTCGGCCAGCCCGGTGAACTCGGCCAGGCTCACCTGGCGCGGGTCGCGACCCTCGGCCACCACCCGGGTCACGATGTCGCGGTAGCTGACGGTGCCGGCGAACGAGCCGTCGCTCTGGCACAACGGCGCGCTGTCCTCGCTGTGGCTGGCGAGGAAGCAGGCCGCATCGGCCGCGGTGTCCGTGGTCCGGAGCACATCGACGTCTCCGTTCATGACGTCCCGGATGGTCCTCATCGGCGACCTCCCTCTGCACGCGGGTTGCGTGCGCCGGTGTCTTCCCTCCACCCTCGCGCCCCGTGGGTCGGGTGGCAACGGCCCAGGTGGAAGCGATCAGCTCCCGGCGATGAGGTTGGTGGGGTCGGCCACCACGTCGCCCACGTCCCGCAGGAAGAGCGCTGCCGCCTGCCCGTCGACCAGCCGGTGGTCGAAGGCGAGGCTCAGGGTCACGACGTGGCGGAGGGCGAGCTCGCCCTCGCATTCCCACGGCCGCCGCTGCAGCGACCCGACGGCGAGGATGGCCGCCTCCCCCGGATTGAGGATGGGCACGCCGGCGTCCACACCGAAGACCCCGATGTTGGTGAGCGTGATCGTCCCGTCGCGCAGGTCGGCGGGCGCGGTGCGCCCGGCGCGCGCCGTGGCCGTGAGGTCGGCCAGCGCGCCGGTCAGCCCGCGCAGGGTGAGCTCCTGGGCGTCCTTGATGTTCGGCACGACCAGCCCGCGCGGGCCCGCCACGGCAATGCCCAGATGGACGTACCGCTTCGTCACGACCTCGCCGGACGTCTCGTCCCAGGACGAGTTCAGGGAGGGATGGTCGCGTAGTGCGAGCACGACGGCGCGGGCGACGACGGCCAGCGGCGTCACGTGGAGCCCTTCGAAGCGCCGGTTGCGCCGGAGCCGATCGACCAGCTCCACCGTGGGCGTCGCATCGACGGTGAGGAAGACGCAGGCCTGCGGCGCGGTGGCCACGCTGCGGACCATGGCCTCAGCCATGTGCTTCTGGACCCCGCGCACGGGCGTCCTCGTCTCGCGCTGCGCTCCCCTCGGGCGCCGCTCGACCCGGCGAGGTGTGCGGCCAGGTCCTCGCGCGTGATGATCCCGCCGGGTCCGTGGCCGGTCACGTCCGCCAGGTCGACGCCGTTCTGGCGGGCCATGAAGCGCACGGGCGGTGCGGCGAGCGGTCGTGGGGGTGGCCGGCGTGGTCGGCGTGGGCGTGCGGCCGGGGACCCGCTCGCGGTGTCCGCTGCCGTTGCGGCGCCGGCGGCTCGGGGGCGCCTCGGACGGGCCGTAGCCCACCAGCATCGGCACCTTCTCGTCGACCCCGACCGCGTCGGCCGCGTGCGGTGTCCCTCTCGCTTGGAGTGGGGGTGGCGGTCGCGGTGTCGCTGTCGATGGCGATGAGCGGGGCACCGACGCTGACCGTCTCCCCCGCCGCGACCATGAGCTCGACGACGGTGCCCCCAAAGGGGCTGGGCAGCTCGACGACGGCCTTCTCGGTCTCCACCTCCACCAGGACCTGGTTCAGGGCCACCACGTCGCCGACGGCGACGTGCCACGCCACGAGCTCGGCATCGGCGAGCCCTTCACCGAGGTCGGGCAGGACGAAGTGCTGCAGGGCGCTCACGACGGCTGGAGGCACCGGTCCACCTCGTGGAGGATCCGGTCGGCATCGGGGAGGAAGTGACGCTCCGCCCGCGAGGGCGGGTACGGCGTGGCGAACCCGCCGACCCGGCGGACGGGCGCCTCCAGGTGGAAGAAGCAGCGCTCGGAGACGCGGGCGGCGATTTCGGCCCCGAGGCCGCCGAACACGCTCGCCTCGTGGGCCACGACCAGACGCCCCGTCTTGCGGACGGACGCTTCGATCGTCTCGAAGTCGACGGGCGAGAGCGAGCGCAGGTCGATGACCTCGATGGAGGTCCCCTCCTCCTGCCCGATGCGCGCCGCCTGGAGCGCCGTGGCCACCGATGGGGCCGTAGGCGGCGATGGTCACGTCGCTCCCGGTGGTGAGGACCGCGGCGCGGTGCAGCGGGATGTCGGAGAGCGCGGCGTCGTCGTCCACCTCGCCCTTCTCCCAGTAGCGGCGCTTGGGCTCGAAGAAGACGACCGGGTCATCGGACGCGATCGACTGCTGGATCATGCGGTAGCCGTCGGCGGCGTTGCTCGGGGTCACGACGCGCAGCCCGGCCGTGTGGGCGAAGTAGGCCTCCGGCGACTCGGAGTGGTGCTCGACCGCGCCGACCCCGCCGCCGAAGGGAACGCGAATGGTGAGGGGCACCGAGACGCGGCCCTCGTTGCGGTAGCGCAGCTTGGCCACCTGGGAGACGATCTGATCGAAGGCGGGGTAGATGAAGCCGTCGAACTGGATCTCGCACACCGGGCGGTACCCGCGCATGGCCAGGCCGACGGCCGTGCCGACGACGCCGGACTCGGCCAGCGGCGTATCGATGACGCGGCGGTCACCGAAGTCGCGCTGCAATCCCTCGGTGACACGGAACACTCCGCCGAGCTTCCCGATGTCCTCCCCCATCAGGACGACCTTGGGGTCGCGCTCCATGGCCTGGCGCAAGCCACTGTTCAGCGCCTTGCTCAGGGACATGGTCGCCATCACGAATCCTCGTCGAACCCGGCCAGGTAGTCGGCGTATGCGTCCTGCTCCTCGCGGAGCACGGGATGCGGATCGGCATACACGTTGGCGAACAGTTCGCCGGGCTCGGGGTCGGGCATGGCCAGACAACCCTGGCGCAGCGCGGCAGCCACCTCGTCCGCGCCGGCCTCGACGTCCGCCGAAAACGCGTCGTCGACGAGACCCTCGGCGTGCAGCAGCGCGGACAGGCGGGCCAGCGGGTCCTTGACGCGCCATTCCTCCTCGTCGGAGCGCGAGCGGTAACGGGTGGGATCGTCGGACGTCGTGTGGGGGCCCATGCGATAGGTCACGGCCTCGATGAGCGTCGGTCCCGTGGCCGGCGGAGGCGCGGGCGAGGGCCAGCCGCGTGGCGGCGAGGACGGCGAGCACGTCGTTCCCGTCGACCTGCACGCCGGGAATCCCGTACCCCTGGCCGCGCTGGGCGATGGAGGCGTGCGACTGCACGCGGACGGGCTCGGAAATCGCCCACTGGTTGTTCTGGCAGAAGAAGACCACCGGCACGACGTAGCTGGCGGCGAAGCCGAAGGCCTCTGCGATGTCCCCCTCGCTCGTGGCACCGTCACCGAAGTAGGCCAGGGCCGCCGAGGTGGCACCGTCGAGCGTGATCCCGAGGGCGTAGCCGGTGGCGTGGAGCGCCTGGGCACCGACGACGATGGCCGGGGTGGCGATGCCGTACCGGGCGGGGTCCCAGCCGGACAGCCCCGCGCCCCGCCAGAGCCGCAGCATGGCCACCGGGTCCACCCCACGGCAGTAGGCCACCCCGTGCTCGCGGTAGCTCGGGAAGACGAAGTCGTCGGGGCGCAGCGCCCGGGCCGACCCGACCTGGGCGGCCTCCTGCCCGAGGAGCGGCGCCCACAGCGCGAGCTCGCCCTGTCGCTGCAGGGCCATGGCCTCGGCATCGATGCGGCGGACCACCGCCATGTCGCGGTAGAGGTCTCGCAGCTGCGCTGGGCCGACATCGGCCACGAGGTCCCAATACGGGCACCCGACCGTGCGCTGCCCGTCCAGCGAGATCAGCTGCACCAGGCCGTCGAAGCCCATCCACTCGGGGATCCTGTCCTCGAGAACCGGTACCTGCGTCGTGGCCATCTGGGACCCCCTTCGCGAGCTGGGCTCGATGCTGGGCATTTGACCACGGATCAGCGCTTTGGAGCGGGAAAAGGAATCAGATCACGACGTTGACACGATTTCCTTGCGCGCTTTGAGGATATTGGCGCAACAGGTCGCCACATGGAATCCCACGGCTCGGGTCCCTGGCGGCCGTCGCAGGGCGACAGCCGTGCTCAGGAGGCCTTGCGGCGGGCGGCGGTCTTGGGCCGGGCGGGCGCCTTGGCCGCCTTCGCCGTCTTCTTGGCCGGTGCGGCACGCTTGGCCGAGGCCCGCTTGGTGGCCGGGGCCCGCTTGGCGCTCTTGCCTTCGGAGCCGGGGTGTGCTGCCGCCGCAATGCTGGCGTTGAGCGCCTCCATCAGGTCGACCACCTTGGCGGCGGGCTCGGGTCCCTCCTGCAGCACGATCTCGTGCCCCTGGCGCTTCTCCTCAATGAGGGCTTCGACCTTCTCGCGGTGCGTGTCGTGGAACCGCTCGGGGTCCCAGTCGCTCTCCATCGACTCGATCAGCAGCTGTGCCATGGACAGCTCACGGTCGGTCACGTCGCCCGTCTCGGGGAGCTCGAGGTCGCGCTCGGGGTCCCGCACCTCGTCCGAGAAGTACATGGTGTGGAGAGCGAGCGCGTCGTCCTCGGGGCGGATGGCGACGAGATACTCCTTGTTGCGCATGACAAGGGTGGCGATGGCGACGCGCCCGGCCTCGGCCATGGCCCGACGCAGCAGGGCGTACGCCTTGTCGGCACCGGCCCCTTCGGGAGCCAGGTAATAGCTGGAGCGGAAGAAGACCGGGTCGATGTCGACCAGGCCCACGAAATCGGAGATCTCGATCTGGCGCGACTTCTTCGGCTCGGCGGACTCGAGCTCCTCCTCGGTGAGGATCACGTACTCGCCCCCGCCGAGGTCGTATCCCTTGACGATCCGGTCCTGGGGGACTTCCTCACCAGTCCGCTCGTTGACCTTCTTGTAGCGGATCCGGTCGGACGTTCCCTCCTCGAACTGGTTGAAGTGGATGCTCTTGTCCGAGGTGGCCGGATACAGGCCCACGGGGATGTTCACCAGTCCGAAACTGAGGGCCCCCTTCCAGATCGTGCGTGGCACGCCCACCAAAATACCAGCCCAGAGCAGGTCCACCACCTTGTTACAGCCTTTCGTCACACTGAGGCCATGGTGAAGGACGCCTCGACGAGCTTCGGCCCCGCCCTCCTCAGCGGGTTGGCCGAGCTGGGCCCGGTGGAGCCGTTCTCCGAAGACCTGTCGCTTGAGCTGGGCATTTCCCTCTGGCTCCGGACGAGCGGGACGTCCCTGATGGCAGCCCGCTCGTCCCTGCTGGAAATCCGGCGGGTGATCGTGGAGGTCTGCGAGCTCGATCCGGCCACCGAGCCCGTCCCCCTGGTCGGGCGTTCCCCGAGGTCCGACGTCATCAACCTGGTCGGGTACGTCTCCGAGTTGCTGCGCCGAGCGTCGGCGGCGACGGGTCGCTGCGTCGACGCGGTCGTCGAGGCCGTCGTGGCGGAGCTGCCCGTGCCGGTACCCGAGCCCGAGGCGCTCGGGGCGTGAACCGCTAGAAGCCGAAGGCGGCGATGATCTCGCCGTTGAGGCCGGCGGCGGCCTCGCTGCCGAAGTAGGGCGAGTCGCCGTAGGAGAAGACGTCGCCCCGGCCCGACGCCACCCAGTAGCCCTGCCCGTCGGCCGTGGGGAAGATGGCGGTCGCCGGGTTGAACCCGTTCACGTAGCCGAGCGGGGCACCGAAGTTGGTGGCATCGCCGAAGTTGTCGACCACCCCGTTGGCATAGAGCAGCCAATAGCCGTGCCCGTCGGGAGTAGCGACCGCGTCGACCACCGGCACCGTCGACGGCGTGGGCCCGCCGTAGTACGCGGCGTCACCGAAGGCGTAGACGGAACCGAGGCTCGTCACCAGCCAGTAGCCGTTCCCCGTGCGATCCGGCATCACGGCCACGGCCGCACCCGTGCACCCGCCGATGCCGGGACACGAACCCTTGAACTTGGCGTCGCCGAACGCGAACACACCACCGTCAGAGGCGACCATGAAATAGCCGCGCCCGGTGAACGTGGGCACCATGCCGACGATCGGGGCGTTGAGACTCTGCGGCACTCCGGACCCGAACGGGTGGAACCCGAGCGCGGGCAGCGAGCCGTAGTACGTGGAGTCGCCGAAGCTGAAGATGCCGCCGTCGGAGGCCACCAGCCAGTAGCCGTTCCCGGTCAAGGTCGGTGTGATGGCCACGACGGGGCGCTGCAGCGGTGTGGCGCCCATGGAGCCGTGGAAGCCCGCCGTGCCGAACGAGAAGATGCCGCCGTCGGAGCCCACCAGCCAGTAGCCGTGCGAGGCCTCCTGGACCGGGAAGCTCTGCGGGCTTCCGGTCGCGCCGAAGTAGTTCGTCCCCTGCGCCACGCTCGGCGTCAGCGTGCAGGTGCCGAATCCGACGAACGTGACCGTGAGCCCGTTGCTCGTCGACGCTGCACACCTTCGGCGTGCTGGAGGTGACCGTGGTCACGCCGTCGCCCGGCGTGCTCACGTTGGGCGTGAAGCCGAAGAACTCGTTGGCGGGCGAGGGGATGTTCGTGATCGTGGGAGTCGGGGCGTTGGCCCGCCCGACCGTGAAGGACTGGGCCGCGCCAGAGCCGCGCGAGGAAGTTGGTGCCCTGCGCGACCTGTGCGCTCAGCGAGCAGGTGCCGACGCCGACATAGGTGACCGTGAGGCCGCTGGTGGAGCAGACCGAGGGTGAATTCGACGTGACGGACTGGGCGCCGGTGCCCGCTGGCGTGTAGGTGGTCAGCGTCGCCGTGAAGCCGCCGTTGAAGACGCCGCTGCTGGGCAGGTTCGTGATGGTGGGAGTGCTCGGAAGTGGCGCGTGGCCGACGATGGCGGTGGTGTCCGAGCTCGAGCTGGCGGTGAACCGGTTGTCGGTGTCGGTGAAGGTGGCCGACGCGCTGTAGGTCGTGGCGGCCTCGACGTTGGTGATGGAGCAGGTGGCCACGCCATTGGTGAGAGGGGTGGTCGTGGTGCAGTTGGGGACGCCCGTCGTGGCCCAGGCCACGGTGCCGGCGGGAATCGCCGCGACGCTCGTCGGCGCGTTGACCGTCGCGGTGTAGACGAGCGTGTTCCCCGTCACGACCGCGCTCGAGTTGTCGACGACGATGGTGGTCGAGGTCGCCCGGGCGATGGTGACGGGGGTCGCGGGCGAAGAGGCCTGGTTGAAGTTCGCGTCGGCGGCCTTGGTGGCGGTGACGATGCATGTGCCCGCTGTGCTCGAGGTGAGCTGCCCCGACGAGACGGCGCAGCCCGACGCCGTGCCGTCGGTCGCGCTGAAGGTCAGCGCACCGGTACCCGAGCCCCCGGTTGCGGCGAGAACCAGCGCCGTGCCGTAGGTGCCAGCCGTCGAGGTGACGGTGAGGGGCGCCTGCTCGTCCGCCGCCAGGGTCACGGTGGTCTGGGCCGAGGAGGCGACGTTGTAGTTCGCGTCGGCAGCTTTGGTGGCGGTGACGAGGCACGTGCCGGCGGAACTCGATGTGAGCTGGTCGGACGAGACGGCGCAGCCCGATGCGGTGCCGTTGACCACGGTGTAGCTGACGGCGCCGGTGCCCGAACCACCGCTCGTGGTGAGCGGCAGGGGCGTGCCGTTGGCGCCCGAGGTCGAGGTGACGCTGAGGGGCGCCTGGGAGGCCGGGTTCACGGTCTCAGTGACAGTGCCCGTGTTGACGGCGTACGTGGCGTCACCGTTGTAGGTGGCCGTGACCGTATAGGGGCTCCCCGCCGCATTCTCCGGAATCGTGCAACTCCCGGTGATGCCGGAGATGGAACAGCTGCCACCCGCCGCGTCGGAAACGTCGACGGTGCCAGTCGGCGTGCCACCATCGGTAGCAGCCACCGTGACGTCGTAGGTGATAGTGCCAGTGGCGCCTGGGTTCGGGTTACCGGTGATCGCCACCGTCGTCGCCGCGTCGGTGCCTGCCGCGCCGCTCGGCGGAGAAGCCAGCAAGCCGACAAAGGGCAGCACAACCGCAAGGGCCGCCACGAGCGCGAAAAACCCGCTCCTCTTCGTCATCGATGATTCCTCCTCGTCGCCAAGTCGCCGCACCAGTTCTCGCCGTCCTCATTCAGGACGAGGCCCATCACGGGAACACACAATTTGAGATCAAATCCGCCACGCACGAACGCACACTAGAGCGCCTTCGTGCCTGAGAACAGCGGGGCGTGGAAGTTCAAGGTTCGCTCGTCGTCGCTGGGAGGGCGAAAAGGTCGTTCGCTACCTTCAACCTCAACGAGAGGTCGAGGGTAGGCACGACCGAAATCGGGGGTGGCGGTCCGGCTCTCACCTCTCCACCGGAGGAGCGGAGTGAACCCGGGGCGGCCCGGAGGGTCACAGCCGGCCGCCAGGGTGGGACGTCATGATGGACCTCCATGGCGACGAAGAGGCGGCGCAGACTCGTTGTCGGGGCGATCGGGGCGGCCGTGCTGATCGTGGTGGCGGCCCTCCTCGGCCCCTACATCTACATCCACTTCATTGAGGGCCCGGCCCCGGCGAAGCTCGAACTGCCGAAGTCGGCCACGTCCACGACATCGAGCAACTCGAAGGGATCCGCGTCGACGTCGACGTCGCTCGATGGCGTCTGGAACGTGGGCGCCGGCTCCACGGCCGGCTACCGCGTGCAAGAGGTCCTCGTCGGCCAGAACGCGACGGCGGTCGGTCGCACCAGCAAAATCTGGGGCTCGCTGGCGATCGCCGGTTCGACAGTGACGAAGGGAACGTTCACCGTCGACATGGCGAGCGTCGTGAGCGATCAGAGTGAACGGAACGCTCGCTTCGACGGATCGATCATGAACGTGAGCCAGTACCCGACCGCGACGCTCACGCTCGCCGCGCCTCTCGCATCTGGGGACGATCCCAGCGGAAGGTGCAGTCGCGCACTACAACGCCGTGGGCAATCTCGACATGCACGGGGTGACGAAGTCGGTGAGCTTTCCCGTGACGGCAGAGCGCGTCGGATCTGCGATCGATGTGTTGGCCGATGTACCCATCACCTTCTCGGAGTGGAACATCGCCAACCCGAGCATCGGTGGTTTCGTCACCACCGCGAACACCGGGACTCTCGAGGTCCTGCTTCATCTCACGCAAGGAGCGGGGAACCCTGTCTCCACATCCTCGGTTCGGCGAACCAGGTCGGCGGGGGCGGACCGGTCACGGTGCCCAGCACGACGGTTCCGCCGTTGCGCGTCCCTTCCGGCTGACCGCCATCATCCGGCTTGCGCCGGGGCGATGCAGATACGATGAGAGCCCGCGTCGCCCAACCGGCCCCGTTGGCGCAGCGCAGCTCAGCTCTGTCTCAGGGTTCTCGGCTGCTACGTCACCGCCGCACCATGGGTATGGCGAGAGGGTCAGCACTCGCCAGCATCTGGAAAGGACCCGTGACAACACGTCGATCAGCCCCTCGGAGGGGGCCGCAGCAGCGTGCGCTCTCCGGGCTCGGGGCGCCATCGGCTCAGGGGATGGGGTCCCGGCGCTGGTCTCGTTCGCGTTGGCGGTGGCGTACGGGCTGTACATCGCACTCCGGACCTACGAGGTGGATCTCGGCGTCTACCTCCGGCTGGGCGGTAGGTACGTCTTTACGTCCCACCTCTATTCGTTCGTCCTCCCGAATACGAGCCTGCCGTTCACCTATCCCCCGTTCGCCGCACTGCTCTTCGCGCCCTGGCAGCGGACGTTCACCAGTGTCGGATTGGTACAGGCGGTCTGGACGATGGGCAATCTCGTCGCGCTCGTCGGCGTGCTCGTCCTCTCCGTCCGACTGGTCAAGCCCTCGCTCGACCGGGTGGCGACCTGGCGCCTGGCCCTGGCATTGAGCCTGCCCGCCGTGCTCCTCAATCCGGTGCTGATGACGATCGGCTTCGGACAGGTGAACCTGTTCGTGACCTTCCTCGTCATGTGGGATCTGCTCAGCGACCGCCGTATCGGAAAGCGCCAGATGCCTCTCGGGGTGGCGACCGGGCTGGCCGCCGCGGTGAAGCTCACCCCGCTGCTGTTCGTTCCATACCTGGTGATCACCCGACGCTGGCGCGGGGCTGTGACCAGTCTGCTGACCTTCGGCGCGTGCGAGTTGGTGTCGTTCGCCGTCTCGCCGGCCTCCTCGAAGGCCTACTGGACGAAGGCCATCTTTCAGCCGGGTCGCGCCGGAGACCTCACCATCGTCGACAACCAGAACCTCTGGGGGGTGCTCGACCGGTTCACGCATGGCCTCCTCCCCGATGCCGTCATGCTCCCCCTGCTCCTCCTGACCGCCGCCGCCGGGCTCTGGCTCGCGGCGCAGGCACATCGTCGGTCGTCGCCCCTCCTGGGCGTGCTGATCTGCGCCGTGACGTGCCTCGTGGTCTCCCCCATTTCCTGGGTCCACCACATGGTGTGGGTGGTCCCGGCCATCCTGTGGCTGGCCTTGGCGCCCGACCGGCCCCGCTGGGGGCGTCCTCTCGCGGCCGCGACCGCCGTGCTGTTCTGGAGTGCGCCCGTGTGGTGGGTTCCCTACAAGAACACCTCCGATCTCCATCTCGATCCCCTGCAGCTGGTGGCGGGGAATTCGTTCTTCTTTGCGATGCTGCTGTTCCTTGCCGGCGCGACCGTCCTCGTCATTCGACGGGGCGCTCTGCAGACGAACGAGCGGCTCCGGCTGCCACGCATTGCGGACGTGACGACGCCGCGCTGACGGGCTGAGTGCCGCCTCCTCGCGCTGATCACCTGTTGTGGGTGCGTTGTTCTGCTTCGAACCGAATTGCCCTACTCCGAGGCGGCCAAGACGTCCAGACTCAAGCGACGAGGGCGGGGTGATCAGGAGTCTCCGGGGGGATTCGTCACCCCGCCCTCTCTGCCGGCCAGGCAGGCGAACCACGCGCGACACCTACGGAGAGATCGGGAGATCGAACACCGTTCCGTCTCCGTGAGAACAGAGGTGGGGGCCGGGTGGAGGGGCTAGGGGAACCTCACTTCCCGGCCCCCACCCCCATGCCCGTTCCCCACTGCTTCTGTCGGCGCAAGTTAGCAAGGAACCAGCTGAGAGCCAAGGATCGACGGCCGCGGGCATCTGCGGCACGTATCCGTGACGCATCGAGTGGGCAGCGTCATGGGAGGTCCTCTGAGCTGGGACTTCACCAAACCCAGTTCCGTCATTGGGTCCTGATTCCCCTGGCGGGCCAGCGTGCTCGGCGACCGGTGGCGTGCCGGGTCGCCACCCGAGCCGCCAGGCCGGGGAGTCTCTTCGCTCCTGCAGCGTTGTGCGCCCGTTGCGCGTAGCTGGTCTGACCGGCTCTATCTGAATGCAACGCCCGGTGTCAGGATCCGAGACGAGGGGCGGTGACTGGGGGAACCGATGCACGCACGTCGAGGGTCGCCGCCCCTCGATTCATCCGCTGAGCCTGGCGCCGTCCGGTTGGTCGTGCGCCGAGAGGAGCGCCCATCGAGTCGCGGCACCCTTCGAGCCAGGGTTCGGCCCCGCGTCCGTGACGTCTGCGCCTATGCGCTGCCCGCGGCAGCAAAGCTGCGGTGATCGTCGCGGTGGTTCTCCGCGAGCAGCTCGGCGGTGATCCGATCCCGCATCCGTATGCCGATTCCGATCGGGACCTCCGAAGCGGGACCCCTCCGGCATTGGGGGCACTCCACGGAGCACCCGCCATCATTGAGGTCGATGACGGTGGGGCGGTGGGGGTTCTGCATGGGCCGACTCCCTGCTGACTCCGACGATGCGGTGCCGAAATTTAGCGCCGGCTCGCAAGCCAGGGAGGGATACGACGTGGCGCCGTTCTCGCGGCGAGATGCCACCAGGCCGCGAGGATGCTCAGCGACCGCCGGCGACGATCCTCCGAGGTCCGGCGTGGTTCTCGGCGAGGCGCTCAGCCGTCACTTGGTCCGGCAGCGGCAGCCCGATGCCGATCGGCACGGAAGACGACCGGTCGTCTCGGCACTGCCGGCACTCGACGACCCACGGTCCGTCGGGGCGATGGATAATTCTGGGGTGGTGCGGGCTGCGCACGCCAACCTCCTGCTCCTCCGACAACGCCCCCTCGCCGAGCGGCACCCTAGCCATAGCCCGGCTGTACTGACAAAAGCGCTGCCCCGCGCCGCCGACTTCACCGTCGCGTGCGTACCTCGTATCGTGGGTGGCCGAGCAACCCTGAGCAGGAGGCAGATCCGTGAGCGATTGGGCGGCCGAGCCCGGCAGCTTGAGGGGGCGCCAGACGGCCACCCAAAATGCGGCGACGCTGTTTGGTCAGACGATGGGGTACGTCGCGATCACGGTCGGCTTTTTCGCACTCGGCGCCTACCTCGGTCGCAACCTGACCTACGGCTGGGGCTGGGTGACTTTTCTCGGTGCCTTTGCCTGCTTGTTCGCCATGAGATTCGCAGTCCGGCAATCGGCCACGCTGGCGGCAGGCCTGCTCTTCGTGTTCGGGGTCCTCATCGGCCTCGCGGTGGCGCCGACTCTGGCCTATTACGCCAGCGTGGATGTGCAGGCACTTTGGCAGGCCGGTGGGGCCACCGCCCTCTTCATGATCGGGCTGGGCGCGGCAGGTTACGGGAGCAGACGGGACCTCTCCGGCGTGGCCCGCGCCTGCTTCTGGGGACTGGTGGCCCTCATCCTGTTCGGCATCGTGGCGATCTTCGTCCAGATCCCGAATGCCGCGCTCATCTACTCAATCGCCGGGCTGGTCATCTTCGCCGGGCTCACCATGTTCGACTTCCAGAGGTTACGGACCAGCAGCGACACCGCCTCGGCCCCGCTGATCGCAGCGTCCATCTTTCTCGATGCCCTGAACGTATTTCTCTTCTTCTTGAACATCTTCGCCCGGAACGAGTGAACGCGGCTCCGAGCTCAACCGGCATGCGCTGCGGAGACGAGCTCATCGAGCATGCGGTCCAATGCCCCGAGGCCGATGGAGAGGTGACCCTCGCCCTCCTCGAGGTGGACCGAGGCCCCGGCGATCCTTGACGCCAGGACCTCGCCGTGGGCGAAAGGCACCATGAGATCCAGGCTGCCCTGCCAGATCATCACGGGGCCCGAGATCTCCTCGAAGTCGAAGCCCCACGGCTCCGTGAAGGCGAGATCGTCGTCCACCCAGCCGTCGACACCGTGGCGGAGCGCCTCGGCGAAGCTCGCCGCCATGTCCTCTCCGAACTCGTCGGTGAGGACAGCCTTGTCGACGTCCGGGAGCAGGGAATCGAGTGAGGCAATGATGCCGGCGGCGTCGGTGTCCTTGAGGTGCTCCCGCGCCTCCTCGAGGAAAGGCCGCAGCGTGGGCTCTCCACGCAGCGCAGCCCCGAACTCGGCCACGTTGTCGTCGCCCATGCCGGCCATCCAGTCGAGGTCGGCGAGACCGTACGGCGCGACGCCCGAAATGACGAGCGTGCCGGCGACGGACCCGAGGCGTGCCCCGCAGGCCAGCGCGTGCGGGCCGCCACCGGACCAGCCGGCCACCAGACAGCGGTCCGCCTCAATCGCGGTGAGCACTGCAGCCGTGTCCGGCACGACGTCGACGACCCGACGACCGCGCAGCCGTGAGGAACTGCCGTACCCCGGCCTCGAGAAGGTGGCGAACCGGAGGCCCCGGTCGTGGGCCGCCCGTTCGAGTGCCCGGATCGGGGTCGCCGCGCCGGGCGTCCCGTGGTGGAAGACGAGCGGCACGCCGTCGATCGGACCGCTCACCCTGAGGTCGAGGCGCCGACCGTCGTCGAGCTCGATCTGGCGTTCACTCGCCATCGCTTGGTTCCCTCACAGCGTCGGAGAATCTTTCGGGTGAGAGGTCACTCTGCGTGCGGGCGTCATTCACCCAAGAGCCAGTGATCCGGAGCGATCAGTTTCGCAGCCTCGGGCGGACCCCACGAATTCTTCGCGTACGTGAGCGGCTCAGGCTTGTCGCGCAGGATCCCATCGGCCACCTCCCAGACGTGGGCCAGCCCGTCGGGTCGCGTGAACAACGAGCGATCGCCCATCATGACGTCGTGCAGCAAACGCGAATATGCCGGAAGCGACGGCGTGTGGAAGGCGTGGCTCAAGGGAATGACGACGGTGGACGAGCCGAGCGCCTCGGTCACGCCCGGTTTCATGACCACCAGCGTCAGTCGGACCTCCCCGTCGCCGGAAAGTTCGAATCCGAGCACGCTCTGGCCCGTCGGTTGATCCGGGAGCCCAGGAACCGGATCCCTGAAGATCACGCTGACTCGTTGGTGGCTCTCGGCCAGGCACTTGCCGGTGCGGAGCAAGAAGGGCACGCCGTCCCAGCGCTCGTTGTCCACCCACATCCGGGCGGCGACGAACGTCTCGGTCCGTGGAGTCGGCCGCCACCCCTTCGGTCTCGCGATACCCCTCGTACTGACCGACGACCACGTCGGCGTGCGTAAGGGGTCGAAAGCAGCCAATGACGCTCTCCCGCTCCTTGGCCATGCACTCGGGTTCGAGGCAATGCGGCGGCTCCATCGCCACCTCAGCCGCCAGCTGCATGAGATGCGTCACCAACATGTCGAGTATCGCCCCGGTGGACTCGTAGAACGACGCCCTCATCGCAACGTCGAGCGTCTCGGGCACGTCGATCTCGACGCGTTCGATGTGGCTTCGATCCCAGGCCCCGGCGAAGAGACCGTTGGCAAAGCGCAGGACATGAATGTCCTGGGTGGCCTCCTTGCCGAGGAAGTGGTCGATCCGGTAGATCTGCGTCTCTTCGAACGTCTCGTGGGCGATCCGGTCGAGTTCGGTGAACGACTCCAAGGAGGTGCCGAACGGCTTCTCGTAGACCACCCGAGAGCCTTCGGCCAGATGATGCGTCCCGATGGCTTCGGTCAGGGGGCCAAAGGCTGCCGGTGGGACGGCCATGTAGTGGATGACCTGAGGCTGGCCGCCCATTTCCTTTTCGGCCTCCTTCACGACGTCGAGCAGGGTCCCGGGATCGGCACTGCTGAATCCGCCGCCGGCGAAGCGCAGCCGAGCGCGCACCTCGTCCCAGGGCCCTTCTGAAGGCTTCGGCCCGAACTCCTCGAGACTCTGACGCACCCGTTCCTGGAAGTCTTCGTCCGAGAGGTCGCCCCGCCCGTTGCCGATCAGGCGCCAGTCAGCCGGGAGGAGCCCGGCGATGGCCAGTTGGAAGAACGCCGGCAGGACAAGTCGATGAGCCAGATCTCCCGTGCGCTCCGTAGAGGATGAAGATCGTCGGGTCCGGGGTCGGGGGGCCGTCTGCCATGGGCGATGCTCCTTCAGTGGTTCCGGGCGCCATTCGGCTGGCGCCGATCCACGCAGCAGGTGGCCGCGTCGTCCGTGCACGGACACGCCCGGAGCAAGCACAGCCTGTCGGCACAACGCTAAGCCATTGAGACGACCGACGTCAGGCCGGACGCCCACGTTGCAGCCTTGACAGGTGCGGGACGAAGGGCCAACCTTTCGCAACGGCCGTGAATGGCGCACGGCCTGCACGTTCCGGCGCCTCCTCCGGGACGGGAGGTGGCGGATGCAGGTGAGCAGTGTGAATCGGGGAACGACGGCAGCGCACGTGCAGGCCGTGCTCGCCATCGACGACCGTGTTCTTCGCAATTACTGGGTCACCCAGACCTATTCGGACCTCGCGGCGGGACTGAGCGGTTTGCTGGGGCCGGACACGGCCAACTGGTGCACCTTCGGCACCTGGGCCTCCGATACGGTCGGGCGGAACATCCGGGGGGAGGACCTGCCCCGATGGCTCCATGACCGCGTCGTCCTCGACGACGGGATGATGGGTGCCATCCGCTCGGTGAACGAGGGACCCCAGGGGAAGTCGCTCTCGGATTGCCTCCACGTCGTCACCCCCGATCACGTCATGGCTGTCGTCCGTGAGCTCCTCAGTGCGTGCGCCATGAATCTGTCCGACGGCAACACGGAGGTCTTCGCCGAGATCGCTCCTGCGGCCGCGACCTTCATCGCCTGCTACACGGCCGAACAGGTCGACCACGCCTCCGCCCGTTCCCGCGTGCTCGAGCTGTGTGAGGGCGCACCCCCGTTCGAAGGCGTCAATCGCCTCCGCGCCGGGTTCTCGCTCTGGTGCGACGCCAGAGAGCAGACGGACCCGGTGGCGAGGAGCCAGCTCATCTTGGCCGGCTCGCTGCAGCTCGGCGCGCACGAGCAGCATCACCTGCAGGGGGCGATCGCCGGCAGCATGGACATGGGGGTCAACCAGGGCGCTGCCCTCTACCGGAAGCGCCTCGTTTCGGAGAGCGGGACATTCGCCCGGCTTGCCCCATCGATCACCTCGGCCCTCGACCCCCTCGTGCGCGCCACGGGCGATTGCTGGGGTGATCTGATGACGAAGCTTCTCGGGACGATAGAGACGCCCGACGGAACGCTCTTGCTCGAATCACGACGTGCCTCCCATTGCGGGCCAGCCGTTCACCCCGCCCGATGTGAAGCCGGTCGTCGTTGACGATCTGGCCACGCTGCTCGCCCGCTTCGACCGCAGTGACGGCAACGGCTGTGGGAGTGCCGCGGCCGACTGGGTCAACCTCGACGACCGCATGAACTTCATCGCGAACCTGTTTCTCTCGCGCCATCACCGAGTCGAGTTGTTCCAGCCCCCCTTCGACGGCGCGGTCGTGGCGGACATCGCAGCGGGCCGCATACCCGGCCAGCATTTCTCCATCGGCGGTCCGGCTTCCAAGCCGCAAGACCGGCCGCCGCCCACCATCGGCACCCGGCGCTTCACCGACACCTTCCTCGACGGCCTCCGCACCGCATCCGACGTGCCGGCCGATCAGGCTGTCAGCACGTTCTTCGCCGAGAGTGGAGAGGGTCATGCCCAGCTCTTCGTGCGACTGGCACAGCTTTCGGCGGGCGACGTCCCCGACGACCAGCTCCCCGGCGTCGGCGCGTTCGTCACGGCCGAGGAGCCCTGGCCGGAATGGGCCGATGCCAAGCTGGTCCAACAAGGCCAGACATTCTTCCGTGAGTGGGGCCCCCAACTCGGCATGGCGCTCTGGATGGCCTCCCTGCCAGCCGACTATGCCTGCGCAAAGGGGGCGGAGCCACTGGTCCGAACGGCGCGGCTGACCGGGAAGCCGAAGCGGCGTTATGTCGAAACCGGGCAGATGATCATCAACGCCATGACTCCGGGCGCTCTCGAGACCGGCGCACTCGGATATGCGACGATCCGTCACGTACGTCTGATGCACGCGGCGGTCCGTCACCTCCTGCTCCATGGAGAGGACCTCCGGACCCCCACCGGGGATCCCATCGGAGCCTGGGACGACGCCCTGGGCCTGCCGTTGAATCAGGAGGATCTGCTCGGATGCCTGTTCTCCTTCAGTGTCGTCGGCATCGACGCCCTCCGCCGGTCGGGCGTCCACGTGAAGGATGCCGAAGCCGAGGCCTACATCCACACATGGAACCTGGTCGGTCACCAGCTGGGAATTCGGTCCGACCTGCTTCCGCTGGACTGGGCCGATTCTCTGGCCATCTGGGAGCACATCAAGGCCCGGGCCTACGCCCAGAGTGTCGCCGGCCGAGAGCTCACCGCTGCCGCCATCGAATGCATGCAGGACCTCATCCGGATCGACCTGCTGGGCGGACTTCCGGCGGCCGGCATACGCCACTTTCTCGGCGACCAGACGGCCGACCTCCTGGGGGTGCCCAAGGCCAACTGGACCCGGTGGTTCTTCACCTTCGTCCAAGTCAGCGACACGCTCTTCGACCAGACGTTGGGCCGCCTGCCCGGCGTTCCCAATCTGTCCGCGGCACTGGGTCTCAGGATGCTCGGTGGTTTCGAGCTCACCGAGCGCGACGGCGACCGCCCGAGCTTCGAAATTGCCGACGAACTGAGGGCCGCATGGGGGATGGGCAGCGCCCCCTGACCCGCCGGTAGCCGACCGAACACGCCAGCGGCATCCTCAACAGCAGTTGCTTACGCAACGCACCCGCCTTAACGTGCGTTCGTACGAGAGGGGTCCCGTGCGACGTGGTGCTCCGGGAGGTGCTGCGTGACCACTGAGAACTTGGCAGTTCTCTTTTCTGACGTGGTCGGATCGACCGAGCTGTCGCTCGCCATGCCGCCCGAAGTCGCCGATGAGGTACGCCGCCGGTATTTCTCCATCCTGCGAGAGGCGGTGGCCGCCACGGGCGGCCACGAGGTCAAGGGTCTGGGCGACGGGATCATGGCGATCTTCGCCTCGGCTTCGGCCGCTCTGGCCTGCTCCGTCGCCATGCAGCAAGGTGTCGAGCAGGACAACCGTGACCGGACGTACAGCGTGGGATTGCGGATAGGGCTCAGTGGTGGGGAGGTCACGGCCGACACCGACGGCGACTACTACGGGGATTGTGTGATCGAAGCAGCCCGTTTGTGCGGAGTCTGCGAAGGCGGTCAGATCCTTTCGGCGGCCGTCGTTCCCCTGATGGCGGGACGGCGGAACAGGCACGTCTGCCGTTCGGTCGGGGTCATGACCTTGAAGGGCCTGCCCGATCCCGTCGACACGGTGGAGGTGATCTGGGAGCCACTCGTCACGGCCGAGGCCGGCGGGGACGTCCCGTTGCAGCCACGCTTGACCGTCCGGCCGACCGTCGGAGTGTTTGGTCGTCAGACGGAAACGGCAGCACTCGCTGCCGCGTTCACCCGCGTGTCCGACGGCGAGGGGCGGGAGATCATCCTCGTGAGCGGTGAGGCCGGCCTCGGGAAGACCACCCTCGTCGTCGAAGCAGCACGCGCCGCCCATCGCACCGGCGCCACCATTCTGTTCGGCCACTGCGAGGAGGACGTCACCACGCCGTACCAGCTCTTCGCCGAATCTCTCGGCCATTACGTCAACAACGTCGACGACGAGCGGCTCGGGCGTCACACGCGCGCCTATGGCTCCGAACTCACGCGGCTCATCCCTGCCCTCAGTAGCCGCTTCACCGATGTGCCGCAGCCCAAGGCAACCGACAGCGACACCGAGCGGTATCTGCTCTTCACCGCGGTCGTCGGGTTGTTAGCGGAGGTATCCGCCGACGAGCCCGTCATGCTCATCTTCGACGACATTCAGTGGGCGGACTCCGGCAGCCTTCTCCTCTTGCGCCATCTGGCGACGACCGAGCTGCCGATGCGAGTGCTGATCCTGGCGACCCTGCGCGACCACGAGCTGCCCAACGCCAAGGAGTTGCGCGACACCGTCGGTGAGCTCTGGCGTCAGCGTGGAGTGTCGCGCTTGGAGCTCGAGGGCCTGAACCACGGGGATGTGGTGTCCTACATGGAGGCCGCGGCGGGACACAAGCTCGACGAGAGCGCGGTTGCGCTCGCGCACGCAGTGCACCGCGAGACCGACGGCAACCCCTTCTTTCTGAGCGAGGTCCTCCGCTATCTGGCCGAGACCGGAGGGATCTACCAGGACATGGCCGGGCAGTGGACGCCGGCCGAATCACTCGGCCCGCTGGCCCTCCCCGACAGCGTGCGAGAAGTCGTGGGCGGGCGTGTGGCCCGACTCGGGGATCGCGCCGAGCGCTCCTTGTCCATTGCCGCGGTGATCGGCCGGAGGTTCGACTTCGACCTCCTGACCAGGTCCACGCGTTTCCCCGAGGACGAACTTCTCGAGATCCTGGAAGCCGCCACCGCGGCAGCGCTGGTCCGCGAGGTCGCAGGCCCCCCGGGCCACTACACCTTCGCTCACGCGCTCATTCGGCACACGATCTACGAGAGCCTCGGGCCGACCCGACGTGCCCGCGCCCACAAGCAGGTGGCCGAGGCGCTCGAAGACATCTGCGGCGGCCATCCCGGGGCACGGGTCGGCGAGTTGGCCCGACAGTGGCTCAACGCGTCGGGTGGCTCCGCTTCGGGCCGGGCGATCCGCTACGCCCGCCAGGCCGGGGACGCCGCCCTCAGCGCCCTGGCTCCGGCCGACGCACTCCGGTACTTCACCCAGGCCCGTGAACTGCTCGAGCAAGTCGACGACCCCGACCCCGTCTTGGCCCTTGACTTGGTCATCGGGCTGGGTACCGCCCAGCGCCAGACCGGCGACCCCGCCTTTCGCGACACCTTGCTCGAAGCCGCGCATCTGGCGGCCGAGTTCGGTGACACCGAGCGCCTGGTCGCTGCGGCTCTGGCCAACAACCGCGGCTTTTACAGCGCGATCGGCACGACCGACAGTCAGAAGGTCGAAGTGCTCGAAGCCGCCCTCAACGACCTGCCGGCTCGCAATCCCGAACGTGCGCTCGTCCTGGCGACCCTTTGCTCCGAACTCGCCCACGCCAGTCCGCTCGAACTTCGACAGGCCTTGGCAGAGGAAGCCGAGAGCATCGCCAACCAGAGTGGTGACGACGCCACCTGCGTGCGCGTCCTCAACCATCTCTACATCCCGCTCCAGGTACCGCAGCTCCTGAATCCGGCACTGTCCCGAACCGCCGACGCGCTCGTCCGCGCCGAGCGCCTCGGCGATCCCGCACTTCTCTACTGGGCTGCCATGTGGCGTTATCAGACGGCTGCCCGCTCCGGTGACATCGACGAAGTGGACCGCTGCCTCAAGATCCAAGGCGCGATGGCGGAGCAGCTCGGGCAGCCGCTATTCGCATGGGGACACACGTTTCTCAAGGGTCAGCGGGCGTTCATCGCGGGGGATACGGACCGGGCCGAGGCGCTGGCGACAGAAGCGCTCCAGATCGGTACGGACAGCGGCCAACCGGACGCAACACTCATCTACGGTACGCAACTGATGGGGGTGCGGGGTCAGCGCGGCACCATGAACGAGCTCATTCCGCTCATTGAGCAGCTGGCGTCCGACGCGCCCGAGATCTCGCCGTGGATGTTCGGGTCGCTGCTGGCCAAGGCGCACGTGGAAGTGGATTGCACAGATGAAGCCCTCGCCCAGCTCGAGGCGTTCGCCGCGTCCGGCTTCGACCTCCAGCTGGACCACGTGTGGCTCTCTGCGATGGTCGACTACGCCGATGCCGCCGTGGTGTGCGGGGACCCGACCTACGCAGGACCCCTCTTCGAGCGGCTCGCACCCTGGCACGCGCAACTCCCTGCCACCAGCGCGTCGGCCCTGCCCCCGGTGAGCCACTACCTCGGAGGACTGGCCGGCGTCCTCGGCCGTTACGACGAGGCAGATGCCTACTTCTCACAGTCGGCAGCCGTGAGTGAGCGGATGGGGGCGAAGTTCTTCGCCACCCGGACGGAACTGTGGTGGGGAATGGTGTTGACCCGACGCGATCGACCGGGTGACGCCGACGCGGCGACGGCGCTCCTGGCCAAGGCCCAGCGCACGGCCCGGGCTCACGGATACGGCAACGTCGATCGGCGTGCCACCGAGGCGCTCGAAGCCATGGGGCGCTGAACTCCTGCGGAGCGGCCAGTGCCGGGCTGACGTCGAGGGCGACCCCTCACCCTGCGTGCCGTCGGATTCCCTGCTGGCGGTTCCTCGTCGACCATTCACCCAAGGTTCATCACCGTGTCATGGTGCGATCACCGTGTGAGCACCAGACTGACGGGGTGATGGCTCGCCGACCTGCGTGGAAACACGCGTCACGACTTGCGATCGGGACGCTCGTCCTCGCGATTTCCGCTGCGTTCTTTGCGTCTCCATCCGAAGCCACAACGGCGACGTACACCAACCCGACGGCTTGCTCGGCTTCCGTGCAGGGCGGCGTCTGCATTGCAGGCGTCAGCGTCGACTACACGACATCGACGGTGTCAGTGGCGACGACAGTCGGCAAGGCCACGGACCCAACCAGCGATCCGAACTGGCTGACGACCGGTTTTTCCACCGAAGTGGCATGGGCAATCGCCACCACCAGCACCACCGCGCCCGCATACGTGGCCGAGGCGGACAGCAACGCAAATGCTCCGGGCACCTTCAGTGGCGCGGTCTATGCCGCCGGTTCCCCCTCTCGGAACCTGTGCGACGGCACCAGCGGCGTCACCGTGGCGTTCGATCTCACATCGAATCAGTACAGCCTCAGTTTCCCCGCTTCGTGTATCGGCTCGCCTACGTCCCTGAGCGTTCAGGCCGCGTGGGATTACGCCACTACCGCCGACAGCACGGGTGCCAGCGCGGTCGCTCCAGGGACTGCACAAACCTTCAGTACCTGTTGCACTGCGACGCCGAGCGCGGACACGACTCCCTCGACGACAACGACCACCACCTCCTCTCCAACGACGACCTCGAGCTCGACCACGACCTCCACGTCGTCCACGACCACCTCAGTGCCCGCGACGACCACGACGATCGCTCCGGTGACGTCGGCCTCGACCTCTGTGGGAAGTACCGGAAACACCGGTTCGGGGCCGTCGGCATCACTGGCATCGACGGGTGCTGGCAGCGACACCCCGGTCGTGTTCGCGCTAGGAGTGCTGCTGGTCCTGGGAGGAACGGCCGGTCGCCTTGTCCGAAGGCGCACGCTCGCGAAACATCGGCGCCCGGGTTAGACACAAAGCCAAACGACCCGTCGTCGCGGTCGGTTGCCCGAGACACCTCACGCCCAGAGGGCGGCCAGACAATCCACGAAGGCAGCCTCGGTCGCCATCAGTGCCCGCTCGCGGAGGTCCGGGCGATAGATCGCCCTGCATATCCGCACCTGCTCGAAGCACAGCGCGCGGAAGTTCTCGAGGCTCTCGTCGAGCAGGTCGGCGCCGATCACCTGGGTGTCGTCTTCCATCGTTTCCCGTCGACGCATTCGACCCCCGTCTTGAGGAGGAACACCGTCCGTCCCGGGCCCCCGCGCCGGACGGTCGAGATCACAGACCGCACGACAGCCTCTGGTCGTGTGTGCGAGGAGGGCCCCACCTGTCCCGGAGCTTCGGTTCGAGCGTGAACCTGGCAGGAAGAATTGTGCGGTTTCACGCAGTTCATCTCCCCGTCACACAGACGTTGCTCCTTCTCGATATAGCTGACTATTTTCATCATCTATAGCGGCTTGATGGCCGAGAACGGAGGAAGTGATGACGAATCTTCGAAAGCTGCGGCACGGCTCCGCTGCCGGACTGTCGGTCGCCGCGGCAGCGATGGCGGTCTCACTCCTGCTGGGCACGGTGCTGCCGGGAATAGCTTCCGCCATCACCATTCCCCCCTTCCCGGGCCAGCAGGGTTCCCCGAACGTGAGCGCCCCGGTGTCCGCCTTCGCCACGTACCCCTGGTGGCTGCCCGAGAACACGACTTCAGGCGCCGACCCGATCAGCAACACGGACACCTCCCAGGGATCGGACGCCACCCTCGAGGTAATGGAGTCCATCGGCAGCCTCTACAACAACGCCGGCATCACTCCGTTCTCCTGCACAATCACCAAGACGGCCAACTCGGTTTGCCAACAGCCGACCGTGAGCACGCCCAACCCCAACAACACCTTGTCGGACGAGACCGACAACTTCTCGGGCAGCGTGGAAGTGCAAGGAACCAACGACGTCGGCTCGGGTAACGGACAGTCCGAGCTGTGCGGCGGCTCTCCCTCTGCGCCGGCGGGACAAACGGTCGACTACGCCCGTTCGTCGAGGCCCGTGTCGACTTCGACGTGCCCCACGGGAGTCGACCTCGGTTTCGCCAAGGATGCTGTCGTGGGCGTGGACTTCCAGACCATCAACCCAGCGCTGTACGGGACGCCGAACGGCTACCTGAGCCAGACCGACCCGCAGTGCACTTCGAGCGGTGCGGGCTTCTACCCGAGCTACGCCGCGTCGAACGGTGCCGTGACCTGCACCAAATTCCCCGCGGCCGGGATTGGCCCGGTGGCCGACGGCTGGCTCCCGACTGACCCCACCAATTGCGGTACCGGTGGCGGCGGGGCCTGCTCGGGAACGCCATTCACGAACATCACCAACACCGCCATCAGCGGTGGAACCGGCGCGACCTCCGTCGCCTACCGGCTCTTCTGCCAGCACGGTCCGAGCGCGACGCCGAACACCAGCCAGATCACCGACTGGGGCCAGCTGACCAACCTGGGTGGCAATCCTGTCGGCGACGGCTCGCCCATCGGCGTCCCGATCCGGATCATCGGAGTGAACACGGGACAGGCGACGGCGACGACGTTCTACAGTTTCGCCCAGTCGGGCATCATCAGCGGGACCAACTGCACCGACACCGGCACCAGCATCAACGCCAACACGATCGACCCGAACGCCGCCTCCGGTCCGGACCCCGACGCGAACCAGGGCCCGGCAGGGGGGCTCGGGAACAACGAGATCGCGCTCGAGAGCGACACACCCCAGATCGGCGGATTTGCCAGTGCGAACTGGCCCTCCGATCCTGCCGACGAGGTCGTGGACATCGCCACGTCGCTGTACTTCATGGGGTTCGGATCGTTTGGCGTGAGCCCCACCTCCTCCACGGCGAGCATCGGGAGCGGGACGATTCCGGCCGGTGCCGCGAGCAGCTTCAGCGAAAAGATCCAGTCGGCGAATGGACAATCGGCGAGCATCGCGCACGAGCGGAACAATGCGTACCCGATGTCCCGAACTCTGTTCAACATCTACCGCACGGATACGGTCCGGGCCTCGACGGCCGGATTCCTCAATTGGCTCTGTGACTCGAACTCGGCGTTCCAGAAGGGGACGAACGACAGGGACGGAGGGAACTACGACACTGATCTCACCAGCATCATCAATGCTCAGTACGGCTTCTCACGGCTCTCGGACACCACTCCGGAACTCGCAATCAACTCGCAGACTCCGGCCGACAACGTGCCGGGCGGCGGCGTCAACGGGACCTGCCAAGCGAACCTGAGCGTGTCCTCCATCAGTGCGGGGAACGCCACCATCGGTACATCATCTCCGGTGCCGGCCGCCGTCCAGCCGGGTTGGGCAGTGAGCGTCCCGCCAGGATCGTCGGTCTCCATCCCGGCGGGTGACACCGTGTCGTCGGTCAGCGGCAGCACCATCACCTTGGCGGCGGCGCCGGTGACGGGCACTGCCGGAGGTCCCACGCCGGGGACCCTCTATTTCCCCGGCCAAGCACCGGTCCTGACGATCAGCACGCCGGGGAGCTGAGTCCGAGGCGGGGTAGCACCCGCAACCTTCGAGGTCTGACCGCCTTGGAGGAGGAGAATCGAAGCACGGCCTCGATCCGAGGGGTGTCCGGCGCGTGATCGCTGGACACCCCTCGGTGTCGTTCGTGACTCCGTCCACCAGACTGGGGTGCGAATCACCCGCATGAGGATCACTGGCCGCCGAACCCCTCCCTCTCAGGTGCGGAACGTTGACGGGCCAGCATCCACGACCCGGCCCGGGGGTGGGTCGGCGCCGTGATCGCGCCCGAGCGCCCGTCTCCGGAGCGCCAGGCCATCCATCCGCGATCGACGCACAAGCCGGTCTTACACTGGCGGTGCATGTCCGACTACGAGTGCCTGGTGAAGCTGGGAGCAAAGGCGCTGGCCGAGCGCGACCGGCACGTGATGCCCGGTTCGGTGACGACGCCCGAGGCGTTTTACGAGGTCATGGCGGCCGCTGTTCTTGACGCAATCGACCTTCCAGCCCTCTTGGAGCGAGTGACACACGCCGAGCAGGAGCTCGAGGTCATTCAGCAGGCGCTGAGGCAGGCGGATCTGGAGGCCGAGCATGCCCGCCACAAGGCGACGATCGACGAAGAGTCCTCCGTGGAATCCACGATCGCCTCAATTTTGACAGGGTCGGACACCAGCCCCGGACCAGTGAGAGCCGAGCGCCCGCGCCCGAGGCCGGTGCCGATGCCGAGAGCACCCGATCACAGGGACGCTGTCGACAAACGGCGCAAGGTGTCCGTGCTGCCGCCACCGTTCGAGCGTTCGGAGCAGATGAGGCCCCCGCCCCAACCCCCTCCCCCACCGCGCCAGCCGCCGAGCCGGACGAGGCGAGCGCGACGAGGCGCCCGAAAGATACGGGTAAACCACTTTCATTCGATTTCGTGGCCCAAATTGCTTCTGCTGAGACGTCCGCTACGCAGGGCGGCCACGTAGCAAGAGTGGCAGACGCCCAGGGGGTAGCCGCGGGGCGGGACCAAGAGGACGACGAACCCCCTACGGGTGCTCAGCCACCTGGCATCTGAAGGTGCCAATTGGCGGATCGACCCCCATTTCGTCGGTTTCGAGCGCGAGGTTTCGGCCGGCTTTTATGAATTGCCCGCGGCGCGTTACTCTCCATCCCTGACACAAGACTAGGGAGGGTCAGATGAGTCCCCAGGGCGCCGTCGCGCACGCAATTCGTTCAGTGCGTATGTTGGTTCTAATCCTTTTGGTTGTCGTCGTCGTCGGATTTGCGGTGGCGGGATATGAAATCAATCATCAGCGGAGCGAAATATCCGGACTGAAGAGCCAAGTCAACGAACTCAATCTGCAAGTCCAGAAACTCGACAGCGCAACCGCACTTCTCCAAGCAGCGATCAAATCAGTGGCAAACGGGGGCAAATAGCCGCTGGCGTGGACTGCGCGTCACGAAGCGTTGTCGAAACGAGCACCGCCCTGCCCCTTGTCATGGTCCGAAAGTGGGACAGGTGACGCAATCAACACCGCCGCCTCGAATACGCCGAATGAGCGCGCACCGCTGACGGCTCCGTTTCGTTTCCGTCACGGTCGGTCAGTCCCGTCACTCAAGAGCGCGGTGTCGAATCGTCGGGTGGGATGCGGCATGCCGCCAAGCAGGTGCGGGCACTCACGCGGGTGCGAGAGTGCCGGGTTGCTCCATGTCGTTTCGGAGCATGCTGGTACCATCGCCCGCGATTGCTCGAGAGGGCGGGGTCGGTAAGGGCGGTGCGCGACGAAGTGCTGATCGGCGAGAGAGAAGCCTCGGGCCAACGCCTCCAACCGTCGGGCGACGAAGCCGGAACGGCCCCGGGGGATCGACGATTCCGTCCAGACGTCCAGGGGCTGCGGGCCGTTGCCGTCACCCTCGTCGTCCTGTTTCATGCCCATGTCCCGGGGTTGGGCGGTGGCTATATCGGAGTGGACGTCTTCTTCGTGATCTCGGGATTCGTGATCACGGGCGTCCTGCTCCGAGAACGCGCGTCGACCGGGTCAACGTCGATCCTGCACTTCTACGCCCGCCGAGTCCGACGCATCCTTCCTGCGGCCACGTTGGTCATCGTTGCTTCCGTGATCGCGTCGTACGCGTTGCTCGGTCCGATCAGCGGCGGGCAGACAGCCGGCGATGCGCGGTGGGCCTCACTCTTCCTCATCAATGTCCACTTCGCATCCACGGGCACGAACTATCTGTCCTCGCAACTCCCTCCCTCTGTTCTCCAGAATTATTGGTCGCTCGCGGTCGAAGAGCAGTTCTACCTGATCTACCCCACCATTTTTCTCGTCGTTGCGTACTTCTCGCGAGGCCTGGGGCTGCGCCGCCGCCTCGGCATCGTGCTCGGCATTGCGGTGGTCGTATCGTTCGTGGTTTCGATCCTCCAGACCTCCAGCAATCCGACCGCGGCGTACTTCTCACCTTTCCCGCGTGTCTGGGAGCTCGCGCTCGGTGGTCTCGTCGCCCTCCTCTCGGCCCGCCTGCGCAGAGTGCCGTCGCCCGTCGCAGCAGTGGCGGCGTGGCTCGGTCTCGGACTGGTCCTGCTGTCGGCAGTGGTGTTCACGTCATCGACCTCCTATCCCGGATGGAGAGTGGCTCTCCCCGTGGTCGGAACGGCGCTCGTCATCGGGGCAGGAGTCGCCGCGCCTGCGCACGGAGCAGAGAGTCTTCTCAGGTTGCGACCGTTCCAGTGGATCGGCCTCATTTCGTATTCCCTCTACCTGTGGCACTGGCCGGTGCTCACTCTCGCAACGGAGCGACGCGGTACCGACAGCCTGCCCGCCTGGGAATCGCTGTTCTGCGTGTTGCTGTCGCTCGGCTTGGCGATCGTCACCTACCTGCTCGTCGAAAATCCCATTCGCCACAGCTCCTTTCTCGTGTCGAGGAGGGCGGCAAGCCTGGCTCTCGGTGCGTGCCTGATCGCGTCGAGCCTCGCCGTGGCGACGGTCGAACTGCACATTCACGGCGGCGGGGCGCTCGCAACCCCCGGCTTGGCCGGTGCAGAGACCGGCACCGCCTGTCCGGCTCCGACGCAACACGAACTCGCAGGCTTGCGGGGAGCGGGCCCGACGACCACCCCCCGCATCGTCGACAGGATCCTTCTCGTGGGTGACTCGACCGCCTGCACCATGCTGCCCGGCTTGGAAGTCGTCGGGCGGCCTTCGGGCGTACAGATCGAGGACGGCACCGTGGTGGGATGCGGCGTCGTGAGCGGCACCATAGCTCCCCGAATCGTCAATGGCGTCAACCTCAACGCTGCGACGCGGGTCTGCCAGAAGCGGGCTGAGGCCGCCGAGCAGCGGGCAGTTCGGCCGGGACCGCCCAATGTCGTGCTGTGGATGAGCTCGTGGGAGCGCGACGCACTCGTGGTCGGAAGCGGCGCCGGCCAAAAGGTCTTGCAGCCAGGTTCGCCACAGTGGTCCTCCGTGCTGCTGCAGCGCATGGAACAACGAGTCCAGCAACTCACGGCGTCCGGGGCCACATTGGTCATCCTCACCCAGCCCCCGTTCGTCCGGCCGGGATCACCGACGCAGCCGAACCAGCAGGACGAGAGCTTCGAGCGCCTGAATGGCTTGTTGACCGCCTTCGTCGCCCGGACGCCGCACGTGCGGGTGATCGACCTCGCCGCGCACGTCTGCCCCAATGGCCCGCCCTGTCCCACAGCGGTGGACAACGTGTGGGTCCGCGCCGACGGGGCACACTATTCGGCGGATGGTTCGTTGTGGGTTGCACGGTGGCTCATGCCCCAACTCGGTCTCGCCGCGCTCGACACGCCGAGCGACTCGTTGCCGGTGATGAAGGTCGTGGCACCGCACAATGGAGCCCGGGTAAAGGGAACGCTCCCACTGGTGGCCACGGCGGCGTTTCAGTTCGGGGTGAGCAAGGTCGAGTTCTCCGTGACCGGCAGGGGCACGACGTCGGTCGTGGGTCCGGCCAGCGCCTCTGGCGGTCTGTGGGGCGTGTATTGGCACACCAGAGACCTGCCCAATGGAACGTATGTCATCCGATGCCTCGCCTACGACTCGGCCGGCCAACACAGCACCAGCCCCGGGATCTCTGTCCGGGTGGCGAACTGATTCACGTTGTGGGGGACGGGGAGGACATGCCCGTGCGGTCCCAAGGTCGCCGTCCGGAGGCTGCTGAGCCGAACCCAACAGCACGATGCCGACGAAGACGGCCGAGACTAAGCGATTGGATCGTCAGCGCATCGTCCACCACGACCGACCAGGGTGCATGATGGAAACCGCCGGATCGTTCCTGCAACCACGATCGGAGCAAGGATGACGGATATGACGCAACCACCGGACGCTCCACCGCAGGCCGTGGCGCACCTCACGGTCGAGGACCGCGTCAGGCTCGGCAAGGAGGCACGCGCTCGCGCCCCCCGTTCGTCCCAGGCAGAGTTCAGCTCCTGCGACGAACCGTCCGGACCCGGTCAGCCTGCTCGAACGACAGGCCACGACCCGGGTGCCAGAACTGCTTCCGATCCGCTACGGGCGAATGTTGGTCTCGCCGTTCACGTTCTTCCGCGGCGCCGCGCTGATCATGGCTTCAGACCTGGCCGACTACTCCCCGGTCGGGCCTCCATGCCCAGGTCTGCGGAGATGCCCATCTGTCCAACTTCGGGTTGTTCGCCTCGCCGGAGCGGAAGTTGATGTTCGATGTCAACGACTTCGACGAGACCCTGCCGGGACCATGGGAGTGGGATCTCAAGCGACTCGCCGCCAGCGCGGTGATCGCCGCCCGGGACCGCGAGTTCACTGAGAACGAGTCGCGCACGGCTGCCCTGGAGGTGGGAAAGAGCTATCGGCGGGAGATGGTCCGCTTGGCGGCGTTGTCCACTCTGGAGGTCTGGTACTCGCAAATTGACGTGGCTGGACTACTGGCCGAACTCGAGTCGGCCGCCGCCAAGACGGGGTCCCGTGCCGACAGGCGCATGGCGGCCCGCACTGCCCAGACAGTGACCAAGGCCAGGACTCGGGACAGCCTGCAAGCCTTGGGCAAGCTCGCCCACGTCGTCGACGGCCGACTACGCATCGTGAGCGATCCTCCACTCGTCGTGCCCGTGGAGGACCTGTTCCCCCAGGAGGTGAGCGACGAGCTCCGCGATTCGTTCCACAAGCTGGTGCGCGGCTACCGCCGAAGCCTCCAGTCCGATCGTCGCCACCTCCTCGAAGAATTCCAGTTCGTACAGATCGCCCGCAAGGTGGTGGGCGTGGGGAGCGTCGGGACACGGTCCTGGATTCTGCTCTTGGTTGGCCTCGACAACGACGGACCCTCTCTTCCTCCAAGCCAAAGAGGCCGAGGCGTCGGTGCTCGAGGAATTCGTCGGCAAGAGCGGTTACGCCGGCCATGGGGCGCGGGTGGTGGCCGGCCAACACTTGATGCAGGCGGCAAGCGACATCTTCCTCGGCCATCAGTCCTTCGAGGGTCCTGACGGTGTCACCCGGGACTTCTATCTCCGCCAGCTCCGGGACTGGAAGGGGAGCTTCGATCTCGAGGGCTCCATCCCGCCGGGCCTCACCAAGTACCTCAGGGTCTGCGCACAGGCACTGGCCCGAGCCCACGCCCGCTCGGGCGACCGCGTGGCGATCGCCAGTTATCTCGGGAACGGACCGACTTTCGAGCGCGCGCTCGCGGAGTTCGCCAATGCCTATGCCGACCAGAACGAACGCGACTTCGAGGCCCTTCAGCAGGCCGTGGCCAGCGGGCGGATTGCCGCGGAGTCAGGTCGATAAGACCATGGTCGACAGCTCGTTGCCGACCCAGCGGAACCACGTGCACGGACTCGGGGCAACCACCGCTGAGCAGTCGCCGCACCCGACATCGGATGTTCCGCGGCGCTCGACAGAGCGTGTCACCCCTCCCCCACGGCTGCGATGGCCGCCTCGAGCGTCGGGTAGAACCGATCACGATCGAGCGTCTCGAACAGACCGTAGCGAGACACCAGATCTTGGAGTCGGCTACGCATCTCCACGAACGCCATGTGGATGCCCGAGGCGTTGAGCTCCCGGTCCAGTTGCTCGAGCATTCGCGCTGCCGACACGTCGACATCGGTCATGGCCTGGCACTGGACGACGACCCACGAGGCGTGGCGTTCCGCCGACGACATGGCGGATCTGGCTCCGGAAGGCTGAGGAGTTGGCGAAGAAGAGCGGGGCCTCCCAGCGGTAGATCACGATCCCGGGCAGCTCGCGCGCATCGGGAATACCGCTCGACGTCGTGCCAACCTTCCAAGTGCTCCACTTGGCCGAGGACGGCGCCATGGGGTTGCCAGCTGCGGCGGAAGAACAGGAGCACTGCGAGGGCAATGGCAAGGACGATCCCTGGCAGGACCCCCAGCACGATCACGCCCAGGCTGGCGACCAAGGAAAGGATCAGGGCGCTCTTCCGGACCCGGTAGTAGCGGACCAGGGCCCCGAGGTCGAGCAGGGACAATGCCGCCGCGATCAAGACGGCCGCCAAAGCGGACTGCGGAAGGTCGGCCAGCAACGAGTTGAAGAACAGCAGCAGCGCTACGACGATCCCGGCGCCGACCAACGAGGCCAGTTGGGACTTGGCCCCCGCCTGTTCGACGACCGCGGTGCGCGACCCGCTGGTCGACACGGCGAAACCCTGGAGCAGGCCCGCGGCGAGGTTGGCGGCTCCGATACCGATCATCTCCTGGTTGGGATCCACCTCCTCGCCTCGTCGGGCTCCGAAGCTCGAGGAGGTGGCGATCGTGTCGGCCAGCGAGACCAGCGTGATCCCCACCGCGGCGACTGCGAGAGGTCCGACGTCAGCCCACTTCGTCCAGGGGACCGCGGGCCGTCGGCACCCCTCTGGGCAGCGTCCCCACGGTCGAGACCCCGTGCGCGTGCAAGTCGAAGATGGCGGAGACGACGGTGGCCGCCACGATTCCCACGAGGACCGCAGGGACAACTTTGGTGAATCGGGACAGCACCAACAAGATGGCCAATACCCCGAGCCCGACGACAAGCGCCGCCCCGACGGTGCCGTCGAGTCCGAGTGCGAAAGCCTTGAGCTCGGGCCCAAAGCCCTCGGCATCGGTCGAGAACCCAAAGAGCTTGGGCAGCTGACCCACAATGATGATGAGGGCGAGGCCGTTCATGTAACCAACCTGCACCTCACTCGAAAGCAGATCAGCGACGAACCCGAGTTTCCCGATCCCGAGCCCGATTTCAATGACGGCGACGATGATCGCGAGCATCCCTGCCAGCGCGATCGCACGGTGGACATCGCCGCCCGCCGCCAGCAATGGCAACAGCGCGGCGAAGATCAAGGGTGAGATGGACGAATCCGGACCGAGGACGAGGATCTTCGACGGACCGAAGACCGCGTACCCGACGAGGCACCCGATGGACGTGTACAAGCCGGTCACGGGTGGGAGCCCGGCCAGCTCCGCGTAGGCCAATCCCTGCGGCACCAAGATGGCGGCAAGCACCACGCCCGCGACGACGTCGGACCGAGCCCACTGCCGGTCGTAGGTCCGAACGGCCTTGAGACCCGGTATCCATTTGGCTATCCCCGAAGGGCCGTCGTCCAATGTGCCCCCGCTCCCCTCGTGACTTCGGCCGTCACGCCGTCCGTCCCGAACCTACAATGCGGTCACACCGAGGACCAGGAATGGCGCACGATGATGGCCAGACTCCAGCGGCATCGGAGGCGTCGTCCTCCCGGCAGCACGAGCACGACGGGCCTGGAAAGACGCATCGAGAGCAGAGGAGGGTGAATCCACGTGGCTGAATCGAGTCGCCCTCCGCCGGCTCGAGCCCGAGTACTCGCCATCCTTTCGCTTGTCGCGGTCCTGCTCCTCGCGGTCGCGGTCGTCGTCTTCTTGGTCCGCAATGGTGTGTACGTCGCGCTCGGTGCGGCCGGGTTCGTGCTCGGCATCGCCGGAGGGTGGTGGGCCATCTCGAAACGACCTCCCCGCCGCTGGTACGGCGTCGTCGGCGCACTGTCTGGGCGCTGCTCTCCTGGTCGTCGCGCTCTTGGGGGCCGGGTCCGAGGACTGGGAGTCCTTCGTCCGCGCGCTCATCTGCCTGGCGCTCCTCGCCACAGCCGTTCTGGCGGCGCGAGCGGCGATGGCTGCCGGCCTCCGGGCTACCGCCGCCAGTCGGGTACACCGCGTGAACGCCGCCTCGACACCCGGTACTCCTCTGCAATCCGTGGTCGGGCGGCGGCAAGGTCGAGAGGTTCGGATTGGTGGAACTGGCCACGTCGCTCGGGGTTGAGACGGTGATGCTCGACCACGGGCTCGACCTCGCCGAACTCGCTCGAGACGCCATCGCCCGGGGTGCCGATTGCCTGGGGATGGCCGGCGGAGACGGCTCACAGGCATTGGTGGCCTCCATCGCCGTGGAACACGATCTTCCCTTCGTGTGCGTGGCCGCAGGGACGAGAAACCACTTCGCCCTCGACCTCGGGCTGGATCGCGCCGACCCCCGACAGAGCGTCTACTGCCTTCCGCGATGCCCTCGAGCGCCGGGTCGACTACGCGACGGTGAACGGTCGATTCTTCGTCAACAACGTCTCCCTCGGCGTCTACGCCACCATCGTCCAGCAGGAGGGCTACAGAGAGGCCAAGGCGGCCACGACGCGGCAGCTGCTCCCCGAGCTCCTGGGCGAGGCGACAGAGCCCTTCGACCTCTCGTTCGTGACGCCCGACGGCACCCAGGTAGACGGGTCCTTTCTCGTCATGGTGTCGAACGATCCCTACGTCCTCGCCGCGTCGCCCAGCACGTCGCAGCGCCTCCGACTCGACACGGGGCGGCTCGGCGTGTTCGCAGTCACGGCAGCGACGGGCGCACAGGCGGCCGAGGTCGTCACTCTTGCCCTGGCCGGCCAAGGGGCGCGCAGCGGCCACGCCTTCGAGTTCAGCTGCGAGAGCTTCGAGATCAGATCTCGCTCGGGCACGGCGTACGCCGGAATCGACGGCGAGGCACTCGAACTCGAGACGCCGATGACCTTCCGCAGCCACCCCCAGGGCCTGCGCATGCTCGTTCCCGAGGGAAACATCGAGATCGCGCTGAGACGTCAGTCCCGGGGCGTGCATCTGCGCGACCTCGTCCACCTGGCCAAAGGAGCAGCGCCCGGTTAGGTACCGCCTCCGGCGGCGGCGTCAGAACCGCGACGGCACCTCGTGTGCGGTGCGTGTCCGGCTCTCGGTAGCCGCCCTTCTTTTGCCGAGGCGGCAGGACGACATGCGCCGCCTTCTCGTGCTCGTAGGGGACCAGGTCGAGGATGTGGCTGATGACGTTGAGGCGGGCTCGGCGCTTGTCGTTCGGAGTCGGCCACGTACCAAGGGGCCGCCTCGGTATCAGTAGCGGCGAACATGGCGTCGCGTGCCCGTGAGTAGTCGTACCAGCGTCCATAAGACTCGAGGTCCATCTGCGAGAGCTTCCAGGTCTTGCGGCCGTCGTCGATACGAGCAGTCAGGCGACGCGTCTGCTCGTCTTGGTTGACCTCGAGCCAGTACTTGAGCAGGATCACGCCGGAATCGACGATGGCCTGCTCGACAAAGGGAACGAGCTCGAGAAACCGAGCCGACTCCTCGGGGGTACAAAACCCCATGACCGGCTCGACTCCGGCGCGGTTGTACCAGCTTCGATCGAAGATCACGACCTCGCCACTGGCGGGGAGATGGGGGATGTAGCGCTGGAAGTACATCTGCGACCGTTCACGCTCGTTCGGGGCGGGCAGTGCCACGACCCGAAAGACCCGGGGGCTGACCCGCTCGGTGAGCCGCTTGATGACGCCGCCCTTGCCGGCCGTGTCCCGGCCCTCGAACACGATGCACACCTTGGCATGCTCCTCGACGACCCAGCGCTGCAACTGCACGAGTTCTACCTGCAGGCGCCGGAGCTCCTCTTCGTATTCCTTGCGTCGCATCTTCCTCAGTGGCGCTGTCGGCCTGCCCGCGTCGCGACGATCGCTCTGTGAGCGCACGATTTGCGTCATAGCGTGAGCCAACTCATTCTGCGTGGTGGGAGTGCTAGGACTTCTGCGCTTCGGCGGCGTCGGCTTCGATCTCCTTCTGGTCCGCCTTGAGCTGCTTCTCCTCGATCTTCTGTGCCCGTTTCATGGCGGAGCGGACCTTGGCCTGCATGTCTGACACGGCGACCACGACCAGGCCGGCCTCACCTTCGTCGAGCGACTCGCCCAGGTCCTTGAGGTCACCACGGCTCATGCCCGCTGCTGCGTGTCCGGCTAACGAACCGAGCAGCGCGCCAGCACCGGTCGTGCCCAGCAGGAGGCCACCGCCGATGGCGGCGGCCGGGAACAGGGCAACTACCAGACCAGTCGCCAGGCCCGACCCCGCCGCCAAGCACACCCCCGACGCGCGTCGGGGTCTCGTGCTTCTTGACGATCTTGACCTTGCCCTTGTGGTCGCGCTCGATGACGGCCGCGTCGTAGGCGTCGACAGATTGGCCTCGGTGTGGAGCTCCTTGACGAGCTCGTAGTCAGCCAGTGCGTCGGCGGCATCGCCGTACACACCGCAGTACACCAAGAGAGTGTCGATCGGCATGGATCCGCGCTCCTATCGGGTCGTGTGTGCCTCAGGATAGTTGCGCTTCCGGGTCAGAGGCGGCTCAGCTCCTGTGGGCTGAGGGGCGTCTCTGCGGGGGCGCCATAGGCCGCGAGTGCGTAGATCACGAACACGCCCAGCGCGATATAGGTCAAGGACCAGATTGGGTAATAGGGCATCCACCAAATGGCGCTGATGGCGCCGATTGCTCCTGCCGCGATACCGACCCAACGGGCCAACTGAGAGCGCCCCAAGACCGCCATGCCGCACAGGATCAAGATGATGCCGACGATCAGGTACACCCAGCCATAGGTCTTGAGGCTGGTGCCGAAGATGGCATCTTCGAGATTCTGGGGAACAGCCCCGTGATAGCGAAACGCCCAGATCGCATCGAAGATGCGCATGATGCCGGCCACCGCCAACACGATGGAAGCAAAGATGACCCAGCCGTGGCCCCGGTCGTTCATGACGAACCCCCACTCAACTGCGCAACGCCTGGCGAGCTGCCGGCGTTTGCTCCTGCCCTTGCAGGTATATACCGGGGCAACCTCCAATGGAAGGGGTTGGACGAATCCACGAACCAATCATCGTTCGTGAGAGCCGCACTTCGCCGTATGTCGGCGGGATCGGATTCGCGGACCCCCTAGCAATTCCGCAACGGGCGGAGTAGACCGACAAAGAGAGATCATGTCCGGTGCTGCGGAGAGGCCATGCTCGTGGGGGATCGCGTCCAGAGGAGGAGAGGACATGACCGAAGACGAGACATCCCTGGGTCCGGTCAGCTACTTGGTCGTCGAGTTCCCGGGAAGCAAGATGACCGGAGAGGGCCTGCCCATCCTGGTCGATCTCGTGAATGACGGAGTGATTCGGATTTTGGACTTGGTCTTCGTCGCCAAGGGTCAAGATGGCTCGTTGGGCATCATCGGGCTGGCGGATCTGGACCATGACGGGACGATCGATCTCGCCGTCTTCGAAGGCGTGTCCTCGGGTCTCGTGAGCCAAGAAGACCTCGCCGAGGCGGCACCGGTGATCGCTCCCGGGTCGTCTGGCGCCATCCTGATTTTCGAGAATCGCTGGGCGATGCCTTTCGTCCAGGCACTGCGTCGCGGCGACGCGCAACTCGTTGCCGCCGGCTACATCCCCCAGGACGATCTGGCCGCCGCACTCGATGCGGCCGCAGATTGAAAGGAGACCACCATGCCCCTCCTCCGAGGTATCGCACGCACTGCTGCCATCGCCGGCACGGCTACAGCCGTGTCCAACCGCGTCTCACGCCGCCAGCAAAATCGCTGGGCCCAGCAGGAGGATCAGCAGTACGCGCAGCAACAGCAACAGCCGCAGTACGCAGCGCCGCCCCAGCCCGCGCCAGCGGCGAGGGATACGGTCGCCCAGCTCAAAGATCTCGCCGAGCTGAAGTCGCAAGGGATCCTGACCGACGCCGAGTTCGAGGCTCAGAAGGCGAAGATCCTGACGTCTTGACCCTCTGGGCGGCGCAACCAGTCCGAGGTTTGGACACGACGTCGTTTCCCTCCCGCCTTTGAGAGGCTGGACGTCGCACCAGCTCGCAGTCCATGCAGGCGCGGCCCCGGGTCTGTCCTGATGGGCATACCGGGCAGTCGACGTCTTCGAAACGATGGGAGAGCCCCAACGGACACTCCCGACTATGGTTCGGCACCGGCATGAGTGCCGAACCAGAGAATCCAGCGCGGGCAGAGGACGGGGCGAGCCCGCGGCTGGCGCTTCTGCTGGCGGCGGCGATGTTCGTGCTCGTCGTGGATACGTCGTTCATGAACGTGTCGATCTCCGCCGTCGTCCGGGATCTGCACACCACGGCAAGCGGGGTCCAGACCGCGATCGCGCTCGAGGCCTTGGTCTCGGCCGCATTCATTCTCATCAACTCAAAGCTTGGCGACCTGATGGGCCGGAAACGTGCCTACGTGATCGGCCTCCTCGCCTATGCCGTTGGAGCCCTCGCCATGACGGTCACCCAGAACTTGACCACCGTCATCGTTTTCTGGGCGATCATCGGGGGCCTTGGGGCATCGCTGCTCTTGCCCGCGATGCAGTCGCTCATCCACGGCAACTTCGAGGGTGCAGCCCAAAAGAAGGCGTATGCCCTCGTGGGTGCCTCAGCGGCGATCGCCGCTGCCGTAGGGCCACTGCTCGGTGGATTCGTCACCACCTACCTGTCGTGGCGCGTCGGGTTCGGTCTCGAGGTCGTCATCATCTTCGTGGTGTTGTCCCAGATACGCCTTGTCAAGGACGTCCCCTACACCGGACCGCGCAAGATCGACACTGTGGGAGCAATCCTCTCCATCGTCGGCATGGGCGGTGTCGTGCTCGGAATCCTGGTCTGGCAGGAAGGCGGCGGCTACGTCGGGCTGATCATCGGTGTCGGGGCGGTGACGCTGGCTGTGTTCGCGTACTGGCTCGTGCAGCGCAAGCGTCATGGGAAGCCAACCCTTTTGGACCCCGATCTGTTCAAGCACTTGAACTTCCGCATCGGGATCTCGCAACAGATGCTCCAGCAGATCACCCTGGGTGGCGCCATGATCGCTCTCCCCCTCTTTCTGCAGATGACCTTGGAGTACAACGCGATGCAGGCGGGTCTTTCCCTCGCGCCGCTCTCACTGTCCATGTTCGGAATGGCGTTGCTCGCCGGTCGCAAAGCAGGCAAGCGTCGCCCGGCCAATATCGTGCTGGTCGGTTTCGGCCTGAGCACCATCGGAATCGCGGCCATCATCCCCCTCGTCCCGAGGGTGGACACGGGCTGGTACCTCGTGATCCCGCTCCTGATCACAGGCTCGGGGCTTGGCCTGCTGGTCTCGCAGCTCAACAACTTCACCCTGGCGCCCATTGCCGAAGAGCGGGTCAGTGAAGCCGCCGGGGTCAATTCGGCTGCGGGCTCGTTCGGCCTTTCATTCGGACTGGCGGTGGCGGGCGGCCTCCTTTTGTGGGTTTTGGCGACGAGCTTCACGAATCTGACGTATTCCAGCACCGTCATTCCTCCAGCCCAACAGCAGCAGATCGCCGCCAAGATGGAGACTGACGCGGAGGTGATGAGCAACACACAGCTCCAGAGACAGATCTCAAGCCAGCCCCAGAATGTCCAAAATGCGATCCTGGCCATCAACACCGAAGCTCGAAACCGTTCCCTCCAGTTCGCCCTCCTCGTGCCCGCCGTCGCCGGACTGCTTGGTTTGCTCAACGCATTCCGGATGCGGCGACTTCCGGACATCAAACCGGCAGCACCACTCGACGGCGTCGATTTCGGCTAGCCCGACGGGTGCGCCCATCGACGACATCCACGTTCCTTTACACCGCTTTCTCAGGCAGCAGGGGGGAGAACGGACGCAGGACAATCCACGATATTCACCGCCCCCGCCCTGGTTCAGAGATCGTCGATGGGCGGCTCCCCGTCGAGCCGATTCCACTCGCTGTCCAGCATGAACTGAGTCGACCAACCCGCCGGGGCCTGCGGCCACTCCCGAACAGGAGCAGCGACATCACCACCGCCTCGGCGGCACTCGGAGTTCGCTCCATCGCCGGGGCGCCCACCAGATCGACCAAGTCGTCCGGCGATCCGATTCCCTGGACGTGAATGCGCACGGAACGGAACACCGCAAGTCGACGTCTTCTTTCGGAAGCGCGTCTCTGACGCAAGGCTGGGAAACGACGCCTTGGGAGTGACACGCCGAAGGTCGTCGGTGCGGGAACCCGTAGGCCGATTCGGGAGCGAAATCGTGCAGAAGCCGATCGTCGAGACGGGTTGCGACAGCGGCGAAAAAACCACCCGATCGGGTGATTTTCGCGACTGGGCCCCATGGGTAGAAGAACAATGCACCTGCGTCAAGTCACGAAGGCGCGGTGTGCGTGAGCGGCTCCCTTTGTGGGGAGCCCAGCTCCGCGTCGGGCGGCGCAAGAGTCGCCGTACAGGGGCGTTGTGGTCACTCGGCGCGGGACCGCCAAATGGTTTGACTCGTCCGTTCATGGGTACACGGATTGCAGCCAAGGAAAGGGGGCTCCATGATTGGAGCAGGTGGGCTCGTTGCAAGCATCGTTGCTTTTGCCGTGGGAGCGATCCTCGATTGGGCAGTAACGGCGCCAAACCAACACGGAATCAACGTCAACAAAGTAGGCGTGATTTTGATGATTGTCGGCGTGGTAGGTGCTGTGGTCTCAATCATTGTCATGGTGGCCGGAAACACCCGTCGCCAGCGGACAGTTGTCGACGACGGCCAGGGGAATGTCGTCCGTCGGGTTGATTCGACGTACTAGGTAGGTATCACATCTCGGGGCCTAACAATAGGGAGGTTGTTCAGTGGTATTGATTCTTGCGCTCTTGCTCGTCTTGATTCTTTTCGGAGCTGGATTTGCAGTGCATCTTTTGTGGATAGCAGCGGCAATTTTTCTCGTTCTTTGGATTGTCGGGTTCGCTCTCGGCCGAGGCGAGAGTGCCGGAAGCCACCGCTTCTACCGGTGGTAGCGCCTCGGCCATACATGGCGCGGTAGATACAGGAGATTCGGCCCCCTTCGGGGGGTCGAATCGCGTCAAGCCATATCAAGCGCCGTGCGCAGGAGGCAGGGAACGGGACCCGCTGGCGTGCCACTCTCCCCTATCGGATGAATGTGGACGCTCGGGCGTGGAGTCGAGTCGAGTCACCGAATGGGACGGACGTGGTCGCAGCCAACGCGATCGTTACCCGAAGGGGACAGTCGCCGGACCCGGCACCGGTCGGTAGACAGCAAAGAAGTCCCGGTCATCGGGGACCAGGTAGCGATCGGTTGACTGATTCGGGTTTGGCCCAACCATCGTCGGGTTGAGGCCGGGGGGGTTGTAGGTGTTGAGCGTATGCCATTCCGGGTTGATATCGAACTCCATCGCACGCACTGCTCCGACGTGCTGAAGGATCTGCGCAATGCTCACCACAGTCTGATCGTCAGCGGCGACGTAAATGAGATTGCCCCGAGAGTCGATACCGACGCCGGTACGCCAGACACGGGTGACTCCGCCGAGCGTGTAGCCCCATTGCGGGCTGTTCGGATCAGTGTTCAACGTGGGATTCAGCTGGCCGTTCCAGACGATCGGTGCCAGACTTTGCCGGGCCCACGCGACGCCGACTCCGGGGTTGGGTCCGCCGGTCCAGTCCACGATATCCACGCGACCATCCGTGTAGCCAATGAGTGTCGCGTTGCCGTCCTTTAGGGGTTCGTTCGTGAGCCCGTTGTCCGCAGACCCGTTGTTGCCATCGACGTACGTAAACCCGCCATTGAAGGTGGCGAGCAGACGGGAGCGCTGGCTGTAGGGGACCATCGCCGGTCCGCGTACAGCCGCGTTCGGCGGCTCATAGCGGCCCGGGTAATACCCGAGCTCTGTCCGTGAGTGGTCGAACCAGGCGACGTAGGCAACGATCTGTGGGTAGTTCGGGTCAGGACGATACGTTGCGACGAGTATGGGTGCACCGCCATCGACCGATGGTCCGGTCTGCTGCCAGACTCCTTCGCCGGGAAGCGGGCTCGAGAAGACGGGAGTGATAGCCGGCGGCCATGCAATCGGCACGATTGTCGCTGGGGCCTTGGGGTGCCTGACTCCCACCTTCGGCAGGCTCTTCAACTGCGGCCCACCCTTTTTCGGAGCTTGGCTGCTGTAGTAGGCCTGCTCGACGTGGTCGGCCACCCAGTTGCCGATGCCGAAGGGCACGTTGTACCGCACCCATTCAACGCTGTTCACGCTCCATGAGAGGCTCGTAGGCCGCAGCATCCAGACCGAATACGAAACGGTGGCCCACAACAGCACGACGACCAGCGGTGCCGCGATGAATGCGCGTACGACGACGCCCCGGCGAGTGCGCTTCCGCCCCCGCATCCATCTCGGGTCGCGAACTTGCCCTGGGACCTTCCGATCCGGAGAAGATGTCGCCAAGTTCTGTGAGGCAGTCGAACTGGAGGTCTTGTCAGCAAACTGGCTGCTGGGCTCCACTTCGCAAACCTAGCGATCGCCTGCCAAAGCACCTAGAGCCGTTCCTACGCCTATCGGATGATTCGGGTGCCCGACTGTGCCACCTTTCGGCGGAGGGCGACGGTTTCATGAGGGTACTGGGCGGCGATGTATCGGTAGAGAAATCGGCGTCGACGACATGATCGGCACCTGGGAAGCCGTCGAGGAGGCCAAGCGCCTCCCCTCGTTGACGAAACTGATCGACTCGGCGGAACGTGTGCCCGGACCACTTGACAGTCGGCTTGTCTGCCATTCTCTCACCACTCAACAACCGCATCCGGGCCGAGCGCGGAGACACGGTCGATCGCTAGTCCGTCGATCGTAAGTCCTTTGGCGGGTGGGATCGCTGTTTGAGCATTCGCCGGCGCTCCTCGGCGTTGAGGCGAGCGGGGGTTGTCGAATCGACGAAGTCGACAAGGGCAGCGACGAATTGGCCGGGGGCCTCGATCTGGGGGAAGTGGCCAACGCCCTCAATGATCACGAGCCGGCTCCCAGGAATGGCTTCGTGCGCTGCGTGCGCATGGCTGACGGGGATGATGTCGTCCCGGTCCCCCCAAATGATCAACGTCGGCATGGAGGAAGCCAGGTAGAGACGATCCATCGCGCTCACCGTCTGGCCACCGGGTTCAATGACGGATCTGATGGTGCGGGCGAACGCCTGTCGATTGTCAGCCTCGGCCAAGGATGCGTACGCGCTCCACATCTCGCCGATCCGACCCAGATGGATGCCGCGGTCGTTGATCGACCGAAACAGACCGTCTCCCCAGTTCCGGACGAACTTCGGAAAGATCAAGGGCATCACGTACTCGCTCCCGGGCAGCGTCATGAACCGCAGGACCCAATTCACTTCCCGTCCCAGGCCGCCACTGTCCACGAGCACGAGGCGCTCGCAGAGCTCCGGGTGCTGGTAGGCGAGCTGCATGGCAACCCCGCCGCCGAACGACTGACCAACGACGGTGGCCCGGTCGATGTCGAGGACTTCGAGAAGATCACGGATTCCACTGGCGAAAGCACCCAGCGAGTAATCCCCGACGGGCTTTTCGGACAGACCGTGGCCCACGAAGTCCGGCGCAATCACTGTGAAGCGATCGATCAGGAGGGGAATCACGTCCCGCCAGGTCCGCGAGCTCCCGGCTATCCCGTGGAGAAGGAGGAGTGCGGGCCCGCTGCCTTCTCTGCGATAGGCCACGTCGTGACCGTGGATGAAGACGTGCTGAACCTGGCCTTCCATCGCTCCATCATCCCTCGCCGCGTGGTTCGACCATTTGCTCAGCCAGGTCGTCTGCGGCTCCGGGAGATCCCGCCACCTTCGCGCCTCTGTGGATTCGCTCTTGCACGCCGCTAATTTCTGCAGGACTCTGTACCGCCGGTGTCACGACAGAAAGTCGGCATGACCTGCAGTGTCGGAGGGGGGACTTGAACCCCCACGCCCTTGCGGGCACCAGCCCCTCAAGCTGGCGCGTCTGCCTATTCCGCCACTCCGACGAGGTTGCAACTGAACAGCAGCGTCCGGAGATCGTAGCGCGTGGCCATCGGCCCACTTCCGAGCCGCCGACGGCGTCCCAGCCCGTGCACCGGGCATCGGAAGGCCGGCAACGGGCCCGCCACACACCGCCTACGGCCCCGGCAGCGACGGCGTGGTGTTGCTCGTCGACTCGGGCACCTTGACGGCCCAGTACTGCGCGAACCACAGCAGGCTGGTGCTGCGGGGCTCGGCGTTCACGCCGGCGATGGTGCGGCTCCAGACGAGGACGGTCGGCTCGGCGAAGAGCGGGAGCGAGACCATGTTGTCCCACAGCATCGTGTCGGCCTGCGTGTAGAACCCCATGGCCGTGGTCAGGTTGAGTTGCTCCGAGGCCGTCGTCACCAGTTGGTCGAACTTGCTGTCCGAATAGCCCGTCCAGTCCTGGGAGCCGTTCTTGCCCGTCGGCCCCAGCAGCTCCGTGTACATCCCCACCGTCTGGCTCATGTACGGGGTGAAGGTCTGCGGGAGCACCGCCAGGTCGGCGAAGCCGGCCGCCAGGACCTTGCCCGTCTGGGTCGCGCCGGCGACCGGGAGCAGCGTCGTCTCCAGCCCTGCCGCCTGCAGCTGGGACTGAATCTCCGGCGCCGCCGCCGTGGCCCAGGGGTCGCTCGAGTCGTAGACCATGTGGAGCTGGAAGGGCGCGCCGAAATCCGAGTGGTAGTAGGGATCACCGGGCGTGCGCTCCAGCCCGCTCGCCGCGATGAACGCGGCCGCCTGTGTCGGCACCGGGGTCACCGGGAAGTTGACGCTCCCGCCGGCGCCGATGGTCGTGGTCGAGGTCGACGAGGTGGAAGGCGGGATCGTCGTCGTCGACGAGCCCCGCCGGAGGGGGCTGGTAGTTCTGCTGGCCCTGCACGACGAGGTGGCTGTTCCCCGGCGCGATCGCCGGATCGGCCCAGCTGACCTGCTGGTTGACCAGGTCCTGGCGGTCGACGCTCAGGGCGATGGCGAACCGCAGGTCGGGCGGGAGATCGGATGCGACCGAGCTGGCCATGTCCAGCTGGAGCAGCGTCGCCGACGTGTCCACCTCGCTCTGCGCCCCCGGCAGCCCCGTCATCTGGGTCAGGAAGCACTGCGTCACCGTGCCGGGGGCGGCCACCTGCACGTAGCCCGACGCCATCCACTGCGCCAGCTCCGCGGTCGAGGACGCCACGTGGATCGTGATCGACCTGGAGTTGGCCGGCGTCCCCCACCACCGCGGGTTCTGGACCAGGGTGATGGCCTGCGGCGTCACCTGGCCGAGCATGAAGGGCCCGCCCGACAGGTCGATGGACGGGTCCACCGTGGTGCAGGCCGGGCTCCACCCCACCTTCTCCATCACGTGGGCCGGCAGGAGGTTGGCGAAGAGCTCCTGCCAGTCGGCGAACGGGGTCTTGAAGCGCACCGTGACCGTGTGGCCCCCGTCGGAGCCCGTGACCGAGGCGATGTCGCGGTAGCCCGCAATGCTCGCCACGTCGGGCGAGGAGGTGGCCGGGTCGCCGCGCTGCTGCTCCCAGGCGTACTTGAAGTCCGCCGCGGTGATCGGCACGCCGTCGGACCACACCGCCTTGGGGTTCAAGGTGTAGACGATGGTCAGGGGTTTGAGGCTGAGCGGCTCGGCCGACACGATCAGTTCCGAGTTGGACGACGGCTCGCTGGCGCTGTTCACGACGTCGGGCACGAAGGGGCTCGGGAGCACACCGGCCAGGACCGTCTGCGTGCCCACCGTGTCGCCACCGACGGTGTTGGGGTTGCAGCCCGTCGGGCTCTCGGTCGTGCCGAAGGAGATCGACTTGCCCGCCACGCCGACGTAGGTGACGGTGGTCCCGCCGCCGCCGCCGCTGCTCCCGCAGGCGGAGGCCAACAGGGCCAGCAGCACGGTGCCCGACCCGACCAGCCAGCGCCAGCGCCGGGGGCGTCGGCCCCGGCCCGTCACTGCAGTCGGAGATCCAGGGTGATCGTCGTGAGGGCGAAGATGATGGCGACCGTCACCGTGATGCGGTCCAGGTTGCGCTCCACCACGGTCGACCCCTGGGCCGCCGCGCCCACGCTGCCACCGAACATGTCGGACAGGCCGCCACCCTTGCCGCTGTGCATCAGGATCAGGAAGATCAGTCCCGAGCGCGGCCGCCACCTCAATGACGATGTAGATCCAGGTGACTGTGTCCAAGGTTGCCAGCACGGCGGAGCCTCCAACTCGCGTCCGAACAGCCCGTTCGGCCTAGGAACGGTAGCAGGCGGCAGTGGCCCGAATGATGTCGGTGAAGGCCGCCGCCTCCAGGCTGGCACCCCCCACCAGCAGGCCGTCCACGTCGGGCTCGGCCATCAGATCGGCGGCGTTCTCGGCGTTCACCGAGCCGCCGTATTGGATCCGCACCGTCCCGGCCGCCTCGTCCCCGCCCACCTTGGCCACGAGGGAGCGGATGAACACGCAGGCGTCCTCGGCGTCCACCGCGGTGGCCGCCCGGCCGCTGCCGATGGCCCAGACCGGCTCGTAGGCGAGGACCAGTCCCCCCACGACCTCGGGCGCCAGCCCCGAGAGGGCGGCCAGCACCTGCTCCTCCAGGACGCCCTCGGTGTGCCCCTGGTCGCGCTGCTCCTCGGATTCCCCGATGCAGAGCGACGGGCGTCATGCCGTTGCGCAGGACGGCCCGGAGCGTCGCCGCCACGGTGGCGTCGTCCATCCCGAAGAGCGTCCGCCGCTCCGAGTGGCCCACAATGACATAGGCCGTCCCGAGCCGGGCCAAAAAGCGCGGGCTGATCTCGCCCGTGCGCGCCCCGGCGTCCTCGTCCGAACAGTGCTGCGCCCCGAGGGCGAGCGGGATGTGCTCCTTCTCCACCAGCGTCTGCACGGTGCGCAGGTCGGTGAAGGGCGGATGGACCGACACGTCGACGCGCGCCACGTCCTCGGGCTTGAGGCGCAGGCCGAGGTCGCGCACCGTGTGCAGCGCCTCAATGTGGTCGTGGTGCATCTTCCAGTTCCCGCTGACCAGCGGACGGCGGGTGCTCATTGCCTGGCGCGCTCACCCCCGCGGGGCGTTGGGGGCCCGGCGCAGGGCGTCGATCCCCGGGAGGTGCCCCTCGCGCTCAATGAAGGACAGCGAGGCGCCGCCACCCGTGGACAGGTAGCCGATGCGGTCGCACAGGCCCAGCTCCTCCAGCGCGCTGGCGCTGTCACCGCCCCCGACGACCGAGAAGCCGGGGCAGTTCGCCACCGCCTCGGCCACGATCCTGGTGCCCTCGGCGAAGCGGGGGTCCTCGAAGGCGCCCAGGGGGCCGTTCCACAGCACGGTGCCGGCGCCGGCGACGACCTCGGCGAACGCCTGCGCCGAATCCGGGCCGATGTCCAGGCCCGTCCAGCCGTCGGGGAGGTCGCCCTCGATCACCTTCACACTCCCCCGCGGCCCGTGGCCCAGCGAGGGCGGCCCGAAGGTCCCCCCGGGCTCGAGGGCGCGGGTGTCGGCCGGGAGCAGGATGTCCACCCCCGAGTCCAGCAGCGCCCGGCAGTCGTCCAGGTGCGCCTCGTCCAGCAGCGAGGTGCCGACGTGCCTGTCCACGGGCGGCCAGGAACGTGAAGGCCATGCCGCCCCCGACGACCAGCGTGTCCACCTTGGTGGCCAGGACCTTCAGCACCTCGAGCTTGTCCGCCACCTTGGCGCCCCCGACGACCGCCACGAACGGCCGGGCCGGCTGCTCCAGGATGCCGCCCATCACCTCGATCTCCTTGGCGAAGCGCAACCCGGCCGCGCTCGGGAGGAACTGGGGCGGCCCGACGATGGAGGCGTGGGTGCGGTGGGCGGCGCCGAAGGCCTCGTCCACGTAGGCGTCGAAACCGGCGATCAGCCGCTGCACGAACGCCGGGTCGTTGGCCTTCTCGCCCGGGTCGAAGCGCAGGTTCTCCGTCAGCTCCACGCCGGGGCACAAGGTCTGCAGCCGGGCGCGCACCGGGTCCATCTCCCAGCGCGGGTCCGGATGCCCGCCCGGCCGGCCGAGATGCGAGCAGGCCACCACGTCGGCCCCGTGCTCCTGCAGCCAACGCAGGGTCGGCAGCGCGGCGGTGATGCGGAAGTCGTCGGCCACCGTGGCCCGGCCCCGCACCCCGATGTGCAGGGGGACGTTGAAGTCGACCCGCACCAGCACCCGCTTCCCGTCCACCGGCGGAAGGTCTTCGAGGACCGGGATGCCGCGCAGGGGGTCCATCGGGCTCAGCCCCCCACCAGGACGGTCAGGTCGACCAGCCGGTTGGAGTAGCCCCACTCGTTGTCGTACCAGCCGAACGTCTTGACCAGTGAGAGATCGTCGTTGATCTTCATGACCATGGTCAGCTCGGAGTCGAACGTGCACGATGCCGGCGATCCCACGATGTCGCTCGAGACGATGGGCTCGTCGGTGTAGTCGAGGAACCGGTCGAGCGGTGGCTTGGCCGCTGCGGTGGCGAAGGCGGTGTTCACGTCGGCCACGGAGGGGGCACCCTGCACGACGGCGGTGAAGTCGGTGATGGAGCCCGCCGGGAGCGGGACCCGCAGGGACGTCCCGTCGAGGTGGCCCTTCATCGCCGCCAGCACCAGGCCGGTGGCCCGGGCCGCCCCGGTCCCGGTGGGCACGATGTTGTTCGCCGCGGCGCGGGCCCGGCGCAGGTCCTTGTGCGGCAGGTCGAGCAGGTTCTGGTCGTTGGTGTACGCGTGCACGGTCGTCATCAGCCCGCTCACAATGTGGAACTCGTCGTCGACGACCTTGACCATCGGCACGAAGCAGTTCGTCGTGCACGAGGCGTTCGAGATCACGATGTCCTTGGCGGGGTCGAAGTCCTGGTCGTTCACGCCCATCACGAAGGTGGCGTCGGCGTCGGCCGACGGCGCCGAAATGATCACCCGCGTGACCGACCCGCCCAGGTGGGCGGCGGCGGCCTCCCGGCTGGTGAAGATGCCGGTGGCCTCTATCACCAGGTCCGCGCCCAGCGAGGCCCACGGCAGCTGCGACGGCTCCCGCTCGGCCAGGACACGGATGTGGCGTTCTCCCACCAAGAGGTCGTTGCCCTCGACCTGGACCGGGACCGACAGGCGGCCGTGGGTCGAGTCGTAGCGCAGCAGATGGGCCAGCGTCTCGGGTGACGTCAGGTCGTTGACGCCCACCACCTCGACGTCGGCACCCGTGGCCAGGATCGCCCGCAGATAATTCCGCCCGATCCGCCCGAAGCCGTTGATCCCGACCCGCACCGTCATCTGGTCCGCACCGTCATGTCGTCCCTTTCTCCCAGCCTGTCGCCCGGCCCACTCGCCGCCCCGGCTATGCCAGCAGACCCGACAGCGCCTGCGCCAGTTTGGCCGGGCTGTGGACCAGGGTGTTCTCCCCCGTCAAGGGGACATCGTGCACCGGGACGCCCGTCGTCCCGATGCCCATACCCCGGATGCTGTCACAGAGGACCACGTCTACAGACACATTATGCCTGGCCAGGGCCGCGACGTGGTCCGAGACGTCGAATCCCTCGGTCTCGGGCACCTCGGGGTGCAGGTTGCAGACGTAGACGACCTGGGCCTTGGCGGAGGCCACCGCGTCGGCGATGCCTCCCACCGCCACGGCGGCCAGCACGCTGGTGAACAGGGACCCGGGCCCGATCACGACCTGGTCCGCCTGGGCGATCCGCTCCAGCGCCAGCGGGGGCGGCAGGGCGTCCCCGGGCACCAGCGAGACCTGCTCGATCCCCGTCGTGCCCTTCACGGCCACCTGCCCGTTCACCGTGCCATGGCCCGCCTCGGCCTTGAGCACGACCCGCTCCGAGGTGGCGGGCAGCACGTCGCCGCGCGCCCCGAGCAGCCGGGCCGCCTCGGCCACGCCCAGGACGAGGTCGCCCGTGGCGTCGATCAGCCCGGCCAGGATCAGGTTGCCCAGCGCGTGCCCGGCCAGCTCCCCCTCGTCGTAGCGGCGCTCGAAGGCGTCGGCCAGCGCCGAGTCCTCGTCGGCCACGGCCACCAGGCACTTGCGCAGGTCGCCCAGGGCCACGATGTTCAGCAGCTCGCGCAGCCGCCCGCTGCTGCCGCCGTCGTCGGCCACCGAGACCACGCCGGTCAGGACACCGGCGTAGCGCCGCGCCGCCTTGAGCGTGACGGCCGTCCCGTGCCCACCCCCGATCGCCACCACCGAGGGACGCCCGCCCCGTCGTCCGGCGCCGCTCATCGGTCGATGTCCCGATGGAAGACCGACACCGGCTCGCCGTGGCCGCTCAGCCGGGTCGCCAGCTCGCGGGCCAGCGTCACCGAGCGGTGCCGTCCGCCCGTGCAGCCCATGGCGATGGTCAGGTACGACTTCCCCTCGCGGGTGAAGGCCGGGAGGATGCTCGTGAGCAGATCGTCCACTTTCTCGAGGAAGGCCTGCGACTCCGGCTGGCCGAGCACGTAGTCGCGCACGGGTTGGTCCTCGCCACTGAAGGGCCGCAGCTCCTCCACCCAGAAGGGGTTGGGCAGGAAGCGGCAGTCGAACACCACGTCGACGTCGAGCGGGATGCCGTGCTTGTAGCCGAAGGAGATGACCGAGGTCTGCATGCGCGGCGCCTCGTCGTCGCCGAAGGCCTCGAGGATGCGCTGCCGGAGCTGGTTCGAGTTGAGCTCGCCGGTGTCGACGAGGAGGTCGGCCCGCTCGCGCACCTGCCCCAGCAGCTTGCGCTCGTCGGCGATCGACTCCTCGACGCCGCGCGCCGCCAGCGGGTGGCGCCGCCGCGTGCCCTCGTAGCGCCGCACCAGGACGTCGTCGGCGGCATCGAGGAAGACGACGCGCACCCGTTTGCGCGTGGCCCGGAGCTCGTCGAGCACGTCGGGAAGGTCGTCGAAGTACTCGGGTCCCGTGTTGGAGCCGCCGCGGCCGATCACGAGCGCCACCCGCTCTATGCCGGACCCGGGGCGGTCCACCATTTCGACCATCTTCATGATCAGGCCGGCCGGCAGGTTGTCGATGACGAACCAGCCCACGTCCTCGAGGGCCGCCGCCGCCGTCGAACGCCCGGCGCCGGACATCCCCGTGACCACCACGAATTCGCTCATCGCCCCCCAGCCTTGTGCATCGCCTCGAAAACGGCGAGTCCGACGTCGTCGGGCAGCCAGGACCGCGACAGCAATTCCTCGAGCGGGGCGGCCCGGACGGCGTTGACCCCGCCCAGCTCCTTGACGAGCCGGGCCTTGCGGGCCGGGCCCAGCCCGGGAATGTCGTCGAGGACGCTGCGGGTCATCCGCTTGGCGCGCCGCTCCCGGTGGAACGTGATGGCGAAGCGGTGGGCCTCGTCACGCAGGCGCTGCAGGAGGTAGAGGGCGTCCGAGCCCCGCCGCAGGCGCACCGGGTCGGGCGAGCCGGGCCGGTAGACCTCCTCGAACTGCTTGGCCAGCGAGGCCAGCTCCACCTCGTCGCCGAGCCCGAGCTCGCGCACGACCCGCTCGGCCACCCCGAGCTGGCCCTTGCCCCCGTCGACGACGATCAGGTTGGGGCGGTAGGCGAAGCGGCGCGGCCGCCCGCCCGCCGCTACCTCGGCGGGCTGCTTCAGGGCGGTGAGCCGCCGCGTCAGCACCTCTTCCATGGCGGCATAGTCGTCGTTGCCGGGGACGGACTTGACCTTGAAGCGCCGGTAGTCCGACCGTTTGGCCAGTCCGTCCTCGAACACGACCATGGAGCCGACGTAGTCGGTCCCCTGCAGGTGGCTCATGTCGTAACACTCAATGCGCAGCGGCGCCTCGCGCAGCGACAGCGCCGACTGCAGCTCGGTCAACGCCTTCGACCGGGCGTTGTGGTCGGCGGCGCGCCGCAGCCGGTGCCGCGCCAGGTCCTCGCCGGCCGAGCGGGTGACCGTCTCCTGCAGCGCGCGCTTGGCGCCCCGCTGGGGCACCGCGATGTCGACGGGGCCGCCGCGGACCGTGTGCAGCCAGCTCTGCAGCAGCTGGCGGTCCGCCGGCTCCTCGGGCACCAGCAGGCGGCGCGGGACGTCGGCCCCGTCCGCGCCGTAGACCTGGGCGACGACCTGCGCCATGAACTCGGGTCCCGACAGGTCCTCGACCTTCTCGGCTACGAAGCCCCGGTGGCCCACCACCCGCCCGCGGCGCACGAGGAAGATCTGCACCGACGCCTCCAGGGGATCCTCGGCCAGCCCGACGACGTCGAAGTCCTCGGCCCGGTCCGAGACCATCTGCTGCGACTCGGCCGCCTTGTGGACGGCGATGATGCGGTCGCGCAGCCGGGCCGCCCGCTCGAACTGCAGCTCCTCGCTGGCGGTCAGCATCTCGGCCTCCAGCCGGGCCAGCACCGGCTCGGTGTCGCCCGAGAGGAAGCCCATCAGGTCGTCGACGTACCCGTCGTACGCCTCGTGGTCGACGGCGCCGATGCACGGCCCGGAGCAGCGGTCGATGTCGTAGAGCAGGCAGGGGCGCCCCAGGCGCTCGTGGCGCGTGAACTTCGTGTCCGAGCACGTGCGGACGGGGAAGCTCCGCACGAGGAGGTCGAGCGTGCTGCGGATCGCCCCGGCGTTGCCGTAGGGGCCGAAGTAGCGGACACCCTTGCGCTTGCGCCCCCGCACCACCGCCGGGCGGGGCCATTCCTCGTTTAGCGTGACGGCGAGCCAGGGATAACTCTTGTCGTCCTTGAGGCGGACGTTGTAGCGGGGCAGGTGGGCCTGAATCAGCGAGTGCTCGAGGATCAGCGCGTCGACCTCGCTGTCGACCACCACCCATTCCACGTGGTCGGCCTGGGCCACCATCTGCGCAGTGCGGGGCCCGAGCTGGGCCGACTTCTGCCAGTAGTTGGGCAGGCGGTGCCGCAGGGATTTGGCCTTGCCGACGTAGAGGACCCGGCCCTCGGCGTCGTAGAACTGGTACGAGCCCGGGGCGTCCGGGATGGTTCCGGTCGGCGGGGGGTCGTGCACTGGCCTCATTCTACTTTTGCGCTGTCTCGCGCCGGCGCTGGTGGGGGGCGTTACACTGCTTGGGCCGGCCTGGTTTCCGGCAGACAACCTCGCATCGAGGCCGACATACCCGCGGATGGGCGACCAGGCTGTCCCCGCCGGCCATATCGATGCACTCCCGACAAGGGGGCAGACCAGATGCTCAGGCTTCAGACGCCACTCCCGGAGCGCTACACGTCCGCGACCTCGGACGAGCTGGCTTCCATGATCGGTGCGGCCAAGGCCGCGCTCGGTCCCCGTGTGTTCCTTCTGGGGCACCACTACCAGCGTGACGAGGTGATGCACTGGGCCGATGCCCGCGGCGACTCCTTCGGGCTGTCCCGGATCGCCGCCGGACAGGCCGAGGCCGAGTTCATCGTCTTCTGCGGCGTCCACTTCATGGCGGAGTCGGCCGACGTGTTGACGGGCGATCACCAGCAGGTGCTGCTGCCCGACCTCAATGCCGGTTGCTCCATGGCGGACATGGCGGACATCGACCAGGTGGAGGAGGCCTGGGACGAGTTGGGCCGCGTCATCGACGTGGACAGCCTGATCCCGGTCACCTACATGAACTCGGCGGCCTCGTTGAAGGCCTTCGTCGGACGCCACGGCGGCGCGGTCTGCACGTCGTCCAACGCCCGGGCCGTGCTGACGTGGGCCCTGGACCGTGCGGCAGGTCGGGGCGATCGGGTGCTGTTCTTTCCCGACCAGCATCTCGGGCGGAACACCGGCTACGAGCTCGGGTACGGGCCCGACGACATGCGCGTCTGGAACCCGCGTGCGGCCCTGGGCGGGCTGACCGACCGTGAGGTGAAGGAGTCGACGCTGCTGCTCTGGAAGGGGCACTGCTCGGTGCACCAGCGCTTCCGCCCCGCTCACGTCGAGGCCTTCCGGGCCGAGCACCCGACGGGGATCGTGATGGTGCACCCCGAGTGCGCCCACGACGTGGTGGAACTGGGCGACGTGATCGGCTCGACCGACGCCATCATCCGCGCCGTGGCGGCCGCGCCCTCGGGCTCGGTCATCGGCGTCGCCACGGAGATCCACCTGGTGAACCGACTCAACAACGAATCGCCGGACAAGACGGTCGTCTGCCTCGACCCGCTCGTGTGCCCCTGCTCCACCATGTCGCGCATCGATCCCCAGCATCTGGCGTGGGTGTTGGAAGGGTTGGTCGACGGCGAGGTGCGGAACCGCATCGTCGTCGACGCCGAGACCAGTTCGTGGGCGAAGGTCGCTCTCGAGCGGATGCTGGCGATCACCTGAACACGTCGCCGTGATGCTCCGGTAGGGTCCGGTCATCGGGTGTCCGGTGCACGGTGTTGGCTGTTCGTGGCGTTGTCGTTGTTGCTATTGCTTTTTTGTTGCATCGCTTTGTTACGTCGTAGCCGCGTGGCCTCGTCTGTTCGCCGCCAAGTGCCCGGAATCCGCTGCAACGCCGAGAGGAGGCCATTGCCGTGAGCGACTATCCCGCCAACCCCGTGGCGGTCAACCACGTGGAACCGGTGCCGCGCCGGATTCGCGCCTTTCTCGCGGGCAGAGCGGTCCTCGACACCACCAACGCCCGCTACGTGTGGGAGAACACCTCCTACCCGCAGTTCTACATTCCGCTGGCTGACGTCGATGCCAGCGCGCTGGTCGACGAGGGAACGTCGATGGAGACGTCGCGCGGCGACGCACAGCGCTACGGCCTCCGGGTCGGCGATGTCGACCGGCCCAGCGCCGCCACCGTCCTCACCGCGGCCAAAGTCGACGGACTGAACGACACCGTCCGCTTCGCGTGGTCCGCGTTCGACTCCTGGTTCGAGGAGGACGAGCAGGTCTTCGTCCACCCGCGCAACCCCTACACCCGGGTCGACTCCCTCCGGTCGAGTCGGCATCTGCGTGTCGAGTCCAAGGGCGTCGTCCTGGCCGAGACGTCTTCCCCCGTCCTGTGTTTCGAGACCGGCCTCCCGACTCGCTATTACATCGATCGGACGGACGTGGACTTCGCCCACCTGGTGCCGTCCGACACCGAGACCTCGTGCCCCTACAAGGGGACGACCAGTGGGTACTGGTCGGCGGAGGTCGACCTCCGCATTCATCCGGACATCGCCTGGACGTACGACTTCCCGACCCGAGAACTCCAGCCGATCGCGGGGCTGATCGCGTTCTACAACGAGAAGATCGATTTGTTCCTCGACGGTGTGGAGCTCGAGCGGCCGCACACGCATTTGTCCTGAGGCCGTGCCTGCTGGGGCACCCTACGCGGCCTAGGCGCGACGACCAAGGAAGTACAAAAACTCGGTCTGCATGTCCGCTCCGGTCGGGGGATCCAACTTCGGCCCGAACACCCCCGGTTGTCGAATCATGGCGTCCATGGGCTTCATGGCCTCATAGGCCAGGCGCACCGAGTTCTCGTCGAGATGTTCGTCTGCACCGACGGTGCGCGCCAGGTCCCAGGTGTGCACCAGCACGTCCATAGTGACGAAGCTGCCGATGATGTCTCCCGCAGCCATTTTGCCGGTTGGGCCGTCAACCTCCTTGGCGAGTGCGTCGGCGTCGCCGGTGATCTCGCCCATCGCCCGGAACGCGGACTCCCACGCCTGTTTGGGCTCCTCGTCTGCGCTCAGCGGCTTTGCCTCGCCACCGGTCACGTTGGCAATGACACCTCGATGGCCGGAGACGACATGGCGGACGATGTCGCGCGCTGTCCACTCTTCGCAAGGAGATTGGAGTCCCCACTGCTGAGGAGCCACGGCGCTCACGGCAGCGTCAAACGCATTGGCAGCAATCCTGTACTTGGCTTGGACCTCAGTCATCTCTCGAGCGTACGTCATGGACCCGGGAGTCTCTCCGAACGCCGGCCCGAGGTCGTTGGTCGGAGGGGGCGGTTGCCATTGCCCAACTGAAGCCGAGGGCACCTCAGTGACGGTTCCAGCTGCGCAATAGGCTCAGGTCGTGCCGTACGACGAAGGGCTCGCCCAACGGGTTCGAGACGTGACTCGGGCGGAACCAGCCATGTCAGAGCGGAAGATGTTCGGCGGCCTCTGCTTCATGTCGAGCGGGCACATGTGCTTCGGAGTTCTGGGCGATGAGATCATGGTCCGGGTCGGGCCGGACGCCTATGAGGAGGCACTGCACCTTCCGAGCGTTCGGGAGATGGACTTCACCGGGCGGTCAATGCGGGGCATGGTCTACGTCGGTTCAGTTGGGATCGCTGAGGATGAGGAGCTCGAGGTGTGGTTGCGAAGGGGCTTGTCCTACGCCCGCTCGCTACCGCCCAAGCTTCCGTAGGCGATTCGAGGGTCGAGCGCCGTCGACTCCGGGTCCCCAACTCCCCCGACCTCTGCCTTTGTACGTTGAGGGATTGGGTTCACTCGCTCATGGCCCAGGACGAGCGGGGTATCGGGGCCACCGCGGTGGAAACCAAGTCGCCTGGTTCGAGGACCCCGACGGCAACACTCTCTCGCTCACCACATTCACCACGTAGGTGCCCCTGTGCGCCCGGAATGTGCGATCAGCTTCGGAGGAGCCTTTCCTCCCCACTTCGTAGCTCGGTGACCGACAACGTACTGGCGTGAATCGCCATGATCTGGCCGTCTGCCTTTATGAAGACTGCATAGGGCGGACCAAGAAAGTCGAACTCTTGGTTCGTCACGACAGCACTGGTATCTAACCCAACAGGGAAAGTGATGCCTGTCTGCTCAATGAACGAGCGGGCTGCCCCCGGTGAGTCGAGCGGATCAACACCGATCACCTGAATCTGACTCAGTGGTCCCTTACTGCGTTGCGCCTCCACCTCCGCCTCGGCCAGAGTCGGCACTTCTTGGCGGCAGATCGTGCACCATTTGGCAAAGAACAGCAGTACCGATGGCTTCCCGTCCCCGATCTGAGGCCCGACCGTCCCCGCTCCGTCAGCCCGCGGCAACGAGAAGGTTGGTGCAGTGCTTCCGGGTTGTGGCGGTCCCGAAGGTCCACCGGTTGGGAGCGATGTGAACAGGCCGATCCCGAGAAGGGTGGAGATCAGGCACCCGACGACGAGGAACGGTCTGCGAGGGCGCCTCTTCCCCTTTTGGGGTTCCGACTCACATGGCTCCATCGTCAGCGCAATCCCACCAATTCACGTATCCCGCAAGGGTCCGAGTGAGAAGGAGTTCGGAGCCCCCGGGCACGGGGGGTGTCCCCGTTCGCCTGTGTGCGCACGCGGTCAACGCAACTACCTCTATGGACGGCATGCCCTCCCCCGGCGACCGCGATGCCCAGGCGTTCACGGTCAAACCGGGTCAGTGCCGCACTCTGGCGCGGGACGGCTGGGGATTGCAGGGTGCGAAAGGAAGACTGACTTCTGTATTGAGGGGTACTGCAACCATGTGAGCGATGCGAGCGCCCAGGAGTTTTCTCCCCGCCCAACGGCCCTGCGCCAGGTCCGGGCATTCACGCGCACCGTCCTTGCGGCATGGGATCTGCCGTCCGATGAGACGGTTCTCATAATCAACGAGCTCGCGACGAACGCAATCCTCTATGCCCGGAGCGACTTCGTCGTCTCGCTGCGCCGCCGTCGCGACCTCCTCATCATCGAGGTCGCCGACAAGAGTCCCGAGGTGCCCGTTGCGAAAGGGCCTGGCAACTCCGGCATCGGCGGACGGGGCCTCACTATCCTCGAGGCACTGTCCCGAGCCTGGGGCTTCCACGCCGACCTCAATGGCGGCAAGGTGGTATGGGCTGAGGTTGATCTCTCTCACTAGGAGAGCCCCGCAGGTGGCCCGGTGTCCACGCCGAAGTAAGCAAGGAGCCCACTGATCTCGAGGACTCGGCGGACAACACCTGAGACATTGATCATGCGAAACGTGCCGCCTTCCGCTCTGATCCGCTTGCAGGCCGAGACTAAGACGGAGATGCCTGTCGAATCGAGAAAGGTCAAGCTGACGGCATCGACTGTCACATCGGAGCCACGCCGACCCGATGCCTCCACAAGGGCTTGTCGTAATTCTGGAGACCCCGCCAGGTCCAGCTCCCCCCAGAGCTCAACGTGGAAGGCGTTGCCGGCGGCACGGACTTCACAACCGAAATCTGGGTGTTCGTGTGTCACGTGACCGCTCTCGCTCGAATCCATGGTCTGGAGACTCAATCACCTCGACGGTACTTCGCCCGAACTCGCGCCGCGAAAGCCTGGGGCTACGGATTCCATAAATCACCCAGTCGGGTGATTCGGCTGCGGACCGAACGGTTCACGACCGACAGGGACAGGCCACGCACCGCGCCGAGACTCCCTCGTGGACCGGGCGCTGGTTCTCGCCTGGCTTCGACCGGTGATGGAGTGTCTGGAGCTGCCCGGACCACGTCGAGGGGTTGACGGGATTGAGGGAGTTCGGACGGCGGCGCGATGCCTAACCGAAGTGACCCCAATGAGTTGCGATGATGAGGAGCACGCCAGCGGCCGCAAGCGCGGCTCCGGCCACGACGGTCCGAACGATGCGCCATTTCTCGGGCTGCAAAAGCTCCGCGAAAACCAACCACACGCCAGCGATCACCATCAACAAGAACCCCACTTCGGCAAGCTTGAGGCCAGTCGCGGGCTCATGGCGAGCATGTGGAAATCGTAACCCTGGTCGGGCCATCTCGCGGAGGAGGCTCGCGAGGCCTGTCGAGACATTGTGGGTAGAGATGGTCTGTGAGCACGCCCTACATCGGAATGGACCCGCAAGGTCTCTTCATCCGCCAGCGCCTGGACGGCGACGTCCTTGGGGATCAAGCGTTAGAGCTCGATGCGTCGTTGTGGCACATGATCGATGTCGAGAGAGCCCTCACCTGGTGCGGGCTGTCCTTGACGCTTGGCCAGGAGCGACGCATCTGGAGTGAGACGCCCGAAGACCGGCGCTGCGAGACCTGCGTGGGTCATTTCGCGAAGGAGGTCGCGCAGAACCCTGCTGTCTAGCTGACCGGCGAACCGCCTCTGGAATCACCCGATGGGGTGGTTTCCATTTCTGGGGTCGATGGGTACAAAAGCAGCACACCTCCGTCAGTCACGATGACGCGGTGTGCGTGAGCGGCTCCGCGGCAGGAGCCCTGCTCCGCGTTCGGGCGGCGCGAGGGCGCCCGAACTCCAGGGGCGCTGTCGACCATCTTCTCCACCCGGTGGTTGCAGCGCGCCAAAGAGATCTCAGCCTCCGGCCTTGGAGATTCACCCTCTTGGGTGATATTCGACCGCATGATCCGGCTGCCAGACTGAGAGAGGTACACGGGACCCCTCGCCCGGTCCCGGCGGTGGGTTGCTCCGCCATCCAGCTCGCCGCGTTGTGCCAACACCGCGGAACGACCCCGGCCCGCCGCACGTGAGCCGGGGTCGTTCCGTACATGTCGGCCTGTGTTTCGTCGCAATGAAGAACCCGACCGGGTGATTGATGGTCGCCGCTCCGCCGGGAAGGATGTGAATGCACCCCCCATCCGTGACCGTTGGGGGCGTGCGTGGGCGGCTGAGGACCGCCCAGCGTTTCGGCCCCGCTGCGGCGGGGCCGCTTCGACGTGCTCCTTGTGTGCAGCTCGCTTTGCTCGGGCGGGCCCGCTTTGTCCGCGTCGCTACGGCGTGAAGGCGCTTCGGTGGAGAACGCCGCCCTCCCTGCCGGCGAAGCCGCAGTCAGACCCAGGGCCCGTTCCGTCCGAGCGTGTCCTCGGCGGTCACCCCCGGGCGCGTCCACTGCGGTACCGGGCGACCGGTCGGACCCCAGGTGGCATTCCCGTCAGCGTCCGAACGCCAGTACCAGCACGGGTCCTGACCCTCGGGCCAGCCCTCGTGGGTTGTCCTCCCAGGCCTCGCCGCGACCGTAGGGCGTCATGTCGAGCAAGCCGAACGACCCGTCGATCGGCTCGATGCCCCGACCCGTCGTGGAATAGGTGAGGTACACCCGGTCGCGATCGCGCAGGAAGCAGGTGGCCGAGCCCATGCCGCCGCCCACCGGTGGCGCCACGTCGCGCACGGAATACCAGGGTTGGGTGTAGCCCATGAACTCGACGAAGGAGGCCACCTCCTCCCACCGCCCGGTGGTCACGATGGCGAACGACACGCCGCGGGAGTTGAGGTAGACGGCGTCCTTCACGTGCCAGGCGGTCACGGTGCAGCCCTCACACTGGCCCTGATGCGGGGCGCCGTCGTACCACATGTGTTTGTAGACGACGAGCTCGTCGCGACCATCGAAGAGGTTGAGGAACGGGACCGGGCCGTCACGACCGACAACCTCGACGGTCCCGTCCAGCTCCACCATCGGCAGGCGACGGCGGGCTGCCGCGATGGCGTCGCCCTCACGGGTATGCGCCTTCTCGCGGAGGAGAAGGTCGTCGCGGGCGGCCTGCCAGCGGGCCATGTCGACGACGGCCGGCCGGCCGTGCGATGCCGTCGACGGGTTCTCTCGCGTGGTGGTCATCGGTGCCCCCCGGGGTGTCTGGTTCGCGGCGGTGTCCCCCCGCCGCGTCGTGCCACGACCTATTCCATTCCCAAAAGGAGAAAGTTCACCCGGACGCCCCGGAGCGCTACTTGGCCCGCGCCAGCACCGGCTTGAGCACCTCGCCCGTGTAGCTGCCGGCGGTCTTGGCCACCTGCTCGGGTGTGCCCTCGGCGATCACGGTGCCGCCCTTGTCGCCGCCCTCGGGGCCGAGGTCGATGATCCAGTCGGCGGTCTTGATCACGTCGAGGTTGTGCTCAATGACGACGACCGTGTTGCCCTGTTCGACCAGGCGTCCGAGGACCTCGAGCAACCGACGGGTGTCCTCGAAGTGCAAGCCCGTCGTCGGCTCGTCGAGGATGTAGAAGGTGTGCCCGGTCGGGCGGCGGCTGAGCTCGGAGGCCAGCTTCACCCGCTGGGCCTCCCCGCCCGAGAGTGTCGGCGCGGGCTGGCCCAGCCGGACATAGCCCAACCCGACGTCGACCAGCGTCTGCATGTGGCGGGCGATCGGCGGCTGCTTGGCGAAGAAGCCCAGTGCCTCCTCGCACGACAGGTCGAGCACGTCGGCGATGGTCTTGCCCCGGAACGTGATCTCGAGCGTGTCGCGGTTGTAGCGCGCGCCGTGGCAGATCTCGCAGGGGACGTAGACGTCGGGCAGGAAGTGCATCTCGATCTTGATGGTGCCGTCGCCGGCACAGGCCTCGCAGCGACCGCCCCGCACGTTGAACGAGAAGCGCCCCGGCTGGTAGCCGCGCACCTTGGCCTCGGCGGTCTGGGCGAAGAGCTTGCGGATGTGGTCGAAGACGCCCGTGTAGGTGGCCGGGTTCGAGCGCGGGGTGCGCCCGATGGGCGCCTGGTCGACGTCGACCACCTTGTCGAGCTTGTCCATGCCCTCCACCTTGCGGTGCAGGCCAGGGACGGCCTTGGCCCGGTGCAGGCGCTGGGCCAGCGAGCGCAGCAGGATGTCGTTCACGAGCGTCGACTTGCCCGAGCCCGAGACGCCGGTGACCGCGATGAGGCACCCCAGCGGGAACGGAGACGTCGACGTCCTTGAGGTTGTGCTCCCTGGCGCCGCGCACGGTCACCACGTCGCCCGTGCCCGGGCGGCGTCGGGCCGGGAGAGGGATCGAACTTCTTGCCCGAGAGGTACTGCCCGGTGATGGACGCCTTGTTGGTGAGCAGTCCACCGCGCCCGGTGACCGGTCCGGCGTGCACGACGTTGCCGCCGTGCTCCCCCGCCCCGGGACCGATGTCGACCACGTAGTCGGCGGTGCGGATGGTCTCCTCGTCGTGCTCGACCACGATGACCGTGTTGCCCAGGTTGCGCAGGCGCTCCAGCGTGGCGATGAGGCGCTGGTTGTCGCGTTGGTGCAGGCCGATGGAGGGCTCGTCGAGGACGTAGAGCACGCCGACCAGGCCGCTGCCGATCTGGCTGGCCAGGCGGATCCGCTGTGCCTCGCCGCCCGAGAGCGTGCCGGCGGAGCGGCCGAGGGACAGGTAGTCGAGCCCGACGTCGAGCAGGAACTGCATGCGCTCGCGCACTTCCTTGAAGACGCGGTCGGCGATCATGTGCTCGCGGTCGCTCAGCTCCAGCGTCGCCATGGCCTCGACGGCATTGGCGATGGAGAGGCTGCACAGCTCGTAGATGTTGCGGCCGCCGACGGTGACGGCGAGCGACTCGGGCTTGAGGCGTGCACCACCACAGGCGGGGCAGTCCACCTCGCGCATGTAATTCTCGATCTGCTCGCGCGACCAGTCCGACTCGGACTCGCCGTGGCGGCGCTGCAGCCACGGGATGATCCCCTCGTAGACCGCCTCGTAGGAGCGCTTGCGGTTGAAGCGGTTCTTGTAGGTGACGTGGACCGAGCGGTTGCCGGTCCCGTAGAGGACGAGCTTCTTGTCCTTGGCCTTGAGCGACTTCCACGGGGCGTCGAAGTCGAAGCCGCCGAACTCGGCCACCCCGACCTGCAGGCCGGTGAAGTACTCGCTGCGGGCCGCCGCCCACGGCGCCAGCGCGCCCTCGGCCAGGGAGAGGGAGTCGTCGGGCACGACCAGCTCGGGGTCGACCTCGAACTTGGTGCCGAGGCCGAGGCAGACCGGGCAGGCCCCGTAGGGCGAGTTGAAGGAGAAGCTGCGGGGGGCGGGCTCCTCGAAGCTGATGCCGCAGTGCGTGCAGGAGAGGTGCTGGGAGAAGGTGATGGCCTCCTCGGGCTCGTCACCCTCGCCGCCCTTGCCGTTCATCACGAGCACCTCGGCCGTGCCGCCGGTCAGCTCCAGGGCCGTCTCGATCGACTCGGTCAGCCGCTGGCGCATGTTGGCCCGGCTGACGAGGCGGTCCACCACCACCTCGATGGTGTGCATTTCGTAGCGGGCCAGGTTGACGTCGGCCCGCTCGGACAGCTCGATCGGGACACCGTCGACCCGCACCCGGGCGAAGCCCTGCTTGGCCAGGTCGTCGAGGAGGGTGCTGTACTCGCCCTTGCGGCCCCGCACCACCGGCGCCATGACCTGGAAGCGGGTGCCCTCGGGCAGCTCGAGGACGCGGTCGACGATCTGCTGGGGGGTCTGGCGCGCCACGGGCCGCCCGCAGACGGGGCAGTGGGGATGGCCGATGCGGGCGTACAGGAGGCGCAGGTAGTCGTAGACCTCGGTGATCGTCCCCACGGTCGAACGCGGGTTGCGGGAGGCCGACTTCTGGTCGATGGAGATGGCCGGGGACAGTCCCTCGATGAAGTCGACGTCGGGCTTGTCCATCTGGCCCAGGAACTGGCGGGCGTAGGCCGAGAGGGACTCGACGTAGCGGCGCTGGCCCTCGGCGTAAATGGTGTCGAAGGCCAGGGAGGACTTGCCCGAGCCCGACAGCCCGGTGAAGACGATCAGCTTGTCCCGGGGCAGGTCGAGCGAGACATCGCGCAGGTTGTGCTCACGAGCGCCGCGAACGACGAGACGGTCGGCCATCTGTGGAGGATACCGGTGGGGTGTGTCACGTCATCCAGGGCCCTGGTCAAGGGCCCGGGTGGGCCGCCCGGGGCCGGCGGCAGCGGCCTCAGGCGAAGGTCACGTCCTCTTCGCCCCAGTAGGCCTCCACCGCACTGATGAGCCCGTCGTCGGTGACGGTGAAGACCTCGACACCCCTGATGTACATGGTGGCGCCGCCGGCCAGGCCGAGCGTGATCTGGAAGCGGATGGCGGCCTTGTCGGCCACCGGGTGGACCTCCTCCACCTCGAAGGTCATGGTCTCGCAGCCGTCGAAACCCGACTGAATGAAGGCCTTGATCTCGTCCCGGCCCGTGTGCAGGCCGCTCGGGTAGGGGTCCATCTGCACGGCATCGGGTGTGAAGAGGGCGGCGTAGGCCTCGGCGTCCTTGGAGGTGACGACGGCGGCGTAGCGCGCCATGGCTTCGCGGAGTTGGGCGGTGGTGGGCACGGACCGAGACGCTAGCTGTACTCGGTCAAAAGGTTGGTGACAGCCGACTGATCGGCGGGCGCAGCTGGGGACGGGTCAGCTGGGGACCGAAGCGCGCAGGTCGGCGATCTCGTCGCGCAGGAGGGCCGCCTCCTCGTAGCGCAGCTCGGCCGCGGCCGCCTTCATCTCGGCCTCCAGCTGGGTCATGAGCTCGATCGCCTCCGCCGGGGTCGAGGCGTCGCCGTCGGCCAGCAGCGCCGGGCGCTGGTTGCCCCGCACGGCCGCGTTCTTCCGCACCTCGGCGCGGCTGCGCCCCGCCTTGGCGACGCCACCGCCGCCCGACCCGCGCAGGCGCTCGAGGATGTCGGTGACCGACTTGCGGATGGTCTGGGGGTTGATCCCGTGCTCCTTGTTGTAGGCGATCTGCACCTCGCGGCGGCGCTGGGTGACCGAGACCGCCTCGCGCATGGAGTCGGTGACGGTGTCGGCGTAGAGGACGACCATGCCGTCGACGTTGCGGGCGGCCCGGCCCATGGTCTGAATCAGCGAGGAGGCCGAGCGCAGGAAGCCCTCCTTGTCCGCATCGAGAATGGCCACGAGGGCCACCTCGGGCAGGTCGAGCCCCTCGCGCAGCAGGTTGATGCCGACCAGGACGTCGATGGATCCCAACCGGAGCTCGCGCAGGATCTCAATGCGGGTGATGGTGTCGATGTCGGAGTGCAGGTACTGCACCCGGACGCCGGCGTCGGCCAGGTAGTCGGTCAGGTCCTCGGCCATCTTCTTGGTCAGCGTCGTCACCAGGACCCGCCCGCCGGCCTCGACCGTGCGGCCGATGCGCGCCAGGAGATCGTCCACCTGGCCCTTGGTGGGCACGATGGTCACCTCGGGGTCGACGAGCCCCGTGGGGCGGATCACCTGCTCCACCACCTGCGCGGAGTGCTCGAGCTCGAAGGCCCCCGGCGTGGCCGACACGAAGACGCACTGGGGCACCCGCTCGATGAACTCCTCGAAGATGAGCGGGCGGTTGTCCCGGGCCGAGGGCAGCCGGAAGCCGTGCTCGATCAGCATGTCCTTGCGGGACTTGTCGCCGGCGTACTGGCCGTGCAGCTGCGGGACGGCGACGTGGCTCTCGTCGATCACACAGAGGTAGTCCTTCGGGAAGAAGTCCAGGAGGGTGAAGGGCGTCTCGCCGGGCGCCCGGCCGTCGAGGTGGCGGCTGTAGTTCTCGACGCCCGAGCAGACGCCGGTCTCGGCCAGCATCTCGAGGTCGTGCTCGGTCCGCACCCGCAGGCGCTGGGCCTCGAGCAGCTTGCCCTCCTTCTCGAAGTACTGCAGGCGCTCCCGCAGCTCGACCTCGATCGACCCCACGGCGCGCTGAATGATGTCGTCGCCGGTGACGTAGTGCGTGGCGGCGTAGACGGCCACGTCCTCCATCTCCTCCCCCATCTCCCCGGTCATGACGTCGAAGGGCACGATGCGGTCGATGGTGTCGCCGAACATCTCGATGCGGAGCGCCTGCTCGTCGTAGGCCGGGTGGATCTCCACCGTGTCGCCCCGCGCCCGGAAGGTGCCGCGCACCAGGTTCACGTCGTTGCGGGCGTACTGCAGGTCGACGAGGCGGCGCAGCATGGCGCGCTGGTCCACCTGCTCGCCGACCTTCACGCCGAGGATGCGGTCGCGGTACTCGTCGGGCGAGCCCAAACCGTAGATGCAGGAGACCGACGCCACCACGATCACGTCGCGCCGCATCAGCAGCGACGAGGTCGTGGCGTGCCGGAGCCGGTCGATCTCGTCGTTGATGGACGAGTCCTTCTCTATGTAGGTGTCCGTCGTCGGCAGGTACGCCTCGGGCTGGTAGTAGTCGTAGTAGGAGACGAAGAACTCGACCCGGTTCTTGGGGAAGAGCTCCCGCAGCTCGGAGGAGAGCTGGGCGGCCAGCGACTTGTTCGGCTCGATGATGAGGGTCGGGCGCTGGACCTGCTCGATCATCCAGGCGATCGTCGCCGTCTTGCCCGAGCCGGTGATGCCCTGCAGCGTCTGGTAGGGGTCGCCCCGGCGCACGCCGGTCGCCAGCGCGGTGATGGCCGTGGGCTGGTCGCCGGAGGGCTGGAAGGGTGAAACGACCTCGAATTCGGGCATGGTCCCGCGAGGCTACCCGGGGGGTGTGACAGTTCAGGCCTGCGCCGGCTGTGCCGAGGCGGCCTCCACCAGCCAGTCCCACAGCTTGGCCACCTCGGCCTCGAGGGCCTCACGGTCACCCGAGTTGTCCAGGACGTAGTCGGCCTCCTTGACCCGCTCCTCCCGCGAGATCTGGGCCTTGATCCGCGCCTCGGCGTCGGTCCGGTCGAAACCGCGCTGGGACAGCAGCCGCTCCAGCGCGATGTCCGTCGGGGTGTCCACCACCACGACCTTGTGCAGCTTGACGGTCTCGCGGTGCACGGCCGTGAGGAGCGGGATGGCCAGCACGACGATGTCGTCGGTGTCGGCCAGCGCGTCCCTGGCTTGAATCATGGCGATGCCGATGGCCGGGTGCGTGATGGCGTTGAGCGCCAGCCGCGACTCGTCGTCGGCGAAGGCGATGGCGGCGAGGGCCTTGCGGTCGATGGTGCCGTCCGCGTCGAGGATCCCGGGCCCGAAGCGGTCGATCAGCGGTTGGTAGGCGGGGCCGCCGGGCGTCACCACGTCGCGGGCGACCTGGTCGGCGTCGATCAGGACGGCACCGCGCTCGACCAGCAGGTCGGCCACGGCCGACTTCCCCGAACCGATGCCGCCCGTCAGGCCGACGGCCAGCATCAGTCCAGGTTCGTCCGGCGGGGCGCCCGGACCACCGCGAAGAGGACCAGGGTCGTGTCGTCGAGCTCCTCGGTGACGAACCAGTCGTCGGCCGTGATGCCCGTGGCGCCGCCCGAGTCGTCCCGGGCGATCAGCTTGTAGGCCAGCGGCAGCAGCCGCGTGTAGGACCACACGTACCAGGAGTGCGGCATGCGGTGTCGCAGGTCGAACGCGTCCAGCTTGAGCACCTTGTTGGCCTTGACCCGGCGTGCGGCCAGGTCGGCCTTCACGTGGGGCGCGGCGTCGACGCCCCCCAGCCAGACCTCGCCGAAGTGGCGCTCCAGCATGGACCGGAGCTCGTCCCGCTCGAAGAGGTGCAAGTGGAAGGGATTCTCGAAGTCGGCCGGCTTGTTGGGGGTCAGCACGCAACCGACGCCGTCGTCCTTGAGCACGCGTGCCATCTCGGCCACGTGGGGCTCGGGGTCGGTGAAGTGCTCGATGAGGTGCGACGAACAGGCGCCGTCGAAGCTGGCCGGCAGGAAGCCGAGGTCCAGGGCGTTCATCTGCGCCACCCGCAGCCCCTCGGGCCCGTAGCGGGCGGTCGCCGTGGCGGCCGCCTCCGACGAGTAGTCGACGCCGACGACCTCGCGGTCCTCCCGGAGGAAGCGGGCCGACTCGAAGCCCTGGCCACACCCCACGTCGAGGATGCGGCCCCGGCCGATCCGGTCCAGCACGGCCCGGTAGCCCGCCTCGTGCAGGGCCAGGAGGGAATCGGGGGTGACGCCCTGCTGTGGTCGCTCGCCCGTCAGCCGGCTCTTCGTGCTGGTCACCACGGACGCTCTCCCTTCGTGTGACACTCCGGGGTGCCGCTGGCTGCTTACACTACCCGGCGACCTTTCAGCCCCCCTTCATGACCACCACGTCCCCCACTGTCACCGCCCCTCGGGGGAGGCACGCGGCCCCACGCCGGGCCGAGCGGGCACGGGCGGCGCGGGCGGAACGGGCGACACGGCCCGCACGGCCGGTCCGGGCGGTCGGGAGCCGCTGGTGGTGGATCGGCGGGGCGGCCGTCCTGGCCGGATTCGCCTACGCGCCCCTCCTGGCGGTGCGGCCGGGCGTGGTCACCCCCGACACCAAGACCTACCTCTACCTCGACCCGCTGCGCTTCCTGAGCCAGGTGGCGTTCATGTGGAACCCCACGGTCGGCCTGGGCACGGTGACCCACGAGTACCTGGGCTACCTGCTGCCGATGGGCCCGTGGTTCGCCGTGTTCCATCTTCTCGGCGTGCCCGTGTGGGTGGCCCAGCGGCTCTGGCTCGGCTCCATCCTCATGGTCGCCGGCGTGGGCGTGCTCTACCTGTCGCGCATCCTCGGCCTGCGCGGCCCCGGTCCGACGGCGGCCGCGCTCGCGTACATGCTCTCGCCGTACTTCCTGCAGTACGCCGGTCGGATCTCGGTGATCCTGCTGCCCTGGGCCGGCCTGCCGTTCATGCTGGGCCTGACCATCGTGGCGCTGCGGCGGGGCGGGTGGCGCGAGCCGGCGCTGTTCGCGGTGGTGGTGGCACTCGTGAGCGGCATCAACGCCAGCTCCATCATTTACGTCGGGGTGGCGCCGATCCTGTGGATCCTCTACGCAGTCGTCGTCCTGCGGGAGTCCACCTGGCGCCACGCCCTCACCACCACCCTCCGGATCGGCGTCCTGACCCTCGGTGCCTGCCTGTGGTGGATCGCGGGGCTGGAGGTCGAGGCCGCCTACGGCGTCAACGTCCTGAAGTACACCGAGACGGTCCCCTCGACGTCGGCCACCTCCAACGCGGCCGACATCATCCGCGGCCTCGGCTACTGGTACTTCTACGGCACCGATCACACGGGGCCCTGGACGACGGCAGCCATCCGCTACACCCAGGACCTCTGGTTGCTGGCGACGTCGTACGCCGTGCCCGTCACCGCCCTGGTGGCGGCCGCCTTCGTGCGCTGGCGCGAGCGCGCCTTCTTCCTGGTGCTGCTCTTCGTGGGGCTGATCCTCTCGGTGGGCCCCTTCCCCTTCGGCGATCCCACCACCGTCGGCAAGGCGCTCAAGTCCTTCATGACGGACACCACGGCGGGGCTGGCGCTGCGCTCGACGGACCGCGCCACTCCCCTGGTCCTGTTGGCCCTGTGCATGTTGCTCGGCAGCGGATTGTCGGCCCTGTGGTCGCGCCTGCACGTGGCCGGCCTCGTCACCGCCATCCTCGTGGCGGGGCTGGTGGTGGCCAACAACCCGTCGCTCTTCCTCGGCGACTTCGTCGCCAACGGCTTCACCCAGCCGGCGTCGCTCCCCTCCTACCAGCTCGCCGCGATCAAGCACCTCAACGCCACCCACCCCGGCACCCGGGTCTTCGCCATTCCCGGCAACGACTTCGCCGCCTACCGCTGGGGTGACACCGTCGACACGCCGCAGTCGGCCTTCCTCAACCGGGACTTCATCACCCGCGAGCAACAGATCATGGGCTCCATCGCCACCGCCGACACCCTCTACGCCACGGACGGCCCGATCCAGGACGGCACGGCCAACATGAACGCCCTGGCGCCCATGGCCCGCCTGATGGGCGCCGGAGACCTCATGGTCGAGTACGACCAGCAGTACGAGCGGTACGGGGTGCCGCAGCCCCAGCTGCTCGCCCTCCAGATTGCTCCAGACGCCGCGGGGGCTGACCGACCCCGTCTCCTTCGGCGCGCCGCGGCCCAACATCTCGTCGGTGTCCACCCTCAACGAGCAGGACCTCGCCGTACCGGGCAACGTCGGCTGGCCTTCGCCGATCGTCACCTACACCGTGCCCGACCCACGGGCCATGCTGCGGGGCGAGTCCGACAGCGGCGCCGTGCTCATGGAGGGGGATGCCACCGGCCTCGACAACCTGGCCGGCCTCGGGATGCTCGACACCGACAGCGCCATCTACTACGCGGGCACGCTGGCCAAGCACCCGGCGCAGCTGCAGAGCCTGGCGTCCCAGGGCGCCCAGCTCGTGCTGACCGACACCAACCGCAAGCAGGCCTTCCGCTGGGACACCCTGACGGCCAACTCGGGCTACACCGAGACGCCGGGCGAGAACCCGGCCAAGAGCGACCTGAGCGACAGCCCGATCGAGCTCTTCCCCGGCACGGGCATCACGACCAAGACCTACGCCACGTACGCCGGCGCCGTGAACGTGACGGCCAGCAGCTACGGCAACTCGGTCTCCTACACACCCGAGGACCAGGCCTACAGCGCCATCGACCAGAACTTCGACACGGCCTGGATCACGGGCACCTTCGTGCCGGACCCCAAGGGCCAGTGGTGGCAGTCGCAGTTCGCCAACCCCGTCACCACGGACCACATCACCCTGGTCCAGCCCCAGCGCGGCGACCGTTCCCGGTGGGTCTCGAAGGTCACGCTCACCTTCGACGGCAAGGACCCCGTCTCCTATGCGCTCAACCCCTCCTCCCATGTCACGTCCGGCCAGACGCTGACCTTCCCCTCCCGGACGTTCCACACGCTGCGCGTGACGATCGAGGCCACGACCGACGACACGGCGACGCCGGTCGCGGCGTCGGCGGTCGGCTTCTCCGAAGTGGAGATCCCGGGCCAGCAGGTGCAGCAGGTCCTGCAGATGCCGACCCAGATGCTCACCAGTCTCGGCGCGGCGTCCGCCTCCGACCGCCTCAGCGTGGTGATGACCCGGCAGCGCACCTCCCAGTACCCGCCGCGCAGCGATCCCGAGACGACGATCTCGCGCCAGTTCACCCTGCCCACGGCGCGCACCTTCACGCTCTCGGGCAGCGCCAGCCTGTCGGCGCTGATCCCCGACGACGAGGTCGACCGACTCGTCGGCCGCGCCACCACCCCGTCGAGCACGGTGCGGGACGCCTACTCCTCGGGCCGCCTGCCGGGCGACGTCCAGTCGAACGCGTCGGCCACGCTCGACGGCAACCCGGCGACCGCCTGGCAGCCGGGACTGGGCAGCGCGGCGCAGGTGGGCTCCACGCTGACCTACGACCTGGCCAAGCCCCAGGCGCTCACCACGCTCCACATGCAGGTCGTCGCCGACGGCCGCCACTCGGTCCCGACGGCCATGACGATCACCTCGGGCAACCAGACGCGCCGCGTGACGCTCCCCCCGATCGCCGACGGCACCGTGCCCGGCTCGGTCACCACCGTCCCCGTCTCCTTCCCGGCGCTCACCGGCACGCACTTCGTCGTGACGTTCACCGGCGTCCGGCCGGAGTACGCGGCGAACTACTACTCCGCCGGCCCTCTCGAGTTGCCGCTGGGCATCGCCGAGATCGGCATCCCGGGCGCGGTGGCGAGCCCGACGCCCGCCACGCTCCCCGGCACGTGCGTGTCCAACCTCTTGACCATCGACGGCCAGCCGATCAGCGTCGCCGTCGTCGGGTCGACGGCGCAGGGGCTGCAGGGCGGCGAGGAGCAGATCGTCCCGTGCGGTCCCGACGCCAAGGGGATCACGTTGGGCGCCGGGCCCCACATCGTCGAGACCGTGCGGGGCCACGGCCCCCCGTGCGCCAGCATCCCGACGACGTGCACGGGCTGGAACATCGATCAGCTGGCCCTCGACTCGGCCGCCGGCGGCGGCGCAGGGCCGGCTGCGTCCCCGACCGCGGCCGGCACGCCGCAGCTGCAGGCCACCCAGCCCGGCCCCGCGCCGACCGTGGCGTCCACCTCCGTGCACATCGACAGCCACGGGGGCGACGTCACCGGGGCCACCGAGCCCTTCGAGCTCGTGCTGGGACAGAGCGTGAACAACGGCTTCCGGGCCGTCGCCACGCCGGCCAAGGGGGCCCCACCGGGGTCCCACAGCGTCGAGCTCGGGCAGTCGCAGCTCGTCGACGGGTTCGCCAACGGCTGGCCGGTGACCGCCGCCGATCTGCATGCCCTCGGCGGCTCGAGCTTCACCGTCGACGTCACCTGGACGCCCCAACGCGGCATCTGGGCCGCGCTCGCCGTCTCCGCCGTGACGCTGCTGCTGTGCCTCGTCCTCGGCTTCCTCCCCCTGCGGTCCCGCCGGTGGGTGCGCGCCCACCTCCCCCGCCGTCTGCCGCGGTCCGGCCGGGCCCGAGCCGCCCGAGCGGCCGGCCGTGCCCTTCGACGCGGCGGTCCTCGCCCTCCCCGGCGCGCCCGCCCCCAAGGCGCAGCGCCAGCGCGGCTGGCTGCGCTTCCCGCGGGCGCTGCTGATCGGCGCCGCCTGCGGTGGCGCCGCCCTGCTGGTCACCCCGCCGCGGGCCGGACTCGTCGTGGCCGGAGCGGTCGTCCTCGGCCTGCTGATCCCGTGGGCCCGCATCCTGGCCAGCGTGGCGGGCGTCGCGTGCATCGTGGCCGGCTCCATCAACGTCGTGCAGGGGCAGCACGTCCACCATTACCTCCCCGGCTCCAACTGGGACGCGTCCTTCGTCAACGCCGGCAACCTGATCTGGCTCGGGGCGGCGCTGCTGCTCGCCGACGGGGTCGTCTCGGCCCTGGGGCTGCGCGTGGCGAAACCGCTGCGCCGGAGGAAATTGCGGGCCCTGCCACTCGAGGACCTGCCCAAGCCCATTCCGGTCATCGTCGGCATCGACGGCTGACCCGCCACCGGGCGGCTCGCGGCGACGCGGTCGGGGCGTGGCGCCGCCGCCCCGTCGCCTCAGGAGGGCGCCGGCGTCGCCTCCTCGGCCAGTGCCTCGAGGGCGCGACGGGCGGTGGCGTCCCAGGTGTACCAGCGCGCCCGGGCCAGGGCACCCTTCGACAGCCGGCTGCGCAGCACCTCGTCCCCCAGCACGCGCCCGAGCGCACCCGGGAGATCGTCCAGGCTCCCCACCAGCAAGCCCGACTCGCCGTCGAGCACGGCGTCGGTGTGGCCGGCGATGGCGGTCGCCACGGCCGGGGTGCCGCAGGCGCCGGCCTCGGTCAGCGTCATGCCCCAGCCCTCGCGCTGCGAGCTGCTGGCCACGACCCAGGCTCGGCGGTACCACGACACGAGCTCCTCGTCGTCGACTCGGCCCGGCAGGCTGACCCACTCGGTGGCGCCGAGCTCCTCGCGCAGGGCCTCGAGCGCGGGACGCTCGTAGCCCTCGCCGATGATGACCGCCTGCAGTGCGGGGTGGTCGCGCTTCAGTTCGGCCAGTGCCCGCAACAACGCGTCGAAGCGCTTCACCGGGACGAGCCGGCCCACCGCCACGACCAATGGCGTCGCGGCGCGGTGCCCTCCCGGCGTGTAGCGGGCGTCCACCCCGGGCGGCGCCACGGTGATCCGGTCGGCCCGGAGACCGAGCAGGTCGACGATCTCGTGGCGCGAGGAGTCCGACAGCGTCACAATGCGGCTCGAGCGGTAGAAGCGGGGTGCCAGGCGGCGCTCGACGAGGTTGCCCATGCGAGCCAGTGCCGGTGGGAGCACCATGCCCCACATTTCGGCGTGTACGTGATGGAGCAGGACGATCCGGGGGCCCCGGTACCAGACGGGCGACAGGAACGGCATGCCGTTCCAGATCTCGACCAGCGCGTCACCGGGCCGGTGTCCCATGCGGATGCCCTCCCACGCCGCGCCCGGGAACACCGCGTAACGCCCGGCCTGGCGCAGCACCCGGTAGCCGTCCCTGGTCAGCGCGGACGGCGCGCCGGGCACCGCCGAGGTGCGGAAGGTGACGTCGAGGCCGGCCGCCGCCCAACGGGAGGCGATCTTGTGGGCGTGCAACTCGGAACCCCCCGCTTCGGGGTCGTCGAGGTCGCGCCAGGCGACGAAGTGGATGCGCCGCAGGCCGGCCTGCGCGGCAATGGAGGCGAGCACCTCGGACTCGGAGGGCCCGTCCTCGTGGCCGCGCCGCCGATCGGGCGCGGCCGGCACCGGCCCCAGGTCGTCACCCATCGGGTCAGGTTATCCCGATGGACTGCCTCCCTAGCCGGACCCTATGGACGACCGCGAACCCGCAGACCGTCACGAGCAGCACCCCGGCTTGCACCGCCAGATCCACGAACGCCGTGGCCCGCGGGGCCCCGTGCACGGCCAGCACGGCGAGCGTGAGCGCGACGGCGCCACCCACGAGCACGGAGGCGATCCAGCGCCGGCCGACGGCGAGCAGGTACATCGTCAGCACCACCGTCACGCTCAACATGATCATGGCGAGAACCAAGGGGGCGAGCGCGTCGGCGGCCGAGGTGTAGTCGTGGTGGAAGAAGATCTCGAGGAACTGCTCGGGCGCGGCGACGGCGACGGCCAGCAGCAGCACCGACGGGATGGCCAGGAAGACGAGCACCACGGCCAACTGCCGCAGGGCGTGGCCCCCCTGGCGCCAGCGGATGGCCGCCTCGGGCAGCAGGTACCCGCCCAGCACGACGGCGCCGAACACAATGGCCTTGCTCGTCACCGAGACGGCGGCGTAGGCGCCACTGTGCGACGGGTTGTCGCGGCCGACGACGAGCACGTCGACGTTCTGCAGCACCGCCACCATGGAGAGGCAGACCGACGCCACGACCAGATCGACCACCACCGTGCGCCGCACGGAACCCTGGCCGCCGAGCAGCGCGTCGGGGCGCACCGCCGCCACCCAGCTGCCGGCGTCGAGCACTCGGGGCGCCTTCCCGTCGGACCACGTCCGCACCGCGGCCCAGCGGGCATGGGTCGCGGCCACGACCTCACCGATGAGGATGCCGATCGCCGCCCCGGAGGGCCCGAAACCGGCGGCCACGAGCACCACGACGGCCACGACGCGGACGCCCATCTCGACCAGGAGGTTGACGGCCAGCGGCCGGTAACCCCGGTGCGCCTGCAGGAGGCCCCTGTCCAGCGAGAGCAGGACGAAGAAGGCGGCCGCAGTGAGGATCGCCGCAATGCCGATGCCGCTCTGCTGGTTGAGCAGGACGGCCACGCCGTGCCGGCTGGTGAACACGATCACGGCCCAGACGAGGACGACGAGTGTGCACTGCCTGTGCACCCGCCCGGCCCAGCGCCGCACCAGGTGGCCTGAGCCGTCCTCGTGCCAGACCGTGACCCGCCGCACCACGGCGACGACGACGGCCGACCCGGGCATCGACAGGATCAGGTAGAGGCCTGTCAGCTGGTTGAGGACGCCGTAGCTGTGCGGTGAGAGCAGGCGGGCCAGCGCGACGGTGAGGACGACGCTGGCCCCGTTGGCCACGACGCCCGCCACCGCCAGGGGGCCGGCCTGGAGCAGCCCGGCCCGCATCGACTCGACACCCGGACGAGCCTCGGAGTCGAGGAGCAGCTCGGCGCCCAGCGTGGGACCGACCGCATTGGGCGCCAGCGCCATGGCGGCCGGTACCGCCTCGACGACCAGTTCGGCCGCGGGGGTGCCCGCGACCTCGGGGTCGCTCACGTATGGGCCCTTGCCGCCTCGTCCTCCATGCCGATGCGATCGACCGCGGGCAGAATCTGGCGCTGCAGCAGCTCGCCGCCACCCACGCTGATGTGGATGCCGTCGGTCGAACGCACGGCGACCCCGGAGAGGGAGGACGTGTAGACCCCGTCGGGACTCAACATCTTGTTGAGGTCGATCACGCTGACGACCCCGGGGTGCTTCCGCGCCACCTGCGACACGAGTGCGTTGAAGGCCTGCACGCGGGCCGGCGTGTTCTCGGACCAGGGCAGGCCGTTCGGCTGTCGGTCACTGGGGTCGACGTAGGGCATGGTGAACAACACCACTTTGGCACCAAACGAATGCAGGATGGTGATGGCGGACTGCAGATCGGACGTGAGGTGGTCGTTCCAGGCCGGCTCGCCGATGTGCACCCAGCGCCCGCCGAGCAGGTGATCGGAGATCTCCCAGCGACCCAGCCCCAGGGCGACGACCTGGGGCCGCTGCCCGGCGACGACGAACGGCCACAACCCGCGCCAGTTGGCGCACCCCGGCGTGGCCGGCCCGACCGCTCCGGAGGTGACGACCTGGAGCTGAGGGTCGAGATCGCACCCGACGACGGCGTCGTCGGTCACGCTGATCCCGTACTGCTGCGTGGCGTCCACCGACAGGCCCATGCCGAGGGTCATGGCGATGGAGTCGCCGAGGACCAGGAACCGCACCGGGTGGGCCCCGTAGGCACCGGAGTGCTCCAGCGCGGCATGCTCCGACGTCGAGAGGCCGGGAGGGAGCGTGGCCGCCATCCGGGACCCACCGGACGCGTCGGCCCGAGCCAGGGTCTTCGCTCCCGCCGGCCCCGCCGGAGACGCCGCCAGACCACCGCACGCCACGACGAGCGAGGCGGCGCCCAACAGGCTTCGCACACCCCACCTCGTCACGCCGCCACCGTCTTTCTCGTTGCCCCCCGCCCTCGGACGCCCCACAGCACCTGGTGGGTCTGGCCTCGTCGGCCGGGCCAGCATCGGGCACGGGGCGCGCCCCGACTCCGTTCTCTCGGCCGGTCCGGGCCGCGCCTTGAGTATCGCATCCATCTCCTCACGACGCCCCCGCGGCACCGCCGGCGACACACGCGGGCAGCTGCATGGTCGGCCGGAAGACCCCCAGCGTCCCCTCGGCGGCAGCCGTGCACGTGGCCAGCGTGCCCGCCTTGAGGTCCAGGGGCCCGGAGCGCTGCAGGTCCACGTGGTTCCACACCCAGGCGCCCGCCTCCAAGGTGGGCTGGCGGCCCAGGGCGGCCGTCATGAAGGCCGCCGCATAGAGGGGGTCGCGGCCCTGCTCCACCCGGGGGGCGGCCGGATCGGTGGCGACGACGACGGTGTTGACCTGCCAGACGGCGAGCGCGTGGCGCACGGCGGCGTACTGCGCCGGCGTCCCGGCCGGTTCGGGGCTGCCCACGCCGAAGTCGAGCCGGCTGAGCACGTCGAAGCCGGCCTTCGCCGATCCGGCCCGCTTGACCACCCCCTGCGGGCCTCCCCCACCCGCCTGGCTGTAGTGCATGCGGTTGACCGCCTGCCACGCCATGGCGTTCTGCAGCCCGGAGAACGGCGCGGGGTACGAGAGGAGCACTCTCCCGGGCGGCAGTGTGGGCGCCACCTCGCCGTACCACCGGGGCAGCGTGACCGCCTGCATGGCGAAGGGCAGCCGCTCGCCGAAGATCACGCCCATCGGCACGAGCGCGATCGCCGCCACGGCCAGCGCGCCGAGGGCGCCCCGCCAGTCGGGCACGGACCGAAAGACACGTTCGAGGATCACGGCCAGGATCACGGCGGCGGCCAGGAAGCCGATCGCCATGAACCGTTGCTCAATGACGTTCTCCACCACGGGTATCCGGCTCAGGATCCAGGCCGGCTCCACCTGCCCCCGCCGTTCGCCGAGCGAGAAGGCCGCACACACGACGAGGACGAAGCCGAAGAACCACAGCCGGCGGTCTCGCCAGAAGGCCACCAACCCCACCACCATGACGGCCAGGAAGCTCCACCCGATGTAGGCGGCGGAGGCGACCGGGGCGCCCTCGTAGCCGCCCAGCGCCAGGAAGACGTTGGAGCCGGGTGGGTACCCGGTCGTCACGAAGCTCGAGGGGATGAAGCCACCGATGACCCCCACGTTCGGCCACACGAGGCCCGAGAGACTGGCCGGCCCCTTCAGCGCGAACCACACCGGCCACGCCAGGAGCACGAGGCCGAGGCCGGCTGCCACGGCGAGCCCCTGAACGGCGTGCGGGAGACGCGCCCGGACGCCGGCCGGATCGACGACCAGCGCGCCGGCGACCAGCGCGACGATGCAGAGCACCGCCACCACGGCGACGATGGCCAGGAGTTCGGAGGACAAGAAGAACTGTGCGAACAGCAGCACCGCCAGGAGCATCCCGCCCCCGAGCGCGCCGTGGCGCTGGCGTATGAGGATTTCGTCGAGGACGGCCAGGATGGGCGGCAGCAGCAGGAGGGCCGCCGTCATCAGGTGGGCGAACTCGAGGCTCGAGAGCACGAAGGGCGAAAAGCCGTAGAGCAGGCCACCCACGAAGGCGGCCGGCGTCCACGTGACCCAGCGCCGAATGACCGCGAACGCGGAGAAGGCGGTGAGCGCCGGGGCGATCGTCGAGGCCACGTTGAGCGACGCCACCGGGCCCCAGATCCACGTCACGGGAACCAGCGGGATACTCAACCCGGTCACCGAGGTCTGCGCCAACAGGTTGACGCCCCCCGGGTGAAACAACGCACTCGAGAAGAACGGGTTCTGCCCGTGGCTCAGCGCCGTGGCCGGCCACTGGAAGAACCAGAGGAACAGCGCCGGGTCACCGCACCCGCACAAGGTGTGGGTGGTCGCGCCCTCGGTCCAGGCGTGCACCCAGAGCAGGAACCCGAGCGCGAGGTACAGCAGGCCCCCGGCGAGGAGGGTCATCCATGGTCGCCACCCCCGCCGGCGCGCCCGACTGGCCGCGTGTTTAGCCAGCTTTGAGCGTGCCTGCCGTGACGTCGGCGCGACGCGGCAGCACCGGGGCGTCCCGTCCGGTCGACCCCGCCTCGTGGTACTCCTCCTCGACGTTGACCGACCAGATGTCGTGATCCGCGCCGTACATGTTCTCCACCGTCAGCATGGCGGTGTACATGGAGTGGTCCTGATTGTTGTACTTGTGCATCCCGTTGCGACCGACCGGATGGATGTTGGGCGCTTCGGTCTCGATCCACTTGCGGATGGTGTTGACATTGGCCTTGTAGGTGAAGTCGTAGTACGGATAGGCCTTCGGCACGCGCACGACGTAGCCGCGCTCGACGTCGCCGGCGGCCGCCAGCCCGAGTGCGATCAGCTCCTTGGTCCCCAGCGCGATGAGCTGGTCGTCGGGCAGGTTCCACATGTCGTCGCCCTCGAAGACGAAGTACTCGAGCCCGAGACAGGTCCTGCCGTCCTTGACGAGGTACGGCGACCACGACCCGTAGTTCTGAATGCGCCCCACCTCGACGTCGGCGGCGTGGATGTAGATCCAGTTGTCGGGGAAGCTGCGCGACTCGGGCACCACGAGCGCCACCGTGAGGTAGTCGCGGTAGTGCAGGTCGTCGGCGGCGGCGAGCACCTCGGGCGGCGGGGGCGGTGCGATCGTGTGCACCAGCTCGCGCATGGGCATGGTGGACACCACGTGCGAGGCGGCCACCGTGTGCTCGGTGCCGCCCTGCGTGTACGTCACCGACACGGCGCGGCCGTCCTCCACCTCGATGCGCGTCAGCCGCGCCTCCATCTCGAGGGTCCCTCCGGCGGCCTGCACCTTCTCCGCGCAGATCTCCCACATCATGCCGGGGCCGTACTTGGGGTACTGGAATTCCTCAATGAGGGTGGTGATCTCCGTCTGGCCGCGCTTGGGGAGGATGGAGTTGAGCACCGCCTTGCGCAGATCGAGGTTCTTGACCCGTTGAGCCGCCCAGTCGGCCGGCATCTCCGAGACCGGCACCCCCCACACCTTCTCGGTGTAGGTCTTGAAGAAGGTGCGGTAGAGGCGCCAGCCGAAACGCGTCACGAGCCAGTTCTCGTAGTTGGACTCGTCCTTGGGAGGACGGATGCGCGACCACAGGTAGGAGAAGACGATGAGGAACCCCTCCCAGAGCGCGATGTTGCGCAGCACGTTCAGCGCCCGGAGCGGGTAGTCGAGGTATTTGCCCTTGTAGTAGATGCGGCTCATCCGGGGGCGGAGCAGGAAGTCCCCCTCGGGCAGGATCTCGTGCCACAGGGCCTCCACCTCGTCCACCTTGGTGAAGAAACGGTGGCCGCCGAGGTCGAAGCGCCACCCGTCCCGCACCACCGTCCGGCTGATGCCGCCGACCACGTCGTCCGCCTCGAGCACGAGGGGATGCTCCCCCCGTTTCGTCAGGAGATAGGCCGCGGTCAGGCCTCCGGGGCCCGCGCCGGCGATGACGACGGGCGCTTCTTCGGGTGCGGTCACGATCCCCGCAGGTTAGTGGACCCCCCACGGGCCCTCGGGGAGGGTAGCGGTCTCCGCGGGGCGCTCAGGAGCCTGCGCCGGCGTACTCGGTGAGGTTCATCGGCTCGTAGTAGAGGGCGGGGTGGCTGGTCACGACGTTGCGGCCTCCCCCTCCGTTCCTGGTGGCGGCGTCGAGCAGTTCGGTGGCGATCGTCTCGCACTTGACCCCGTAGGTCTGGTACATCGGCTCCCAGACGAACCACACGTGGTGGTTGCCGCCGGCGAGGTGGGCCACGTCGCTCGCGAAGGCGGCGGGGTCGGCGCCGTGCACGGCGTCGGCGTAGTTGACCCAGTTGACGATCTGCGGGCCCGTGCGCCGCGGGAAGGTCAGCATGGCGTACTGCGCGGGGTCGCGAAGCTGCCGGTAGACCGACGGTCCCAGCTGGTCGGGGCAGAACGCGACGACGTCCCCGGGCTTCGCCTGCGCGTTGATGGCGGCGGCCACGGCGTTGCCCTGGGTCCGCTGCGTGGTCACGTTCTGGGCCGAGGACACCAGACCGGCCGCCACGGCCAACCCGACGATCACGACACGGGCCTTCGGGTTGAGCAGTGTGGTCGTCCCGAGCGCGACGAGAAGGATGAAGGGCAAGAACACGACCGCGGCGTAGCGGGAGGAGAACGCGCTGGCCGTCAGGATCCCGCCGGCGATGGCGGCGAACAGCGTGCCCAGCACAACGAAACTGAGGCTGCGCGCGCGCGGCCGGGTGTGCAGGTCGAGCTCGATGATGCGCCCGGACCGGCCGATGCCGAAGAGGGCGAGCGCCAGCATGGCGAAATAGATCACGGCCAGCAGGCGCCCCTGGTTGGTCCCCGTCTGCAGCGTGGAACCCTGGTTGTCCGTGAAGCCCGTGAGGGCGTTGATCACGGCGGAGAAGTTGGGCGGCGCCGCCCACGGGGTGCCGGTGTACTTGGCCTGATAGACGAACGTCGGCAGCCAGGGCACGAAGAGCACACAGCCGACCGCCACCGCAATGAGGGCGGCCCATGGCGCCGCCTCGGGGTGCCCGTGACGACGGCTGCGGACGACGGACACGACCAGCCAGATCCCGACCATGGCCACCAGGTAGATGGCCCAGTACTGCGTGTAGAGGAGCGCTGCCGCCACGACGGCCACTGCAACGAGGTTGCCCGGACGGGGCGCGGCGACGGCGCGGCCCAGCGCCAGGAACCCGCAGCCGGTCAGGAGGATGACCAGCGCATACATGCGCGACTCGGTGGCGTAGTACACGGCGAACGGTGCGCTGGCGAGCAGGACGAGCGTCGTCCAGGCCACGGCCCGGCCCCCGAGGCGTCGGCCGCAGAACCACCCGACCGGCAGCGTGATCACCGCGATCACGCCCGACAGGGACCGCACGGCATCGTTGGACTGCCCGAAGAGGACGATCCAGAAGTGGAGCAAGTAGTAGTACAACGGCGGTGCACCGTCGTGCTTCAGCGCGTTGGGGATCTCGTGCAGCGGCAGGCGGGCGATGTCGACGGTCAGGGCCTCGTCCAACCACAAGCCCGACCGGGTCCAGAATCGAAGGAACAGACCGGCGGCAATCACCACCCCGACGCCAACGCCGACGGCGAGGCGCGTGCGGCCGGTGAGAGCAGGTACCTCCTCAGACATGGGGCGCATGGTAGGACAAGGGGCCTGAGGTCTAGGATCATCCGCCGCCGGAGGAGGACGGCGCAGGCGAAGAGGACCGAGACAACGAAGGGGGGAAAGGGGCGCCGTGACCCGTTACATCATCAAGCGGTTGGTGCTGCTCGTCATCATCATCATCTTCGTCTCGATCGCCAGCTTCTACCTGGTCCACCTGCTTCCGGGTAATCCCACCGACACGATCCTCGGTCCCAACGCCACACCGCAGAACGTGGCGACGCTCAACCACCAGCTCGGCCTCGACAAGCCGTTGTGGCAGCAGTACTTCATCTGGATCGGCCACGTGTTCGAGGGCAACCTGGGTCAGTCGTACACGACGCACCAGTCGACGACGACCATCATCACCCAGTCGTTCCCCATCGACCTCGAGCTCATCATCTTCTCGCAGATCCTCGCGTTCGCCGCCGCCTTCCCCATGGCCATGCACGCGGCGCGGCGACCCAACCGTTTCTTCGACCAGGCCTCGAACAGCACGACCTTCGCCCTCCTGGCGCTCCCGCCCTTCGTGATCGCGCCGGTACTGGTGCTCATTTTCGCCGTGCACTGGCACGTGTTCCCCGGGCCCGCCTCCTACGTGCCGCTCGCACAGGATTTCTGGTCGAACATCCATACGATGTTGTTGCCGTCCATCGTCCTTGCCCTCGGCGGCATCGTCGTGTACTACCGCCTCCTGCGCAACGATCTCATCTCGACCCTGCAGGAGGATTTCATCACCATGGCCCGGTCGAAGGGTCTGTCCGACCGGCGGATCATGTGGCGCCATGCCCTGCGGCCGTCGTCCATCTCCCTGCTGGCCTCGGCCGGCGTCACCATCGGCGGCCTGATCGCCGGCACCTTCATCGTCGAGCTCCTGTTGCAGATGCCCGGTCTCGGCTACCAGCTGATCTCGGCCGTCAACCAGGACGACTACACCGTCGTGCAGGGCATCACCTTGTTCGTGGCCGTGGCCATCGTGCTGATCAACTTCATCTTCGACTTCCTGTTCACCATCGTCGACCCGAGGATCGCCCGTGAGTAGCGTCAACCTGACGAATCCGACCAACGAGGCCTTCGCCGACATCAAAGAGGAGATCCACGCCGAAGAGGCCGCCGATCCCACCAAGAAGAAGCTCGGCGTCCTCTTCTGGATCTGTGCGGGCTGGATCGTCCTGGTCGCGCTGGCAGCGACCTTCGCCAGCCTCCTGCCGCTGCCCAACCCGGATCTGGGCAACTACAACAGCGTGCAGAACGCGGGACCGGGCTGGGGCCATCTCCTCGGCACCGACGACCTCTACCGGGACATCTTCAGCCGCCTGATCTACGGGGCGCGGGTGTCCTTGGTCGTCGGCTTCGGCGGCGCACTCATCTCCCTGCTGGTGGGCGGCATCCCCGCCATGATCTCGGCCTACCGGCGAGGTCGCATCGACACACTCCTCAACACGAGCTCCTACGTCGTGCTCGCCTTCCCCGCCATCGTCGCCGTCATCGCCATCGTGTCGTTCTGGGGCAAGTCGTTGTTCAAGATCACGCTGGTCATCGGGCTCTTCGCCGCACCGCTGGTCTTCCGGGTGGTCCGGGCCTCGACCCTGTCCTACGCCAGCCGCGATTTCGTGCTGGCCGCCAAGGCGCTCGGTGCCAGCGACACCCGGATCCTCTCCCGTGAGATCCTGCCCAATATCATGCCGACCATCGTCTCCTTCGGGCTCATCGCCGTGGCCACCATCATCGTGCTGGAGGGCTCGCTGGCCTTCCTCGGGCTCTCCGTTGCACCGCCGACCCCGAGCTGGGGCAACATGCTCAACGAGGGTTCGTCCCTCCTCACCGGCGCCAAGGGGCAGACCAATCCGTGGTTGGTCATCTTCCCGGCCACGGCCATGTTCCTGCTCCTCATCAGCCTCAACGTCGTGGCCGACAAGCTGCGCTCCTACTTCGACGTCTCCGAGATCAAGCTGTGAGCGGTCGGCGGCTCCTCGAGGTCGACGACCTCCACGTGTCCTTCGCCACGAGCCGCGGTCCGCTCCAGGCCGTCCAGGGCGTGTCACTGACGCTCGACCAGGGCAAGACGCTCGGCATCGTCGGCGAGTCGGGCTCGGGGAAGACGGTGCTGTCGCGGGCCATCATGGGCCTGCTGCCGCGCGCGACGACGACGCAGACGGGCTCGGTGCGCTACGACGGCACCGAGCTCCTCAACGCGCCCAACAACGAGCTGCGCAAGCTCTGGAGCACGCACATCGCCATGGTGTTCCAGGACCCCATGACGTCGCTCAATCCCGTGCAGCGGATCGGGAACCAGATCACCGAACCGCTCAGGATCCACCTCAATCTCTCCAAGAGCGAGGCCAAGGAGACCGCGCTCTCCCTGCTGATGCAGGTGGGCATCCCCTCCCCCGTCGAGCGCTACGAGGCCTACCCGTTCGAGCTCTCGGGCGGCATGCGCCAGCGCGTCATGATCGCCATCGCACTGGCCTGCGCGCCGCGCCTCCTCATGGCCGACGAGCCCACCACCGGCCTCGACGTCACGGTGCAGGCGCAGATACTCGACCTGCTGAGCCAATTGCAGCGTGACCGCGACATGGCCATGATCCTCGTGACGCACGACCTCGGCGTGGTCGCCACACGTACCGACGAGATCATCGTGATGTACGCCGGCAACGTCGTCGAGCGGGCGCCCACCAACGTGCTCTTCAAGAGCATGGCCATGCCGTACACCGAGGCGCTGCTCAAGTCGACGCCCCGCATCGCGGAGCCGAGCCACACCCGTCTGACGGCCATAGAGGGCAGGCCGCCGGACCTCCTCAACCCCCCGATCGGCTGCCCCTTCGCTCCCCGCTGCCCCTACGCGCAGGAGAAGTGCGCGTTGGAGAAGCCCCCGCTGGTGGAGGCGGCACCGGGCCACAGCTACGCCTGCTGGTTCCCCCTGACGGCGGCCGACCCCAGTGCCACGCCGCCGCAGCCCGACCCGGTGCCGGCGTGACCGACACCGCGGTGGCGGCCGACCCGCTCCTGTCCGTCGAGGACCTGCACGTCTCGTTCGGCCGCGGCAACCAGACCGTGCAGGCCGTCGCCGGCATCACCTTCACCCTGCGCCAGGGCGAGACGCTCGGGCTCGTCGGGGAGTCCGGGTGCGGCAAGTCCACGACGGGGCGGGCCATCGTCCAGGTCGAGAAGGCCACGTCGGGGAAGATCCGCTTCGGCGAGACCGAGCTGACGAGCCTGAGCCGCGGCGACCTGCGCGCACTGCGCACGCAGGTGCAGATGATCTTCCAGGACCCGATCTCCTCGCTGAACCCGCGTCGCCGGGTCATCGACATCGTGTCGGAGCCGCTCACCATCTGGAAGATCGGCTCCAAGGAGGAGCGGGTCGAGACATCGAGAGCCATGCTCGACCAGGTCGGCATCGACCCCTACGTCAACGGGTCACGGCGCCCGCGCGAGTTCTCGGGCGGCCAGTGCCAGCGCATCAGCATCGCCCGCGCCCTGGTCCTCAAGCCCAAGCTGCTGGTGTGCGACGAGGTCGTCTCCGCCCTCGACGTGTCGGTGCAGGCCCAGATCCTCAACCTGCTGCAGGACCTGAAGGCGGAGTACAACCTGACGCTCCTCTTCATTGCGCACGACCTGGCGGTCGTCAAGAACGTGAGCGACCGGGTCGCCGTCATGTACCTCGGGCGCCTCTGCGAGATCGCACCGTCCGATCTCCTCTACGAGGCCCCCGCCCATCACTACACCGCCGCCCTCCTGGCCTCCGCCGTGGAGCCCGACCCCGAAGCGCCGCGCCTGCCGGCCGCTCTGACCGGGGAGCCCCCGAGCCCCATCAACCCGCCATCGGGGTGCCGCTTCCGCACCCGCTGTCCGCGGGCCGAGGCCCGCTGTGCCGAGGAGGTCCCCGAAATGCGGGAGATCGCCCCCGGCCATCAGGTGGCCTGCCACTTCCCCATCGGGAGTTAAGCAGCACCTTCGACACGGCTCACGGGGGCGACGCCGAGCCCACGACCAGCGGACTGATCCAGCAGAGACGGTCGCGACGTACCTCGCCGACCCGGGAGCCGGCGGCTCGCGGTCTCGACGGGGTGCCGTGGTCGCGATGCCAGCCGCCCCCGCTGGTCCGAAAGAGACTTCTCGTCCCGGTCGCCCCGGTGCCTAGGCGGGAGGTTCGACCGCCGCCGGCGCCTCGGGAGCCGGAGCGGCGGCCTCGGCGGGCGCGGCCGCCGAGCCCTCGACCTCAGCTTCACCCGAACCCTCGACCTCACCCTCGACTGGAGCTTCACCCTCGACGGCGGGGATGTCGTTCCCGTCGGCGTCCTTGAGCGGCACCACGTGGGTGCCCGTCTCCTCGGCGAAGTCGGCCCAGGCCGCCTGGGCCTCGGTCTCGGGGGTGAACTCGCCCTCGGCGTAGTCGAAGCCGATGTAGTTGCCCTCTTCGTCGTAGGCGTGCTCCCCGAAGGCCTCGCGGTACTCCTCGGAGACCTCGCCACCCTCGGCGGCCTGCTTGATCGACAAGGAGATGCGGCGGCGCTGCAGGTCGATGTCGATGATCTTGACCCACAGTTCCTCGCCCGGCGTCACCACCTGCTCGGGCAGGTCCACGTGGTGGACCGCCATCTCGGAAATGTGCACCAGGCCCTCGATCCCGTCGCCCACCTGGACGAAGGCACCGAATGGCACCAGCTTGGTGATGCGGCCGTAGACGAGCTGTCCGACCGCGTGGGAGTCGGCGAACTCCTGCCAGGGATCGGACTGCGTGGCCTTCAGCGACAGGCTGATGCGCTCCTTGTCGAGATCCACGTCGAGCACCTCGACCTCGATCTCATCGCCCACCGACACCACCGACGACGGGTGGTCGACGTGCTTCCAGCTGAGCTCGGACACGTGGACGAGCCCGTCCATGCCGCCCAGGTCCACGAAGGCACCGAAATTGACGACCGAGGAGACGACACCCTTGCGGCGTTCGCCCGGCTTGAGGTTCTGCAAGAAGTCGCCCCGCTGCTCCTTCTGGGCCTCTTCGAGCCACGCCCGGCGCGACAGCACGACGTTGTTGCGGTTGCGGTCGAGCTCAATGATCTTGGCCTCGATCACCTTGCCCACGTAGGGCTGCAGCTCGCGTACACGGCGCAGCTCGACCAACGAGGCGGGCAGGAAGCCGCGCAATCCGATGTCCACGATCAGGCCGCCCTTGACGACCTCAATGACCGGACCGGACACCATCTCACCGTTGTTCTTCTTCTCTTCGATCGTGGTCCAGGCGCGCTCGTACTGCGCCGCGCTTCTTGGACAGGACGAGTCGCCCCTCCTTGTCCTCCTTCTGGAGAACGAGCGCTTCGACGTGATCGCCGAGCGACACGATCTCGGCCGGGTCGACGTCGTTGCGGATGGAGAGCTCGCGGGCGGGGATGACGCCCTCGGACTTGAAGCCGATGTCGAGAAGGACCTCGTCGCGATCGATCTTGACGACCGTTCCCTCAATGACGTCGCCATCGTCGAACTCAATGATGGAGTCGCCCATCGCCTTTTCGAGGTCGGCGTCACCGAGGTCGTCGTCGACGATGGTGCGAGGGGTGTAGTTGCCCTCGGCGTCGAAGCTGCCCATCGCTTCGGGGGACAGGAGGGAGGTGCGTGCTGCGTCAGCCATGATGAAGCTCCTTGCGACGGGCGCGACTTGCACCCGCAGGACCGCGCCGGGGTCAGTTCGAGGAATACGGGTTGCGCCGCCACCGGTGCCGGCGGGCAAGCCCCGAAGCGTACCAGCTGGCCAGGGTGGATCTCCCCGTCATCGGCCCGCGCCGGGCCGGCCGGTGGCCGCTCAGCCCTTGGCGCCCGCCCAGCTCGCTCCCGTCGCGGCGGAGATGGTCAAGGGGACGTCGAGGTCCGCCGCCCCGGTCAGGGCGGACTCGGTGAGGCGGAGCACGTCGCCCTCCTCCCCCGCCGCCACCTCGACGATGACCTCGTCGTGGACCTGGAGCACCAGCCGGCTGGCCAGCTTCTCCGCCTCGAGGTCGCGGTCGAGGCGCACCAGGGCCATCTTGAAGATGTCGGCGGCCAGCCCCTGAATGCCGGCGTTCATGGCCTGGCGCTCGGCCGCCTGGCGCACCCGGTAGTTCGACGAGTGCAGGTCGGGCAGGGGCCGGATGCGGCCGAAGAGGGTGCGCGTGGCGCCCCGGATCTTGGCGTCGGCCACGGCATGGTCCATGTACTGCTTCACGAGGGGGAAGGCGCCGAAGTAGCTCTCCATGATGGCGGCCGCCTCCTCGACGGGCACCCCGAGGCGCTGGCTGAGCCCGTAGGCCTCCATGCCGTAGGCCAGGCCGTAGGAGACCATCTTGCAGAACTCGCGCTGGGTGTGGGTCACCTCCTCGGGCGCGATCCCGTACACGGCCGCCGCCACCGTCCGGTGCACGTCCGAGCCGCTCGTCATGGCGTCGATGAGGCCGGGGTCCTCGGAGAGGTGCGCGATGCAGCGCAGCTCCACCTGGTCGTAGTCGGCCACCAAGAAGGTGCTGCCCTGGGCCGGCACGAACGCCCGCCGGAACTGCTTGCCCATTTCGGTGCGCACCGGGATGTTGTGCAGGTTGGGCCGGTCCGACGAGATGCGCCCCGTGCGCGCCACCGTCTGCCCGAACGACGCGTGGATGCGGCCGTCGGGGGCGATCTCGGCCAGCAGGCTCTCCCCGTACGTCGAGCGCAGCTTCTCCACCTCGCGGTACGAGAGCAGCGCGTCAATGATCGGGTGGGCGCCGCGCAGGCTCTCCAGCGTCTGGGCATCGGTCGAGAAGCCGGTCTTGGTCTTCTTCCCCGGGGTGAGGCCGAGCTCGTCGTAGAGGACGGTCCGCAGCTGCGGGGTCGAGTTGACGTTGAACTCGTGGCCGGCGTGCTCCTGCACCTCCCCCTGGAGGGCGGCCGCGGACTCCTTGAGCACGTCGGTGATCGCCTGCAGCTCGGCCCGGTCGACGCCGATGCCGGCCACCTCCATTTTGGCCAGGACCCGCACGAGCGGCGTCTCGATGTCGTCGTGGAGGCCCGCCATGTCCTCGGTGTCGAGGCGCCGGCGAAAGCCCAGCGCCATGCCGGCGACGTCGGCTGCCTCGCCGGCGGCGTCCTGGGCCAGGTCGCGCTCGGTCTCCCCCGGTTCGACGATGTCGAGGCTGAGCTGGCCCGTCTGCTCGCGCAGCTGTGACAGCTCGTACTCACCGGTCGAGGCGTCGAGCAGGTAGGCGGCCACGCCCGTGTCCATGTCGAGGCCGGTGAGGTCGATGCCCAGGGGAAGGAGGGCGCGCATGGCCTCCTTGACCCCGTGGCCCACGAACGGCCGGGCCAACACGCGTGGTGAGCTTCTTCGCCACCGAGGCGGCGCCGAGCAGGTCTCCGGGCACCAGGACGCCGAGGCCGGCCTCCTCGCCCTCGGTGGCCACGAGGACGAGCGCCCACCAGGTCGCTGCGCCCCGGCATGCCGTCCCAGCGGGCGGCCAGCGCGAGGCGGCCCGTGCCGAGCGCGGACAGCTGCTTCGTCACGTCGGCAGCCGTCGTGGGCAAGGCCACCTCGCGCAGGTCGAAGAGCGGTGCCGCGGGCTCCGCCGGCGGGGCGTGCCCGCTCGCGGCTGCGGCAATGACCGCCTCGGCCCCCTTGCCCGACGGGCCGGCGCTGCCGGGGGCGGGCTCGCCGAGCGATCCGGCGTCGAGCAGCTCCTCGAGCCGGCTCCACACGGTCTTCATCTCGAAGCGCTCGAACGTGGCCTCCGCGGTGGCCCGGTCCCAGCCGCCCAGGGTCAGCTGGTCGATGTGGACGTCGAGCGGCACGTCGAGCACGAGCGGGATGATGCGGGCGTTGGAGCGAGCCAGCTCCTCGTTCTCGGTCAGGTTCTCGCGCAGCTTGGGCGTCTGCTCGTCGAGGTGGGAGAAGATGCCGTCGAGGTCGCCGTACTTGGTCAGCAGCTTGGCGGCCGTCTTCTCGCCCACGCCCGGAATGCCCGGCAGGTTGTCCGAGGGGTCGCCGCGCAGCGACGCCAGCAGCACGTACTGCGTCGGGGGCACGCCGGTGCGGTCCAAGATGCCCTTCTCGTCGTAGAGCGCGTAGTCGCTGACGCCGCGCTTGTTGTACAGGACGCGCACGTACGGGTCCTGCACGAGCTGGAAGCTGTCGCGATCCCCCGTGACGATGACCACCTCCGTCTGGCGCGCCGCCGCCTCGGTGGCCAGCGTGGCGATGACGTCGTCGGCCTCGAAACCCGGGGCCTCCACCACGGGGATGGCCAGCGCCGTCATGACGTCGCGGATCATGTCGAACTGGGGCGGCAACAGCCACGGCGTCTCGGCCCGCCCGGCCTTGTAGTCCTCGAGGATCTCGTCGCGGAAGGTGGCCCCCGGGGCGTCGAAGGCCACGGCCAGGGCGGTGGGGTGATGCTCCCGGATGAGGTACACCAGCATGGAGGTGAACCCGTGCACGGCGTTGGTGACCACGCCGGTCGAGGTGGCCAGGGTGTCGGGCAGCGCGAAGTAGGCCCGGAAGGCCAGCGACATGCCGTCGAGCAGCAGCAACGGCCCGGATCGCTCCTGCGGGGGCGACGACGTCATGCCGTCGACACTACGGGGTGAGCGTGCCGTCGACGACCTGTTGCGCCACGTCGCGCATGAGGGCGCGCGTCTGCATGGCGGTGCGCTGAATGAACCGGAAGGCGTCGTCCTCGGAAAGGTCGTCGCGGTCCATCAAGACCTGCTTGGCCTGGTCGACCACCCGCCGGGTGGCGATCTTGTCCTCGGCGGCGTCGGAGGAGTGCGCGGCCTCGTTGTCGATGGCCCAGTCCTGGCGCGCCTTGGCCAGCACGTCGGCGATCGCCGGCAGCAGATCCCGGGGCTGGAACGGCTTGATGAGGTAGGCGGACACCCCCGAGTCCCGGGCCTCCTCAATGAGGTCGCGTTGGCTGAAGGCCGTCAGGAGGAGCACCGCCACCTGATGGCGGGAGGTGATTTCGCGGGCGGCCCGTATGCCGTCCATGCCCGGCATCTTGACGTCGAGGATGACGAGATCCGGTCCGTGCTGCTCGACCAGGGTCACGGCCTCGTCGCCGCGGCCGGTCTCACCCACGACCTCGTAGCCGGCCGTCACCAGGATCTCCTTGAGGTCCAGCCGCACGATGGCCTCGTCCTCGGCGATCACGACGCGCGCCAGCACGGTCGAGCCGCTGTCGGGCGTCACGAGGCGGACCGGGCTGTCACCGCCCGAACAGGCACCGTCACTGCTTGCCCGTGGCGACGGCAGCGAGGAGCTCGTCCTGGCGGCGCTCGAGGTCGCTCACGACTTTGTCGAGCGCATCGCGCGCCCGCACCATGGCGTCGGCGTGGCGAGCCGCCTCGTTGTGCTCCTGGCTGGCGAGCGGCGTCTCCGACACGAGGGCGCGCACGCGCGCCTCGTCGGCTGACTCCTGCACAACCGCCAACTGCTCATTCAGCACGGCCAACTCCTCCCGCGCCCGGACAAGCCGGGAGTGGACATCTCTGATCCGCCGCTCCAAGAGGACGCGATGCATGGAGGGTCAAGTGTAGGTGGCGGGGAACCAGCGACGCCGCACTTCGAGCTTCTCCAGAACCGCGGCGTCAGGGGGGCTGCCGACGCCAGGGGCACCAGGCACCTGGACCCACCCGCCGCGCACCGGCGGGTAGCCACAGGGGTCGACGGCGAGGTAGTCGGCGGGATCCCCGACGTCGCTGACCAGGCCCGTCGCGTCCTGGCTCAGCCGGGCCGCCAGGGCCAGGTTGGCCGCCCGCCCCAGCCCGGCCTCGAAGAAGCCGCCGACGAACGCCGGCACACCTGCGGCCGCGCAGGCGGCGTGCGCGGCCCTGGTGGCGCGGACGCCGCCGAGGCGGGCCGGCTTGAGGCAGGCCATGGCGCACGAGCCGTTGCGCAGCGCATCGGTGACGCGGCGCGGCGTCGACAGCGACTCATCGAGGCAGATCGGGACGGGGAGCACTCGGGCCAACTGCGCATGGGCCACCAGATCGGCCGGCGGCAGCGGTTGCTCAATGCACAGCACGTCGAAACCGGCCAGCTCGCTCAGGATCGCCACGTTCTCGGCCCCCGCGTCGAAGGACCCGTTGGCATCGACCTGGAGGACCAGGTCGGGGTACTCGGCGCGGACGGCCCGCACCGGCTCGACCACCCAACCGGGCTCGATCTTCAGCCGCACCCGTGCCGCGCCGTCCTGCACCACGGCGTCGACCTGCTGGCGCAACACGGCAGTGTCATGGCCCTCGGGGATCCCCACGACGGCGCCGACCGCCAGGGCCTCGAACCCCGCGCCCACCCCGAGATCGTCGGCCAGCGAGCGCCCGGCCGCCCGCAGCTCGGCGTCGGCGACCGCCATCTCGAACGTCGCGGCGAGCATCCGGTCCACGGGCGTCCCGCCGAAGAGCTGGGCCACGCCCGCCGCAGCGGGAAGCTCACCGCCCCGGGCCGCGGCCGCTTCGTACAGGCGGCGCACACCCAGCTCCACCGCCGCCCGCTCCACCGCCGCCAGCGTCGGATCGACGGCGGTCCCGTCCTCCAGGGCGGCACACTCGCCCCAGCCCTCGCCGTCCTCGGTGACGACCCGGACGAAGAGAAGCGGACGCAACCGGTGCACGCCGGCGGCGGTGCCGATCGCCTGACGGAACGGGAGGTCGACCTGCACCAGTTCCACGCCGGCGAGCCTCATGACGCAGGCGCTCCCACCCCGTCACCGTAGATCGCAGCCTGTACCATCGAGGGTTCTCGCCCGGATGGCGGAATGGCAGACGCGGCGGCCTCAAAAGCCGCTGTCCGAAAGGGCGTGCGGGTTCGAGTCCCGCTCCGGGCACCGCCGTGCGACTGACGCACTCCGGTTCAGCCGCGGTCCCGGTCGTGTGCCCGCACCGCGGCACGGAGGACCAGGCCCCGAAGCGCGTGCGGCCGAACGCCGTCGGAGAGGACCCACCTCTCCGGGAGCCTCTCGTCCGGTTTCGCTCGAGACATCGCAACCGTGAGAAGGCCGCGGGAGAACGCTGCGACGGCGATCCGATGCACTCTCTCGATCGTGTCGCTGCGCGGCGCGATGCCGGTTGCACGGAGGTGTCAGGGACCGATCATTCACCACGCATTCCAGATGAATCCTCTCGCAATGGTGCGGAAAAGACCTGCCGCGACATCCGCCACCGCGCGTTGCGACTCACAGATGCGAGCCAGATCTTCGTGTGACATCATCGATCGGAAGGTCAAGGAGGCGAGTGCGACCACGTTTGCTCCTTTGCGTTCCCGATAACAGCTGGCGAACGTTGCTTCGACGTGTCGGCGATCCATGCGACCGGGTAGACGGAGCACCAGCAACGCGACACCCAACCGGCGCATCTCGACTGCGCTCCCGCCATGTGGCCGTGAGGTCGGGGCGGTCGGGCTGACGTGAGCAGCATGCATTCATCCGGAGCGATGCTCGTCGGGCTCGAGACCGAACCGCCTCAGGGTGTGCAGAGCGCCGGAAGACCTGCATCGGACGCCCGCGCAAACTGGTTGCTCGACGCCGTCGGCGTGGCGTGGGTCGTCCTCGTCGGGATCGCCACCCTGTTGCCTGCACTCTCGCACGGGACGTCGATAGGTCCCTACGACATCCTGTACCAATACGGCCTGACTGCTCGACATGCCGCCGTCCACGACGCGTTCCAGGGCGACCAGATCGACCAGATGATCCCATGGGCGACGTTGGCCTGGACGCAGGTGCACGCCGGACATCTCCCACTCTGGAACTCGTACAACGTGCTCGGCACGCCACTCGCCTTCAACTGGCAGTCCGGCGCGTTCAGCGTTCCCGCACTCGTCAGCTATCTGGTTCCGCTCCGATTCGCGTACACGTGCCAAGTCATAGTGACGCTGATCGTCGCAGGAACCGGGTCGTACGTGCTCTGCCGGTTGCTTCGTCTCGGTGTCGTCGCCAGCGCGTTCGGTGGTGTGGCCTTCGAGTTGGCCGGACCGCTCTTCACATGGCTCGGCTGGCCGATCGCCTCTGTCCTCTCCTGGACCGGGTGGATCCTGGCGGGTTGTGTCCTCATTCAGCGAGGGAGGCACAGAGTGCCGTCTGTGGTGCTCACGGGCAGCGCCCTGGCCTGCGCTGTCTACGCCGGGCAGCCCGACGCGCTGGCGGTCCTGTTTCTGGGCATCGCCGTCTTTGTCATCGCTTCGTTGGCAAGCCTCAAAATGACCGATCGCGACCGGTTTCACCTCGGACCACCACTCTTCGACACGCTGGCGGGCCTCGTTCTCGGGCTTGTGCTCTCCGCGCCCCTCCTCCTCCCCGGACTGCAACTGCTCAGGACCTCAGTCCGGAATCTCAATGCGGGTCCTATCTATGCGTTCTCGGCATCACAGGCCTTCTATGGCTATCTGCTGAGCCTCGTGGCATTCCCGAACATCGTCGACTTTCAATACGTCGGTGTTGCGGCGATCGTCTTGGCTGCAGGGTCGGTTCTCTTCTGCTTCAAGCGTGCCTACGTGCCTGCTCTTGCGATTCTCTGCTTGATCGCCGGCGTGGTGGCCTTCGTACAGCCGGTCGACACGGCGCTCAAGGCACTTCCGGGACTCCATGCCGTGAGGTGGGGACGAACCAACATCCTGCTCGCTCTCGGCACAGCGGTGTTGGCGGCAGTGGGGCTCCAGACTCTCGCACGCACGACTCGGCGCACCGTCCTCTTGGGGTTCGGCGCCTTGTTCGGGGTGGCGGGTGTTGCACTGACCGTGGTCTGGCTGACCGGTGGGAACCACAACAGCGGTGTGCTCGCGTTCGGTACCGCCACGTACTGGTGGGTGGCGGGCGGCCTTCTTCTCGGCATCGCCTTGGTGGCTGTTGGCCTCGCGAGCCTGCGCGTCGGGCCGGTCGCTTCTCACTCCGGACCGCCCGCCCTCGGAGTGGCGCCTGCACAGCGGTGGTCCCAGGCACGACGTTTCGGGGCTTGTCTCGTCCTCAGCTTCGAGTCGATATTCCTCGTGGCCGCAGGAGGCTACGTGTGGACCGCCTCGTCACAGGGAGCCGAAGCAACGCCCGCGGTCAGGCATCTGCAGCGGGTGGTCGGATCGTCTGTCGTCGGGCTCGGCGCGCCGAGTTCGTCCGTCGGAATCCTCGCCAACGCAAACGTCCTGTTCGGAATTCACGAGTACTCGGTGTACGACCCGCTTCTCCCGACGGCCTATTACTCGAGTTGGCAGAAGCTCACCGGAAGCCTCGGTGGATACCCCACTCTCTCGAGCTTTTCCCCGACTATCACCTCAGCTTCGCTCGCCCGCCTCTTCGGCATCTCCTACGTGCTCGAACCCGATGGTGCACCAGGGCCCAGCGGGAGCACCTATGTGACGAACGTCGGGAAGGAAGGGCTCTTCAAGGTTCCGGGCGCAGGGTTCGCCACCGTGACGCCGTTGCACCACGTGAGTCCGAGCGCGGCCAAAATCGTGCACACGGTCACACACTCGGGCCCTGCGAGTTGGCGCATCGTCGTTCATGCCAAGGATGCGCAAGACCTGCGGCTGCGATTGACCAACGTCCCGGGTTGGAACGCCACCATCGACGGGCGACCGCTGGGGCTTCGTCCGTACAAAGGCATCATGTTGCACGCGACTGTTCCAGCCGGAGATCACGTGGTGACCGTGCGTTACTGGCCCAGCAGTTTCACTGCCGGGTTGGTCCTGGCTGCCCTCGGGGTGATCGGCTCGGTTGTGGCGCTCGCGATCGGTCCGATCCGCAGGCGACGGCGCAGACGTGCTCTCGGACGCCCGCCCGCTGCGAACGCCTCGAACGTGTCGGGCCTCCACCACGTCGCCACGAACTCATGACAGGCCCTTGGCGGACGTCGCAAGGCGAGGCACCAACCATTGGGCGACCCAGAGCGCTCCCGAGTTCAGATAGTGGTACCCGTCTGGTCGAAGGGTCTGCGCCGCCGACGTGAGGGTCGGATCGTAGCCCTTCACCACATAGGGACAGCTGGGGCCGGCGGGGCACACGCGAGCCCCGAGATCGACCACGGCCACCTTGTCCGGGTGCCGCGCCGCGACCTCGCGCAGCATTGCGTTCATCTGTCCGTACTGCTCGTCCTCGGCGTCCGGGGGGCCGGGGTCTTGCGCAGCGGGCGATTTCAGGAACGCCGACATGTCTGCATTCTCCGCCGCCGTCACATCGTGCGGCGGAGCGGGCTCGGCCACGAGGACGACCCTGGCCCCCGTCGCGAGGAACTTCTCCACGCGCGCGTCGATCCGCTCCAACATGACCGATTTCCACTCAGGTGACCCTGATTGGAGGATCTGGTTCCCGTGGGGAGTGCTGTTGACGATTGAGCTGTGCTCGTCGGTGCTCGCCCACACGACAAGGCTCGGACGGTACCGCTCGAGGGCCAGGGTTTCGGCGCGATTGGCCTCACCCTGACACTGATCCGTTGACGTCTCGATGCCTTGGCCATAGGGAGGGGCCGGGGCCAGCGTGCCGCTCACGACCCCGCATCCGATGACGGCACCGTTCTCGAACTTCATCCCATAGGACGGACCGACAGCTTGAAGCCCTGGAAGCAGCGTGCATGCGGTCGAGTCGCCTACCAGGAGCACCGTCTGACGCTGCGCATCCGATGGACTTGTCGGCTGGGGACCGCTGGAAGCGTCCTTGGACCGCAGGCCTGCGACGACACTCGCCGTAGGTGAAAGGCAGACAGAGCCCGATTTGGCCGCCGCCAGGTTCCCGAGGTCGACGGTGGGGCGGCGTTCCTCATAGGTCGTGACTGCGAGCGTGGCAACGATGAGACAGGCGCCCATGATGAGGCTCGCCCATACTCGACGGCTCAGGAATCGGGCGTGGCGCACCGGGTTCTCAATGAACCGGTACGTCAGGGTCGCCAGCACCCCGGACACGAGCAGGAGCAGGACGTTGTCCCACACCGGGAGCACCGCCGTCCCCCGACTCTGCGCGGCAATCTCGAGGATCGGCCAATGCCACAGGTAGAGCGAGAACGAGATGAGAGCGAGGAACGGGAACGGCTGGCGCCGGAGCAGGCGCTCGACTCCCCACGAGGGCGCCGCGGCGCCGGCGGCGATGATCAGGCCGGCAGCCAGCGTCGGAATGGCGACGAGGGCCCCTGGGTAGTCGCTGGCGGGCGTCAGGGTGACGCTGGCCACCAAGATCACGGCCAGTCCGACCCAGGACGCGGCCGCGGCCCAGGCCTGTGGGATGCGCTGGAGCTGTTGACCGTAGACGGCGATGAGCCCCCCGAGGGCCAACTCCCAGGACCGGACCAACAGCGAGAAGTAGGCGCTCTGTGCATCCGACGCCGTGAACACGATGGAGTATCCGTACGAGAGGACGATCACCGCGAGCAGGAAGACGGTGATGCGCAGCCGGAACGAGCCCCGCCGCGCCCACCAACCCATGAGCAGGAAGACCGCCGGGTAGACGATGTAGAACTGCTCTTCGACGCCGAGTGACCAGTAGTTCAGCAGCGGCGAAGGTGGGGTCTGGGAGACCAGGTAGTTCGTGTCCGTCGCCTGGTAATGGACGTTGGCGAGGAAGAGCGCGGCCCATTTTCCGTCCGTCGCGGTCTCGTGTCCGACCAGTGTGCCCAGCGAGTGGTACGTGACGATGACGGTGACGATGATGACGAGCGTCGCCATGGGGATGATGCGCCGTGCCCGGCGACCATAGAAGTGACGAAGCGACGTGTGCCCAGTCGATGCGCGCTCGCGCAGCAGCAACCCGGTGATCACGAACCCCGAGATCACGAAGAAGACTTCGATGCCGACGTAGCCGCCGGTGAACGGTGGGATGCCGGCGTGGTAGACGAGAGCCAAGAGGATGGCGATGGCGCGCAATCCCTGCACGTCGGGCCGAAAGCGCCGATCTCCCGGCGGAGTCCCCGCCTCGACGCCCGCGACCGGGGCGGGGTCGGTTGCGACCGACATCACCTGAACGGTGACGCGTGGGCACCGAGCACAGGCCCCGCCGCCAGCCCTCCAGTGCCCCCGACCACGGCGGGAGCATACTTCTCCGCTACAGAGCCTCTGGGGTCGCCCGCCGATGTTCGCCGTGTGAGCACGACTGAGAACATGCAGGTGAGCCACCACGGATCTGCCGTCGAGACCCGCTCCGGTGATCACGACAGACGCTCATGCGCGTCGCCGTGTGGAACGCTCCGAGTCTCGCCTCAGGTTGACAATGCTCGTGACGGCGACGATGCCGATGGAGGCCAGCACGGCGAGTGAGGGCTCGGCGGCCGACCGCATCCGAGTGCTTCCGTAAAAGAGGGCGGCGTTCAGGGCCACCACGAGCAGGGGGACGGTCATGACGACAAGCATTCGCCGCGAGGTCCTCGAGAGCATCACCGCTCCGACGATGACGAAGGGCAGCAAGACCCAGTAGACGATCAGGCCCGCCTGCTCGAAGGAGGGAACCCGCCCTTCGGCGGCTGCAAGATCGAGCTGGTTTTCGTGATCGCCGAACCCCCACACCGACAACTCGCGGGCCACCACAACTCCCGGCATGTCGCTCAGGTGGTCCTCAGCGAAGGTCTCAGCGAGACGAGTCGCCGCCCGATCGAGGGTCAGTTCCGTGTAGGACTTGGAACCATCCGGCGGCCTGGTGTGGAGGGACAGCTTGTAGATGTCGATCGCAGAACAGCCTCCGTTGTAGCTGCCGTAGGTGACATTGCTCGGATTGAACGTCTCGGCACAGTAGGACCCATCGAGCGTGACCCCACCGTTGGTCGAGAGGGACGCTCCACCGAGTTGCAGCTCATTTCTCACGAGCCAGGGTGTCAGGATGAGCAGGCAGCCCACCACGAGGGCCAATCCGGTCTGCACCCGACGACGCCAGTCACCCGCTGCCAGCAACACGACGGGGATGCCGAGAAGCGGAATGAAGTCGACCGCCTCGCTTCTGATCAGGGTGGCGACGGCGATGAGGACTCCGAGACCTCCGAATCGCCACACAGTGGGCTTCTCCATGCAGAGGACAGCCGTCAGCAGCATCCCCGGAATGGCGACGAGGTAGACGCTCTCGCTCATCAGAATGCCGCTGGGCTGAAACCACAACGGGTCCAAGGCGGCGATCACCGCCGCACCAATCCCGACAGCCGGTCCCGCCACCTTTCGCCCGAGCAGTCCGACAAGAAGGACCCCCGATGAGGCGACAATGGACACAGCGACGCGTTGCGCTCCGACCGACGAAATTCCCACCAGGTCCAAGACCGCCAGCACGGACGGAAACACCGGAGGGTGCCCGGCCGTCGGATGACCCGAGAATTCGTAGCCTTTTCCCGTCGCCATATCCGCAGCAAACGCGTGGAAGAGATTGGCGTCACCCGAGAGAGCACGCGACATGACCGAGATCGCGAACACGACTCTCACGACGGCCCCGAGAGCGACCACGCCGATGAGAGTCGGTCGGAACCACGATGCACTCCCCGGCACGCAAGCCAGAGATCCTCGGTCGAGCTGCCGCCGTATGTCCTCGCGGGTTGCCACTACCGCCGGCTCGCTTCACGAGGATATGTCACGATGCAGCGCCTCACTCTGGGCGATCGCCGGCCGGTCCGAGAGCCCTGACTTGCTGAGGCCATCGTTGTTGTCCTTGCTGCAAAACGTAGTCGCGCGGCCTGCAGAACCACGGAGCCGGGGGCTCGCGCCCTGGCAATCCATCGCTCGTTGCTCGTGATCACGAGCCGATCCAAACGACTCCGGTGATCATGCTCACCGATCGGGGCCGCGTCCCCTCCGCCCTTCTGAACTGGACCGTTGTCGACGAAGGGACGTTGTCGGGGACCTGGCGGACCAACGTGGGGCTGGCCACGGTTCCGCCGCGGGAGGGAGGGCGCCCCGGGCACGCCTCGCCGAGAACGGGCCTGGTGTCCTGTCCTCCTTGCCCCTCGGCGCGCGCATCATGATCCGTACATCGCGGGTGCGATCAGTTCCTCCCATCGTCGCGGACCTCTTTCTCGCACCCCCTCGGATCGGCCCGAAACGTTCTCAGACCTCATGTCGAAGATGTCTGTGCCTGCAATCGGTCCAAGACGCCGAAATGCCCGAACGCGCTTGACGCGGGCCGTCGTGACTCTTAGCGTTCGCCCTGATCTCTATTGGGGGTTCAGATCAATTGGATGTCGTTGGGTTCAGCCCGGGGGCAACAAGGGGAAGGCCATACAGAACATGCGCAGCAGAATTCTTTCACGGGGTGCACTCGCAGTAGCAGCCCTTTTGTCCGTAGCGGGAATTGCGGGCGCGGGGGCACTGAGCTTCGCCGAGACGGCAGGTGCCGCAAGCAGTACGGCAACGCTGACGGTGTCCCCTTCTACGGGGTTGCAGGCACAGGGCACGACGACGGTCACGGTCACCGGCGCCGGCTACGCCGCCAACTCGGTTGGCGCCATCTTGGAATGCAACACCGACACTTCGCAGCCGACCGTGTCCCTCGAGGGCAACGCAACGCCCGTCTCCTGCGGGCCGCCGCCACTCGCGACGGGCGCCACCAACCTGCAGCCGACGAACGCAAGCGGTGGGTTCTCCGCCTCGTTCACGGTGACGACGGGCACGGTGGGCCCACCGGCGACAGGCACCGACTCGGCCGGGAATGACGCGGCGGCGGACGCGGCCAAGTACCCCTGCCCGCCAACGGCCGCGCAACAGGCGGCTGGCGTCTCGTGCGTGATTGCCTACGGCGACCTCGCTGGTGACCAGGCGACGGCGACCATCTCCTTCGCCGGCGCCTGCGTCGCTCCTGCGTCGCCCGTCGGCTACGACCTCGCCGCCTCGGACGGTGGCGTCTTCACCTTCGGAAACCTTCCTTTCTGCGGATCCGCGGGTGGACTGAAGCTGAACAAGCCGGTTGTCGGCATTGCGACGACGGCCAACGCGGGTGGCTACTGGTTGGCTGCGTCTGACGGTGGTGTCTTCAACTACGGCAACGCCCAGTTCAAGGGTTCGGCTGGGAGCCTGACATTGAACAAGCCGATCGTCGGGATTGCCGCGACCCATGACGGTGGCGGCTACTGGCTCGTCGCCTCCGACGGTGGCGTCTTCAACTACGGGGACGCCGGGTTCTTCGGTTCGGCCGGGAGCCTGAAGCTGAACCAGCCCATCGTCGGCATCGCTGCCACCCCTGACGGTGGTGGCTACTGGCTCGTGGCTGCTGACGGCGGGATCTTCAACTACGGCGACGCCGCCTTCTACGGTTCGGCCGGAAGCCTGAAGCTGAACAAGCCCGTCGTGGGCATGACCGCCGACTCGACCGGCAAGGGCTACTGGCTCGTCGCTACCGACGGCGGGATCTTCAACTACGGCGACGCCGGCTTCTACGGCTCGACCGGAAGCCTGAAGCTGAACCAGCCCGTGGTGGGCATGGCCGCTTCCGGAACCGGGAAGGGCTACTGGCTCGTCGCCTCCGACGGTGGGATCTTCAACTACGGCAACGCCCCGTTCAGTGGCTCGACCGGATCCATCGTCTTGAACAAGCCCATCGTGGGCATGGTTGGCACGGGAGTATCGCCGGCCTGATCGGACACGCAACTCGGCTCGATGCCGGGTCGGTTGTCTCCACCCACAGACTCAGGGTGGTCCAACCGGCTCGGCATCTCGCCGTTTACGGGGTCGGTTTCCTGACTCCGACCGACGGATCTCGGCGTGAGTAGATCGGCTCCACAGCTCATCGAACTTGCGCCGAGACGGGTGATCCTGACGGTCACCAAAAGATCATCGAATGATCACAGAGGGCCTCATCCTGCCCACCACGGGGCTGCCTCGCCCGGCCGGTAGAGATCTGACGGTACCGTGACTCCCCAGCCGGCACCCCGTTCCACCAGCGGTTTCGCCTGCCGTGGCCGGCGCTGGCACCCCGGCGAAGGGGTTCCACAGTCCGAGGCCCACAACCCTGCGCAGCCCATGTTTCGCACAACAGGATTCACGCGGTGCGTCCGATCGGACGAAGTGAAGGGGACGCGTCGGAACAAGGGAGGGCGAACGTGCCAACCTTGTGCGGTCGCATGGCGCTCGTGGAGCGCACACCCTCCCGGACCTGACCACGCCAATGGCGGAAGAACCCGATCCTCATCGATCTCTCATGACATCCATAACTCGGAGCGTTGCATTCGTGCTGGCCCTGGCATCAGTGGGCCTCGGGGGCGGCGCGCTGGCGTGGACAGCCAGCAGCCCGGCGGCCGCGCAGCCGGGCGCCTACACACCGCTGCCGCCGGCGTGGGAGCTGTGCGTCCTCGAAGGTCTGGCCGCCCCCGCCACCCCGGCCAACATCGCCGATCTCGACGAGTGGCAGGCCGCCGAGGGCGGCTCGACCAACAACACGGCGGCGTTCAACCCCTTCAACTCCTTGCGGACCACCGATGTCACGGGAGCACCGATTCCCGGGGTGGACACGTCCAACAATTTCCCGGCCTTCTCCACCTGGGCCGCCGGCTGCTCGGCGACAGTGGCGACGCTCTACCAACCGAACATGTGGGTCATCACGGCGGCGCTCCGGGCCGGGAACGTCACTCCGGCTTCCGCTTTTCTCGCCGTCGTCGACCAAAGTGCCTGGTGCGCAGTCTCTCCGGCCGGAGTCCCGTGCTACGTCAACGAAGTCCTGAGTGGAGCCGACACCCTGCCCGCGTCGCTGCCCGTCTCCTCGGCCCTCAACGTCTACGGCAACGTAACAACGGACCTGGCGTCCTACCAGAAGTCGATCGAGACGGTATCGGCTGATCAGAGCGAAGTCGGGATTCGCGATCTCGCGCTCGCCGCGGCGGAATCCAACGTGGCCACCGCCCGGAGCCAATTCGAGCGCAACCTCCCGATCCCTGCAGAAGTTTGCCGTGAGCGAGTACGTGAGCAGCGGCTTGTATTCGGGTGCCCCGCTCGTCAGCAACGGAGGGACCCAACCGCTCACCTCGAGGACGCCGGTGGACTCCGACGGCGTCGTGGCGCAGGAGTATCTCGGCGTGACGGCCAGCAACCTGCTCTCGCAGGAGGGCGCCGCAAACGGAGTCTTCAAGGATGCCGAGCAACGCCGAGACGCCGCATCCAAAGCCCTGGCGCAGGCGGCCGTCGCGTTGACGTCGGACCAATCCGCTGAGGATCACGACCTGACACAACTCATCACGGACGTGGGAACGCTCGAGCACGCCGGCGCCTGCGCCACCGTGACGATCACGCCCCCTCCGTCCAGTGGTACTGACGCGGCCGGTGCGACGAGCACCACGACCACGTCGACGACCACGACACCGTCGACCACGACCACGGTCGCACCAGCCACGACCACGGTTCCGCCGACGACAACGACGACCACCACAACGACGGTCCCCACCACGGTCCCGCTGCAGGCGCTGACTCCCACCGTGCCGAGCACGACGACGACGACCGTTCCTCCGCCGACGACCACCACGACCGAGTCGCCGACCACGACGACGACAACGACGGCCCCGCCGACCACGGTGCCGACGACGACAACCACAACGACAACGTCCACCCCGCCCACGGAGGCTGCCGGCGTCGGGGCGCTCCAGGGCTGCATTGCCACCTTTGCCCCTGCAGCGAGTACCTGACGTCGCCTGAGACGAGGGGAAGCCGACCTCCCGCGCTCTTCTCGCGCTACCGGCCAGCCGGTCGGCGCATGCCGTCAGAAACCCGTGGCGGCGATGATGGAGCCGTTGAGGTGGTTCCCGGCCATGGACCCGTCATTCGGGGCGTCGCCGTACGCGAAGACGGCCCCGTCCGCGGAGGCCACCCAGTACCCCTCGCCCTCGGCATCGGAGAAGATGGCCGATGCTGGGTCGATGCCGCCGACCGAGCCCACCGGACCACCGTGTGACGCCGCGTCCCCGTAGGCGTACACGGCGCCGTCGGCGAGGAGGACCCAGTAGCCGCCGCCACTGGCGGTCCGGACAGCGGACGTGACGGGTGACCCCTGGTTCCCCGGGGCACCGTAGAACGGGGCGTCACCGAAGGCATAGACATTGCCGGACTGGGTGAGCAGCCAGTACCCGTTCCCCGAGGCGTCCGGCACGACCGCCACCGCGGTGCCCGAGCAGCCGCCGATCCCTGGGCACGAGCCGGCGAAGCGGGCGTCGCCGAAGGCGAACACGCCACCGTCGGAAGCCACCATGAAGTAACCGCCTCCGTCGGACGAGGGGACCATGGCCACTATGGGTGCATTGAGGCTGTGCGGCCCGCCGGATCCGGCCGGCAAGAGCCCGACCCCAGGTATCGATCCGTAGTAGCCGGCATTGCCGAAGGCGAAGATGCCCCCGTCCGAGGCGACGAGCCAGTATCCCGCCTTGTTCGCGGTCGGGCTGATGCCAACCACGGGCCGCTGCAACGTGATGCTCCCGGTGGATCCGTAGAATTGGGCGGAACCGAAGGTGAAGATGCCCCCGTCGGACCCCACCAGCCAGTACCCGTACGTCGGTGTCGGTGCGGGCGCCGGTGGCAGGGAGGTCTGGGGTGACGGTGGGGTGTTGACTGTCACCGCCCCCGTCACATATCCGATGGTGTAGTTCGGATCGGATGCGCCGGAGCACGAAGAGCGATAGGTAGGTGGTGATGGCGGGCTCGCACTGGTCGCGGTGGTCGTGCAGACAGGCTGCGAGCTCAGCGATGTCGCGCCGTCACCATTGACGAACCCTCTGTAGGAAGGGGTGATGGCCGGCGGGCTCGAGCCGTAGGCCATGCTGCCGCTCGAGGCGGTGATGGTGAGGGTCGCGGGACTGACCGTCACGAGGCCAGGCACGTAGCTGAAGGTGTAATTCCCGGCCGCAGCACCGCTACAGGTGGACGCATAGGGCGAGCCGGACACTGAGCTCGCGCTGGTGGCCGGCGTGGAACACGTCGGCAGCACGCTCAACGACGAAGCATCCTCGTTGTTCTCGAACCCCGAGAACAAGGGGGTGATGGTCGGCGGGCTCGAGCCGTACACCATGGTTCCGCTCGCCGCGGTGATGGTGAGGGTCGCTGGACCGAGCGTCAGCAGGCCTGGCACGTAGTTGATGGTGTAGTTGGCGTCCACAGCGCCGTTGCAGGTGGACGCATACGGCGAGCCGGACACTGAACTCGAGCTGGTGGCCGTCGTCGAGCACGTCGGCGGTACGTTCAACGACGAGGCATCCTCGTCGTTCACGAAGCCCGAGTAGAGGGCGGTGATGGTCGGCGGGTTCGATCCGTAGGCCATGCTTCCGCTCGAGGCTGTGATGGTGAGGGTCGCGGGGCTGACCGTGAAGTCGTTCTGGGCGCTCGTGTAGACGATGGCGTAGCCGGCGGCGCCTGGGCCCGAGAGCATGGCCCCGCTACACGAGGGGGCAACAAGGCTGTCGGTGCCTGCGGGGAGGGTCGGGGCGATCCCCGTCACCGGTGTGACGTCGCCACAGGTCAGTCCGCTCGTATCGACGCTGATGCCCGAGGGCGGCGGCGCGGTGGCGCTCCCCGAGAACGAGGGGTCTCCCCCGTAGCTCTGAGACCCCGATACCGAGACAAGGATCGCGTTGGCGCTGTCGATGACGGTGACCGCGCCCGGCACGTAGCTGATCGAATAGTTCGAGTCGGAGGCACCCGAGCACGTGGACGGATACGTCGGCGGTGAGGCAGGGCTGGTGCTCGTCGCTGTGGTCGTGCAGCTGGCCTGCGTGTTCAACGACGATGCCGTGTCGCCGTTCACGAAACCCGAATAGATCGGCACGATCGTGGGGACCGCACCGGTCTCCATCGTGGGGCTGAATGCGGTGATGGTCAGCGGGGCCGGGGCAACTGTCACGGATCCCCCGAGGTAACTGAACGAGTAGTTGGGATCCACCGCCCCGGCGCACGACGTCGAGTACGGGTTCCCCGACACCGAGCTCGCGCTCGTGGCGGTCGTCGAACAGGTCGGTTGTGTGATCAGCGAGGATGGCGTCTCGTTGTTGACGAAGCCGGAATAGGTCGGCGTGATGGTGGGCGGTGTGGCGCCGTAGGTCATGGAGCTGCTCGAAGCCGTGACTGTCAACGGGGCGGAGTTGACCGTGAAGTCACCCGGCGCACTGGTGTAGACGATGACATAGTCGGCTGCATTGGGACCCGAGAGGGTCGCTCCGCTGCACGAAGGGGTAGCCAGCGTATGGCCTCCCGCCGGCAGCGTCGGGCTGATGGGCGTGGCGCCGTCGACCTGGGTGCAGGTCGCGCCACTCGTGTCGAGCGTGACGCCCGACGGGGTGGTCCCCGGCCCTGCGTAGTCGGGCGATACAGAGAGGGCCGGGGATGAGCTCCCGTACGTCTGCGAGCCCGACACGACCACGTCCAGTGCAATGGCCGTCAACCCCGAGGCCAGCTCGGAGACCACGGGTGTGCCGAGGCCGGTCGCCATGTCGTATCCAGGCATGGCCGGGTACTGCCCGCCGGCGGTGGCGTTGTAGTCGTTGTTCCCGGATGTGACGTCGTCGAGGTAGGTGCCGGGCGTCTCCTGGGCGAGCAGATAGAGCGTCGGGTTCAGTGCGCCGTAGCCTGCGGTGTTGCCGTGGGCGGAGGCGGCCACCGCGAGGACGGCCGCCCAGAGCGGTGAGGCGCCGCTGGTACCTCCCAGCGCGGTCCAGCCGGTTTGTCCATCGACCGTGTCGTAAATGATGTAGCCGCTGCTCGGATCGGCGTCGGCGGACACATCGGGAACCTCGCGGCAGTCGCCTCCCGAACTGGCACAAGGCGTGCCGCTGCTGCCGTTGACCACGCCGAGCGCCTGTTGATACGCCGGCATCGCAAACGTCTCGGATATGCCGCCCCCGCCCGCTCCCTCTGAGTAATAGAGAGCGTCGTTCCACGCCTGTTCCGACGGCGGGGGTCCCAGGGTCTGTGCCGCACCATGCCCGAGCGAGGTTCCTCCCACCGAGGTGACGAACGGCTGGCTGGCCGGGTCCGAGACGGCAGTGTTGAGGTTCTGGATGACGTCGCCGTTGCTGGACCCGTCGGTGATCCACACGTAACCCAGCGTCCTGTCGCTCACGAGCTGACCCAGCTTGTCGGTCCCGGTTTCGAGGTTGACCGTCGCAGTGATCTCGTTGGTCGTCGTGTCAACCGTCGCCATCACATCGTCCGGCGGGAACGTCAGGCCGCTGAGGACAGCGAGGACCTCGGTCCCGTCCGGGGACAGTCCGATGGACTCGACCACGCCCGTCCCGTTGCGTGTCTGGCTCGTCGGAATCGTCGTCACGACCGTCCGGCTGTTCAGGCTGATCACCGTGATCCCACCCTGGCCCCCTGCGTTGGCGACATAGAGGTCGCCCTGGCCGGGACCGTTGGCGACAGCCAGGGCGACGGGATCCGTGCCAACGGGGAGGGTCGCCGGCGGGCTCGAACATCCCGTCGTCGTCGTGGCGTTACAGGTCGCGGCGTTGAAGAACTCAACCCGGCTGTTGGCGGCGTCCGCGACGTAGACGTACCCGTTGGTGGCATCGAGCGCCAAGGCGGATGGCGCCGACGCTGAGGCGAGGGTCACCGTCGTGACGTACGTGGTGGTCGTGGCGCCGACGCTGTAGAGAGCCACGGAGCCGTTCCCATTCGCCACGTAGAGTGTCGAGCCGGAGGCGCTGACCGCCAGAGCCGTCGGGGAATTGAGATGGCCGCCCGTAGCGATCTGGGTCGGCGAGCTGCAGCCGCTCGTCACAGTCTGGTTGCAGGCGCCCGTGGAGATGACGGTCAGCGCGCTGTTGGAGTGGTCGGCGACGAAGACCTTCCCAACCGCGGCATCGAGCACGACCGCGTCAGGGCCGGAACCTGAGCCCGTGGACACTGAATCCGCTGTGGAGAAGTTGGCCGGATGGCTCGTGCTCCCTTCGCTGTCCACGCTGACCGTGTTGCTCCCATTGTTCGCGACGTACAGCGTGCCGGTCGACGGGTCCACCGCCTGCGCAACCGGGTCCGAGCCCGTGGACGCGGCGATCTTCGCATTGATGTTGCAGCCCTGTGCACCCTGGTCACCCGACGCGACGAAGATCGACTGGCCTTCCGCGGCCGCGGCTTGGAAGAGCGTGTTCTCGGAGTTCTGCATCTGCTGGCCGACATAGGCCTCGCAGCCGTTCGTCCAACTCGCACTGACGATCTTGGCCGTGTCGTCGTTGACGATCTGGCTGAAGACGGAGTACAGGTTGTCGGAAGTCCCGCCCTCGTACACTTCGATGTCCGCCTTCGGCGCCATGACAAGCGCAGTCTCGATGTCGAGTTCGGCTTCCGCCGTGCCACTCCCCGTCGCGCCGCCGCCATCGACCGTTACCTTCTTGATCTGGCCATTGGCCGGCGTGATTCCGTAGCAATGGGCAAAATGCGTGACATCGCTCGGCGAATAGCCCGCGCCGGACATCTCGACGAGAGCAATTGTGCTGCCTGCCCCGTAGTCGTTCAACGAGTACAGGGGGTCGAACGAGTAGGCCTGCGCCAGCTCATCGGCGTTCAGCGCGCCGGTGAGCGTCGCCTGATCGGTGATGCCGGGGCAATCTCCCGTGGTCGCCGGCTGGGGCTGTCCCGGGGCGAGTGTTGGGGATGCGAGCTCGGACGAGGACTGTGGCACGGCGGTGCTCGCCTCCGGCATGCTCGTCGAAGGCTGCGGCGGACTGAGGGTGTCGAGCCCGAGTATCCCCTCAATCTGGGGTGCCACCGTCGTGTCCACCTCGGGTGCCGTCGCGTTGTCGTATCCGGTCTTCCCCGAAGCCAAGCGGTACTTCGAAATCGGCGTCGAGAAGGCCGACTGGACCTGTGCCACGGTCCCCGAAACGGGAAGCGACAACCCGGTCGGCGAGGGGCTCCCCACCGTGAGGCCCTCCTGGCGGAGACTCGTGGCGACCTGGGCGATCGTGGAGGGCGCCGGTCCGAACTCTCGCGCGATCTCTGCCGGGGTCAAGAAGTGGCGGTATTCCGGAGACTTCGGATCAGACACCTGTTGCGCCTCCGCCGCCATCGCCGCGGGATCGCGTGGCTTGAGCGTGACGGTGAGGGGCAGGGTCGTCGCCGTCGGTGCGGGCCCGACAAGGGTGGCCCCGGGTGGGACGAGGCCCTGATGGCCCGACAGCCTTTCGCGCCCGTCACCGGCGGCGGCCGCCCGTGACGTGGTCGTGGTGGCACCGAACGCGGTCGTGCCGGCCACAATGACGGCGAACCCGAGCATGCACGAGACGGCGAAGCGCAGCCGACCCACGCCGCTCCGATACACATTCATCTGTGCGTCCTCACAGGTGCCCCCAGGGTCGGGAGGGGTAACGCCCCACCAGGGCCATTCTCCGCGCTGGCGTGCGTCGGGGCACGCGTGTCACGGGCATTTGCCGAATCGTTGTTCCATCGTTGTCGGCACCCCAGGGGTGGGGCCTTAGGCATTGGGTTCTCGCCTGTCGAGAACCGGACGGCTCGACGGAGGCCGTGCCGGAACCGAGGCCCGAGCGGCCGGGAGCCGTTCGTCCCCACTCACCGAAGGCCTGGGCCACGCGGGCGGACCGCGGCCCGCCCCATGGGCGCGCGGAACCGCCCGGCCCGCGTGTCGAGCGACGTGTGGGCATGCCACGTCCCCGGGTGAGGGACCCGGTGACGCCTCCTTCTCGTCCCCGGGTCGCACCGGGCGTCCTACCGGGTTTCCGCCCGGTAACCAGCACTGTGCTGCCCCGCCGCGTGCAGGATCGCACCAGCGGTGCGATCGCGACCCCCGACGCGCACCGTTGGCGCGCCGGCATGCCACACTGTGAGTTCCTCCGCCCGCCGTCGATGGGAGCCGTCGGACACGTGTTGGTTTTCACCTTCCCCGGACAGGGATCACAGCGCGCCGGAATGGGTGAACCGTGGGTCGATCACCCCTCGTGGGAAGTCGTCGAGGAGGCATCCGCCGCGGCCGACCGCGACCTGTCCCGCCTGCTCTTGCACGCCCCGATTGAAGAGCTCACCCAGACCGAGAACGCCCAATTGGCCACGACCGTGCTCAGCCTCGTCGTGCTCGATGCGGTCGAGCGCATCGGACTCACACCGGCCGCCTGCGCCGGCCACAGTCTGGGCGAGTACACAGCGCTGGTCGCCAGCGGTTCCCTCGGCTTCGACCACGGCATTCAGCTCGTCGTCGCCCGCGGCGAGGCCATGGCGCGGGCGGGTGAGGAGGCCCCCGGAACCATGGCCGCCCTCCTGGGCATCGCCGACGACGACGCGGAGGCAGCCTGCATGCGGGCCGAAGGTGACGTGTGGGTCGCCAACTACAACGCACCGGGCCAGGTGGTCATCGCCGGCACGGCCGAAGCGGTCGCCAGGGCCGGCGAATTGGCCAAGGCGCTCGGTGCCAAGCGCGTCATGCCGATCCCGGTCTCCGGCGCCTTCCACACGCCGCTGATGCAAGGCGCCCGCGCCGACCTGCGCAAGGCGCTCGCCGAGGTGACCTTCTTGACGCCCGAGGTGCGCGTCGTCGCCAACGTCGACGCGCACGTCCATGACGACCCGGCCGATTGGCCGGGCTTGCTCTCGGCCCAGCTCTGCAGCCCCGTGCGCTGGCGCCAGACGCTCGAGACGTTCGCCGGTCTGGGCCTGACCTCACTGGTGGAGCTGGGGCCGGGCGGGGTGCTGAGCGGGCTGGCCAAGCGAAGCCTGCCCGAGATCCAGTCCCTGGCCGTCTCCAAGCCCGAGGACCTGGACACGCTGATGGACCAGATCGGTGCCGCCGGCACGTGGCGGGCCGAGCCGGCCCTGCACCAGGGCGAGCACCTCTACATGTCCGAGCGGGTCGTGGTGAGCCCCTCGAGCGGCATCTTCAGCCCCGAATCGTCCCTGCAGGCACCGGGCACCGGGCTGCTGCCCGGGACCGACGTCGGCTCGGACCAGTCTTCGGCCGTCGACGTCGGGGAGCTCGTCGGCCGGGTCGGGATCTCGGAGGTACGGACGCCGTTCGCCGGACAGGTGATCGGGTGGCTGGCGGCCGACGGCGAGCGCGTGCAGGAGGGCCAGCCGCTGGCGTGGCTCAGAGTGCACGACACCCGCTGATGGCCGTCGTCCTCGTCACCGGTGGGACGCGCGGCATCGGCGCCTCGTGTGTCGCGTGGTTCCTGGCCAACGGCGATCAGGTGGCCACCACCTACCGTTCGGCCGATCCTCCGGAGCCTCCCGTCGGAGCCGACGCCGAGCGCTTTCTGCCGGTGCGCTGCGACGTGCGCAACGCCGAAGAGGTCGAGTCCGCCTTCGCCGCCATCGAGGAACGGTGGGGACCGGTGCAGGTGTTGGTCGCCAACGCGGGCATCACCATGGACTCGCTGATGCTGCGGATGAGCGACCAGGCCTTCCACGAGGTGATCGACGCCAACCTCACGGGTTCGTTCCGGGTGGCCAAGCGCGCCGTGGCCAAGATGCTGCGCCTCCACACCGGTCGCCTCATCTTCGTCTCGTCGGTCGGCGCCTTCGTGGGACTACCCGGGCAGGCGAACTATGCGGCCTCGAAGGCGGGCCTGGTGGGCATGGCCCGGGCCATTGCCCGTGAGGTGGGCAGCCGGCAGATCACGGTGAACGTCGTGGCACCGGGCCTGATCGACACCGACATGACGGCGGCCCTCGGTGCGGACCGGGTGGCCCTGATGACGGGCCAGGTGCCCCTGGGGCGCGCCGGGAGCCCAGCCGACGTGGCCGCCGTGGTGGGGTTCTTGGCCTCGGATTCCGCAGCCTACGTGACCGGTGCCGTGGTGCCGGTCGACGGCGGGCTGGGCATGGGCCTGTAGCGTTCAGTGGACCGACGACAAAGGAGCTGATTGTGGACAGCGACGCAGCGTTCGAGAAGTTTCGCGAGTGCGCCGTGGAAGTGCTGCAGGTGCCGGCTGACAAGATCACCAAGGAAGCAAAGTTCGCCGACGACCTCGACGCCGACAGCCTGGACCTGGTCGAGCTGGTCATGGCGCTGGAGGAGGCCTTCGACGTCACGGTCGAGGAGACCGAGCTCGAGGACATCACCACCATTGGGCAGGCGTTCGACCTGATCACGACCAAGCTCTGATGCAGATCGGGATTGGCGCCGAGGGACCGATCCGGGGGCGGCGTGTCGCTGTCACCGGTCTCGGTGCCGTCACGTGCTGCGGGGTCGGCATCGAAGCACTGTGGGACGGACTGCTCCATCCCACAGTGGTTGGCGGCGTGGTGCGCGACTACGAGGCGACCGACTGGTTCGGGCCGAAGGAAGTGCGCCAGCTGGACCGGTTCGCCCAACTCTCCATGGTGGCGGCCGACCAGGCCGTCAGCCAGGCCGGCGACCTCGCGGTGGACCCGGCCAAGGCGGGCGTCGTCTTCGCCACGGGCGTCGGTGGATTCGAGACGCTGGCCACCCAGGTCGGCGTCTACAACGAGAAGGGGCCCGACCGCGTGTCGCCCCGGCTGGTGCCGATGATGATGGCCAACGCCGGGGCGGCGGGCATCTCCATGCGCCTTGGGTGGCGGGGTCCCTCCGAAGTGATCTGCACGGCCTGCGCGGCCGGGACGCACGCCATCGCCGCCGCCGCACGGCTGGTGGCCTCCGGTCGTTGCGATGTGGCCATCGGCGGCGGCTCCGAGGCCAGCATGCACCCGGTGGCGATGGCAGCGTTCTCCAACATGACGGCGCTGTCGTCGTCGGGTCACTCGCGCCCCTTCGACGCCCGGCGCGACGGTTTCGTCATGACCGAAGGCGCCGCCGCACTCGTCCTCGAGGACTGGGACCGCGCCGTCGCCCGCGGGGCGACGATCTACGCCGAGCTGGCGGGAGCGGCGAGCACCGCCGACGCCCACCACATCACCGCGCCCGCACCGGACGGTTCGGGCGCGGTGGCATGCATGGAGCTGGCATTGGTCGACGCGGGCATCGGGCCATCCGACGTCGGGCACATCAACGCGCATGGGACCTCAACGCCCCTCAACGACCTCGCCGAGGCCCGCGCCATCACCAAGGTCTTCGGCGACGCCGGCCCGCTCGTCACGTCCACCAAGGGGGTGACCGGTCACGGGCTGGCCGCTGCCGGCGCCATCGAGGCCGTCGCCGCCGTGCTCACGATCGACCGGGCCGCCATCCCTCCGACCGCCGGGTACGCCGAGCCCGACCCCGAGATCACGATCCCGATCGTGCACGGGGAGGCTCTCCCCTGGGAACCGGCTGCCGTCCTCTCGAATTCCTTCGGTTTCGGCGGCCACAACGGCTGTCTGGTCCTGCTGCCTCCTGGCTGAGGCCAGCCGGTAAGGTCGCGCCTCCGCTGCCGCCGGGGCAGTGACACGACTGGCGAGGTCCGTTGATGGGAAGGCTGGAAACCCTGGGTGCCGCGGCGCGGCGCTCCCGCCCTTTCCAGATGGTGGCGGCATCGGTGGTCCTCGTCCTGGTCGCTGGGAGCATTGTGCTCGTCACGCGAAGTGCCGGTCCGCCGACGATCCCGCCGCCGCCGACCGAGCGCGCCGTCGCCCTCGGCGATTCAGTCCCCTACGGGCACGGGCTGGCCAATCCGTACCAGACGCCGCAGATCGGCCTTCCCCCCGGTGCGCTCTCGCAAGGCCCTTCGACGGCGGCCTACCCGACCCTGGTGGCGCGCCAGCTGGGGCTGACGATGCGCGTGCGGCCGACGAACTGCCAGTTACGCGGTGACCAGCTCGCCATCAGCGGAGCGGTGGCCGACGGCGACGACAACACCAGCCGGGACGGCCAGTGCCCCGTCCCGCCCCAGCAGGCCCGCAACCTGACGGACGAGCTGGCGGCGGCCGACCTGGGGCGGGACCCGGCCCGCCTCGTCCTCCTCCAGGACGGGGCCGACGACATCGACTTCAGCGCCTGCCTGGAATATCAACTCGGTCGCGTCTTCGGGATCGGCATCGGGCTCGGCCACTCGTGCGTCGCCAACGGCTCGGTCACGCCGAAGATCGCGGCCGACCTGGCCCACGTCCGCTCGAGCCTGGCCCAGGCGATCGAGACGGTGGCGCCCCACGCGGCGACCGTCGCCGTGCTCGACTACTACCAGCCGATCCCCGAACCGGCACAGGTCGTGAAGGGCACGGCCACCTCGGGGGACCACACGAACCTGGTGTGCAGTGGCCTCAAGCCCAATACGGGCAGCACCTACGCGGCAGCGCAGGTCGTCTTGCGGGCGCTGAACGAGGCGGTCGCCGCTGCCGTGGCCGAGGCCCGCGTGCACCACGTGAAGAACGTGACCCTGATCGACCTCTCGAGCGCGTTCGACGGCCACGGGATCTGCACGGCGCAGCCGTGGGTGTTCTCGGGCGAACCCGTGGCCGACACGACGCTGGCCGCGGCAGCGGAGCACATCGTGGCCGCCAGGGCCTGCTCGGGGACCGACCTCCTCCACCGGTCGACGAGCTGTGCCGCCCTGGCCGCCTCCGCGCTGGCGGCCGAGAACGGCCTGGAGGGCTACGTGTGGCGCGCCGCCCATCCCACGGCAGCGGGGCAACGCGCCATCGCCGCCGTCGTGGAACGACAGCTCCGCGGGCGGCGCCTAGTCGATGGCGTCCCGGAACGACCCGATGAAATCGGCCGCCCCCTCGGGCCCCTCCTCCGCGAGCAGCCGCCGGACCAGTGCCGAGCCCACCACGACGCCGTCGGCCACCTCGCACACCTGCGCAGCCTGGTCAGGCGTCGACACGCCCACGCCCACGCAGACGGGCAGGTCGGTGCAGGCCCGGATGCGCTGCCACGACCTTCGTCACGTCGGATCCGAGGTCCACGCGCTCACCGGTCACCCCCATGCGGGCGACGGCGTAGACGAAACCACGCGCCCGCGCGCAGAATGCGCTCCACCCGATCGGGTGGCGAGGAGGGCGCCACCAGCAACACGGTGTCGATGCCCGCCGCATCGGCTTCGGCGGCCCACGGGCCCACCTCCTCGAGAGACAGGTCGGGCACGATCGCCCCGCTCACGCCGGCGGCAGCCAGGGACCGCGCCATGCGCTTGTGCCCGGCGCGGAACACGATGTTGTAGTACGTCATCACCGCCACCGGGACCGGTGCCTCCGCCCGCGCAATGCCGTCGAGCACCCCGTCGGGCACCGTGCCCCGCGTCAGCGCCCGCAGACCCGCTTCTTGGATCACCGGTCCGTCGATGATGGGGTCAGAGAAGGGGATGCCCACCTCCACCGCGTCCGCCCCGGCCGCGATCACCGACGCCAGGGACTGGGTCCAGTCGTCGGTCATGCCGCCCATGAGGTAGGGGATCAACAGCTTGCGCCCGCGCTCGCGGGCGGCCCGCAACTCCTTCTCGAGCTCAGGCATCGCGTTGGCGGCCGAAGATCTCGCGCACCTGCGCCACATCCTTGTCGCCGCGGCCAGACAGTGTCACGAGCACCGTCGACCCCGCCGGCAGCTCCTCCGTGCCGGCGCTCCTGGCCACCCAGGCCACGGCATGGGCCGACTCGAGGGCGGGGATGATGCCCTCGGTGTGGCTGAGCAGCCGGAAGGCGTCGAGCACCTCGGCGTCCGACGCCAGGGAGTACTCTGCCCGGCCGGTGGCGGCCAGGTGCGCGTGCTCGGGCCCGAGACCTGGGTAGTCCAGGCCCGCCGAGATCGACTCCGCCTCCTGGATCTGTCCGGCCTCGTCCTGCAAAAGCCGCGAGTGCATGCCGTGGAGGATGCCCGGGACGCCGTTGGCGATTGCCGCGCCACCGGCTGCCTCCACGCCCACCAGTCGGGCCGGCGTGTCGACGAACCCGGCGAACGTCCCCGCCGCGTTGGAGCCGCCGCCGATGCACGCAACGACGACGTCGGGCGCCGCGCCGTGCAGCAGTTCGGCGCACTGCGCGCGCGCTTCCTCGCCGACGACGCGTGCTGCAGCTGGCGCACCATGTAGGGGAAGGGGTGCGGCCCCATGACCGAACCGAGGCAGTAGTGCGTGGTGTCGACGGTCGCCACCCACTCCCGCATGGCCTCGTTCACGGCGTCCTTGAGCGTGCGGCTCCCCGACCTCACCGTCCGGACCTCGGCGCCCAGGAGCTCCATGCGGAAGACGTTGAGCTCCTGGCGCTGCGTGTCCACCTCGCCCATGAAGACCGTGCAGTCGAGGCCGAAGAGCGCCGCCGCCGTGGCCGATGCCACGCCGTGCTGGCCCGCCCCCGTCTCGGCGATCATCCGGGACTTGCCCATCCGCTTGGTGAGGAGGGCCTGGCCCACCACGTTGTTGAGCTTGTGCGAGCCCGTATGCGCCAGGTCCTCCCGCTTGAGGAGGACGCGTACGCCCAGGCGCTCCGACAGGCGCGCGCACTCGGTCACCGGAGTGGGGCGACCTCCGTACTGGCGGAGCAACCCGTCGAGTTCGGCCCGGAACGCCGGGTCGGCCCAGGCGTCGTCGAACCACTTCTCCAGTTCCAGGCAGGCCGGCATCAAGGACTCCGGCACGAAGCGGCCACCGAACTCGCCGAAGCGGCCGTCGGCGCCCGGACGGCCCATCAGGCTCCCGCTCTCGTCGCTCATGCGTCCCTCCAGTCGTAGGGCTCCTCGGCGACGGGGTCCTCCAGTGGATCCCGCGCTGCCACGGCGGCCTCGGCCCGCCGCGCGTTGGCGATGAAGTCGCGCAGGAGCAGCGGGTCCTTCCGGCCCGGGGCGGCCTCCACCCCGCTGGCCACGTCGACGCCGCCCGGGCGGAGGTGGGCGACCGCGTCGGCCACGTTGTCCGGGCGCAGGCCGCCCGAGACGATCATCCGCGTGGGGTCGGTGACCCCCTCGGCCAGGCGCCAGTCGAACACCTGGCCCGAGCCGGGGTTCTCCCCGTCGACCAGGAGGTAGTCCGCACCGAAGTCCTCGAAGCGCACAATGGTGCGGTCGCCGGCCGGGAACGCCTTGATCACGGTGGGCACGCGGGCGCGCACCCACTTCGTCTCCTCGGCCGTCTCGTGCCCGTGCAGCTGCGCGGCGCCCAGGCCGGCGAGGCGGACGGCGTCCACAATGCGCTGCGGCGCCTCGTCGCGGAACACGCCGACGGTCAGTACGTGCTCCGGCAGGCGCTTGGCGATGTCGCCGGCCAGGTGCACGGAGACCTGGCGGGGCGACGGGGCGAAGATGAAGCCGACGGCCGAGGCCCCGAGGCTGACCGAGAGCAGGGCGTCCGCCTCCGAGGTGATGCCGCAGATCTTCACGAACAGGCCCTCGGTCATCGTGTCCCGACGGGATGTCCGACGAGCGCCCGGAGTTGGGCGGGACGGTCGGCCGCCCGCACCAGGGTCTCGCCGACCAGAATGGCGTCGTAGCCCGCCGCGGCGAGACGCCGGGCGTCGTCCCCGTCGCGGATGCCCGACTCGGCCACGGCGACGACCCCGGGCGGGATCCGCGCCGCCAGGGCGCACGCACCCCCGTGATCGACGTCGAACGTGCGCAGGTCGCGCTGGTTCACCCCGATCAGCCGCGCGCCCGCGTCGAGGGCGCGCGTGAGCTCCTCGTCGTCGTGCACCTCGACCAGCGCGGCCAGGCCGAGCTGGTCGGCCAGAGCGGCGCACGCCGTCAGTTCGGCATCGGAGAGCGCGGCGGCGATCAGCAGCACGGCGTCCGCGCCCATCAGGCGCGCGTCGGCCACATCGGCCTCCTGGACGGTGAAATCCTTGCGCAGCACGGGCAGGCCCGAGGCGTCGCGGGCGGCGGCCAGGTCGGCGGCCGACCCGCCGAAGAAGTCGGCGTCGGTCAGGACCGACAGGCAGGCGGCGCCCCCCGCGACGTAGTCCTTCGCCACGAGGTCGGCCTGCAGGGCGGGGTCCAGATCGCCCTTGGAGGGCGAGCGCCGCTTGATCTCGGCGATGCACGAGAGGCCGTCGCCCCGCAGCGATCCGACGAAATCCCGGGGCGGCGGGGTGCTCGCCGCCTGTTCGACCAGGTCGGGAAGGGCGCGGCTGTCAGCCTTGGCGCGCGCCCGATGCGTTGCGAGAATGTCCGCCAGATAGGTGGGCATGACGCTTCAGCGTAGCGGCGCGCCCTTTCGGCCCCGGTTCGGAGCAGTCGCGCATGCGCCTGAAGACCCCGTGGCCGGCGCTGCTGCGCCGGACCCGTCAGTCCGCCAGAATGCGGGCGTGCCGGTCGGGTTCGTCGCTCCGGCGCGCAATGGCCACGCAGTCGCCGTCACGGAAGATCCAACCGGCCAGGTTCCATGCCGTGAGGCCGGGCGGGGCCGGATCCTCTTCGGCACTCCCCTGCTCGTCGTCACCCCGCTGATCCCCCATGCCGAGAGGTTGCGCCCTTGTTGTGTCATGTGCGGTGACGTCCGGTGGCAATCGGGGTGCCGGCGCGCCGCCACCGGCCGTCGCGTCCCAATCGTCCCTGGTCAGCGGGCGAAAAGGTGCCAACCCATCCAGCCCCAGGCCAGGACGAGGGCGATGCGCAGGAACGGGCCCGTGGCCAGGCGCTCCAGCACGACGCCCGGGCGGGCCAGCGTGGATCCTCCGACGGAGGCGCGCACCCAGACGCCGAGGAGCGCCAGTCCGAGGAGGGCCCAGACCGCATAGGAGAGGGCCGAGGTCATGGCGCCTCGCTCCCGGCTCGCCTCTGGCGCCGGCTTCCCCGCGCCACGATGGCCGCACCGAGAGAGAGCCACAGGAAGAAGACGATCGCCTTGAAGCCGTAGAAGCGGTTCACGGCGTCGGCCATGGAGCTGAGTGTCGGGTGGTCGGCCCGGCTGCCCCGGGCGGCGTATTCGGCCACCTCCCATGCCACGACCGCGCCGAAGACGCACACCCAGGCACGCCAGGGGTGGCCCGCGTCGGGGCCCAGCGTGAGGGGCCGGGCCCGGAGGGGCCAGCACACCACCACCAGGGCGAGGACGGCGACGATGGGCACCGCCGTCGCGATGTTGGCGGACCGGGTGAAGGCCGTGGTGCCCGCCGCGAACAGGGCGTAGGCCGCCAGCACCAGCACGACGACGGCGCGTTGGGGGCTGGGCCGGTGCAGGCGTCGGTTTCGCTCTGGCGAGTGGCCGGCCGGGGGCTCCGCTGCGGGCACCGGGACGGCCGTCCCTCTCAGCCCGGGGCGGGTGTGAGGGTCAGGGGCAACAGGGACACCCGGGCCGGGCGAGAGCCACCGACGCCGTCGCCCGAGCGCACCCGGACCGGGCCCGGAGCCTCGACGCTGCGGTGCAGGTAGCCCAGGGCGACCCAAGCCCCGAGCTCGGCGCTCCACGCCGCCGAGGTGATCGATCCGGCCACCTTGTCCTCGGCGGGCGCGTCGCCCGGAGGCGCCGCGCCGGCGTGCAGCGTCATGCCGCGGGCCAGGGCCGGCGCCCCTTCCGAGCAACGAGGCCGACGAGACGCCGCGCCACCTTCGAGCCGCGGGAGTCGAGCCGCGCCACCAACTCCTGCCCCGTGTAGCAACCCTTCGTGAAGCTCACCGTGCGTTCCACCAGGCCGGCCTCGGCCGCGATGGTCTTGTTCGTCAGCTCCGTGCCCATGGCGGGGATGCCCGTGACGATGCGGCAGGCCTCGACGGCGTCCGCACCACAGGCCGTCACGCCGGCGGGAAGCGCTGCATCGTCGGGCCCGAGCACCACGTCCTCGGGGCCGAGCAGGTCCACGCCGGTCCAGCCGTTCCACTCGAAGGGCAGGGCCAGCACACCGCGCTCGGCCAGCACCGTGAGCAGGCCGGCGGCCGCCTCGTCCACCCCGGCGCCCCGCAGGGACAGATCGCGCCAGGCCAGCGCTTCGAGCTCGACCTTCGAACGCAGGAGGAAGCGGCGCAGGCGGGCCAGCACGGCGTCGCCGTAGCCCCGGTCGACGTCGAGCACGAACCCCTGCCCGTCCGTGCGGGTCACCCGCAAGAGGGCCGACAGCTTGCCGTCGGGCTCGAGCAGCAGCGAGTCGGCCGACGCCCCGACCGCCAGCGCGGCCACGTCCTGGCTCAGCTGGCCCTGCAGGTAGTTCTCGGCGTCGGGCCCCCGCACGGCCAGCACGTCCCGGCCGGCGCGGAAGGCCCCGGCGCCGCGACGGAGGGCCTCGGTCTCGCCGTCGAGCGGCGGCGGGTCCACGTGCGGGCGTGCTCCGGCCGCCGTCATGCCCGGCCCGAGCCCGAGCCCGAGCCCGCACGGGTGCGGGCCGTCGTCATGCCCCGCGCGGCGGTGACCGCCACCAGCAGCGCGCCCGCCTTGTGCGCGCACTCCTCGTCCTCGCTCTGCGGATCGCTGTCCGCCACGATGCCCGCCCCCGCCTGCACGCTCGCCTTCCCGCCGGGCGTCACCACCATGGTCCGGATGGCGATGGCGGTGTCGACGTTGCCCGAGAAGTCGATGTAGCCGACCACGCCCCCGTAGACGCCCCGCTTGGTGCGCTCGAGCTCGTCGATGATCTCCATGGCCCGGACCTTGGGCGCACCCGAGAGCGTCCCGGCGGGCAGGGTCGCCCGCAGCACGTCGATCGGGCCCTTGCCCTCGGCCAGCTCACCGGAGACCTGCGACGTGATGTGCATGATGTGGCTGTAGCGCTCAATCGTCATGAGCTCGTCGACCTTCTCGGTCCCGAAGCGGACGACGCGCCCGACGTCGTTGCGGGCCAGGTCCACCAGCATGATGTGCTCGGCCAGCTCCTTGGGGTCCTCCGCCAGCTCGCCTTCGAGCAGCCGGTCGTGCTGCTCGTTCTCGCCCCGTGGCCGCGAGCCGGCGATGGGGCGAGAGATGACCACGCCGTCGCGCAGCCGGACCATGGGCTCGGGCGACGCGCCGACGACGGTCACCTCGGGGAAGCGCAGGAAGTACATGTACGGGCTCGGGTTGAGCAGGCGCAGGGCGCGGTACACGTCGTAGGGGTCGGCCTCGAGCTCCAGGTCGAATCGCTGCGAGAGCACGACCTGGAAGATGTCGCCGGCCCGGATGTACTCCTTGGCCGCACCGATCGCCGCCGTGTAGTCCTCCGCGCTGACCGTCCGCTCCGCCGCGGCCTTCTCCAGCCCCGGGCGCGGTGCGGCGACCATCGGCCGGGCGTCCGAACCGTCGGCCGGCCGGGCGCAGTCGGCCGCCAGCTCGACGAGCCGCGCGCAGGCCGCCTCGTAGGCGGCGCGCGCGGCCTCGGCGGGATCGGCCTCGGCGTCGGGGCCGTCGGAGAGGACGGGCACGACCACGTTGTCGACGAGGACGATGCGCTGGCGCCAGTGGTCGAAGGCGCAGAACTGGCCGATGACGACCAGCGCCGCGTCGGGATGGCCCAGGTCGTCCTCCGGCACGTCGGGGAGGCGCTCGACCTCGCGCACCACGTCGTAGCCGAGATACCCGACCAGACCCCCGTGCAGAGGCGGGAGCCCGGGCAGCGCCGGCGACTGGAAGCGCGCCACCAACTCCTCCACCGCGGCGAGGATCCCGCCGTCGGAGCTCGGCAGGCCCAGGCGGCCGGCAGCCTCGACGCGCCGGCCGCGCGCCGTCAGCGTGGCCAGCGGGCGACGGCCCACGAACGAGTAGCGGCCCCAGCGCTCACCGCCCTCGACGGACTCGAAGAGGAAGCCGTCCCCCTCCCCCACGACGTTGGCGAAGCAGGCCACCGGTGTGAGCGTGTCGGCGACCACCTCGCAGGAGACAGGCACGATCGTGTGCGCCTTGGCCAGCGCGGTGAACTCGGCGAGGTCGGGGCGGAAGTCCAGGACGCCCGCCGACGGCTGGGGGCCCCGGTCGCCTCCGGCGCTCACGGCGCGGGGACGCCCGGGCCGGTGCCGATGGTCCGGTAGAAGCACGTCCGTTCCCCGGTGTGGCAGGCCCCGCGGCCGTGCTGGTCGACCAGGACGACCACGGCGTCACCGTCGCAGTCCATGCGCACCTCGCGCACGTACTGGCGGTCCCCCGACGTCTCGCCCTTCTGCCAGTACTCGTTGCGGCTGCGGCTGTAGAACCAGCTGCGTCCCGTCTCGAGGGTGCGGCGCAGTGCCTCGGCATCCATGTAGGCCACGGTCAGAACGGTCCCGTCGGCGGCGTCCTGCACGATGGCCGGCACCAGTCCCCCGGCCTTGTCGAAGTCGACCAGGCGCGCCAGCGCTTCGTCGAACGTCAAGGGCACCCCCTCGGGCGCGGCCGACGCGGGTGCGGTCCCGGGCGCGCTCACAGGTAGAGCCCCGTGCCCCGGTCGTTGCGCGGCGACGCGATGGCGTGGATGTCGCGTTCGCGCAGAATGACGTACTCCTCGCCGTGCACCTCGACCTCGAAGCGGTCCTCGGGGTTGAACAGGACGGTGTCGCCGATCTTGACGGTGCGCACGTGCGGTCCGACGGCGACCGCCTCCGCCCACGTCAGGCGGCGGCTGATCTGGGCCGTGGCCGGGATCAGGATGCCGGCCCTCGAGCGGCGCTCACCGTCGCTCTGCGAGATCTGCACCATCACCCGGTCGAAGAGCACCGAAATCGGCTGCTTGTCGTCATCCACCGCCGGCGGGTCGGCCTTGGCGCTGGTTGACCCGTTCTTCGTCGTCGACGTGGGCACCTAGGCACGGTACCGCACGAGGGCGCCCTCCCAGGTCAGCGGCCCGGCTCAGGCGGGCCGGACGGTGACCCCGTGTGCCGCCATGTAGCCCTTGGCCTCGCCGATGGTGAACTCGCGACGGTGGAAGATCGAGGCCGCCAGGACGGCATCGGCGCCGCCCTCGACCGCGCCGTCGACCAGGTCCTGCAGCACGCCCACGCCTCCGGACGCCACCACGGGGATGTCCACGGCCTCGACGACCGCTCGCGTCAGTGCCAGATCGAAGCCGTCCCGCGTGCCGTCGCGGTCCATGGACGTGAGCAGGATCTCGCCGGCGCCGTTCGCCGCACACTCGACCGCCCAGGCCACCACGTCCCGGCCGACCGGCGTGCGGCCGCCGTGCGTGTGGACCTCCCAGCCGCCCGCACCGTCGGTGCGGGCCCGGGCGTCGATGGCCACCACCGCGCACTGGCCGCCGAACTCCTCCGCGATGGCGCGCACCAGTTGGGGGTGCTCCACCGCGGCGGTGTTCACCGCGACCTTGTCCGCCCCGGCCCGGAGGAGGCGGCGTGCATCCTCCGCCGCCCGGACGCCGCCCCCGACGGTGAGGGGGATGAAGACCTGTTCGGCGGTGCGCGCCACGACCTCGACCATCGTGGCGCGCTCGTCCGACGAGGCCGTGATGTCGAGGAACGTGACCTCGTCGGCTCCCTCGGCGTCGTAGCGCGCCGCCAGCTCCACCGGGTCGCCCTCGTCGGTCAGGTCGACGAAGCGCACGCCCTTGACCACGCGCCCTGCGGTGACGTCGAGGCAGGGGATCAGGCGGACACTGCGCACGCGGCGATCCCCTCCTCCACGCTCAGCCGGCCCTCCACGATCGCCTTGCCGACGATGGCGCCGCCCAGGCGGCGGCCTGCGGCCGCGAGCCCGGAGAGCGCCTTCAGGTCGTCGACGCCCGCCACGCCGCCCGATGCCACCACGGGCAGCGAGGTCGCCGCCAGGAGCGCCTGCAGGCCGGCGAGATCGGGCCCCGACAGCATGCCGTCGCGCGCCACGGACGTCGCCACGACGGCGCCGATGGGCTCGCGCTCCCAGAGCTCGAGGAGCTCGGGCAGGGCGCGCCCTGAACCGGCGAGCCATCCCTGCGCCTGCGCCTCGGCGACCCCGTCCGCGCCGACCCGGTAGTCGAGCCCGACGGCGATGCGTCCCGGCCAGCGGCGGGCGCAACGCCCCGCCAGTGCGGGTTCCTCGAGCGCGGCGGTGCCCAGGACCACGCCGCGCCACGCCGGACTCGAGCACGGCCGCGGCGTCGTCCTCGGACCGGATGCCGCCGCCGAACTCCACGCTGACGCCGGCGGTGCGGGCGAGGCCGGTGATCTGGCCCAGCGCCGCGCGCTCGTGCGCCACGCCCGTGCGGGCCCCGTCGAGGTCGACGACGTGGATCCAGCGCGCACCGCCGGCGATGTAGCGCGCCGCGAGCGCGGCCGGGTCGCCGTAGCGCTCCTCGCGGCCGAAGTCGCCCTGCGTGAGCCGCACCGCCGTGCCGGCGCGCAGGTCGATGGCCGGCAACAGCTCCATCACGCCGCCTCTTCGGCCAGGCGCACGAAATTGGCCAGGAGCAGCAGGCCCTTGGCGCCCGACTTCTCCGGGTGGAACTGCGCTCCCCACAGGGTGCCGCGCGTGGCCAGCGCCGCCACCTCGCCGCCGTAGTCGCACACCGCCGCCGTCTCGGGCCCGACCGGCGGCGCGAACGAGTGCACGAAGTAGACCCATGGCCGCGGCCCCAGCCCGCGCAAAGGCTCGGGGTCGGGCACGGCGCCGCGCACCTGGAGCGTGTTCCACTGCATCTGCGGGTGTTTGACGCCGGGGGGCAGCGGCGCCACCTCGCCGGGGAAGATCCCGAGCCCGGCCGCGCCCGGGCTCTCCCGGGAGCCCTCGTAGAGCAACTGGAACCCGACGCACACGCCGAAGAAGGGCACGCCGTCCGCCAGGGCGCCGCGGGCGGCGTCCTCCAACCCGCTGTCGTGCAGCGCGCGTGCGCACGCGCCGAACGCGCCGACGCCGGGCAGCACCACGGCGTCGGCCGCCGCCACGCTCGCCGCGTCGTCGACCAGCCGCGCCGCCGCACCCAGGTGCTGCAACGCCTTCTCGGCCGAGCGGAGGTTCCCGATGCCGTAGTCGAGGACGGCGATGCGCGGCCCCCCCGTCACAGGCTGCCCTTCGTGGAGGGGATGCCACCCCCCTCCACCCGCACGGCGTCGCGCAGGCAACGGGCCACCCCCTTGAAGCTGGCCTCCAGCATGTGGTGCGTGTTCTTCCCCTCGAGCCGGCGGATGTGCAGCGTCAGGTTGGCCGCCGTGGCGAAGGCCCGCCAGAACTCCTCGGCCAGCTGCGGGTCGAACGGCGGCGTGCCGAGCCCGGGCGTGTCCGGGGCGAACTCGAGCGAGTAGGCCAGATACGGCCGGCCCGACAGGTCGAGGGCCACCTCGATGAGCGCCTCGTCGAGGGGCAGGAGCATGGACGCGAAGCGCCGGACCCCGGCCTTGTCACCCAGCGCCTCGGCGAGCAGCGCGCCGACGACGATCCCCACGTCCTCCACGGTGTGGTGGGCGTCCACGTGCAGGTCGCCCGTGGCGTGCACCGTGAGGTCGAAGCCGGCGTGCTTCCCGAGCTGCTCGACCATGTGATCGAAGAAGGGAAGCCCCGTCGTGACCTCGGTGCGGCCGCTGCCGTCGAGCACCAGCTCGGCTTCGATCGTCGTCTCCTTGGTGGCGCGCGCCCTGGTGGCGCGGCGGGCATCGGTGGTCACAGGCTCTCCTTGAGTGCGTGGAGGAAGCGGTCGTTCTCCTCGGCCGTGCCGATGGTGACACGCAGGCACCCGCGCAGGCCGTCCCAACTGGTGCAGTTGCGAATCAGGACGGAGTGCTCCAGCAGCGCCTGCCACACGTCGTCGGCAGCACGGTCCCGGGGCCGGAACAGAATGAAATTGGCGTCGGAGGGCCAGCTGTCCACCGGCAGGTCGCCCAGCGCGGCGGCCACCCTTCCCCGCTCCTCGGAGATGCGGGCCACCCGTGCCTCCATCTCGGGCACGTGCCGCAGGGCCACCAGGCCGGCCACCTGGGTCTGGGCCGACAGGTGGTAGGGCAGCACGACGGACTCGCACGCCGCCACGACCGCCGGATCGGCCACGAGGTACCCCAGGCGCGCCCCGGCCATCGCCCACGTCTTGGAGAAGGTCCGGGTGACGACCAGACCCGGGTGGTTCGGACCGCGCAGCGCCAGCGCCGACCAGGGGGCGAACTGCCCGTAGGCCTCGTCGACGATCACGAGGCCCGGCGCGGCGGCGCTGACCGTGGCCACGGTCTGCGCCGGCTCGGCGCGGCCCGTCGGGTTGTTGGGCGAGCAGAGGAACGTCACGTCGGGTCGCCGTGCCGCCAGCAGCTCCAGCGCGTGCCGGGGCTCAATGAGGAAGTCGTCGTCGCGCGCGCCTTCGACGACCTCGGTGCCCGTGATGCGCGCGATGTGCGAGTGCAACGCGTAGGTCGGCTCGAAGACGAGGGCGCGACGGCCCGGGCCCCCGAAGGCCAGCAGCAGGCTCTGCAGCACCTCGTTGGAGCCGTTGGCGCAGAACACCTCGTCCGGCGTGACCCCGTGCAGGTCGGCCACGGCCTGCCGCAGCACGGTGGCCGGTCGGTCCGGGTAACGGTGGAAGGAGATCTCTGCCAGCCCGGCCAGCAGTTCGTCGCGCCAGGCCTCGGGCGGCGCGAAGGGCGACTCGTTCGTGTTGAGCCGTACCTCGGCATCGACCTGGGGCGAGTGGTAGCCCTCCGACAGCTGCAGGTCGGGGCGCACGGGCGGGACGGCGCTCACGTCGGACCGCGCTCGTGGAGCGTGTCGAGGCGGCGCTGCACCGATTGGGCGTGCGCCGGCAGCCCCTCGGTCTCGGCCAGCGTGACGACGAGCGGTCCGAGCACGCGCAGGGCATCGGGCGTCACCCGCACCGCGTGCACGTGCTTGCGGAAGTCGTCGGCCCGCAGCGCCGACGCGAAGCGCGCCGTGCGGTTGGTCGGGAGGACGTGGTTCGGCCCCGCGATGTAGTCCCCCATGCTGGCCGGGGACCAGGGCCCGATGAAGACCGCCCCGGCGTTCTCCACGAGCCCGAGCAGCGCCAGCCCCTCTTCCTCGGGCACCATCAGCTGCAGGTGCTCGGGCGCGATGGCGTTGGCGACCGCCAGGGCCTGCTCGGGCCCGTCGACCAGGCAGAGGATCCCCGCCGTGGCCAGCGTCGCCTCCAGGTCGGCCCGCCGGCTCGACGCGGCCACGATGCGGTCCACCTCGACCGAGATCTCCTCGGCCCGCCCGGCGTCCCAGGTCACCAACCAGGCCAGCCCGTCGGGACCGTGCTCGGCCTGGACGACCAGATCGACGGCGGCGAACGAGGGGGGCGCATCCGGGCCGGCGACGACGACGATCTCGGAGGGGCCGGCGAAGGCCGACGCCACGCCGACCACGCCCGACAGCTGGCGCTTGGCCTCGGCCACGTAGGCGTTCCCCGGCCCGGCGATGACGTCGACCGCCGGCACGCTGCGCGTCCCGTAGGCCATGGCGGCGATCGCCTGGGCGCCACCGATCCGGTACACCTCGTCGACCCCGGCGATGGAGGCGGCGCACAGCGTCGCCGTGTCGATCCTCCCGTCGGCGGCGGGCGGCACGCAGAGCGCGATGCTCCCCACTCCGGCCACCCGGGCCGGCGCTGCGCCCATGAGCACGGTGGAGGGGTAGCGGGCCCGGCCCCCGGGCGCGTAGATGCCGGCCCGCGCCACGGCGCGCGTGAGGTGCCCCACGGTGATGCCACCCTCGACGAGATCCCCGGGCGGTGTCCCCTCGTGTGCGTGGTAGGCCAGGATGCGGCCGAAGGCCACCTCGAGGGCCCGCCACAGTGCCGGATCGGCTCCGGCGCAGGCCTTCTCGATCTCGTCGCGGCGGGACGCGCAGGCCGTCGGACACGTCGACCCGGTCCAGCTCCGCGGTGAGACGCACGACGGCGCCGTCGCCCTCGACGCGCACCTGGCGCAGGATCCCGGCCACCACGTCGTGCACGTCGGAGCCCGGCGCCGGCGGGCGCGGCAGGACGGCCTCGTAGGGCGGCGGGGTGCCGCGGAGGTCCAGGGTGCGGAGGGACATGGGTGCACCAGGCTACCGGCGGGCTCCACAGGGTCCTTGCTGCGGCGCCGCCGGTCCCGGGACCCGGTTCGCCGGCGGCCCGTGCGGGTGGGCCATCATCGGGGGATGACATCCGCCGCCGAGATCTCCTCGCTGTCCTCCACCCTGTCCGAACTCCACGACCGGGTCACGGCACTGGCGGAGAGCGCGCTCGCCAACGGCGACGAGGACATGGCGCACGAGCTCATCGCCGTCGAGCGCTCCCTCGGGGGGGCACTGCGTCGCCTGCGCCGCTTCGGTCAGGGCCAGGGCCCGCGCCGCTGAGCGCAGGCCCCGACCCCCAACCTCACACCGCGTAGAGGACGAGGTCGTGGCCCAGGAGGGACGCCGCCGTTCGCAGCACCGCCTGGCGCTGCGCCACCACGGCGCAGTTGCGCCGCTCGGCCACTTCGACCACCGCCACGACGCTGAGGTCAGCCGTGTCGCAGCGCGCCGCGATCTCGCCCGAGCGGCGGGCGGCCTCGCCCCCGAAGGGCTCGACCTCGGTTCCGGCCAGCAGCTCGCCGATGCGGTCGCTGCGCGCCTCGGTCCGGTACCCCTCGGCCACGGTCACGGCGGGGATGACCGGCACGATGCCGTTGGAGAGTGCGGCCCGGTGCAGCGCCCACATCATGCGGTCGCCCCGCGCCGCCGCGTGGAGTGCGCCGAGTCCGTAGACCAGGCCCTCGCGGCGGGTCGTGCTCACCGACGTCGGACGCGCGAGGCCACTCCGGACACGCCCGAACGGAGGCGGGCCAACAACGCCTCGCCCGCCGCCAGCTCCTCGGCGCTCAAGGACCCCGTCTCGCCCTCCCAGGCGGCCACGCCCCGCAAGCCCTGGCGCACCCTCAGCTGTTTCTCAGCGGCCGACGACAGCCACGCGCTGAAGGAGACGCCGTCTTGCTTGGCGGCCTCTTCGACCGATGAAGCCACCTCGTCGTCGAGCGACACGGAGCGCTTGGTGACCATGGTCCGATGGTAGCACCTGAAGTAGTACCAGACCACCGCCACCCCGTCCCACCTGGCATGGAAACACCAATGCCGGCCCGAAGGCCGGCATTGGGCGAGCCGGCCGGGAGGCGGATCCCAGCAGCGACTCTTGCGGAACCAGGTGGCGGGAACCGGTTCCGATGGTCATGGTAGCCCCTCGTTTTTCCGATTACACCTTGACTCCGACGAATTGCCCGAAATGGGGAGGAATGTCGCCGCCCGCGCCGATTACCGGACCGAAGGGCAGAAATCAGCCAAAGAGCATGCGTCACAGCGGGGTTTCCGGGCAACACACGTGCTTCTTCCGTGCAGTATCACCCTGAGGCTGAAGGCCCCGCGCTCAGCCGCCGGAATGAACGAATTCAGCTCGTGCTCCACCTTGACGGCGTCGCGCCGCGCCGGTGGTGGAAGCGCCTCGGTGAGGTGGAGGCGCTCGCTGACCCGCAGCACGTGGGTGTCGACCGGCAGTCCCGGGAGCCCGAACGCCACGCTGCGCACGACGTTGCCCGTCTTGCGGCCGACACCGGGAATGGTCACCAGATCGTCGAGTGCGCTCGGCACGACGCCCCCGTAGCGGTCGGCCACGGCGCTCGCCATGCCGATGAGGCTCCTCGTCTTGGCGCGGAAGAAACCGGTGGAGCGGACGAGCTCCTCGACGTGGTCGGGATTCGCCGCGGCCAGCGCGGCGGCATCGGGATACTGGGCGAACAGCGCAGGCGTCACCAGGTTCACCCGGGCATCGGTGCTCTGGGCCGACAGGATGGTGGCCGCCAGCAGTTGGAACGGGTCCGCGAAGTCCAGCGCGCAGAGCTCGGCGGCCGTGCCCGGATAGACCTCGGCCAGGCGTTCCACGGTCAGGCGGGCCCGGCCTTTCGCTGTCCTGGGCCGCGCCACCGGTTCACGGTACCGGGTTACGTTGGCGGGAGTGGACGCTCCGGACATGGCGGTGGTCGACCTGCGAGCGTTGCCCGCTCCGGACCGGGCCACGCTGCGCGCCCTGCTCGCCCGGGCGGACGCGGCGAACGATCACCCGCCCCTGCCCGAGCCGCAGCAGCTGGCCGTGACCCACGTCGCCGAGGCACCGGACGGAGAGCGGATCGTGGTGGCCCGGCAGGGCGCCGACATGGCCGGGGTCGCCCTCCTCTCCCCTGCCCGCGACGGGTCGACGGTCCTGCACGTGGTGGTCGATCCGACGGCGCAGCCGGCGTCCGCCGCACTCGAAGCGGCGCTCCTGGAGCGGGCCGTGGAGGAGGCGCCCGGGACCGCCCCGATCCACTTCTGGGTCATGCAGGCGACGGCGGCGGACGACGACCGCGCCGCCCTCGAGGGCTTCGTCCCCGAACGCGACCTGCTCCAGATGCGCGTCGCGCTCCCGCTGCCCGCGGCCGTGGTGGCGGCCACCCGGCCGCTGGTGACCCGGGCCTTCGTCGTCGGCCGCGACGAGGAGCCGTGGGTCGACACGAACAACCGGGCCTTCGCCGGCCACCCCGAGCAGGGCGCGTGGACGGTCGGCGAGCTGCGCGAGCGCATGGCCGCCGACTGGGTCGAGCTCGACGACTTCCTCGTCGCCGACGACCCGGACGGGCCCGGCCTCATCGGCGCCTGCTGGACCAAGGTGCACCGCGACCGGAGTCCCGTCCTCGGCGAGATCTACGTGATCGACGTCGATCCGCGCCACCACGGGCAGGGCTGGGGACGCTCCCTCACCGTGGCCGGGCTCGACGCACCTCGCGGCACGCGGCATCACCGTCGGGATGCTCTACACCGACGCCACCAACGAGGCCGCCGTCGCGCTCTACCGCTCGCTCGGCTTCACGGTCGATCACGTCGACCGGTCGTACCGGCGCGACCCGACCGCCTGACCGCCCCGCTGCGGCGGCGCCGCACGGCGCGCCGTTCGCTCAGTTGATGCCGGTCCCGACGGCCTTGCCCACCCCGAAGGTGACACCGGCCGCCACGGCCGTCACCGCCAGCTGCCGCAGTGCCGACACCACGACGGGCCGCTCCGTGAAGCGGGCCAGCACGACGCCGACCACCACCGAGGCCACCGCGCCCAGGACGATGGAGAGGACGACGGCCGTCGTGCCCGAGGTGAAGAGCCACGGCGCCAACGGGACGAAGGCCCCCAGGGCGAACGTCACGAAGGAGGCGGCGGCGGCCTGCCAGGCCGACCCCAGATTCTGCGGGGTGATGCCGAGCTCCTCGCGCGGCATGCGTCTCGAGCGCGAGGTCGGGATCCTGCATGACCTCGTTGACCATCTCGCTGGCCACCACGGGATCGATGCCGCGCCGCACGTAGATCCCGCGCAGCTCCGTCGCCTCGCCCTCGGGGCTGTGACTGAGGGAGCGCCGCTCCACGTCGAGCTCGCGCTCCATCAGCTCGCGCTGTGCCGTCATGGAGAGATATTCCCCGGCCGCCATGGAGAAGGAGCCCGCAATCAGGCCGGCCACCCCCGCCAGGCGCACGATGGAAGCACCCGGGTTGGCGCCCGCGATGCCCAGGACGAGGGAGACGTTGGTCACCAGGCCGTCGCTCACGCCGAAAACGGCCGCCCGGGCCCCACCGCCCCGGAAATCCCGGTGGTGGTGCGGCGGCGTCACATCGTGCTCGGGCGGGGAGCTCACCCGCGTCAGCGTAGTGAGGCGCTCCGGCGCGGGTAGCGTCCTGCAGCGGAATCAGACCCTGACCAGCGAGGAGCACACCATGACCACCATCATCGACGGCGTCGATGCCTTTGCCGGGCTCGTCGGCAAGGACCTCGGCTACTCGGAGTGGCAGCCGATCACCCAGGAGCGGGTCAACCTCTTCGCCGACGCCACCGACGACCACCAGTGGATCCACGTCGACCCCGAGCGGGCCAAGAGCGGTCCCTTCGGCGTGGCCATCGCGCACGGCTACCTGACGCTGTCGCTGGCGCCCGTCCTGTTGAACAAGGTCATCCGGGTCGACAACACGAAGTTCGGCGTCAACTACGGCTGCAACAAGGTCCGCTTCCCCTCCCCCGTGCCCGTCGGCTCGGAGCTGCGCATGGGCGTCACCATCGCCGCGGCCGACGAGACCGAGGGTGGCGTGCAGGTCACCTACGACCTCGTCATGGAGGTCAAGGACGCGCCCAAGCCGGCCTGCGTGGCCCAGGTCGTCTACCGCTACTACCGCTGACGCCCGCTGCCTCCCACTGAAGCCATGGCGCGACGCCGGACCGGGTCAGGGTCACCGCCGGCGCTGCCCACCGGGGAAGAGAAGACGGCGCGTGTCCGCGCCATGTTCGACACCATTGCGCCGCGCTACGACCTGATCAACCGCCTGATGACCTTCGGGCTCGACCAGGCCTGGCGGCGCAACACCGTCGCCGCGCTGGCGCTGCCGGCCGACGCGCTGATCCTCGACCTCGCCTGCGGCACGGGCGACCTCTCGCGGCTCGCCCTGCGCCGCGGCTACCGGGTCGTCGGCACCGACCTGAGCGCGGGCATGCTCGGCGCCAACGGCGCGGGCACCCCGCTCGTCGAGGCCGACGGCAGCCAGCTCCCCTTCGTCGACGGCGCCTTCGACGGGCTCGTCTGCGGCTACGCCCTGCGCAATTTCACCGACTTGGCCGCCACTCTGGCCGAGTCGGCCCGCGTGCTGCGTCCGGGCGGGCGGCTGGCCGTGCTCGAGGTGGACACGCCAAGCGCGCCGCTCTGGCGCGCCGGCTACGACCTCTGGTTCACCAAGGCCGTCCCCGCGCTCGGGGCGGCGCTCTCGGACAAGGACGCCTACCGGTACCTGCCGCAGTCGGTCGCCTACCTGCCCCCCACGCCCGTGCTGCGCACCATGTTGCGCGCCGCGGGATTCTCCGCCGTCGGGATCCGGCCTCTGGCCGGCGGCCTCAGCCAGATGGTGGTGGCCACCCGCACCGGCGCACCGTGACCGCGGCGGGCTCGCCGAGCACGGCCGCCATCCCGCTGCACGCCCGCACCGTCCCGCTCGAGTACGGGCCCGATGCCCTGGAGTTCGACGGCAGCCCGACCGTGCTCTTCGACCGGCCCGGTCTGACGCTCGTCGGCTGGGGCACCGCCCTGCTGGTCCCCGCCCGCGAGGCGGCAGCCGCACTGGCCGCCATCCCGTGCGACGACGCGGTCGACACCTTGGGGTCGGGGCCCGTCGCCCTCGGAGCGCTCCCGTTCAGCGACGCGTTCGAGGGGCATCTCGTCGTGCCGCGCTTCACCATGGGGACCTCGCGCGACGCCGACGGGGTGACCCGGCGCTGGGCCACCGCGGTCGGGCCGGCCGACGTGGCCCTGCCCGACACCGGCGAGCTCTTCGACGCCGTCATCTGGCAGTACGGCACCACGCCGACGCCCACGCCCGCCGAGGCCGCGCCCGCAACGGTCGGCGTGGCCGGCCTCACCACCGCCATGGACTCGGCGGGCTACGCCGCCATGGTCGCCGACGCCGTCCGGGCCTTGGCAGAACCGGGAGCCACCTTGCGCAAGGTGGTCGTGTCCCGGCCGGTCGAGGTCCACCTCAGCGGCGAGCTCTCCCTGTCGGCCGCCCTGCGCCGGCTCCGGGCCGGGGAACCCAATTGCACGATCTTCTCCATGCCCGTCCCCGCCGGCTCCTTCTTCGGGGCCAGCCCCGAGCTCCTGGTGGCACGGCACGGGAGCAAGGTCTCGAGCCATCCCCTGGCCGGCACCGTGCCCCGCGGCGACACCGCCCGGGCCGACGCCGACGCCCAGCGCGACCTCGCCGGGTCGACCAAGAACCGGGCCGAGCACCGCTATGTCGTCGATGCCATCGCCGCCGCCCTGGCGCCCTTCTGCGAGGAGCTGACGGTCCCGACCGAGCCCTCCGTGGTGGCCTTCCGGTCCGTGGCGCACCTCGGGACGCGGCTGGAGGGGCGGCTGGGCCGGGGGGGCGGGGGGGCCGCCCCGTGGGGGTGCTGGACCTGCTGCGCCCGCTCCATCCCACGCCCGCGGTGGGCGGGACGCCGCGCCCCGAGGCCCTGGCCTTCATCGCCGGCCACGAGGCCGGAGAACGGGGCCACTGGGCAGGGCCGGTGGGGTGGGTCGGTGCCGGGGGTGACGGCGAGTGGATGATCGGCATCCGCAGCGCGCAGCTCGACGCCGACGGGACGACCCTCCTGCTGCGGGCCGGCGGTGGCGTCGTGGCCGACTCGGATCCCGACGCCGAGGCCGCCGAGGCCAACGTGAAGCTGGCCACCGTGCTCGACGCGGTGGTTCCCGGAGCCTCAGTGCAGCTGCGGTGAGCGTGCGGGCACCGCAGCGGCGACGTGCGTGGCGGCCAGCGGGATCCTGACCACAATGGTGGCCCCACCCTGCGGGGAGGTCGCCACCGCCGCGGTGCCGTGCAGGGCCTCGGCGATGGCCCGCACGATGGCCAGGCCGAGCCCGGTCCCCGACGCCGAGCGGGAAGGGTCGCCCTGGTAGAAGCGGTCGAAGATCCGCCCGGCCTTGGCCGGCGGGATCCCCGGCCCGTTGTCGGACACCCGGATGAAGCCCATGGTCCCGCTCACGCCCGTCGACACGGTGACCTCGGTGCCCGGCGGCGTGTGGGCCAGCGCATTGCGCACGAGATTGTGCGCCACCTGGGCCAGACGCTCGCTGTCGCCCACCACCACGACCGCCGGCCCCGGCTCCAAGGTGAGGTGGTGGTCGTGCGGCACCGCGTTCGAGTCGTCCACCGCGTCGGTGCAGACGCGGTGGAGGTCGACCGGCTGGGACCGCAGCGGTCGACCCCGGTCCAGCTCGGCCAGCAGGAGGAGATCCTCGACCAGGCCACCCATGCGGGTCGCCTCCTCCTCAATGCGCTTGAGCGCCTTCTGGCGCCCGGCGTCGTCGGAGAAGCCGCCCCGGCCGAGCAGCTCGGCGTAGCCGCGGATGGAGGTCAGCGGCGTCCGCAACTCGTGGGAGGCGTCGGCCACGAACTGGCGCAGCCGCTCCTCCGAGGCCGACTTCTCGGCGAAGGCCCCTTCGATCTGGGTCAGCATCTCGTTCAGGGCCGAACCCAGGCGGCCGATCTCGGTGCCGGGGCGGCCCTCGGGGACACGGCGGGTCAGGTCGCCCGAGGCGATGGCATCGGCGGTGCCCGCCATCTGGCGCAGTGGTCGCAACCCCCGGCGCACCACCACGAGGACCAGGGCGCCCATGGCCAGCAGTACGGCCAGGCTGGCGGTGACCTCCACCCTGCGCAGCGAGTTCAGCGTGTCGTTGGTCGGGTTGAGCGAAAGCGAGGTGACCAGGGTCCCCTGGGGGACCGAGACCGCGACCGTGCGGTAGCGGCCGTCGGGGTCCCCCGTGCTCCCCAGCACGACGGCGTCGGGGTCGGGGCGGAACGTGCCGGCGTAACGCCCGACACGCACCCGGCGATCGAGGTCCGGCACCTGTTGCACCGGGATGTCCTTCGTCAGGATCGGGGCCGGGTCGGGTTGCACCAACGGCCCCGACGGCCGGGAGAGGATCATGTGTCCTGCGTGGTTCAACAGCTCGACGTACACGTCGGCCGAAATCCGGCGCGAGAGATCGGCCTCGTTGACCGGGAGGCCACGCTCGGCGGCGTAGGTCAGGTACTGGAAGCCGAGGGACTCGTTCTGGGCCAGCGTGTTGTCGGCCTGGCCGTAGAGGAAGGAGTGGACCTCGGCGTACGTCACGATGTCGGCGACGAAGAGGCCGACGACGAGCAGCGACGCCACGACGGCGACGAGCCGCTTCTGGAGGCTCATCCGTCCCGAGGGAGGCGAAGGGTGTAGCCGACGCGCCGGATGGTGTGGATGAGTGCCGGTTCGCGGTGATCGATCTTCTTGCGCAGGTAGCTGACGTAGGTCTCCACGATGTTGGGGTCACCGTGGAAGTCGTAGCCCCAGACATTGTCGAGCAGTTCGGACTTGGAGATCACGCGGCGGGCGTTCTCGAGCAGGTAGTGCAAGAGGTTGAACTCCGTCGCCGTCAGCTCGATCGCCAACTCGCCACGCCACACCTCGTGCGTGTCGACGTTCATCGTCAGGTCGGCGAACTGCAGGATGGAGGTGTTGGCGGCCGTCATCTCGCCGGCGCGCCGCAGTATCGCCCCGACGCGCGCCATCAGCTCCTCAATGCTGAAGGGCTTGGTGACGTAGTCGTCGCCCATGCTCAGCCCCTCGACCTTGTCCTCGGTCGTGTCGCGGGCGGTCAAGAAGACGATCGGCATCTGCTCGCCCTGATGGCGCAGGCGCCGGCAGACCTCGTTGCCGTCGAAGTCGGGCAGCATCACGTCGAGCATGACGAGATGCGGTCGGAAGCTGCGCACCTGCTCGAGCGCCTCGGCCCCGGTCGAGGCCACGCCCACCTGATAGCCCTCGAACGTGAGCGCGGCGGAGAGCAGTTCGGCGATGTTCGGCTCGTCGTCGACGACGAGGATGCGCGACTGCGGTGCTTCGATCGTCATGCCGGCCGGCCCCCGCTCATACCGATCGGACGGGGTCTTCGGTGTCCGTGGAGGCGTGGGCCCGGGCCGCACCGCCGGCGGTGCCGGCGCTGCCGGCGCCGACCGACGGGAGCCTTGGCGCGCCGCCCGCCCGTCACCACGCGGCGCGCACCGTAGGCGAGCCGCCCGAAGCCCCACCATGTCACCAAGGCGAGCGCCTCGAGCACAATGAACGAGGACATCTTCGATTCGCCGGCGGCGCGGTCGACGAAGCTGATCGGCACCTCGGTGACGGCGGCGCCGTGCTGGGTCGCCCGGTAGGTCATTTCGATCTGGAAGCCGTACCCCTCGGCCCGGATGCGGTCGAGGTCGAGCTGGCGCAAGATGCCGGCCGAGTACGCCCGGTACCCGGCCGTCGAGTCGGCCACGCCGAGACCGAGCACGGCCGACGCGTACGCATTGCCGCCGCGCGACAACAGATGGCGGTGCCAGGCCCAGTTCGGGATGGAGCCCCCCTCGACGTAACGCGAGCCGATGACGACGTCGAAGCCTTCGTCGAGCGGCGCCACCAACGTGGGGAGCGCGGCGGGATCGTGCGAGAAGTCGGCGTCGATCTCGATGCAGGCGTCATAGCCGCGCTCGAGGCCCCAGGCGAAGCCGGCGCGGTACGCGCTGCCCAGCCCCGACTTCGACGCCCGCACCAACAGGTGCACGTCGGGCAGCTCGGCCACCACACCCTTTACGAGGTCGGCCGTGCCGTCGGGACTCCCGTCGTCGACCACCAGCACGCCCGCACCGGGAAGGCACTCGTGGATCCGGTGCAGCATCCGCTCGATGTTCTCCGACTCGTTGTAGGTCGGAATGACCACCAGCGGTCGCATAGGAGCATTGTAGGGGAGGTTGCCGCGCCAACCCCGCCGCCCTTCGGAGCGGCGGCCGACGCTCATTCCGTGCCTGGACCAGCCCGTCGCCCAGGCACGCCAGGAGCCCTCAGAATTCGACGGGCTGTTCCTCGGGCGGCTGTTCTCCCCGCAGGGCGGCGTCCTCGGCGACCTCGGGCCCCCGCCGCAATTCGCGCACGATCACCTGAATCGCCCCACCGACCGGGATCCCCACCAGGGCTCCGACGAACGTGCCCAGGCCGCCGGCCACCCGGCCGCCGATGGTGGCCCCGACCAGCACGGCGATCAGCACCCAGAACGGGTTCAGCTGCACCGTCCGGCTCATGATCACGGGGTTGAGCACGTGGTTCTCCACCTGCTGGTAGACGAGGAAGACGATCAACATGGTGATTCCGGCCGGGACCGAATGGATGGCGGCGATGATGACCACCGGGACGCCGGCCAACAGCCCACCGACGAGCGGGAGCAGGTCGACCAGGGCCACGAAGACGCCGAGCAGCAGAGCGAAGGGGACGCCGAAGATCGCGAGCGTGATCCCCGAAATGATGCCGGCGATCACCGAGGTGGCCGCGTTCCCGAGCATGTAGCCGGTCACCGAGCGGATCGACAGGTCGACGACGCGATGCAGGCGCTGTGCCGTCGACGGCTGGAACAGGCCGAGGAAGCCGCGCCACATGCGCGGGGCCTCCAGCATGGAGAAGAACGTCAGGATGGCGATGGTCACGATGGTGACGAGCGTCGACGCCGCGGCGGCGCCCACCGACAGCGCGGTCGCCGGCTTGAGCACCTTGGTGATCTGCGAGGTGAGCTTGGCCGAATCCTCCGACACGTACTTCTGCAGATGCAACCGGTAGACCAGGCGCCCGATGGGGCCCCGTCCCTTCTTGGCCTGGCTCACGAGGGTGGGCACCTGGTGCCCGAAGTTGATCGCGGCCGTGACCAGTGGTTCGGCGAACAGGTACACCAGGCCGCCGAGCACCAGGACGCCCAGCAGGAAGACCAGCAAGGTGGCGCCGCCGTGCGAAAGACCCCGCCGCCGCAGGAAGCGCGTGGCCGGCGTCAACAGCAGCGTGAGGAAGAAGGCGATGACCACGTAGACGAGGATGGTGCGCAGGACCCACAGCCCGAGGATGAGCGCGGCGTTGAGGTCGAGCAGCAGAATGACCGTGCCGACAGTGACCACAATGGTGGCGAGCGGAATGCCGCGACGATCCGCACTCCCGGAAAATTTCGAGCGCCACGTCTCGCGGACCTCAGGGGGCATGGCGACCAGCTTGGCAGCTGCGGGCGCGGGAAAGGCGGTTCCTCGGGTGGCCCACGTGTAAGCATGACTCGGATGGACGAGGACGAAATGTCGGAGCAGGAACCGCTCCTCGCGGAACCGCCGCCGGCGGAACCCGTCCCGCAACCCCGGGTTCGTCGCCGGTTCCTCCCGCGCAACGTGAAGATCACCTTGATGGTGCTGTTTCTCTTCTTCGTCGGCGAGTACATCCTGCTGCCCGAGTTGGCCAGCGCGCGCCGCGAGGCGCATCAGCTCTCTCAGCTCAACCTCATCTGGCTGATCCTGGGCGCGCTGCTCGAGGTGGCGGCGCTCGTGGCCTACACCCAGCTCACGCACACCGTGCTCTCCCCGGGCGCACCGGACCGCTGGCGCATCTTCCGCATCAACATGTGGGCCCTGGCGATCAGCCATACGCTGCCCGGCGGCCAGGTGCCGGGTACGGCCGCCAGCTACAAGCTGCTCACCGACGCCAACGTCTCGGGCAGCACCGCCGCGTTCGGGTTGGCCACCCAGGGCATCGGCTCGGCGGTCGTCCTCAACGTGATCTTCTGGTTGGCCCTGCTGATCTCCATCCCGTTGCAGGGGTACAACCCGCTCTACGGCTTCGCCGCCATTCTCGGCGTGCTCCTCCTGGCGATCTTCGCCGGCGTCATCCTCTTGCTCACCAGAGGCGAGAAGCAGGCGAGCGTCTTCTTGAAGAAGGTGGCCAACCGGCTGCCCTTCGTCCGCGCCGAGACGGTGACCTCGCTGGTCCAAAAGGTGGCGGACCGCATGAAGATCCTGTTCACGAGCTCGGACCTGCTCGTGAAGGCGGGAAGCTGGGCGGCCGCCAACTGGCTGCTCGACTGCGCCTCGCTCTACGTCTTCCTGCTCGCCTTCGGCGCCCACGTCTCGCCGATCGACGTCCTGGTGGCCTACGGGCTCGCCAACATCCTGGCCGTCATCCCGATCACACCGAGCGGGCTGGGCGTGATTGAGCTCACGGTCATCGCCATCCTCAAGACCTTCGGGGTGCCGAGCGGGATCGCCGCCGCCGGCGTCCTCAGCTGGCGCCTGGTCAATTTCTGGCTGCCCATCCCCTTCGGCGGTGCCTCCTACCTGTCGTTGCGCTTCGGCCATCCGCGGATGGCGACGGCCAAGGCGATCACCTCCTGACCGCGTACCGCTGATGCGTCCCGAAGAGCGGCATCCGACATTGCACTCCCGCTGGGTCGCGGCGCAGCGGCTCCGACTGGAGCGGACGCGCCCGTCCACACCCGGCGGCGACCTCCAAGCGGAGCGCCGCCTCTACCGGGCCGTTGCCGCCGGCGTGCGCGTCCCCGACGGCGGCGCGTCCGCACTGGCGCAACGGACCCAGGTGATCGACGCCGAGGTGGCCCGCGCGCTCGGCCGCGGCACGACCCAGGTGGTGCTCCTCGGCGCGGGCGACGACGGCCGCGCCTTGCGGTTCGGCGGGGGCGGTGTGCGCTGGTTCGAGGTGGACCGCCCCGCCGTCCAGGCGGACAAGCGCCGCCGGTTGCTCGCACTCGACGTCGCGGCCACCGAGACGACGTACGTCGCGCTCGACCTGGCGGCCGACGACCTGGGGAGCGCGCTGGAGGCGGCCGGACACGACGCCGGCGTGCCGTCCCTCTTCGTGGCCGAAGCGATCTTCGCTGCGCTGACACTGGAGGCGGCGGCGGCCGTCTGCTCGGCGTTGCGCGCCCGGGCGCGCCCGGGCAGCGCGCTGGTCGCCACGTTTCCGATCTCGCCCGAAGGAGGTGAGCTGACGCGCGCCCTGCGCGCCGCCGGCGGTCTCGTGCGTCAGGCGACCGGCGAGCGTCCGCGCCACGAGTTCCGCCCCGGTGATCCGCAGAAGCTGCTGGTCGTCACGGGCTGGCGGGTCACCCACAGCGAATCGTCGCCGGAACGGCGCCTCGACCCGGGGGCCCACCAGCTCGTGGTCGTCTGCGAGCCCGGGGCGTGACTGCGGTTCAGCCCGGCTCGGGCGCCGGTGCCCGCCTCCGCCACCAACGCCCGCCCGGGCCGGCCGAGGCATAGGGGACGCTCCAGGTCGGCGCGCGCAGGACGCGCACCGCCGCCCCGATCAACACGACGATGAAGACCAGCACATAGGCGTTGCCCAGTGGCAGCAGCCAGCCGCGGCCGGCGAAGCGCACCGCCGGCCCGTGCGGCACCCACCAGTACGGGGCGGCCCACAGGAGCACGGCCACGGCCAGCGCCCACCACTCGCCGGCGCGGGGACGGTCCTCGGCCAGGGCCAACCAGGCCACGAGCAGGACCATCCAGATGAAGTGGTGCGACCACGACACCGGGCTGGCGAGCGACTCCGTGGCTTCGACCACCAGCAAGCCCAGGACGGCCGACGACCGGCGGTAGGCCCCGGCGGCGATGACGAGGCCGACGACCCCGACGGTGGCGACCATGACGAAGGTGGTCGGCGTGGTCACCGTGTGGCCGAGCATCCGCTCGGTCGCGCCGAGGAGCCCCTGGTTGCCGATCCACGACAGCATGCCGGCGCGCTGGGGATCACGGATGTAGTGCGTCCAGTAGGACCACGAGGTGGAGGCGTTGAACGCCACGGCGAGCAGGGCGGCGGCCACGAACGAGGCGGTGGCCCGCATGCCGGCGCGGCCCTGGCGCGTGAGGAAGAGGTAGGGGATCAGGATGATGGGCGTCACCTTTATGGCCGCGGCCAACCCGACCAGGATCCCCCGCGGCAGCGGCAGGTCAAGGGTCAGGTCGGCCACGACCATGAGCGCCAGGATGATGTTGACCTGTCCGAGCAAGAAGGTCTGCCGCACCGGGTCGAAGAACAGCACCGGCAACACCAGGGCGAGGCCCCACCACAGGAGCGTTCGCTTGTCGAGCACGCGGCACACGGCGCGCAGGCTGACGACGATCACCCCGAAGAGGGCGGCAAGGTTGACCCAGGAGAACACCACGTCGCAGGCGCGCGCCGGGAAGTGGGCGAACGGTGCGAACAGCAGCGCGGAGAACGGCGGATACGTGAAGCCCAGATGGTCGGTCGGGTAGGTGACGGTGAAGAGGTCGTTCGACGATGCGTGCGCCCCGCCCAACAGGTAGGTGCTCAGGTCCAGCTGCTGGTGGACGTACGCCAGGACGGTCGCCCCGACGAACGCCACGCCGGCGGCGAGGGCGGGCCAGCTCCACCCGCGGCTCGACGCGATCGCGACCATGCGCAGTGCCAACGCGTCGTCGGCCATCACTCCGGGCGGTCGTGGAGACCGGCGACGCTGCTGCATCCCGGCCTCGCTACGCGGGCGGCCTGGGCTCGTCACCCTCTCCGACGCGGAGATCCGTATCGAGTCGACGACGGGCCCGCTCCCGCGCCAGCTCCTTGAGCCGCTCCTGCGAACTCACCCCGTGCCGGTTGGGCACACGGCGCCAGTGGCGGTCCGAACCGAGCTCCCAGGCGTTGGTCTCGTCGGCGAAGACGAGGTCCAGCACCTCGAAGAGCCGGGCCTGGAGCTCGGGGTCCTGCACCGGGACCACGACTTCGACGCGGCGATCGAGATTGCGGCCCATGAGGTCCGCCGAACCGATGAAGATCTTCAGGGGCAGGCCGGGCCCGGCCGCCGGGTCGACGGGGATCCCGCCGAAGCGGTAGATCCTCGAATGCTCGAGGAAGCTGCCCACGATGGATCGGACCCGGATGCGCTCGGAGAGCTCCGGGATGCCCGGGCGCAGCCGGCACAGGCCGCGCACGGCGAGGTCGATCTCCACGCCGGCGCCCGACGCCCGGTAGAGCGCGTCGATCATGGCCGCATCGGTCAGGCCGTTGAGCTTCAAGACGATGCGGCCCGCCGGTCCCGCCTCCGCCTGCTCCTCAATCATGGCCATGATGCGCTTGCGCACCGTCACCGGCGACACGAGGATCTGGCGGTAGTCGGCGTGGCGCGAGAACCCGGTCAGGTAATTGAAGAGCTCGCCGACGTCGGCACCGATCTCGGGGTCAGAGGTGAGGAGCCCGATGTCCTCGTAGATGCGGGCCGTCTTGGAGTTGTAGTTGCCCGTGCCGACGTGGCAGTACGGGCGCACGCCCTCCTCCTCCCGTCGCAGCACCAGCGCGGTCTTCGAGTGCGTCTTGAGGCCGACGATGCCGTAGACGACGTGCACGCCCACCTCTTCGAGCGCGCGGGCCCATCCGATATTCGCCTCTTCGTCGAAGCGCGCCTTGAGCTCGACGATGGCGGCCACCTGCTTGCCGTTCTCGGCGGCCCGGATCAGTGCCGCCACGATCGGGCTGTCGCCGCCGGTGCGGTAGAGCGTCTGCTTGATCCCGAGCACCGCGGGATCCTCGGCGGCCATCGCCACGAAGGCCTCGACGGAGGTGGCGAACGAGTCGTAGGGGTGGTGGACCAGCACGTCGCGCTCGCGCAACATGGCGAAGAACTCGGCCGGATCGTGCGCGGCCTGGGCCAGCCGGGGCGGCGTCATGGGCGTCCAGGTCTCGCCGTGCAGGTCGGGTCGGTCCAGCGCGTAGACGCCCCACAACCCGCTCAGGTCCAGCGGCGCACTCACACGGAAGACGCCGTCGGCACCCACCTCGAGCTCCGTGGCGAGGAGGTCGGCCAGGTCCTGGCCCATGTCCGCCTCGACCTCGAGCCGCAGCGCCTTTCCGAAGCGGCGGCGGCGGAGCTCCATCTCTATGGCGACGAGCAGGTCGTCGGCCTCGTCCTCCTCGAGGGCGAGGTCGGCGTTGCGGGTGACCCGGAAGGCATGGTGATGGCCGATGGTCATGCCGGGGAACAGCGAATCGAGGTGGGCGGCGATGACCTGCTCGAGCGGCACGAAGCGCTCGCCGTCGGGCATGACGACGAAACGGGGCAGGGCCGGGGGCACCTTGACCCGGGCGATGCGGCCCTCACCCGAGGAGGGGTCCTGCACCTCGACAACCAGGTTGAGCGAGAGGTTCGAGATGTAGGGGAAGGGGTGGCCCGGGTCGACGGCGAGGGGGGTCAGCACGGGATAGATCTGGCGCTGGAAGACCTCCACGAGGTGTGCGCGGTCCTCGTTGTCGAGCGAGGACCAGCTGGCGAAGCGGACGCCGGCGTCGGCGAGGCCCGGCACGATGCGGTCCAAGAAGATGTGATCCTGGCGCCGGACCAACTCCTCGACCCGGGCCCTGATCATCGTCAGCTGCTCGCCGGGACGCAGCCCGTCGACGGAGCGGGTCCGCACGCCCGCCGCCACCTGATCCTCGAGCGCGGCGACCCGTATTTGGTAGAACTCGTCGAGCAATTCGGAGAAGATGGCGAGGAACTTGGCGCGCTCCAGCAGGGGTACGCCGTCGTCCTCGGCCAGGTCGAGCAGGCGGGCGCCGAAATCGAGCCGCGACTGCTCCCGGTTGGTGAAACGCTGGTACCCGAATGCCTCGATCTGCTGATAGGTCGGCGGCGTGGGGTGTTCGAGCTCGCTTCCGACCACCGCAGCAGTCTCGCCCGGGACCGGCCCAACCCCCATGACCTGGGGCTCCGGCTGCGCCTGGGGTTGGTGCTGAGGCTGGGTCTGGGTCATGGGGTGGGGTACGACGCCGTGGGTCCGACGCGGGATGTCACCCAGAATCCTACCCCCCACCACTACGATTCGCCCGGTGCCGTCCGTTGCCCGCCGCGCTCGCCGCACTCCCTTCCCCCGCTACGTCTTCGGCCCCAAGCCCAAGCGGCGGACCGAACTGGGTCTGGTGCTCTTCGGCTCGCTGCTGGTCGTCGCGCTCTACGTCATTGCGGTCCTCGGACAGAAGTCGAAGATCCCCGACAACATCGGCGCCTTCCTCGGCATCGTGGTCGGGCTGGCCTTGCTGGCCCACATGGCCAACCGGTGGCTCGCACCCAACGCCAACGCCGTGGTCCTGCCGCTGGCCGTCCTGCTCAACGGGATCGGCTACGTCGTCATCGCCCGCTGGAACCCCGGGCAGGCCCAGGGCCAGGCGGCCTGGGCGGCGCTGGGCGTGCTGCTCTACGTCGCCACCCTGCTCGTCGTGCGCTATTCACGCGACCTCGAGCGCTACCGCTACCTGGTGTTGCTGGTGGCGGGCATCTTCCTGGTCGCACCCCTCTTCTTCTCGCCGATCTACGGGGCGCGCCTGTGGGTGCACGTCGGCAGCCTGGAGTTCCAGCCGATCGAGTTCTCCAAGATCCTCCTGTGCATCTTCTTTGCGTCGTACTTCGCCGAGAACAAGGAGATGCTGTCGATCCCGACGGCCCAGATCGGCAACCGCCTCTATCTCGACCCCCGCCCGCTGATCCCGATCCTGGTCGCCTGGGGCGCCGCCATGGCCGTGATCGGCCTCGAGGACGACGTCGGCTTTGCCGCCCTGCTCTTCGTCCTCTTCATCGGCCTGCTCTGGGTCGCCACCGGGCGCGTCGGCTACCTGGTGCTCGGGCTGGTGCTCTTCGGCGTCGGGGCCTATATCGCGGCACGATACTTCGGGCAGGTCCATCTGCGCGTGGAGCAATGGCAGAACCCGTGGCCCACGGCGAAGAACCCGGGCAACACCCAGCTGAGCGAGGCCTGGTTCAGCCTCGGGACCGGAGGCGTCGGGGGGACCGGGCTCGGCCTGGCCCCGCACTTCGTCGGCGCGGTCCCGGAGCTGACGAGCGACATGATTTTCGCCGCCATCGGGACCGAGATGGGCCTGATCGGCTGCGCCGCCGTCGTGGTGGCCTTCATCCTCCTGGTCGGCGCCGGGTTCCGGGTGGCCCAGACGGCACGCTCGGACTTCTCACGCCTGATGGCGACGGGCTTGACCCTGATCCTCGGCTTCCAGGCCTTCTTCATCATGGCGGGCGTGGTGCGGCTGCTGCCCTTCACCGGCATCACGCTGCCCTTCGTGGCCTACGGGGGATCCTCGTTGCTGGCCAACTACGTCCTCATCGCCTTGATGTTGCGCATCTCGGACGAGGGCGCCGTGGCCCAGGCGGAGATGCTGTCCGCCGGTGCGGCCGGCAGGCCGGGCGAGAGCCCGATGGTCCCCGCTCGCTGAGGCGGACCGGCGGCGCGGAAGCGTCGTCATGGCGTGTCGTGCGCGCCGTCCGAACCACCCGCCACCTCGTAGGACCACAGCTCCGACGAGACCGAGACCGGGCCGCCGTGGGGCGAGGGCCGGTCGGCGCCGGCGTGGCCGTGGGCGAAGGCGGGCGAGGACACCCACTTGTTGAACGACTCCTCGTCGCGCCAGCGGGTGACGACGAGCCACTGCAGGCGGTCGTCGGTGGGACGGAGCAGCTCAAAACCTTCGAAACCGTCCTGGTCGTCGACGGCGCCGGCCCGGGCCGCGAAACGGCGGGCGAGTTCGTCGCCGGCGTTCTCGGGCACGGTGATGGCGTTGATCTTGATGAGGGTCATGACGCGATCAGAGCAGATCCGCGCCGGTGCCGCCGGCGCGCCGTCGCCGTCGCCGGTCCGGCCTACGGCTCGGGATCGGCCGGGTCGTCGGTGAGGGGAACGACGTCGCCCGCCTCGTCGAGGAGTCGCTCGTCGACCAGGACCGGTGCCGGGACCGGCATGCGCAGCGCCAGGACGATCCCGTCGGAGGGCCGGCAGTCCACCCGCACGCGGCCGGCGGGGGTCATGAGGTCCAGCTCGGCCAGGAGGTTCCCCTCCTCGCGCCCGACCAGGCGCAGGGCGATCACGTCGATGCGCGCCTGTTGGAGCACGTGCATGAAGAGCTCGTGGGTCATCGGCCGGCGCGAGTCCATGCGCCGGAGGGCTTGGGCCATGGCGGTGGCCTCGGGCAGCCCGACCGGGAAGACCAGCGCCCGCATCGGGGGCTCTGACTCGACCAGGGTGACGGCCGGGTAGGTCGAGGGCAGGTCGAGCGAGACGTCCTCGACGTCCATCACCCGGAAGGCGGGGGGCTCTCCTCGGGCCGGGGCCGGGGCCGGGGCCGGCGTGGGGCTGCACGTCGGTCATCGGAACTTCCTCCGGGCCCCGACGCTCAACGCCAGTCCCACCGCGCCGAAGAAGACCAGCACCGCGGTCCCGCCGTAGCTGAGGAACGGGAGTGGGATGCCGGTGATGGGCATGATGCCCATCGTCATCCCGGCGTTCTGGAAGACGCTGAAGGCGATGAAGGCGAACAGGCCGCTGCAGATCAGCCGGCCGAAGGTGTCCCGGGCCACCACGGCGGCGTGGAGCACCCGCCAGGCGATGACGCCCAGGAGTCCCAACACGGCGACGGAGCCGACGAAGCCCAACTGCTCGGCCACGGCGGTGAAGATGAAGTCGGTCTGCTGCTCGGGCACGTAGCCGAGGTTCGTCTCGACCCCGTGTCCGATGCCCGACCCGAACAGACCGCCCGACCCGATGGCGTTCTTGGCCTGTTGGGTGTTGTAGATCGCCGACTGGACGTAGGGGTTCGTGCTGTGGGAGTTGGGATTGAGGAACGTGGTGAGGCGGGCGATCTGGTAGTGGTGCAGCATGCCGGTCTCGATCGCGACCACCGCGAAGAGCGCCGTGCCCACGAGCAGCATGACCAGGATCCTGATCGGCAGGCCCGCCACGGCCAGCAGGACGAGCGTCACGATGATCATGATCATCGCCGTCCCGAGGTCGGGCTGCACCAGCACGAGGAGGATCGGGATGCCGGCCATGATGAGCAGCCGGAAGACGTCGCGCCACGCCAAGCCGTCGGCTTCACGGCGCGCACAGTACGCCGACACGGCCAGGATGAGCGCGAGCACGGCGAACTCCGAGGGCTGCAGCTGCAGAGGGCCCAGGCTGAACCAGCGTGCCGCGCCCTGGGCGCTGCTGCCGACCGCGAAGACACCCAGCAGGGCGAGGATGATCAGCCAGTACAAGGCGTTGGCGATCGGTTCGAGGCGCCGGTAGTCGATCAGGGCGACCACCACCATGACGATGACGCCCAGCACGACGAAGAGCCCCTGCTTCTTCAAGAAGGTCTTGGGGTCCTCGCCCTGGGCCAGCAGGGAGCCCCGCGTGGCCGTGTAGACCATGACCACCCCGATGACCGACACCAGCAGGGTGGCGACGAGAAGGATGAGGTCGAAAGGGGGGACGCTGCGCCGGGTGGCAACGTGTGTTCGGGCGAGTGTGGTCATAACGCGGATTCAGCGACAGAATACCGGCCGTGACCCCACCCTCCCTGGCGCCGCTCCCTGCCCTGGTGGGCACCTTGGGCTCGTCGAGCAGCACCGCGCCGGTCGACCAAGGCGGCGGGTGGCTGTACCACCTGCTGACCAAGCTGGGTGTCAGCCCGGACACGGCGTCGACGGTCACCGATCTGATCGTGCGCCCGCTCGGCATCCTGCTCGTCGTCGTCATCGCGATCATCGTGGCCCGGCTCGGCAGCCGGGTGATCCGGCGCGTCCTCGAGCGCGTGGCCAACCAGGCGGCCAACCGCTCCGGCTCGGCGCGGGCCGCCCGCGTCACCACCATGTCGGGGGTCGTCGCCAACATCTGGCGCTTCTTCGTGTTCGTCGTGACGGGCGCCATCGTGCTCGGCATGCTCGGCATCAACCTGACGCCGCTGCTCGCCAGCGCCACCATCATCGGCGCCACGTTGGGGTTCGGCGCGCAGCAGATCGTGCGCGACTACTTCTCCGGCATCCTCATGACGGTGGAGGACCAGTACAACGTCGGCGATTCGGTCACGGTCGGCGGCATGACCGGGGTGGTCGAGGAGGTCACCTTGCGCCTCACCCGCTTCCGGGGCGCCGACGGCACCGTCTTCATCATCCCCAACGGCGACATCCGCCTCGTCGGCAACCTGTCGAGGGGCTGGGCGCGCGCCATCGTCGACCTCACCCTGCCGGGAGCCGGTGCGGCCGACCTCGACACGGTGCGCGGCGTCATTGCCGCCGCGGCGCACGACGTGGCGACGAGTCCCGCGTTTGCGGGGCACTGCACCGAACCGCCCGTCCTGGTCGGAGTGCAGTGCGCCGACGCGACGACGATCACCATGCGCGTCACCTTGCTCACCATTCCCTCGCAGCGCGATGCGCTCACCCGCGCCCTGCGCGAGGCGGCGCTGGAGGCGCTGGCGAAGGCGTCGCTCTGGCCGGCCGCGGTCGAACCACCCGCCACGCCTGCGGCCTGAGGCGCTTCAGCCCGGGGGAGCGGCTGCCGCCGCCGCCTCCCACATGGCCTCGACGGGGGCAGGCAGGCCCGTCCACAGGACCAGCTGCGCCGCCGCCTGGTGCACCAGCATGCCGAGCCCGTCGACGCTGCGAGCGCCCGCTGCCGCCGCCTCGACCAGCCACCGGGTCGGCCGGGGGGCGTACACCAGGTCGGCTGCGACCTGCCCCTCGTGCAGCAACTGCGGCGCCACCAGCCACGGGTCCGGCCCCGCCGGCGACGCACCCGCCATGCCGAACGGCGTGGCGTTGACCACCAGGTCAGCCGACCCGACGGCCTCGGCCAGGGCCCGCGACCCCGGGGACACCACCGACCCGGCCCGGCCGGCCAGCGCGGCGGCCGCGGCGGCCCGTTCGGACGTCCGGTTGAGGACGGCGACACGGCTCGCGCCGGCGACGGCCAGGGCGAGCACCACGGCCCGTGCCGCCCCGCCGGCCCCGATCACCACGCAGCGGCGCCCGGCCGGGGTGAAGTCCGCGCCCCGGGCCAGGGATGCGACGAAGCCCTCACCGTCGGTGTTGGTGCCGAGCAAGACGCCTTCGGTGTGCACGATGCAGTTCACGGCGTTGAGCCGCTGCGCCACCTCGGTGCACTCGTCGACCAGCGCGACCACGTCGGCCTTGTGCGGCATGGTGACCGAGAGCCCGCTGAGGTCGGCGCGGCGCATGGCCTCGAGCGCCTCGGCCGCCTGACCGGGCGGCACGTCGAAGGCCAGCGAATGCCACGACGTGCGGAGTCCGAGCGCGGCGAACGCCGCGTTGTGGAGCAGGGGCGAGAGCGAATGGGCGATCGGGCTACCGATCACTCCCACCAGCCGCGTGTCGGGACCGGCGTCGGCCCGCGCCCCGTCGATGGTCACGGCCGGGGCCGGCTCAGGGGAGGCCACGGCTCTTGGCCAGCTGCTCGTTGGCCAGCTGCTCGGCGTAGGTGTCGGAGAAGGCCATGGTGCCGTCCTTCTTCACCAGCACGAAGTACAGCCAGGCGCCCGCCGGCGGGTGGACCGCGGCCTGGAGCGCGTCCGTGGAGGGCATGCAGATGGGCGTCGGCGTCAGGCCGTTGTTGAGGTAGGTGTTGTACGGGGACTGGGTCTTGAGGTCCTGGGCCGTCACCGGTCCCCCGTCCTGGCCCAACGCGTACAGCACGGTCGAGTCCATCTGCAGCGGCGTGCCCCGGGCCAGGCGGTTGTAGATGACCCGTGCCGTGTCGGGCATGTTGACCGGGATGTACCCCTCCTTCTCCACGATCGAGGCGGTGACGAGGACCTGGTAGGGCGTCATGCCCAGCGCCGAGGCCGACGCGCTGGTGAGGCCGGCCGCCGCGACGTCGTGGTCGAAGCGCTGCACCATGGCCGTGAGGAGGGCGGTGTCGCTCTCGCCGGGAAGGACCAGGTAGGTCCCGGTGCCGAGCATGCCCTCGAGGTTGTCGGGATCGGTGGCCGTGATCGTCGAGTGCACGGCTCCGCTCGCCTCTGCCTTGGCGAAGTCCCCTTGGGCGTGCCCCGGCACGCCGTCCACCTGCTGCGCCACCTCGGAGAACGTGAAGCCGGGGCGGACGTCGACCGGGTAGATGTTCGGACCGGCGGCCAGGAGCGTCCGCACCTCCGAGAAGGCGAGGTTCTCGTGCATGGCGTAGCTGCCCGGGAGCACCGACGGCGTGCCGTGGAACACCTCGGACACCTGGAAGGCCAGGGAGCTCCCGATCACGTGCTGCCGGCTCAGGGCGCCGACGATGGAATCGGTCGACTCCCCCTGGTGCACGGTGACCACCACCTGGGGGCCGGGCGGGCCCAGCGCGTGGGACTCCAGCTCGTACCAGAGCACGAAGGCCAGGACGATGACGAGCAGCCCCCCGCCGAGGCCCAACAGGATCCGGCGCCGCCGGCGCACCCGCGCCGAACGCGCCGCCCGGCGCGTCGTGCGGGTCTCGTCCTCGTCCGCGTCCTCGGTGGGTGGGGCGACGACCACCTCGGGCTCGGGCTCCGGCTGCGGCCACGGCAGATCCTCGTCGGCGCCGGCTTCGCCGTCGAAGGGATCGACGGGCCCGCTCACGCGTTGTCCAGCCAGGCCTGCAGCAGCACCATGGCGGCCGCGCTGTCGACCACCTGGCGCGCCGCCTTCCCGGTCCGCCCCGCCGCCCGCAAGGACCGTTCGGCCTCCACCGTGGTGAAGCGCTCGTCGGCCGTCTCGACCGACACCCCGAGGGGTTCGAGCAGTCCGCGCAGCGCCGCCGCCTCGTCGAGGGCCGACCGCGCCGCCGGGCCGACCTCGCCGGAGAGGCTGAGCGGCAGCCCGACCACGACGGTCGACGCCTCCACCTCGCGCACGGCGTCGACGACGGCACTGCGATCGCGCCCCGGGTCACCGCTGCGCTGAATGGTGCCCCACGGGCTGGCCAGGCTGCGCCGGCTGTCGCTGTAGGCCACGCCGATGCGGCGCGCCCCGAGGTCCAGCGCGGCGACGCGGCCCGGGCCGCGCCCGGACGTCCCGTCCTCGCTCACGCGGAGAGAAGCCGCTGCGCCTCGGCCAGCGCCGCCTCGATCCCGGAGGGGTCCTTCCCCCCGGCCGTGGCGACCTCGGGGGAACCGCCGCCGCCGCCGCCCACCATGGGGCCGAGCGTGCGCACGAGCTGGTTGGCGTCGGGCGTGCCCCCGGTGGCGGCCACGATCGTCACCTTCGTCCCGTCGGGTGTCCCGCCGAGCACGACGGCACGCACCCCGTCGTGGCGCAGGATCGACTGGGCCAACGTCCGCAACGCGTCGGGCTCCACCTGGTCGCGGCGGGCCACCACGACACCGCCGTCGGCCGCCGCCGCGGCCGCCAACGTCGTGGCCTCGGCGTCGCTCGACTGCTGGCGCAGGCGCGCCAGCTCCTTCTCGGTCTCGCGCTGGCGCTCGGCCAGGCGACCGATCGCCCCCAGCAGCTCGTCGGGCTCCGTGCGCAGCAGCTCGGCGGACGACTGCACCAGGCGCTCGCGCTCGAGGGCGCGTCGCAGCGAGGCGTGGCCGGTCAGCGCGAAAATCCGCCGCGTGTTCGATCCGATCGATCCCTCCGACAGGAGCGTGATGGAGCCGATCTGCCCGAGGGAGTCGACGTGCGTGCCGCCGCAGAACTCGAGCGAGGCCGATCCCGCCTGCACGACCCGCACCGACTCGCCGTACTTGTCGCCGAAGAAGGCGATGGCGCCCATGCCCTCGGCCTCTTCGCGCGAGGTCTCGGTCGTCTCCACGGCGATGCCCGTGAGCACGGCCTCGTTCGCCAGCGCGAAGACCTGCTCCAGCTCCTCGCGGGTCGGTGCGGCGTGATGGGAGAAGTCGAAACGCAGGTACTCGGGCGAGACGAGCGAGCCCTGCTGGCGCACGTGGTCGCCCAGGACGGCGCGCAGCGCCGAATGGAGCAGGTGGGTCGCCGTGTGATTGCGCCGGATGTCGTCCCGGCGCTCGCCGTCGATGGTGGCCAGGGCGTCCTGTCCCGCCCGCACCTCACCGGTCACCCGGGCCCGGTGCACCACCAGCCCGGGCACGGCGTTGACCGTGTCCACGACCTCGGCGATACCGGACTCGGTGACGATGGTGCCCGTGTCGCCCACCTGCCCGCCGCTCTCGGCGTAGAACGGCGTGCGGTCCAAGAAGATCTCGACCTCGCGGCTGCCGTCGTCAGGGTCGGCCCCGCTGCCTTCGAGCACCGCGACCACCCGGGCGGGCACCTCGTAGTTCTCCTGGCCCATGCCCACGAACGACGTGGGCCCTTCGGCATCGAGCAGCGCCCGGTACGCGGCCTCGTCACCCGCACGCGAGGACTTCGCCGCGGCACGGGCGCGCTCGCGCTGGGCGGCCATGGCGGCGTCGAAGCCGGCCCGGTCCACCTCCACGCCGGCGTCACGCGCCAGCTCCTCGGTCAGCTCGACCGGGAAGCCGTGGGTGTCGTGCAGGGTGAAGGCCACGTCGCCCTCCAGCACCTTGGTCCCGGTGGCGAACGCCTCTTCCAACCGGGTCAACCCGGCCCGCAACGTGCGGTCGAACCCGGCCTCCTCACGCGCCACCACGTTGACCACGAGGTCCTGCTGCGCCCGCAACGCGGGATAGGCGTCGCCCAGCACCTCGGTGGCCGCCTGCACCAGCGCCGGCCCGATGGGCTTGTCCACGCCGGCGCGCCGCGCCGCCAGGACGGCACGGCGCACGACGCGGCGCAACACGTAGCCCCGTCCCTCGTTGGCGGGGAGCACGCCGTCGGCCACGAGCATGGAGAAGGCCCGGCCGTGGTCGGCCAGGACGCGCAGCGACACGTCGGTGGCGGGGTCGGCCCCGTAGGCGGTGCCCAGGATGGAGGCCGCCGCGTCGATGATCGGCGCAAAGAGGTCGGTGTCGAACACCGAATCGTGTCCCTGCACCACGGGGAGGATCCGCTCCAGACCCATCCCGGTGTCGATGTTCTTGCGGGGCAGCTCGCTCAGCGTGCCGCCGGCGTCGCGGGAGTACTGCATGAAGACGAGGTTCCAGATCTCGACGAAGCGGGCGTCGCCGCCGTGCTTCGGGCCGCCGTCGTCGCCGTAGGAGGACCCGAGGTCCATGAAGATCTCCGAATCGGGTCCGCAGGGCCCCGTGTCGCCCATGGCCCAGAAGTTGTCCTCGTCGCCCATGCGCTGAATGCGCTCGGGCCGCACGCCGACCTTGTCGATCCAGAGCTGCTCGGCCTCGTCGTCGCCCTCGTGCACCGTGATCCAGAGGCGGTCACCGTCGAGGCCGAAGACCTCGGTCAGCAGCTCCCAGGCCATCGGGATCGCCTCGGCCTTGAAGTAGTCCCCGAAGCTGAAGTTGCCCAGCATCTCGAAGAAGGTGCAGTGGTAGGTGTCGGTCCCGATGATCTCGATGTCGGGGGTCCGGAAGCACTTCTGGACGGACGTGGCCCGGGGCCACGGTGCCGGCTCCTCCCCCTGGAAATAGGGCTTGAACGGCACCATGCCGGCGATGGTGAAGAGCACCGAGGGGTCGTGCGGAATGAGGCTGGCGGAGGGGACGATGGCGTGGCCCCGGTCCGCAAAGAAGCGCGTAAAGGCCGCCCGCAGTCCGTTGGCGTCCATGTCTGCAGCTTACCGGGGGCAAAAACGGATCAGGGGCCGCCGCCGGCTCAGGCCGAGGACATCCCCACGATCGGTTTGTTCAAGGTCATGGCGCCCGTCGACCCGTAGAACAGGGTGTTGCCGTAGGTGAAGATCCCCCCGTCGGAGGCGACCAGCCAGTACCCGTCCGCGTTCGGGGCGGCGGCCATGCCCACCACCGGCTTGTTGAGGTGGAGGGAGCCGGCGGAGCCGAAGAACTGGGCGCGGCCGTAGGCGAAGATGCCGCCGTCGGCGGCCACCAGCCAGTAGCCGTTGCCGCCCGGCCCGGCCGCCATGCCCACCACCGGCGAGTTCAGCCGCAAGGACCCCGTCGACCCGTAGAACTGCGCGTCGCCGTAGGCGAAGATGCCGCCGTCGGACGCCACCAGCCAGTAGCCCCCGCCGCCGGGTGTCGCCGCCATGCCCACGATCGGTTCGTTGAGGTGGATGCCGCCGGTGGAGCCGTAGAACGGCGCGTCGCCGAAGCTGAAGATGCCGCCGTCGGACGCCACCAGCCAGTAGCCGCCGCCGTCGGGCGTGGCGGCCATGCCCACGATCGGGTTCGTTGAGGTGGCGCCCGCCCATGGAGCCGAAGAAGCGGGCGTCGCCGTAATTGAAGATGCCGCCGTCGGACGCCACCAGCCAGTAGCCGTTGCTGCTCGGCGTGTCGGCCATGCCCACCACCGGTGCGTTCAGCGCCAGGCCGCCGGTGCTGCCGAAGAAGCCGGCGTCCCCGTAGTCGAAGACTCCCCCGTCGGAGGCGACGAAGCGGTAGCCCTCGCCGCAGTTGAGGTTGCCGCCGAAGCCGTAGTGGTCGGCGGCCGACTGCGCGGAGACGCCCTGCGAGTTGCCGACGGTCACGTCCACGCACTGGGCGGCCGGCGCGTCGGGCGGGACGACGGTGATGGACGTGGCCGTCTGGGACACGATGTGCCCGCCGCCCGCCGTCCCGAACGTCACCGAGGTGGCGTTGCCGAACCCGCCCCCGACGATCGTGACGGCGCCTCCGCCGCTGACCGGCCCCGTGTCGGGGCTCACGGCGGCGACCGACGGGCAGCCGCCCGCGCCTTGCAGCACGATGGCCAGGTTCTGGTCGACGGGCGTGCCGAGCCCGCTGGCCGGGTCGAAACGGGTGGCGGCGGCGAAGAGGCCGCCGTTGGTGTCGGTGAAGTCGTTGTTGCCCTGTGTGATGTCGGTGAAGGTGGAGCTGTTGGCCTGTTGCGCCGCGTAGAGCGCGGGGCCGACGCGGCCGAGCGATCTGAAGCAGCCCTGGTTGGTGTCGACGAAGAGTCCGGCGTTGGTCGGCGCGGCGACGCTGGTGCCGCCGAAGCCTGTCCAATGGCCGTTCCAGTAGGCGGCCACCCCGCCGGCCGTGGGGTCCGACGGATAGGAGAAGTCCGGGACGGCCCGGCAGGTGCTGAGCCCGCAGGGCGTGGTGCCGGGGCCCGAGGCGGCCGGTTGCCCCGGGTTGGCCGGCCACTCGATGGAGTAGCCGCCACCGCCGGCGCCGAGGGTCGTGTTCCGCGAGCAGAGCGTCGTCGAGCCCTGGCAGTCGTTCCAGACCGATTGCGAGGAGACGGATGCGTCGGGCAGGGACGTGCCGCCCGCGCTGACGACGTCGGGCTGCGATCCGGGATCGTCGACGGCGAGCTGGCCCGACCCGTTCGTCGGGAGGCAGTCCTCGGAGCCGGCGTCGCCCGAGGCGGCGATCACCGTCTGTCCCTGCAGGGCCATCCGCTGGAAGATGCCGTTCTCCGTCTGCCGATCGGCGAGGGACATGCTCGCCTCGCACACGCCCCAGCTCGTCGTCACGACCTGTGCGCTGTCGTCGCTGGCGATGCGGTTGAAGAGGTCGAGCGCCTGGGCGTCGCTCCCGTTGGGCGCCTCGTAGACGACCAGGGAGGACGGAGGGGGCGTTGAAGGCGGCGAGCTCCGTATCGAGTGCGGCCTCGCCCCCGCCCGCGGCCGGTCCGCCGGCGCCGCCGTCGACGAGCACGTTGCGGACGGAGTTGGACAGCCCGTAACAGGCCTGGAAGGCGCTGACGTCGCTCGCCGCGTACTGCTCGAACTCCACGATGGCGATGGACTGCCCGATGCCGGTGCGACCCTGCGCGAAGAGCTGGTCGAGGCCGAAGACCGAGGCCAGCTGCGTGGAGGTGTAGGTGCCGCCGAAGGCCTGCGCCCTGCGCACCGGCGCAGGCCTGGGGCGTGCTGGCGTGGGCCTGGGCCTGGGCCTGGGCGCCGGCGCCGGCGCCGGCGCCGGCGTGCCTGGGACTCGGGCGACTCGGCGGTCGTGCCCGACGCGGCCCGGTGGCCCGGGAGGAGCATGTCGTGCTCGTGGAAGAGGCCGTCGAGGCCGACCACGCCGATCACCGCCCCGTTCAGGGAGGCGGGCACCTGCGGCGGCGCCGTGTTGACGATGGCCCGCGCCGAGTCCCCCGGCGCCTGCACCGACTCGAGCGGCGTGCCGAGCGCCGCCGAGACCGACCGACGCCGTGCCGCTGACCGGCAACAGCGTGCTGCCCGATGCGGGAGTACCCACGGTCAGCCCCTCGCCGCGCAGCGCCGAGGACACCTGGGCCACCTCGGCCGGCGCCGGCCCGTACTGGGCCGCATAGTCCGCCGCCGACAGGTAGTGGCGGTAGTCGGGTGATCCGGGGGTCGAGACGGCGTCGACGGCTTGGGACAGGCCGGCCTGGTCCTGCCCGGCCAGGACCACGTCGAGGTCGAGCACCTGGCCCGACGGCGGGGCGCCGTAGTGGGTGGAGCCCGCGGGCACGTGCGGCACGGCCTGGGACAGGACGATCCGCCCGGGGGCGGCGCGGCGCCGGCCCGGCGGGCCGGCGGGGCCAGCGCGCCCAGCTGCGAGCGCAGCCGCCCCGAGGGCGGCCGCCACCACCGCCGAGCCTCGGTTCACGCATCACCGTCCCTGTCCGCACCCGCACCCGCGCCGTCGCGTGGTGTGGGCTCGTAGTACACCCGTCCCTCGAGCGCGTCAGGACGATACTGCTGGGCGACCACCCCGGAGGGGTCGTCGTGGGGATAGACGTAGCCCTCGCCGTGACCCAAGCGTGGCGGCGCCCTTGTAATGGGCGTCGCGCAGGTGCGTCGGCACCTCCTGGCTCACGCTCGAGCGCACGTCGGCCTGGGCCCGGCCCAACGCGACCACCACGGCGTTGGACTTGGGCGCGCGGGCCAGGTAGATCACGGCCTCGGCGAGATTGAGCGCCGCCTCGGGCAGCCCGACGTACTCGACGGCCCGGGCCGCCGCCTCGGCCACCAGGAGGGCCTGGGGATCGGCCAGCCCGATGTCCTCGCTGGCCAGGATCACCATGCGGCGGGCCAGGAAGCGGGGGTCCTCGCCCGCCTCGATCATGCGGGCCATCCAGTAGAGGCCGGCGTCGGGATCCGATCCCCGCACGCTCTTGATGAGCGCGCTGATCTGGTCGTAGTGCTCGTCGGCGCCCTGGTGGAAGAGGCGGCCGTCGCGGGCTCGGGCCATGTCGTCCATGGTCAGGAGCACCCGGGGCGTCGTCGGACCCGCCGGCGCCGGCGCGGGCCAGCGCCACCGCCGTCTCCACCGTGGTCAGCGCGGCGCGGGCGTCGCCCTCGCAGGCCGCCACCACCGCGTCGACGGCGTCGTCCTCGGCGTCGGCCCCCTCGAGATCGAGACCCGCGCCGGATCAGCGTGCGCAGGTCGTCCGGCGACAAGGGGTGCAGCCGCCACAGTGAGGCCCGGCTCAACAGGGGCGGATTCACCTCGAAGAAGGGATTCTCCGTGGTGGCGCCGATGAGCACGACGAGCCCGTCCTCGACGGCCGGCAGCAGCACGTCCTGCTGGGACTTGCTGAAGCGGTGCACCTCGTCGATGAAGAGCATGGTGCCCTGGCCCTGCTCGCCCAGGCGGCGCTCGGCCTCGGCCAGGGCCTCGCGCACGTCCTTGACGCCGGCGGCCGTGGCCGAGAGCGTGATCAGGTGCTTGGCGGTGGTGTCGGCCAGCAGACGGGCGAGGGTCGTCTTGCCCGTTCCCGCAGGGCCCCACAGGATCGACGACCCGACCCGGTCGGACTCGGCCAGCCGGCGCAACGGGGCACCGGGGCCGACGAGGTGCTCCTGGCCCACGACCTCATCGAGGGTGCGGGGGCGGAGACGGGCTGCCAGGGGTGCCTGGCGCTGGAGGCGGCGGTCGGCGGCGTCGGCGAAGAGGCTCAGCGGGTGCCCTCGCTCGAGCCGGGCGGGACCACGACCCGGATGCCCAGCTCGGCCAGGGCGGCGGCGGGCAGCGGCGTGGGGGCGCCCGTCAGCAGGTCCGCCCCGGACTGGGTCTTGGGGTAGGCGATGACCTCACGGATGTTCTCCTCGCCGGCCAGGATCGCCACCAGCCGGTCGATCCCGACGGCGAACCCCGCGTGGGGCGGGGCGCCGTAGCGGAAGGCGCCGAGCAGGAACCCGAAGCGGGCCTCGGCCTCCTCGGGGGCGATGCCCAGCGCGGCGAACACCTGCTCCTGAATGGCCCGGCGGTGGATACGGACACTCCCCGATCCCAGCTCCCATCCGTTGAGCACGAGGTCGTAGGCCTGCGAACGCACGGCCAAGGGGTCGGTCGCCAGCAGCGGCAGGTCCTCGGGATAGGGCATGGTGAAGGGGTGGTGCGCCGCCTGCGGGTGGCCGTCGGCCCCGACGCCGTCGAAGATGCGGGAAGTCGACGACCCAGACGTAGCGATGCGGGCCCTCGCTCACGGGCGGCGCCCCGATCGCCACGCGCAGCGTGCCCAGCACCGCGCAGGCCGTGGCGTAGGTCGTCCGAGACGGCCAGGATGAGGTCGCCGGGTTCCGCCTCCGTCAGTGCCCGGACGCGCGCCGCTTCCTGCTCCGAGAGGTGGCGCGCCAGCGGTCCGTCGAGGCCGAGCCGTGCCGTCCTCGCCCGGCACGACACGGAACCAGGCCAGGCCCGGCCGCGCCGGCCTTCTTGGCCTGCTCGGTGAGGTCGTCGAGCCGCTTCCGCGGGAAGGCGGCGCCCTCGGGGACCACGATGGCCTTGACGGCCGGTGACGAGAAGGCCTTGACCTCGGTGCTCGGCGAAGACGTCGGTGAGGTCGACCAGTTCCATGCCGAAGCGCAGGTCGGGCTTGTCGGTGCCGAAACGGTCCCGGGACTCGGCCCACGTCAGGCGCGCAATCGGTGGCGGGCCGCTCCCCCGTCGCCGCCTCGGCGGCCTCGATGCACGGCTTCGGAGACGTAGGCCATGACGTCGTCCTGGGAGGCGAAGGAGCACTCCATGTCGAGCTGCATGAACTCGAACTGGCGGTCGGCCCGGAGGTCCTCGTCGCGGAGGCAGCGGGCGATCTGGAAGTAGCGGTCGAAGCCGCCGACCATGAGGAGCTGCTTGGCCAGCTGGGGGCTCTGCGGGCAGCGCGTAGAAGGAGCCGTGGTGCAGGCGGGACGGCACGGAGAACTCCCGCGAGCCCTCCGGGGTCGGGGCCCAGAGCAGCGGGGTCTCTATCTCCGCGAAGCCCTGGCGGTCCATGGCCGCGGCGGAGCGCGGCGTTGACCCGGGCCCGCAGGCGAAGGTTGCGCTGCATACGCGGCCGCCGGAGGTCGACGTAGCGGTACTTGAGCCGGACGGGCTCGTCGGACTCGTCGCGGTCGTCGACGGAGAAGGGCGGCGGCTCGGCCTCGTTGAGGACCTCGACGGTGCAGTCCCCGATCTCGACCTCGCCCGTCCCGATGCCGGGGTTGACGGTGCCCTCGGGTCGCTGGCGCACGGTGCCGGTGACGGCGATGACCCATTCGGAGCGCACGTCGGTGGCGTGGTCGATGACGCACTGCACGATGCCGGTGTGGTCCCGCAGGTCCACGAAGGCGAGGTGTTCGCCGTGCTCGCGGCGGCGGGCCACCCAGCCGCAGACGGTCACGGTCCCGCCGACGTCGGCCGGGCGCAGCACGCCGCAGAGGTGCGTGCGCAGGGCGGTGGGCTGGTTCTGCTCGGTGGTGTCTGTGCGGTCCGGCTCGGTCGTCATGGTGGGGCGGTCTCGGTGCTCGGTCTGGTCGGTGCGGGCGGTCTGGTCACTCTGGTGCGGTACGGGGTCGCGGCGGTGTCAGGGGTGCGGGTGCTCGGCCAGGAACGCCTCGAGCTCCTCCACAATGGCAGCCCGCGGCACGCTCCGTTGCTCGGCATCGCTGCGCAGGGGTCGCAGGCTGACGGTGCCCGCCGCGAGCTCCTGGGGGCCGACCACCAGCGCAACCAGGGCACCCGAGCGGTCGGCGGACTTGAACTGGGACTTCATGGAACGCCCGTCGAAAGCCCGGTCGGCGCGCAGGCCGGCCCGGCGCAGCTCGGCCGTCAGGGCGACGGCGGACTCCCCGCCCGCCGTGTCGATCACGTAGGCGTGCAGCGGGTGCGCCGCCACCACGGACTCGGTGCTGCACACGCCCTCGGCATCACAGGCGAGCAGCACCCGCTCGATCCCGATGCCGAACCCGATGCCGGGCGTCGGGTCGCCGCCCAGCAGTTCCACCAGGCCGTCGTAGCGGCCGCCGCCGCCGACGCCGTTCTGTGCCGCGTCGAGCGCGTCCGCCGCGAACTCGAAGGTGGTGCGCGTGTAGTAGTCGAAGCCCCGCACCAAACGGTGGTCGATGCTGTAGGGCACCCCGAGCGACGTCCAGCCCGGCGCGGACCCCGCGAAGTGGGCCCGGCACGCGTCGCACAGATGGTCGAGGAAGTGGGGGGCATCCGCGGTGGCGGCGCGGCACTCCTCCGACTTGCAATCGAGGACCCGGAGCGGGTTCTCCAGGTGCCGGGCCCGGTGGGCCGGGCACAGCTGGTCGGCCCGCTCGGCCAGGAAGGCGCTCAGGAGCGCGACGTAGCCCGGGCGGCAGACGCCGTCGCCCATGGAGTTCAGCCGCAGGGTCACCCGGCGCAGGCCGAAGCCGGCGAAGAAGTCGTGGGCCAGGGCCACGACCTCGACGTCGAGGTCGGCGTCGGCCGGCCCGAGCGCCTCCACGCCGAGCTGGTGGTGCTGGCGGTACCGGCCGTGCTGGGGGTTCTCGTGCCGGAACGACGGCGCCACGTACCAGGCCTTCCAGGGCGGCACCGGGTGGTGCTGCACGAAGGCGCGGGCGATGGGCGCCGTTCCTTCGGGACGGAGCGCCATCAGCTGGCCGTCGCGGTCCTCGAAGACGTACATCTCCTTGCCGACGACCTCGCTGCCCTCGCCGATGCCGCGCAGGAACACGCCGGCGTGCTCGAGGATCGGCGTGATGGTCAGCCCGTAGCCGGCGCCCTCGACCAGCGAGGCGAAACGGGCGACCGTTCCCTCCCAGCGCGCCGATTCGGGCCAGAGCACGTCGTGCATGCCCTTCGGGGTGCGGGGCGGCGTGCCCGGACCGGGTTTGGGCGCGGACGATCCCGCGCTCATAGAAGGCTCCTCATGGATCGGGGGTCAGACTTTCTTGCCAGGGAGCTGACGATACGCGTCGAAGACCCCGTCGAGATGCTTCAACGCGCTGATCAGTGAATGCAGGTGCGTCGGGTCGGCCAGCTCGACGTCGAAGGCCATCCGGCTGACCCGGTCCGCCGTCGTGGCGGTGCGGGCGGCGACGATGTTCAGGTGGTGCTCGGAGACGACCCGGGACACGTCGGCCAGAAGGCGGGCCCGGTCGAAGGCCTGCACCTCGATCGTCGCCACGAAGACCCCGTCGTTGCCCCGGTCCCACTCGACCTCCATGAGGCGCTCCCGGGAGCGATCCGCCAGCGACGCCGCGTTGGCGCAGTCGGCCCGGTGCACCGAGACGCCCCGGCCCTGGGTCACGAAGCCGACGATCTGGTCGCCCGGCACGGGGGTGCAGCAGCGGGCGAGGTGGATCATGACGTCGTCGAGCCCCTCGACGTAGACGCCGGTCCCGGTGCGGCGGCCCTGCCGCGGCCGCGTCGTGCCCGGAAGGGCGATCGTCGGCAGCTGCTCGTCGGCCTCGCCGCCGCCCCGCAGCGCCTTGGTGAGGCGCTGCACGATCGACTGCGCCGAGACCTGGTTCTCGCCGATGGAGGCGTAGAGCGCATCGAGGTCGGCCAGGTGCATGTCGTCGGCCACCTCCTGCAGGGCGCTCGAGCCGAGCAGCTTGTGCAACGGCAGGCCGTCCCGGCGCAACGCCCGGGCCAGCTCCTCGCGGCCGTTCTCGATGGCGTCCTCGCGGCGCTCCCGTGAGAACCACTGGCGAATTTTGTTGCGGGCCCGGGTGGAGGCGACGATCTGGAGCCAGTCGCGCGACGGACCGGCGGTCGGCGACTTCGAGGTGAAGATCTCGACCGTGTCGGCGCTGGTCAGCTGGGTCTCGAGCGGCACCAGGCGGCCGTTGACCCTCGCCCCGATGCAGCGGTGCCCCACCTCGGTGTGGATGGCGTACGCGAAGTCCACCGGCGTGGAACGGGCCGGCAGCGCAATGACCTTGCCCTTGGGCGTGAAGACGTAGACCTCGTCCTGCTCGAGGTCGAGCTTGAGCGCCTCGAGGAACTCGATCGGGTCGTCGGTCTGCCGGTCGACGTCGGCGATGCGCTGCAGCCACGCCATCTCCGAGGAGTGGTCCTCCTTGGACTTGTAGCCCCAGTGGGCGGCGATGCCGTACTCGGCCCGGTGGTGCATCTCCGAGGTCCGGATCTGCACCTCGACCGGCTTGCCGTCCAACCCGATCACCGTCGTGTGCAACGACTGGTACATGTTGAACTTGGGCGTGTTGATGTAGTCCTTGAAGCGCCCGTGCACCGGAGCCCAGATGGCGTGGATGGCGCCGAGCGCCGCCCAGCAGTCCTTCTCGGATTCGACGACGACCCGGATGGCGACCAGGTCGTTGATGTCGTCGAACTCCTTGCCGCGCACGACCATCTTCTCGTAGATGGACCACAGGTGCTTCGGACGCCCGGTGACGTCGGCCACGACGCCCATGTCGTTCATCCGCTGACGCACGTGCACGAGCACCCGCTCGAGGTACTCCTCGCGCTGCGGCGCCCGGGCCGCCACCATCTGCTCGATCTCGGCGTACCGCTTCGGGTGCAGTGTGGCGAAGGCGAGGTCTTCGAGCTGCCAGCGCACCTGCTGGACGCCGAGCCGGTGGGCCAGCGGCGCGTAGACGTCGAAGGTCTCCTGGGCCGTGCGCCGCTGCTTCCACTCCGGCATGACGGCGAGCGTGCGCATGTTGTGCAGCCGGTCGGCGAGCTTGATCAGCAGGACGCGCCAGTCGTCGGCCATGGCGACGAGCATCTTGCGGATCGTCGCGGCCTGCTGCGCCTCCTTGGAGTTGAACTGGAGCCGGTCGAGCTTGGTCACCCCGTCGACGACCCTCGCCACCCCCTCGCCGAAGGTCTGCTCAATGGACTCGAGCGTCAGACCGGTGTCCTCCACGGCGTCGTGCAGGAGTGCGGCGGCGACGGTCTGCTCGTCGAGGCCGAGCTCGGCCACGATCGTCGCCACCGCGACCGGGTGCGTGATGTACGGCTCGCCCGAGCGCCGGAACTGCCCCTCGTGCGCCGCGGCGGCGGTCCGGCCGGCCGCCACGATCATGGACGTGTCGTCCTCGGGGCGGTGGCGGGCGAACTCGGCCAGCAGGGGGGCCAACAGGTCGCGCACCACCGGTTCGTATGCGTGCCCCGGCTCGAGGTCTCGAGCGTTCGTCTCGGTGTCTGTGTCAGTGCCGGATGATGGAGTCACCCGCGTCAGGGCCACCATCCATACAGGCTACCCGCCAGGGGAAATGGACGAACGCACGGTCCGCCCACGCGCTCAGCGCTTGCGCTTGCGCTTGCCCTTGCGTGGCCGGGGACCCTGGGCCGCCGGCGCGCTCCGTGCCGCGAGCCGCAGCCGCAGCCGTGGACGGTGCGCCCGAGGGCCGGTCCATGACCGCAGTCCCGCCGCCGCCGGCGCCCGAGCCGGCACCGTCGCTGCCACCCCCGCCGGTGCCCGAGCCCGGACGGATCGGCCCGCTGCGCTTGCCGCCGGCCTTCTTCGCCGCGGCACCGCCGCTGCGGCTGACCTGGCCCGAGGCGGCGACGCTGATGGCGGTGCTCATGTTCGCGGCGTCGGTGGCCGAGTAGAACCCGGTCGCCTCGCCCCGCTTGGCCAAGCGGGCTGGCGATCTGCACCCACCGGTCTTCCCGTTCCTTCATCATGCAGAGCACCGGCGAAGCGATGAAGATCGACGAGTACGCCCCGGAGAGCAGGCCGACGAAGAGGGCCAGGCCGTAGGACTGCAGCGTCGTGGCGCCCAGGAGCTGCGCGCCGATCAACAGCACGGCGAGGACCGGGAGGATGGCGACCATCGAGGTGTTGATGGAGCGGGCCAGCGTCTGGTTCATCGACAGGTTGATGAGCTGGGGGTAGGTCAGGCGCCCGCTGCTGCCGATGCCCTTGGTGTTGTCCCGCACGCGGTCGAAGACGACGACCGTGTCGTAGAGGGAGTAGCCGAGGATGGTCAGGATGGCCACCACGGTGTCCGGGGTCACCTGGAAGTTGAAGATCGAGTAGATGCCGATGGCGACGAGGACGTCGTGGATCATGGCGATGAAGGCGGCGAGCGCCATCTTGGGCTCGAAGCGGATGCTGATGTAGATCGCCACGACGATGAAGAAGATGATCAGTGCCTCGATCGCCTTGTTCGTGATGGAGGAGCCCCAGGTCGGTCCGACGTTGGTGACGCTGATCTTGTCCTGCCGGGGTCGTGGGCACGGTGCTGGTCGGCGACGTGGTCGACGTGGTCGTGGACGACGCCGACGTGGCGGCGCTCCGGCCTTGGCCGTCGTCGTGGTGGTCGGCTTGGCCGTCGTCGTGGTGGTGTGTCGGCGGCGTCTTGGGCGCGTGCGCCGCGGTCACCTCGAGGAGCGCCTTCTCCACGTTCTTGTTGATGGCGGCCTGCTGGTCCTGGGACAGCTTGTTCAGGTCCGACTGCACGTTGAGCGTCTGCTTGCTCGCCGGTGCCGAGCAGCTCCACCTGTGGGTCGACCAGCCCGGTGCCGCTCAGGGCATCGGTCGCCTGGGTCTGGGTGACGCCCGGCGCGGCGATCGTCCACTCGGTCCCGCCCTTGAAGTCGATGCCCGAGGTTCAGCCCGCCCCGCAGCACGATGGAGACGATCCCGAGAACGATGATGGCCGTCGAGATGCTGAACCAGATCTTGCGCTTGCCGACGAAGTCGAAGCGCGTCTCGCCCCGGTAGAGCCGGGACGACCGGGCCGTGACCCCGCCGGGGCCGGGCCAGGAGGGCGCGGGCGGCGTCATCGAGGCTGACGAGCTCCTCCTCGTCGAGACTGTCCGTGTCGACGCTCTCCTCGAGCGCCTCGACGTCTTCCTCGGGGACGTCGTCGAGCGAGCTGCCGTCGCCGTTGGACGTGGACCGGTCGTCGTCGCTCACGACCCACCTCCGGCGGCGGCACCCGCGCCGACGGCCACGCCCTGACCCGGCGGGTTCTGCGCCTGCGGCCCGGCGCCCGAGACCCGTGGCGATGCTGAAGCGCCCCGGATCCCTGCAGCCGCGGGCTCTGGCCCATCAAGATGACGAGCGGGCGTGTGTAGAACCACGTGATCGCCATGTCCATGATCGTGGACAGCCCGAGGAAGAAGGCGAAGCCCTTCACGTTGCCGACCGCGACGAGATACAACACGATCGCCGCCAGCAGCGAGACGAAGTCGGCGGCCCACACGGTCCGCCACGCGCTCTTGAAGCCGCGGTCGACCGACGTGCGCACCGAGCGGCCCGATCTGGTCTCGTCTTTTAATCGTTCGAAATAGACGATGTACGAGTCGACGGTGATACCGATCGACACGATCAGGCCGGTGATGCCGGCGAGGTCGAAACTGGGCGCCACCGACGTATGCCCCAGCGACGAGATGATGGCCCACAGCAGCAACGCCGTCAGGACCAGGCCGGAGATGACCACCAGCCCGAGGCCGCGGTAATAGAACAGGACGTAGAGCAGCACGAGGACGAGTCCGGCGATGCCGGCACCGAGTCCCGCCACGAGCGCCGAGTGGCCGAGCGTGGCCGAGACCGTCTCCGAGGTCGCCGCCTTCAGCGTGATGGGCAGCGCACCGAAGTTCATGGCCTGCGCCAGGTTCTGCGCGTCCGATTCCGACAGGCCGCTCGTGCCGCCGCCGGAGATCTCGCCCTTGCCGTCGAACGACGAGAAGCTCGTCTGGCTGGGCTGGATGATCGGCGCCGAGTAGACCTGGCCGTCGAGCTCGATCCCGAGCAGCTGGTGGAAGTTCTCCTGGGCCACCTTGTCCCACAGGGCCGAGCCGGCCGCCCCCGCCAGCGTGTAGTCGACGACCCAGGCACCGGTCTGGTTCTGCGTGGCCTGGGCGCTGGCGATGGAGTGGCCCGACATCTGGGCGGGGCCGAGCACGCAGCGAACACTCGGCCCCGTCGCAGGCCCCGCTGAGGCCCGGGCAGGAGCACGGTGCTGCTTGGCGTAGTTGGGCTTCTCGACGCTCGTGGACGGGTACGCCGCGTACTGGCTGTCCGGCGGGATGTTGTTCGTCGGCTCGCCCGGTGCTGGTATTGATGGCCAGGTTGGCCGCGGTGAGTTCGGATCCCGACGAACAGGCGGGAATCGTCCCGACGCCGCGGCGGCAGCACCTTGTTCTTCGCGCCCTTCGGCGACGGACTCGGGATACGCGTAACACTCCACCGGGCGGAAGTACATGCGCGCCGTCTGCCCGATTTGATCGAGCACCTGCTGCGCGTCGGTGACGCCCGGGATGGACACCGAGATCTGGTTCTTCCCCGTCGTCTGCACCTGTGCACCCGACACGCCGAGACCATTGACGCGCAGGTTCAAGATGTTGACGGTCTCGTCGAGGTCCGCCTGCGAGACGTGCTGCCCCTCGGCGGTGTACACGACCGACACCCCGCCGGCGAGGTCGAGGCCCAAGCGGGGCGACCACTTGGCGGCGAACACGGCCGCGAACGAACCGAGCGAGATCGCCACCACGACGAGCACGCTGATCCAGAGGTTGCGTCGCTGACGCCGTTGGGCCCGACCCCCTGACTTCGGGCTCACCCCTCTTCGGCCTCCCCACCGAGGTCGCCGCTGCTGGCGGCGCCGTCCCCACCCACATCGTCGATGTCGCCGTCATGGCTGGCGCTGCCGTTGGCGCTCGTGGCGTCACTGGTGCCGTTGCCCTTGCCGGCCGGGCCGCGCCGGCCTGCACGTCATCCGACCGGCTCGTCCTCGATCCGCACGTCCTCGATGGGCTCGATCTTCTTGGCGATGGCCTGGCGGACGAAGACGATGCGGGTCGGCTGGGGGCCGTCGAGGTTGCCGTCGTCGCCCAAGGCACCGGTCAACAGCGTGTAGCGATCACCGTGGACCTCGAGGACGGTGCCGATCACGCCGCCGACGGTCTGCACCTCGTCGCCGACCTCGAATCCCGAGCCCTGGCCCTGCCGCGCCGCCTGCGCCTTGCGCTGCTGGGGCCGGATGAAGAAGAAATAGCCCAGCAGTCCGATCGCCACCAAGGGAAGCAGGGTGACCAGGGAGCTGGAGCTGGACTTTGACGCGGCCACGATGAGATGCGAGGCCGCCAGGGTTGGTGTCATGAGGGATCCTTGGACCGGAATTGGGTGCGACGCGCCACCCTAGTGCCTGGGTTCCCGGTCTCCTGGGCAGCTGAAGGCCATGGTGGAGCGATCGGGGCACGTCGGCCCGCCTGCAGGACAGGGCGGTGCATCCTCCCCGCTTGCCCGGGCGGCTCCGGACGATCGGCGGTCCGTCGGCGGCGGTCGTCGGGGTGTGCGGACAGCCCAAGCGGCCAGCAGTCGCCTCCCGGCGGGGACAACGGCCGTTCGGGGTGGTCTGGCGATCCCGGCGACCGGGCAACGCGACTGCAACCCAATGTGGCCCGGGTTGCGACAGGTCTTGTGCAAAGTACCCATCCATCAGTACAGCAACCACACGGTGACGGTCGTTTCGGGGGGGCGACCGGTGAGAGTCCGACGGAGGGGAGCGGACTTTCACGAGGGGGGAACACCGTGGGGGGACAAGGAGCAGCGAAGTGGTGCGCCGGCCTCCTGAGGCCGTCGGACGGAGATTTCTCCGGGGGAACCGACGACTCGGACCGGCGCACCTTTCGCTCCCTTGAGCGCGCCTCGGCCACCCGTCCGGCCTCGTCTGCCGCTTCGGCCGCTTCGGCCGCTCGGCCCTTGGCCGTCGCCACGTGGGCCTCCTGAGCCGTTTCGGCCCCCCGGGTCTGGCCTCCGGGCTCCGACCTCTCCGAGCGCACACCTGAAAGCCCCGCCCGAACTGGTCTTCTAGACCCTGTCAGGTCGCTTGGAACCCGATCGACGCCCCTTTTGTCGATCTGGAGACCCGATTCAGGGCTTGAGCAGGTCGTTTACAATCCTCCGAGAGTGTCCCTAATCCCTCAGATTGGCCATTTGCCCAGTACAGTTGCACCCTGATGCGCGATGGTCATATCTCAGTGCTGGTCATTGAGGATGAGGCGGACATCCGGCAACTCCTCAGAACCCTCCTCGAGCGCGAGGGCTACTCGGTCGCGGAGGCCCTCGAGGGCCGCGACGGGGTGCGCCAGTTCCACCAGAACCACCCCGACATCGTCATCCTCGACGTCGGGCTCCCCGACCTGGACGGCTGGCAGGTCTTGGAGCGCATCCGGGACATGAGCGACGTGCCTGTGCTCATGCTCACCGCCTTGGGAACCGAGAGGGACAAGGTGCGGGGGCTCAATTCCGGGGCCGATGACTACCTGACCAAGCCGTTCAGCCGGGTCGAGCTCCTGGCCCGCCTGCAGGCGGTCGGCCGGCGCCAGATCTCCAAGGGCGAACCCGTGACGACGTTCGACGACGGCACCCTCCACATCGACTTCGCGCACCAGGAGGTGACGGTCGATGGGGAGACGATCATCCTGACCCCGACCGAGTACCGACTTCTCGCCACTTTGGCCCGTCACCAGGGACAAGTTCTTTCGTCGGATCAGCTCATTGAGCTGGCCTGGGATGATCCGAGCGGGCTGGCTCCCTCGCGTGTCAAGTACGCCGTGCTGCGGCTCCGGCGCAAGCTCGGCTGGGACGAGAGCGACGAGGGCCCGATCGAGACCGTCCGCGGCTTCGGATACCGCTACCGCTCGCGGACCCGGTGAGCGAGTCGTCCCAGCACCGAGCCGACGGCGATCGGCGTCGCGATCCACAACTGCCCGGGTCCACCCTTCCGATCGGCTTCTCCGGCTCCATGCGGGTGCGGCTCCCCGTCTTCGCTCTGGTCGCCATCGGCACCATCCTGATCGCCCTGATCCCCTTCCCTCACGACGCCCGCCGCGAGATCTCCATCGCCGGCGTCATCTTCTTCGTCCTGATTGCCGCCGCTTTCCTGTTGCCGTGGGAGCGCCTGCCTGATTGGGCGTGGCTGATCATCCCCATCGGCTACATCGCCGTCATCGCCATCATCCGAGACGCTCAGGGCGGTGCCGACTCCGGCCTTGTGGTCGTCTACCTCCTGCCCATCGTCTGGCTCTCGCTCTACGGGCGGCGCCTGCACCTGCTGGTCGGGCTCTTCTGCATGGACCTGGCTCTGCTCGTCCCGCTCTTGCTGATCGGCGCGCCCGACTACCCCACCATCGAATGGCGCCAGGTCGCCGTGATGGCGACCGTGACCACCTTGGTGGCGTCGACGGTGTACACGATGGTCTCGCGGGACAGGGCGTTCCTGACCGATCTGGCCCAGCAGTCGCGCATCGCCCGCCGGAACGCCCGCGAGGCGGACTATGCCCGCGACCGGCTCGAGACCCTGTTGCGGGCGGCCACCGGCAGCGCCATTTTGGGCGTCGACCCGGCGGGGACGGTGACCTTCTTCTCGGCAGGCGCGGAACAGATGTTGGGCTACCGGGCGGCGGAGGTCGTGGGGTTCCACTCCATAGCCGACTTCATCGACCCCGCCCAGATCGATGAGCGCCGCCAGACGATCGACGCCATGCGCACCGCTCTCGAACCCGTGGACGCGGAGACGGCAGCGGAGGTCCCTTGGACCGCGACGCGCAAGGACGGCCAGCAGCGGCGTTGCGTCGTGCGGGTGCGGGCGCTGCCCGCTCCGACGTCCGACCTCGCTCTCGACGAGGAATGGGCCGACCACGCCGACCCCGGCGAGAAGGACACCACGGCCAACGCGGAGGGCTGGGTACCCCAGAGTGAGGCGATGGAGCCGACCACGGGCGGCTACGTCGTCGTCGCCATCGACGTGACCGAGCGCGAGGAACTGGCAGCCGATCGGGAGCGCCTCTACGCCATTCAGAAAGAGGTCACGCAGTCGCTGATCGAACAAAACAACCGGCTGCGCGAGCTGACGCAGATGAAGGACGACGTGGTGGCGACCGTTTCCCACGAGCTGCGCACGCCGATCACGTCCATCAGGGGCTTCGTCGAGCTATTGCTCGACGCCACCGCGGACCTCACCGAGAGCCAGATGCGCATGCTCCAGACCATTGAGCGCAACGCCGAGCACCTGCAGCGGGTGGCCGAGGACCTGTTGGCCGACCCTGGCGCCGGTCGAGGGCTCCGCGTCGCCTTCACCGAACTGGACCTGAGCCGTCTCGCCGAGGATGCGGTGCACGCCATTCAGACGTCGGCGGCGGTGGCCGGGATCGTGCTGACCATCGATCCCGGCGAGGAGGTGCCGATCTTCGGGGACCCGACCCGCCTGCACCAACTGCTCGGCAACCTCCTCTCCAACGCCATCAAGTTCTCGCCCCGCGGCGGCCGGGTCCACGTGATCGTCGACAACGTGGACTCCTACGCCCGCGTGCAGGTCCTCGACGAAGGGCCCGGCATCCCCGAGGGCGAGCGCGATCAGCTCTTCGAGCGCTTCTACCGGCTCGCATCCTCCACGGAAATGGGCGTCCCCGGGACCGGATTGGGGCTGGCCATTGCCAAGTCCGTGGCCGAGGCACACGAGGGTTTCCTCGACATCGCCGACACCCCTGGTTGGTCGACCACATTCCGGGTCTATCTCCCGCTCGGCGCGTCCGTGGCATCTGTCGTCCGGTCCGGACAGTCCGCCGGGTAAGGGCACGACGGCAGCCGTGCCGCCGTGCCCCCGACCCAACCAGATCATGCGGCCAGGAAGCCTCCCGACTGGTGCGCCCAGAGGCGCCCGTAGACACCGGCGCGGCCTGCGGCGAGGAGCTCGGCGTGCGTGCCCTGCTCGACCACCCGCCCGCGGTCGAGCACCACAATCCGGTCAAGCCGGGCAATGGTGGCCAGCCGGTGCGCCACGACCAGCGCGGTCGTGCCCTCCATGAGGTGCCACAACGCCTCCTGCACGAGCGACTCGGACTCGGAGTCCAGCGCCGACGTGGCCTCGTCCAAGACGAGCACCTTGGCGCCCTTGGCCATGGCCTGTGCAATGGCGACCCGCTGGCGCTGGCCGCCGGAGAGCTTCATGCCGCGCTCCCCCACGACAGTCTCGTAGCCGTCCGGCAGGCGCTCCACGAACTCGTCCACGTAGGCGGCGCGACCCACCGCCCGCACGAGGTCCATGTCGACGGCGCTGACTGTGGTGGCGCCGCCGCTGAGCGCCCCGCTCTCCATGCCGTAACAGATGTTCTCGGCAATGGTGCGGTGGAGCATCTGGGGGTCCTGCGGGACGTAGGCGATGTGGCCGCGCAGCGAGTGCTGCGTCACGCACGCGATGTCCTGGCCGTCGATCTCGATGAGACCGCCGTCGCGGTCGGCGTAGCGCAACATGAGCTTGGTGAGCGTGGTCTTGCCAGAACCAGACGGCCCGACGAGCCCGACGTGCTCACCCGGCTCAATGCGCAGGTCCAGCCCCTCGAACAGCGGAGCCCCCGCGCGGTAGGCGAAACGCAGGTCCCGAAATTCCACGCACCCGTGCGGCACCACCATGTCGGGCGCTCCCGGGAGGTCGACGATGTCCGGCTGCGTCGCGGCGATCCCGGCGAACTTCGCACAACGGCCGACGGCGCGCGAAATCAAGCGGATGAACTCGAACGACTCCTCCAGGCTCGTGCCGACAAACGTCGCGTAGAAGAGGATCAGGTAGACCGCACCCGCCGCTGCCACGTGGTGCAACGCCAGGACCACACCGACCACGATGGCGGCCCAGTTGAAGAAGGCCATGGCCGACTCCATCTGGATGCGCGTCGCGGTGAAGACTTTGCGCGCCCGCAGGTCCGCTCCGATCGAGTCGGCGACCAACGCACCGACATGCTCCTTCTCGCGCTCCTCTGCCGCTTGCGAGCGGACGGTGGTCAGGTTGGCGATCGTGTCGGCGATCACCCCGGTGGCTCGCGAATGCGAGTCCGAGAACTCCTTCTCCGCCGCGACCACCCGGCCCATGCGACGGTGCAACACCAGGCCGAACACGCCGACCAGCCCGGCCATCACCAGCGCCACCGGCCAGGCCACGACCCCGAGGACCACGATGGCACCGATCGTCGTGACGCCGATGCGCAGGATGCCCCACACGGTGGCGTCGATCATGTCGGCGAAGGCCCACGTCGACGTCTCCAACGTGGCGATGACCTCGCCCGAGGGCCTGTCCGTGTGCCACGAGTGGCTCAGGCTCATCAAGTGGTCGTACCCGCTGGTGATGGCGCGGCCGAACGAGCGCAGCGTGGCGCCCCAGTTCATCCAGCCGCCGATGCGCCCGAAGACCGTCGCGGCCACCAGCACGAGGGCGTAGGCGACCAGCAGCGGGCCGAAGGACTGCCAGAGCCCTTCGTGCGCGTGCGACCCGAGCTGCGATATGCGGCTCAAGAGCGAGGCGAAGATCAGCGGCGCCGCCACCGCATTGGCCAGGGTACCGAGCACGATGGCCGTGCAGGCACCGGTGAAAGCGGCGCGGTCGGGCTGCATCTGCTGCCAGCAGTACGCCAGGGTCTCTTTGGTCGAAGCATTGGGAAAGAGGGTGCGTTCACCCATGAGGATCTCCAGTGGGGAGGTGAAGCGAGCGGGTCGAGGAAAGGGGTGCACTCGTGGTGCACGAAGGACCTCGGATTGCGTCCGGGCGGTCAGCCCGGCGGTGTCGTGGTCGGCGTCAGTGACCAGCGGGGCAGAGATTGGGCCCGGCCATCCGGGACCTCCCTCCGAGGGCACCAAGCGCAAAGACGGGCGGCCGGGCCACGATGGCGGACGTAAACAACGTCGAGCATGTCGAGCGTGTCGTCATTCCTGCCATGTGGTCACCTCGCTTCCGTCTTGTGGTGCAACCACAGAAAGCTAACCCATCAGTACCGCATGGTGCGCAAGAAACGTGAGTTATTGCGCACGCGGTGCACCACGGGCGCCCCGTCAGAAGAGTGGAGGCGTGTTCATTGCGTCGGCGGCCGAGGCCGGTCGCTCCAAACCGAGGTGGTTCCAGGCGCGTTGGGTGGCCACCCGGCCCCGTGACGTCCGCTGGATGAGGCCGCTCTGCAGCAGGAACGGCTCGTACGCGTCCTCGACCGTGTCCGTCTCCTCACCCACGCACTGGGCCAGCGTGGTCAGTCCCACGGGCTGCCCTCCGAAGCGACCGCAGAGCGTGGACAGGATCGCCCGGTCGACCTTGTCCAGACCCAGCTCGTCCACGCCGAAGAGCTCCAACCCGTCGCTGGCGATGGCGCCGTCGATGAAGCCCTCGCCGCGCACCTCCGCAAAGTCCCGCACCCGCCGCAGGAGCCGGTTGGCCACCCGGGGCGTGCCCCGGGAGCGCTCCGAAATCCGCACAGCCCCCTCCTCGTCGATGCGCACCTTCAAAATGCGGGCCGAGCGCTCCACAATGGAGCGCAGGTCGGCGGGGTCGTAAAGGTCCAATCGCCCGACGAAACCGAAGCGGTCCCGCAGAGGTCCGGCGACGAGGCCGGTCCGGGTGGTGGCGCCGACCAGCGTGAATCTCGGGAGCTCCAGGCGGATGGAGCGGGCGGTGGGACCCTTGCCGATCAGGATGTCGAGGCGGCCGTCCTCCATGGCCGAGTACAGCATCTCCTCGACGGAGCGGTGCAGGCGGTGGATCTCGTCGATGAAGAGCACGTCACCGTCCTGCAGGTCGGTGAGCAACGCGGCGAGATCACCGGCCCTGGTCAGGACGGGGCCGGCGGTGATGCGGAACCCGGCGCGCATTTCGGTGGCCACGATCCCCGCCAGGGACGTCTTGCCCAGCCCGGGCGGCCCGGCGAACAGGATGTGGTCCACCGGCTGGCGTCGCTGGCGCGCCGCCTGCAGCACGATCGCCAGGTGCTCGACCAGTTCGGGCTGCCCGAGGAACTCGGCGAGCGACCGTGGCCGGAGCCCGACTTCCTCGGCTTCTTCGGCGCCGTTCGAAGCGGTCGGGTCGACGACCCGGTCGACGAACGGGTCCGCTCCTTCACCTGGCTCGGGGTCCACGGCCAGCACCTCTCGCCGGGCGCGGGGGCTCATCGGCTCACCGTGAGGCCAGCTCGCGCAGTGCCAACCGCAGCATCTCTTCCACCCCGACATCGTCGCGTAGGCCGTCCAGCGCACCGCGGATCTCGTCGGGGGCGTAGCCCAACTCGCTCAAGGCCGCACGTGCCTCGGCACGCGAGGTCCGGGACGATGCGGCATCACCGGCACCCGCCCCGCCCGCCCACCCGTGCCGCCACCGGCTCCGGAAAGCGAGAGGTCGGGCAGGTCCAGCCGGCTCTTCAGCTCGATCAGCAGCCGGGCCGCCGTCTTGCGCCCCACGCCCGGCACCGTGCAGAGGGTGTCGAGGTCTTCCTCCAAAACGGCGGTGGACAATGCCGCCGGGGACAGCGCCGCCATGATGGCCAAGGCCAGTGCGGGACCCACCCCGTGCGAGCCCAGCAACACCTCGAAGCAGCGCCGCTCGTCGTCATGCACGAAGCCGTAGAGCACGATGGCGTCCTCGCGCACGTGGGTGTGCACGTACAGCGTCGCCTCACAACCCGCACCGCCGCCGGCCGCCGCCGCCGACGACCAACGCGGCCGCCGTGGCGGGCGTGACAGCGACCCGGTAGCCCACGCCCCCGACATCGATGATCACCTCACCCTCGCCGGTCCGCAACACCACCGCTCCACGAAGCAGTCCGATCACTGGGTTCCCTCCTTCACGAGTGCGGCATGCATGGCCCGCCGCAAGGGCACGGTGGTCAGGTGGCAGACGGCCAAGGCCAGCGCATCGGCCACGTCGGGCGGGCCGTCGACCGCGGGGAGGGCCAGCACCTGGGCCACCATGCGCTGCACCTGGTCCTTGGTGGCGGCCCCGTAGCCCACCAGGCTGAGCTTCACCTCGTTCGCCGTGTACTGGACGCACCTCACAGCCGGCCTCGGCGGCCACGAGGAGCGCCAGCCCGCTGGCCTGCGCGACCGACATGGCGGTCTTGGCGTTGACCTGGAAGAAGACCCGCTCGACGACGACGGCCTGCGGTCGCAGCTCCTGCACCAACGCCCGCAGCTCGGTGTGCAGGATCAGCAGCCGTTCGGCCAGGGGCGCACCCGGATCGGTCTCCACCACCCCGCGGCGTGGGCCCGCAGAACCGAGGAACCGTCGGCCCGGGCCACCAGCCCGTAGCCGCAGCGTGAGAGCCCGGGGTCGATGCCCAATACGAACATGCGTTCGCAGGATAGTCGGGGCCGCTGCGCAGGGGGCGGACCTCGGTCAGGCCACCGGACAGCGAGCTCGAACGGATCCGGGGTCAGCCCTCGAAGGCGGCCAGGACCTCGTCGGGGATGTCGGCGTTGGAATGGACGGCCTGGACGTCGTCGTGGTCGTCGATCGCCTCGAGGAGGCGCAGGACCTTCTTCGCCTCACCCTCGTCGGGGACGGGGACCAGCTGGGTCGGCTCGAGGCTGAGGTCGACCGACGCGGGCGTGATGCCGGCATCGTCGAGCGCCTGGCGCACCGACTCGACGTCGGCGGGCGCGCTGGTGACGACCCAGACCGCGCCGTTGCTCGTCATGTCCTCGGCCCCGCCCTCCATGGCGATCTCCATGACCTTGTCCTCGTCGTTGTCCAGGGGGACGGTCACAATGCCCTTGCGCTCGAATTGCCACCCCACGGCGCCAGGCTCGGCCATGTTGCCGCCGTTGCGGTTGAAGACGTTGCGCATCTCGGCGCCGGTGCGATTGCGGTTGTCGCTGAGCGTCTCCACCATGATCGCAACGCCGCCGGGGCCGTAGCCCTCGTAGTTGATGGCCTCGTATCTGACGCCCTCGAGGTCGCCGGTACCCCGCTTGATCGCCTTCTCAATGGTGTCGAGCGGGACGCTCGCCGCCCTCGCCTTCTGATAGGCGGTACGGAGCGTGGCGTTGGCTTCGAGGTCGCCGCCCCCATCCCTGGCTGCGACCTCGACGAGGCGGATGCACTTGGCGAAGATTTTGGCGCGGGCTTTGTCCTGGGCGCCCTTGCGGTACTTGGTGGTCGCCCACTTCGAGTGACCCGACATCGTTCCCTCGTTCCTTCTCTCGGCCTCTTGGCCCGGCGTTGCGGTCCCTGTGGATTGCGGGGGGAAGAATGATTGTATCGAGCCTGGTCAGGATTCAGCCGAGGTCAGGATCACGGGGACCGTCACTGCCCCGTCCAGCGTGAGGCCGTAGCCTCCGGGTCCGAGGCGTGACCAGGAGCCCAGCCGCGGGCTGGATTCAGACCCCCGTGGCCAGGGCCGTGGTCTGCGGCCCAAGTCGGAATCCGGTCTCCTCGGGGCAGCGGAAGACCGCCGGGCCGGGGTACACCTCGGTCGCGCTGCCGCTGCGGACGACCAGGGGGAGCACCCCGCATGGACCGACCGTCAGCGCGCTTGGTGCCTGAGGGACCCGCTCGTCCGGCGGGGTGCCGCACGGCGCGCTCCCGGCGTTGCGGAGCCGGACCTCGACGCTGACCGGCTCGCTGAGCGAGAAAAGCTGTCTGGCGACGGTGACGCTCAGGACGACGCGCCGCGCCGCGCAGGTCTCGAAGGCGACGTGGGCGGAGCGGGTGATCGTCGGGGCTGGCGTCGCGCTGCATCCGCTGCGTCCGCTGGACGAGCGCCGATGCCTACCAGGGCGACGGCGACAGCGGCCGCGACTGCAATTGCAGCAACAGCGGCCCTAATGCGCCTCACAGGAAGAGAAATGCCCCGTGGGCCGATCGGTTGGGTCAGCCCGAGGGCCGCGTCGCCGCGTGCAGGACCGATTCCACGTCGGCCGCCACCAGTTCGTAACCGCCGGCGTCCGCTCCTGTCTGCAAGGTGGCCATGAGAAGGGAGATCACGATGACGACCATGCCATTGGCGGTCTGCCCCGGATGGATGTCCTGGCGCACGCCGCCCGCCATCTGCTGGGCCCGGATGAGCTCGGTCACGGTCTTCCGCAACTCCTGGAGGGCTGGGATCTGCAGGAGCCGCATGGTGAACTCGGGTTCGAGACCGCGCAGAATGCGGCCCGCCAACGGATGCGGGTCCACGTGGGCCACGAGCGCACGCATGATGACGCGCGCCCCACTGCTCGGGATCCTCGTCGATGACGACGAATGACACGGCGTCGTCGATCAGCCCGGCGACATCCTCGTCGACTGCGGCAATGAAGAGGGCCTCCTTGTTGGCGAAGTAGGGATACGACGCCGTGGTGGAGAGCCCCACGTCGCGGCAGACGTCGGCGACGGAGGTGCCGCGGTAGCCCTCGCGGGCGAAGCGGACGATGGCCGCATGGAGGAGCGCCTGGCGGGTGCGGTCGCCTTTGGTCGGGCTGGGCGGCACCGGGTCAGGCCGCCACAGCCGCGTCGATGGCACCGCCGGCGCGGTCGACGCCGCAGGCGACCCGCCAGCCCCTGGGGACCCGGCCGCGGACGAAGGCGCCCGCCTCGAGTAGCGGGGTGAGCAGCGGGCGCAGGGCACGGTGGCGCAGGGCGGTGCGGCCGGCGGAGCGGTTGACGGCACGCCAGGTCGGCCACGTCGGGAGGCCGACGGTGCCGTAGACGCCGGGATGCACGATGGTGTCGAACATGGCGACGGCGATTCGAGAGCCGAGGTAGCGCACCAGGAACCGCTCGAGCGGGCCGGCGGCCGCCCACTGCTCGGGGAAGAGCATGCGGGCGAAGGCGAGGTGGCGGGCCTCCTCCTGACGGTGGTACTTCGAGACGGCCTTGATCATCGGGTCGGTGTCGGGGTGCTCGCTGGCCAGTTTCTGAATGAGGTCGGGGACCTCTTCGCCGCTGAGAACGAGCAAGCAGAAGAGCGAGGGCATGGCGGTGAGCAGCGGCATGACCGCGCGCAGCGCGATGCGGCCGAGCGGGTTGTCGAGGGGGTTCCTCGCCTGCGGTGTGACCTGTGCCAGCAGGCGCACGAAGAGGCGGGAGTGGCGGGTCTCCTCCCCCATCTCGTGCAACAGGTACGTCACGCGGGGGTCGGTGAGGTCGGGGCGGGAGAGGATCTCGAGGCTGAATCCAGCCATCAGGACCGACTCGAAGCGGACGCCGGTGTCCACGACGGATGCGAACTCCTCTCTCGCCAGGGTGCGCTTCTGCTCCGCGGTCAGCTCGTCGAAGAGCTCGGGGACGTTCGCCAGGCTGAGGAGCTCGTCTGGGAGGACCTGACCGTCGCCCACGGTGCCGGGGACCTCGGTATCGGGCTCCAAAATGCGCTTCAGCGAGGCGGTGGAGAGGCGCTCGATGCGCTGGTCGACGGAGCGGAGCGTGCCTGTCGCCGTCGCCGTCGCCGTCGCCGTCTGGCTGGCTGTGGCGGGGGTCGGTGTTTGGGTCATGGGTGAAGCCATGCCCACATTCTTCTGAATCTAAGCCTTTACGTCAAACCCTGATTTCGTGAATGTTGACCAGGTCGTTCCGGGCGGAGGGCACGGGGCGAGCCATCCGCCGCTGCAAAGGCGGCACATACGCTCCGGTGTATGAGCTCACTCTCCTCGGACCGCCTCCGGATCCTCTGCGAGCGCTCGCGCCCTGCGGTCCGGGGGTCGGTGGGTCTTGGCGGGTGCGGCGTTGGCCGCGGCCGGCGCTGCCGGCGCCGTTGGGTGGCTACAAGCGGCTGGCGGCACGGCGCTGCCGACGGTGAGTCGGTCGAGGACGTGCGTCTCGCTCTCGGGTGGGGCGAGGGCGTCGAACGGCCGGACCACGCGGTCCTACGGACTCCTGACGGGGCGCAGTTGGCTGTCTGGGACCTCGAGGGCGACGGTCCCGAAGCGCCGGTGGTGGTACTCCCCCACTGCTGGGGCTGCAGCCACGAGATCTGGCTCCCCGTCACCCGCCGGCTCAGGGAACAGGGCTTCCGCGTCGTGCTCTACGACCAGCGCGGTCACGGGGCGAGCACGCGGGGCACGGCCCCGCTGACGGTCGAGACGCTGGCGTACGACCTGACGGCGGTGCTGGATGCCACCGACGTGCGCGACGCCGTGCTGGCGGGGCACTCCATGGGTGGCATGACGATCATGTCGCTGGCGACGCACCGTCCCGATGTGCTCAAGGACCGGGCGAAGGCGACCGTGCTCGTGGCCACGGCGGCCACCAGCCTGGGCGCCGGCTCGGCGCAGGGGGCACGGGTGGCCAACGCACTGGTGGCGTCGCCGCTGGTGACCCGGGCGATGCAGTCCAAGAACGGGCACGTCCTCGTCCGCGGCGTCTTCGGCGAGAACCCGGTCCGCTCGCACATGGATCTGACCCGGGACCTTTTCGGTGGCTGCCACGGGGCCGTGCGGGGTGACTTCTTGCGGTCGATGTCGACGATGGACCTCTTGGAGGGGGTGGCCACGATGGAGGTGCCCACGACCGTCATGGTGGGCACGCGCGACGCCCTGACGCTGCCGAGGAAGGCGGATCAGATCGTGGCGACCGTTCCCGGGGCGCGACTCGTCACCCTGCAGAACAGGGGTCACATGCTTCCGCTCGAGGACCCTGACGCGGTCACCGACGAGATCGTGCGGGCGGTCAAGGGGTAGCGCTCGGGGCGCTTCAGGCGCTCATTTCCGCGGCCGGCGCCACGTAGGCGAGGGTGAGGAGACGAACGTCCTTCGTTGCGGGCTGATGAACCGGACTTCGCCGTTGGCGTCGCCGTCCAGCTTCCAACCGAGCTCGTGCACTCGGCTGTGATGGCCGACGCAGAGGGTCAGGAGGTTGGACATCTTCGTGGGCCCCTGCTTGGAAGCCCACACAATGTGGTGCACGTCGGTGACGTTCTTGCAGCCGCAACCCGGGAAGCGGCATCCCTTGTCCCGGCGCCGGATCTCGATCCTCTGCGCTTGGGTGGGGTCGCGCTCCAGCTGCTTCTGGTCGAGGCTGGTGCCCTCGGGAGCATCGAAGGACAGCGTGATGTGCGCAGTGCAGGCGAGGCGCCGGGCCACCTCGGCCGACATCGGACCAACACCTTCGATGGAGGCATGGCCGTAGCCGTCGCCGTAGAGGAGGCGATCGAGGTCGGTGTGCACGATCATGGTGGTGCGTGCGCCACCGTGCACCGGTTCGGCCTCGGCGGCCGGCACGGGGTGAGGGCTTCTTGCGGCCCTGTTCGATGCAGATCTGGAGCAGGGCGTCGGCGCAGCGGCTCTCGAAGCGGACGTAGTCAGGATCGTTGGCGCTCGGATGGTCGTGGCGACGGGCCCTCCCGAGAACGGCCGACTTGACCAGGGCGTACGAATCGCCCGTGAGCTGGGCCCACACGAGGCGGCGCTCGTCGTCGAAGCGAACGAAGCGGCGCTGGAACTGGGTCGCCGCATCGGCGTCCGTGGCCCCTTTGACCTCGGAGACCAGCTCGCGGGCCTGCTTCGGTGTCCAGTGCTCGGATGCCCGCGCCAGGTCGGCGTCGGTCTCGGGCGTGGCCACCGAGGCCAGCGGTGCGAACACGTCGAGGGTCAGGCGTCCGGCGGAGAGCGCGCCCGCGAGTGCGGGGAGATCCTTCGCCTTCGCCGCGGACTCGACCAGGGTGCGGGCCCGGGCGCGGCTGACATGGCACTGGGCCGTCAGCCAGTCGCGCATGGACAGCGCCCCGTCGCCGCGCCAGGCCTCCTTGCGTGATCGAACTCGGCGATATCGAGCAGCATGGCGCCCTCGTGCTCGGAGATGGCGCGTTGATGACGCCCGATGCTGTCCGCTAACTCGGCGGAGCGGGGATCACCGCCGTAGTCCCGGCTGAGGGGTCGGGTCCGGCGGGAAGGCGTGGCGCCGCCGGTTCGAGCCGGACGAGCACTCCGGGCGGCGGTTGCCATGCGGGCGAACGGTCCGCGTCGACGACGTTCAGGGCGCGCCCGGATCACGGGACGTCGCCGGCGTGGCGGAGCAGTGACACGCTGGCGATGAGCATCACGACGAGGAAACCGACGTAGGCGCCCCAGCCGATGATCAGCCAGGCATGGCCGTGGTAGCTGCTGAAGGTGACGCCGATCCAGACGGCGACGCAGTTGAAGGCGGCGACCAGGAGCATGAGCCAGCCGAGCCAGATCGTGCCGGCGTCGCCGCGCACCATCGCCCACCCGAGTGCGCCGAGGAAGACGGCGGTCATGACGGACGTGAGCGAGAAGAAGATCGTGTTCAGATCGCCGAGCGCGCGTACGAGCGACGGATCGTGGAGTCCGCCGGGCTGCGCGTCCATGAACGCGAGCAGCACGGTGGGCAGTGCCGCTACTGCCGTGGTGATGGCCACGCCGATGCCCGCGCCCAAGACGATCGGCGACAGCGACTCGACGTCCCCTTCGGAGCGGCGCAGGACCCGGTGCAGGTAGCCGACGAACCAGAGCAGTACCCCGGCGGCGAAGAAGTCGAAGATCATGCCGGCCTGGAGTGCCGTGTGGTGGTCGTGCACCCAAGCCAGCGTCGTGGCCGGTGAGGAGTCGACCCTTGGCTGCTGGGGGTAGATGAAGCCGGAGAGGGCGGCCAGCGCGACGAAGGCCAGGCCGCTCGAGGCCCCGATGCGCTCGAACGTGCGGTTCCTCATGCGGGCCCCCTTGTCGTCCTTCGTCACGGCGGACGAGATGGCGACAATCTAGGGCGGGGCGGGCTTGCGGGTGCGCTCGGCGAGTCCAGGGGGGCGGAGGCTCGGCGCGTCAGTGGATGACGGTGGAGCCGAAGCGCTCGAGTGCCTCGAGGGCGTGGGCCAGCGAGTCGCCGGGCACGCCGGCGCCGGACCAGGTGACGCCGAGCGCCGCCAGTTCTTCGGCGGCGGCCAGGTGGGCCTCGGGATTGAAGGAGTCGTCGCCCGGGCTGCCGCCGGCGCCGGTGCCGAACGCCACGTCGATGCTGGCGGGGTCGCGCCCGGCCTCCTCCATGAACTGCCAGAGCTCGTCGAGCATCGGGCGCAGGTCGTCGACGGTCTCGAGGGGCCGCGTCTTGGCGGTGCTGGCCAAGTCCGGGGGGCGGGAAAGGGGCTCCAGCCATCGCCGTAGCGGGCCACGCGCTGGCGGGAGAGGCGGCTGTTCCCGCCGATCCAGATGGGCGGATGCGGCGTCGGCTTCGGGTTGGCCGTCTGTCCCTTGGCGCTGAAGGTCGAGCCCTCGTACGCGAACTCGTCCTCGCTCCAGATGCCGCGGATCACCTCGATCGCCTCGTCGAAGAGCGCGTTGCGTTGCTCGAAGTCGACGCCGAGCGCCTTGTACTCGCCGCGCATGTAGCCGGTGGCAACGGCGAGCGTGAACCGTCCGTCGGACAGGGCGTCGAGTGTCGCCGCCGCCTTGGCCACCACGAACGGATTTCGATACGGCAGCACCAAGATGTTGGGGATCAAGCGCAGCCGGTCCGTGACGGCGGCGCAGAACGAGAGTGCGGTGAACGGGTCGAGGGCGTCGTGGCCGCCGGCGTTCAGCCATTTGTGGGTGGGAGCGGGGTGGTCGGTGAAGCCGATGCCTGCGAATCCAGCTGCTTCCGCCACTTGGCAGAAGCGGGTCAACCCAGCCTTGGTCGTGAATTCGGGATTGTACGGATGCATCGTGAGCGGATACGTGACCGAGTAGTTCATGGCGCTGAACCCTAGTGTTCCGGAGCCGTTCCCTCCGGTGGTCGCTGCCGCCCCGCCCTGCTCCGCTACCCCATGCTCCAGACGGAGAACGACCCCCGACGGAGGGACACTTCATGGAGCACTGGCACGAGGACGCGCGCCCGGCACGAGCTCTTCGACGCCGTGCCGGAGCGGTCTTTCGGCTGCGCTCCTCACCGGCCCCGGCGGCGACGGGGAGCGCTGCCATGCAGCGCAACACCCGGTCCGTCGTCGACAGAGCGGGGGCGCCCCGGCGCTGGCAGAATCGACCCGACCCGACCCGACCCGACCCGACTGCACTGCGCCGCGCTGCGCCGCGGCCGCGATGCCGACCTGGTCAGGACCACGCTTCGAAGGAGGACCGCACTCCCATGCAGCTCGAACTCCAAGGCAAGGTGGCCGTGGTGACAGGTGCCAGCCATGGCATCGGACTGGCCGTCACGTCCGCGCTCGCTGCGGAAGGCGCCCACGTGGTCGCCGGATCCCGCGACGGCTCAGAGGAACTCGCCGCACTCGTGGCGTCGGGTGCGGCCGAGTCGGTCGTGGTCGACCTGTCCACGGCCACGGGGCCCGGCCGATCTCGCCGAGGTGGCGCTCGCCCGAGGGGCGATCGACATCCTGATCAACAACGTCGGTGGGGCGCACCCTCGCGTCGGCGGGTTTCTCAGCATCACCGACGAGGACTGGGTCAGCACCATGAACCTCAACCTCATGGCGGCCGTGCGGATGACCCGCGCCGTGCTGCCGTCGATGATCGCCGCCGGTGGCGGCGCCATCGTGACCACGAGCTCGGTCAACGCCTTTCTCCCCGACCCGGCGGTCCTCGACTACAGCGCGTCCAAGGCGGCCGTGGCGAACTTCTCCAAGTCGCTCTCCAAAGAGGTGGCACAGCACAACATCCGGGTCAACACAGTGAGCCCAGGTCCCGTGTCGACGGCGCTGTGGCTCGGCAAGGGTGGCGTGGCGCAGACGGTGGCCGGGCGACCGGTGGGGATCCTGCCGCCGTCGCACAACAAGCCGCCGCGGATGCGGCGACCGGCCGCTTCACCACTCCCGAAGAGGTGGCGGACGTCATGGTATTCCTGGCCAGTGCTCGTGCGGCCAATGTCACCGGAGCCGACTTCACCATCGACGGAGGGCTGATCAAGACGCTTTGACGCCGGGCCCGTCAGCATCCCTGGAAGGAGACCCCTGCACATGCCGACATTTCTCACCGAGGTCCGCGAGACCCTGGTTCCCGAACGCGAACGCGCCCTTCGGTCCACTCCCGCCGCTCCTGGTCGCCATGACGGTCGTTACCGGGTTGGTCGATGCCTTCAGCTATCTCCTCCTGGGCCACGTCTTCGTCGCCAACATGACGGGCAACGTCGTTTTCCTGGGCTTTGCGGTCGCCGGCGCCCAGGGCTTCTCCATCAGCGCGTCGGTGGTGGCGCTCGTGGCGTTCGGACTGGGGTCGGTCCTCGGCGGGCGGATCGTCCAACGGTTCGGGCATCACCGTGGTCATCACGTCGCGGTCGCCACCGTCACCCAGGTGCTGCTCCTCGCCGTCTCCGTGATCTTGGCGCTGGTCGGCTCGCATCCTTTCGGGTCCGGCGTGCGGTATGCGCTCATCGTGTTCCTCGCGCTGGCGATGGGCGTGCAGAACTCGAGCGTGCGCCGACTGGCTGTGCCCGACCTGACCACCACGGTGCTGACGCTGACCGTGACGGGGATCGGAGCGGACAGTGCCCTCGGTGGTGGGAAGGGATCGAAGTCGGGCCGGCGTCTGGTCTCCGTCGTGGCCATGTTCCTCGGCGCGCTGGCGGGCGCGGCAATCGATCCTCCACGTGCACGTTGCGGTCCCGCTGATCATCGCGTTGGCCATCCTGGCCGTCGTCGCTGTGGTCAGCCATTGGTCCGGTCGATCAAATCCCGCATGGACCCAGGTTCGAGGACTGAGGACCGACGACGTCCTGGGGATGCTGGCTCGCGCACCGGAAAGGGAATCTTGTACATCCTGTCGGAGCCGCGGACCGTTCTCCGCAAAGAGCAGCAGCACCTTGGCTGTTACCGTCGGCAGCGGTGATGATCCCGGCGTTGTTGGGGGCATTGGGCGGGACTGCGGCCGACGCGATCTGGGCGACCTGGATCCTGCTCTCGGTTGCTTCCGCGGGCTACGTCGCCTACGACGCGTTCACCCAGAACCCGGAACTGACCGTCATGAAGTGGGGCTGGGTCCTCGTCACCTTGTACATCGGTCCGATCGGTGCGGCGCTGTACGTACTGTCCTGCAAGGAGCCCAGCCCCGGGACACACGAAGTCTTCGTGGCTCCGCTGTGGAAGCAGTCGCTCGGATCCACCATCCACTGTGTCGCCGGGGATGCGACGGGCATCATCGTCGCCTCGGTCGTGACCACGGCGGCGGGCCTCCCCATGTGGGGCGACACCATCGTCGAGTACGTCTTCGGCTTCGCGTTCGGTCTCCTGGTCTTCCAGGCCCTCTTCATGCGGGACATGCTCGGTGGGAGTTACCGACGAGCGGTGTCCTCGACGGTCGTGGCGGAATGGCTGTCGATGAACTGCGTGATGGCGGGCATGATCCCCGTGATGGTCATTCTGCGCACGGATTTCGCCGGTACCACCCACATCGGCTCGGTGCGCTTCTGGATCGTGCTGTCGCTGGCCGTCCTCGTCGGGCTCGTCGTGGCGTACCCGGTGAACGTATGGCTCGTGGCCAAGCATCTCAAGCACGGCATGGGAACCGTCCGGGCCCTCGGCGAAGGCGGTGCGCCACTGCCCGCAGCCATCCCCATGGAGATGGACATGGACACGGCCGCACCCTCCGGGACCACCGTCACACGGGCCCAGATCGACGCGGTCGCAGCGCTCACCCTCAGCGCCCTCGGTGCGGGCATCCTCCTCGCCGCGGCGTTCGGCGACTTCTCCATGTGAGCCGGGTCGGAGCGGCGCCCGCTCAGACCATGAGGACGATGGGCACGATCATCGGCCGGCGCTTCGTGCGCTCGCTGACGAACTTGCCCAGGGCCCGGCGGGTGTGGCGACTGAGCACCTCAATGTCGTGCGCCCCGTCGCGCAGCGCTTGCGTCACCGCAGCGGCGACCACTTCGCTCGCTTCTCCCAGCAGCTCTTCGGCCTCGGGTGCATAGACCCAGCCCCGGGTCTCGATCACCGGCGGACAGCTGAGCTTGTTCTCCTGGCGGTCGACCGTGACCACCGCCATGACCACGCCCTCTTCGGACAGCTTCTTCCTGTCGCGCAGCACCCCATGCTCGATGTCACCCACGGTGCCGTCCACGTAGACATAGCCGCCCGGAACCTTGCCGTCGCGGGAGATGCCCTTGGTGTCGAGCTGGATGACGTCGCCGTCCTCGCAGAGGAGCACCTTGGCGGGGTCGAGACCCATGGAGAGCGCCAGGCGGGCGTGGTGCACCATGTGGCGGAACTCGCCGTGCACCGGGACGAAGCATTCCGGTTCGGTCACCGAGATCAGCGTCCGCAGCTCCCCCTGGCGGGCATGCCCGCTGACGTGCACCTTCTCGGCACCCGAGTGCACGACCTCGGCCCCCCGGCGGTACAGGTCATCGATGACCTGCCCTACCGACCACTCGTTGCCCGGGATCGGGTGCGCGCTGATGATCACGACGTCGTCCTCGGTGATGCGCAGCCACTTGTTCTGGCCCGTCGCCATGAGCGAGAGCGCCGACATGGGCTCGCCCTGCGAGCCGGTCGAGATCACGCACACCTCGCCGGGAGGCACGCTGTCCACCGCCTCGATGTCGATCAGCACACCGTCGGGGATGCTGATGATGCCGAGACGCGTGCCGAGCTCGACGTTCTTGCCCATGGACCGGCCAAGCGTCGCTACCTTGCGGCCGTTGGCCACGGCGGCGTCGACGATCTGCTGGACCCGGTGCATGTGGCTGGCGAAGCAGGCCACGATGATCCGCTTCCCGTTCTGGGCCGCGAAGACCCGGCGCAGCGTCACCCCCACCGTCGATTCCGAATCGGTAAAGCCGGGTTCCTCCGCGTTGGTGGAGTCCGAGAGGAGGAGGCGGACACCCTCGGTCTTTGCCAACTCCCCCATGCGTGACATGTCCGTACGGCGGCCGTCGACCGGCTGCAGGTCGAGCTTGAAGTCGCCGGAGTGGAGGATCACGCCCTGCGGCGTGTGGAACGCGATGGCCATGGCCTCGGGGACCGAGTGCGTGACCGGGATGAACTCGACGTCGACGCCGCCGATCTTCACGGTCTCGCCGTCCGCCACCGAAATGAACTTGGTGTGCCCCGTCAGGCCGGCCTCTTCGATCCGGTGTCGGGCCAGGCCGACGGTCAACTCGGAGCCGTAGATCGGTGCGTGGACCTCGCGGAGCAGGAAAGCGAGGCCGCCGGTGTGGTCCTCGTGGCCGTGGGTGAGGACGATGCCATCCACCCGGTCCTTGCGATCGTAGAGATACGTGAACTCGGGCAGGACCAGGTCGATGCCCGGCATGTCGGGGTCGGGGAACATGATGCCGCAGTCGAGGACCAGGATGCGCCCGTCGACCTCAATGCAGGCGCAGTTCCGGCCGATCTCGCCGAGGCCGCCCAGGAAGACGATCCGGACCGGCTTCGGCTTCTGCCTGTTACCGCGCTCGCCGCGCTCGCCGCGCTCAGGCAAGCGAAGCGACCGTGACCGCTGGTGGCCCGACGGCGGCCAGGATCTTCTGGGCCTGCGCGTCGAGCTCGGGCGTCGACGCGCCCATGGGCAGGCGACATTGGCCGACTTTGAGACCCAAGGCGCGCATCATGGCCTTCGCCGGCAGCGGGTTGGGGAAGTCATCTGTGGACTCGAAATCGAACGAGTCGAGCAGCTCGGCGTTGCCGGAAATGGCAGCGGCCAGGTCGCCCGCCATGAAGGCGTCGATCACCTGACGGAGCTGCGGGGCGACCCAGTGCGCGGCGACGCTGATGACGCCGACGGCGCCGACCGCCAGCAGGGGCAGCGTCATGACGTCGTCGCCGCTGTAGATCTCGAAGCCCACCGGGACTTGCGCCGCGAGGTGCGCCGTGGTCGGAGCATCGCCGGCGGCGTCCTTGAGCGCGACGATCGACGGTACCTCCCTGGCGAGGCGGAGCATGGTGGGCGTGGCGATGCGCCGTCCGCTGCGGGAGGGGATGTCATAGAGCACGACGGGCAGGTCGCCAGCCGCTTCGGCCACCTCCCGGAAGTGCTCGAACAGGCCGGCCTGCGAGGGCCGGTTGTAGTACGGCGTCACGATCAGTACGCCGTCGACGCCGGTCTCGGTCGCCCGCCGCGTCATGTTGACGGAGTGGGCCGTGTCGTTGGAGCCCGTCCCCGCAATGACGGGGATCGTCACGGACTCCGCCACGGCGCGCCACAGTTCCACCTTCTCCTCGTCGGTCAGGACAGAGCTCTCTCCGGTGGAGCCGCTGAGCACCAGCCCGTCACTGCCGTGCGCGGCCAGCCACCGGGCGAGTGCAACGGCGGCAGGGACGTCGAGCGCCCCGTACTCGTCGAAGGGGGTCACCATGGCCGTGACCACCCGCCCGAAACGGGGCGAGTCAACATCCACGGGGCTCATCGCCCCATCACGCTACCAGCGATGCCCGGCTCTCAGGTGCTGCGAGTCGGACGGACCTGGGCCCAGTCTCGACTCAGGCGACCTGGCGCTCGGCGGGCGACCCGTCGGCGAATGCATCCTCGTCCTCCGTCGAGTCGGTGAGGTTCTCGAACGCAATGGCCCCCATCTCGGTGAACTTGGTGCGGAGCCAGCCGTCGGCTGCATCGAGCAGGCCCAGCTTCTTGAGGTTCGGGACGATCTTGGAGAAGAGCAGGATCTGGAACTCGTCGCGCTCGGGTGCCGCCTGCATGACCTTGATCACGTCGGCGGTGGGCACCTCCATGCGCTCCCACACCTCTTGCATGACCAGGCGGTCCTTCATGCGGATAGCGGCTTCGAAGGCGAATTCCTGGCGCTCCCTGAGTTCGGCCGCACTGAGCTCCTTGTAGTACTCCTGCAGGCTGAGCACGCCGAAGGCCACGTGGCGAGCCTCGTCGGCCATGACGTAACGCAGCAGCTTCTTGAGCAGCGGCTCGGTCGTCATGGCGTGGATGAAGCCGAATGCGGCCAGCGCAAGGCCCTCGACCATGATCTGCATGCCGAGGTAGGTCATGTCCCAACGGGCGTCCCCGACGATGTCGTCGAGCAGCAGGCCCAGGTGGGCATTCATCGGGTAGTGGCCCGAGAGCTTCTCGTCCAGGTACTTCGAGAAGACCTCGACGTGGCGCGCCTCGTCCATGACCTGGGTGGCGGCGTAGTACTTGGCGTCGATCCACGGAACCGTCTCGACGATCTTCGCCGTGCACAGCAACGCCCCCTGTTCGCCGTGCATGAACTGCGACAGGAGCCAGTTCTGGTTCTCGATCCCGAACTGTATGAACCGCTGGTCGTCCCACTTCTCCAAGACGGTGCCGGCGATGGCGGCCTCGTCCCACTGCATCTGCGCCGGGTTCGCCTCGGCGTTGGCGATGACGACGCGCTCCTGGTCGACCTCAATCGACCAGTCCAGGTCGGTCTGCCCGTTCCACTGTGCCTTCTTGGCCTTCTCGTAGAGCTTGTCGAGCTGGGGCTTGGATCCCTTCTCGTAGTCCCACGTGAACTCAGCCGGGCAGTTGTCGGGGACACGATGGAACCCCTCCACGTCGTACTGGCCGACGAAGCTCAGGACGGCCTCGAGGTCGTCGATGTTCTCCCGCCCGATGAGCTCGAGGTTCGACCTCAGCTGCTCGGCCTCGGTGTTCTCGTCGAGTGTGGTCATTGTGCCGCCCCCTTGGTGGTAGGTCCGGTGGAAGGTGCGTGGCGCGGTCTCGGTCTTGCTCTTGAACGTGGTCGGAACTGGTGAAGGTCGGATCCGTCGATGTGCTCGCAGCGTCGACGCGCAACGCGAGGATGCCGGGCAGGACGAACGTGCGCACCAGCGCTCGGGTGTCGGCAGGGTCGGTCAGGTCGGCGTGCGCCGACGGATCCGACGTGTAGGCCATGACGATGCGCACACCCCACTCGGCTGCCCGGGAAGCCTGCCCGGGCTCGAGCCAGCGCGCGAAGAACGGCGCGGCCAGGTCACTGGCGACCTGCATCACCCGGTCGAATCCGCCGAAGGTGACATAGGGCAGGACGGCACCGGGCTCGTGCTCGAGGAGGTATGCCAAGGGCTGGTGCCCACGGAGCCAGCGGGCCGAAGCCACCATGCCGGCGACCAGCACGTCTTCCAGGTCACCCGCTTCGCCCATGACCACGGCCAGGGACGAGAAGAGCCGGGCCACCTCCGTCTCGACGACGGCTGCCAGGATTCCCTCCTTCCCTCGCGGGAAGGTCCGGTAGGCGGTGGCCCGGGAAAGGCCGGCGGCGCGGGCGATGTCGTCGACCGTGGTCTTCGCGATCCCCTGTCGGGCCAGGCATTCCAGCGCCCCGTCGACCAGGCGGACCCGGGTCGACGAACGATCGTCGGCCCCCAGGTGGCGGACGACGCTGTCCCGGACCCCTGTCGGGGGGCCCGTCTCGACGGCTTCAGATTGTGCCGCGGTGGCGCTCACTCATGAAACAGTATGGCGATTTTTGTCTCACTGTCAACCAACCCGCGGTGTCGGAAGCCGCGTTTCGAGCTCAAATTGAGGTTGAAATGACCGGGGGCGATCGAGGTGATCAGCAGCACCAGGATCGCCAGGACGGCCGCACTCCCCCCCACCGTCAGCACCAAGGCCGTGTTCCGGTCCCGCAGTTCGCCGGCGTAGTCGTAGACGAAACCCAGGATGCCGCCGACCGCCAGTCCACCGACGTGGGCCCGCCAGTCGGTGTTGCCCGTGAAGCCGAGGGCCAGATTGATGACCAGCAAAATGGCGACGGGCGCGATCGGAAGGCGGCGGCGCAGCCCCACCACGATGTAGGCCCCCAGGACGCCCATGATGGCGCCCGACGCCCCGATCCCGAGCTCGTTGTGCGGACCGAGGACGTACGAACCCACGCTCCCTCCCAGCCCGGCCAGGAGGTAGAGCACGACGAAGCGGACCTTGCCCAGCAGCACTTCGAGGGCCGGACCGACGATGAGCAGGGTGATCATGTTGAAGAAGATGTGCTCGAAGCTGGCGTGCAGCCACATGGCCGTGAAGGCCCGGTAGTACTGGTGATACGAGTGGATCCCGTCGGGGAACAACCCGTAGCGGTCGATGACCCCGTTGTTGGTGCCGAAGCCTTCGAGGAAGAACACCACCACGTTGATGGCGATGATGGCGATCACGATCGGCGTGGGATTGGTCGCTCCCACGACGCCGGTCCGATTCCGGCTGGTGTGGGTGAAGGCCGGGACGTGCCGGGAGCGTTTTGCCCCTTGCGAGGTGCACTCGGGGCACTGCCAGCCCACCTGTGCCTGGATCATGCACTCGGTGCAGATGGGCCGATCGCAGTGGGCGCAGAGCACCGAAGCCGCCCGGTCCGGGTGGCGGTAGCAGGGCGGGGGCGGGACCGGCTGGGGCTGCGGCTGCAGCTCGGAGCTCACCGGATACCGGCAAGCAGCTCGGACCGCACGAGCAGCGCGACCTGCTCCGGGTCGTTGAGGTCCCAGCGTCCCGGGGAGCTGATGTAGGAGAGCACCATCCGGGCCAGGAAATCCGCGGCGGTGTCGAGGTCGGGGCCTTCCGCCATACCGTGGCGCATGAGGTAGGGCGCCAGGAACGCGGCCACGGGTGTGTGGGTCTGGTCCGCCTCCGTGGACAACCGGGGTAGGAGGATGTCGGGCTCGGTCACCAGGATCCGCTGCAGCACCTCGTGCTCGATCAGCGCCCGGTGGGCGAACATCAGCCCACGCTCCATCACCTCCTCCAAGGTGTCGGCGTCGGAGACCTCCTCATAGAGCCGGAGGAAGAAGCGGGAGAACTCCCACCCGACCACGGCCGAGAGCAGCTCGTCGCGGCCCCCCGGGAAGTAGCGGTAGACCGTCGCCCGCGACACGCCGGCCTCGCGGGCCGCGTCCTCGATGGTCGTCTTGGCCAGGCCCCAGCGGGCGACGCAGTCGTAGGTCGCCCGCAGCAGCCGTTCCCGGACGTCGGGGTTCACAGCCCCAGCAACGCCTCGAGGCCGACGGTGAGTCCGGGCCGGCCGGCGACGGCGCGCACGGCCAGCAGCACGCCAGGCATGAACGAGCGGCGGTCGTAGGAGTCGTGGCGGATGCTCAGGCTCTGACCCGGCGCACCGAAGATCACCTCCTCGTGCGCGACGAGGCCGGGCAGCCGGACCGAGTGCACGTGCACGCCGTCCGGGGCCTCGGCACCGCGGGCGCCGGCCAGCACCACATCGGTGGTGGGATCGGGCGGCAGCGGGTCGCTTCCGGCCACGCGCCGCGCCGCCGCGATCACCGCGGCCGTGTGCATGGCGGTCCCCGACGGCGCGTCACGCTTCTCGTTGTGGTGCAGCTCTATGATTTCGACTCCGTCCATGTGCGGCGCGGCGATCCGGCTGAGGTGGAGCAACAGCACGGCCCCGATGGCGAAGTTCGGCACGACGACGAGGTTGGCTCCGGTCCCGCTCCCCGAGAAGACCGCCCCCATGGCGGCCACGTCACTTTCGGAGAGACCGCTCGTCCCGATGACGGCGTGGATGCCCTGGCGCGCGTAGTGCGTCGCGTTGTGGCGCACCGCTTCGGCGATGGTGAAGTCGACCACGACCTCTGCTCCGAGGTCGGAGAGCGCGTTCACCTCGCCGACGATCGTGTGACCACAGGCGTCGGCGCCGACACGGGCAGGGTCGATGGCCGCCACCAACTCCAGGTCGGCTGCTTCCGAAACGGCGCGGCAGACCTCCTGGCCCATGCGACCGCCGGCGCCGACCACACCGACCTTCTGCATGGCCTGCAGGCTAGCGGGCGACCAGGGCGGCTTGGTGGGAGTCGAAGTCGCTCTCGTCGAAGGGGCCGACGGCGGTCAGCGTGCGGGGTGACCGGGCCAGCTCGGCCGCCACCTCCAGCACGTCGGCCCGCTCGATCCCGTCGATGCGGGCCAGGACCTCGTCCACCGGCAGGACCTCGCCGTGCAGCAACATCGACGCGCCGAGGCGGCTCATGCGAGCACCCGAATCCTCGCCCGACAGGAGCATTTCGGCGCGCAGGTTCCCCTTGGCCACCGTCAGCTCCCGCTCGGTGACGCCGTCGGCGGCCAGCAGCTCGAACTCCGCACTGACGATCCGCAACACCTCGTCGACATGTTCGGGCGCCGTCCCGACGACCACGGCCAGCGATCCGCTGTCCTGGTACGCCGACCGCTCCGACCACACCGAGTAGGCCAGACCGCGCTGCTCACGCACCTTCTGGAAGAGCCGGCTCGAGAGGCCGCCGCCCAGGACGTGATTCAACACGGCCAGCGTCCAGCGCCGCTCGTCGAAGCGTGAGACCGAACGCATGCCGTAGATCAGGTGCGCCTGCTCGGTCGAGCGGCGGACCACGTCGAGCGCCGTCGTGTCGGGTCCGGGCGCGGTGCGCGTCGGGGCGACGCCACCAGGGGCGCCGGTGAAACGCTGTTCCAGGTCCGCCGCAACCGCGTCGTGGGTGCAATCGCCGGCGACGGAGACGACCATGTTCGACGGCCGGTAGTGCAGATCGCAGAAGGCGCGGATGTCGTCGCGCGTGATGCGCTGCACCGATGACGCCGTCCCGAGGGTGTCCCGCCCGAGGGCGTGCCCGGGGAAGAGCGCTGCCTGCCACCGCTCCCCCGCCAGGTCGGCCGGCTCGTCGGCGTGCATCAGGATCTCGTCGAGGATGACCGTGCGCTCGGCCTCGATGTCGTCGGCGCGCAGAGCCGGCTCCCACATGATGTCGCTCAGGATGTCGAGCCCGAGCGGCAGGTGCTCGGAGAGCAGTCGGACGTAGAAGGTCGTGTATTCCTTGGTGGTGAAGGCGTTGCAGTCGCCGCCCACTTCGTCGAGCTGTTCGGCGATGGCGACGGCGGAACGTCGCTCGGTCCCCTTGAAGAGAAGGTGCTCCAGGAAATGTGACGCCCCGGCGAGCTCGCCGGGCTCGTCACGCGAACCGGTGCCGACCCAGTAGGCGATGGCCACCGAGCGGACATCCGCCATGGTCTCGGTGACCAGGCGGATGCCGCACGGCAGAACAGATGTCTCGATCAACGACGGCGCGAACGCCCACGCGAGGGCCGGCGGTCGCCGCCACGGTCCCCGCCGCGGTCGTTCCCGGCGTCGGCCGCGCCCGGGCCGAGATCGCCGAGGTCCGCCACCAGCTCAGCCTCGAAGGCGTCCTCGAAGGACGTGCCGTCGACCTTGGCCGGTGACGACGCCGACGCCGACGCTGGCGCCGATGAGGACGAGGACGAGGACGAAGCGGACTGCGGGGACGACGACCCGGCACGGTCCCCGTTGCCCGAACCGGAACCGGAACCGGAACCGCCCGACGAACCGCTCTCGGGCGCCCCCGCCAGCGACAACGACACCTTGCCCTGCGGGTCGATGTCGTCCACCCGGACCTCGACGGCCTGGCCCAGCGTCAGCACGTCCTCGACGTTGTTGATCCGCTTGCCCCCGGCCAACGACGACAGCTTCGAGATGTGCAGCAGGCCGTCGCGGCCAGGCAGCACGTTCACGAACGCACCGAACTTGGTGATGTTGACCACCCTGCCCCCGTAGACGGCGCCGACATCGGCGGTCGGCGGGTCCAGGATCAAGGAGATGCGGCGCCGGGCCTCCTCGACCGCGTTGCCGTCCTTGGCGCCGATGGTCACCGTGCCGACGACACCGTCGTCGTCGACGGCGATGTCCGCACCGGTCTCCTGCTGCAGGGTGTTGATGACCTTGCCCTTGGGGCCGATGACCTCCCCGATCTTGTCGATCGGGATCTCCATGGAGACGATCTTCGGCGCGCTGGCGGCGACGTGGTCACGCGGCTCGGCGATGGCGCCGGCCATGACCTCGAGGATCTTGAGCCGGGCCTCCTTGGCCTGCAGGAGCGCCTTGGCCAGCACGTCGGCCGGGAGCCCGGCGATCTTGGTGTCGAGCTGGAGCGCCGTCACGGCGTCGGCCGTGCCTGCCACCTTGAAGTCCATGTCACCGAAGGCGTCCTCGGAGCCCAAGATGTCGGTCAGGGTCACGTAGGTGCCCTCGTCGTAGACGAGGCCCATGGCGATCCCCGCCACGGGGGCCCGGAGCGGAACCCCGGCGGCCATCAGCGACAGCGTCGAACCGCACACCGACGCCATGGAGGTCGACCCGTTGGAAGCCAGCACGTCGGAGACCACACGCAGGGTGTAGGAGAAGTCCTCGACCGGCGGCACGACCGGCAGGAGCGCCCGCTCCGCCAACAGCCCGTGCCCGATCTCGCGGCGCTTCGGACCGCGCATGAAGCCGGTCTCACCGGTGGAGAAGGGCGGGAAGTTGTAGTGGTGCATGTAGCGCTTGTGGTCGACCGGGGTGATGGTGTCGAGCTGCTGCTGCATGCGGGGCATGCCCAGCGTCGTGACGTTGAGCACCTGGGTCTCGCCGCGCTGGAAGAGCGCCGAGCCGTGTGCGGTCGGCAGCAGGTCGATCTCGGCCGAGAGCGGACGGATGTCGGCGATGCCCCGCCCGTCCACGCGCACGCCTTCTTCGACGATGCTCTTGCGCACGAGCTTCTTGGTCAGCGAGCGGATGGCCCCCTTGACCTCGCCCGGCCGGTCGGCGAACTCGTCGCCGAGGGCGGCACGGATCTCCTCGCCGGCCGCGTCGAGCGCGGCATTGCGCTCGGCCTTGCTCCTGACCAGGTTGGCCTTGGCGATGGGGCCGGTCCCGACCGCCTCCACCCGGGCCCACACGTCGTCCTGGTAGTCGCTGAACGTCGAGAAGGCGATGGTTTCGATGGGGCCGCGCGCCGCGGTGTAGTCCTGGACGAGGCGGCGTTGCAGGTTGATGGCCTCACGGATCCACGTCTTGGCCGCCTCGAGGCCCGACGCCAGCACTTCCTCGGTCACCTTGGGGGCGCCGGCGTCGTAGTAGGACCACGACTTCTCGGTCCCGCCCGCCTCGACCATCATGATGGCGATTTCGCTGTCGGCGTCCTCGGTCAGGGCCCGACCGGCCACGACCAGTTCGAAGGTCGACTCCTCGCCCTCCTCGAACGTCGGGTGCCCGATCCATTCGCCCTCGGTCGTGTAGGCGACCCGGACGGCGCCGATGGGGCCGTCGAAGGGGATGCCCGAGAGCATCAGCGCCGCCGACGACGCGTTGATCGCCAGCACGTCGTGCGGGTTCACCTGGTCGGCGCCGATGATCGTCCCGACGACGTGCACCTCGTTGCGGAACCCGTCGGGGAACGACGGCCGCAGGGGGCGGTCGATCAGACGGCAGGTCAGGATCGCCTGGTCCGAGCTCTTGCCCTCACGACGGAAGAACGAGCCGGGGATCTTGCCGGCGGCGTACGTCCGCTCCTCGATGTCGACGGTGAGGGGGAAGAAATCCGTCCCCTCGCGTACGTGGCGGGCCGCAGTGGCCGTGGCCAACAGGACGGTGTCGCCGATGCGGGCCACGACGGCCCCGTCGGCGAGCTGGGCGAGTTTCCCCGCCTCGAATGACATGGTTCGGTCGGTCCCGCTGATCGGGGCCGACACGGAAATGGCGTCAGCCATGATGCTCCTCGTGTCTCGGGGGCATCCTCGTGTCTGGTTCCCAGTAGTCGACCACCTCGCACCCGAAGTGAGCGGCGACTGGCAGCCAGGTGGCTGAAGACGCCCGGTTCTGTGGTGGTGCTGCTCCCGCTACCTTCTGATGCCGAGTCGGCCGATGATGGTGCGGTAGCGCTCGACGTCGTTCTTGCGGACGTAGTCGAGAAGCCGACGACGCTGGCCGATGAGCTTCATCAGGCCGCGCCGAGTGTGGTGGTCCCCCTTGTGCTCCTTCAGGTGCTCCGTCAGGTGGTTGATCCGGCCCGACAACAGGGCTATCTGCACCTCGGGTGAGCCGGTGTCACTCTCGTGCAACCGGTACTCGGAGATGGTGGCCTGCGTGTCGGGCATGTAGGAAGAACCTCGAAGAGCTTGTCGGAGTGTGGCGGGAACCCTCCCCAGCCGCCAAATATGCTAGCAGCCGCCCGCTGATCTGGGGTGATCAGGGCAGATCGGCCGTGGCGAGCACCCGCTCGGTGGCCTCCACGTCGGCCTGCATCTGGGCGATCAGCGCTTCGACCGACTCGAAGCGCTGCTCGGCACGAAGTCTGTGGGCGAAGGACACGGCGGCCGTCTCTCCGTAGAGATCGCCGTCGAAGTGCAAGAGGTAGGCCTCCACCAGGACCGGCGCCGTGCCCGGCTCGTAGAAGGTGGGACGGCGCCCCACCGAGATCGCCGCCTGGTGGAGCGAACCGTCAGCCCGCCGGTAGTGCCCGGCGTAGACCGCATCGGCGGGCAGGGCAATGTCGTCGGGCACGGCGAGGTTGGCGGTCGGGAACCCCAGTTCGGGGCCGCCGCGCCCGTCGCCGTGGACCACGTGGCCCCGCACCTCGTGGGGCCGCCCGAGGAGGCGGGCCGCCCCCTCCACATCGCCTTGCGCCAGGAGGGCCCTGATGCGGGTCGAGGAGACGGCGTCGCGGCCGTCGCCGGTGAGCCCCACGCCGACCACCTCGAAGCCGTACCGTGCGCCCAGGCGGCGCAGCAGCTCGACGTTGCCCCGGCGGCCGTGCCCGAAGTGGAAGTCCTCCCCCACCACGACCAGGCGGGCGGACAGCTGGTCGACGAGGACCTCCTTCACGAAGTCCTCGGCCGACTCCTCGGCCCGGGCCAGGTCGAAGGGCACCACCACCGTGCGATCGATGCCGCACTCGGCCAGCAGCTCCAGCTTCTGCTCCAGGCCGGTCAGCTGCTTGGGCGCGGAGTCCGGGCGCACCACGGCGGCCGGGTGGCGGTCGAAGGTGACCACCACCGTGGAGAGGCCGGCGGCCTCCGCCCGCGCCGACAGGTCGCGCAAGAGGGCGCGGTGCCCGAGGTGGACCCCGTCGTAGGCCCCGATGGTGACAGCGGTCCCCTGACCGGCGGGCGGCTGTGGCGGCATCGCGATTGAGGGTAGTCCGGTGTCCGTCACCGGCCGGCCGATGCGGCCGTTCCGGCCAGCACAACCGCCGGCCGGATGCGATCGCTCCCGGTCGCCTCGTAGACGGCGAGCAGCTCCCCCGCTTCGTCGAGCATGGCCCAGGGGCCGTCGCCGACCGCGCCCAGGGGGACGCGGTCGAGGGGCAGCCCGGTGCGGATCGAGGAGGCGGCGTCGGCGTCCACCGTGACGGCGTCGAGGTCGCGCATCGCCTGAGCCGGGGTGAGCACCCGGTCCGGTCCGATGGCGTCGAGCCGGTGCATGTCGCCGGCGCCGAAGGAGCCGATGCGCGTGCGCCGCAGGTGGGCCACGTGGGCCCCGCCGCCCAGCGCCCGGCCGAGGTCCTCGGCGAGCACTCGGATGTAGGTGCCCGACGAGCACACCACTTCGGCCCGGTAGACGCCCGGGCGTTCCGGGTCGGGTGCGGTGTCGAAACGGGAGACGGTCACTCTCCGGGCGGCGCGCTCGACCTCCACGCCCTCGCGGGCCAGCTCGTGCAGGCGGCGTCCTCCGACCTTCACGGCCGACACCATGGGGGGCACTTGATCGATCTCGCCGGTCAGGCCGGCCGCGGCTGCGGCCACGGCAGCCGGCGTGACGTGCGACATGTCGTAGGTGCCGAGGACCTCCCCGGAGGCATCGAGCGTGGAGGTCGCTGTGCCGAGCACGATGTCCGTCGTGTAGGTCTTCGGCAGTGCCGTCAGGAACCGCAGCAGGCGCGTGGCCCGGCCGAGCCCCACCAGCAACACCCCCGTGGCATCGGGGTCGAGCGTGCCAGCATGGCCGACCCGCCGCTGGTCGAAGATGCGGCGGCAGCGCGCCACCACATCGTGCGAGGTCCAGCCCGCCTCCTTGTCGACGACCACCAGGCCGGTGACGCCGGTGACGCCGGTGACGCCGGCACCCCCGCCGCTCACTGGCTCTGGTTCCGGCTCGTCACGACTCGTCGGCCGCGGACTCCCCCTTGTGCAGCCCGCGCAGGAGTTCCTCCACCCGGGAGCCCGCCGCGATGGCGGGGTCTGCCTTGAAGCTCAGCCGGGGCGTCCGTTTCATCGTCATCTGTGCGCCGACGGTGCGCTGCAAGTGCACCCGCCGCTCTTCGAGCACCACCGCGGTCGCCTCGTCGAGGGTGGCCAGGTAGACCTTGGCCGTCCGCATGTCCGGCGCCACGTCGACCGAGGTCACCGTCACCATGGGCAACTCGTCGGCGTCGGCCAACCGCTCGAGTTCGTCGGCCAGCACCTGCCGCAACACCTGGTTCACCCGCAACGCGCGCGGGTATGTCGCCGTGCGCCGTTTCACCGCTTCAGCTCCTCACTGGACGTCGCTGGACACAACTGGACACAACTGGAATGGACTCGGCTCGTGGCGATTCGAGCCCCTGCACCGACGGTCAGGTCCGGGCGATCTCGCGCTCGTCGTAGGTCTCAATGATGTCGCCGTCCTTGAGGTCCTGGAAGTCGGAGAGCCCGATACCGCACTCGAAGCCCGCGGCGACCTCGCGCACATCGTCCTTGAAGCGGCGCAGCGAGTTGATCGCACCCTTCCAGATGATGGTGCCCTCGCGCAGGAAGCGCACCTTCGAGCCGCGGGTGATCTTGCCGTCGCGCACGTAGCACCCGGCCACGGCGCCGATGCGGGGCACCCGGAAGACCTCGCGCACCTCGGCCTCGCCCGTGACGACCTCTTCGTAGACCGGGGAGAGCAGACCGAGCATGGCTGCCTCAATGTCCTCGAGCAGCTTGTAGATGATTTCGTAGGAGCGGATCTCGACGTCGGACGACTCGGCCAGCTCACGCGACCGCTTGTCGGGGCGCACGTTGAACCCGATGATGGTGGCGTTGGACGCCGCCGCGAGCTGCACGTCGTTCTCGGTGATGCCGCCGATGCCGCGCAGCACGAAGCTGAGCTTCACGTCGTCGCGCTCCAGGCGCTTGAGCGAGTCCGTCACGGCTTCGAGCGAGCCCTGCACGTCGGCCTTCAGCACAATGTTGAGCGTCGCCGTCTCGCCCCGCGAGATCTGCTCGAAGAGGTCTTCCAGCTTGGCCCCCGCCCCCGCCACGGGCTTGTGGCCCGACAGCCGGAAGCGCTGCACCCTGGCCTCACCGAGCGTGCGGGCCCGGGCGAGGTCCTTGGCACCACGCACCTCGTCGCCGGCGTGCGGCGGCTCCGAGAAGCCCAGCACCTGCACCGGTGTCGAAGGCAGCGCCTCCTTGATGTGGTCGCCCCGGTCGTCGACCAGCGCCTTGACCTTGCCCCAGGCGGGACCGGCCACGACGGGGTCGCCGACCCGGAGGGTGCCCTGCTCGACGATGACGGTGGCCACGGGGCCGCGGCCGGCTTCCAGGTTGGCCTCGAGCACGACGCCGCGGGCCTCGCCCTCGACGCGTGCGGTCAGCTCCTCGACCTCGGCCACCAGCACGATCTGCTCGAGCAGGCTGTCGATGCCGGTGCCCTGCAGTGCGGAGACCTCGACGACGATGGTGTCGCCGCCCCATGCCTCGGGCACGAGCTCGCGCTCGGAGAGCTGCTGCAGCACCCGGGTCGAGTCGGCGTCGGGCCGGTCCATCTTGTTGACGGCCACGATGATCGGGACGTCGGCCGCCTTGGCGTGGTCGATGGCCTCGATGGTCTGGGGCATCACGCCGTCGTCGGCCGCCACCACGAGGATGACGATGTCGGTCGCCTCGGCGCCGCGGGCCCGCATGGCGGTGAACGCGGCGTGGCCCGGCGTGTCGATGAACGTGATGCGGTGGTCGTTCCAGACGACCTGGTAGGCACCGATGTGCTGGGTGATGCCGCCCGCCTCCCCCGCCACGACGTCGGTCGAGCGGATGCGGTCCAGCAGCAGCGTCTTGCCGTGGTCGACATGGCCCATGACGGTGACGACCGGGGGACGCGGCCGCTGGTCGGAGTCGTCCTCCTCGTCCTCGTCCTCGAAGTAACGGGCCAGGAGCTCGGCCTCTTGCTCCTCGCCGGGGTCGACGAGGCGGATCTCTGCGCCGATCTCGGCACCGAAGAGCTCGATCATGTCGTCGGTCAGCGACTGTGTCGCCATGACCATCTCGCCCTGCAGGAGCAGGAAGCGCACGATGTCGCCGGCGCTGCGGTTGAGCTTGGGCCCGAGGTCACGGGCCGTCGAGCCGCGCTCAATGATGATCTCGCCGTCAGGGACGGGAGCCGTCGAGGGCTGGTACGTGGTGAGTTGTGTCGGCTCGAGCTCTTCGAGGTTGCGCCGGCGTCGGCGCGCCCGTCGCTGCGGTGGCCGCCGCCCGGGCATGCCGCCACGACCTCCCGGCGGCGGTGCGCCGGTCGGGGCGCCTCCACCGGGACGGCCGCCGAAGCCGCCGCCGCCTGCGGGACGGCCGCCGTACCCGCCGCCGGACGGACCTCCGGTACCGCTGGGGCGGCCGGCGCCCCCGGCCGGTCGTCCACCGGTGCGCTGCGGGTAGGCGCCACCGGGACGCGACGGTGCTGCACTGGGCTTGCGCCCGCCCATGCCGGGCGGGGGCGGAATCGGGCGGCCGCTGGGGCCGAGAGGGGGCCGTGATCCCGGCGGTGGGGGCACGGGCTTGCCCGAGGGGCTGAGCGGCGGCCGGGCGGCGCGTTGGCGGTCGGGCGCGGTCGGCGCCGCGGAGTCCGGTGGCGCTTGCGCGGCCGGTGCCGCGGGCGGCGGGTGGTGCCGCCGGCGGAGGAGAGGCTGCGGGTGCGGCCGGAGCCGCAGCCGGCGCAGGGGCTGCGGGGGCCGGCGCGGGCCGGGTCGGGGCGGGCGCCTGGGCGGCCGGAGCGGCCGGGGCCGGTGGCGGAGTCGGGCGACTGCTGCTGATCAAGCGCGGCGAGCGGGGGGCCGGCAGGTCGGAGCCGGCCGGGGCGTCGGGTCCGGGACCAGCGGCGCCACCTGCGGTCGATCCGGCGGAGGCCGGAGCACCCGCAGCGGCCGCGGGCGCCGACAGCGGACGAGCCGGAGCCTTCTTGACCGGAGCGCTGCTCGGAGCCGCACTGCTCGAGACAGACGTGAGCGGACGCCGCGCCGGCGCACCGGCTCCGCCCTCGTCGGGACCAGCCCCATCGGCGGGGCCGGCTGACTTGGCGGCCTTGGTGGCCTTGGCCGCCTTCTTCGCCGGGGCAGGCTCTTCGGGCTGGACCGGCCGGCGCAATCCCTCGGCGTCGGCCTTCCGGCGGACGCGGTCTGCTTGCGCATCCTCAATGGAGGACGAGTGGCTCTTGACCCCGATCCCGAGGGAAAGGGCCAGCTCCAGCCCCTCCTTATTGGTGAGGCCTAGCTCTTTGGCCAGCTCATAGACGCGGATCTTCTTCGGCAAGTGGTTCTCTTTGTCCTTGATTTGTGTTGGGGCGCGGCGTCAACCCAGCCCCCTATCCTCGCACATCACGTGCATGGCGCCCCCACGCCTCACCGAGATGCATATGCAACTGCTGCAGGTCCCTGGCGTCGATCGACGCCTTGAAGGCCCGCTCGAAGCCGTGCCTGCGCACAGCATCGTCCAGGCAGCCGGTGGAGTTCCGGCACAGCCAGGCCCCCCGGCCCACACCGTGCCTGTCCACCGACAGAGCCCCGCCCGGAAGCCGGACGATTCGGATCAGCTGGTCGGCCGGCAGGGCGCTCCGGCAACCGACACAGGTCCGTGTCGGCGCTATGCCTCGGCCTCTTCCGTCACGTCGGCCCCCACGACGGCCTCTTCGGCGACGGCCTCTTCGGCGACGGCCTCTTCGACCACCGCCTCGGCGACGGCCTCTCCGACCACCGCTTCGGCGGCGGTGTCAGCGGCGGCGGCCGTGGCGGGTGCGGACTCCGACCCGCCGGCGGGAGGCTCGGTCGGGATCCTCCGCCTGGTGGGTCCACTCCTCGGCCGACATGGCTTCGCCGCCCTCGGCGGGCTTCCAGACCAGCTCGCCCTTCTCGTCCTCGATCCACTCGCCCTCGGCCCAGTCCTGCTCGCCGTAGCCGCCGGCCTCTTCCTCGGCCAGCTGGGTCTCGCTCTTGATGTCGATGCGCCAGCCGGTGAGGCGTGCCGCCAGGCGGGCGTTCTGGCCCTCCTTGCCGATGGCGAGGGAGAGCTGGAAGTCGCTCACGATGACGGTGGCCGTGCCGGTCTCCTCGTCGAGCCGCACCTCGCGCACGCGCGCCGGGGCCAGCGCGTTCTGAATGAGCTCGACGGGGTCGTCCGAGAACGGGACGACGTCGACGCGCTCGCCGCGCAACTCGTTGGTGACCATGCGCACCCTCGAACCGCGTGCGCCGACACAGGCGCCGACCGGGTCGACGTTGGGGTCGTTGGACCACACGGCGATCTTGGTGCGGTGGCCCGGCTCGCGGGCAGCCGCCTTGATCTCGACCACGCCGGAGCCGATTTCGGGCACCTCGAGCTCGAAGAGCCGCTTGATCAACCCGGGGTGGGTCCGGCTCACCACGATCTGAGGGCCCTTTGTCGTCTTGCGCACCTCGACGATGTACGCCTTGAGGCGCGCCCCGTGCTCGTAGCGCTCGTAGGAGACCTGCTCGGCCTGGGGCAGCAGGGCCTCGACCTTGCCCAGGTCGAGCAAGGTGTAGCGGTTGTCGGTCTGCTGCACGATCCCGGTGACGATGTCGCCCTCGCGGCCGGCGTACTCCTCGTATTTCATGTCGCGCTCGACCTCGCGGATGCGTTGCAGGATCACCTGCTTGGCCGTCTGCGCGGCGATGCGGCCGAAGTCGTCCGGCGTGTCGTCCCACTCGCGGACGACCTCACCCTCCTCGTTGAGCTCCTGCCCGTAGACACGGATCTCGCCGGAGTCGGGGTCGATGGTGACGACGGCCTCCTCCGCGGCGTCGGGGCGGCGCTTGTAGGCCGCCACCAGCGCGTTGGCCAGGGCGTCGAGCAGCGTCTCGACCGAGATCCCCTTGTCGCGGGCAATCTGGCCCAGCGCGTCCAGGAACTCGAAATTGGTCTTGCTCATTGCCGCTTCACCCTCTCACTCTTCGTCTTCCGGGGCTCCGGCCCCCACTCAAAAACTGTGCGCGCCCGCTCGATCTGTTCGTAGGCGATGCGCAACTCGCCGTCCGGCACGTCAGGGCCGGTCACGGTGCAACCCGACTCGTCTGCGCTCTGCAGTGTGCCGGTCACACGCTTGACGTCCGCCGTCCCGCCGTCGACCCTCACCGTGATCTTCTCGCCCACCGCCCGGGCGAAATGCGCCGGGGTGCGCAGCCGGCGCTCGAGGCCCGGGCTCGAGACGGACAGGGTGTATCGCCCCGGGAAGGGGTCGATCTGGTCCAGGGCGGCCGAGACCTCCCGGGTGGCCTCACCCAGCTCGTCGAGGTTGATGCCCCCCTCGCGGTCGACGAAGACCGTCAGCTGGGCCCCGTGGACCTCCACGTCGACGAGATCGAGCCCGCGGGCATGGAGGATCGGCGACAGCGCCGTGGTCAACGTGTCCGTGCTCGTGCTCATCGCCGTCACCTCCTCTCCTGGTCGTGGTCCTGGTCATCGTCCTGGTCTGGCCCCGCAAAGCGAAAGCGTGGGCCGCAGCCCACGCTTCAACGAGGTACTGATCTTCAAAAATGGACAGCAGAAGGGATTATAGCAATTTCCGCACTAATAGGACCGGGCGACGACCGCCACGAGGTCGTCCTCGGAGTCCCCTGGTTGGGCCAGCGAGCCGTCGGCCCGCTGCAGGCACCGGATGGAGAGCGCCTTGTGGGCCAGGCGGTCCTCCCCGTCGGGGCCGAGCGCTCCGAGACGGACGCGCGCGAAGCCGACGGAGGCCGCCTCGGTGGCCTCCTCGAGTGACGCGGCATCCACCGTCCTGGCGTCGCGGGCCGCCGTGGCCTCCGCCAGGAGCTCGGTCCCGGCGGCCTCCAGGATGGCGCCCACCATGGCGGCGACGGCCCCCACGGGCGCGTTCTGCTTCTCGCGGGTGTGACGGGTGACGACGGTCACGTTCCCCTCGGCCAAGTCCCGCGGGCCGACCTCGACCCGCACCGGGACGCCCTTGAGCTCCCAGGCCACGCTGCGCCGGCCGAAGCTGGTGTCGGTGCGGGCGTCGAGCCGGACCCGGTGCCCGGCGGCCGTGAGCTCGGCGACCAGCGCCTGGGCCGCCGCACCCACCTCGGGGCTGTCCTTGACCACCAGCACGACCACCTGCGCCGGTGCCAGGGCGGGAGGCAGGCGCAGCCCGAAATCGTCGCCGTGGCCCATGATCAGGCCCCCGATGAGCCGGGTCGACACGCCCCACGACGTCTGCCACACGTACTCGAGCGTCCCGTCCGTGCCGGCGTAGGTGATGTCGAAGGGCCGGGCGAAGTTCTGCCCCAGCTCGTGGCTCGTGCCCATCTGCAGTGCCTTGCCGTCGCCCATCATCGCCTCGCACGTCCACGTCTGGATGGCCCCGGCGAAGCGCTCCCGCTTCGTCTTGTGGCCCGTGAGCACCGGTATGCCCAACACGTCGACCATGGTGGCGCGGTACACCTCGTCGAGGATGCGCAGCGCGTAGGCGTGGGCGTCGTCCTGGGTGGCGTGTGCCGTGTGCCCCTCCTGCCACAGGAACTCCCGGGTGCGCAGGAAGAGGCGGGGGCGCAGCTCCCAGCGCACGACGTTGGCCCACTGGTTGATGAGCAGCGGGAGGTCGCGGTGGCTCTGCACCCACTTGGAGAAGAAGTGGTTGATCACCGTCTCGCTGGTGGGGCGCAGGACGATCGGCTCGTCCAGCTCCTTGCCGCCGCCGTAGGTGACGACGGCCAGCTCGGGCGCGAAGCCCTCGACGTGCTCCGCCTCGAGCTTCAGGAATGATTCGGGGATGAAGAGGGGGAAGTACGCGTTCTCGGCGCCGGCCTCTTTGATGCGCCGGTCGAGCTCGGCCTGCATGAGCTCCCAGATCCCGTAGCCCCAGGGTCGTATGACCATGGTGCCGGCGGCGGGGCCGTTGTCCGCCATGTCGGCGCCGGCGATCACCTCTTGGTACCAGCGCGGGAAGTCCTCCTTCGCGCGTGACGATCGCACCCTTGGCCATGGGTGCGCAGGCTAGTGGTCGGTGTCGTCCTCGCTGTGACGGCGGATGATCTCTATCTTCTCCGACGTGTGATTCGGATCGGCGCCCGTCGAGTCGAGCAGGGCCCGCCGGTCCGCCTCGGCCTCGGCCTCGGCGTTCTCGTCGGCGGCGGCGATGCGCGCCTCGACGCCCTCGGCGACCAGACGTTCCGCCTCGTCCACCAGCGCCTGCACCATTTCCGCCTCGGGGACGACACGGATGATCTTGCCGCGGATGAAGAGGTGGCCCTTCTGCTTGCCGGCGGCAATGCCGATGTCGGCCTCGCGCGCCTCGCCCGGGCCGTTGACGACGCACCCCATGACCGCCACCTGGATCGGCAGCTGCAGCTTCTCGAGCGCCTCCTGGGCCTCCTTGGCCACGGCAATGACGTCGACCTGGGCCCGGCCGCACGACGGGCAGGCGATGAGGTCGAGACCCTTGCGTTCGCGCAGCCCCAGGGACTCGAGGAGCTGGCGCCCGGCCCGCGCCTCTTCGACCGGGTCGGCGGTGAGCGAGAAGCGGATGGTGTCCCCGATGCCCTCGGCCAGGAGCGCGCCGATGCCGGCGGTGCCCTTGACCAGTCCGGCCGGCGGCGGCCCGGCCTCGGTCACGCCGAGGTGCAGCGGGTGGTCGAAGGTCTCCGAGGCGAGACGGTAGGCGGCGATCATCAGCGCCACCGAGGACGCCTTCACGGAGATCTTCACGTCGGTGAAGTCGACCTCCTCGAAGAAGGCGAGCTCGTTGCGGGCGGACTCCACCAGCGCCTCGGGCGTGGCGCCGCCGTACTTCTTGTAGAGGTCGGGGTGCAGCGACCCGGCGTTGACACCGATGCGGATGGGCACGCCCCGGTCGCGGGCCTCGGCGGCCACCTGCTTGATCTCGGCCTCCTTGCGCAGGTTTCCGGGGTTCAGGCGCAGGCCCTGCACGCCGGCCTCGAGCGCGGCCAGGGCCATCTCGTGGTGGAAGTGGATGTCGGCCACGATCGGCACCGGCGAGCGCGGGACGATGTGAGCCAGGCCCTCGGCGGCCGCCTCCTCGTTGCAGGTGCAGCGCACGATGTCCGCGCCGGCCGCCGCCAACGCGTAGATCTGCGCCAGCGTGCCGTCCACGTCCGCCGTCTTGGTCGTCGTCATCGACTGCACCGTGACGGGGGCGCCGTCGCCGATGGGCACGCCGCCCAGCGTGATGCGGCGGGTGGGGCGGCGGGGTGACAGCAGCGAGGAGGAGAGGTCCACGGCGGTCAGTGCGTGAGGTGCAGCGGGTGCGTGATGTCGAGGTAGAAGGCGGACAGGGAGATGAGGGCCAGGACGGCGAGGAAGGCCCCCGCCACGGGGAACAGCTTGGTGATGTCGGCCCGGTAGTACGCCTGGCCCCGTTTGGTACGGACCCACTCGTAGGCCGCCACGGCGACGTGCCCACCATCGAGCGGGATCATCGGCAGCATGTTGAGGATCCCGAACACGATGTTGATCGCAATGAGGAGGAGAAGGAGCGACGCCAGGCCGGCCTGCTCGGCCTGCGCCCCGATGTTGGCGATGCCCACGATGGACGACGCCCGCGGGGACAGGTTGGGGTTGTTGGCGACGGACTGGGCGTACTGGGGGCTCGACAGCTGGTGCCACAATCCGGACAGCCCCGACGGCGAGAACAACGACCCGATGCCGCGCGCCTCCTCGTCGGTCAGCTGCCAGATGGTGGACAGCGCGGCGCCCGGCGCGTCCAGCGGGCTGATCGACGCGGTCGCCGTCTCAATGTCGACGCCCAGGTAGGCGCGGTTGGCCAGTTTCGTGCCGTCCACCGTGATGCCCTTGCCGTTCTCGGGCGTGGCCGTCAGGTGGATGAGCCTGCCGTCGCGCTCGACCCCGAGGCGGAGGGGCCGGCCCGAAGAGTCCCGGATGGCGTCGGTCATGGAGTTGGGGCTGGTGAAGTTCTTCCCGTTCACCGACACGATGGTGTCGCCGACCCGCAGGCCGGCCAGGGCCGCCGGCGTCGTCCTCCCCTGCCAGTGCTCGAGGGCGGCCACGTTGTAGTTGTTCGTCGCCTTCCCGAAGGTGAAGACCAGGACGAGGGCCAGCACGAGGGCGATGAGGAGGTGCATGGCCGAGCCGGCGGACGCCACGATGATCCGCTGGTGGAAGGGCTGCTGGCGGTAGGCCCGCGGCTCGTCCTCCTCCGCGACCTCCTCGCTGGAGGTGAACCCGACGATCCGCACGTACCCGCCGGCGGGGATGGCCTTGACGCCGTACTCGGTCTCGCCGCGCCGGACCGACCACAGCCGGGGACCGAAGCCGACGAAGTACTCCGTCACCTTCATGCCGGCCCGCTTGGCCGTGATGAAGTGCCCGAACTCGTGCAGCATGACGATGGCGAACAAGATGGCGATGAAGAGCAGGAGATAGCCCCAGCCGAGGGCGAGGAAGACGGCGGTGATCAGGGCCAGCGCGACAAGAAGCTGGATCACCCGCGTCGGGTTGTTGTCGTCGGGTGCCGGTCCCGGCTCGGCGAGAGGCGACTGCGCCGCCGGCGCCTCCTTCTCGGTGAGCGTCATAGCAGCCCTAACGCTACCGGCCCTCACCCAGGTCCAGGCGTCGGTCCAGGGCCAGGCGGGCCCGGGCCCTGGCCTCGGCATCGGCCGCCAGCACCGCGTCGACCTCGTCCACCTGGTCGTCGACCCACCCCGCCATGGTCTCGGCCACCACGTCGGCGATGCCGCCCCACGGGAGCGCATTGCCCAGGAAGGCCTCGACGGCCACCTCGTTGGCGGCGCTGAGCCAGGCCGGGGCGGAGCCGCCGCGCCGGCCGGCCTCGTACGCCAGGTCGATGCAGCCGAAGACGGCGCGGTCGGGCGGCTCGAACGTCAGGGTCTGGGCGCCGGACCAGTCGAGGGCCCCGTACGGGGTGGCCACGCGGTCGGGCCAGCCGAGGGCGTAGCCGATGGGCAGGCGCATGTCGGGGTTCGACAGCTGGGCCAGCGTCGACCCGTCGCGCAGTTCGACCATGGAGTGCACGATCGACTGGGGGTGCACGACGATGTCGATGCGGTCGTACCCGATGCCGAAGAGCTCGTGGGCCTCAATGACCTCGAGCCCCTTGTTCATCAGCGTCGACGAGTCGATGGTGATCTTCGGACCCATGGACCAGGTCGGGTGGGCCAGCGCGTCGTCGACGGTGACGGAGCGGAGGCGCTCGGCCGTCCAGCCGCGGAACGGGCCGCCGGACGCGGTGAGCAGCAGCCGTGCCACGTCGGTCGCGGCGTGCACCGCGGCCAGGCACTGGTGCACGGCACAGTGCTCGGAGTCCACCGGGACGATCTCGGCCCCGGGGGTGCGGCGGGCCTTCTGCACGACGGGGGCGCCGGCGATGAGCGACTCCTTGTTGGCGAGCGCCAATCGTTTCCCCGCCTCGAGCGCGGCCATCGTCACCGGGAGCCCGGCGAAGCCGACGACCGCATTGAGCACCACGTCGGCGCTGCGGGCCGCGGCGACCAGGCCCTCCTCGCCCACCAAGACCTCGGTCCCCGGCGGGACGCCCGCCCGCACCTCGGCGTAGCGGGCCGGGTCGCCGATCACCACGAGCTCGGGGCCGAAGGCGATCGCCTGGGCCACGAGCTCCTCCACCGAGGTCTGGGCCGCCAGCGCGTGCACCCGGAACCGCTCGGGCTCCGTGCGTATGACGTCGAGCGCCTGGGTACCGACGGAGCCGGTGGAGCCCATCAGGCTGACTGTGCGCACGAGTGGTCAGCTCACCCGAGATGCATCGCCTTGACCACGAAGTACGTGGCGGGCATGACGAAGAGCAGTCCGTCGACACGATCGAGGATGCCGCCATGCCCCGGCAACAGCCGCCCCATGTCCTTGAGCCCCAGGTGCCGCTTGATCATGGACTGGCTCAGGTCACCCAGGGGCGCCACGACCGCTACCACCACGCCGTAGAGCGCGGCCTTGCTCAACGTCCAGGGGTGGATGAAGTGGACGACGACGACCGAGACGAGGATGGCCACCACGGCGCCGCCGATCAGGCCCTCCCAGCTCTTGTTGGGGCTCACGGACGGAGCGAGCTGATGGCGTCCCATGGCGGCGCCGACGAGCAGTGAGCCCACGTCGTCGGCCACGGTGACGATGATGGCGGCCAGGACGAAGGCGATCCCGTGGCGATCGGGGAAAAGGTTGGGGTTCAGCAGCAGCGCGGCGAAGGACCCGAAGGCCCCCACCCACACGAACACGAAGACGGTCGAGGAGATGCCCGAGACGGGTTCGGCCGCGGGCTCCACCCGGGCCAGGTACCAGATGAAGGACCCCGCCACGACCAACACGAGCACGAGTGGCAAGGCCGCCACGCCCTTGTTGTACGTCTCGATCAAGAGGGAGAGGACGGCCACCAGCCCCAGCAGCGTGGCGGGGTGGTACTGGGCCCGCCGGAACGCGGCATAGGCCTCCGCGGTCGCCAGCAACACGACGAGGCAGACGATGACCATGGAGGCCACGGTCCCGGCGGCGAAGCAGGCCAGCGCGACGGCACCGAGCAGGACGCCCGATCCGATGGCGACCCGCATGTCGCGCCCGGCCGTCCCGCCGGTCCCTGCCGCGTGGACGTTGCCCGTGCGGGGGACGCTGCCGTTGGTCCGGCTGGTGCGCGTGGCGCGCGTCTTGGGCTCGGGCGCCGCCGGTGGCGACAGGCGCGACGCCGCGGTCGCGGCGGCCGCGGCGTTGATGGGCACCGACGCCCGACGCCCGCTGTCGCCGGTTTCGAATTCCGGTTCGTAGTCGGGCTCTTGCAGGGCGACGTGTTCGGGCTGGTGGACGGGCTCGACCTCTCCCTCGACGTCGAGCTCGGCCTCGAGCTCCAGATCGCGGACCGGCAGAGGGGTTGGCTCGGCACCGAAGCCCGGCTCGGGCGGGATCACGAGCGTGTCGTCGGACTCGAAGTGCCAGGGGCGGCGCTCCACGTCGTTGAGATCGTCGGGCTGCTCGCCGAGGAGCGCGCCCACGGCCGGCAGGTCGTCGGAGAGCATGGAGGGCTCGAAGGCCTCTTCCTGGGCCTCCCAGTCGGTCTCCTCCTCGCGCCACATGGGCGGCGCGACCGCCGCTTCCTCGCCGGTGCTCGTATCGAGGATGGCCGGAACCTGCCCGGTCGGCGCGTCGTTCCAGTGGGGCATCTCGGGATGCTCGTCGACGACGGGCCCCGTCACCTCGCGCACCGTGTCGCCCGCGGGCTCGGCGCCGATGATGCGCACGCGCCCGGAGTGGTAGCTCGGCGGGTCCTCGTCGATCGCCTCCGCACCGGGTGCGGCGGCGTCGTCGAGGCCGGCTCCCTCCTCCTTCTCGAAAAGGGCGGCGAAGTCTTCGAAATCGTCTGTGTCGTCGGGCATGGCTGGCTCCTCAGACCTGCAACAGCTCTTGCTCTTTGTGGGCAAGCAGCTGATCGATGGCCGCCACTTGGTCCTGCGTGATCTTCTCGAGGTCCTTCTCGACCCGTTCGAGCTCGTCGGTGGAGAGGTCCCCGTCCTTCTGCAACGCCTCGAGCTCGTGCCGGCCCGCCCTGCGCAGGTTGCGAACAGCCACCTTCCCCTCCTCGGCCTTGTGCCGGACGACCTTCACCAGCTCCTTCCGCCGCTCCTCCGTCAGGGGCGGGAAGGCCAGCCGGATCACGGTGCCGTCGTTGGTGGGATTGATCCCCAGGTCGGAACCCATGATGGCCTTTTCGATCGCCCCAAGCGAGCCTTTGTCGTAGGGGGAGATCACCAGGAGCATGGCATCGGGCACGCTGAAGCCGGCCAGCTGGCGCAGCGCCGTCGGCGTGCCGTAGTAGTCCACCATGAGCGGCTCGAGGAGCGCCGAGGAGGCGCGCCCGGTGCGCACGTTGCTCATTTCGTGGCGGACGTGATCAATCGCCTTCACCATCTTGTCCCTGGTGTCCTCCTTGACCAGGGCGGCGAGATCATCGTCCATCAGCGGACCAGAGTACCGATCTCTTCGCCGCTGAGCGCACGAGGAATGTTGCCGGGGATCATGAGGTCGAAGACCCGGATCGGGAGGTTGTTGTCCTTGCAGAAGGTGATGGCAGTCAGATCCATCACCCGCAGGTCACGGTTGATGACCTCCATGAAGGAGACCTCGTCGTAGCGGGTGGCCGTCGGATCGAGCTTGGGGTCGGCGCTGTAGACGCCGTCCACCCCCGAGTGGGTGCCCTTGCAGAGCAACTCGGCCCCGATTTCGGCTGCCCGGAGCGCAGCGGGGGTGTCGGTGGTGAAGAAGGGGTTCCCCATGCCGGCGGCGAGGACCACGATGCGGCCCTTCTCGAGGTGCCGGATGGCCCGGCGCCGGATGTACGGCTCGGCCACCTCGGCCATGGAGAGCGCACTCAGCACGCGGGTCGGCTGGTCCTGTTGCTCGAGCGCATCTTGGAGCGCGAGCGCGTTGATCACGGTACCGAGCATGCCCATCGTGTCGGAGGTGGCGCGGTCCATGCCGCCGCTCTCCCCCGTCGTGCCCCGCCAGATGTTGCCCCCGCCCACGACGACCGCGAGCTCCAGCCCGCCGCCGTCCATCGCACTGACCATCTCCTTGGCCATGCGCTCGACGGTGGCGGCATCGATGGTCTCGTCCGATGCCGCGGAGGCGAGAGCCTCCCCCGACATCTTCAGCACGATCCGACGCGGTTCTCCCACTGGCAGCAGCGCTCAGGCGCCGATGACGACCTGCGCGAACGACACGATGCGCGCCGAGCCGAGCATGCCCGCGATCGTCTGCTTCTCGTCCCGCACGTAGGACTGGTCGAGGAGCACCCGCTCCTTGAACCACCCCGTCATGCGGCCCTCGACGATCTTGTCCATGGCGGCCTCGGGCTTGCCCTCGTTGCGCGAGATCGTCGTCAGCGTCTCCCGCTCGGCCGCGACGTCGGCCTCGGGGACCTCGTCGCGGCTCAGGTACTGCGGCTTGGTGAAGGCGATGTGCACGGCGATGTCGTGTGCCAGCTCGTCGGTACCGCCCTCGAGCACGAGGGCGACGGCGTTCACGCCGCGTCCCGCCTGCAGGTGCAGGTAGGTGTCGAGGATCTGGCCGGGCTCGGCCACGAGGCGGCGGACCCGCCCGACGGAGATGTTCTCCTTGAGCGTCGAGCGCAGGCCGTCGATGGCGTCACCGAGCTCGGACACGGCGTCCTCGCCCTTGGCGGCCACCAGGTTGGCGAGCTCGTCGGTCAGCTGCACGAACTCGTCGGCCTTGGCCACGAAGTCGGTCTCGCAGCGCAGCTCGGCGACGGCGGCGGCGTCACCGGAACGGCCCACGGCGACGGCCCCCTCGGAGGCCTCACGGTCGCTGCGCTTGGCGGCGCCGGCCAGCCCCTTCTCACGGAGCAGCTTGGCGGCCTCCTCGATGTCGCCCCCGGTCTCCTCGAGCGCGTTCCGGCAATCGAGGATGCCGGCGCCCGTCATCTGGCGCAGCGTCGAGACGTCCTTGGCGGTGTAACTGGCCACGATCAGGCCACCTCGGCCGGCTCGGGGGCCGGGGGAGCCGCCGGGGCCGGGGCCGCGGCAGCGGCGGCCGCCTGGGCGGCCCGGCGCGGGCGCGGTGCCGACGAGGGGCCGCTGTCCTCGGGTGCCGGGGGCGCCACCTTGCGGCGGTGCTCGGCGATGAAGCGTCCTTCCACGACGGCGTCGGCGATGACGCGGCACATGAGCGAGCCCGAGCGGATGGCGTCATCGTTGCCGGGGATCACGTAGTCGATCACGTCGGGGTCGCAGTTCGTGTCGACGACGGCTACGACCGGCAGCCCGAGCTTGCGGGCCTCCGTCACGGCGATGTGCTCCTTCTTGGTGTCGATGACGAACACCGCGTTCGGGAGCCGCTCCAGGTTGGCGATACCGCCGAGGTTGCGGCTGAGCTTCTCGAGCTCGCGGGTGTGCTGCAGCGCCTCGCGCTTGGGCATGCCCTCGAAGTCGCCCGCGGCCTGCATGGTCCGCAGCTCCTGCATGCGCTTCACCCGGCCCGAGACCGTGGCGAAGTTGGTCAGCATGCCGCCCAGCCAGCGCTGGTTGACGAAAGGCATGTTGCAGGCCTCGGCGTACTCGGCCACCGGGCCCTGGGTCTGCTTCTTCGTCCCCACGAACAGAATCGTGCCGCCGTCGGCGACGAGGTCCCGCACGAAGGAGTACGCGGACTCGACGCCGGTCAGCGTCTTGCGCAGGTCGATGAGATAGATCCCGTTGCGCTCACCAAGAATGAAGCGCTTCATCTTCGGGTTCCATCGGCGCGTCTGGTGGCCGAAATGGACCCCGGCTTCCAGAAGCTGTCGCATGGAAACGACGGCCATAGTGTGCTTCCTCCAGTCGGTTGCTCCCCTGGCGCCGCGCCGCCCCGGGGGCGACGACCGTGGAATGCGCGCAGGTGATGTTGGTCGGTGCAGCCGCCCACCCTCTGGTGGGCCGGACCAGCCTAGCCGCTCAGCGGGCCTTCAGGCCCGGGGGTGGGTGTCGCCGTAGACGGCACGCAGCCGCTCCTTGCTGACGTGGGTGTACACCTGCGTGGTGGCCAGGCTGGCGTGCCCCAGCAGCTCCTGGACGACCCGCAGGTCGGCCCCCCCGTCGAGGAGGTGGGTGGCATAGGTGTGGCGCAGGGCGTGCGGGTGTGTCGGCGAGGCGGAACGGCGGTCGAGGATGCGCCGCACGTCCCGCGGCGCCCAGCCGCGCGCCGCGGCGGTTCACGAAGGCCGCCTCCGGCGGGCCCTCCATGTCGTCCCGCCCGTCCTCGAACCACGCCCGCAATGCCGCGACGGCGACATCGTGCACGGGCACCCGCCGCTGCTTGTTGCCCTTGCCCAGCACCGTGACGGTCCGGCCCCGCAGGTCGATGTCGCTGCGGTCGAGGCCGCACAGCTCCGAGACGCGCAGCCCGGCGGCGTAGAGCAGCTCGAGAACGGCCAGGTCGCGCCGGTCCACGGGGTCACCGGACGGCACGCTGCAGCAGTGCTGTCACCTCGCCGCTCGAGAGCACGCGCGGCAGGCGGCCGCCCCCCGACGGGGCGCGCAACGAGCGGGCCGGATCGGCGTCGAGGTGACCCTGGCGGACCTGCCAGGAGAAGTAGCAGCGCAGGGCGGCCGCCTTGCGGGCGATGGTGGCACGGGCCAGCTTCCGCGTCCCCAGCGAGGCCAGGTACCGCCGCAGATGCAAACGGTCGACGCCCTCGGGGCCGTGGACGTCGCTGCGGGCGATCCAGCCGGCGAAGGCCGTGAGATCGCTCACGTACGCCTTCCGGGTCGCCGCGGCGCGCCCGCCCAGCCAGGCGGAAAATCCCGGCAGATCCCAATCGGCCTGCATGAGGCAACCGTACCGCCCCCATGCAGGGGTTCCTGGGCACTAACGTCGCCCGAGAACCTTCGGGGGGTCCGTTGGGTTCGTTGAAATGGAGGACCGATGGTCTCGAGATTTGATCGTCGCTCAGTGCTGTTGGGCGGTGCCGCCGCCGCCGCCGGCGTGGCGGGCGCGGGCGCGCTCGGCCTGGGCTTCGACGACAGCGCAGGCGCCGCGACGAACGGTCCCGGCCGCAACGGCGTGAGCTCCAAGACGCCCAAGCACGGCGGTTCGCTGGTGTTCGGGGTGGACGCCGAGGAGTCGGGCTTCGACCCGACCCAGGCCCGCTTCGACGAGGTCGGGGTCATGTACGCCCGCACCGTCTTCGACCCCCTGACCATCATCACGACCAAGGGGGACTGGGCGCCCTACCTGGCCCAGTCCGTCGTGCCCAACGCCGCCTACACGTCATGGACCGTCACGCTGCGGCCCAACCTCGTCTTCCATGACGGCACGGCTTGCGACGGCGCGGCGTTGCTCACGAACTTCCAGGCCCAGTCCAAGTCCCTGCTCACCGGCGTGGTCCTCAGCCCGACCCTCGTCTCCATCACCCAGACCGGCCCGCTGGCGGTGACGATCAGCTTCAAGTCCCCGTGGGTCCCCTTCCCCTACTACCTGGCGGGCGGCATCGGCGGCCAGATCGCCTACATCGCGGCGCCCTCCATGCTGTCGAACCCCAACGGCACCAGCCACCCCGTCGGCACCGGTCCCTTCGTCTTCAAGGAGTGGGTCCCCAACGACCACTTCACCGCCACCGCCAACCCCAATTACTGGCGCAAGGGCATGCCCTATCTGTCCCAGATCACCTACAAGCCGATCCCCGACGAGTCGGCCCGGGCCGAGGCGCTCAAGTCGGGCACGATCGACCTTATGATCACGGACACGCCGCAGATCATCACCCAGTTCCGGGGCAACAAGAGCTATTCGTACATCGACGACAGCACGCACGTGGCCGGTGAGCCGGACATGAACTGCGTGCAGCTCAACTGCCTGGCCAAGCCGTTCAACGATGCCAACGTCCGGCGGGCCGCCGCCATGGCCATCAACCGCCAGCAGTACGCCAAGGTGATCGACGAGGGTGTCCTCCCGGTGAGCAACGGGCTCTTCGTCCCCGGTTCGCCCTACTACTCGACGACCCAGTACCCGGCCTACAACCCCGCCGAGGCCAAGAAGCTGGTCAAGCGCGGCGGCCAAGGCGAACGGCGGGCCGATCTCCTTCTCCTACGGGTCGACCAACTCACCGGCGGCCATCCGGGCGGCCGAGTACCTCGAACAGGCCTGGCAGCAGGTGGGCTTCCAGTGCAAGACCAACATCGTCCAGCAGAACGACACCATCAACAACGCGCTGGCCGGCAAGTACCAGGCGCTGGGCTGGCGCCAGTTCGGCGCGGTCGACCCGGACCTCAACTACATCTTCTGGAGCACGACCACGGTCAGTTCGGGATCCCTGTCCATCAACATGGCCCGCAACTCCGACCCGCAGATCGAGGCGGCGCTGCAGCAGGGTCGCGCCAGCACCGACAAGGAGGTGCGCGAGACCGCCTACAAGACGGTGAACAAGCGCCTGGCCATGGATCTCCCCTACCTGTGGACCGACCGGGCCGTCTGGGCCGTCATCGGCGAACCCAAGGTCCAGAACTTCAACAACCCGACCACCCCGCAGGGTCAGCCGGCCTTCGGCATGATCGGTGGCTCCATCTGGCCGACCCAAATCTGGATCAGCTGAGCTGGAGGCAGATGAGCGGGCGCATTCTGGTCGTCGAGGACGATGAGCGCATCAGGTCCTCCATGCGGCTCGCCCTGGAGGGCGAAGGCTACGAGGTAAGGGACGCCGCCAGCGGCGAGGAGGGCCTCGACATGTTCGCCGAGGCGCCGCCCGACGTCGCCCTCATCGATCTCATGCTGCCCGGCATGGACGGGTTCGAGTGCTGCCGCGCCCTGCGGCGGAGCAGCGCGGTGCCGATCATCATCGTGACGGCGCGCTCGGACACCCACGACGTGGTGGCCGGCCTGGAGGCGGGAGCCGACGACTACGTCACCAAGCCCTTCGTGGCCAAGGAGCTCGCCGCCCGTATCCGCGCCCTGTTGCGCCGGGCCCGGCCGGCGGAGGAAGAGCCGGGCGCACTGACCTTCGGCGACCTGCAGCTGCTGCCCGAACAGGGGGTGCTGCGGCGCCTCAACGGGGACGAGGTGCACTGCACCCGGACCGAATTCCGCCTGCTCTGCGAGCTGGCGGCCAGCCCCAACAAGGTGCTGAGCCGCGAGCAGCTGCTCGACCGGGTCTGGGGCTACGACTACTTCGGCGACGGGCGCCTGGTCGACGTGCACATCCGCCGCTTGCGCACCAAGGTCGAGGTGGATCCCGCGGTGCCCCAGCACATACTCACCGTGAGGGGCATGGGCTACAAGCTGGTGCCCTGACGTGAAGCTGGGCATCGGCGCCCGCATCACGGCCGTGTTCGGGCTCGGTGCGCTGATCCTCTCCATCCTGATGGGTGGGCTGTCGTACTTCACCGTGCGCCACTTCCTGCTGGCCGGCCGCGAGTCGACGGACCAGCACCAGGCCTTCCTCAACGCCAGCGCGCTGCGCAGCTCGCTGCAGGCGAGCAGCACGGTCTACGTCCCGGGTCTCCTCAGCAACATCGATGCGGGGACTGACGCCCACTCCGTGCTCTTCCACGGCTCCAAGACCTACGACTCCTCTCTCAGCGTCACCGCCGCCGCCATCCCACGCCAGCTGCGCGACGTCGTCCTCCACGGTTCGGCGGCCTCGCAGACGCTCCGCACCCCGCAGGGCACGGCCGAGATCGTGATCGGGGTCCCCATCCCCTCGGTGCACGCCCACTACTTCGACGTCTTCGACCTGTCCGACCTCGACCACACGCTGCGCGTGCTCGCGCTCGCCCTCTTCGCGGCCGGCGGCATCACCACCATGTTCGGCATCGCGCTGGGCCGGTTCGCCAGCACGCGCTCGCTGCGACCGCTGGCTGTCGTCTCGCGGGCCGCCGGCGCCATCGCCGCGGGCGACCTCGATACGCGGCTCGACCTGGAGGCGGCCGATCCCGACCTCGAAGGCTTCACCCTCTCGTTCAACGCCATGGTCGACCAGCTGCAGGAGCGGATCGAGCGCGAGGCGCGGTTCAACTCGGACGTGAGCCACGAGCTGCGCTCCCCCCTCACCACCCTGGCCGCCGCCTTGGAGGTGCTCGAGGCCGACCGGGAGGAGCTGCCGCCGCGCTCCCAGCGCGCCCTGCAGCTCCTGAGCGACGACCTCAGGCGCTTCCAGCGCATGGTCGGCGACCTGCTCGAGATGTCGCGGGCCGAGGCCGGCTCGGTCGACATCTTCCTCGAGGAGGTGCAGGTCGCCGAGCTGGTCCAGCGCTCGGTCGAAACCGGATTCGGGCATATGGTGGCGCGGGGTCCCGGCCAGGCAGGCCCGCCCGACGTCGACATCGCTCCGGCCGTGCGTTCCTGGCGGGTGGGCGTCGACAAGCGCCGCTTCGAACGGGTCATGGTCAACCTCATGGAGAACGCAAACCACTACGGCGGAGGGGTGACCGGCATTGCCGTCCGGCCCACCGGCGGCGCCGACGAGAACGGCAGCACCGAAACCAGGTGGGTCGAGGTCATCGTCGACGACGAGGGCCCGGGCATCGACCCGCTCGAGCGCGCAAAGGTGTTCGAGCGCTTCTACCGGGGCTCGGCGTCGGGCCGGCGCGGGACGGGCACCGGGACCGGACTGGGGCTGGCGCTCGTCGCGGAGCACATGCACGTGATGCGCGGCCAGGTCCGGGTCGAGTCCTCTCCCGCGGGCGGCGCCCGCTTCGTCCTTTCGCTGCCGGTGCTGCCCGACGGGGACGATCCCGAGGGCGACGAGTGAGGCCGCGCCGCCTCGCTGTGCCGGGGCTGCTCCTGGTGGCCGCGGCCTTCCTGGCCGCCGGCTGCGCCATCCCGACGCAGAGCGCACCGAGCACCGTGTCGCCCTCGAAGGTGCCGTTCGACCTGCTCGATCCGCACCTGCCGACGACCACCACCACGCTTCCCAAGCCGTCGTCCCTCGTGCCGGTGAAGGTGTTCTTCCTCACTTCGAACAGCCAGCTCACGTCGGAACCGCGGGTCGTCGCGGCCCCGGCGCCGCTGACCGCCGTCATCACCTCCATGCTGGCCGGACCCACCAGGGCCGAGACCGGTCAGGGGATCACCACCGCCATCCCGAGCAACGTGGCGGTGATCTCGACCACGACGGCGGCGGGCGTCGTCACGGTGAACATGAACGCCGCCTTCGGCGCCATCACGGGGAGCAGCATCGAACTGGCGGTGGCGCAGATCGTGGCCACCGTGGCCACGGAGGTCGGGCTCAACACCGGCGTCATCTTCGAAATCGAGGGGCAGCGCACGAGCGTGCCGATCGCCAACGGCTCGCAGGTCAACGATCCGGTCTACCTGATCGAATTCCTCAGCGTCGCACCCTGAGCGGGCCCAGCCCGACCGCCGCCGGTTCGCTCAGCCCGCGTCCTCGACGTCGCGGCGCCACGCCACGCGCGGCGCGCCCGACCACAGGTGCTCGAGGTCGTAGTAGTCGCGCGTCTCCTGCAAGAAGACGTGTGCAATGAAGTCGCCGTAATCCATCAGGACCCAGGTGGCGTCCTGCTGCCCCTCGACGCGCGCGGGCGTAATGCCGTGTGACTCCTTCACGCCCCGCTCGATCTCCTCGACCAGCGTCCGCACGTGGCGCGTGTTCTGCGCGCTGGTGATGACGAAGGCGTCGACCACCCCGAAGAGCTCGGTCATCCCCAGTACCACCGTGTCGCGTCCCAGCTTGGCGTCCGCCGACTCGGCCGCGGTGGCCACGGCCGGCGGGAGCTCCACCTGTACGTCCACGCCTGGCGTCAATGCAGCAGCTCCAGCATCCCGACGGTCAGGCCGAAGGCGGCGGCGAGGATCGAACAGGCCGCGACGGCCCAACGCCGACGCGAGCGGCGCGCCACCATCAGCTCGGCCCGGCGATCCACCCGGCGCTGCACCCGGTCGGGAGCCACGTGCACACGGGGGCTCTCCGACAGCTCCGTCCACCCGGCCGGCATGGCGCTCATTCAGGTCACAGCGTACAGAGCGCGGCGGCGGATGCAACGGATGACGGCTTCGGGCACCATGCCCCCGACCGGCCGGCCCTCCGCCAGGAGGTCACGGATCTCCGAGCTGGAGACGGACACCTGCGGCCCGTCCACCCGTTCGGCCCGCCAACCAGGGGGAACAGCCGGCCTGAGACCGGTGGGTCGGGACACGATGGCCAGGGTGACCAGACGCTGGAGGTCCCCGGCACGGTGCCAGGACTCGAGCTCGGGCACCAGGTCGGCCCCCACCACCAGGTAGAGCTCCACGGGTTGGCCGCCCGCTTCCGCCAGGATCTCCTCGGCGGTGTCCACCGAGTAGCTCGGGCCGCCCCGGTCGATCTCGAGCCGGCTGGCTTCGGCGCCGGGGATCTCCGGCACCAGGGCCTCGACGAGCGCCAGGCGGTCCGCCGCCGGCGAGACGACCCGCTGGCCCGACTTCTGCCACGGGTCGTTGGCGACGACGAGCAGCAGGCGGTCCAGGCCCAGCTGCGCGATCACGGCGCGGGCCGCGGCGACATGCCCGGCGTGTGGCGGGTCGAAGGTGCCGCCGAAGATCCCGATGCGGATCGGGGCCGGGGTCTCAGGTGCCGGCAAGTTCGGCGATCACCGGGGCCAGCGCGTCCATCTCCTCCTCGTGCACGACGATGTAGCTGAAGCCGAGCTCCTCGCGGCGGGCGCGCAGCAGTTCGGTGATCTCCCCGACCGTGCCGATGAGCGCGAGCGGTGCGGACCGGAGTTGGTCCGGTGTCAGGCCGAAGAGCGGCGCGAGCGAGGCGATCACCTCGGCGGCGTTCGGGACGACCTGCACCGCCCTCGTCCAGCACTGCAGCTCGAGCTTCCCGGCGCGTGCCCCCGCCGCCTCCTGGGCCCAGCGCACCCGGTCGGTGTACTTCTCGACGACGGACTCGGCCGCCACTTCGGGGCCGACATGGCCGGCGTGCAGGCTCGGGACGATGCTCACGATGTCGGCGAATTCCCCGGCCACTGCGAGCACGCGCCGGCTCCCGCCGCCGATCACCAGGGGCGGCCCGCCCGGCGTCGTCGGCACCGGGGTGCCCGCGACCTCGGTGACGCGGTAGTGCTCGCCGGTGAAGGTGGCCTGTCCGTCGTGCCACATGGCGCGGATGATGGCGAGACTCTCGGCCAGGCGGGCCACGCGCACCGAGGGCTTGTCCATCGGAATGCCCGACTGCTCGTAGTCGGTGGTCATCCAGCCGGCGCCGAGGCCGAACTCGAACCGGCCGCCGGTCACGATGTCGAGGGTCGCCGCCTCCTTGGCCACGAGAACCGGATGACGGAAGTCGTTGTCGAGGACCAGGGTGCCCACCCGCAGGGTCGTGGTGGCCTCCGCCGCCACCGTCACCGCGACCATGGGGGCCCACTGGTCGTCGAGGTGATCGGGCACGTAGAGCGTCGAGTAGCCCAGATCTTCCGCCTTCCGCGCCAGATCGCGCCACGCAGCCGGGGATGCGGCGCCGGACGCCTGGAGGGCAAAACGGAAGGCGGCCATGGGGAGCGATCCTACGGCGTTAACCTGTAGCGGTGACGAGCCCCGCTGCGACCTCCCCGTGGAGCCCCGCGTCCTGGCGCAAGTTCCCGGCCGCGCAGCAGCCGGAGTGGCCCGACGCGGACGCACTCAAGAAGGCCGAAGCGCGGCTGGCGACGGTGCCGCCGCTCGTCTTCGCCGGTGAGGCGCGGTACCTGACCGAGCAACTGGCCCAGGTGGCCAACGGCGAGGCCTTCCTCCTCCAAGCCGGCGACTGCGCCGAGTCCTTCGCCGAGTTCAGCGCGGACTCCATCCGGGACAAGCTCAAGATCATCTTGCAGATGGCGGTGGCGCTCACGTACGCAGCCGGCGTACCCGTGGTCAAGGTGGGGCGCATCGCCGGACAGTTCGCCAAGCCCCGCTCGGCCGACACCGAGCGGATCGGCGACGTGGAGTTGCAGTCCTTCCGCGGCCACATGGTCAACGACGAGACCTTCGAGGCCGAGGCGCGCCGGCCTGACCCCGAACGCCTGGTCGCCGCGTACCAGCAGTCCGCATCGACGCTCAACCTCCTGCGGGCGTTCACGAAGGGTGGCTTCGCCGACCTCTCCCAGGTGCACCTGTGGAACCAGCAGTTCGTCGCCTCGTCGGGCGAGGGCCAGCGCTACGAGCGCATCGCCTCGGAGATCGACCGCGCCCTGCGCTTCATGGCGGCGTGCGGCATCGACCTTGCGGCCGAGCAAGGGCTGCACCAGGTCGACTTCTTCACGAGCCACGAAGCGCTGATCCTGCCCTACGAGGAGTGCCTCACCCGTGTGGACTCACTCACCGGCGATTGGTACGACTGCTCGGCCCACATGGTCTGGGTCGGAGATCGCACACGTCAACTCGACGGGGCCCACCTCGAGTTCGTCGCCGGCATCAACAACCCGGTCGGGGTCAAGGTCGGGCCGGACTGCTCCCCCGACGAGGTGGTGGCGCTGTGCGAACGGTTGAACCCGGACCGACTCCCGGGGCGCCTCACGCTCATCACCCGCCTCGGATCCGACCGCATCACCGAGCTGCTCCCGAATCTGGTGCGCGCGGTCGAGGCGGAGGGTCACGTCGTGGTCTGGACCTGCGACCCCATGCACGGGAACACGTTCACCAGCGAGGGTGGCCGCAAGACCAGGCGCTTCGACGACATCCTCTCCGAGCTGCGCTCGTTCTTCGACGTCCACCGTGACGAGGGGACCTGGCCCGGCGGCGTCCACGTGGAACTGACGGGGGACGACGTGACGGAGTGCCTCGGCGGCGCCGAGGAGATCTTCGAAGTGGACCTCGGTGCCCGCTACACCACGACCTGCGACCCCAGGCTGAACGCCCGCCAGTCGCTCGACCTCGCCTTCCGCGTCGCGGAATTCCTCAGAACTTGATCCGCCGCCTCGCCCTCGCCCTGCTCGTGACGGCCCTGCCGCTGCTGGCTCTGGTCACCGTCGCGGTCACCGCGCCGGCGCCGCCGGCCGCGGCAGCGGCCAACAGCCCCACGCCGGCGTACTGGCTGGTCGCTTCGGACGGTGGCATCTTCAGCTTCGGCGGTGCTCCCTACTACGGGTCGACCGGTGGCACGGTCCTCAACAAGCCGGTGGTCGGCATGGCCGCCACCGTCGGACGGCGGCGGCTACTACCTGGTCGCCTCCGACGGCGGGGTGTTCAGCTACGGCGACGCCGTCTTCTACGGCAGCACGGGCAGCATCCACCTCAACAAGCCGGTGGTCGGCATGGCGGTCGTGCCGGGTGGGGGCGGCTACTGGCTGGTCGCGTCCGACGGCGGCATCTTCAGCTACGGCAACGCCGCCTTCTACGGCAGTACCGGCAGCATCCACCTCAACCAGCCGGTGGTCGGCATGGCCGCCACCCCGAGCGGCGACGGCTACTGGCTGGTGGCCGCCGACGGCGGCATCTTCAGCTACGGCGATGCGAGTTTCCACGGCAGCACCGGCAGCCTCGTGCTCAACAAGCCGATCGTCGGCATGCTCACCGGTCCGGCCGGCGCCGGCTACTTCCTCGTCGCCTCCGACGGGGGCATCTTCAGCTTCGGCACGGCACCCTTCTACGGCTCGCTCGGCGGCCTGCCCCTCAAGCACCCGATCGTGGCGGCGGCGGCGACGCCGACCGGCAACGGCTACTGGTTCACGGACTCCGTGGGACTGGTGTCGAACTTCGGATCCGCCGGCTACTACGGGTCCGCGCCCGCACCCCTGTTCAGGCCGATCGTGGGCATGGCCGAGGCTCCCGGCGCCACCGGCGCCTTCATCGGATCGACATACCCCTCGGGGTCCTACGGCTACGACATCAGCACGTTCCAGTGCAACAGCCTGCCGGGCGGCGACCACCAGATCGGGATCGTGCAGGTGGACGGGAGCTCGTCGGGGAACACCAACCACTGCCTCTCGGCGGAACTGGCGTGGGCCGGCAACGGGCTCAACCTCTACACCTACCTGACGTACGGCACGTCGACCACCCCCGAACCCGGGTGTGGCGGCGACACGTCCTGCAATGCCGGCTATCAGGCGGGGATCTATGCCTACAACGACGCCTACAACGCCGGTGCCGGCGCGCCCGCCACCCCCTGGTGGCTCGACGTCGAGACCGCAAGTGCCAACTGGTCGGGAAACTTGAGCGAGAATGCCGAGTTCGTGCAGGGAGCGCTCAGTGCGCTCCACGAGACCGAGGGCATCGCCGACGTCGGGCATCTACGCCAGCCCCGGCGTCTGGAACACCATCGTCGGCAACTACCAGCCCAACGTGCCCTATTGGATGGCCGACTACCTGGCCTCGCCGAGCGGACCCGGCTCCTGCGCCGACTACCAGAACTGGGTGACCAACCACGGCGCGCAGCTGCCCGGGCCGCCTCAGATCGTGCAGTACAACAGCGCCCAATACGACGAGGACTACGCCTGTTAGCGCGATCCCCGGGGGCGTGAGTCCTGCACCCGGGGAGGTGCGGCACGAGTGGCGGGCACCCTTCGCCAACGCGGACGTCAACGCTCTCCACGCCGAGGGCTTCGGGCATGCCGTGCTCGACACCGACTGGCGGAGCCGGGTCGAGCGTCACAGCCTGGGCTGGGTCTGCGCCTTCGAGGCTGACGCGCCTGATCGGGTTCCTCAACGTGGCCTGGGACGGCGGGGTGCACGCCTTCGTCGTCGACACCGTGGTGGCAGGCGGTCGACGACATGCCGGCATCGGTCGTGGGCTCCTGGAGGTCGCCGACCAGGGAGTGCCGTGCCGCCGGCTGCGACTGGCTGCACGTCGACTTCGAGAAGGACCTGCGGGAGTTCTACCTCGGCGCCTGTGGCTTCGCGCCCACGCCGGCGGGCCTCATCGCCCTGCGCTGAGGAGCCGGTCAGGACCGCGTCGCCAGCACGGCGCGCAGCCGCTCGGCGTTCTCATCGACCGGCGTGCCGGCGTCGAGGACGTGGTCGATCCCCTCGGGGGGAATCCACGATGCCCGCGCCCGCTCGACGTGTTCCCAGTCCAGCTCGTACCAGTTCGGGATGTGCCGCTGCCGGCCTTCCACATGGGCCCGGTGCAGCCCGGCGTCGTGGCACGTGGTCATGACGACCAGTGACGCCGCGCCCTCCTCGGCCGCCACCGCCCTGGTCCCGTCGACCTCGGGGGCGCGGGCCACGCCGTCGAGCACGACCGAGGAACCCAGCCGGAGTTGGGAGCGCGCCAGGGCCCAGAGCAACGACCAGCCGACTCCACGGTGCCCCCGGGTGCCCATGGAGTCGAGCGCATCCTGCACCTCGGCGAAGGGCCGCAGGCCGCTCATCGCCCAGTCGTGACCGAGCACGGGCGCCCCGAGGGCACGACCGGCCACCTCCGCCATGGACGACTTCCCCGAACCCGGCAGTCCGGTGATCAGGACCACGAGCACGACACGCCACCCCCGCTCTCAGACGTTTGGTGGAGACGGCCCGACCGCGAATGCTGCTTTTGGCCCATGACCCGGACGTCCCGATCCCTTAGCGTGGACACCGTTCGGACAGCACCGGCGCAGGGCTGGGGAAAGGGATCGCCATGACCGTACAGAGCGCCGCGCTGCGTGCGCTGTGGCACCGGGGCGTGGTCGCCGGGGTCGTCCTCGCCGCGGCCCTCGTGACCGCGGTGTCGATCCGACCCTCCGTCGCAGCCCGCTGAAGGGGCTGCACCGCACCACGCGCGACAGATCATCCTCGCCCGGCCGGCAGCTTTTCCCACACCGAGACGTGCGACATGCTGTCGCTCGTGAACGGCTCGCGGACGCCAACCGCTCCAACGCTCGCGCAGGCGCATGCCGCCGATGCGGGCCATGAGGTCGAGCTCGGCCGGCCAGGCGTAGCGGTACGGCATGCTGAAGGTTTCGGCCCGTCCGGCGCCGACCCAGTAGTGATGCGAGACGCCACGCTGCTGGGCGACGTCGATGGTGTCGAAACCCACCCGGTCCGGCGTCACGTTGAAGGCCAAGGCCGTCTCCCCTGGCGGCAATCGACGGAGCTGGGGCACCTCCACCTCGACCACGAAGCACCCGCCGGGAAGGAGGTGGCGGCCCACGTTGACGAAGCACGCCACCTGGTCGTCCTGGCTCGTCAGGTTCTCGATCGTGTTGTACACGAGGTAGGCCAGCCGGAAGCTCCCCGGCACGGTGGTCGTGGCGAAGTCGCCGACGGTCACCCCGATGGCTCCCGCACCGGGCTTCGCCTGCAAGCGTGCGACCATGTCGGGCGACAGATCGATCCCCTGCACCGGCACGCCGCGCGCGGACAGCGGCAGGGCAACGCGGCCGGTGCCGATGCCCAATTCCAGAGCGGCGCCGTCTCCGGCGAGGTCCGCCAGGAAGTCGACCGTCGCCTCGACCACGGCGGGATCGAACATGGACGACGAGTCGCGGTCGTAGTTCTCGGCGATGGCCCCGGCGAAGTAGTTCTCTCGCATGGGAACACTGTGCCAGGTCGGCGGCCCACGGCCCCCGTCGAGGGGGTCAGGCGGTCTTGACCACCAGCACGGCGCAGTCCGCACCGTGCGCCACGGAGTTCGGCACGCTGCCGAGATAGCGGCGGGCGCCCTGCATGCCCTTGCTCCCGACGACGATCAGGTCCGCCCCCACCTCCGCCGCCGCGGCGAGGATCACGTCGTCCGCGTTGCCCGGCGCCTCGTGCGCCTCGGCCGCGATGCCGTCCCCGAACCTCTCGATGGCGGCGTGGGCCACGGCCAGAGCGCCTTCCTCGGCCAGTGCGTGCCCGGCCCCGCTGTCGACCAACTCGACGCCGGTGGCCGAGCCCATGCCGGACCGGGGACTTCGAAAGGCCGTCACGATGTGCAACTCGGAGCCCCACGAACGCGCCAGCTCGGCAGCAGCCTCCACGGCCTTGTCAGCGGTCGGCGATCCGTCCGTGCCGACCACCAGTGTCTTGTACATCGCACCCACCTCTCTCCGTCGGCGCCGTCAGCGTACTCGGGCCACCCGGATCCGCCCCGCTCAACCGGCGAGCGCGCCGGAGGCCGCCCGCCAGAAGTCCACCACGTGCGCGGGGGCCTCGGGTGACGTCGTTGCCCGTGTCGAGAGCACAATTCCCGTGAGGCCGTCGTCCCAGTAGCGGTAGCGTGCCGGCGTGGCGGCCTTCGAAGACGTCGAACGGATGATGGTTGCACTCCCCGAGGTGACCGAGGCGCTGCGGCACGGCAACCGGACCTGGTTCGTGGCCGGCAAGGCCTTCGCCTGGGAACGCCCGTTCTCGAAAGCCGACCTGAAGCGCTTCGGCGACACGCCCCCGCCGACGGGCCCCATCCTTGCCCTCCGCACCGCCGATCTGGTCGACAAGGACGCCCTCCTCGCCACCGGCACCAAGGGGTTCTTCACCATTCCGCACTTCGAAGGCTACGCCGCCGTCCTCGTGCAGCTAGGAACGGTCACCAAGAAGCCCTTGCGTGAGGCGATCGAGGATGCCTGGCTTGCCTGTGCGCCCGAGACCCTTGCCCGCACCTTCCTCGACCGCACTTGACCCTGCTCCACCTTCGGCCCGCCTGGGCACCCCGGCCGAGTCGTTGAACCGCAACAGCACGAAGCGGCCCTCCGAGGGCACCCACTCCCACTCGGTCATGGACGCATGCACAATGCGCACCCAGCCCCGCTGGTAGACCTCGGGCGCCACCCCGAGGAAGGCGATCATCGTGGCCTCTATCACCCCGGCGTGGACGGCGGCCACCACGAGCTCACCCGGATGGTCCTGCACGATCTGGCGCACCGCGCCCGAGGCGCGCTCGACGAATCCGGCCCAGCTCTCACCACCGGGTGCGATGGGAGCGGTGGGGTCCGAGTCCCAGTCGGGGACATCGAAGGTCTTGACCATCTCGCTCCACTCCATGCCGTCGGCCTCGCCCGGATGCAGCTCGCAGAGGTCGCAGCGTTCCCGCACCGGGCCCAGGGCGGTCGGTCCCGGCCCGACCACCGGCCGCAGGCGCTCCGCCGTTTCCACGGCCCGGGGCAGCACCGAGGAGTAGAGCGCGGTGGCCTGGCGCAGCTCACCGCTCTCGTAGAGCCGGTCGGCCAACGCGGCCACCTGCACCCGTCCCAGGTTGGTCAGCCCGGTGCAGCCCTTCGGCCCCCCGATGATGTGATTGCGATTGCACTCCGCCTCGCCGTGGCGCACCAGCACGATCCGGGTCGCGCCCTCTTCGGGCGGGAAGATCCGCAGCACGCCCGACTCGGCACGCGCCTCCACGTCGCGCAACTCCTTGCGCTCGCCCTCACCCTCGCTCGCGACCCCGGTCACGCCAGGTTTCCGACGAACTGCTCCAGCTGACGCAGCGTGCGACACTCCACCACGTCGTCGCAGTGGGCCGCGTACTCCCCCACGATGGAGTCACCCGAGCCCCAGTAGTCACGTGGCTCGGGGTTGAGCCAGTAGACCCGGCGCGCCCGCGCCTGCAGATCCTCGACCACCCAGGACGCCGATGCGTGGTAGTTGTTGCGCGCGTCACCCAGGATGATGACGCTCGAGCGCGAGGTCACCTGGTCGCCCCAGCGCTGATGGAACTCGGTGAGCGCGTGCCCGTAGTCCGAGTGGCCGTCCACCCAGATGACATCCGCCTCCAGGTTGATGCGGGCCACCGCCTCGGCCGGGTCGACCACGCCCTCGAAGAACCGCGTCACTTCGTCGATCCCGTCGACGAAGACGAAGCTGCGCACCTTGGAGAACTGCGAGGAGATGGCGTAGACGAGGTGCAGGGTGAAGCGGGCGAAACTGGCCACCGATCCCGAGATGTCCGCGATCACGAAGATCTCCGGTTTGGCCGGCCGCGGATGCCGGAAGCGCGGCTCAATCGGCACGCCGCCCGTCGACAGAGAACGGCGCACCGTGGCCCGGAAGTCGAGCGGGCCCTTGCGGCCGTGGCGGCGCTTGCGGGCCAGGCGCACCGCCAGCTTCCGCGACAGAGGCTGGAGCACCCGTTGCAGCGTCGCCAGCTCCTCGCGGGTCGCGTGCATCACGTCGATGTCCTCGGGCAGTGGCTTGCGCACCGAGCGCGCCAGCGCCTCCGCCCCGCGGTCCTCGACGAGGCGCCGGCGGATCTCCGTCTCGACGGAGCGGCGGAACTTGTCCACGCCGCGCCTTGAACTCGTCGGCGGCCAGGCGTTCCTCCAGGTCGGTCAGCGCGCCGCCGGCCGCCCCCGCCTGCGCCTGTGCCATCAGGCGCTCGAGCACCCCGTCCAGATCGAGGTTCCGCAACGTGCGGTACAGGTAGTACGTCCCGCCCACCGGGCGCCCGGGCTCCATGCCGGCGTAGCGGTCCACCGCGTTGCGGGCCACCATGTTCATGAGCCCCGCGTCGGCCGAGAGCAGCGACTTGAAGAGCATGTCGGCCAGCTCCTCGGGCGTCATCCCCTCGCCGCCACCGCCGCCCTGCCACGAGCGCCGCTGGCCCTGCGCTCCCCCCTGCCCTGCAGCTTGCTCGCCCTCGGACTCGTCGTCCCCGAGCTCCCCGTCCTCGCCCTCGCCGCCCCCGTGCCCGCCGGTCCGTACGGCGAAGTACACCTCGAAGGCCGTCTCGAAGGCGCGCCAGTGTGACGACGACTTCACCAGCGTGGCGGCCAGCGCGTACTTGAGTGCCTCGCGGTCCTCGAGCGGGATGTGCTTGACCGCCTCGGCAGCATCGAGATGCTCGGTCAGCGAGACGGGCAGGCCCGAGCGGCGCAGCTCGGTCACGAACCCGGAGAGGAGGTCGAGCACGGACTCAGCCCGGCGAGACCGACAGCAGCTCCTTGGAGGCCCGCTCAATGTCGGCTTGATACTTCAACAGGATGTGGAGCGTGTCCTTGGCCCCGGCGGCGTCGATCGTCTCCACGCCGAGCAGCACGAGCGTGCGGGCCCAGTCGATGGTCTCGGAGACCGAAGGCGCCTTGCGCAGCTCGAGCGTGCGCAGCGAGCGCACGATGCGCGCCACCTGATCGGCCAGCTCTCCGCTGATGCCCGGCACCTTGGTCCGCACGATCTCACGCTCGCGTTCGAGGTCCGGGTAGTCGATGTGCAGATAGAGGCAGCGACGCTTCAGTGCCTCGGAGAGCTCGCGGGTGTTGTTCGACGTCAGGAACACCATGGGCAACTGCGTCGCCCGCACGGTCCCGAGCTCGGGGATCGACACCTGATACTCCGAGAGGATCTCGAGCAGCAGGGCCTCCGTCTCGAGCTCGACGCGGTCGACTTCGTCGACCAGGAGTACGACCGGCTCGGTGGCACGGATCGCCTCGAGCAGCGGCCGCGTCAACAAGAAGTCCTCCGAGAAGATGTCCTCCTCCAGCTCGGACCAGCTCGGGCCTTCCTCCTCGCCCTTGCCGTGTTCCCCGGCCTGAATCCGCAGCAGCTGCTTGCGGTAGTTCCACTCGTAGAGCGCCTTGGACTCGTCGAGTCCCTCGTAGCACTGCAGGCGGATGAGCCTGGCCCCGGTGAGCTCCGCCACCGACTTGGCCAGCTGCGTCTTGCCCGTCCCGGCCGGGCCCTCGACCAGCACCGGCTTGGCCAGCCGGTCGGCGAGGAACACGACACCGCTGATCGACTCGTCGGCCAGGTAGCCGACCTCGGCGAGGCCGCCCCGCACCGCGTCCAAGGACTCGAACCGGGGGGGACCGCTCTCCGGCAGGCCCAATGCCTCGTTCCCGCTCCTCACCGGCGCACCTGCCCGTCACCACGCACGATCCACTTCAACGTCGTCAGCTCCTTCACTCCCATCGGTCCACGGGCATGCAGCTTCTGGGTGGAGATGCCCACCTCGGCCCCGAGTCCCAGCTCCTCACCGTCGACGAAGCGCGTCGAGCACGTTCACCAACACAGCGGCACCGTCCACCTCAGCCACGAAGCGGTCCGCCACGGCCACGTCGGAGGTCACGATCGCCTCGGAGTGGCCCGAGCTGTACCGAGCAATGTGCTCGATCGCCTCGCCCACGTCGTCGACCATCCCGATCGCCACCACCGGTCCCAGGAATTCGGTCTCGAAGTCGCTCTCGAGCGCCGGCACGGCGTCAGCCACGTGGGCCCGCACCCGCTCGTCGGCCCGGATCTCGACACCGGCGGCGCCGAGCGAGTCCGCCAGCCGGGGCAGGAAGTCGGCCGCCACGGACGAGTGCACCAGGATCGTCTCGACCGCATTGCAGACGCCGAAGCGGTGCGTCTTGGCGTTGACCGCCAGCTCGTGCGCCATGGCCAGGTCGGCGGCACCGTCGATGTAGATGTGGCAGTTCCCGTCGCCGTCGAGGACGTAGGGCACCGTGGCGTGCTCGACGAGGGATGTGATCAGCGCCCGGCCGCCCCGCGGGATCAGGCAGTCGATGAAGCCGCGCAACCGCATGAACGCGATGGCCGTCTCATGGGAGGTGTCCTCCACCAGGGCGACCGCGTCCTCGGGCAGGCCGGCCTTCACCGCCGCCACGCGCAACAGGGCCACGATGGCCCGGTTGGAGTCGATGGCCGAGGAAGAACCGCGGAGGAAGGCGGCATTCCCGGCCTTGAGGCAGAGCCCGGCCGCGTCACTCGTGACATTGGGCCGGTTCTCGTAGATCACCCCGACCACGCCCAGCGGCACCCGCACCCGCGAGACCCGCAGGCCGTTGGGCCGCACCCAACCCTCGGTGACCTCGCCCACGGGGTCGGGCAGGCCCGCCACATTGCGCAACCCCGCCGCCATGGCCCGGACGCGCTCCTCGGTCAGACGCAGCCGGTCCCGGGCGGCCTCCACCATGCCGGCGGCCTCGGCCCGGTCCAGATCGGCCCGGTTGGCCTCGACCAGCGACGCCCATTCCTGCTCGAGGAGGTCGGCGGCCAGCCGCAGCGCGTCGTCACGGACCGAGCTCGGGGCCTTCGCCACCACCCGGGCAGCCGACCGGACGCGGCCCGCGAGCTGCTCCAACGCGGGTGAGGTCATCGGGTCAGGTTACAAGGACCAGATCGTCACGATGGACGACGACCTGGCTCCGGCGGCCGATCCACTCCGTGGCCCGCTCCGCATACACCCGGACCAGGCCCTTGGCGAAGACTTCGCCGTCGGGGCCGGAGATCTCGACCGCATCGTCGGGGCGGAAGGCGCCGCTCGCCTCCGTGACCCCGGCAGCCAGGAGCGAACGCCCGCGGCCGGTGAGCGCCGACCGTGCGCCGTCATCGACCGTCAGGCGGCCGCTCGATCCCAGCGCAAAGGCGATCCACAGCTTGCGGGCCGAAAGGCGACTCTCCCGGGCCCGGAACACCGTCCCGACGCCGGGCTCGTTCGCCAGGGCCGCCGCCACCACACCCGGACGGCCGGCATCGGCGACCACCGTCTGCACGCCCGACCAGGTGGCGATCTTCGCCGCGGCCAGTTTCGACGCCATGCCGCCGCTGCCCACGGAGCTCCCGGGGCCACCGGCCAGGCGCTCGAGTTGCTGGTCGATCTCCACGACCTCCTCGATGAGCGACGCTTCGGTGTCGCGGCGCGGATCGGCCGTGAGGAGGCCGGGTGTGTCGGTCAGCAGGACGAGGAGCTGCGCGCCGACCAGGTGCGCCACGAGCGCAGCCAACCGGTCGTTGTCACTGAAGCGGATCTCCTCGTCCGCGACGGCATCGTTCTCGTTGACCACCGGGACGACGCCCAGAGCGGCAAGGTGGCGCAGCGTCTCGCGTGCGTGCAGGTACTGCGTTCGATGGACGAAGTCCAGCGGTGCCAGCAGCACCTGGCCGGCCAGCACACCGTGCGGCTCGAAGCCGTCCTGCCACATCCGCATCAGGCGGTGCTGGCCCACGGCCGACACGGCCTGGAGCACGGCGGGGTCCGACGGCCGCTGCTTGCCGCTGTCGAGCGTCTCCCACCCGACGGCAATCGCGCCGGAAGAGACGACGACGACGGTGTGACCGGCGGCGCGCGCGGCAGCCAGCTCCCCGCACAGCCGTCCGACCGTCTCGGTGGTGACCGAGGAGGAGCCAACCTTGACGACGGCGATCACCGGTCCGCGTCCCACGTGAACGTCATGGCGCCGACCGTGATCTCGTCGCCGTCGTGGGCACCGGCCCGCGCCAGGGCCCGGTCGACTCCGAGACGGCGCAACCGGCGCACACCTCGGCCTGCGCTCCTTCGTCGTTGAGGTCGGACAGCGCCACGGCCCGCTCCGCGGCACGGCCCTGGACGACCCACTCCCCTGCCCCGGCTCGGAGCACGGCGACGCCCTCCGGGATCGGCCGGTGCACCACGATGTCGCTCGAGGAGGCCTCCACCGCCTCGGCCCGCGCCTGCTTGGACCAGCGGTGCGAGGCGTTCCACCAGGCCCCGGACCCCCGTGCCGCGGCAACCGAGAGCACCATGTCGCACACGCCCTCTTCGTCGGTGCCCACGTCGCCCTTGCTGCCCACGACGATGCGTCGGGCGTTCCAGGAGGTCGGGCTGGTACGCGCCGAGCTCGGAGAGGAGGACGCGCCGCTGCTCGGCCGGAGAGACGCCGCCGGCCTCGGGCGCACCGAGGTCGAGGAGCACCACCAGGACCCGGGCCCGCTCGATGTGGCGCAGGAACTGGTGGCCCAGGCCCTTGCCCTCTGCTGCGCCCTCCACCAGGCCGGGGATGTCGGCCATGACGAACTCCGTGCCGTCGCGGACGCCACCGACCCGGACGACGCCGAGGTGTGGCTCCAGGGTCGTGAACGGATAGTCGGCGATTTTCGGCTTGGCGGCCGACACCGCCGAGATCAGCGTCGACTTGCCGGCGTTGGGGAATCCGACCAGGGCCACGTCGGCCATGAGCTTGAGCTCCATGTCGAGCCAGAACTCCTGGCCCTTCTCCGCCTGCTCGGCGAAGGCGGGGGCGCGGCGGCGGTTCGAGAGGAACCGTGCATTGCCCGCGGCCGCCCTGGCCGCCCTCGGCCACCATGAACCGGGCGCCCTCGACGGCGAGGTCGCAGACGACGGCGCCGCTGCGCTCACGCACGACCGTGCCGACCGGGACGGGCACGACAAGGTCCTTCCCCCGGGCCCCGTGCCTCTTGGAACCCGAGCCGTGCACGCCGTCGGTGGCACGGCGGAAAGGGTGGTCACGGAAGCCGAGCAGCGAGGCCTCGTTCACCGAGGCGACGAGCCACACGTCCCCGCCGTGACCACCGTCGCCCCCGTCGGGGCCACCGCGGTCCACATGGGCCTCCCTGCGCCACGACACCGCGCCGGCTCCCCCGTCTCCGGCGCGTGCGTGCAGTTGGGCCTGGTCGACGAAGCCGGGCATGAAGATCCAGCTTACGGGGCCAGGAGCGACCTCAGACCCAGCCGACGCGGGGACCGCCGGTCAGCTCCGTCTAGGACGCCAGGAGTCGGCGGGCGCGCTGGCCCACCTCGGACCGGGCACGCTCGCCGTCGACCGTGGTGCACTGCCCTCCGTCGACGACATGCGCGCCGCCGACCCAGACGTCGGTCACCAGGTAGCCGGCGCCCGCCCACACCAGGTGGCCGAGGAGCTCGGCATCGTTCAGCGCCGGGGTGAATCGGGCGTCATCGGTGCGCACCCGGATGAGATCCGCCGGCCGTCCAGCCTCGAGCGCTCCCACGGCGAGCCCCAGCGCCTCTCCGCCGCCCCGGGTGGCCAGGCGGAGAGCGGCCGCCGAGCTCAGCACGTCCGGGTCGCCCGCGACGGCCCGGGCGCAGGAGCGGCGGCCAGCCGCATCTCGTCCCAGAGATGGAGGTCATCGTTGGAGGCCGGCCCGTCGGTGCCCAGGCCGACCCGGAGCCCGCGGTCGAGCAGTGCGCGCAAGGGGGCGATGCCCGAGCCGAGCTTGCCGTTGGAACCAGGGCAGTGGGCCACGGCCACATCGTGCGCGGCCAGCAGCGACAGATCCGCGTCGTCGAGCCAGACCGCGTGGGCGGCCAACACCCGGCCGTCGAGGACCCCCTCGGACGCCAGCAGCGCCGGTGCGCTCATGCCGTAACGCTCCTGGACGACCTGGCACTCGGCCACCGTCTCAGAAAGGTGGACCTGCAACAACGCGTCGCGCGCCCGTGCCTCGGCCGCAATGGCCCGCATCCCTTCCGGCGGCACCGTGTAGGCGGCGTGCGGACCGAAGCCCATGTGGACGAGCTCGTGCTTCCCGGTCGTGGCGTCGACCACGTCACAGGCGTCGGCCAGCAGCGCCTCCCAGGTGCTCCCTGGGCCGGCGTCGGGCACGTCGAAGATGGCCGGCGTGTACACGGTGCGGATCCCGGCATCGAAGGACGGCATCGACGACGGCCGCCGGATGCCGATACTGCTCGCACGTCGTGGTGACCCCGTTGCACAGAAGCTCGTGGGCCCCGAGCGACATGCCCCAGTACACGTCCTCGTCCCGAAGCCGCGCCTCGCGTGGCCAGACGGACTCGTGCAGCCAGCGCTCGAGCGGGAGCCCGTCGCCCGCACTGCGCAAGAGCGTCATGGGTGAGTGCCCATGGCAATTGACCAGACCCGGCATGAGCAATCCACCGAGCCGCCGGACCTCGGTCCCCGAGGCGGGCGGGACCTGCCAGGGATCACCGATCCACGAAATGAGGCCGTCGTCGATTTCGACCGCTCCCGGCGCCAGCACCGTGTCAGCGCTGTCAACGGTAAAGACGGCGTCGGCCTCGAGCCGCAGGGTCACGGCGCGCCGACGAACAGCCGGTCGGGGAGATGGCGCGATGTCCGAAAGGCGTCGCCACCAGCGTCCACCGCTCGCCTCCACCTCGCCCTCGGGGTCAGGCTCGCCCACCTCGGCCCCGGTGGGGCCAAGGGGCGGTAGCGCCGTACTCAGTCATGGCAGTGGTCCGAAGACGGCGGCACATCGAGCGCCGGGTTGCGATCGAAGAAGCCGAACGGAAGGAGCGTGAAGCCGGTGTACTCGACCGGCATGACCGGCCAGTCCTCGGGCCGCGGAATGTGGGTGACGCCGAAGGAGTGCCACAGCACGATGTCGGTGTCGACGATGGGTCGGTCCTGCTGCCGTCCACGTCGGCAAGCCGGCGTGGCCGCGGTGCTGGTTGGGGTAGTCGCCTGCGGCACGCCGCTCGTCGGGATCGAAGGGCGTGACCCACAGGTTGTGCGAAGCGAAGGCGGCCCGCCGGCCGACGCTCGAGGTGGGGTCGGCCAGCAACGTCGGCGTGGCGCCAGGCAGCAGCTTGTAGGCGGTCGCCTCGCCCACGTCGGTTCCGTCGCGACGCGGTTGGCGATCCGCCACGTGCGGCTGCGCGACGCGTCGACGTCACGCCGGGCCTCCAGCTCGCTCTCCAGCAGCGTTGCCGTCGTGCCGAAGGCGTTGCCCCACGGATTCTCGAGGCTCCCCGGCGCGCCCGATGGGCACCGCGTCGACCTCGTACACCTCGTTGTCCGGCCCGTCGACCTGCATGTCGAGCCGGACGTTGAACAGGTGCTGGTGGTAGGGCGCCGCCAGGCCCGGCGCAATCATGCGGGCGTGGTCCCCGGCGTCGCCGTCGGCGACGGCCATGGTGGACATGATCCCCGGTCAGCTTCACCTCGAGCTGCATGGATGCCGTCGAGGTAGAAGTACCAGTAGAACCCGTACTCGTAGTTGCCGACCGTGGCGATGGAGCTGACGACCAGGCGACGGGACCGCCGAACCTCGCTGCGCCCCGAGACCATGTCGACGTGCTTCCAGAGGATGCCGTAGTCCTCTTCGTGCATGCAGATGGCGTTGGCCCGCGTGCGCGGCTTGCCGCGCTCGTCGGCGAAGACGTCGTCGAAGTAGCGGATTTCGCCGAGGCAGTCGCAGCCCAGGGTCAGCGAGTTCGCCATGCGACCCAGGCCCCATTCGCCTGCGTCGAACGCGCTCTTCCAGGCGTGCATCGGCCCGGGATGCCCGTACGGCACGACCATTTCGCTGACCGAGGCCCGGTAGAGGATCGGGACGGACCCGCCCGCCGTCCTCGTAGCCGACCGTCCAGAGCACCAGGCCCTCCAGCGGGATCCATGCCGATGCGCATTGACCACTTCTGCCAGCGCACGAGGTTGCCGTCCACCTCGAAGCTCGGACCCTCGGGCTGGATGATCTCCAACGGCTTGAGGTCCGTGCGCAGTGGCCCGTTGTGTTCGGGGTAGTAGCTGCCATGCTCGGACGGGAAGCGGCACCACCCCCGTATCGACGACTTCGAGCACCTCGCCCCGCCCCATGTCGACGAAGGCAATCAGGCCCTCGAGCGGGCGGGCGTAGCCGTTGTCCTCCTTGGCTGTCGCGCAGGTAGGCCAGGCAGCGGGTGATGCGCCGGCCCTCTTCGTGACCGAGCCCGAAGGTGCCGGCCGGCCACGGGTCGATCTGCACCAGCGACCGGTCGACGATGCCTCGACGGTCCAGGGCGGCGTTCCAGTCGGGATGTCGTGCAGGGCGGCCAGGACCATGATCGACTCCTCCATCTGGAGGGGCGGCCGGACGTCGCGGACGATCTCCCAGCGGTCGACCTCGCCCCGGGTGACCGACACGATGGCCTCGACCACGTCGGCCTCCGGGCCCTCCAGCAGCACGATGCGGAGCCGGCGGTCGACGCCACGTCCTCGCCCGGCGTCGACGGCGCGCACCATGTCCTTGGGGGGCTCGGACAGGCCGACGTAGGCGAAGCGCAGGGCCTCGTCGGGGACCGCGGCCCGGCCGCTGGCGAAGACGATCTCGCGGGCCGGCCGTGATCTCGTCCCCGGTGAGGGGGGCCAGGGGGTGCAGGGCGGGGGCGGCGGGCGAGGAGGGCATGTCCGGCCGATGTTATGCGCCGGCCGGTGGCGAACCTCTACCATCGGCTCATGAGGGTGCCGCTGACCGGGCGGACGCACAGCGCCCGCGAGCTGGCCCGACGCACTGGGGATCGACCACCACGACGTGCTGGTGCTCCTCGGGAGCGGGCTGGCCGGGACGGCCGAGGTCCTGGGCGCCGGCGAGGAGCCCGTCCCGCTCGACACGCTGCCCTTCTTCCCGCCCTACACCGCCGGCGGGCATCGCGCCCATGCGTGGTCGGTCGAGCAGCGAGGGAGCTCGGTCCTCGTCCTGGGCGGTCGGTGCCACCTCTACGAAGGCCTGAGCCCGTGCGAGGTGGTCCATCCGCTGCGGACGGGGATCGCCGCCGGATGCCACACCGTCATCCTCACCGCGGCCGTCGGAGGCATCCGCGACGACCTCGGCACCGGCTCGGTCATGGTCGTCGAGCGACCACCTCAACCTGACCGGGCGCAGTCCGCTGGTCGGCCCCGAATTCATCGACATGGTCGACGCCTACGCTCCCGCGCCTCCGCGCCGTGGCCCTGGCGCACGCCGGAACCCGCCGCCTCGGTGCTGGCCGCCCGGCCCGGCGTCTACGCCCAGGTCCCCGGGCCGCAATTCGAGACGCCGGCCGAAATCCGCATGCTGCGCACCGCTGGGGGCCGACGTCGTGGGCATGTCGATGGCGCTCGAGACCATCGCCGCCCGCCAGGCCGGGGCCGAGGTCCTCGGCCTGGCCGTGGTCACCAACCCGCCGCGGCCGCCGACGCGACGATTGACGTCGCCGCCATCGCAGACGGTGGGAGCCGCCGCCGTACCGGCCGTGGCCGAAATCGTCCGCCACGTCGTAGGGTCGCTGGCATGAGCATCCGCCAGGCCCCGCCGGCGTCGACCACGTCGCCATCAACGTCAGCGACGTGCCCGCCGGCATCGCCTTCTACACCGAGACGATCGGGCTGGTGCAGAACCACTCCCGTCCCGACTTCGGCATCGCCGGGGCCTGGCTCGATGCCGCGAACGGCCAGCAGGTCCATCTCATCGAGGCCAGGTGCCGAACAACATGGGCCAGCACTTCGCACTGCTCTACGACGACCTCGGCGCCGTGGTCGCCGAGCTGCGGGCCCAGGGCCTGCAGGTGAGCGATCCGACGGCCGTGGGCGAGACCGGACGCCAGCAGGCGTTCACGTCGACCCGTGGGGCAACGCCATCGAGCTGCACCAGCGCGCCTGAGCGGCAGGCGCGCGCCAGGGGCTCAGTCGGTGACGACGCTCACGTGCTTGCGGCCACGGCGCGCGCCGAACTTCACCACGCCGTCGGCCGTGGCGAAGAGCGTGTCGTCCCCACCCCGGCCCACGTTCCGCCCGGGTAGAACTTGGTGCCGCGCTGGCGCACCAGGATCGAGCCGGCGGTCACCGCGGTGCCGTCGAACTCCTTGACCCCGAGGCGCTGGGCGTTCGAATCACGGCCGTTTCGGGTTGAACCGCCACCCTTTGTCTTTGACATGTCTCGAACTCCCTGAGTCTCAGCCGGCCGCCGTGATGGCGGTGATCTCCAGCGTGGCGTAGTGCTGGCGGTGACCCCACCGGCGACGCTGGTTGGACTTGTTCTTGTAGGTCATGGCGTTGATCTTCGGGCCCTTCTCCTCGCCCACCACCTTGGCGGTCACCGATGCGCCGGCGAGCTGGTCGGGCGTGGCCAGGACCGTCTCGCCGTCGACCACCAGGACGGGCTCGAGCGAGACCTCGGCGCCGACGGGCTGGCCCAGCAGCTCGACGCGGACACGCTGGCCTTCGGCCACACGCTCCTGCTTTCCACCGGACTTGATGACGGCATACATAAGGGCGAGATGCTAGCGCAGAACCGAGTCGTCCAGGGTCACGCCCCGGCCCGCCGCAGACGGCGCACTCGGTCGACAGCGTCTCGAGCAGGCCCTCTGAGATGCGCTTTCGCGTCATCTCGACCAGGCCCAGCTCGGAGATGTCGAAGACCTGGGTCCGGGTCTTGTCCCGGGCCAGGGCGTTGCGCAGGGCCGCCGCCACCTTGTCCCGGTTCTCCCGGATCTCCATGTCGATGAAGTCGATGACGATGATGCCGCCGATGTCGCGCAGGCGCAGCTGGCGGGCCACCTCCTCGGCCGCCTCGAGGTTGTTGCGGTAGACGGTCTCCTCGAGGTTGGTCTTGCCCACGTTCTTGCCCGTGTTCACGTCGATCACGGTCAGGGCCTCGGTGCGCTCGATGATCAGCGAGCCCCCCGAGGGCAGCCAGACCTTGCGGTCGAGCGCCTTGTGGAGCTGCTCGTGCACGTGGTAGCGCTCGAAGATGGGCAGGCCCTCGACCACCGGGTCGTAGTACTCGACCCGGTCGGAGAGCTCCGGGCTGACGGCCCGCACGTAGTCCCGGACCTGCTCGAAGAGGGCCCGGTCGTCGATGACCACGCCCCGGTACTCGGCGTTGAGCTCCTCGCGCAGGATGCGCACCGAGAGCTCGGGCTCGCGGTAGAGCAGGCCGGGCGCGTCGGACTTCTTGGCCTCGGCCTCGATGACGCGCCACTGCTCGAGCAGCGTCTTGACGTCGCGCTGGAGCTCGTCGGCCGAGACGCCCTCGGCCGCCGTGCGCACGATCATGCCGTGACCGGCCGGCTTGACCTCGTCGATGATGCGGCGCAGGCGGCGGCGCTCGTTGTCGCCCAGGCGCTTGGAGATGCCGAAGGCGCTCGAGTTGGGTACCAGCACGGCGAAGCGGCCGGGCAGGGAGACCTCCTGGGTCAGCCGGGCGCCCTTGGCCCCGATGGGGTTCTTGGTCACCTGGCACAAGATGGTCTGGCCGGCCTTGAGCACGTCCTCGATGCGGGGCTGCTGGGAGCGCCCCGCCCTCGATGTCGTCCCTGTCGTAGCGGACGTCACCCCGGTAGAGCACGGCGTTCTTGGGGATGCCGATATCGATGAAGGCGGCCTCCATGCCGGGCAGGACGTTCTGGACCCGGCCCCGGTAGACGTTGCCGTCGATCTGGTTGGTGTCGTCGGCCGCCCGGGAGACGTAGTGCTCGACCAGGGAGCGGCCCTCGAGCATGGCGATCTGGGTCATCTCGGGCTGGACGTGCACGCAGACCAGGTAGCGGCCGACCTGCTTGCGTCTTGCGCTCCCGGCCCGAGCGGCGGCGGCTGCGGGTGCGCTTGGCCTCGCCCCCGTCGGCCGTCGGGCCTCGGCCCTCGGCGCCTCCCCTCGTCGGCGTCCGCGCCGTCCTCTCGGGCGGCCGGCCGCCGCTCGGGCCGCGTCGAGCGGCACCACCGGGCGCCGCGGCCTCGCCTGGCGGGTGCCGGGGTGCGGTGGGCGACGGCCGGCGCCGGCCTGGTGTCCCCGATCTTGGGCTTCGGCCTCGGGCCGGCGTCGCGGCGCGTCGGGAGGGCTAGTGCTCGCGCCCTCCGGTGGCTCCGGAGGGTGACCCTCCTGGCTCTGGCTGATCTCCGTCTCGGACATGAGGGAAAGCCCTCCTTGCGTGTTCATGTGCCGCGTGTCGCCATCGGTCCCGAGCCCGCTTACCGAAAGCGGCTCGAACCGTGCGCCATCGCGCTCGATCCATTGATGCGTTCTACAGGCCCGCCCCAGCACCACGGCGGTGCCCAATGCTGCAACCAGGTCGCTGGGCCGGACGCCGCGCGGGTGCGTGGCCAATTCCGCCCGGAGACGACCGTTGGGTGCTGGTCAAGGACAGTGTCCAGATGGCTGGGCGGATGTCGTCTTCGGTTTGACGACCCTTCCGCTCACGCTGGACCGTGAGGCTGGGAGCAGCGAGCACCCGCTCGACCCGCTCCTCCAACTCCTCATCCCGCACTCCGAGCACCTCCAGCTCCCAATCGCACGATGCTACCTCCTGCTGGAGCGAACCCTCCGCTCTCCGATGAGGGCCGCGGCCTGGACCTCGATCCCTTCGGGCAGCAGCACGCTCAGCGAGGCCGGGAGCTCGGCGACGGGATCTCGCCCGGGCCGGCCGGCTCGAGGCGCAGGTCGAGGTACTCGCCCGAGCGACTCGCAGCCCGTGGGCAGGGCCAGGCCGAAGCTGAGCAGGGGGTGCGGGACGAAGCCCTGGGAGTACCGCCAGCGGCAGCCGGCTGCGCCGCAACGCCCGCTCCCACATGCGGGCCACGTCCCGGTGGCTGGTGAAGCGGACCTTGCCCATCTTGGAGAAGCGGAGGCGGAGGCGGCGCTGGCCCTCAGGGGACACGGCTGACCAGGCGGACCGGGATCCGGTCCCCGACGCTGAGGTCCTGGCCGGTGCCCTGGCTCCCCCCGGCCGGCGGGACCGGCGAGGCCACCACGTGCTCGAGGCCGAACCCGGTGCAGGCGCCGCAGTCGTAGCAGGGCGTCCAGCGGCAGTCCTCGACGGCCACCTCGGCCAGGGCGTCCTGCCAGTCCCCCCAGAGGAAGTCACGGTGCAGGCCGGCCGAGATGTGGTCCCAGGGCAGGGCCTCGTCGCTCGTCGCGGTCGCGGTGGCACACCTCGTCGACGCTCAGCCCCTCGGCGGCCAGGGCGTCCTCCCACAGGGCCAGGTCGAAGCGCTCGGACCACTCCTGGAAGGTGCCGCCGGCCCGCCACACCCGCTCGATCACCGCACCCATGCGGCGGTCGCCCCGGCTGGCCAGCCCCTCGGCCACCGAGGCCGCCGGCTCGTGCCAGCGGATGGTGAGGCCCCGGGTGCGCCGGGCCTCCTCGCGCAGCAGGGCCACCTTGCGCTCGAGCTCGGCGACCGTGTCCTGGCCGAACCACTGGAACGGGGTGTGCGGCTTGGGCACGAAACCGCCGACCGAGGCGACGACCGTGACCCCTTTGTGATACTGCCGGCCGATCTCGACGCAGCGCGCCCCGAGCTCGGCGATGCCGAGCACGTCCTCGTCGCGCTCGGTGGGCAGCCCGATCAGGAAGTAGAGCTTGACCCGGCGCCAGCCCTGGCTGAAGGCGGCGTCGACCGCGCTGTAGAGGTCCTCCTCGGTGATCAGCTTGTTGATCACCTTGCGCATCCGCCAGGTCCCGCCCTCGGGGGCGAAGGTGAGCCCGGTGCGGCGCACCTTCTGGATCTCCGCCGCCGTCCCCACGGTGAAGGCGTCCACTCGCAGCGACGGGAGGCTGACCGAGACCCGCCCGCCGTGATCGGGGTCGTCGACGATGTCGCGCACCGTGTCCTCAATCCCCGAGAAGTCCGCCGACGACAGCGAGGTCAGGGCCACCTCGTCGTGCCCGCTCCACTCCAGGCCGCGTTGCACCATGTCGCGCACCTGGGCCGCCGGGCGCTCGCGCACCGGCCGCGTGATCATGCCGGCCTGGCAGAAGCGGCAGCCCCGGGTGCAGCCCCGGAAGACCTCGACGTTGAGACGGTCGTGGACCACCTCGGTCAGGGGGACGAGCGGCCGGGCCGGGTAGGGCCAGTCCGCCAAGTCGCTGATCGTCCGCTTGGCCACCTCGGCCGGCACGCCTGGCGCGATCGGGCAGCGTCGAGACCAGACGCCCGTCCTCGTACGACGCCCGATAGAGCGCGGGCACGTACACCCCTTCCAGCCCTGGCGAGCGCGCGCAGGAGGGCCGTGCGGTCGCGCGCCTCAGGCGGCGACGCGTCCAGCCAGGCCGCCATGACCTCGTTGATCTCGCCCACCACCTCCTCGCCGTCGCCGAGGACGAAGGCGTCGACGAAGTCGGCCAGGGGCTCGGGGTTGAAGACGCAGTGACCGCCGGCCACGACCAGGGCATCGGCTCCGCCGCGGTCCGCTCCGTGCAGAGGGAGGCCGGCCAGATCGATCATGTTCAACACGTTGGTGTAGACGAGCTCGGCCGAGAGGTTGAACGCCAACACATCGAAGGCGGCCGCCGGCAGATGCTGCTCGACGCTGAAGAGCGGGACACCGGCCGCCCGCATGGCGGCCTCCATGTCGACCCAGGGGGCGTAGGCGCGCTCGGCCAGCGGCGTCGGGACGTTCGTTGAGGATCTCGTAGAGGATCTGCAGCCCCTGATTGGGCAGGCCGATCTCGTAGGTGTCCGGGTAGAGGAGCAACCAGGCGACGGCGCCCGGAGCGTGGTCGGGACAGATGGACCCCTGTTCACCCCCGATGTAGCGGGCCGGCTTGGACACCGTAGGCAGGATGCGCTCGATCTGCGGCCAGAGGGAATCCATGCGCGCCAACCCTACGGGACGCTCAGCCTCCGCCCGTCGTGGTGGAGGTCGTCGTGCTCGCACCGCCGGGCCGTCGGAGCGGTCGTCGTGGTGGTGGTCGTGGTCGGCCGGCCGGGGGGTTGGAGGCCGGGGCCGTCAGGCTGGCCGGGCTGGCCGGAGTGGGCGTCTTGACCGTGGGGGTCTCGGGGTTGGCGAGGAGGTAGTCGAAGATGTTGCGGACCAGCGGGGCGGCGGCGTCGGCGCCGTAGCCGCCCTGGTCGATCACGGCGAGCACGACGTACTGGGGGTTGGGATTGGGCCCGAAGGCGACGAACCAGCTGTTGGGCTCCTCCCCCGCCTGGTTCGATGCAGTTCCCGTCTTGCCCGCCAGGTTCCACGAAGCCGGGAAGCCCTGGAAGTCCGCGTAGGCCGTCCCGGTCCGGTTCGAGATCACGCCCTCGAGCCCCTGGAGGATGGCGCTGTAGTTGGCCGGCGAAATGCTGACGTGCCCGGTCACCTGCGGATCGAGCTTCTTGATCACCTTGCCGGTCGTCGGATCGACGACCTCGGAGGCGACCTGGGGGGCGTAGCGGGTGCCGCCGTTGGCGAAGGTCGAATAGGCCACCGCCTGCTCAAGGGGCGTCAGCACCGTCTCGCCCTGGCCGAACGCCATCTCGATGTTGTCACCGGTGAACCACGACGCCCCGTAGGGAAAGGCCTTGGGCGCCTCGGCGTGGAGCTTGCCCCGGGTCAAGAAGCTGTCGACCCGCCCCTGGGCCTCGCCGGGGAGGTCGATGCCGGTGATCGTCCCCTCGCCGTAGTCGGTCGCCTCGTTCTGGATCGGGGTCGTCCCGAACTTCGCCTGTTGCTCCCAGAACATTTCGCCCAAGTTGTAGAAGAAAGAGTCGCTCGACACCGTCAGGGCGCCGGTGATGTCGTACTGGCCGCCGCTGTCGCCCGGGTCGTCGTGCAACGTGCACCCGGTGTCGTTGTTCACACCGGGTGCGGGGCAACCCTGGATCTTGAAGGTCCCGGTGTCGTCGTACGGCGTGGTCGGCGAGATCAACCCGTCCTGGAGCGCGGCGGTGGCCGTGATGAGCTTGAAGGTCGACCCGGGCGTGTATTGGCCTTCGATGGCCTCGTTGTTCTCGGCCCCACTCTGCTGCAACGCGGTGAAGTTGGCCGCAGAGATCCCGCCGACCCACTCGTTCAGGTCATAGGTCGGATAGGAGGCCATGGCGAGGACCTGGCCGTTCTGTGGGTTCATCACGATGGCCGCGCCGTTGGGTGCCGACGGGAGCCGCCCGCCGTCGACCTGGTCGGGCGTCTTGCGGTCAGCCAGGATCTGCGCCTGCAGATCGTTCTGCACCGCCTGCTGGAGCCCGTTGTCGACGTTGAGCACGACGGTGTCCCCGATCTGGGGCGCCGTGGAACTCAAGGTGCCCACGACGGTGCCGCTGGCATCGACCGACAGGGCCTGGCGCCCCGGGACGCCCTTGAGGTACTGCTCGTACTGGCCCTCGATCCCCGAGACACCGATCTGGCTCCCCTGCGTGTAGCCGTCGTTGGGGTGCGCAGCGAGGTAGGCGCTCGTGATGTCACCCACGTAGCCAAGGACATGTGTGCCCGTGGTCCCGCCTTGGGGATAGGTGCGCTGCGCGACGGTCTGGACAGTGACGCCGGGGTACTGCGACTGGTTCGTCTCGAGGAACTGGACGGTGTCCTGCGACACGCCGACCGCGATGGGGACCGGCTCGTACGGGCTGTACTGGTTGTTGTTGATGGACGCCTGCACCTGCTTCGGCGTCTGACCGACGAGGGCCGCGACCATGCCGACGATGGCGGGGTTCTGCGTCGCCTCCGCCCGGGACAGCAGGATCTCCTGCTGTGGGGTGTTGGTCACGAGCACCGTGCCGGCGCGGTCGACGATCTCGCCTCGGGGCGCGGCGACACTGACGACGCGCACCTGGTTGCGCGTCACCGCTGCCGCGTAGGTCTTCCCCTCGACCACCTGCAGGGTCCACAGACGGAGGACGAGCACGCCGAAGAGGAGCAAGACCACGACCCCGACGATCCGCAGGCGGAGGTTGGGCCGGGCATCTTCCTCTTCGGGTGAGCCGACGATGGAGGCGACGTTGACACTCTTGCGCGGTCGCATCCGCGGTCCTCGTGCGTTGCCGCGCCAGGAGGTGCCCTTCGCCGGGCGTGTCGAGGGCTTGGGGTGGAGCCGGTCGCCGCGGATCGGGTGGCGGAGGGTCCTCTTCACCAGGCCCTACTGTCGGCCTGGGCGGAGACGAGGGAGCGGCGGTGGCTCTCGCCGGCCAGGGCCCACCGCATCAGCCGGCTGACCGGGAGGACCAGGACCAGGCTCGAGACGCCGACCACCACGAAGAGCGTGAGGAAGTTCACCTGCACCATTTCACCTTGTCCGAGTATGGCTCCGAGCACGGCGAACAGCATGTCCGCTGCAATGCTCCCCGCGACCGCGGCCACCGGCTTGAGCCAGGTGGCACGGGGGTCCGCCGCCGTGGTCAGGGACCCGACGGCGTAGCCGAGCACGGTCCCCACCAGGGCGGACAGTCCGAACGGCGTGGGGAGCACCAGGTCGAAAGACAATCCGGCCCAGAACCCGACAATGGCGCCTGTTTCGGGCCCATCGAGCAGGGCGGCCGTGATGGGCAGCAGCCAGAGCAGATCCGGGTGGGTCCCGTTGATGCGCAGTGCCACCATCACCGTCTGCTGGATCATCAGCACAATGAAGATCACAAGCGCCACGCGGACCATGGAGCGCCCGGTCATGTGGAGGGAACCCACTGCACGACATCGACGTAGGCCAGCTGGCTCAGGTCGGCTGCCGGGTCGACGTCGATGGTCTCCTGGCTGGCCCCGGCCGAGGTGTGAAACGTCCGCACGGTGGCCACGGGGATTCCCGGCGGGAAGGACGCCGCATTGAGGCTGCTCGTGAACATGGGCTCGCCCTTGGTGAGCGGGGTGTGCGGCGCCACGAGGTCTGCCGTCATGGAGTTCGACGGACCCTGACCGTCGACGATCCCCAGGAGCTGGTTCCCGAATGTCACGTCGACCTTCGACTGCCCGTCGGTGATGAGTTGCACGACGGAGGTGTGATGGAAGGACTGGATCACCCGACCCACCAGTCCTCCGGCACCGACGACGGGATAGCCGACGTCGACGCCTTCGGCGCGACCCTTGTCCAGTGTGATGGTCGCGGTGAAATTGGACGAGTATTCGTCCTGGGTCTGCGCGGTGACCGTCGGCAGCGACTGCAAGAAGGGCAGGTTCTGCAACGCCGTGATCTCGCGCAGCTGATTCTTCTCGAATCCCTGCTCGAGCTGCTGCGCCCGCAACTCGCCGATGGTCCGTTCCAACCGCTCGTTCTGAGCCTGGACCGAGCCGTAGTTGAAGGCACCGGCGAAGAAGCTCCCGATAGGGCTGAGGACGTCGAGCACACCTTGACGCAAGGGCGCGTACACGTCGTTGGCCACAGACTTCACGCCGGACGTGAGGCTATGGGTCCGCGTGTTTTGGTCGAGTGAAATGAGGGACAGCGAGAGAACAACGAGAATGATGACCGTCAGGGTGCGGCGGGACCGCCGGGACCGAGGCACCCAGGAGAAACCGGTCGATCGATCAGCGAGTGGAAGTGGTGATCAACACCCGCTTCAGCGCTTCGAACTCCTCCAGGCACTGGCCGCTGCCGATGGCGACGCAGTTCAGCGGATCCCTGGCCACGACGATGGGCATACCCGTCTCGTGCTGCAGGCGGGATTCCAGTCCGTGCAGGAGGGCTCCCCCACCGGTCAGCACGATTCCCTGCTCCATGATGTCCGCAGCCAATTCCGGGGGCGTCCGATCCAACGTGACCTTCACCGCGTCGATGATGGCGGACACCGGCTCCTCAATGGCCCGACGGATCTCCTCGGTGGAGACGACGATCGTCTTGGGGAGTCCGCTCACGAGGTCGCGTCCTCGGATCTCCGCGTGCAGCTCTTGCTCCAGCGGGTAGGCCGAACCAAGCGTGATCTTGATCTCCTCTGCGGTGCGCTCGCCGAGCGCCAGGCTGAACTCCTTCTTCACGAAGGACACGATCGCTTCGTCGAGCTCGTCGCCACCGATCCGCACCGATTGGCTGGTCACGATGCCACCGAGGGAGATGACGGCGACCTCAGTCGTCCCGCCGCCGATGTCCACCACCATGTTGCCGGTCGGCTCGTGCACCGGGAGGCCCGCCCCGATGGCCGCCGCCATCGGCTCTTCAATGATGTAGGCACGGCGCGCCCCGGCGTACTCAGCCGCCTCCATCACGGCGCGCCGCTCCACCCCGGTGATGCCCGACGGCACGCAGATCACCATGCGCGGCTTGGCAAAGCGCCGCTGATGCACCCGGTGGATGAAATAGCGCAGCATCTTCTCGCAGATCTCGAAGTCGGCGATGACGCCGTCCTTGAGCGGCCGGATGGCCTGGATGTTCGACGGCGTACGTCCGATCATCCGCTTCGCCTCGGCCCCCACGGCCAACGGCCGTCCGTCCTTGATGTCGACGGCGACAACGGACGGCTCGTTGAGGACGATGCCGCGGCCGCGGACGTACACCAGCGTGTTGGCGGTTCCGAGGTCGACAGCCATGTCTCGACCAAGGAGGGAAAGGCGATTTTCGGCCATAGTTGGAGCTCTCCCGAGAAATTCCCGATGAGTGCCGGCGTGGCCGGCACCCTTGATGGTGCGCCCACAGGCTATGGGACTCCGAGGGGGTCCACAAGGCGGACGCACGAAAACGCCCATCCAGCCTGCAATTACACCGGCGTTGGCGGTCGCCGCGCGCGTCTGAGCGCTATGCGGTCGCCAGGTCCGGGAAGAAGAGGGCGATCTCCCGGGCCGCCGACTCGTGTGAGTCGGAGCCGTGCACGAGGTTCTCGGTCGTCTCGATCCCGTAGTCGCCGCGAATGGTCCCAGGAGCTGCTTCGGCCGGGTTCGTCGTGCCCATCATGAGGCGCACCACGGCGTAGGTGTCCTTCGGGCCTTCGACGACCAGGATGAGCGCAGGCGATCGGGTGACAAAGGCGACCAGGTCGTTGAAGAAGGGCCGCTCGGCATGCTCGGCATAGTGGCTCTCGGCGACCTCCTTGGTGATGGTCCGGAGCTCGGCGGCCACCAGGCGCAGCTTCTTGCGCTCGAGACGGCTGACCACCTCGCCGGCCAGGCCCCGCTCAACGCCGTCGGGCTTCACAATGACAAGGGTGCGGTCCACGAAGGGTGGACACTACACAACCCCCGAGGACAGGTCTGACCGCCCTCAGCGGCCGGCGTCCTCCCATGGAACGGCCGCAGCCAGCACGTCGGCGCGGGCGGCACCGACGACGTAGAGCGAACCGGCCACCACCACCAGCCCATCGGCATCGACCATGCCACGCGCGATGCGCAGCGCGTCGCTGACGTCGCGCTCTTCGTAGACAGTCAGGCCGAGCGCGCGGCCCGCCTCGGAGACGGCGGCGATCGGCATGGCGCGCGGTGAGTCCGGTTCGCAGGCGACGATGGCGGCGACGCCGACCGACGCCAACGGCGCGAGCATGGCCGAAGGATCGCGTCCCGACAGCATTCCCACGACGGCGACGGACACGCCGTCGACCGCGAACTCCTCCTCGAGTGCGCCCGCCAAGGCCGCCATGCCCGCTGCGTTGTGGGCGCCGTCGACGAGCAGCAAGGGGCGGCGGCCGAGCACCTCGAGGCGACCCGGCACGCGCACCGCGGCCAGACCTTCCTCCACCACCTCGGCATCGAGCGGATCCCCGAAGAAGGCCTCGACCGCGGCCAGCGCCACCGAGGCATTGACGCCCTGGTGCGCTCCGTGCAGCGGGACAAGCACGTCCTCGTAGCGGCCGCCCGGGGTCCACAACGTCACCACGCGGCCGCCGACCGCCACCTGGTTGGACTCGCATCCGAAATCGCGCCCGGCCAGCCATACCGACGCGGCCCCGACCTCGCGCGCCCGGCCTGCGACGATGTCGGCCAGCTCCGGGGCCATCTCCCCCACCACCACCCTGCTCCCGGGCTCAATGATGCCCGCCTTGTCGGTCGCGATCCCCTCGAGCGTGGGTCCCAGGACGTCGGTGTGGTCGAAGCTGACGTTGGTCAGCACCGCCACGTCACCGTGCACGACGTTGGTGCCGTCCCACGTCCCGCCGAGACCCACTTCCACCACCATGGCGTCGACCGCCTCGGTGGAGAACCAGGAGAGGGCGGCCGCGGTCAGCAGCTCAAAGCGGCTCGGGCGCTCCGCCAGCAGGGGCTCGAGGAGGGCCAACTCAGTGAGGACGTTGGTCAGGGACTCCTCGTCGATCGGCTCCCCGTTGTGCGCCAGCCGTTCGGCCACGTCGTGCAGGTTCGGGCTGGTGTAGGTGCCGACCGTCAGGCCCTTGGCCAGCAGCAGCGAGGTGGCCATGGCCGTCGTCGACCCCTTGCCGTTCGTGCCGGTGACGTGGATCGACGGAATGGACTCCTGCGGCTCACCGAGCAGCGAGGTGAGGGCCCGCATACGGTCGAGCGTCGGCACGGCTCGGCGGGGAGGCATGTTCGACTCGAGGTCGACGTGGCTGTCGAGCCACGCCACGGCGTCCGCCAGCCCGTCGAAGGGCGGCGCCACCGGAACCTCCACGGGGGACAGGGTCCGGTGTCGGTCAGGACGCGGCGCGGCGCGAGCGGGTCGCCTTGACCGGCGCACCGCCGAGGGGCACCAACGTCGGGGCCACACGATCGAGCACCACGGAGCGGTCCACCACGCACTTACCCACGTCGTCGCGGCTCGGCAGGTCGTACATCACGTCCAGCAGGACCTCTTCGAGGATGGCGCGCAGTCCCCGCGCACCGGTACCACGCAGCAACGCCTGCTCGGCAACCGCCTCGAGCGCGTCCGGGGTGAACTCGAGCTCCACATTGTCGAGGGCGAACACCCGCTCGTACTGCCGGGTCAAGGCGTTCTTGGGCTCGACGAGGATCTGCACCAGTGCATCCTTGAACAGCGGAGAGACGGCACTCACCACCGGCAGCCGCCCGATGAATTCGGGAATGAGGCCGAACTTGATGAGGTCCTCGGGAAGCACGTGGCGCAGGATCTCCCCATCGTCCCGGTCCTTGCGGTGCACTTCGGCGCGGAAGCCGATACCGCGCTTGCCGATGCGGGACTCGATCACCTTGTCGAGCCCGGCGAACGCACCTCCGCAGATGAACAAGATGTTGGTCGTGTCGATCTGGATGAACTCCTGGTGCGGATGCTTGCGGCCACCCTGGGGCGGCACGGATGCGGTGGTCCCCTCCAGGATCTTGAGCAGCGCCTGCTGCACACCCTCGCCCGACACGTCACGGGTGATCGAGGGGTTCTCGCTCTTGCGGGCGATCTTGTCGATTTCGTCGATGTAGATGATGCCGGTCTCGGCCCGCTTCACGTCGTAGTCGGCGGCCTGAATGAGCTTCAGGAGGATGTTCTCCACGTCCTCGCCGACGTAGCCGGCCTCGGTCAGCGCGGTGGCATCGGCGATGGCGAAGGGAACGTTGAGCATGCGGGCGAGTGTCTGGGCCAGCAGGGTCTTGCCACACCCTGTCGGACCGAGAAGAAGGATGTTGGACTTCGCCAGCTCCACGCCGTCGTCGGCGGTGGGCGGGCCTGCCTGGACGCGCTTGTAGTGGTTGTAGACGGCAACGGACAGGATCTTCTTGGCGTACTCCTGCCCGACGACGTAGTCGTTGAGGAAGTCGAAGATCTCGCGCGGCTTGGGCAGGTCCTCGAAGCTCAGCTCCGTAGACTCGTCACGCTCCTCGGCGATGATGTCGTTGCACAGGTCGATGCACTCGTCACAGATGTAGACACCGGGACCGGCAATCAGCTTCTTGACTTGTTTCTGCGTCTTGCCGCAGAAACTGCACTTGACGAGATCCCCGCCCTCTCCGAACTTCGCCACCAGATCGCCTCTCCCGTCCGCGCCAATTCGTCCTACGCGGCGCCGATGGCTTCGAGTGGCGCCACCGTCCGCGCTGTGATGACTTCGTCGATGACCCCGTACGTCACTGCTTCCTCCGCCGTCATGATGAAGTCACGATCGGTGTCCTGGGCCACCTTCTCCTGGGTCTGGCCGGTGTCCTCGGCCAACATCCCCGAAAGCAGATCCCGCATGCGCAGGATCTCCTTCGCCTGCAGCTCGATGTCGCTCGCCTGGCCCTCGACGCCGCCCCACGGCTGGTGCAGCAGGACGCGGGCATGGGGAAGGGCGAACCGCTTGCCCTTGGCCCCGGCCGCGAGCAGCACCGCGGCCGCCGAGGCCGCCTGCCCGAAGCAGAAGGTGGAGACGTCGGCCTTGATGAACTTCAGCGTGTCGTAGATGGCGAACAGAGCAGTGATTTCGCCGCCGGGCGAGTTGATGTAGAGGTGGATGTCCTTGTCCGGCTCCTCGGATTCCAAGAACAGCATCTGCGCGCAGACGAGATTGGCCACGGCGTCGTCGACAGGGGTGCCCAGGAAGATGATGCGCTCTCGGAGCAGCCGCGAGTACAGGTCGTAGGCCCGCTCGCCCCGGTTGGACGACTCGATGACGGTAGGGACCAGATAGTTGTAGGCCTTCATCGGACCCCCCGGACTCTGCATCTTCACTCGCTCTCCTCGTTCTGCTCGACTTCGCCCTCTCCCGAGGCGTCCACCTTGAGGTCGTCCCGTGACATCGGGTTGCCCTCTTCGTCGACGAGTTCCACGTGGTCCAGCAGCCACTCCAGCGCCTTGCCCTTACGTAGCTCCGAGCGTACCGCGCCGGTCCGCCCGGCCGTGTCGAGTTGGCGGCGCAACTCGGCGGGGGTGGTCCCCATCCGCTCCGCCATGGTCACTATCTCGGCCAGGAGCTCCTCGTCACTGAGCGTCAGCTCCTCGGCCTCGACCAGGGCCCTGAGCGCCAGGTCGGCCTTGACCGCCCCCAGCGCGTCCACGCGGACAGCGCCCAGCAACTCGTCGGGCGTGGTGCCGGTGGCCTGGAAGTACTCGGCCAATCCCAGCTTCTGGGCCTCCAAGCGGTGCTGAAGGTCGTGGAGCCGCTCGTTGACCTCGGCATCGACCAGCACCTCGGGCACCACGTCGTCGGTGACCAGCTCGGAGAGGGCTTCGATGCTCTTCTGGCGCAGCGCCATCTGACTCTGCATGAGCTTGACGCGGCCGATCCTGGTCGCAATGTCGGCCCGCAGCTCGGCCACCGTGGCGAACTCGGAGCTCTCCGCGGCCCATTCGTCGGTGGCCTCGGGGAGCTTCTTGACTTTGACCTCCTTCACGAGCACGCGGAAGGCGACGTTTTCCTCGGGCTCGTTGGGATTGGCGGCGTCGAAGGCGAGAATCGCCCCGGCTTTGGCGCCGTGCAGCTCCGCGTCGAGCTCGGGCACCACCGAGGCCGAGCCGACTTCGTAGAGGTAATCGTCCACGCCGACCACCTCGGCACCCGAGGCGTCGTTGCCGTGCAGGTCGATCGTCACGAAATCGCCGTCGATAGCGGGGCGGTCCACCACGTCGAGCTCTGCATCGTTCTCGCGCAGCCGATCGAGCTGGCTCTGCACCTCTTCGTCGCTGACTGCGAGTCCCGGCAGTGTGATCTGCAGACCGTCATAGCCCGGAATGGCAACGATCGGACGCACCTGCACGACGGCGTCGAAGGACACCGCGCCGCTGTTCTCACCGCCGGTGATGTCGATCTCAGGTTGGTCGATGGGGTCGAGCTCCGTGTCGACCACGGCGCGGGCGTAGAAGTCCGGCAGGGCCTCGCGCAGCGCTTCGGCGCGCAGCGCGCCGGCGCCTCCCATGCGGGCCTCGAGCACCTTGCGCGGCACCTTGCCGGGCCGAAAGCCCGGGACCCGGACCTGCTGGGCCAGTGTGCGCACGACGTCCCCGAGCGCTTTGTCGAATTCGGGCTCGTCCACCTCAACGCTCAGGCGGACGAGGTTTCCCTCCATTGGCTCTGCTGTCGCACGTACCACGAGCGGATCACTCTACCGGCCGTCCCGTGCCCGAGGCGCACGGTCCGACCGGGGAGGTGTCGACCGCTCCGTCGAGGAAGGCCGGGGGAAGTCAGAACATGAAGTTCATGGCGCCCAGGACGGACGCGCCCGCCAGGCCGTCGCCGTCAACGCCGACCGCGCCGGTCGCCTGCAGGAGAGCCGACGTGGTCCGGCCGCAGCCGAGGCGCACGAAGTCGATGTTCGAAAGGGACAGGATCACCGTCGGCGCCACCTCGTCGCCCGCCGGGCGAGCCCGTCCGCCGTCGACGGCGATCGTGAAGGCGCGTGCGTCGTGTCCGGGACCCGCCACGTCGAAGCGGACGGCTGTGCCGTCCGCACATCCCGCCAACTTGCCGACGACGAAGGGCATGGCGCGTTGGACGTGGTCCAAGGAGATCTCCGAGGCCGTGTTCCCGTCCCCGCCCGGACGGTCGAGGGCCCGGCGAACGTCCTGCTCGTGCACCCAGCTGTCGAAGACCCGCACCGTCATGAATTCGGCATGCGGCACCTCGCCCATGGGGCTGTAGCCGACGGCCGCCCAGCCCTCTGCGGTCAGTGCGTCCAGCTGGGCCAACCGGGTCGTCGTCACCTCGACGAACTCGGCCCGCACCGACGGCCCCGGCAGCGCCCGGCGGATGGCCACGAAGGGCTCGTTCATGGTCGCGAAGTCGTTCTTCACATGGTCGCCCAGCGGCCCGCTCCACTCCGGAACCGGCTCGCCCATGATCGCCCGCTCAATCCCGATGAGATGGGAGAACTGATCCTTGACGTCCCAGCCGGGGCATTCGGTGGGCAGGGTCCACTCCGTACCGGAAAGGCCCGGACGAGACCTCGGCCAGCGCTTCCCACGTCTCTGCCAACGCATTTCTGGCCCGCAGGCCGCGCCGGAGCCAGTCACCCTCCTGACCTGCACCGTTGTCGCTCACAACGCCGACCCTAGCCCCGGAGCGTGCCTGAGATCGCCCGACCATCCCCCAATTTCCGGGACCCCCCCGCTACGTTCGACACCCGTCCCGACTGAAGGAGTTTCCATGGCTAACTACGAGGGGTACTGCGTGAAGTGCCGAGAGAAGAGGGAGTTCGACGGCCAAGAAGTCGAGTTGGCCAACGGGCGCCGCGCCGCACAGGGCACCTGCCCGACGTGTGGCACCAAGATGAACCGGATCCTCGGCAAAGCCAAGGTCTGAGCCCCATCGCCTGAGATGGGCACGCCGGCCGCGGCGAGCGGGCCGCAGGCCGGCGTGAAACGATGGTCCCCGTGCACGATCTGATCATCACGGGCGGGACCCTCGTCGACGGAACAGGTACGGCGGCGCGTCCGGCGGACGTCGCGGTCGATTCCGGCCGCATCACCGAGGTGGGCACCGTCCAGGGCGGCGCCACCCAGGTCATAGAGGCCGACGGACTCCTGGTCACCCCGGGGTGGGTCGACGTCCACACGCACTACGACGGCCAGGTCACCTGGGACTCCGAGCTCGCCCCGTCGTCGTGGCACGGCGTCACGACGCTGGTCATGGGCAACTGCGGCGTGGGATTCGCGCCGGCCCAGCCCGACCGCCACGACTGGCTGATCGGCCTCATGGAGGGCGTCGAGGACATTCCCGGCACGGCACTTGCCGAGGGGATCGAGTGGGAGTGGGAGACCTTTCCCCAATATCTCGACGCGCTGGAGCAGCGCCGGTGGACGGTGGACGTCGGTGCCCAGGTCCCCCACGCGGCCGTACGGGCCTACGTCATGGGCGAGCGGGGCGCCCGCAACGAGGCGGCCACGGCCGAGGACATCGAGGCCATGCGCGCCATCGTGCTGGAGGCGATCCGGGCCGGGGCCCTCGGCTTCTCCACCTCACGCACCCTGGGGCACCGCGCCGTCGACGGCGAGCTGGTCCCCGGGACCTTCGCCACCGAAGACGAATTGTTCGGCATCGGATCCGCCCTGGGCGAGGCCGGCGCCGGCGTCTTCGAGCTGGCCCCACTGGGCTCGGCCGGCGAGATGCTCGAGGACGCCTGGCAAGAAGTCGACTGGATGCGCCGGCTCTCGGCCGCCATCGACCGCCCCGTGTCCTACGTGCTGCTCCAGGCCGACGACGACCCCGAGCTGTGGCGCAAGCAGCTGGCGGCGTCGCTCGAGGCCTGCGCCGAAGGGGCCCGCCTCTACCCGCAGATCGCGGGGCGCCCGACGGGGATCCTCTCCGGGCACCACACGACGCTGTGCCTGTTCTCCGAGTTCCCGGCCTACACGGAGCTGCGAGCCCGCTGCGGGTCGACGGCCGAGCTGGCGGCGGCGCTGGCCGACCCCGAGGTGCGGCGCTCGATCGTGTCGTGGGCGCCGTCCTCTCCCGCCCAGGCCGATGCGATGGCCAAGGCCTACGAGCGCACCTTCATCCTCGGGGACCCGCCCGACTACGAGCCCGGGCCCGAGCGCTCACTGGCCGGCGTGGCCGCGGCAAGCGGGCGGTCGCCCCTGGAGGTGGCCTACGACGAGATGGCACGCGGCGGCGGGCAGGGACTGCTCTACATCCCGATCCTGAACTACGCCACCGGCGATCTCGACCACGTCCGCGAGATGCTGCTGCACCCGCAGGGCCTCCTCGGGCTGGCCGACGGCGGGGCGCACACCGGCACGATCTGCGATGCCTCCATGCCCACCTTCATGCTCACGCACTGGACCCGCGACCGCAGCCGGGGCGAATTGCTCCCGCTCGAGTACGTCGTGCAGAAGCAGACGCGCGACACGGCCCGCCTGTACGGCCTGGCCGACCGGGGCACGGTGGAGCCGGGCGCGCTCGCCGACTTCAATCTCATCGACTACGACGCCCTCACCCTCGGTGCCCCGTTCGTGACCAACGACCTGCCGGCAGGCGGGCGCCGCCTCCTCCAGAAGGCCTCGGGGTACGTGGCCACGATCAAGGCGGGGACGGTCACGTTCGCTCACGGCGAGCCGACCGGCGCACTGCCGGGCCGTCTGGTGCGCGGCGCCCGCTGAACCCGGCGGACCGCGCTCTCCTCCCGCTCCCCCGCCCCATCTTCGCCACCGGCCCTGCTCCACCGGAGGCCGCGGCACGGCAGACTGCAACACGTATGGAAGCGCCCCTGACCCAGTACGCGCTCCGGGACGGCGTCCATGTCGGCTACCAGGTCTGGGGCGGCGTGGCGGAGGGCGGCGGGGTCGACGTGCTCGAGTTCAACAGCGGCCTCATGATCTCCATCGACGAGACCGTCGACGAACCCAACTGGCTGCGTTACACCGAGCGGGTGGCGGACTTCTCCCGCCTGATCCGCTTCGACGCCGGCGGGCTCGGACTGTCCGATCCCCTTCCGACGGGCACGCAACCCTCCATTGAGGGCTGGGGACGCGACGCCCTGGCCGTCATGGACGCAGCCGGCTGTGCACGCGTCGTCATCCTCGCCTCGGCCGGTGGGGCCATGCCCGCCCTCTGGCTGGCGGCGACCCACCCCGAGCGCGTCATCTCCTTGGTCATCGTCAACGGGACGGCCCGGGTCGGCCACGCCGAGGACTACGGCTTCGGCGCCTCGGACGAAGAGGTGGCCGCCGGGCAGGGCATTGAGGGGTCCATCACCGAGGACGGGATTCCCCGGGACATCGCCATCTTCGCCCCCAGCCTGGCCCACCGAGTGGGCTTTCAGGAGTGGTGGGGTCGGGCCGCCCGGCGAGGTGCCAGCCCCGCGACGGCGATGGCCTTCAACCTCGTGACCTTCTCGGCCGACGTGCGCTGGTGCCTGCCGGCGATCATCTGCCCGACGCTCGTGTTCGCGCGCCTGGACAGCTACGCCCAACTGAGCGAGCACGGCCGGTATCTCGCCGAGCACATCAGTGGGGCACGCCTCATCACGCACACCGGGCCCGACATCCTCCCGTGGGCCGGCGAGTTCGACTCCATCGTCGACGAGATGGAGGAGTTCGTGACGGGGGTCCGCGGCGTGCATGCCGCCACGCGCCTGCTCGCCGCCGTGCTCTTCACCGACATCGTCGATTCGACCGTGCGCGCCGCAGAGGTGGGCGACCGGCGCTGGCGCGCCGTCCTCGACGAGTTCGACGTGAACGTCGAGCGGCTCCTCGCCCGCCACGACGGCCTTCTCGTCAAGACGACCGGTGACGGCATCCTCGCCCGCTTCGTCGCACCGGCCCAGGCGGTGCGCTGCGCGGCAGCGATGGTGGCGACCGCCGACAGTTCCGGCCTGCCGCTCCGCGCCGGCCTGCATGCGGGCGAGGTGGAGGTGCGCGGCGACGACATCGGCGGCCTGGCCGTCCACATCGCCTCGCGCGTGAGCGCCCTGGCGGGACCGGGCGAGGTCCTGGTCACGGGCACGGTGCGGGACCTGGTCGTCGGCTCGGGCATCGTCTTCGACGACCGCGGCCGCCACAATCTCAAGGGAGTGCCCGACGAGTGGCAGGTGCTGGCGGTGGAGCGGGCCTGACGGGCAGGGCGTGTCTGCTTTGACCCGGGGGGTAGCGCAAGAGCCCCACCAGCTCGCCCGGCCCCACGACCTCGGGGTGGGCACGGCGCTGTTTGAATGGCCCCCATGACCCTCTATGCGATCGGTGAAGAACGGCCGCGAATTCACCCCGACGCCTACGTCCACCCTGAAGCGGTGTTGATCGGCGAGGTCCGCCTCGGGCCGGGCTCGAGCGTGTGGCCCGGCGCCGTCATCCGCGCCGACAACGGCCCGATCGTCATCGGCGCCCGGACCTCCATTCAGGACGGCGCCGTCATCCACACCCAGGCCGTGCGGCAGACACGGATCGGCGACGACTGCGTGATCGGGCACCTGGTCCATCTGGAGGGCTGCATCATTGAGGACGCGGTCCTCGTCGGTTCTGGCTCCGTCGTCCTCGAAGGCGTGATCTGCCGCTCAGCTTCCCTCGTCGGGGCAGGGGCGGTCGTCTCCCCGGGGACCGAAGTGCCGGCCGGCGCCATGGCGCTGGGGGTCCCGGCCCGTATCCGGCCGGGGAGCGTCACCCGGGAATCGGTGCAGATCAACGCCGAGGCGTATTCGCAGAGGCACCTGCCCCAGCATCGCGACGGCAGCCACGAGGTGACCCTGAGGGAGTGCCTCGAGCGTTGACGCCCTCGGGACGCGACGCCGTCTCGTCCCGGACCCGCACCGTGCAACGACTCGGATGCACCGTTGCGCAGCCGCGGACTTCAGCCCGAGACCGGCCGCCCATACCCGATGTCGGGACGATGGTCCCTAGGCGGCGCGTTCGGGGGTTGGTATTGTCTAGTCAGCTACTTGAGAACTGGCGAAGCCCCTCGAGGGAAGGGAGCCTCGACCCGAAGGAGGTCACCATGTGCAGAAGCAAGCAGATGCTCGGCCATGACGAGGCGGCCAGCTGGCCCCGTCGGCGTTCCCCGGATTCGGTCCGCCGCACCGCGCTCTTCGAGGGAGGCGATGGCGCCGAGGCCATGGCCGTCTCGCGAGTGCTCGACAGACTGGACGTCGACACCATGTGGTGCCCTGGTCCCGGTGCGAGCCACGGCTCACGCTGTTCGCTGGTCGAGACCGGCCACTGCGATCTCCTGGAGAAGGCCGATTTCGTGCTGAACGACCTGGGAACAGCCGACGCCCGCGACGCGGCCGTGGCTCCTGCGGTCGATGACGCCGTCCATGGCGACAAGCACGTTGCCGTCCTGGCCGGATGGCAGCAGGCAGAGTCCCTCCGCCCTCTCCTACCCGGCAGTACGGTCGTCGAAGGCCCGCTGACGACGAAGATCGTCGAGGACACGGCGCGGGTCCGTTGACGTCGGGAACCCGGGGTTCCCCGTCATCGTGGACGGTGTCCGGAGGCGGCTCGCACCTTGCGGCGGTGGGAGTCGGCCGGGACGGGGGCCGTCCGGTCGGCCAGCGCTTTGTCCTCGGCGGCCACGTCGGCGATGGTGGCCGACTGCAGACGTTCCCGCAGGGCTGCGCGCGCCGAAGACCAGACCTTGTGGAGCGCGCAGACATCGTCCCAGTGGCACGGTCCGCCGCGCAGTGCACATTCACCGGCATCGAGCGGTCCCTCGAGGGATTCGACAACCTCGCAGACGGTGATCGATTCGGGTGGCCGTCCGAGCGCGTAGCCCCCCTTCGGACCCGATCGCGACGTGACCAGCTTCGAACGCTGGAGGTCTTGAAGGACGATCTGCAGAAACCCCACCGGAATGGCCATGGCACTGCCGATCTCCGCAGCCTTGGTCCACTGGCTTCCGGCATGGGCCAGATAGATGAGCGCACGAAGCCCGTAGTCCGTGCGGTTGGTCGGGACGAGCTTCACTGAGTGCCATCCTAAAGTGCCCTGCCAGAGGTTCACGATTCGTATTGCCCAGCTGCACAGCGGGGAAGCGAGCCGGCGAAGGGGATTCGGGCGATCACGCCGTGACCTGGAACGCCTGGTCCGTGGGTCCGGCCTTCCCGAGGAGCAATGGCGCACCCAGGGACGGCACCGGGCGTGTCTCTGCGGGGGCGCCCCTGATGAGCTCGCGCAGGGGAACGCTGGCGCCGGTGCGCAACACGGCGCGCAGGTAGATCCCCGAGGCGATACGGGCCACCGCCACCGTGGAGGCCAGCGTCACGAACTCGAGTTCGAGCAGCCCACCCATCGAACCAGGCTCGGTGGTATCCCACACCCGCTCGACCTGATTTCGCCGCTCCGAGCGCGTCGCACCGCGCCAAGCCGCCGGGCAGTTACGCTTGCCCGGCAAAGCCACGGGATGTGGCGCAGCTTGGCAGCGCGCCTGCTTTGGGAGCAGGAGGTCCGGGGTTCAAATCCCCGCATCCCGACCACGCTGGCCTCGCACCCATTTTCGGTCGGCCGACCCAGCCGGTTCCTCCGTGCTCACCCAGGTTGCGGAGTCTGGGGCACACTGACGGCGTGACCGACACGGGAGAGGCCGACCACCGGCCCTCCTCGGGCGGCCCGGTGGTGCTGCTGACGCTGGCCTCCGCGCAGTTCCTCATGACCTTGGACAGCTCGGTCATGAACGTCTCCATTGCCACGGTGGCCAAGGACGTCGGGACAACGGTCACCGGGATCCAATTCGCCATCACGCTCTACACGCTCGTCATGGCGGCATTCATGATCACGGGCGGCAAGGTCGGCCAGATCATCGGGCGCAAGCGCGCCTTCATGATCGGTTGCGTCATTTACGGGTGCGGCTCGGCGATCACTGCGGCGGCCACATCCCTCCCCGTCCTCATCGTGGGCTGGTCGGTGCTCGAGGGTCTGGGCGCGGCGCTGATCATGCCCGCCGTCGTCGCGTTGGTGGCGACCAACTTCGGCCGGTCCGAGCGACCGCGCGTCTACGGCCTGGTGGCCTCCGCCGGTGCCGTGGCGGTGGCGGTCGGACCGTTGGTGGGCGGGCTGTGCACGACGTATCTGAGCTGGCGCTGGGTCTTCGTCGGCGAGGTCGTCCTGGTGCTCGGCATTCTGATCCTGTCGAGACGGATAGCCGACTCGCCGCCCGTCCCGGGTGTGCGCCTCGATCCGATCGGCACGCTGCTCTCTGCCGCGGGGCTCGGGATGGTCGTCTACGGCGTCATCCGCTCCGGTACCTGGGGGTTCGTGCAGCCCAAGCCGGATGCGCCGCAGTGGTTCGGCACGTCCCCCGTCGTCTGGCTCCTGCTCGGGGGCGGCGCCGTCCTCGTGGTGTTCGCGCTGTGGGAGAGCCGGCGCCTGCGCCACCACCACGCCGCACTCATCGACCCCCGCATGCTCAAGGTGCGCCGCCTGCAGGGCGGCCTGACGTCGTTCTTCTTCCAGTTCCTGCTGCAGTCGGGCCTCTTCTTCGTCATCCCCCTCTTCCTGTCCGTCGCGCTCGGGCTCTCTGCCGTCGCCACGGGAGTGCGGCTCCTCCCCCTCTCCTTCACGCTCCTGGCCGGCGCCGCGGGTGTGCCCCGGATCTTCCCCCGCACCTCACCGCGCCGGATCGTCCGGGTCGGATTCGGCCTGCTGTTCCTCGGCATCGTCGCGCTCTTGGTGGCGCTCGATTCAGGCGCAGGCGCAGAGGTCGTGACCGGGCCGCTCCTCTTGGCCGGGCTCGGCATCGGCGCCCTGGCCTCGCAGCTGGGCAGTGTCACCGTCTCGGCCCTGCCCGACTCCCAGAGCGGCGAGGTCGGCGGACTCCAGAACACCATCACGAACCTCGGCGCGTCCATCGGCACCGCGCTTTCGGGTGCCATTTTGATCGCCGTCCTCACCACGACCTTCCTCGGCTCGGTGGCAGCGAACCCCGCCATCCCCAAGGAACTCTCGGACCGGGCTCAGGTCGAGCTGTCCGCCGGCATCCCCTTCGTGAGCGACGCCGACCTGAAGGCGACCCTGGAAAAGGCGAACGTCCCTCCCGCCACGTCGAGCGCCATCGTCGAGGAGAACGCCCAGAGCCGGATCAACGGGTTGCGGGCCGCCCTGGCCGTCCTCGCCCTCCTGGCCCTGGTCGCGCTGGCTCTCACCAGCCGGCTTCCCACCGTGCAGCCCGGGGACGAGCGGGAACCCGAAGAGCTCGCCCCGGCACCCGCCTGAGACGAGCGAGCGCGCTCCCGTTCAGGTCCTCCGGAGCGTCACACTGCACCAGGCCCGCTTGCGGCAGGTGGGACAGGTCATCCGATGGTCGAATCGTCCCCAGGGCCGCCACACCGCGACGGGGAACTGGAAGATGAGCAGGTCCACGACGCCGACATGCGAGGTCTGCCGGCACCGGGCGCACTGCACGGTGAAGGAGCCCCGCTCGTCCAGGGGATTGCCCGACGTCATCGCCAGGCTGTCCGGCTCGGGGAGGGCACCCGAGTAGAGCGCACGCTTGCCCATGGGCAGCGCCACCGTCGCGCCCGAGCCGCCCGGCTGGGACTCCCCCGCTGACGGCACTCCGAACAGGGCCCGCTTGCCCAGAGGATCCGGTGCTCTGTCGCTCCGCGAGGCGGCCACGTCGCTCAGGCGGTTTGCATCGCGTCGTAGACGCTTGTCGAGAGCGCGCGGTAGGCCACCGCTCCCGGAGACGTCGGTGCGTGTTGGAGCACCGAGCGACCAAGTCCCGGGGCCTCCGCGAAGCGCACCGACTTCGGGACGGACGGTTGGAAGACCGGGAGGCCGTAGCGTTCCTCGACTTCGGAGAGGACTTGTTTCGAATGGGTCGTCCGCGCGTCGAACATCGTCGGGATCAGGCCGAGCACGCGCAGCTTCTCGTTGGCGAATTGGCGGACGTCCTCAATCGTCTCGAGCAGCTGCCCGACACCACGGTGGCTGAGTGCCTCGCACTGCAACGGGACGATGACGGCCTCGGCGGCGGTCAGGCCGTTGATCGTCAACACGCCGAGCGACGGCGGGCAATCGATCAACACGGCGTGGTAGTCGTCCAGCACCGGATGCAGCGCCTGGGCGAGGACGTGCTCGCGCCCGGTCCGGGTCAACAGATGCACCTCGGCGCCGGCCAGGTCGATGGTCGCCGGTACGAGAAAGAGGCCGGGGACATCGGGTACGGCCTTGACGACCTCCGAGAGACGGGCCCGGCGCACGAGGACATCGTGGAGGGACACGTCGAGCCCGTCGGGGTCGAAGCCGCACGAGTACGTCAGGCATGCCTGGGGATCGAGATCCACCACCAGAACCCGACGACCCTGTTGAGCGAGTGCCACTCCCAGGGACTGCACGGTTGTCGTCTTGGCCACGCCGCCCTTCTGGTTCGCGACGGCGATGACCTTGACCATCGGGCGAGTCTAGGACCGACCCGGCACCATTCCCAGGACCAATCGCGCCGGGAGACCCCGGTCAGCGGTAGGCCGCCTCCTCGAGGCCGACATCGTTCACCAGGTTGCCCAGCGCCAGGTTGACGTCGTTGAGGTGATAGCCCCACTGGGGCCCGAGCGTCGCCGAGACCGTCGGACGCGGGTCGGCGGGGCCTGGAGTGGCCGTCACCTGCAACCATGACGCTCCGCCGCTGTGCAGGCACTGCGCGGTGTAGAGGCCCGGAAACGTGACCCAGGGTGTCAGCACCTGGACGCCGGGCGTCGGAGAGGTCGCGCTCCAGAAGAATGGCTGCAGCCTGCCGACCCCCGCAGAGAAGGTCACCGGGTTGACGCACACCACCTGCTGCACCCCGGTCCCGCCTTGACCCGACAGCAGGCTGACTCCCCGCCCGGCCCGCCCGAAGAGCGAGTTGGCCGGTGGCGGCGCGCCGAAGGACGAATAGGCGATGACGCAGCCCGTCTGGGAGGCCGAGCCGCAGGCGGGGATGTGGCGGAACGTCCCACCGACCACGCGGCCGGCCGGGACCTGCACGTTGCCCCCCAGCAGAATGGCGGACACGGTGCGGCGCCGGAGGCTCGGCGAAGGATCGACCTGGGTCTGGAGGAGCTTGATGAGCAGGGCCGAGCCCTGGGAGTGCCCGATGAAGATGATCGGCCTGCCGTGGTTGTCGTGGGCGAGGTAGTCCTTCCAGCCGGAGACCAGGCTGGCGTACGCGACGGCCAGCGCCGACTTCGGCGCCCGCGCCAGACCGCCCAGCGTGACCTGGCGGTACATGGGCGCCCACACGGTGCAGCGCTGGGAGAAGCGGGATGCCTGGACGACGGCCGCCGCCCGCTCGGAGGCCTGCACCGTCAGATCGGCGTTGACGGCCGGCTCCTTCGACACCGTCGGGTAGACGTAGAAGCAGTCGAAGCGGCTCGCCGCGGCCGAGGTCCGGGCGAGGGAGACGCCGGCGGTCCCGCGGCCGGTCACGGCCGTGGCGGCGCGACTGGTCGTGCACGGATCAGCAGCCTGGTCGGGGTTGCACAGCCACACCGTGCCGGACGCGGTGCCGAGCGGGCGCGTGGCCGGTGCCGCGCCCGATGCTCCCGCTGCCAGCCCGCCGGCAACGACCACCGCGACCAGGCACGCCGCCCTGCCGACGCGTGCGGCACGTTCCCTCACGTCCACGAACCATAGGAGAGCACGCGCCGGCCGGCCGGGACCCGAGCACACAGGCTGGGGAGCGGCGCGCCAGCGCATAGGGTCGTGGGGCCCCCGCAGAACCGGAAGAGAGCATGGCCGTCGTCAGCATGAATCAAAAGATCGCCGTCGGCATCGTGTTCGTGTCGGCGATGTTCATGAACATCATGGACATCACGATCGTGAACGTCGCGCTCCCCACCATCGGGCGCGATTTCAACATCGCCCCCACCGCCGTCGATGGCGTCGTGATCGCCTATCTGGTGAGCCTGGCCGTCTTCATTCCGGCGTCGGGGTGGCTGGGAGACCGTTTCGGCGGCAAGCGGGTCCTCCTGACGGCCATCGTCGTGTTCACGGTCGGCTCGGCGCTCTGCGGGGTGGCCCAGAACATGACGGAGTTGGTGGTCTTCCGCGTGGTGCAGGGCGCGGGCGGCGGCATGATGGCGCCCGTCGGTATGGCCATGCTCTACCGGGTCTTCCCGCCGGCCGAACGGGTGCGGGCGGCCAGCATCTTGACCCTCGGCACCACGGTGGCCCCCGCCGTGGGCCCGGTTCTCGGTGGCTTCTTGGTCACCAACTTCTCCTGGCGCTGGGTGTTCTTCGTCAACGTGCCCATCGGCATCGTTGCGGTCGTCTTCGGCGCGCTCGTCTTGGAGAGGGTCGACGCCATCGACGCCGGCCGCTTCGACGTGCCCGGCTTCGTCCTCGGCGGCATCGGGTTGGGGCTCTTGATGTACGGCATCTCTGAGGGACCACTCGCGTCGTGGTCGTCGACGGCGGTCATCACGACCTGTGTCACCGGCGCCGTCCTGTTGTGCGCGTTCGTCGTGGTGGAGCTGCGCACCAGCCGGCCGATGGTGGACCTGCACCTGCTGCGAGAACGGCTGTTCCGATCGACCAACTTCGTGATGTTCCTGGCCGCTGCCGCGTTCTTGGGGCTGTTGTATCTCATTCCGCTCTACTTCCAGGACGCCCGGGGCCTCTCCGCGCTGCAGTCGGGCCTCTCCACCTTCCCGGAGGCCTTCGGCGTCATGATCGGCGCGCAGTTCGCCAGCCGCCTCATCTACCCGCGCGTCGGGCCACGCCGGCACATCACCGCCGGGTTGCTGGGCCTCGCCGCGTGCATGCTCCTCCTGACCCAGATCAGCGTGACCACGAACCTGTGGTTCATCCGTGGCCTCATGTTCGTGCTGGGCTGGATGATGGCGCAGGTCATGGTGCCGAACCAGGCGGCGGCCTTCGCCAGGATCAGTCCCGAATCGATGGGCCGCGCCTCCACCTTCTTCAACACGATGCGCCAGGTCGGGAGCGCTATCGGTGTGGCCGTTCTCTCCACCGTGTTGATCAGTGTCGGCGCGACCCACAGCCACGGGGGCACCGTTGCCCCAGACATCTCGGGCTACCGCGTCGCGTTCCTCACGGCGGCTCTCTTCGCCCTGGCCGCCGCTGCCTTCTCCCTCACCATTCACGACAGCGACGCGGCCGAGACCATCGTGCGCCGCGTCCGCCGCGGTGCCCCCGCGCGACGGAGTGGGATCCCCGTGCCGGAGGGCAGCCCGGCGTGACTGCGGTGGAAACGGTGTGCGTGTTCTGTGGCTCGAGCTCAGGGGCCGACCCGTCCTTCACGTCCGCCGCCGAGCGTTTCGGGTCCGCCGTCGCCGGACGCGGCTTGGAGCTCGTCTACGGCGGTGCCTCGGTGGGCCTGATGGGGGTGGTGGCCGATGCCGCACTGGCAGCCGGAGGACGCGCGACGGGCGTGATCACCGAGTCGCTGGCCGGCCACGAGATCGCCCACGGCACCCTCAGCGACCTGCACGTGGTCAGCACCATGCACGAGCGCAAGGCACTCATGTCCGAGCTCTCGGACGCCTTCGTCATGCTGCCCGGCGGGTTCGGGACCTACGAGGAGTTCATGGAGTCGGTCACCTGGGCACAGCTCGGGATCCACGACAAGACCTGCGGCATCCTCAACGTAGGCGGCTTCTTCGACGACTTGCTTGCCTTCGTGCGCCATGCGGTCGCACAGGGATTCATCAAGGCGCCGCAGGTCGACGCGCTGGTGATCTCCGACGATGTCGACGAGCTGCTCGAGCGCGCTCGTGGGTTCGACGCAGAATGAGGTCTCGGCCCTGTAGGGGACGCCGCTCAGGCCGCCCCGGGGAGCAGCAGCACGTCGCGCAGCTCGTCGGTCTCGCCCCAGTCGGCGAGGAGCTCGGCCACGGTGGCATAGGGCTTCTCTGCTCCGGTCGCCTTCTCCAGGAGGGAGGGCGTGTAGCCCAGTTCCTCGAAGTACCCGAGGTAGTCCGCCACCGTTGTGCCCGACACGCGACGCAGCATTTCGTCCTTGAGCTCGGTGGTGACGATGGGGCGATCGCGTTCGATGATGCGGGTGGCGCCCTGCACCACCCGACCTTCCGCTCCTTCGACATCCATCTTCAAGAACCCGACGGGGCCCTCCACGAGGTCGTCCAACCGGAAGGTCGGCACCACGTTGCCCGGGTGCGACAGGAGATCTCCACCTTCGATCAGGCCTCCGTTGGAGCCGACGTGCGTCGAGTAGTACGCCCAGCCCGTCGCCGTGTCCGCCGCCACCGGGAGCAGCTGGACGTTGGTGATGTCGTTGAGTCGCAACGAGGACAGGAGAAGCCGGCAATTCTCGGAGTTCGGCTCCAGGGCGATGACCCGGCCGGACGGCCCCACCAAGCTCGAGGCCAACAGCGAGTAGTAGCCGAGGTTGGCTCCGACGTCGATCACCGTCATGCCGGCCGTGCAGTACTTCTCGAAAACGCTGGAGAGATGGACCTCGTACGCGCCCGAGAGCAGCCCCGGGGTGACGGCGGCGTCGGCGGCGTCGCAGAACAGCTCCACGCCGCCCACCATGCAGCGCACGGCGTCCTCGTTTCCCAGCTGCACCGTGAAGGCGGTGGGCGCGACCTGGTGCTCAATCGTCCCCAGCATGCGGCGGATGGTCGAGACCCGGGCCAGATCGCCCGTTGCCGCCTCGTCCACGCACGGGCGGAGCTCGGAGGGCAGATTCGGGTAGAGCAGGTCGACGAACTGGTCGTAGGTGATGCCCCTCGGAGCCGGCTCCGGCATGGCGCCGCCGAGCCCGTGGACGAGGCGATCACGCCACGGCCTGAGCTTGCGCCGTGCGGTGTCCTGCCAGGTCTCGTGCGCCTCGCCCATTTCGGGCAACGGTATCCGCTCACGCGAAGGGCAGGTCGCTAGTGTCCCTGCCAGCCGAGCCACGGAGGACCAGCATGGCCAGTGCCGATCGGATCGCCGCCAGCAAGACAGTCGCGGCCAGCCCGGCCGAGGTCTTCCGGATCGTCACGGACCCGGCCATGCACGTCGAGATCGACGGGTCGGGCATGGTGGAAGCAGCCCGGGGATCCCGCCGTGTCGAAGCCCCCGGGGACACGTTCGTCATGGAGATGGACCGCGGACCGCTCGGTGACCAGCCGATGGGCAAGTACACGTCCGTCAACACGGTCACCAGGATCGTTCCCGACGAACTGCTCGAGTGGAATGTCGGCCTGCCCGGGAAGGGTCCCTTCGGCCACGTCTACGGGTGGGAGATCGCGGCGGTCGGCCCGGGCGAGACGACGGTGACCAACTACTGCGAGTGGCCCGATGTCCCCGAGTTCGCCCACCCGCACTTTCCGATCGTCCCCCTGGCCATGCTGGAGCAGTCCGTCGAGAATCTCGCGGCGATGCTGTCCCAGGAGCCGGGCTGACGGCAGCCCTGGCTGTACGCTCGAGCTGCTGAGCTCCCTGAGCACTCGGCCCACTTCCTTGCGCCTCATCAGCCCAAAGCGGGCGGGGGCCGGGTGTCAAGGATCCGCCGTGGCAATACAGATCACATGCGCCCCCGGCAGGAATCGAACCTGCGACCATTGGATTAGAAGTCCACTGCTCTATCCGCTGAGCTACGGGGGCACGCAGCGCCGAACAGCCTGACATAGCCGGTCGGCGGCACGGGCGCATCCTCCGCCGCAGCCTTCCCGGCACGGGGAGGGGGTGCCAGGGGAGCCGGGAGGTGTGCCACACTTGTGCCCCTCGGTGGGCGTAGCTCAGTCGGTTAGAGCGCCAGGTTGTGGTCCTGGAGGTCGGGGGTTCGAGACCCCTCGCTCACCCCAAGCAGCCGCGTGCCCTCCTCCGGAGGGGGCGGGGCAGACAGAAATCGGCGCAGCCAGGGGAGGTTCGAAGGGTGAGTGCTGCGCAGAGCGGACGGACGGTTCTCGTCACGGGCGCGTCATCGGGCATCGGTGCCGAGCTCGCCAAGGCGCTCGCCCGTCGCGGTGACACCGTGGCGCTGGTGGCCCGGCGGGCCGACCGACTCGAGGCAGTGCGGTACGAGTGCCTCCCCACCTCGCCCGACACGGAAGTCTGGGCGGCCGATCTGTCGGAGCCGGAGGCGGCCGCCCATCTGGCGCTGCAGGTTTGGGACCATTACGGCGGCATCGACGTCCTCGTCAACAACGCCGCCGTCCCGATGCGCCGCCATGTCACCCGCCTGACCATGGCCGAGGTCGAGCGGACGATGCGCATCAACTACTTCTCCCCTGTCGCCATGTCGTTGGCCCTGCTCCCGCGCATGCTCGAACGCAGCGCGGGGACGATCGTGAACGTCTCGAGTCTCGGCGGGCGGCTGGGGATCACCGCCGAGGCCGCCTACTCGGGCTCGAAGTTCGCCTTGGCCGGCTGGAGCGAATCCATGGTCGTCGACCTCGACGGCACAGGTGTGTCGGTCAAGCTCATCATCCCGGGTGCCATCGACACGGAAATATGGGACCAGCCCGACAACGACGCCCCTCTGTACGACGGGCCCAAGGAGCCGCCGGAGGTGATCGCGGCCGGCATCGTCGACGCCATCGACAGCGACACCTTCGAGCACTACCTGCCCGACATGAAGGCGATCATCGAGGCCAAGACCTCCGACATCGACAGTTTCATTGTGGGCATGCGTGGCCTGGGCGGCCAGGAAGGGACGGAACAGTGAAGGCACTGCTCTTCGGCGCACCACCGGACAAAGAAGAGGTCCGGCCCACCCCGCGGGACGAGCTGGAGACGATGCTGGCGGGCATCCCCTTCGGCCTCCACGACATCGACGACGCCCGCCTCGTCCGCCCCGACTGGGTGGTGACCCGGCCCCTCCTCTCGGGCATCTGTGGATCGGACGCCAAGCTCGTCCTGGGCGACTTCAACACGGGTGACATCGACAATCCCATGGCCGCGTTCTCTTCGCTCCCCCACGTGCCCGGACACGAAGTGGTGGCGGAGGTCGTCGCTCTCGGACCCGAAGCCCGGGGGCTCGACGTCGGCCAGCGTGTCGTGCTCAACCCGTGGTTGACCTGCCGCGCCGCGCGGCATCGCGCCGCTGTGCCCACCCTGCCAGGCGGGAGACCTGAACCTTTGCTGGAGCTTCACGAAGGGCGATCTGGGGCCCGGGGTCCATGTCGGCGTCATCACCGGCGCCCCCGGCGCCTGGGCCGAGCAGCTGGCCGCCCACGACTCCATGCTGATTCCTGTCCCCGACGGCATCTCCAATGAGGCCGCCGTACTCGCCGATCCCTTTTCTGTCTCCTTCCACGCCATCGTGCGCCACCCGCCTCCCGCCTCAGGGCGGGTGCTCGTCTACGGAGCCGGCGCGCTGGGCCTGACGAGCGTGGCCATCCTCAAGGCGCTCTACCCGGGCGTCGAGGTCGGGGTGGTCGCCCGCTTCGAAGCCCAACGTGCCATGGCGGTGCGCTTCGGGGCGGACGCGGTCTTCTCGCACGAGCCGCGGCTCCAACTCGTCGAGGAACTGGCGGCCTGGTCGGGTGCCGTCCTGCATCAGCCCTTGGACGGCCTTCCCGTCACGCATCCCGGGCACATCGACGTGGTCTACGACTCCATCGCCAAGGCCGAGACGCTCGAGGTGGGCGTCCGCGTCCTCGCCGAGCGGGGCCGGCTCGTCTATACCGGCGTGGCCACGCCTGAACGGTGGGAGTCGACCCCGATCTACTTCAAGGAAATCACCATCGCCGGGTCCAACGCGTTCGGCGTGGAGGACTTCGAGGGACGCCGCCTCCACGCCATCGCCCTCTACCTCGAGCTGGTCCGGGACGGCAGGCTCGACATCACACCGATGCTCACGCACCGCTTCGATCTGCAGGAGTGGTGGCCCGCTCTCAAGGCCCTGGCCCGCCAGGACCAGAGTGGCGCCCTGAAGGTGGCCTTCACCCCCAACCGATAGCCGGGCGGGCTGTGGTCCCGGCCCAGCACGACCTCAGCGGCACAAGGGGCTCCGGACGGCGGAGCAAGCTTGCCTCATGGACCGACCGTAAGCGTCAGCGAGTACGGGCCGAAGGCGAGCGTCGACGTCCCCACGGACGCGGTGAGCCCGCCGGGAGTGGACGACGAGGCACCTGCGCCGATCGTGACACTGCCTGCGCTCTGTCCGGTCTCGCTCACCGTCGACGCCTGTGTGGCGCTGTACACGACGGGACTCTTGCCGCCGTTCCAGAAGCTGACGGAGAACGCGATACGTCCGGCGGCCCCGACTCCCGTCACGGAGCAGGTGGCGTTCGACGCGGGCGGCCCGCACGAGAGCGCCGGGTTGCCGGTGCTTCCTGCGGCCAGGGCCAGGGTCAGCCCGGCCGGGGCCGGCGTGACCGTCTCGAGCTGGGAGCCGGACACGTACCCCGCGGCAGAGGCCGTCACCGTCGGCCCGCCCGGAGCCGCCGATCCGTACCAGAACGTCGCGCTGCTCTGGCCGCCCGGGATGGTCACGCTCGTCACGGGCGACGACGCGAACTGCGCTGTCCGCGAAGCCCGCACCCGACGTGCCGCTGGTCAGATTCACCGTCAGAGGGCCGCCCACGGTGATCGGAGCACCCGAGCCCGTCTGGCGCCGTACCGTGATGGGCCCGAGGTTCGGTGTGTTCGACGCAGCACCCGACACGGCCGTCGAGCTGATCACGAGCGTTTCGGTGGCAATCGTGAGGGTGAACGTCTGGGTAGCGACGGGCGCAATGCCGTTCGCCGCGTTGATGCACACGGTGTAGGTACCGACCGCGTCAGGGCCCGGGGTGCCGGACAGGAGGCCGCTGTTCGAGAAGGTGAGGCCCGAAGGCAGCGTGGTCGGCGTGCAACCGCCGAAGGCCGCGTTCGAGAACGCGGGGGCGGGGCTCCCCGACGCCGACGCCTGGAAGGAGTCCGCACTGCCGACGGAGAAGCTCGCTTCGCTCGCGCTGGTGATCGCCGGAACTCCTGTGCTCGAGGGAGCCTGCCCGGTCGGGCCCGACCCCGCCGGAGCCTGACTGGTCGTGTCCGAGAAATGAGAATCGGGCGCACTCACCCAGAGCGTCTTGACGTCGTAGAAGCCGGCCTCCACTTCGTAGTAGTAGGTCGTCGCGGCCGCCAGACCCGTGTCCACACACGATGTGGCGGCAGAGACCAAGGTGATCGCCTGGTTGCAGGTGCCGCTGGCGACCTTCGCGTAGGGCCCTCCGGCCGACGTGCTCCGCAGGACCAGATACCCGCCATCCTGTGGCAACGCCGCTGCCGCGCCCCAGGACAGAGACAGGCTCGTTGGCGTCGGATCCGAGGCGGTCCCGGTGCCGGCGGGTTCGAGCGTCATGGCTCGCGCCTGCCCCGTCCCGCTGCCTTGCGTCGTCGTGTAGGCGAAGGCCGCTGTGCCCGAAGCGAGTAGGAAGGCGCAGACGAAGAGCACGATCGGACCACGGAGGCGACGGGGGCGGCCGTGGCGGGGACGCACGTGCGTGGCCGGCGCGGTGTGCGCGTGGCGTCCCCGGCTCATGACGACTGCCCCGAGAGCCTCAAGGTGACGGTAAAGGTCACGCCCTGACACGAGCTGGGTGCATTCGAGGCAAGCTCCACGAACCCGGGAATGGTCTGCACCCCGCTCGCCGCACCGGGGCTCACCGCGATCGGCGTCTGCAACACATAGGGCAACGGTTGCGCAATGCTCACATAGCTGCTTGGACACAGAGCGGTGTTGTCGGAGACGACCGTCGCGCCGGCGGCGACTTGGTCGAACGGGCCGCTCGACGCACCATCATCGTGCAGCGTGAAGGAGGCGGGACCCGCACGGCCCGGAAGCAGGCCCGTGGTGTCGCTCGTCGCCGTGATCACCGCCGCCGCGGGCGGCCCTCCAGCGGCTGTCTCGCCCGAACCCGAGCCGTGCGTGGGTCCTGCGTCGAGGTAGGCGAACGCTCCGCCCGCCCCGAGGCCCGCCACGAGCGCCCCCGTGGCCCCGGCGACGGGGACCAGACCCCACCGACGGCGCAGCGCGGCGCGCGCTCCCTGTCGCCTCACTGGGCGCGCCCGGCGCGTCGGGGCAGGGGCGCCAGCGCGCCCCGACGTGCGGGCGGCCGCCATGACGGCCGGCGTCGGGGCGCCGCCGACGGCCGGACAGTCGACCGGAGAGAACGGACGGAGCGCCGGCATGGTGACCGGTTCGATCCGGACGGCGTGCAGCGCCCTGTGCTCGACCGAGAGGAGCGGGTCCCCCCTCATGGCGTGCAGCGCTCTGTGCTCGAAGGAAAGGAGCGGGTCCCCCCTCATGGCGTGGGCCCCGAGCTGTTGGTCCGGGCGGAACGCACGCGGCGCGAAGCGGGCGCCACGCCGTTCCTTCGCGGCAGGAGGAACACGGGGCATGCCCGGCGGGAGCTGGCTCCGCCCTGTCATGGCGCGTGCGCCACCGAATTGGGGTTCGCGGTCGCGGCGATCCGGCCCTGGGAAGAGAGACTCCGACCGCGCCCACCACTGACCCGGGCGCACGCCCTCATTGGGAACGGGGACTTCGGTCGCCTCCACGTAGGTTCCATCGCGTCCTGATGCTTTCGTTGTCGGGCAGCCTGTGACCGCGCTGAACGGCAGTGCCGCTTCGCGCTGTTCGCCTTCTTCGTTCGAAACATTGCGGTGCCCTCGTCCGGGCCACGGGGTACACATTCGGGGGCCGGTTGCGGGGCTGTCCGACCAGGCGGAGGAGCGAACCGGTGCCGCCCACTCCGCCTGGTCGCCATGACAGCCCTATGGAGTCGTCACGTGCAGCGTCAGAGGCTGGCCGAGGCAGGGGCTCTGATCCACCGTCGGCAGGTTGATCCAGCTGAGGGACCCTTGCGGAATCAAGCCGTAGTTGGTCGCACCAGCGGGGACCGACGTGTTGATCGTCACCGTCGGCAGCGTGAACTGGTTGTCCGAGTTCGGTGGGATCGTGACGATGTTCCGGTTGTATGCCTGGAGGAAGGCCTCACACCCGGCATTCGAGGAGCTGACTCCATCGGGCGCCGTGCTGCTGCTCGTGTCCAGCGAGATCGTCTTGATCAATGCTGGAGCAGCGTTGGTGTTCGTCGCGTCGAAGGTCACGGGAATGCTTCCGCCCGGAACGAGCGGAGTCGATCCGTTGAAGTGGACCGAAATCGTGACGGCCAGTGTCGATCCCGTTCCGGCGGTGGTCGTTCCCGACCCCGACCCGGACCCGGTACCGGGCACGAGGGCGAACGCGATGCCCCCACCCACGAGCAGCGTCGCAACGACGCCGACCGCGGCAACTCTCTTTGTCATGAACCGTTTCATATCGTTGCATCTCCTTTTTTGATGTTGTGTCTGGGCTACATCTGCTTGCCGCCACCCCCCAGCTCCGGTTTTGCGGAGCCCCGATGAGCAACCAATGCGCAACGCCTGAACAACTTGATGAGAAAATGAACGAAACTTGAAGAGCGCGTGACTAATTGGACAATTTCAGGACAACAACGTTTGTAATCCACCGAAGTCGCCAATTGCAAGAGGGGTGTGAAGAGCCGATTGTTGTATAATGCCGAAGGAGCTTGTAGTTACAAACCTGTTGTTTGCGGAGCGACAAAACAGCCATTCGCATTTGGTCAATGCCACGTCGTTCCCATCGCTGAATGCGGCAAGGTGATTCACTCCCCGACCGGCGAAATGCGACGGTCTGCTGCGATGCGGGAGATGTCCCGAGTGATCGGTATTCCCTCGCCGCGTCGACACGAGCGCTGCATCGTGGTCGGCTCTCTGGTTCACAATGGCGCGTCAGCGCTCGGCCGCACTCGACGTGGCGCGTGCGACCTTGTCTCCTGCACGAGACGCGAGCCCGCACGCGACGACGCATCTGCCGGCGTTCGTCGGCGTTGGTGCAGCGCGGCGGGCCTCTTCGGCGTCGCGCCGCAATCCAGCGAGAGCGAAGGAGCTACGTCCCTGTGCCGAGGTCGCTGAACTTCGCGTAACGCTCTTCGGCGGCGCGCGCCCAGGCCGGGTCCGGCTCGATCGTCCGCCCGACGGCTGACCAGCGCGTCGAATCGTCCAACGACGCCTCGAGCCCGGAGGCCAGACGCGCGAAGAACGCGGCACCGAGTGCAGCGCCCTCGGGCACGGCGACGGTTTCGACCGGCAGATTGGTGGCGTCGGCCACCGCGGCCATCCATGCGGTCACACGCGAGCCGCCGCCACTGGCCACGATGCGCGTCGGCTTCACGCCGGAGCGTTCAATCATGCGCCGCACCACGAAGCCGCTCGCCTCGTAGGCGGCCCGCTCCATCGCTTCCGCGCCCGACCCGATGTCGAGCCCATAAATGTTGGAACGCAGCGTGTGGTCCTCGAACGGTGTCCGCTCCCCGCGCACGTAGGGCAACCAGACCGGCACCCGACCGGGTGTCCCGAGCCGGGGCTCGAGCTGCTCCCGCTTCGGTCCGGGACGCGGCGTGTCCCGCAGCAGGTGGCGGGCCCAGTCGACGAAGAGGGCCCCGGCGTTGCTCGGACCGCCGACGAGATACCGGTCCGGCGTCGTGCTCGGGTAGCTGATCAGCCCCTCGACGCTCAGCCACTCGTCGCAGATCACCCAGCAGATGAGGGTGGCGCCGAAGATCACCAGGACGTCGCCCTTGTGCACGGCACCCGAGACGATTTGGTCGCAGAAGGCGTCGATGGTCCCGCCCGTGATCACGACGTCGGAGCCCGGCAGCGTGCCGGCGGCCTCGCCCATCGGGACGACGAGCGGCATCTGCTCCTCTGCAATTCCCATGGAGCCGAGGAGGTCCGTGTTCCAGCCCTTGTGCGTGTGCAGCATCCCGAGTGAGGCGGTGACACCCGTGTCGATGGCGGGCAGTCCCGAGAGGGCATTGGTCGCGACGGCCTGGCAGGGCCAGTAGCCCCGGGCATCGGGCACTTCGCGCGAGGCCCAGCGGAGGAAGCCCTCGGCGTCGGGCATGGCGCCCAGCGGCACAACGGCGTCGTCGGGGGCGTCCTCGGCGGGCCGGCCCTCGCGGTCCCCGTAGAGCAGACCGGGCAGCAAGGGCACGCCCTGCCGCCCGACGGCGGTCATCGACGGGACCATGGAGGCCACGGCGACGCCGGCGAGCGAGTTCCCTTCGGCCTCGAGCTCGGCGGTCACCTGCTCGAAGGCCTTGCGCGGCCCGGCTCGCCAGGCCTTCTTGGCGTCATGGCGCAACACGTCGGGCTCGGGCGCCACGATGCTGTGGGGCACCCGGCTCCGGGCCACCACCTGCCCTTTTTCGTCAACGGCCAGCGCTTTGACCGATGTGGTGCCGATGTCGACACCCACAGTGACGGGGCTCGGGGACGGACTCATGAATCTGACACGCGTGTCATGATTCCGCCATTATGGACGACGCCCGCCCCACAAGGAGAGTTCGACCGACATGACAGGATCCCGTCCGAAGGCGCTGGTGACCGCCGCCGTGAGCGGCCCCGGCCTCGATCTGCTGCACCAACTGGCGGATCTCGTGCTCGATTCGTGGCTGGACCAGCCCTCCCTCCGCATCTACAACGCCGCCCAGCTGGCTGAGCGGGCGGCAGCGGAGGGCGCCAACATCGTCATCGTCGAGAGCGACGTCTGCGGGGCCGACCTCTACGAGCAGCCGATCATGGCGGTGTGCAGCTGCCGCGGTGATCCCACCAACGTCGACGTGGCGGCCGCGACCGCGGCCGGGGTCCCTGTCCTGCGCGCGCCGGGACGCAACGCCGACGCCGTGGCCGAGCTCGCCGTGGCCCTGCTCTTCGCCTCCACCCGCGGCATCGTGCCCGCCGACCGCGACGTGCGGGAGGGCGAGATCTACCGTGACGGCAAAATTCCCTACCAGCGCTACCGGGCCTGGGAGCTGAACGGCCGCACCGTCGGCCTGGTCGGGCTCGGTGCGGTGGGCCGCGCCCTGCGCTGGCGCCTGCGCGGCCTCGGCATGGACGTCCTGGCCTACGACCCCTATGCCGAGGACGCCACCAGCTCCTTCGACGAGCTGCTGGCCAAGTCCGACGTGATCTCCGTGCACGCCCCGGTCACGCCGGAGACGACCGGCATGATCAACGCCGACGCCTTCGCCAAAATGCGCGACGGCGTGGTCTTCTTGAACACGGCCCGCGCCAAAATCCACGACACCGACGCCCTGGTGGCCGCCCTGGCCTCGGGCAAGGTCGGCGCTGCGGGGCTCGACCACTTCGAGGGCGAGCACCTGGCCACGGACCATCCGCTGACCACGTTCCCCCAGGTCGTTCTCACACCGCACATCGGCGGCGCCACCTACGACACCGAGTCCAACCACACCCGGACGATCGCCGAGGACCTCTGCCGCCTCATGGCGGGGGCGCGGCCGCTCAACATCGTCAACCCCGAGGTTCTCCCCTCCTGACGTGGCGGCGCGCC